>NZ_BOLS01000001.1 GCF_016861785.1 Lacticaseibacillus mingshuiensis
ACAGGATATCTGTTCTTGATGTTTTTTATTGTCCAAAAAATTTTGAGACAGTGGCTAACTTGATTCTAAAATGCGCGGTTTTCTTTGCTATACTTGTTCAGTTAGAAAGGACGATGGCGATGGCGACTTTTGATTGGCAATTGCAGGCACGACCCGCAGACGCAGTGAACCAGCTGGCGGCAGACTTAGCGGTCCCGCCTTTTTTAGCGCGACTGTTGCTTGAACGCGGCATCACGACGAAGGAGGCGCTGGATAATTTTTGCAATCCGGACGTGGGCCGGCTGAACGATCCGCTGCTACTGCATGACATGGATAAGGCCGTCGCCCGCATCACCCAGGCGATCGAGCGCGGTGAGAAGATCACGATCTACGGCGATTATGACGTGGATGGGTTGACCGCGTCGAGCATCATGCTTGAGACCCTGCAAAGCATCGGCGCCGAGCCAGAGGTCTTCATTCCGGACCGATTCACGGATGGCTACGGCCCAAATCAGGACGTCTACGATTATTTGCAAAAAACAGGGACGCAACTGGTCATCACGGTGGATAACGGCGTCGGTGGCGCAGCTGTGATCGACAAGGCAATGGCCAGTGGCATGGACGTGGTCGTCACGGATCACCACGAACTGCCGGCTGTTTTGCCCAAGGCGGTCGCGGTGGTGCATCCTCGCCATCCAGACGGTCATTATCCGTTTAGCGATCTTTCAGGGGCCGGCGTCGCGTTCAAAGTTGCGACCGCGCTGCTGGGAGAGCCGCCGCTGGAAAGCATCGACCTCGCCGCCCTTGGAACCATTGCCGACCTGGTGGGCATGACGGATGAAAATCGGGTGATCGTGCAGCTTGGCTTGCGCATGATCCGCAGCCAGCCGCGCATCGGCTTAGCGGCGCTGCTTCAGGCGTCCGGCATCGATGCCAAGACCGTGGATGAGACCTCGGTCAGTTTTGGCATCGCCCCGCGCCTCAATGCGCTGGGCCGGTTGGGCGAGGCCAAGCCTGGGGTGACGCTGCTCACGACGTTTGACGAAGATGAAGCCGCGGCCCTGGCCCACACGGTCAACGAATTGAACACCCAGCGGCAGGCGCTGGTCAAACAGATCGCCGATGAAGCCTTGGCAATGGCGACCACGCCCGCCAATCAGCAGGCAAAAACGTTGGTGTTGGCCAAGACCGGCTGGCATGAAGGGGTGCTCGGCATCGTCGCCAGCCATGTTGTGGAAGAAACCGGCAAGCCGACTTTGGTCTTGAACATTCAAGAAGATGGGAAAACTGCGAAGGGCTCCGGCCGCTCGATCGAAGCCTATCATCTCTTCAATGCGCTGAATGCGGCCAAGGATCAGATGACGCATTTTGGCGGCCATCACATGGCGGTCGGATTGACGGTGCCTGTGGCCAATCTGCCTGCGCTGCATGACGCGATGGAGCAGGCCGCCGCCACGACCCTCACCGATGTGCCGCGCCCGACCCTGACGCTCGCCGCACAGGTCGATGCGCGTGACCTCACGCTTGCCAATTATCAATTGATCCGGCAGCTCGCCCCCTTTGGCCCGGGGAATGAGGAGCCAGTGTTCAGTTTTTTGCCTCATCAACTCGGCGACATTCGCCAATTGGGCAAAACAGGGGCGCATCTGAAGTTTCAGGCAGATGGGCTTAACGTGATCGCATTTGGCCGCGGCCAAGACGCCAGTGCCCTGAGTCATGCGGACCAGGCAAAATTGGCGGTCTGTCTTGGCCAAAACACGTGGCAGGGCAATACCACTTTGCAGCTTCAGCTCAAAGACTGGCAGCTATCGGCGCCAAGCGTGATCGACATGCGCTTGCCCAAGCCAAGTGGGGAGCAGTTCCGCCGGGCGTATACTTATGTCTTTTTTGACGCCAAGCATAAACAGACATTAACGACTCAATATTTCTTCGGCGGGCCGGTCGTGATGGCCCAAGATGTGACTGCACCGCTGGCCAATGCGGTGCTGGTGGATCTGCCGGCTTCGGACCAGCAGCTGGCGACCCTGGCCGCCAACTTGACCGCCCCAGTGCGGGTGATCTTCACCGCGCCGGCCGCCGAACTCGTGGCCCTGCCAACGCGGCAAGAGTGCGGGCGGGTGCTGAAGTTTTTGCAAGGCCAGCCGGGATTTGATAAGCACCATCTGCCGGCGCTGGCACGCGAGGTCCATTTGACTGTGCAGCAGGTGATCTTTGCCGTTCAGGTGTTTTTTGAGCTTGGATTTGTTACAATTGAGGGTGCGCTGATCACGGTGGTGGCAGCGCCCGCCCGCCGCGCGTTGAATACTGCGACTGTGTATCAAGCGCGCGAGGCCTTTTTGGCGTTAGCGCAGCACCTGCAGACAGATGATCGCGCGAGCCTGGCGAAACGGCTTCTGCTTGAATAACGAATGTGAGGAAGATTTATATGAGCATCAATTTTAAGGATTATGTAGCCAGTGTTGATAATTTTCCAGAGCCAGGTATCGTGTTCCGCGATATCTCGCCGCTGATGGCTGATGGCAAGGCTTATGCCGCCGCGACCGATGAGATCGCCGCATATGCCAAGGACAAAGGCGTCGAAATGATCGTCGGCCCTGAAGCGCGTGGGTTCATCGTTGGCTGCCCCGTGGCGTATAAGCTCGGCGTTGGGTTCGCCCCGGCACGGAAAAAAGGCAAGCTGCCGCGCCCGACTGTCAGCGCCTCTTACGACCTCGAATATGGCCAGGCGACCTTGTATCTGCATGAAGATGCCATCAAACCAGGCCAGCGCGTGTTGGTGTGCGATGACCTTCTGGCAACAGGCGGCACGATCGCAGCGACCATTGAGCTCGTGGAAAAACTTGGTGGCATTGTCGTCGGCACCGCATTTTTGATCGAACTGTCGGATCTGCACGGCCGCGACCGGATCAAAGATCATGATATGTTTACGCTGATGAGTTATACTGGCGCATAACCAGAGGGAGGTCTGCAAATGGCCAAACACAAAAAAGAAGACAAGACACTTGTCGAAAAGATGCTCGATAAGGCGAAAATCGCCTATGTCCCATATGAATTTCCCACTCATGAAGCGGGAGATGTCGCCCAGCTGTCGGTCGACCATATCGGCGTTGATGAGCACCGCATTTACAAGACGCTTGTGCTGACTGGCAACAAGACCGGTCCCGTGGTCGGGGTCGTGCCACTTGATCGCCACATTGCCTATAAAAAATTGGCGGCTGTTTCCGGCAACAAAAAAGTCGGCATGGTGCCGCTCAAGGACCTGGTGAAGACCACGGGCTACGAGCATGGCGCCAACACGCCGATCGGGATCCATGCACGGCATAACTATCCGATCTATTTGGGCATTGAGGCCCAAGATGAAGCGGAGATCATCGTCTCGGCTGGCAAGATCGGCCGCTCTGTCGGGTTAGCCCCGGCGGATCTACTGAAGGTCTGCGACGCCCAGTTCGCTGATTTCACGGCGCTTGAAGAGGAGGATGCCTGATGTTTTCACGAGATGAAGCACGGTTTGCCACCTATGGCGTGATCGCCAATCTGCCAGGAGAGATCATCGACAGCGTGTGGATGATCATTGATCAAAATCTGCAAGGGGTCCTACCACTGGGCAATTTGCTCCGGTTTGACCTACTGAATTCAGACGGCCAGCTGACCATCGGCTTTTCTGAAGAGGGCCAAGACACGCAAATGGCCTTTGACCTGGACTTCACCTATGACGACAGCTTCCCGGACACGGTGATGGCCTACGATGATGGTGAAAATCAGACGATTTTGTTGCCCGAAGAGACCAATCGTTAATGAGGTAACTCAAATAGCCGCAACGCATTTTTAACAGTGCGTTGCGGCTATTTGTTTGTTGGCATTTGGTACGGGACAGCGGCGGGGGACTCCCATGCCGCGGGCTAACGGCAGACGCATCAGTGGCGCATGCAGCTGAGACTGGTCGGCGCATTTGCGTGCAGGCTCGCGTTCGTTTTCCCTGGTGACGGACCAAAATGGACCATAGTAAGTGTTAAAGCACTGCCTGCGGTTCGATGCGAGCAAATGCCTCGTTGATCTCGGCGCGAGCTTGCTGCTGCTCTTCGACCCCTTGTTCAAAGCGGGGATGTTCGACGCCGTTGTCGTGAATCGCAGACAGTGTCATCAAGATCCCCGCGCGGATATCTTCCAATCCGCTGATCAAGGCCTGGTTGAATGCGGCATATCCGCGCGGCGCCTGGAGTTTTTCGCACTGGGCGACAAAACGATTGAAGCGTAGCACGTTCTTGCTGTAGTAATCCCGCAGCCGGGCCAGGCTTTCACTTGCGTAGCAGTTCCCCTTTTCGATGTTACGGCAGGTGTGAACGTATTCCTTGAAGACTGTCTCATAGACCAAAAGCCGTTCGAGTTGCTGATTAACAGATGCGACATATTCATCGGTGCTCATAGGAAAGCCTCCTTGCTCAACTATTAACTTACTCACCTAGACTAACACTCGAAAAACTAATTATCAATATAATTTATACACAATAGTTAAAAATCGTTGGTTATTTATTTTTCCCATTTATGACACCTGTCATGTGGCGTGATCACGCGAATGAGGTATCATGAAAAAGACAAACAGACGCCGATTTTTCGCGCCAAAAATTAGAGGAGGCCCATGAATGACCGAAACTGAATATGACCGGATGACCGCGGGTAAACTATATTATTCGCCAGACAAAGACCTGGTGGCGCGGCGTGCGGCGACTCGCAAACTTGTGACTGCTTATAATCAGACAGACGATGCGGCGGGGCAAAAAGCGCTGTTGGATCAGCTGATCGATTGCCCGAGCCATGATGCTTATATTGAACCGACGATTCGGGTGGACTACGCCAAGAATATTCATATTGGCAAACAATTTTATGCCAATTACGACTGCATCTTTTTGGACGTGGCGCCGATCACGATCGGGGACAACGTGATGTTCGCGCCGCGGGTCGGCGTGTATACCGCCGGCCACCCGATCAGTTATGACGTGCGCGAACGCGACCTTGAATATGGCCATCCGATCACGATCGGAAGCCATGTCTGGGTCGGCGGGGATGTGACGATCTGCCCCGGGGTAACGATCGGCAGCGATGTGGTGATCGGCGCGGAAAGTGTCGTCACCCATGACATTCCGGACCATGTGATCGCGGTGGGCAACCCGGCACGTGTGTTGCGCAAGATCGACGACACAACGCGTGCGACTTGGGCGGCGGAGGAAGCCGCTTATCACCGGGAAACCGGGCGGTAGTCTTAGCAGTGAACGCAAAAACGCGGAATGCCTGTCGTGGGCGTTCCGCGTTTTCGATTGTACCTAGGAAAAGGATATAAATGCTAGAGGATGAAACCGGTGGGCTGACTTCTCAAATGTCTATTGCTCACGATGGCCCCAAAGGTGGTTACTCGTAGCCCGAACTAAAAGCTCTCGCAATTCATGCATCTGCCATCAACCGCATGGCAAGAGCGACTTGCTCGTCATTTAGCAGCTGGTCAATATTTTTTTCAAATTGTGCAATATTCGTTTGGTCAAACATTGGCTCATGCTTTGAATTTTCTTCCAGTCTCGCCAGCAGATCGGCACTTATTTTTGATTCAATGTTTGGCATGATTTGGCCTCCTCATGATTTTTCTATTGAGTACGTTCGCTCGGTCTTTTGGTCTCAATCCTAAGCGTCATTAAAATAAGTTGAGAGCGATGCCCTTTTTGTGCCCTTTTTGTGCACTCCAGTATCGAATTCACTCTAAAACAGTCGAAAACAAAAACCCGGAAACGCTGATTTAACGGCATTTCCGGGTCCAACTAAACTCTGAAAAAGGCACTGAAAGGAGAGTACAGGATTTGAACCTGCGCGCCGGTGTTACCGGTTCGACGGATTTCGAGTCCGTTGCATTACCACTCTGCCAACTCTCCAGAACGTTTACCAGTATAGCAAATCATTATTATTTTGCAAAGGGGGCTGAAGAGATTTGTTTTCGCCGCGTAACTCTGTATACTTATGTTATTCATTAAAGACATAGGAAGTGCGAACGTGAAACTCTCGCTGGTAAAACTCCCCGCGCTTTATGGCTTCATGTATGCGGTATTCATCACAGGCGTCATGGTGGCGGCGGCGCTGTCGCTTGTCGTCCAACATCAATTTTCCCTGCCAGCATGCGGCGACCTGTTGTTCACCTGGACCTTGCAGTGGTGGTGGCTCAACTTGGTCGGCGCGGCGCTGCACGTGCTCAGTTACGCGAAATCGCTGACGTCGAAACTGGGCATGGTCGCCAACACGCTGGGCGTCTGCGTCTACATCGCGTATGCGTTGATTCCCAACTACAGCCCAGTGATCCTGGTCGTGCACCTGCTGGCACTGGCGCTATTGATGCGCAGCACGCGGCGCCGGCTGGTGAGCGTGGAAGGGTGAAAAATAAAATGTGGTTCAATAAAAATAAAAGCAATGACGTCGATCCGACCTCGTATGATTTTGCCAAAATGGTCAAGGTGGCGCGCGAAAGTGACCCAAGTCTATTCCACCGCTTCCAGACCGCGTTCAAGCAGTCTGCGGCAAGACACGACCCGCGCGATGCGGCGCAACCGAAAGACAAGGAGAAACAATAATGAAAAAAATTGCTGGGCTGATCGCGGTGATTCTCATCGCTGCCCTCGGATTTGTCGGGTACCGCTACTGGGACACCACGTATCACAGCCATGACGCATACGCCGTGGTGACGGAAGGCGTCAAGGAAAAATCGAAGACGGCCAAGGGCACCGATTATAAGGTCAATGGGAAGCAATATTATATGATCAAATATACCTTCGACTTTTACGACGCCTCGGGCAACAAGACCACGCTCACATACGATGGCCCGGAAAGCGCCGACCCAACGCCACTGACGCCGGGCACCTATGTCCGCGCGAAGATCTCGCAAAAACGGGTGACGAATGGCCCATGGACGATCAGCGAAGGCGATGTCCCAGCCAAAGCCCTCAGCGCGATCAAAAATCAGTGAGCGATCAACAAAATAATTGATGAGACACGAAAGGCCAGTGCGCATGCGGAAATAACATGCGTGTGCACTGGCCTTTTTCTGTGGGGTGATTCGGACCGCAGCCCATTACCCTAACTGCTTCGCCAACAGTCGCATCGGCCGGTCAAAAATGTCTTTGCCGACGCCGATCTGCTTGAAGCCGCGATGCTCGTACAGCCCCGTGTGTTGGGTGACGATGTACAGCGTCGTCGCGCCACCGGCTTGGGCGCGCTGTTCCGCCAGGCCGACGAGGGTCATACTCAGTCCCTGGCCGCGATAAGCAGGGTCCACATAAACAGAGGACACAAACGGTGAGTAGCCGGTGTCCAGCACGATGTCTTGGTCAACCAAGGCGCAAAAACCGATCAAGGCGTCATTCTGTAGCAATAGAATGACGCATTCCGTTTTTTTCAGGCCGGCGCCAGCGAGCAGCTTCGCCAAATGGGGGCCGGCTTGCCAGTGGACCTTATTCAAAAGAGTTGTCGCCCAAGTCACCAGGGCGGGCTTTTGCCGCAGCAGTTTTGCGGTCAGAACCACGGTCTCCATGCGGCCCGCCAGCTTACGGTTCTTCCGGCGTCTTGAGCAGCCCGTCATCCGCCATCTTGGCCAGCACGCGATACACGAGTTCTTCGGCGTAGTTGCGGTTTTCCGCCATCAAGTAGGCGTATTGCTCCGCCGCGGACGGATTCGGGGTGCCTTTTTCCCAGGTCTTGACCCGGTCTTGAACCTTATCGTCGGTGTACAGCTCCGAGGTGAGTTGATCCGCCGCATCTGAGATCAGATGACGCAGTGCATTATTTTCAGCCATGATGTTCCTCCTTGCCCGCAGGCGTCTTTTTACCTATTATAGTGATCTTTTGGGCAAAGGACTAGTTTCAACCCCTGGGAAAAATTCGCCGGCGCCGGCCGCCATCGCGAAATCCGCTTTTCCTGGCCCGGCGCATAGCCTATGATAGAAATTGTGAAAATGACGGTCGAAGATCAATTGCAGAATCAACCGACGATCACGTCGGCGAGGGACCTGCTGGGTTGTGTGCTGACAGTGGGCGCTTGCTCAGGGCTGATCGTTGAAACAGAGGCTTACCTTGGCGAAGGCGATCGCGCGGCGCACGCATTTGGAGGACGGCGCACCCCGCGGAATTCAGCGCTGTATGACGCGGCAGGCACGGTGTATGTCTATCAGATGCGGCAGTATTGCCTCCTAAAGCTGGTGACCCAGGCAAAGGCGGTGCCGCAATGCGTCCTGATTCGCGCGCTCGAGCCGCTGACCGGCCTGGCTCTCATGGCCCAGCGGCGCGGGGTGAGCGGGCCGGCGCTGACCAATGGGCCGGGAAAATTGTGCCAGGCGCTGGCCCTCACGCGCGCAGACAATGCCACGTTGCTCAATCGCAACCGGCTGTGTTTGAGCCTGATGCCGGCGCGCCTGCCGCAAACGATCGGCGTGGCCCCGCGCATCGGGGTGCCGAACAAAGGCGAGGCGACGACCGCGCCACTGCGTTTTTTTGTGCAAGGCAATCAATATGTATCGGATATGAAACGAGCGTTGGTCGACCAACGAGGAGGATGGCAATGAGCGAAACAGAAAACATGCTGGATTATATCGGCGATAAAATGGATGCCCTGGACTTTGACGGGGACCTTGATCTGAACTGGGACAAAGAGGCTCACGTGATCGAAGTGGAGCTGACGATGTACGTGGAGGCCAAGGAAGGCTACGAAGTGGAGGACCAAGACGGCCAAACACTTGAAGACGGCGATGAAGTGGATTATGCCGACGCGATTCTGTTTTACGACGCGACGCGCATGAACGGTCAGGACTATGCCGACAATTACCTGGCTGTCGTGCCGTTTGAAGGTAAAAAAGGCATCAGCCAGGCCGCGGTTGTGGCGCTGTTTGATCAGCTCCAGACGCTGCTTGATGATGGCGAAAGCGACCTGCTGGACTTTGTCGATGGCACCAGCGACGCCGAAACATTTTCCCTGCAGTTCGACAATGCGGCCTACCAGGCGGCGGTCGAAGCGCAGCCGGAAGCGGCGAAGCAGACGTTTTACCCGTACCCAAAGTATTAGGAGGCGCGCATGGCTTGGTTGATGGTTCATGTCACAACGAGCACTGAGGCGGTCGACGCGGTCGCCAACATGCTACTTGAGCGCGGCGCAGAAGGCGTGCAGATCGAAGACAGCGCCGATTTTCGCCAGCCGCTCGTCACAGGCGCCGGCGAGCCGATCGACCCTGCGCTCATTCCGCATCTGACAGAGGGGGCGCGGGTCACCGGCTATTTCAACGACCAGGTCGATGCTCCGGCGCTTCAAACTGCGGTGCTGGCGCAAGTCGCGCTATTGCCGAGCTTCGGGTTAGCCAAGGGTGCCGGCACGGTGACGACTGCGCTGCTGGCCGATGCCACTTGGGCTAACACGTGGAAGCAATATTACCGCCCGCTGCGGCTGACCCGTTTTTTGACCGTCGTCCCCGAGTGGCTGGACTATCAGCCGACATGCCCAGATGAAAAATTGATCCGGCTCGACCCCGACCAGGCATTTGGCACCGGCAGTCATCCCACCACCGCTTTGATCTTGGGTCTTTTGGAACAGAGCCTGCGTGGTGGGGAGGAGGTGCTGGATGTCGGTACGGGCTCCGGTATTTTGGCCATTGCCGCGCGGATGCTGGGGGCCAAGCACGTCTTGGCCACGGACATCGATGACAAGGCCGTCGCGAATGCGGAGGCGAACATCGCGCGCAATGCGCTGACGGGCATCGATGTGGTCGTTGCGGACGGACTGACAGCCACCATGCCGCAAGCGGATCTGGTGCTCGCCAATATTTTGGCGGAGGTGTTGGTGCCGCTGATTCCGCAGGTGCCGGCTGTGCTCAAACCGGACGGCAAACTTCTGCTGTCGGGTATTTTCCACGACAAGGTGGCAGTGATCACACAGACCCTGCACGAGTCAGGGATGCAGGTCGCGGTCTTGCAGCAGGCCGGTGATTGGACCGCGCTTGTCGCCCAACGTATTCCCAAGGAGGCCTGACATGCGGCGATTTTTTGTGACGCAGGCGCTGCCTGTTGACGCGACGCTAACGCTGCCAAGTGACGTGGCCGATCATGCCATCAAGGTGCTGCGGATGCAGGTCGGTGACGCGCTTGAACTCGCAGATGGCCAAGGTGCCGTGGTTCGGGCGACGATCGTCGATGTGACGCCGCTGACGGTGCACATTGACGAATCGGTCCCCGGACAAGTAGAATTGCCTTTAAGTGTTCACTTGTTCTGTGGCCTGCCCAAAGGCGACAAGGCCGAGTGGATCGTGCAAAAAGCCACCGAGCTCGGGGCCAGCACCGTCACTTTTTTCCCGAGCACCCGGGCAACGGCAAAATGGCCGGCTGCAAAGGTCGACCGGAAGCTGGCCCGCCTTGTCGCGATCGCGCAAGGCGCCGCGGAACAGAGCCACCGGGCCGTGGTGCCGGCGGTGGGCTATGTTGCAGGACTGGCTTCGGTGGCGGCGGCCACCGAAGAAGCCAAGCTGGTGGCTTATGAAGAAAGTGCCAAGTTGGGGGAACGTGCGGTGCTGGCGACCACGCTGGCCGCGCACCCCAAGTCGCTGGCGGTCGTTTTTGGGCCAGAAGGTGGGCTGACGCCGGCAGAAGTGGCCACCCTTGGCGAAGCTGGTTTTCTCGCTGCGGGGCTTGGGCCGCGCATTTTACGCACCGAAACGGCGCCGCTTTATCTGCTGAGCGCCGTTTCGGCATTGACTGAATTACAGGGAGCGTCTGATGAGTAAATTCGTGAATTGGTGCAAGTCGCCCAGCGGCCTGCTTGTTTTATTAAGTGTCCTGACCACCGTGATCTTGCCATGGCCGTTTCGCTGGCTCCATATCAGCGTGCCCGAGCGCGTCTTTGTGCTGTTTATTTTGATCGACATGAGCCTGGCTTTGTGGATCGGCCGCACGATCAAGAAACACAGCCTGAAGCTCTGGTGGGTGCTGCTCATGCCAGTTTTGTTTGCCGGCATGGTCTTTTGGCGCTTTGCCCAGTACGATTATTGGTTTGCCGGCATCTACCTGGTCCTCAGCCTGCTTGCTTGGCTGAAGGACTAGCTTTTTTGGCAGATTTCAGTATAATTTAGCTATCTGAAACCGACGGGAAGGGGCACGCAGACGAACGCGTGCTTTTCTTGTATCAGGGGGGTCAATCATGGCGGAAGAACAAGAATTGAGCCAAGCCCAAGTCATGACCATGTGCGAAGCGTACATGAATGAACAGGATCTGGCTTTTGTGAAAAAGGCGTACGACTTTGCCGCTTATGTGCACAAAGATCAAAAACGTCAGTCCGGCGAGCCATATATCATTCATCCGGTGCAAGTCGCCGGTATTCTAGCCAATTTGAAAATGGATCCGGTCACCGTGGCGTCCGGGTATCTTCATGATGTCGTCGAGGACACCAACATTACCCTTGGCGACATCCAGGAAGTTTTCGGCAAAGAGACCGCGGTGATCGTCGACGGCCTGACCAAGCTCAGCAAGGTCACCTATGTCGCGCACAAAGACGAGCTCGCGGAGAATCACCGGAAAATGTTGTTGGCGATGGCCAAAGACATGCGCGTGATTCTGGTCAAATTGGCCGACCGCCTGCACAACATGCGCACCTTGATGCACCTGCGCCCCGACAAACAGCGCCGCATCGCCAACGAGACGCTGGAGATCTACGCCCCACTAGCCGATCGCTTGGGGATCAGTGCCATCAAATGGGAGCTTGAGGACCTTTCGTTGCGCTACCTCAACCCCCAGCAGTATTACCGCATCGCCCAGTTGATGAAGTCAAAACGCGGCGAGCGGGAAGCCTACATTGCCTCGGCCATCGTCGACATCAAACAGGCTCTGGCCGAGCTCAACATCAAATACGAGATCTACGGCCGGCCAAAGCACATTTACTCCATTTATAAAAAAATGCGCGACAAGCACAAACAGTTTGATGAACTGTATGATCTGTTGGCGGTGCGCGTGATCACCGAGACCATCAAGGATTGCTATGCGGTGCTGGGCGCGATTCACACCAAGTGGAAGCCGATGCCGGGCCGCTTCAAGGACTACATCGCGATGCCAAAGGCCAACATGTACCAGTCGCTGCACACGACGGTCATCGGGCCAAAAGGCAAACCGCTTGAAGTTCAGATTCGCACCGAAGAAATGCACCACGTCGCCGAATTTGGTGTCGCGGCGCACTGGGCGTATAAGGAAGGCCAAACGACCGAGGTCCAATACGACAACGCCGGCAACAAGATCGACCTGTTCCGTGAGATCTTGGAGATCCAAGACGAAAGCACAGACGCCCATGATTTTATGGACAGCGTCAAAGGCGACATTTTCTCCGATCGCGTGTATGTTTTCACGCCGCGCGGGGATGTCTACGAGCTGCCAAAGGGGTCAGGACCACTGGATTTTGCCTACATGGTCCACACCGAAGTCGGCAACCATTCCGTTGGCGCCAAGGTCAACGGCAAGATCGTCCCGCTGAATTATCAAATGAAAAACGGCGACATTGTCGAGATGTTGACCAATTCCTCCAGCCGCCCAAGCCGCGACTGGGTCAACCTGGCTTACACCTCTCGCGCCCGCAACAAGATCCGCCGCTACTTCAAGCTGGAGGATAAGGACGAAAACGCCGATAAGGGCCGCGACGCCCTGGAATCCCAGCTGCAAGACATGGGCTACCTGCCGAAGGACTTTTTAAATGGCAAGCCGGCGATGGTCGAGCTGCTCAAGAAGCTCAATTTCAACACTGAACAGGAGCTGATGAGCGCGATCGGTTACGGCGAATACACCGCGAAGATCGTGGCCAATCGCCTGACCGAAAAGGCGCGGAAGGAAAAAGAGGCCGCCGACCAAAAGGAACGCGAGCAGGCGATGCTCGACCAAAACAAAAAGGTCACGACCCTGCAGCGGGAAGGTAAAAAACCAACCAGTCGCACCGACGATGGCGTGGTCATCGAAGGCGTCGACAACCTGCTGGTCCATCTGGCAAAATGCTGCAGCCCTGTGCCCGGCGATCCGATCGTCGGCTACGTCACCAAGGGCCGCGGGGTCACCATTCACCGCGCCGATTGCCCAAACGTCCAATCCTCACCAGAAATGGCCGGCCGCCTGATCGACGTCCAGTGGCAGAACATGAACGACCAAACCCAGCTGTTTGACACCGACCTTGAAGTCTACGGCTACAACCGCGGCGGCTTGCTCAACGACGTGCTCCAGGTCCTCAACCTGCACAGCAAAAACCTCTCCAACGTCAGCGGCCGCGTCGACCACGACAAAATGGCCGACGTTCACGTCACAGTCGGCATCCGCAATCTCGCCGACCTCGACCACCTCATGGACGCCATCAAAAACGTGCCAGATGTGTATGAAGTGAAAAGGTCGAAAGGATAGGAAAGGCTGCTCGGCGGAGCTCAACTAAGAAAGGATGCGTAGCGGGCCGTTCAGGTCTGAGCAGATAGTTCATTCTAGATTCTCAGCCCGCAAGTCCAGATTTCTCAGCCAGAAAGGATTCCACATGCGCGCCATTGTTCAACGAGTTTCATCCGCCAGCGTCACGATCGAGCAGAAAGTCGTGGGTCAGATCGACCGCGGCTTTTTGGTGTTGCTGGGCGTCGGTCCGCACGATACGGCAGAGGATGCCCAATTCCTCGCCGAGAAGATCAGCAAGCTCCGTGTTTTCAGCGACGACGCCGGGAAAATGAATCTCGCGCTGGCCGCCGTGAACGGGGCGGTGCTGTCCGTGTCGCAATTCACCCTGTACGCCGAAACGACGCACGGCAACCGGCCGAGTTTCACCCAAGCGGCACCGCCTGAATTGGGGGAGGCGCTGTACAAGACCTTCAACGCTGACCTCATTGCGCTGGGCGTGCCTGTTGAGACCGGCGAGTTTGGCGGGGACATGCAGGTGGCACTGGTCAACGACGGCCCGGTCACGATCTGTTACGACACGGAGGCGAAATGATGCTGGTCAATGCGATCTGGGATCTGGATGGCACGCTTTACGACACTTATCCCGTGATGATGGCGGCGCTGCATGACGTCCTTCAAGAAGCCGGGCTCACGATTGATTCGGCCGCACTGTTGCGCGAGGCCAAGGAGACCTCTGTTTTCGCCATCGCCGGCCGCGTGGCACCAGCGCTCGGCACTACCCGCAACCAGCTGCTTGCGACCTATCATGCCAGGGAAAAACAGCGCCTGCTGGAGGCCAAGCCGTACCCCGAAACAGCCGCTGTGTTGCGGGCCATCATCAAAGCTGGCGGCAACAATCTCCTCATGACGCACCGCGATGATAGCGCATGGGCGTTGCTGGCAAAAGACGACCTGCGCGACCTGTTTCTCGGTGGCGTCACCGCGCGCCTTCAGCTGCCCCGCAAGCCAGATCCGGCCGCAATCAATTACCTGCTCGCACGGCACCAGCTCAATCCGGACGTTACCGCAATGATCGGGGATCGGCGGCTGGATGTCTTGGCCGGGCAGCGGGCAGGGGTCCAGACGATCTATTTCAACGTCGATGGGCTCAACGATGCCCCGATGGCGACGCATCAAGTCGAGCATCTGCATGAGATCCCGGCGTTTTTCAAGTGAAATAAGCGATTCAAAAAAGTCTCAGGTGGCCGCACACATCGCGGTTACCTGAGACTTTTTTTGAATCCTTATTGATGGTTGCCAGCCTTGAAGTAGCTGGTCAAGCCGCTGACAATGTCGCTGGCGATCTGTTGCTGATAGGCGGCGGACTTGATCTTGGCGTAATCGGAATCATCGTTGATGTAGCCCATCTCGAGTAAGACAGCCGGTTGCGTATTTTCCCGAATCACTTCAAAATCGCCGAATTCGACGCCGCGATTGGTCAGGCCCAAGCCTGTGAAGCTCTTGTTCAGGTAGGTGGCCAGCGTCTTGTCCTTCTTGACGCTGTAATAGTAAGTCGTGAAGCCGCTCGCTGTGTTGGCGTTTGGCGTCGAGTCAAAATGGAAGGAGATGAAGGCATCCGCGTGGACCTTTTCGGCAACGGCCGGCCGCGGGGCGAGATCGACGAAGCTGTCATCGCTGCGCGTGTAGATCACATTGACGCCTTGTGCCTTGAGCGCTGCACCGACCTTGTTCGCCAATGCCAGCGTGTACGTCTTTTCCGACCCGCCGCTTGTGGACTGGGCGCCGGAGTCGGTGCCGCCGTGGCCCGGATCCAGCACGATCGTCGCCTCGCTCAGGCTGGTTGCGGCCTTGGCCGTCGCGCTGCCCGGCATCGACAAGATCCAGCTGGCGATGTAGCCTTTTTTACCCGTTGCGGTCTGGACGTAATACCATTCTCCGGATTGTTTTAAAATTGTGACGCTTTGGCCCTTTGTCAGGCGGGTGACGATCGGCGCGTTGATGCCGGCCGCCTCGCGCACATTGGCCGCGGTCGTGGTGGTGGCCTTGACCACCGTGACAGCAGCTTTCGTCGCGACGGCCGCACTCTGCTTCGGCGCCTCCAACGTGACCGTTTGATTGGTGATATTGATCAGCTTCGTGTAGACCCAGGCGGCCGTGTTTTGATACGCGATCTCGGTCCAATCGCCTTCCTGATAGATCACCTTCGCGGAGTCGCCAGGCTCAAGTGTGCCGAGCACCTTCGACGTCGTGGTCGCGTATTGGCGGACATTGACCTGCCCAGCCACCGTCGCGACGCGCGCCGTGGTGGTCGTTGCTTCGTTTTGATCGACCAGCCAAGAGGCGACCCAGCCAATGCGATTGCCGGCGAGGCGCACCTGGTACCACGAATTCTCCTTATCGATCACCGTCAGCTGGGTCCCATTTTGCACCTGGCCCATCACACTATAGCCAAGCCCGGGGCCAAGCCGCACGTTGAGCACTGAGGCGCGAACGGTCAGCGTTTGATTGTTGGCGAGCACCGTGGTCGTCGCCGCCGAGATCGCGACCAGTAGGGAAAAAAGCACGATCAACGGCCATTTTTTGAGTTGTTTGAAACGCATATTCGCATCAGTCCTCATCTGATATACGTCGATTATACCAAACCCGCGCCAGATAAGGCAGAGGGACGAGAATTTTGTCACGGTGCGGCTTTCCTAAAATAAATGGTTGAGTCGATGAAGAAGGCGGGCGGGCTTCAGCCAGAAATGGCTGTGCCGCTTGCACCGAAAGTGAGCTTTAAGACCGCGACCTTTGCGGGCTTAAAGTCACTTGGGAGCGTTCCAGCCATTTCTGGTCGAAGCCCACCCGGGGCAACGCCAATGTTTTTGCTGTTGTTTGCCCGATGCATCATTGACAAGTTTTCATTAAAAACGTATGCTGAACCTAAATATTGCAGTGCCCAAGACGAAGTAGGATAGACCGCCATAAGCGACCCGGGAATTGGTGAAAGCCGGGATAGGTCGAAAAGACACTTCTGAGGCAGATCCGCTCCGGTCGCCGCCGTTATGGCTAAGTGAAACAGTAAGGTGGTACCGTGCAACGCACCCTTCGACAAATCGAGGGGTGCGTTTTCTTTTGCACCTGCAAATAAATGGAGGAACGACAATGAGTTATCAACGACCAAAAGGCACAGCCGACATTCTGCCTGGCCAAAGTGAGCTGTGGCAGCGGGCCGAGGCAATCGGCCGGCGCGTGTTTGACGCGTATCGCTACCAGGAAGTACGCACCCCGTTGTTTGAAAATTACGAAGTCTTTTCCCGCTCGTCAGGCGACACGTCCGATATCGTGACGAAGGAAATGTATGACTTCGAGGACAAAGGCGGCCGCAAAATGGCGCTGCGTCCAGAAGGCACTGCAGGCGTGGTGCGTGCCTATGTGGAAAATAAGTTGTACGGGCCGGAGTTCGCCAAGCCATACAAGGTCTATTACATGGGTCCGATGTATCGCTATGAGCGTCCCCAAAGCGGCCGCCAGCGCGAATTTCACCAATTCGGCGTCGAGGCATTCGGCGTCGATAGCCCGGCGCTGGACGCTGAAGTGATCGCGCTGGGCAGCGACCTTCTCAAGGCACTGGGCGCAGGCAACCTCAAAGTGGTGATCAACACGTTGGGCGACCCGGCCACGCGCGAGGCGTACCACGCCGCGTTGATCGCGTACCTGACCCCGTATCAGGATGAACTGTCCGCCGATTCAAAGGTCCGCCTGGCGAAAAATCCGTTGCGCATCCTCGACAGCAAGGATAAGCGTGACCAGGAGATCGTCGAAGGCGCGCCGAAAATTCTCGACTATCTGACGCCTGAAGCGGCTGCCCATTTTTCCGCGGTCCGCGGCTTCTTGGATGGCCTCGGCATTCAATACGAGATCGATGCCGACATGGTGCGTGGCCTGGATTACTACAACCACACGATCTTCGAGATCATGAGCGATGACCCTGTCTTCGACGGCGGCTTCACCACTGTTTTGGCCGGCGGGCGCTACAACGGCTTGGTCGAGGAACTCGGCGGGCCTGAGACGCCTGGCATCGGCTTTGGCATGGGCGTTGAGCGCGTGATGCTGCTGATGCAAAAACAGACCGTCACGACTAGCTTGCCAGTGTACCTGGTCACCATCGATGATAAGGCCAACGCCGCCGCCTTGCAGCTGGCGCATGCGATTCGCCAGCAGGGCTATGCCGTTGACATGGATTTTCTCGGCCGCAAAGCCAAGGCCCAGTTCAAGTCCGCAGCCAAGGAAAATGCGCAGCTGACCTTGACCATCGGCGAAGAAGAATTGGCCAGCGAAACGGTGCAGGTCAAGAACATGGCCACCGGTGCGCAAAAGCCAGTGGCGTTTGCGGAGCTACGCACAAACTTTAAGCAGCTTTATGAGGAATTATTGGAGGCAGATCATGAGTAAACGCACAATCTATGCCGGTGATGTCCGGGCAAGTGATATCGATCAGACGGTGACCTTGAAGGGCTGGGTGCAAAAACGCCGCAGCCTCGGGAATTTGATCTTCATCGATCTGCGCGACATTCATGGCATCGTGCAGTTGGTGTTTTCACAAGAATTCGGCGCCGATGCGTTGGCGATCGCGCAAGATGTCCGCAGCGAATATGTGATCGAGGCAACTGGCGTGGTCAAAGCCCGCGCGGCCGAGGCCAAAAACGCGGCGATGAAGACCGGCGAGATCGAAGTGGAATGCAGCAGCCTGACTGTTTTGAACAAGGCCAAGACGCCGCCGTTTGACATTGACAACAACGTCAACGCCACCGAAGAGACCAAGCTGAAGTATCGCTACCTCGACTTGCGCCGGCCGGAAATGCAAGAGGCGATCATCACCCGCAGCAAGGTGATGCAGGCGGTCCACCATTTCTTCGACGACAACGGCTTTCTTGACATTGAGACGCCAACGCTGACGGCATCCACGCCTGAAGGGGCGCGTGACTATCTGGTGCCGTCTCGCGTTTACCCAGGCAGTTTTTACGCCTTGCCGCAGTCCCCGCAGCTGTTCAAGCAGCTGTTGATGGGCGCCGGGTTTGACCGCTACTATCAGATCGCGCGCTGCTACCGCGATGAGGATCTGCGCGGCGATCGTCAGCCTGAATTCACCCAGATCGATATGGAGACCAGCTTCCTTGATCAAGAGGAGATTCAGACCCTCACGGAAGGCCTGATCGCCCGCGTGATGAAGGATGTCAAAGGCATCGACGTTAAGTTGCCGTTCCGCCGCATTCAGTGGCAGGACGCCATGGATCAATACGGCTCCGATCGCCCGGATCTGCGCTTTGGCATGCTGATCCAAGATGTCTCCGCGCTAGTCGCGGACTCAGACTTCAAGGTCTTCAGCGGCGCCGTTGCCAATGGCGGCCAAGTCCGCGCCATCGTGGTGCCGGGCGGGGCGGAGAAGTATTCCCGCAAAAAGATCGATGAGCAGCAGGACTACATCAAACGCTTTGGTGCAAAAGGCTTGGCCTGGCTCAAAGTCACCGACGACGGCATCTCTGGTCCGATCGCCAAATTCTTCGGCGATGGCAGTGACTTGACGCGCGCCGTGGCAGCCAATGCCGGCGACCTGATTTTGTTTGTCGCCGATCAGCCGACCGTGGTTGCGGCCAGTCTGGGTTACCTGCGGGTGCATTTTGCCCAGGAGCTCGGCCTCATCGATTCCGACGATTACGAATTCTGCTGGGTCGTCAACTGGCCACTGTTTGAATACGATGAAGGCATTGAACGCTGGGTTCCGGCCCATCATCCATTCACGATGCCAAACGAAGAGGATGTGCCGCTTTTGGACACCGATCCGCACAGCGCCCATGCCCAGTCCTACGACATCATCATGAACGGGGACGAACTTGGCGGCGGCTCGATTCGTATCCACACGCGCGAGATCCAGGAAAAAATGCTGCATGCGTTAGGATTCACCCCAGAACGCGCGCAAAAGGCATTTGGCTTCCTGCTTGACGCGTTGACATACGGTTTTCCGCCGCATGGTGGTCTGGCGATCGGCTTGGATCGCTTCGTGATGTTGCTGCTCGGCCGCGACAACATTCGCGACGTGATCGCCTTCCCGAAGAACTCCAAGGCCTCTGAGCCGATGACGAACGCGCCGACCCCGGTTGCGGATGTGCAGCTGAAGGATCTTGGCATCGAGGTCCGCGGCGGCGTCGATCCAGACAAGGCTCACGCAGCCGATGATCAGCTGACGGAATAAGCATTGATTTGAAAAAGCGGTGTTGGCTCGCGCAACAGGCGCAGGGTCGGCGCCGTTTTGTTCTCGCCGAAAATGGGCCGCGGAGGCTGATGGGAAAAGCCTGGTGCTCTGGTCAACAAACCTGGTGCTCTGAATTTGGAAAAGAAGGTGTGACATGACTGACGATCGATTTTTGCCCCTGGGGTTTCCGGGCCGCGCCAAAGCGGTGATCGAACCGTTTCGCGATGAAGGATTCAATTTTCCGGCCAAGTTTGTGTTTGCGTTTGTGGGCGAGGACACGATCGCGGCCATGTGCCAGCAATATTCTGCCCAGCAGCTGGCGGTGTTTGAGACCGTCAGCAACACCTTCCCCATTTGGGGGCTTGAGGTGGCCGGTGAGAAAATTGGGCTGTGCCGTGCGCCACTGGGAGCGCCGGCTGCCACGCAATTGCTGGAATTTGTGATTGCGTACGGTGCCCGTGAGATCGTGGCGGTTGGGTCTTGCGGGACCTTGACTGCGCGCGAGGAGGGGGCCTTACTGCTGGTGAGCGAGGCGCTCCGGGATGAAGGCACCTCCTATCATTATTTGCCGGCTGCGCCCAGCATTGTGTTTGAGGCAGGCTTTGGCGAGCGCGTGGCGAGCCAACTGCTGGCGCTCGGCAGCCCGGTCGAGCGCGTGAAGACTTGGACCACGGATGCCTTTTTCCGCGAAACGCCGGCGCAGATCGCGCAGGCGCTGTCGGCAGGGGTCACGGTCGTGGAAATGGAAGCGGCGGCACTGGCGTCGTGTGCGCGGTATCGCGACGTGCGGTTCGCCGAGTTGCTGTTCACCGGTGACTCACTGGCGGATCCAAGCCATCATGATGCCCGCACGTTTGGGCTAGGCGCGCGGGAGGTGGCCACCCGCTTGGCGCTTCAGGCACTGGCCCGTGGCTAGCAGACCGCGCAAATAACCAGGAGTCGGCGCACGATGGCCGGTTCCTGGTTTTTTTTTGCAAACATTAACATATGTACAACTAAATTGCTGACAACCGAGACGGGAATTGGTATACTGGACGCGAGGTGAGGAAGATGAAGCAAACAGATGACGAATTGAAGCAACGACTGACGCCTGAACAGTATGAAGTCACGCAGCACGCCGCTACGGAGCGGCCATTTTCCGGACGGTATGATGATTTTTATCAAGATGGCATTTATGTGGATGTGGTCAGCGGCGAGCCCCTGTTTTCCTCGGCGGATAAGTATGATGCGGGGTGTGGGTGGCCGGCGTTCACGAAGCCGATCGGCAAACTGAAGGAACACCGCGACCAGAGCTTTGGCATGGAGCGCGTTGAGGTCCGCAGTCAAGACGCCGGCTCGCATCTCGGCCATGTCTTCACGGATGGCCCGCAAGATCAAGGCGGCCTGCGCTATTGCATCAACTCGGCGGCGTTGCGGTTCATTCCCGTCGCGGATCTGGACAAGGCGGGTTACGGCGAGTACCGCAGTCTTTTCAAGGAGGCGCGCTGATGGCAGAAGAGACAGCAATTTTTGCCGGCGGGTGTTTCTGGTGCATGGTCCAGCCGTTTGACCGCCAGCCCGGCATTGTGTCGGTCGTGTCCGGTTATACCGGCGGGCATGTGGCCAACCCGACGTATCGCGAGGTGGCCAGCGAGACCACCGGCCACACGGAGGCGGTCAAGATCACGTTTGACCCGGCCGTGATCACCTATGCGCAACTGGTCGAGATCTATTGGCGCCAGACGGATCCCACTGACGCGATGGGCCAGTTCCAGGATCGCGGCGACAGCTACCGGCCGGTGATCTTCGTGAACTCGCCGGCGCAGCGAGAAGCCGCGGAAGCTTCCAAGGCCAAACTCGAGGCATCTGGGAAATTCGATAAGCCGATCGTCACGACCATCGAACCCGCTCAGCCATTTTATCAGGCGGAGAGCTATCACCAGCAGTTTTATAAGAAAAATCCGCTGCGCTATGAGATGGAAGAAGAAGGCGGGCGCGCGCAGTTCAAACGCGCCCACTGGCATGGCTGAACAATTCTCGCACAAATAATGGCGAATCGGCAGCGGCTGACTCGCTATTTTTGCGGCTTGAAGTAGTCCCTGCGTGTTATACTGAATGCACACTGAATCAGGGAAAGGATAATCATGCAAGAGATCGATCGCTTGATCCGTCGTCATCAAAACTCAAGTCGGCTCACCGCCGCGTTGTTTTACAGTATCTGTGTGGCGGTGGGACTGAATATGTTCTGGGAGCCCGCCGGCGTTTTCGCCAGCGGCATCACAGGGGCGGCGCAATTGCTGGCCACCGTGGTCCGCAAGTGGTTCTATTTCAAAGTGGCGACACCGTTTGGCCCAATTGCCAGCACCGATATTTTTTCGACCGGGACCTTGCTGTTTCTGTTGAACGTGCCGCTGTTTGTTCTGGCATGGAAAAAGATCGGCCACCGCTTCACCATGTTCACGTTCTTGGCGGTCGTCTTTTCGACTGTGATGATTCGCCTGCTGGGCGGCCTCAAACCGCTGACCACGGACCCGATCGTCTGCGGGATCTTCGGCGCGCTGATCAACGGGATGGGTACTGGATTTGCGCTGCGCAATAACTTGTCGACCGGTGGCCTGGATATCATTGGCATCGTGCTGCGCCGCAAGACCGGCACCACCGTGGGCACCGTGAACATCGCCTTCAACATCTTGATCATTTTCCTGGCCGGCTTCGTCAATGACTGGCCGCACGCGCTTTATTCCGCGATGGCGATCTTCATCAATGGCAAGGTGATCGACTCGCTGTTCACCCGCCAGCAGCGGATGCAGGTGATGATCGTCACGGAGCACCCCAAGGCCGTCGTCAATGAGATTCAAAACACCCTGCGGCGCGGCATCACCATCGTCCACGATGCAGAAGGGGCCTTCCGCCACGAGGAAAAGACGATCTTGTTCACGATCATTTCCCGCGCTGAAATGTACGAACTGGAAACGGCGATGCGCAAGGCGGACCCATATGCTTTTGTGTCCATCACCGAATCCGTTAAGATCATGGGGCATTTTTACGAGCCAAAAGCGGATTGATCTTGCGCTATAAGTGCAGCACGTCTTTAGTCTTTAGATCAGTTCGACGCGTTCATACAGATCGCACGAAAAAGCGGCCAGGTGCCGCTTTTTTCATCAGGAGGGCAAACATGGATGACTTGTTGATCGGCGCCAACGTCAGTATGTCGGGCAAGGGGATGTTTCTGGGCGCCGTCGAGGAAGCTGAAAGTTACGGCGCCACCACCTTGCAGTTTTATACCGGCGCCCCGCAAAACACGCGGCGTAAATCCACGGATCAGATGCGGATTCCGGAAGGCCTCGCCGAAATGGCGGCCGGCGGGTTGTCGCACTTGGTGATTCACGCGCCTTACATCGTCAATCTCGGCAACACGATCAAGCCCGAGAATTACCCATTTGCGGTGCAGTTCATGCAAGAGGAGGTTGCGCGCGCCGAGGCGCTGCACGCCTACAGCATGCCATTTCATCCCGGCGCACATGTTGGCGCCGGCGCCCCGGCTGCCATTGCGCAGATCGCCCGCGGCCTCAACGAAATTATTTCAGCTGACCAGCACGTCACCATCGCGCTTGAAACGATGGCGGGCAAAGGCACAGAAGTCGGGCGGACGTTTGAGGAGTTGGCCGCGATCATCGACCGAGTCGACCACCAGGACAAGGTGATGGTGACCATGGATACCTGTCATATTAGCGACGCCGGCTATCCGGTCCGCGATGATTTTGACGGCGTCCTCAACGAATTCGATCACGTGATCGGCCTCGATAAACTGGCGATCATCCACCTCAACGACTCGAAAAATCCTCAGGGCGCACACAAAGATCGTCACACCAACATCGGGATGGGGTCGATCGGCTTTGACGCACTGTATGCCATCGCGCATCACCCCCAGCTCGCACATCTGCCGAAAATTCTTGAGACGCCGTATGTCGGAACCGACCCCAAACACAAACACGCGCCGTATGCCGTGGAGTTGAACTGGCTGAAAACAGGCGTGTTCCAGCCAGAGGAGTTGACCGCGCTGGCAGAGGCGTAGTGCCGCATGTTCTTTCGCCAAAGGTCTAGCTAAAATTGAACAGATGATTGATCGGCCCGGTGTTTTTGCCGGGCCTTTTTGATTCTGTTGCCGACAGTCGTAGGCCCCATTGATCGTCGCATCTGATGAGCGCATCTATGTACCCCCGATCCGATCGGGCCTTTGACCAGACCGGGGGCCACACAAGTTGCGAACGACAGGCCCTCGCCAGTCGCAACTTGTGTGAATACATTGCTCTTTGAAACTTGGTTGGCATCCATGCCGCCGCCATATCGATTGCTGGTGCAGTAAGCTTAGGTCATGTAGGCTTAGAATTTCGGTGACCTTCCCACTCCCGAAGAAGCAGGCGTCCGGCTCAAGATGGGCCGCATTCCAGTCCTACAAACAAAGGTGGGCTGCACGACATTTGTGTGGATGCCGGTAGATCTTATTCAGCTGTCAAAGAGCGTGACAAGGCGTTGCCGCCGGGGACAGAGCAACATTTCTGGCTCGCCGAGGCGAACCGAGCGTCTTTCATCATTGTTGGATCTTTGAGTCGCCGCCATATCGGACGCTGGTGCAGGGGGATAGATATATAGGCTTTGTAGGGTCGATGACCTTCCCTCCTCCGAAGAGTTGGGCGTCCATGTCACGTTGGGCCGCACTCTGGTCCTGCAAACGAAGGTGGGCTGCACGACAGTTTGATGAAAGACTATTATGGGAACCCGGGCTCCCGTGGTGCGGGTGGTGCTGAATGCGCGTTGTACATACGCGCGTTTTGAAGGTGTGTTGTTTCCCCCGACCGCCCATGGAGTCGAATGAATATGCATGCGACAGTCTCCACTTGGGGCATGCTCATCCGGACGTCGGTAAGGAGCCACCTTCCTTCCCCTTACACTATAGTAAGCGAGTGGGCGCCGTAAAATGTGATCGAGATTTTGAGATAATTTTTTTTGCACAGGCTAGAAACGCTGACAAGGCAACAATCTCGAGCAAAAAAAATATTTTTCGGCGCCTTCACTATTTTTACCAAAACAGGTCAACTTTAAGGTAGCAAATGGGGGACTGACCGAGAGATGTTGAATCCAAAGAATTGAGACTATTTTCAAATAATATGCGAATCGAGCAATCATCTCGTGACGTTGGGTTGTGCCACCTTTGAAAAAGTCCCCGTGTCGATTCCGTCACCGCTTGACCAAAAGTAACGGCACAAATGGCGCACGCCCGGGATCTCATCCGAAAACTTTTGGGATGGCGTCACACGGTGTCCTCACTGGTTTTTAGGACCATCAAACCGGCAAAAGCTGGCCGCAAATAATAATTTTCGCCAAGAAAAAGGGGCCCTTCGCATGAGGACCTCCCTGGAATGATTTTTATCTAAAGTGAGTTACTTGGCGCCGGTCTCGAATTCGTCGATACCCATGTGCTCCAGAATCAGCGTGGCCGTTTCCTCAATCGAGCGCTGGGCGGTGTTGATCACCATGCAGCCGAGCTTCTGATACAGGCGGTCGGCAAAGGCGAGCTCCTCGCTGACCTGGTCGCGGGCAGAATAGGCGGTGTCCGGATTGAGCCCATACGCGATCATGCGCTGGCGGCGAAATTCCATGAGGACAGACGCATCGGTGGTCAGGCCGACAATCTTGTGCGGATCGACTTTGTAGATCTCATCTGGAATGTGAGCGTTTGGCACAAGCGGCAAGTTGGCCACTTTCAGGTTCCGGTTGGCTAAAAACAGCGACAACGGGGTCTTGCTGGTCCGCGACACGCCAAGCAGGACGATGTCGGCTTCCAAAAAACCCTTCGGATCCTTGCCATCGTCATAAAGCACGGCGAATTCCATGGCTGAGATGCGATCAAAGTATTTTTCATTTAGGTCGTGCACCGCGCCAGCCACGCCGCTTGGTGCCTCGCCGGTAAGGGTGGTGACGGCATCTAGCATTGGCGTCATCACGTCGATCAGCGGCACGTCTTGTTGCTTGGCGTAACCGCGGGCGAGCTTGCTGAGGCCAGGAGTGACCAGGGTCGCGATCACAATGCCGCGGTCGGCTTTGGCCTGCTCGATGGTCTGCATCAATTTTTCCTCGTCGTGACAAAACGGGAAGCGGATGTAGTGCGCCGTGCGATCGCCGTATTGGGCCGCCACAGCCTGGGCGAGTTTCAGACCGGTCTCGCCGATCGAATCGGAGATGATGTAAAGGTTCAGTTCTTCTGCCATCTCGTGCCTCCAAGTGTTAAGATACCGTTATCATACCATATTGTGCGCGTCGACCACGTAGGTGAGAAAAATCGTGCACCCGCTCACAAAAAAACGACAATCCAATATTGACGCGGTTTTGCTGTTCATATATAATGGTCAAGAACTGTTGGCTTTACGATATCTGTCAGTGGTTACACAAGTGTCGGAGGGAGGGATATCATATGGCAAAGACGGTCGTTAAGAAAAACGAATCTCTCGATGATGCTCTTCGGCGCTTCAAGCGCACCGTATCCAAGTCAGGTACCTTAGCCGAATACCGGAAGCGGGAATTCTACGAGAAGCCTAGTGTGAAGCGGAAGCTCAAGTCTGAAGCTGCACGCAAGCGCAAAAAGTTCTAATAACCACAAAACGCGGGCCTCTGGGTGCGCGTTTTTTTGCGAAAAAAACAGGGGTGGGACCGCCCACCCAAGGAGGAATTATGGCATTAGTTGATCAATTGAATGAGCAGATGAAAACGGCCATGAAGGCGCGCGACAAGGAGACGCTGAGCACGGTGCGGATGCTCAAGGCCGCCGTGCAAAACAAGCAGATCGAACTTGGCCACGACCTCACCGAAGACGACGAAAAGGCCCTGCTTTCCACTGAGTTGAAGCAGCGCAAGGAATCCCTTGTCGAATTCCAAAATGCCAATCGTGAGGATCTGGTCAAGCCGCTGGAAAACGAGATCAAGATCGTTGAAAGCTACCTGCCAGCCCAACTGGATGAAGCGGCTGTCACGGCGCTGGTCGAGGAGACCATTCAAGAAGTCGGCGCAACTGGCAAGAGTGACTTTGGTAAGGTGATGAAGACCTTGATGCCAAAAGTCAAAGGCCAAGCAGACGGTGGGCTTGTGAACCGCATCGTCAAAGAAAAACTCGGCTAAAAAAGGGTGTGGCGGCCCGCGGGATGGCGGAACAGCTAACTTGGCTCAGGCGAACGATGGCGCACTCGGCCATCGAGCGCATGAGCCAGTTAGATGTTTCCGCCATGCGGGCCGGAACCCGACTAGGCAGGATGTGGCACGGGGAGGTCTGGTTCACACTGTGCAGCATTGCACAGCGTGGTTGCCTCGTGACCAGTCCATTGCCTTTCCTACTGTCTTTCTTTTTCACATTCAAAAAGAGTCGGCCATGGCCGGCTTTTTTCGTCCCGCGCCAGCGAAACGTCGAGTGACACCCTCTGCGGCAAGCCGCGCCCCGCGATGCGCGCGGTTATGGTAAAATGACGGTAAATGAAACTGAGGAGGCCAGCGTTATTGGCAGAAGAATCCAGTGAAAAAATTTTCCTCCTCGCTGACGCGGATCAAGCGATCAGCCTGGCGGGCATCAATGACCAAAACTTTGCACGCATCGAAGAGGGCCTGGGCGTCACGATCGCCCCGACCGCACAAGGCCTGCGCCTGACCGGACCGGCGGAAAAAGTCGGTCTCACCTACCAGCTCCTCAGCCAAATGCTGGTGCTGCTGGGGCAAGGCATCCGCTTGTCCGCCCCCGATATTCAAAGCGCGATCAAGATGGCGCAACGCGGTACCCTCGATTATTTCACCGATATGTATTCAACGGTGCTGATTCGCGATGCCAAAGGTGGGGCGATTCGGGTCAAGAATTTTGCCCAACGTCAGTACATCGACATGATCAAGCGCAACGACATTACGTTTGGCATCGGCCCGGCCGGTACCGGGAAGACCTTCCTGGCCGTCGTGATGGCAGTGGCTGCGATGAAGGCGGGCGAGGTGGAACGCATCATTTTGACTCGGCCGGCGGTTGAAGCGGGCGAGAGCCTCGGCTTTTTGCCTGGCGACTTGAAGGAAAAAGTGGATCCGTATCTGCGACCTGTCTACGACGCGCTGTATGCGGTCCTCGGCCAGGAGCACACGACGCGCCTGATGGACCGCGGCGTGATCGAGATCGCGCCGCTTGCGTACATGCGCGGCCGGACGCTCGACAACGCGTTTGCGATCTTGGATGAGGCGCAAAACACGACGCAGATGCAGATGAAAATGTTTTTGACCCGCCTCGGGTTTGGCTCCAAGATGATCGTCAATGGCGACATCACCCAGATCGACCTGCCGAACAATGGAAAAAGTGGGCTGATTCAGGCCCAGGCGATTCTGCGGGACATTGACCATATTGGCTTCACCGAATTTTCGGCGGCGGATGTGGTCCGTCATCCGGTGGTCGGCAAGATCATCGAGGCATACGGACAAAAGGCATGACTGGTCGCGCGGGTGACTCACTTCGCGCAAGGAGGCAAAGGCATGGCGACATTTCGGCAGCATCTTCAGCGGGCGGTGGCCCCAGTCGTGGTCGCCGCGTTCATCTCGGTGAGTTTTCTGGCGCTTTTTTGGATCGTCTTACCGCGCCCACTCAATGTGAAGGTCAACACCGTGGCGGATCAGACGATCATCGCGACGCAAACGGTGCAGGACCAGGAGAAGACCAAAGAGGCGCGGACTGCGGCGGCCAAGGCAGCGGAGCCGGTCTACACCTATGACAGCACGATCTCCGGCAAGCAGCTGGACAAGCTCAGTGCGCTGCAAAAAGCGGTGAGCGCCACCCAAACTGAGGCGGAAAGCGATGCGCAGAAGGATTTTGCGGCTGCGCAAAAGAAAAATGATCAGGCCGTCTACACGGCGCCGACCGCCAGCGCGCTCCTCAAGGCGTTCAAGACGGCGTATCCCAAAGCCGACAACCCCTTTTTCTATCAATTCTCCGATCGCTTCTATCGCCAATTATTTGCCCTGGATAAAGATGGGCAAACGGCGTTGTTCAGTGCCGTGTCGCGTACTGTCTCCGCGCAAATGAGCGCCAAGATCGCCCCGAGTCAGGTCGATGACAGTCGCCGCGCCGCGCGCCTGGCGCTGGATGACGCCGAGCTGGTGGGCGACTCGGTTCAGCTGGCGCATGAATTGAGCAACGCGGCCCTGGTGCCGAACGAATTGCTCGATGCCGCACAGACCAAAGCGCGTCAGGCGGAAGCCAGCGCCGCCGTGACGCCGGTATCGATCATGCAGGGCCAAGTCATTGTGCAGGAAGGCCACATGATCGATGCCACTGCGATGCATCAGTTGGCGGTGCTTGGCCTGACGAAAAAGAATCAGCGCGGCGGCTCACTGGTCGCGTTCATTCTTTTTCTGATCATCGAGACCGTGGCGTTGGTCGTGGTGCTCGGCCAATGCGAGCGCAATGTGCGAACCAAAAATGCGGTGCTATATGGCGCTTTAATGCTGATCATGACGGGGCTGATGCTGGCGATCCGATTTGTCGCAACCACCGGCGGCATCAATTTGGCGCTCTTGTTGCCCGTCGCGATGGTGCCGCTTTTGCTGCGGTCGTTTGTCGGCCGTCGCATGGCGCTACTGGCGGCGTTGATGCAGACGTTCACCGCCTATTTTGCCTTCTATTCAACCACCGGCACGATCTTCACTGGCGGCACCGCCGTCGTTTATCTGGCTACCGGGATCTTGTGCGTGATGATTCCGAAAAAACGGTTGAACGACGTGGCGGCGCGGACCGCGTTTTGGGTGCTCGGCGTGGATCTTTCGTTGAACTTGGCGCTTCTGTTGCTGCAAGGGGCGGATTTCACCACCTGGTCGACCTGGCGCGCGTTTTTGTTCGTGCTGGCCGGCCAGCTGCTGGGCTACCTGTTGGCGCTGGGCGCAACGCCTTACCTGGAGCTGGTTTGGCGCGACGATGCGGTATTCAAGCTCAATCGCTTGAGCAACCCCAACGATCCGCTGCTTCGGCGCCTGCTTGAAGAAGCGCCTGGCACCTATCATCACAGCATGATGGTCGCCAATCTTTCGGCCAATGCCGTCGCGCGTATCGGCGGACGGCAGATGCTGACGCGCGTGGCCTGTTATTACCACGATGTCGGCAAGTTGACCCGGCCGCTTTACTTCACCGAGAACATGCCGGCCGGCTTCAAGACCCCGCATGCGGACCTGTCGCCTGAGGAAAGCGCGAAGATCATTTTTGCCCATGTCTCGGATGGCGTCGCGATGTTGAAAAAACGCAACATGCCGCAATTCATCGTGGATGTCTGCGCCCAACATCACGGGACGACGCTCATGAAGTATTTTTACATTGAAGCGAAAAATGCGGATCCGAACACCAAAGAATCCGATTACCGCTACCCAGGGCCAAAACCGCAGACGCTCGAGGCGGCCGTGATCAACATCGCGGACACCTGCGAGGCGGCGGTGCGCTCGATGAAACACCCGACGCCGGCCGGCATTCGCCAATTCGTGCATAACATCACCAATGAACGCATCACCGATGGCCAGTTCGACGAGGCACCGATCACCGTGGCTCAGCTGCGGGCGGTCGAGCAATCCCTGATCGACGGCTTAGCCAGCACATTTTATAATCGTATCGAATATCCGAAACTCAATGAGGCGGATGGCGAGACACAAACAGACAAGGAGAATGAAGATGGATCTAGAACTGATCGATGATGACCACCGCTTGACGGCGGCCCACACAAAACTGGTACGGGAGCTGGTCGCCTTTGCGGGCAAGCAGCTCAAGTTGAACGAGGACACCGAGATCGCCATCACCATTGTTGACGATGACGAGATCCACCGCATCAACCAGCAGTATCGCAACACGGACCGGGTGACGGATGTGATCAGTTTTGCCATCGAAGAAGGCGACGAGGACCTGCACGGCTTTGAGGACATCCCCCGCGACATCGGCGATCTGTTTATCGACCCCGACCAGGTGGCGCGCCAGGCCGAGGACTACAAGCATTCCTTTGAACGCGAGCTCGGCTACACCGTGGTCCACGGGTTCCTTCATTTGAATGGCTACGACCACATCAAACCCGAAGACGAAGCGGTCATGATCCCGCTGCAAGAAAAGATCCTGTCCGCTTATGGCCTCGAGCGATAAGCGAATCCGCAAAAACCATTCCTTTTTCCAGGCCTTGCGCCACGCCATCGACGGGTTGTGGGGCGCCTTCATCCACGAAGGCAACCTGCGCCGTGAGTTTATCGCCTCCTTGTTGGTCGTGATCGGCGGCGCGGTGCTTCGCGTGTCCTGGCAGGAATGGCTGATCTTGATGCTGGCGATCTTAGGCGTGATTCTCGGCGAGCTGATCAACACGATCGTCGAGCAGGTGGTCGATCTGATCGTCGGCCCGCGCTTTGATCCGCGCGCCAAGAAGATCAAGGACATGGCGGCCGGCGCCGTGCTAGTCACCGCGGGCATTTCCGTGGTCTGCGGCATCTATGTCTTTGTGCCGCATCTTGTGGCACTGTTTGGAGGGGCCTTATGAAAAATGAGTTGATCGCGGCGGCCACGGCGGCGCGCCAAAATGCCTATGTGCCGTATTCCCATTTTGCAGTGGGGGCGGCCCTCATCACTGACGATGGCCGCGTGGTCGCCGGCTGCAATGTCGAAAATGCCAGTTTTGGCTTGACGCTGTGCGCCGAGCGCAACGCGATGTTTGCGGCCGTGGCCGGTGGCAGCACGCATTTTCAGGCGCTGGCGATCATCGCCGACACCCCAGGCCCTGTTTCGCCATGTGGGGCGTGCCGGCAGGTGATGGCGGAATTCATGGCAAGTGATGCGCCGGTCTATTTGACCAATCTGCACGGCGATACAACGGAAACGACGGTGGGCGCGCTTTTGCCCGGCGCCTTTGACAAGGAGGATATGACACGTGACTAAAGAACATCACTCAGGTTTTGCGGCGATCATCGGCCGGCCCAACGTGGGCAAGTCGACCTTTATGAATCGTATTTTGCGGGAAAAAGTGGCGATCATGTCACCCAAGGCGCAGACCACTCGCAATAAGATCAATGGAATCTACACCACCGAGGACGCCCAGATCGTCTTCGTCGACACGCCGGGCATCCACAAGCCGAAAAATGCGCTGGACGATTACATGGATACCGCGGCCCTGTCGACCTTGAACCAAGTCGACGCGGTGCTGTTCATGGTGGCCGCCGATGAGAAAATGGGCCCCGGCGACCAATACATCATCCATCAGCTCGACCAGGTGAAAAAGCCGGTGTACCTGCTCATCAACAAGATCGACCTCGTCCACCCAGATGACCTCCTGCCACTGATCGCGCAGTACCAGACCGCGTATGAGTTCACCGGGGTCTATCCGCTGAGCGCCACCATGGGCAACAACGTCGAGGAATTTTTGACCGACCTGAGCGCCGCGTTGCCAGAAGGGCCACAGTATTATCCGGAAGACCAGCTGACCGACCACCCAGAGTATTTTGTCGTCGGCGAGTTGATTCGGGAAAAAATTCTGGAGCTGACCCGCGACGAGGTGCCCCATAGTGTCGCCGTGGTGGTCGAGCGCATGAAGGACCGCGACGCCAACGGCAAACTCCAGATCGAAGCCTACATCGTCGTGGAGCGCGACAGCCAAAAGGGCATCGTGATCGGGCGCGGTGGGGCGATGCTCAAGCAGATCGGCATCCGCGCGCGGCGCGACATCGAGGCCCTGCTTGGCGAAGGCGTCAACCTCAAATTGTGGGTCCGGGTCCAGAAGAACTGGCGCGACAACAACGCGTATCTGAAGACCCTCGGCTATAACATGAAGGATCTGAAGTAAGATGAGTGCGCCGCAGGAATTTTCGGCGCTGGTCTTGTCGCGGCAGAATTATCGCGAATCCGACATGTTGGTCAAACTCCTGACCGATCGTTTCGGCAAAAAAATGTTCCTGCTGCATCGGGCGCGCAAGCCGGGCTTTGCCATGGGCGCCGGCATTTTACCCTTCACCTTGGCGCGCTATGTGGGGACGATCTCAGACGGCGGCCTCAGTTACTTGAATACCGTTAAAACGGCGACGCAGTATCAGGCAATTGCCCAGGACATCAGTCTGAATGCGTATGCCACCTATGTCCTGTCGCTGATCGACCTCGCCTATCCGGACGGTGAGCCGATTCCGCACTGGTTTGCGCATGCCCGCGAAAGCCTGCGCCTGATCGATGACGGTTTTGACCCGGCGATCATCGCCAACATCGCGGAGGTCCAGCTGCTGGAAGCGTTTGGCGTGCAGCCGGAGTGGCGCTGGTGCGTGCTGGATCAGCGCAGCGACCTACCACTGGATTTTTCCGAAAAATTCGGCGGGTTGCTTTGCCAGAATCACTGGGATCAGGATCCGTATCGGTATCGGATCCAGCCCAAGGCGATGTACCTCCTGCGCCGCTTTTCCACGCTGGATCTGACCCAGTTGCAGACGATCAACGTGAGCGCCGCCACTCGCAACGAGCTGCGGCGCGTGCTGGATCGGATCTACAGCGACATGGTGGGCGTGGTGCCGAAAGCCAAGCGGTTCTTGGACCAAATGCATGGCTGGCAAGATCAACTGCCGCCGCTGAAGCCGCGCGGGGAAGATCCGAAATAGAAGAAGGCTGAGGTTGCTTAATGACCTCGGCTTTTTTTGATTCCGGGTGCAAAGCGGGCCAGGTTGGTCTGAGCAGTCTTCGCCGAACGCGAGCCAGTTTCTCAAAAAATGCTGGGACACAGGAGTCCTTGTCAAAAACTATTCAAAACCGCGACCAATTGGATTCGAAAACAATGGTCGCGGTTTTTACATGTCATTTTCGAAAAGATAACCGACACGTGTTCATAAATGAACAGATACATGGCAACGCCGGCCGCTTTCTGCTACACTGTATCTGTCTGTTATTGAACGAATGTCTATTAACGAACGGAGCAAATGCGATGGATCGACGGGTCATGCGCACACGGCGCGCAATCATGGAAGCTTATGTGGCACTGCGGCGGCAAAAGGTCTCGCTGACGGTCGCCTTGGTCGCGGACCAGGCCGATATTGGGCGGGGGACTTTTTACCTGCACTTCAAAGATATTCAGGATCTCGAAGATCAGGTCCTGCGTGAAGCCGCGGATCAGGTGCTCCAGCGGCTCGACCAAACGCCATTGACGGCGCGCGGTCAGGCGACGCGTGATTGGGTCGCCAGCTTGATGCTGTTTTTGCGTGATCTTGCGCCGCAGCTGGGGATGCTCGCCGATACCGGGCAGGGCCTGGTCTTGCGCAAACAGGTCCAGGCAAAACTGGAAAAGTGGCTTCAACCGACTGGCGCCGTCTCGCTTGATACGCGCGGCTATGCGGCTGCGGCGATCGATGTTGCCATTTCCGGCCTGTTTGGCGACGCCGGCACGACGGACACCGCGACCATCAACGCCTGGCTGGCTGGGGCGCTGGACCGGGCGCGAGAGGGAGGCACGAAAGCTTGATCAAATTAATTGCGACAGACCTGGATCATACCTTGTTACTTCCGGATGGCAGCTTGCCACCAGACACATTTGCGGTGATTCGCCAGCTGGCGGCCCGCGGCATCGAATTCGTTGCGGCAAGTGGGCGCAGCATTCCGCGCCTTGACGAAATGTTTCACCCGGTCGCGGATCAAATGAGCCTCGTTAGCGAAAATGGGGCGGTGGTCCGTCACCGGCAAGACCCCCCAATTTTGCACACCTTGGCCCGCGAGGATTGGCTCGAATTGATCGCGTACACCCGGCGGCAGGAAGATGGCCTGCCGCTATTGTGCGCGCTGGATGACAGCTGGCTGGCGGCTGCGGATCAAGCTGCGGCCGGCGTGATCGACGGCTTTGTGGCGCGCCAGGCGATCATCCCCGAACTCGCTGATCTCACCATGCCGATTCTGAAATACACGGTGATCTTCCCGGCCGGCGATGCGCTGGCCCATTTGCCGGAATATCAGCGGGTCTTTGGCGACCGCTTCACGGTGACTGTGGGCATGGCGACCTTTTTGGACATCACCGCGCCCCACGCCAGCAAGGCCACCGGGTTGGCGACCCTCGGCGAGCGGCTCGACGTTTCGCTGGCGGACATGGCCGCATTCGGCGATGACGCCAACGACGGCGCGATGATCGAGGCAGTCGGCCACGGCTTCATCATGGCCAACGCGACGCCTGGGCTGGCTGGCATCAAGGGCACGCGCATCGGCACCAACGCGGAGCAGGCTGTGCTCAATACGATTCGCAAGCTCGCCTTCGAGCAGCCCTCATGACAGGCCTGGCCCGCATTCGCCTGATCGCCAGCGACCTGGACCACACGTTGTTAACGCCGGCCGGGGAGCTCGCTGGCCGCACCGTGCACCTGATTCGCCGCCTTGGGGAAAATGGCGTGCAGTTTGCCGCCATCAGTGGGCGCGACACCGCTTCGATGCGTGTGCTGTTCAAACCGCTGTTGAAAAATGTCTGGCTGGCGAGCCACAACGGGGCCGTTATCAGTAAAAATGGCGCGGTGTTGGCCGCACATCCCTTGACTGAAATGCAAGTGGCGGGCTTGCTGACACTTTTGGCGACCCATTTTCCCGCGCAACCGGTGCTGCCGGTGCTTTGCCGTGAAGATGGCATCTTCGTGGTGGCCCCAAGTGCGGCGTCCGAAGCGCGGCTGCGCCAATTTTTCACCCAGCTCAAGGTGGTGCCGCGCTTTGACCCGTTTTTGGCTGGAGTCATGAAAGTCACCTGTTGGACCAATGGCCCGGCCGCGCCGGTGGCCGCCCAGCTGCGCCAAATTTTGCCGGCAGGCTTACAGCTGGCGGTAGGCGAGCGCGACGCGTTTTCCATCACCAGTGCGCAAAGTGACAAGGGGCAGGCGCTGGCGCGCATTGCCCTGCGGCTGGGCGTGCCGCGCGGGGCGACGCTGGCGCTGGGTGATCAGGGCAACGACTTGATCATGCTGAAATGGGCCGGGACCGGCGTGGTCATGGCGGACGGGGATCCCGCCTTGATCGCCGCGATCGGCCAGGTGGCGCCGCCCAACGCCAAGCACGGCGCGGACCAGGTCCTGGCGACGGTGTTACGGGAAAAAATGGAGGGAACACGATGACAGAAACAAAATGGGTCACAGTATTCTGCGGCGCCGCAGCCGGGGTGGATCCACAGTTTGCGGAGGCGACTGAAGCGCTGGGCAACTGGCTGGTCGATCATGACTTTGGCCTGCTATACGGCGGCGGCCGGTACGGGCTGATGGGCGTGGTCGCCGAGACTGTGCTGGCGCGCGGCGGGCAGGTCTATGGCATCGTGCCGCAAGAACTCGCCAACCGCGGCGTGGTGATGCCAGGCTTGTCAAAATTGGCGGTGGTCGCCGACATGAGCGTCCGTAAAGCGAGGATGATTCAGGAGAGCACGGCGCTGATCGCACTGCCAGGCGGCCCCGGCACGCTGGAGGAGATCAGCCAGGCCTTTTCGTGGGCGCGCATCGGCGACAATCCGCACCCTTGCGCCTTTTACAATGTGGCGCATTACTACGACGACCTGGCACGCTTCTTTGACGGCATGACCACCAGCGGCTTTTTGACCGCAACGGATCGGGAGAAACTTCTTTTTAGCGAGGACCTCGACGCGCTCGGCGACTTCATTGCCAGTTACCAGGCGCCGGCGATTCGCACTTATGGAACCGCCAAGTGAGCTGACAGTCGCTGGCGGAAAAATGCCACGCAAAAACACCTTTTAGGTTGGGAAGTGGGACAAATGTCGATCTTGGGTCCGACAGGTAAGTGTTCCAAGCGCCGGGTCCGAACTTTGGACCAGGTGCTTGGAGCCTTAGCTGCTCGGACCCAGACATTTGGCCCACGACACTGCTGTAACATTAGTGCACCAAAAAGGACCTGGGACAAAACGTTTGTTTTGTCCCAGGTCCGGCCCAAAAGGCGTTATTTGTGTTACTTGTCGTTGACTGTGCTGGCTCGGCTGGCCGCGATCAATTTTCGTCAGACTGTTTGGCAGCTGACTCGTTTCGCCAGTCCGGCTGTCTGCGCCCTATTTTTACAGGCGCTCTGCGGGCAGGGGCACCAGATCCACGTGGCGCATATCCATGATCGAGACCATCTCGCCGGTATCCAGCACCGCCGTATCGGCTCCGGCATATCCGGCGACCTTCCCGCGATAAGGCGCCTGGTAATTGCCGTCGGTGTTGGTATAGTCGACTTGAATCGACACCGTGTTGCCGTTTTGGTACGCCTGTGCGAGCGTGCTACGAATATCCTCGTCGCTCATCATGGGCAGCGGCGGGTAATGCGTCGCCTCCTGAGCAGCCTGTTGCTTCAGCGCCGCCGTGTGATCAGAAAGAAAGTAGCCCTGCCATTTGACCATCCCGCGATCCTCGTAATCATATAGGAAGAAATTGGTCACCATCTTCATGAAATCTTCCTCGGACCCATGCCACCGCGCGCTCGGCGTAAATTTTGCTTTGGTCATCACCGCACCTCCTTGCCATCATTATACGAACAAATGTTTGGAAAAGAAAGAGGGCGGTCTCGACGCCGTTTTCGAGTGGCAAAAGACGGTAGACAACGCGCAAAAAATTTGGGATATTTGGGCTGCAGCGCCAAAAGGAGGAGACGCACATGAATGCCGTTTCGTGGTACAGCTTTCGCCACAACCTCAAAGCCTACAGGAAACAAGTTATTGAAGACGCCGAGCTGCTGATCGTGACAGCCAAGCACCCCGAAGACAATCTCGTGGTTATGAGCCAACAAGAATATGACTTGCTCAAAGAGACTTCGTACCTATTGTCGAGTCCGGAAAATGCAAAGGCCCTGCGAAAAAGCATCCGCCAGGCGACTGACGAGGCAAACTGACGGGAGAGTCGATCTTCGCGCTGAGTATTATCAGCACTACAAGGAGGAAGACAACAAATGAGCAAAGATCTGAACGAATTCATGATGGAAAACTCCGAGAGTCTCGATGACTTCTTTTCCGAGATGATGAAGGACTCCTCCTATCGGCAAGCTTACCAAGCCGAAATGAACAGGCTCTCCAGCGCTGCTGCCCTGGTTGAAGCTCGTGAAGCTGCCGGACTATCTCAGCAGAAACTCGCTGAGAAGGCCGGCGTACCAAAGACAACAGTCTCTCGTATCGAGCGAGGTCAGAACACTTCTATTGATACATTGACCAAGTTAGCTAACGCACTTGGCCAACCAATCGTCTTAACTATCGGCCCTGTCGCTGCATCGAAGCAGTAGACCCAGTCTGAATTACCCGGCTCTTTAACGCAGTGCTACTGCTGGAGATACTGAGCAAACAGTTGAACAAGTGACAACGCCTCATAATCGAGGTTTCTCTGTATGCATACCACTTGTTTCACCAGGTTTGATTTTGCCCCGGTCGATGCTATAATAATAGTCAAAACAGATCGGCGATGAGAAAAAGAGAGATGACCGGCCTCGGCCAGCGAGCGAAGAAAAGGTGGGAGCTTCGTGCGGGCAGTCAACTCTGGCGTTTTCGAGCCTCGCAATGAAGAGCAGGTCCTCGGACCTGAAATAGGGTGGAACCGCGCGGCTTAGCCAAGTGACGCCGTTTTCATCGCCTAAAGACCGTTAAATCAGGCTATTATAAGCCTGTTTTCACACAATTATCACCTGTTTTCATGACTTTTTTCACGCCGTAGAGGACATCGTAGAGGACATGAAATTAGCATCATAGTAATACAATAAAATAACATTACCGCCAGCAGGATGTACCCCCGTGATGATCCACGTGGGGTACTTTTTGATATACCCGCAGTATGCCACGAGTACGCCACGCAGTATGGCCAGCAGTATGCCCGCAGTTAAACGCGCGTATGAGCCTGCTGGTGAGACAAAAGCTTGACGACATCAAAACCCCCCTGCAGCCTTGGAAACTGTAGGGGGGCTAGTTAAAAGAATGCCTTAGGGGCAAGTTTCGGTTTACAGCACTTTACTGCACTAATTCCTTTACTTTAGTAAATAACTTCTGAATAACTTCGTCTGTAGGCGAACCATCAGCGAGACTGAAATCCGTATCATTGTTGATAAACTCTACGATATCGGAAGCCTTATCAGGTTTAAGAACCATCGCGAGATATAAAAAGATATGAATTGCTTTAAGCGCGTTCGCCGGCGAATCCGTTGTTGTGTCTGTTGACAGTTCAATAAAAGTAGTTTTTAAATCATGATTTTTGAAACTAGGGCAGTTACTTCGTATAAAGTTGAACATAAAGGTTTCCATGTCAAAAACTGTCATAAGCTATCATCTCCTATAAGGTAGAGTATGACAGCAAAAAATCGGAAGAACAAGACGACATAGGTTAAGAAAAGGTTAAGATAGACAAAAAAGGCCCAATTTCGCGCTGAAAAGGGGTCGTGTGTACTATATTTTACTATGCTTGGGCGCACAAAGGCATTGACATTCATTCTGAGTGTGCTATAATAGAACTATAACGTTGATGAAAGGCTAACCGTCCACTACCACATCTATAGCTTAACACACTTTGTGGTCAATGTGCAACTTTTTCCGAAAAAATCGAAGAAAAAGCTGGACAGCGTAAAAACGGACGCTGCAATACGTTATATCTATGGAGGGGTGCCACCCTCCGTATAAAAATCATTTTTCCTCTTTTTGTCGATAGTTGACAGGACGCTTGGGCCGGTGCGGAAAAACCGGCCTAAACGTTTGGAGGAAGAAGGCATGAATGTGTATGGCGGAAAGAAGGTGAAAAAATGAGTGTACGACCAAGTAAAATGATTCTGCAAGACATCAACAGGTTTGACGTGTTGCTTAAAAAAAGCTACCGATCAAAGGCTGAACTGGCGGAGGCGCTGGGAATTTGCTACTCAAGTGTGACACATCTAAACAGCGTCGGAGTAGGATATGGCATTGCCGATCGCGTTGCTGTGGCCTTACGAAGCAGTGTAGACGAATTGTTCATAAAAAAAGCCTAATCGGGGGCAACCGACAGGCGAGGTAAATGAAAAAAAGAGACTGGATTAAATTTATCACAGTCTCTCGCGAATTGCAAAGGGAGACAATAAAATGATTTTTATTCAAAACGGGTTCAAGAACAGGGGTATGCAACAGGTGCCATCGACGGTGGACGACTTTAACACGCTCGCAAAGATGGCGGGCAATCCGCAGGAAGCAAATGTTACAAGCATCAGCTACGAAACATTTAAGCGAGAAAGCTTACAGTATATCATTGCGGGTGAGCTTGACGGTGAACGACGGAATGAGAATCTGAAAAACATTACGATCGGCACAATTGATTTTGACGAGATAGAAGACGAGCAAAAGTTTCTACTAGCTGTCTCAAGCAGGCTTGCCAATGTGGCATTCGTTTTGTGGCCAAGCATCAGCTACGGTTTTAAAGGCGCACGGTATCATCTGGCGGTTGACCTGTCTCGGCCACTGATGAACAAGGATGAGAAAACAGCAGTGATATTAAAGGTCAGCAAGATTTTGGGATTTGAAAGCGACCCCGCCATGGAGACATGGGCACAGATGTTCTCTGCCCCTGTAGTAACACCCAGAAACAAAGGCAAGATAGTTGTTCACCACGGTGGGAAAATTGACGTGGATACCGCCATTGGTGAGTTTGAACAGGACAAAAACAAGCACAAGTACGTGGCAGAGACAAAACCATTGATTACCAGCAACCATACACGCTATAGCGATGACTACGTTCGCGAGCTTGTCAGCGAGTACGCTTTTGAAAATGACATCGATGATGAGAAAAAGTTCGCAAGCCTCATGATCATTCTTGTAAGCTACTACCAAAGCGGGGACATCTCGGAAGTGGCACTACGAGATTCCGTGAGGTTACTAGCAGGCAACAATTCGGATTGGGCGAATAACAATGAGGCTAAGCTAGACCAGCATATGCGGACAACCTATGCACAAAATGTGGTTAGTCTGCCAAAAATGTTTAAAACGATCGTGCCTGTTCACGAACGTGCCGATGAAAGTCGGGACTACACGACGCGCGGAATTATCACGGAGCTTGTACAGCGTTCAAGTGCGAGACTGGCGGAAAAGCAGGCGGCGCTTGAAGAGAGCGACCCAAAAACTAAGCAACATGCAAAACTAGACTTTGCGGACGCTGCCAGCATAATCTTGGCGTCTGTTCCAATGTGGAAGGACCGCAGCGCCTTCAACTCGCCCGTGTATATTTATGATGCCGAAAAGGGCATTTATTCAGCGACTGTAAGCTATTTCAACTCATTGGTTCATAAGGTATTACCGGCTGCAACCGAAAAAGACTGCCAAAACGTCAAGGCAATTCTGGATGACGACGATATGGTCGCCAATGGCAAAGCAATTCATGTTAAAGAATTAGTTGCGTGCAACAACGGAATAGCAAGGATTGGCGATGGCAAGCTATCATTGATTCAGTTTTCGCCAAAGTATCACTTTTGTGCCAAAGTGGCTACGAATTTGGTGCCAGATGCGGAAAAACCGATTATCCATTTGGAAAATGGCGGCACATGGGACCCAGTCTCTTGGCTCAGAGAACTGGCGTGCAACGATGACCAGTTGCTGGTCGCCTTGATTCAGGTTATTGGCGATGCTGCTCAGTCATCATACAGTCGCAAAAAGGCAATTTGGCTGATTGGTAACCCCAAGAGTTCAAAGGCCAACGGCGCAAATGGCAAAAGCACGTATGAAGCGCTGCTCGAGTCTATCATCGGACAGGAAAATACAGCCCACCTAAAAGTAGACCAATTTTCTGAACGCTTTGCGCTTGGAGAAATTTTCCAAAAATCGCTAGTCATCGGAGACGACGTACAGGCAGGCAAGTACATTGACGACCAGAGCAATTTTAACAGCGCAGTCACAGGGGACACGCTAAGAGCAGATGTAAAAAACCAGCAGCCATTCAACTTTACATTCGGTGGGTCAATCGTTCAATCGACCAACCAATTGCCTAAATTTGCTAATCAAACCGGCGGGACAAACAGACGAATGCTGATTCTTCCATTCATGGCTAACTTCAATGGTAAAAATGCTAATGATAAAATCAAAACCGATTACATTCATCGCCAAAACGTGCGGGAATATTTACTCGCTAAAGGCCTTCTAGCAAGTGCGCTGAAAGACGAATTTATGCAGCCACAGGTAAGCCAAAAACTACTTAATGATTTCGAGGTAGGCAATGACCAAGTTGCCAACTTTATTGATGAGAACAATTGGACGTCGGAGGTTGTGCCACTGGTGTGGGGCTATTCAAAGTTTGCACAGTTCTGCAAAGATGCTGGGTTCACTCACCCGCTTACACGTCCTGCGTTTACTCAGCGCATGACAGAATTTGGCTGGGTGAAGAAAAAAGGCAGGGTGACACATGAAAACTTCGTGGAAACTAAAGCCTTTAACGATATGTCTGGTGACGAGTTTTTTGGGAAAAATACGTCGTGCTTGGTTAAAAGCAACAATTGAGTATAAAGGGCGGCCATCAGAGACCGCCCTTTTTTGTTGCCAAATTTGTTGCCAGATGTTGCCAAATTTGTTGCTGTTTTTCTGCATGGTGATAATCGCTGTACTCCTACTGCCACAAGGGGTGCAAGGAATTGGGCGCCCAATTTGTTGCCAGATGTTGCTGGAAGTTAAATCGCTGTACTCATACTGCCACAAGAGATGCAGAGCTTTTGTTGCTGGATTCGTCTTTTTTTTGAAATTACTCATAGAAAATATTTAGAGGTAAAAAATAATTAAGAAGTAATTTCCCAAAAATACCCAATTTGGCAACAAAAGTGCTATAAACCGCGTCACGCAGGCATTCGTTGGCTAAAAAAACAGCAACAATCCAGCAACAGTCAGCAACAAAAGTGCTATAAACCGCGTCACATAGGCATTCGTTGGCTAAAAAAACAGCAACAAAAAATGGCAACAACCCAAGCCGTGTGACCGATTGTATGCCTCGGTGGTAAGCCAGCTAGTAAGCCAGCTAGTAAGCCAAATGTTAAGAAAAGGTTAAGACTTTCGAAAATAGCCTTAAAAGCCACGTGAATGCCATATTACCTTACGTAAAAGCAAAAATACAGCAACGGCGATAGCTTAGCCAGTTAAACTATTCGAACATTGTATAATAGAAGTATAAGGAAGACAAAGAGGAGAAAACACAAAATGACAAACTACACAGAAGCATTAATGACAGCACCACAGAAGAGCACAACGACAACATATCTATTCAAATTGGCCCTCAGCCGCGCAGCATGGCGCACTTGCCGAGCACCCTATGGCAACTACATGGCGAGTTATTCCGGCGTGATCCGGCGAGGTAGCACCGGCAAGGTCTTGACCACACATGTTAATGGTGGGGGTTACATGACTGTTACCGCCATGCGAGACAACGGAACCTACACGACAACCACAGTAAATCACTTGGTCGGACTTGCATGGCTGATTAACCCAATGGAATTGAGCGACATTGACCACAAGGACGCCATCAAGGCTAACAATCGCGTTTCCAATCTGCAATGGCTATCCCACGCTGACAACTTGCGCAAGCGCAGTATAAAGTCCGGCAAATACCCTGTCATTTCCATTAAGCTTAGCACTGGTGAACATACAAAGTACCCCAGCGTCAGTGCCGCGGCGAAGGCGACCAAGCTCAGCTATCCTACAGTCCGCGGCATTTGCCACCATGAGTACTCACTGCCGTCAGCCGGCGGTTATCGCTTTATTTTCGCCTAGAACAAAAATACTAAAATAATCCAAATTTATCATATCATACAATAGAAGGTAAACGCAATGAAAAAAGTACGAATCGACGTCACTTCTGGCTTGTACAGCGTAGGCATCGTGTTAATGATCCTGACGGCCAGTAACATCCTGCCAATCGCATGGTCTGACCTATGTACATACTGGCTGCTGACGTGCACTTATGGCACCGGCGCGATGCTCACACAAGGCATTATCTCCGAGGTTAAACGCGCAAATGATAAGCGATAAGACGATAACACGCCTGACGTCATGGCCGGCGTTCACCAGCAACAGCAAGCAGTTGGCCCGCGAGCTGAACATTAGCCGTGAGAACGGTGCGCATGAACTTTTGCTTGAGCTGATTGAACATCGGCTTGGCGAAATGACAGACGAAGACATTACCAGCGCTATCACCCGTGACGACATACCGCTAAAAAGTAAGTTAAAGTATGCCAGAAAGGATATAGCAAGGCGAGTTAGGCATCAGGCAGAAGTTGAAAAAGAAAAGACCCAGCGGTTATCGCAAAAGGTAGACGTCAACGACTATATCCACTTGGACCCGTCGCAGCGTTCAGAAGATGACTTACGGCAAGTAATAGCGTTATTGCCGCAGTTGTTCCCCAACGGTCAGACAAGGGCGTGGGTAGCAAGCGTTTTATCGGCTGGTAAAGAGCAGACGCAGGCAGACTTTAACCAAAGCGAAAAGCAGTTTACGGCCAAGTTGAGAAAGGTAGTTAGCTATTGCCACTCTCACCCAGCGAAGACCCAAGGCCTAATGGCGAGCAGGCAAGATGGCAGGCTGGTAAGAGAGCTAGGCATACTGCGCGAGTTTATCACAATGGTCGAAGATGTCGCTACTGACAATGAGTTAGCAGCGTGGATATATGACCATAAGGACACAGCCGTGATGAACGCATTGGTTAACTCACCAGAGATATCTTACCAGCGGTGGGTGACTGAAGACTTTGCCCACGCCGGCAAGGATCGGTACGTGCTGGTGAATAGGGCTTATCAGCGAGCAGACGAGATTAACAAGATTTTAGCAGACAGATAAAACGCATATATATATATAGGAAGAAAGAAGAAAAAATATGAACAATGTAAACATGATTGGGCGCTTAGCCATGGACGTAAAAGTCGGTAATAACGTAAGTACTAGCCTGCTGGCGGTCAAAAGAATCTATAAGTCAGCAGACAGCGAGGACACAGACTTTATTCCGATTAGCACATTTGGGCGCAACGCGGACGTCCTGTCAAAGTATTGCAAAAAAGGTGACAAAGTTGGGGTAAGCGGGCGAATTAAGACCAGTACATATACAGACAAGCAAGGTGTGGCTCAGCATGGCTTTGAGGTGGTAGCCGAGCATATTTACTTACTAAGTAATAGCAAGCAGTCTCACAGCCCGTCCCACGAGGATAGTCAGGCACATAACACGCTGACCGACGCTGATGTCAATGAGTTATCACAGCGGCTACACCAAGCGTCTAAGACGGCGGAGGTGACAGTCGGTGACAGCGACTTACCGTTCTAAATCTAGGAGGTCTCAACAAGTACACGAATGCGGTCAGCCGCTATGCCACAAGATTGTGCCAGTCTCACAGCGGTATTGCGACACTCATCAGCAACAGCATGAGGCAGAATGGAAAAGGCAAAAGGATGACTACCGGCGTAGCAAGCTGGCCCAAGCGATTAAAGCAAGCAAGGCTAAGGCGTATGACAACAGCGAGAGGAACCCAGAGGCGATAAAATTTTACAACAGTAAACAGTGGAAGAGCGTTCGCGATTATATCTATGCGCGTGACGGGGCAGTGTGTCAGTCGTGTAGTAATGTCATTCAAGACAGAAAGGTAATTGACCACATAGTTCCACTTCGGCTGTGCCAAGGCGGACAGGCGTTGGATAGTGATAACCTCTGGACGTTATGCTATCGCTGTCACTATCGTAAGACGCTATTAGAGCAGATTATAGCTAAGCAACCCAACGGCGATAACAAACTCAGACACTTGGATAGACAGTGGTGGACGAAAGTTTTGCGAGAGAAAAAAGAATGACAAAGAAAAGCGAACAAGATTATTTATTGCTGTTGTCAATTTGGCTAGGAATATTGCACGAGTTAGATAAAGGAGACTTAACAAATGAAAGCAAGTGAGATTATAGACAGTGAAGAGTATACGGCAGGGGTCAAATGGCAAGTCGAAAGCATCGAGCACGTAATAGACGAAGGTGTAAGCGAGGGTGACTACGGCGACGTCATGTGGCGGGTAGACAAGCCAATAGCCATTCAGGTTCTGGCGGCGCTATACGACGATGGGTGGCAGGGTCAGCTGCAAGAACGTCATGGCGATAGTGTAATGCTAATCGTTCATGTGGCGGATAGCATGATGGCAGAAGAGTAACACCAGCGGGGGCTAGTCATTTGGCTAGTCCTTTTGTGTTACCACGGCAGTCATTGGCCATGACAAAAACGGACGCACGCTTACGTTATACTTATGAAGGATATAGGCCAAGACTATCACATAAGATATAACTAATACTTTATGCATAAATATTTAGAGCGAGCTTATGGATAATGCTATAAAAATAACGAAAATAGCAACGGCAATACCGTTGTAACCCCCGCCCCCGTAAGTGAGAGCAGAACCGCACATAACAAAATGGCTTATCGCCAAAAAATGTGTAGTTATCAAAATGTTTTAATAGGCCTACCCAGCGGGTTACAAACGTTGATATACTGGTGTTTATAGCACTTACTAAAGTACAGCAAGTGAACACGCGTGTTATCAAAATGGGGTAAGCAACGGGTGATATAGCAAGGCTGACGGTGGATTAAGCAGAAATGGAGGTACAGCCAAAATGGGTAGAAAGATGAAAATAACAACAGACATGGGCGATAGAGCCGACCAACGACGCAGGACGGAAGAGTTGATGAACCAAACGAAGGATTGGCAGACGTTGCAGCCAACACCACCGCGATACATGAGTGGCATTGCCTACGCAGCATGGCATGAGCTAGTACCAATCCTAAATCAAACAGGGCTAGTCAAGCAGGGTGACAAGCAGATTGTAAGCGCGCTGTGTGAACAAATAGCTGTTCGCCGTCAGGCATATACCGAGGTCATGATGAACGGCATAGTCTTGGCCAATGGTCGTAAGAATCCAGCATGTCAGGTGTTAGATTCAGCTACATCAAAGGTTAAGAGCTTGGCAGAATCATTAGGCCTATCGCCACAGGCGCGTGCAAGCCTAATGAATGTACAGTCAGATAACGCCGATGAGGACACCGAGGATATTGTCGCAAAGTTACGGCAGGAGGGAAGTAAGCAATTTTGATAAGACAGTTTGACCTCACATTGCCCAATACTGACGTTGATGAGGCATACAGCCAGCAGCGGAATAGTGGTGTTTACGATGCTGTTGCTGGAAAGTATGCTGACCCAGGGACTAAATATGCCTTTCAGGTGTTGGAAGGTAGTGTCATTGCTGGTCAAGACGTAAAATTGGCGGCGTTTAGACACTTGCAAGACTTAGCTAGAAGCGAGGACAAGCAGCACGACTTTGCCTATCACTACGACCTTGACGCATGTAGGACAGTGCTCGCTTTCGCGTCATTATGCCCTGACCCGTCAGCTGGGGTGCCGCTTCCATTGGCTATGTGGCAGAAGGCGTTACTCTGCTGGTCACAGGGCTGGCGTAATGAGGCTGGCGAGCGACGCTTTCACCGCGTTGTGTTTAGTGTTGGCAGAACTAATGGTAAGACTTACCTTACGGTTATACTTCTGTGCTACCAATACCTCATTGCCAGTGCTGGACGAAGTAACCAAGACATGGCATATATAGCGCCAGTTTCACAACAGTCTAAAAAAGGCTGGCGTTACGTTAAGAGCACGTTTAATCGGTTACGCCGTGAAGGCTTTGGCGACCAAATGCGCCAAATGAAAGTTAAGGTGGGGGAAGATGCTGCTAAGTCTAATGCTAATCAAAACCAGCTGTTACGACTAAGTGATGAGTCAGGGCAATTTGACAGCTATCACTTGGCATTTTCAGTCCATGATGAGGTCGGCGACGATGGGCGTATTGGCCTGATTAAGCAAAACAACGGCAAAATTACCTCAGGCCAAGTACAGACATTTGACAGTCAGAGCTGGGACATTAGCACGGCTTACCCAGACAGTACGTCATCGCTTTATCTCACTGAAAAGCTAATTCGTGAGGCAATGCTACACGATGACAAGCGGAAACTAGACGACAATCTGATGGTGAATTACACGCAAGACTCAGAAGACGAAGTCGATGACCCGACAGCATGGGTAAAGTCTAACCCGTTGCTTCCAACGGCGGGCCAGACGATGCTCGACAGTATGATAAGCGAGAGAGACACAAAAAAAGCTGACGGAAGTATTAGCGAGTTCATCAACAAAAATCTCAACATGTGGTTGCAGGTCAGGGAGAACCGTTATCTAAACCCTCATGACATCAAAAATGCGGTTGTTGACACGCCGCCAATCGACGTCACAGGTCACATCTGCTACATCGGTATTGACCTATCCAAGCTGAGTGATGACACGGCGGTAGCGTTCGTTTACCCCTACAAAGTAAGCGGTGAGACGCACTATTACATCGAACAGCATTCTTGGATTCCGTTAAACCATACAGGTGGTAATATCGGTCAGAAAGAAAAGCAGGACGGCATAAACTACCGCGGGGCAGAGCAACAAGGCTATTGTGATATTGCGCGCAATCGCTGGGGTTATATCGACGACGACGCTGTTGTCACGTGGTTGGCAGACTACATCGAGCGTAATCGCCTTGACGTCAAATTTGTTTGTTATGACCCTTGGTCCAGCTCTGACATATTAGACAAACTTGTGCAGATAGATAAGTGGCCGATGATGCCTTTGCGGCAAACAGCACATGACCTCGACCGCCCAACGGCAGAATTTGGTAAAGCAATGAGGCAGGGACGCGTGCACTATCAAGATGACCAAATTGTCCAATACTCGCTGACCAACGCTATCCTAGTTGGTAACGCCAACGGGTTGAAAGTTGATAAAGAGCGTTACACGTCAAAAATTGATTGTGTAGACGCCATCATCGACGCCATGTCACGCGCAATTTATGAATTTTCAGACATTGACCCCGACTTTGCCAGCGACAAGCAGAAGTCACCACTCTCAGGTATGAGCGACGCCGACCGTCACGCCTTTTTGATGAACGTGGGCTTTTAGCCTACATATTTTTTCGCTGAAAGGTCAAAAAAGGTCAAAAAACGGACGCCAACTTACGTTATATATATGAGAGGTAAAAAGCTAATGAAAACAATAAGTAAACAGAAGGGGGCGGGCGCGTGGAAAAGCTAGAAACATTACGCCAGTGGTTACCAATGCTGTTATTCGCCGCGGGTATAGTCGCGATTGTGACAAGTCTCTACCTATTTAATACGATTATTGGGACACTTGGCTTAGGCCTTGCGCTGTTATTCACAGGCTGGCTAACCACGCCTACACCCTCAAAAGGTGGTGGTAGATAGTGGCAATATTTAATCCTTACTTGAGATTACAGCAGACTAGGTCAATGACCATTCCCAGCACAAACATGAGTAGCTTTATCATAAGTGGCGGGCAAGTCTTGCCGAATCATTTGGTTGACGCCAGCACAGCGCTACGCAACAGCGATTTATACGCGGTTATAAACTTGCTTAGCTCAGACGTTGCGTCAGCTAACTTTTCAGTGCCTACGCCGTTTGACAAAGCTGTAGCTAATCCAAACAATCTCACCTCTGGCTTCAACTTTTGGCAATCAGCTGTAGTTCAGATGTTGCTTACGGGTAACGCCTATATCGCCATTACAAGAGATAGCAACAACGTTCCTACACGGCTAGAGATGGCACCGGCGGCACAGGTAGTAGTCACTTTGGCTGACCGTTCCGCTGACATTTCGTATAGCGTCAACTGGGGCGATGAACGAGGCACCATTAATTATCCTAGTGCCAACATGTTACATTTTCGGCTAATGACAAGCGGCAGTAACGGCCTGCAATACATTGGGCAAAGCCCACTAGAATCAATTGCCGCCCAAGTCAACATTCAGGACTATGCCAACCGGCTAACGCTTAGCACAATCAAGAATGCTATCAATCCGTCAACTGTTATTAAAGTTGCCGAGGGTGCTTTGTCACTAGAAGAAAAAGAAGCAACACGAAAAGCGTTTGAATCCGCCAACATGGGCGACAATGCTGGCCGACCTCTCGTGCTTGACCAACTGTACGACGTCCAAAATTTAGCAATTAATGCTGACGTCGCCAAGTTTTTGACGGCTGGCAATTGGTCAAAGACAGAAATTGCAAAAGCATTTGGCGTCCCAGATTCCTATTTAAACGGCACAGGTGACCAGCAGAGCTCACTAGACCAAACAAAGTCGCTTTATGCTAACACGCTAAGACGTTATGTAAAGCCAATTGAGAGCGAAATGAGTGCTAAATTTGGTGTTCAAGTCAACATTAACGAGGCACAGGCGGTTGATGCAGACAATAGCTTGCTGATTGACCAAGTGCAGAAGTTGTTAAGCGGCACGAACCCGGCGATAACGCTAGAACAAGCGCAAGCGATGTTGGCGAAAAGGGGTGTAATCAATGGCTAGCAACACAGATATTCGCACGTATGACACTGAGTTAACACGCGATGACACCACTGGGCAGATGAAATTGTCAGGTTATGGCGCCGTGTGGAACCAGCCGTCACTGAAAGGCGACTTCATCGAGTATATCTCGCCAAGTGCTTTATCCGGCGTTGACCTAAGCAGTGTATTGCTGTTGTATGCACATGACTTTAATAACATTCTCGCAAGGGTAGACGCAAAAACATTGACCCTAAAAGTTGACCAAAAAGGCCTATACTTCGAGGCTACATTGCCTGATACCACACTGGCACATGATGTATACAATAACATTGTCGCTGGTAACGTCAAGGGTGTAAGCATTGGGTTCAACATCGCTTCTGGCGGTGATTCTTGGGACTATAGCGATGGCGATACCATTCATATGATAACGCAGATTGAGCGGTTGAACGAGCTATCACTGACGCCAATTCCGGCGTACACGCAGACGTCAGTTGAGGTACAGCGAGATTATAAAGCATTAAAGAATAACGGAGGTAAGAACATGGCAGATAAGCCAGAAGATAAAGAAGAAGACAAGCAGGTTGACCCAAAGGTTGACCAGAAGGTTGACCCGAAGGCAGACCAAAAGGTTGAACCTGACAAGGCTACGCCAGCGGATAAGTCTGATGATAAGCAAGGCGCTGACAATGGCGACGCTATTAAGACGCTGACGGACATGGTATCGCATTTGACTGAGCAGGTCGAAGCGCTGACCGCCGTACCCGCTCCGGTGGCAGAGGTAGTCGCCGAAGACGATGAAGAAAAAGACAAAGAAAAGCCGGCAGAAGACGCGGCTGATAAAGGAGATAAAAAAGACATGGCTAAGAATTTGACAGAAGACAGCGTAAAGACTGAGGAACAGCGTGACTTTGAACAGTTCTTGCGGACTGGTGAGATTAAGCGTGACGCTACGGGCTTTGATTCCGCCGCCGGTGAAGCTGTAATCCCGTCTCAGGTGCTAGACGTACTCAAGCAACCGGCCGACCCAACGCAGTTATCCGGATTGGTAAATAAGGTTGCGGTAAGTGCACCAGTTGGCAAATTGCCTGTTATGGCCAAGGCCAGTGCACAGCTTGCAACTGCGGCTGAATTGGCTGAAAACCCAGCGATTGCTAACGCGGCTATCACGCCAGTAAGTTATGACGTAAAGACTTACCGTGGTCAATTGCCAATCAGCATGGAAATGGCGCAAGACTACCCAGAAATTTCTTCCCTTCTAGCAACCTATGTGGCAGACGTTACCGGCCAGACTGAACAGCATGCCATTGGGAAGGTGTTGCAGACCGCCACAGCCGTAGCAGCTACCTCCGTTGATGATATGAAGGACGCTTACAACATTGGCTTGTCAAACTATGGCGACCGCGTTTGGGTTCTGTCCGAATCCATGTTCGCCGAAGTTGACAAGCTCAAGGACGGGAACGGTCGCTACTTGCTTCAAGATTCCATTGCCAGTGCTACTGGCAAAACGTTCCTTGGCGCGCCACTTTACATCGTTGATGACACTGTGCTGGGCGTTAAGGGCGATAAAAAAGCATTTGTCGGCTCGCTCAAGTCGTTTGTGCTAGAAGCGATTCGTAACAATGTGTCTGTCCAGTGGGTTCGGAACGAAAACTTTGAAAACGTGCTCGGTGTCGCTCTCCGTGCTGACTTTAAGGCCGCTGACACGCAAGCTGGTAAGTTTATCACTTATACCCCAGCTTCTGCCACCCCTGCATCCGGCAAGTAATACCAACAATAAGTAAGCAAATGGTCGCCTTGAAATAACGTAATTCGGCTGAATAATTAGCCGGGCGGCCTTACAGGAGGTGTAGGCATGGTAGAAGCAACAGTAGACCCAAGCAAGATTGCTAGTGACCTAATGGCCGAGTTAAACCTTGATGATGCCGAACTGACAACTATCACAACGCTGGTCAACACCGCCGTTGAGATTGTCAAGCGTTCAACTGACGCCCCAGCTGATGATGCCTTGACGGTGCCAGCGATAAAAACTATGGCGCAGGCAATGTACTATGACCGTAACCTATCTGATGGTATGCCCAGGGGTTTGCTTATGATGCTAACTCACCTGCAAGCTGTTGACACAGGTGGTGATAATGATGGCAAATAGATTTAAGCCAAGCGATTTCAGCCAAACGGTTGAGCTAGGCAAGCCACAGTCGCATGTGACAAAGGCTGGACTGAATGTCTCTAGCTTTGTCGCGGCATACTCATTGCATTACCGACAGCAGCACCGCACGCTAACCCAAACGTATAGCTTGATTGGCACAAGGCTTGATAACAGCATAACAATCATCACACGACATGACGCCCGCAACGTAAGCCAACAACAAGCAAGAATAGATGGCATTGTGTATGACATCAAAGACATTAGCCCGGATGATTCAAACGATGCTATCCGCTATGACTACCTGACCTTAGTCAAAACGACTAAGGGGGCGTAACCATGGACTTGAACGAGGCGCTAGAGCAATGGCAAAAGCAGGTTGAACAGGCGGCTAAGCTGACAGCTAAACAGCAGGAAAAGATAACTAAAGCCGGAGCCGACGTTATGGCAAAAAAGCTGACAGAAGCCACCAAGGCAAAGCACCCAAACACCAAAGGCAGTGGCGGTAGCTACGGTCACTTGTCTGATGACATCGCGTCGGCAACTGGTGACGTTGACGGCAGGCACGACGGTAAGTCGATGGCCGGGTTCACCAAAAAAGAGTTCGTCGCTAGATTCTTGAATGACGGCACTAAACACATTCGCGGTGACCACTTTGTTGATAACGCCCGTGATGATGCCGAAAATGAGGCTTTGCAAGCTGAATTCGAGGAATATCAGAAGATAATCAAGAAGATAGGCGGCGGTGACTAATGACGGCAATAGATGACGCAATCGCAATCGTCAGTTCCGCTGGGTTATCCATCGACAAAGTTTATGGCAACAACTTACCACAAGAGGTTGCAGACAGCCTAGATAAGACGGTGGTGTTGGTGACTGATGCCGGCAATAGTCCTGATGGATATGGCAACGGTGACTTCTGGCGGCTTTACCAGGAAGTTGAAGTCCAGATATGGTACTCACAGGAATTCGGCGGCGACCCAGAGACGCTTGAAGTAGCGCTAATGAAGGCGTTTGTTCACGCGGGTTGGCAAGTAGCGGCAGTACGCCAGCGAACGTTAGATCCTGACACACAGCAATTGATGAACACATTTTATTTTTCACGCAAAAAGAACATTGGAGGTAATTAAATATGGCATTAGTAGGTCTAAACATGGTGTCGTTTGCATTGATTGACCCAACCACTCAGCAGATTTTGAAGGGTGATGAAGGACTTAGCGCAGACGGCATCTACAAAGTAGATACAAAAGACCTTGGGAGTAAAACGGCCAACATCACTGGTCTTACTGGCTCTAGCACTAAGCGCTATGGTAACAACGTAGCTCAAATGGTGACCTATGGGGCCGCGGCTCCACAGATTGCTTGGGATGGGCTCAACTTAGACTTTGACACAAAGCAAAAGATTAAAGGTTTTACTCCTGACAGTAAAGGTGGTTGGCTTCCGGCCGATGAACCTGCTCATATCGCTGTTTTGATTGAATCGGGTAGCCTATCGGGCGGCAGCATTTACTTCGGGTTCGGTAACGCCACAGCCGTTGAAAGTGAAGCCAACGTACAGACTAATGATGATAATAAGCAGATTGTCGATGATGCGCTTACCATTTCCGCCTTGGATACAATCGCGTTCGGTCACAAGCCATTTAAGCTGTATAACTCTGCCGATACTGGCTTCGATGAACCAACGATGCTTAAGGAAGTCTTCGGTGGGTATGTAGCGGGTACTGGCACGGGTACTAGCACTGGTACTGGAGATTAAACGTGCTCTCACACGCGATTCTGACGCGAGTTAGAACAGAAAGATAGACAATCATACGCTGCCGTGCAACTGGTGGCCTGTGAGCCGACGCAAGCGCCTAGTGTACCTGCAATGGTATGGCCGGCATAGAAACGATACTACATAGGGTATAAACGAAGGGGTATAAATAATGAAAATTAAAGAAGCTAAGCTAAGCAACCGTGAGCATATCGTCAAGGTGACCAACCGCGTTATGAAGGCCACGTTGGCATTGCAGCTGATGATGGCAGAGATTGATGACGTTGAAGATGCGGACCTAACGCCGGTGGAACAGCTTAAACAGCAGCAGAAACTGATTGATGACGTGATGAATTACATTACTGACACGCTCAAGCTGAACGAGAAAGAACAAGAAAAGCTAGACGACTTAGAGTTTAGTGAGACCGTGGAGATTGCTAACAATGTTATTCTACGCGTGCAAGGCTTATCCGATGAAGATATTGCCAAGTTGACTAAAGAGGCGGAAGAGGCGGAACAGGCGGACGACAAAAGCGAAGCCAAACAAGCGTAAAACGGTGTTTGAGCTGAAAAACAAGCTGGAAGATTTGAAGCTATCAGGGCAAGACACGCTGGTGTATCTGCATTGGACGCCTGAGCAATGGTTGGATAGTGATTTTTATGACCTGCTGGAGCTTCAAACAGCAAAGAAGCCCGAGGACCGCGAGCAAGACCCCGAACAAATGCTCAAGGGTATGGGCTTGATATAGCATGGCATGACACATGGGATAGTTGGCTTACCTAGCCTCCTATCCCTTTTTTGATAAAGGGAAGTGTAAGTATGCAAAAAGTTCAAGCTGAAATGTCGACGCAGATAGCATTAGATACGCTAAAAGCCGAGACGTCTTTGAAGTCACTAAATGCCGTTATCGTCTCAACCAAAAATGGATGGAAAAGCCAAGAAGTCGCCCTCAAGTCAACTGGCCAGTATCTAAAAGCCGCCGAAACAAGATATAAAGGTCTTGGCGATAGCATCAAGGCGCAAGAAAGCAAGATTGAGAGTCTGCGGGACAAGCAAAAGGGCCTAGACGTTACAACTAAAGATGGCGCGGCGAGCTATCTCAAGTATCAAAAAGACATTGACGCCGCTACTACCCAATTGAAGTCGTTGGAAGCACAGCAGGCGCGGGCAAAGCGCGCGCTAGACTTGCAGAAGACTGGCATAATTGACCTCAACAAGTCGATTGAAAATTCGGCTAAGGTCAGCAATTCATATATCAGCGTGCTGAAAGCTGAGGGGAAAGCACATGAGGCGAACATCGAAAAGTACCGCTCGATGCGTTCGGCTTATACCCAACAGGCAGTGCTATACCAAAAAGAAGTCGACTATCTAAAGAAGATTGAGGCAGAGTCTGGTAAGACCAGCGATGACTATGCCAAGCAAGCTGTTAAGGTAAACGAGTTAGGCGCCAAGATGGCGACTGCCAAGACCGAAATGCTCAAAATGGCAACTTCTAGCAATGTGACCAGTCGGGCATTTAGCAAAGTTCAGGACGCTGGCGCAAAGGCGGGTTCTGTTATCCGAGCTGGATGGGAAAAGGCAAAGGGGGCAATCACTGCCGTTGGTATGGGCGTCGGCGCGGCTGGCATGGACCTGATTGCTGGAGCTAAGCAAGCATCAGCATTGCAAAAAGTGTACGTCGAAACTAACAACTTGCTTGTTTCTGGTGGCGAAAAGCAGGCGGAAGTCACTAAGAACGTCAACAAGATGCAGGAAGACGGCGCCAACCTGTCAATGAAGTATGGCAAGTCACAAAAGGCCATTGCGGAGGCCTATGAAGATTTGGTCAAGCGTGGCTATACGTCTTCACAAGCACTTGGCGTCATGGAAACGGAACTTCAAGGCTCAGTGGCAAGTGGCGATGAATTTAGTGATGTTGTAACTGTCGCAAGTACGACCTTGGAAGGTTTCGGACTCCGGGCTAAGACCACCGCGCAAATGACTGCTAACACAAAACAGGTTGTAAACGCACTCGCTTACGCTGCGGATATGACCGCTAGCGGCTTTAGCGATATGGGTTTGGCCATGAGCTATGTCAGCGCCACGGCCAAGTCGTTGCATATGGACGTTAGCCAAACGGCTTCCGCCATTGGTATTTTGAGCAACAACGGCGTGGAAGCGGACAAGGCGGGCACTGGTCTAAGAAAGGTGTTAAATTCGCTCGCTGACCCAGCATCAAAGACAATGAAACTGATTGGACTGAACAGCAAGTCGTTTCGAGATGCTCATGGCAATTTGCTGCCGCTGACAGATTCCATGAAGCTTCTATATGAGCATACTAAGAATCTATCGACTGGCGACAAGGCTGTTGTTTTCAAAAGCTTGTTCGGAACTACGGGCATGCAAGCAGGGCAAATCCTTGCAGAACAGTATAAGTCGCTGGATCAAGTCACAAAAGCGACCGAAAAGGCTGCAAAGTCCGGCACTTATGTGCAAAAAATTGCTGACAAGAACAACGGTTCAGCGCAACAGTCTTTAGCACGCTTCAAACAGTCTTATGCAAACTTGCAGATTATGCTTTCGTCCAAACTTTTGCCGGTTCTCAGTGATGCTGCTGACGCGTTGAGCAAAGGTCTGGCTAACAAGTCTAACCAAAAGATGATTAAGCAGCTTGCGGTATACATCAGTGATGCGGCAAAAGGTGTACTGAACTTCGCAAAATATTGTGTTGACCACAAGGATGACGTCAAGAAATTTGCTGAAGTTGTCGCTGGTATCTGGGTGGTTGGCAAGGTAAGCAAGTTCATTGGCGTTGTTGGTCAGGCAATTGGACTGTTAAGCAAGCTTGGCGCGGCCAAAAAAGCTGCATCAGCTGTTTCTGCCAGCCTTGACACTTCTAGCCTAATAACCGGTAGTGGTCTGCGCAATGCGGTTAAGCAGTTTGGCGCAACAAAACTCGGAAAAATTACCGCCACAGTTGCCATTGCTTATGACGTTATCAGCGACATTAAAGACGTCACTAAAGCTTTTGGCAAAGGTGGGACAGTTCACCAAAAGTTTGAAGCCGTGGGTGAAACCGCTGGCACTGCGGTTGGGGGCGGTATTGGCTTCGCAATTGCAGGCCCAGCAGGGGCAGCGGTCGGAGCTACGATTGGTAAGACTGCCGGTAAGTGGGGTGGTGACGCAGCTGAAAAGATGACCAAAGGCTGGAACGCCAAGAAGCGTCCGGCCTCTGATTGGTTAGCTCAGATTGGCTTTGATGCTCACAAGGGCGCCACCGGCATTGCAAAGTGGTGGAAAGGTATTCAGACGCAGAATGGCAAAGACAATGCCAAGATGGAGAAGCAGCAAGCCGCAGCCAACAAAAAAATGAAAAAGGACTGGGACAGTTTCTGGGGCCACGTCAGCGATAAAACTAAAACGACTTGGAGTGGCATCAAGGGGCATGTTAGCGACGGCTTTAACACGCTCAAGACTAATTCTAAGAGCGGTATGGCGACAGTTAAGTCTCACATTTCTGACGCGTGGGATGGCATAAGGTCTAAAACGAGTAGCGCGTGGTCGGGAATAAAGAAGCATGCCGGCAATGGAATTGACTGGGTAGCAAGTCACGTTAAAGGCGGCTGGAGCGGTCTAGGCGGAGTGGTCGGCGACATCTTTGGCGGAGTTAAGAATGCTATTCTGCATCCAATCCAGACAGCTAAGTCTCTGCTTGCTGGCCTTGTGGATGGCATCAAGGGACTATTCAACTTCCGCATAAGCCTTCCACACATTCCGATGCCACATTTTAACATTTCTGGCAGCATGAATCCGCTAGACTGGATCGAGCATCACACTCTACCGCACATTAGCGTTGACTGGAAGGCCAATGGTGGCCTTATCAACACGCCAACTTTGTTATCTGCGGCTGGTAACCGCTTGACTATCGGCGGTGAGGCCGGCCCGGAGATGGTTGTGCCGTTGTCAGCATCAAAGGCTAGTCGCGCTTGGCAACTGCTGGGACAAGCTGTTCAGCAGATTAACGCCAGTCAAGCCTCGGCGCAGACACAGCTACCTGCACAGGCTGATAACTCAGACGTTATCGCCGCTATTAATGCTCTGGGCGTGCTGCTGACGAAGCTATCATTCAATGTACAAATCGGCGATGACCAGTTCTATCCGAAAGTAGCACCAAAGGTAAAGGCGTATAACGACCGTCAGAATAGCTTCCGAACGGCATGGCAGGATTAGATTTAGGAGGTAATTATGACAGGAATAAGTTTAATCTATAACGACGTCGAGTTAAGCCGCTGGGTCGATGTCATTGGACGTACAGCGCAATTTAGGGACTGCTCACAGCAACGCCATGGTCAAGGTCGGACAGTCAGACGGTCAGCTGTGGCAGTATATGTCACGTGACGCCAAGACTATTGTAATCACGGGCATTATCACAAACGCTAACTTGGCTAATTTACGCCGTGAGTTAGGCGCCGCGCTCGACACTGACGAACCAAAGCAACTTATCATTGGTGATGATAGCGATGTATACTACCTCGCGATTTATGACGGTCAGCCAACGTTAGCTGAGGATTGGCGTGCGGGTACCATCAGCTTGTCATTCATTGTCCCTGACGGTATCGCCCACAGCCTCACCACGACCACAGCCACAAACACTGATGGAACGGACGCCGTCAGCTTTAATAACGCTGGCAGCTACAAGTCTTACCCCGTCATTACAGCCACAATGAGCGGTGACAATGGATTTTTGGGCCTTGCAAGCTCAAGCGGCGGCTACCTTCAGTTCGGAGATGCTGAATCGCCTGACAAAATATATGGCACTAAGTCTGACCGAGCACTGTGGTGGAGCTACAAGAGTTCGCCGGCTGGCGCCGAGATAAATAAAAGCTGTGTGACGTCTTACCCGTACAGATTAGGTGACAGCAAGTATCCAAACGCGTTCGACGGGTTATTTAAGTTTGGTCAAGGGTCAAGCAAAGAAGTGGCTACGCCGGTTTGGGCGTCAAACTCGGCCAATGTTTGGCATGGCCCAGCTATCCACGGGGATATTGCGGCTAATATCAATGGCATTAGAACCGGGTACTTTACCTTTGCTAACCGCGTTGACTTTCAGCCAACGACAAGGGGCTTCGGCCGCGTCGAGTTTAATCTTGAAAATAACGGTCAAAGCGGTATCGCCGCGATCTTGCGCGATTCTGGTGACAAGTCAGCAAGTCGCAATTTTGACTGCGTTGTAGGGACGCTTAGCGACACCGTACACTCGCTTAAATCCTATGTGATTCCAGCCAGTTGGAAGACATTCATTGAGGCTAAGATAACACGCAGGGGTAACACAATAACTTGGCAATTGAGCGAGATAAATGGTAAACACAGCTGGCGCTGGTCAACAACTATGGCCGAACTTGGCGCAATGGAAATTACTGGTGTGACAATCTGGCAACAGAAGTATTCAAACAATGCCGACCTAGACATTGAGCTGACGGACTCTAAGTTCACTTGGGAAAACGAAACAGTAGTGACTGACATTCCAAACCTATTTGCTGACGGTGATGTGGTCACGATTGATACAGTCAGCAAAAAGATTTTAGTGAACGGCGTTGAGGACAGAGGTCTGCAAGAAATTGGTAACCACTGGGACGAATTCTTCCTGACGCCGGGCAATAACACCATTACAGTCGATGGCAGCAGCTGGGCGACCCAACCAGCTATCACGGTCGATTATCAGGAGGCGTATGTATAAAATGGATTTTTACTTTACTGATAGACAATACAATATGTTAGGTATTGCTTCGACTGAACGCGGACAGTTCCGCATGGCCGGAGAGATTGAAGCGCAAAGCACCACAGCAAGTACTGTTGCGCTGACCGGCAATATCTACTTTGCCAAGGGCGACCTGGACGATGCTATTGCCATGGTTGTTGGTGATGGCGGCAACTATATACTTTACCAAGATGACCGTGGCATTGGTCATTTTATGACAATTCAAAACACACAGGTGGACAACACTGGGTGCTCAATCAACTTTCAGGCGGATGACGCTGGCGATGATTTAAAAAATGAAATCGTTGGTGAATATGCGGCGAATAAAGCGATGACTTTTGCACAATACTTTTCTACGTTCTGTGCAGATTCTGGTTGGGAAATTGGTCTGAACGAAATCCCTGCCAATACTCGTACGTTGGAGTTTACCAGTGAGCAAAGCAGCTATGACCGCATGTTGGAAGTTGCAAATGACTTTGGAGTAAGCCTCTATTATACATTTACGATAGAGGGTATGACCGTTACAAACCGCTATCTAAACGTGGTTAATGAGCTGGGTAGTACCACCGGTATCACTTTGCGTCAAGGGACTGACATTAGCCAGATTGTGAGTGAGACCAGCACGGCCAATCTTCATACGTCAATTAAGGCTTACGGCGCAACTCCAGATGGTGCCAGTCATCCGATTAACCTCGCGGGATACAAGTGGACAGATAGCACAGGCCAGTTTGCGCTCGGCAGCGACGGCGTGCTTCGCGACACTATCGCAATTCGCACGTGGTCTCGCCTGCGGAGTAACACCAATCCAACGCCAGAATCTAGCCATCTACAAATGGTGAAGACTTATGAATCTACGACGCAAGCTACCCTATTGCAGTCTGCACTGGCTGACTTAAAGCAGTATAACCATCCGGCTGTAAACTACACCGTCGCAATGGTAAGGGTGCCATCTGAGCTAAGCAAGGGTGACGTGGTGAACGTTGAAGATGAAGCACAGAACTTATATCTATCAGCGACCGTCCTTGAGGTTGACAAGTGTTACTCCATGCCCAGCAGCAGCACGTTGACCCTTGGCGACTTTAAAATTGAGCATGACCAGACCTCCGCACAGATTAAACAAGCTGCTAAATCCGCTGAAGATGCAGTCAGCAAGGCCACAACAGCATTTAGCTACGCGGCTACGGTTGATGAGAAAGCAGATAATGCACAGACAATTGCCACTGACGCGGCTACTACTGCGGAAAACGCAAAAGATACCGCTGCAGCCGCGCAAACAATGGCCAACACTGCACAAACGACAGCTAACACTGCTCAAGACACAGCAACGACCGCCGCTCAATCCGCTAATACTGCGCAGACACTGGCAAAAGCCAATCGCACGTTTATCAAGTCCGCTGATGAGCCTGACACGACCGACTTACCAGTCAACGCCGTGTGGTTACAGCCCGCGACTACTGACGCCGATGGTAACACCGTGGCGGCATCTGCTAAGACTTGGAGCGGGGCAGCTTGGCAAGACACGCACATCGAGAGCAGCTTAATTGCACAGAATATTATCGGCAAGAATATCACTGGGTTAACCTTTGGCAATGCCAATGGCACATTCAGCATTGATGAGAACGGGAACATCGCCGGCGGTGTAATCACCGGCAGTACATTCAACACGGCGACCACTGATAATTCCTACATGACTCAGCAAGGAAAAATGACGCCGAATGGGCTAGGCTTTACAACAACATATAAAAACGTGACAGGAAGCGATGTTCAGCTTGAGGAAGCCAGCGTGGATTGGGCAGGACCAAGGCTTAAGACTACCTATGCCGATGGCACAAGCGAAACGGCTGGCTTAGGCACGACCGGGTATGCTGGCGCCAATGTTTACGCATGGTCACAAGCCGCAAATGGTGACATTACCGGAGAGATATACCTGAGCGGAAACGGCCTAACAATTCTTCACAATTCCCAATTTGTCACGCTGACAAATGACCAGTTAGTTCAGATGAGCAACAGCGGCAAAGTTCTCTGGAGCGGAGCACTTTATCCCAACGCGTCAACGGTAATACAACCCTCAACGCCTATCAATGACTGCTTAAATGGCTGGGTGCTTGTCTGGTCTGGATTTACTGATGGAGCGGCTCAAGATTATAACTTTAATTTTACTTTCATTCCGAAAGCGTATGTTAACGCCTTTTCGGGGAAAGGTGTTTCTGCGGTATTGACGAATCAGACGGCACTTATAGCGTCGAAATACGTGTATGTCACCAACACGGATATCACGGGTAATGACAACAACCGTAACGCCTATGTACTAAGGCAGGTGATCGCATGGTAAAGGTGGAATTGAACTATAACAGCGACGGCTATATCGACGGATGGACTGACGAGGCCTATGCTGCGCCTAGCGCAACGATTGTTGATGTTGACACGTCTATGATTGTGCTTGGCGCAACAAAGCTGGTCGATGGGACGCTGAAGATAGATGAGGCTAAGAAAGCTGAGTTATACGCGCCAAAGCCGACTACTGAGCAGCAATTGATTGCCTCACTAAGCCTACGACTAGCGCAATTGGAGGCGAAAGCATGAGCAACTATGACCAGTGTGTACTGTTTTACAGCTGGGGGATTGACCTCGCGCCATATGTGCCAGCGATGATAACCGCTGATGAGTACAAACAGATTACCGGTAATGATTATGTCGCCAGCAAACAAATAACAATGGAGTGACCATCGTGGACGAGCAAACAAAAATGCTAATGGAGATTAAAGAGGATATTGCGCAGATAAAGCAACAGCTGACCTCTTTGCCTACCACAGACGAAAAGGCTGAAAAGGCTTATACCGTCGGGCTTGATAACGCGCGAGACATAAGTAGCTTAAAGAAGATGGTGTGGACGATCTGGGGGGTCATTGGCGGCACAATTGGCCTAACCATCTTCATTTACATACTTGAAAAGTTCATGTAAATAACAGGAGGTAAGCGCATGAAAAACTTAATCATGCAGATAGCTATTGCAGTTGTACCAATTGTGTTCGCCTACTTTGGCAACGCCATCGTTAAGAATAGGCAAGCGGTAAGCCTTATTCAGATTATACAGCCGTTGGCGGAAGCGGCGGTAGTAGCCGCTGAGCAATTAGGCGTGACCGAAGCAGTGACCGGGGTTGCAAAGAAGTCTAAGGCGGTGGCAGACGTACAAGCCGGATTAGCTAAGCTAGGGTTCACCGCCGTTGACGAAAAGACGGTAGCGAACGCCGTTGAATCAGCTTATGCAAGCATGAAGGAATTTATCGAAAGTAAATACACGAAGGGGGCGTAGCATTGAGGCTAAAAGCTAAACTAATCGCGGTCTGGGTCGCATTCCTTGCGGCCTTTTCGTTTGCCAGTGTGACTACAGTATCCGCCGCCAAGGGAGATACTGGTGTTGACTGGAGTGTATACCAAGGCGCAAATGGGAAGTTTGGCTATTCTGGCGATAAGTTTGTGATAGCACAGATTGGTGGCACCTACAATGGTGCTTTTATCAATCAGTCAACGTATAAGACACAGGTAGCCTCGGCGATAGCAGCAGGCAAGCGTGCGCACACATACATCTGGTATCAGGTTGGCGGTAGCACCTCGGTTGCCAAGACTGCGTTAGACCACTTTTTGCCAATGGTACAGACGCCAAAAGGGTCAATTGTGGCATTGGATTATGAAGCGGGTGCATCTAGCAGTAAGCAAGCTAACACTAATGCGATACTGTATGGACTACGACGGGTAAAGGCCGCGGGGTACACGCCAATGCTATACGGCTATAAGAGCTATCTAGTCTCGCACACTGATTTGGCAACAATTGCTAAAGACTACCAGTTATGGCTTGCGGAGTATCCTGACTACAATGTTACTACCGCGCCGAATTATGGCTACTTCCCAAGCTTTGATAACGTTGGTATCTTCCAGTTCACTTCTACCTATCGTGCTGGCGGCCTTGATGGCAACGTTGACTTAACCGGCATCACTGACAATGGCTATGGCAAGGCCACAACCAATGACAAGGGGAAGGTCACAGTAAAGCCTAAGACGTCTACACCAGCGACTAAGGCTGGGGCAACCGCCAACAAGGCGACCAAGACATCAATCACTAGGGGTACTAAGGTAAAGGTCAACCTAAGCGCTAGGGCATGGGCTAACGGCGTGGCAATACCTCGATGGGTCCGTGGGCGTACTTACACCGTCCAACAGACTAGTGGAAACAGGGTATTACTCGCTGGCATACTGAGCTGGATTAGCAAGAGAGACGTTGTAGTAGCGGTTAAAGCTACTAGCACAGCTACTGCTAATAGCCGCGGCACGTACACCGTCAGGTATGGTGACAGCTGGTGGAGCATTGCTTACAAGTATGGCATGAGCATGTACACCCTTGCTTCCCGCAATGGCAAGACAATTTACAGCATGATTCACCCCAGCGACGTGCTGCTGATTAGGTAGCTGGTCACAGTTGCCACAAGGGTAACACGTCGGCACAAATCAGTTCTAGCCTTAAGGGCCCTAGCATCTCTGCTAAGGCCTTTTTGTTTTGCCCTGATAATTTCTGACAGTTCCCCCAGCGCAGAGAAAGCACTGTGGGCGGCTTTTCACCGCCAATAATTTCATACACAGCCTAGTTATTAGCCCATGATAATCACGTTGCTAATAACCAGCACCCATTTCTATGTCAGTCCTGCCCGACATACCACCAGCGTGAGCTTGAGGTTTATTTGCTGTTAAGCGTGCGGTCTAGCTCGTGTGAACACCGCAAATACACTAATGGCTGGGTGACCCCACAGTTCGTTAAAACTGTCAGAACGTTCCACCCCCACTGTTTAGCTTTATAGTCGCAAGGCCGTGGACGCCTAAGTGACGAGTTGAGGGTGACTGATCCTCGCGTCGGCTAGACTTTATAGCATCGGCTCCAGCTGACCACCTGACTTTTGTTTAACCGTGCGCAGGTATGCGTGACACGAACATAGCAACCGTGGTACACTGTGTTTGTATCAGGTGAGATACATCAGTGTAGACCCACGCCAATGGGTTGATTGCTTCGGCTATTCAATTAGCTGACTTGGCTGCTAAGCGTTATCGCGCTTGGCGGCTTTTTTGTCGTCCAAAAATTGTTGGTCATATTTGCCAATCGCGTATGCGGCCAAGGCTGTCAGTAGCAATGCTGCAATCGTTAGCTCATGGCCCAGTACCCATTCGAGTAATGCCATGCGATCGCCTCCTTTCAAGACTGCTGTAGCACTGTGTGATATAATTTCTACAAGGACAGTATACAACCGTCTGAGATTGAATGTCAACACAATGAATCAAAAGTTTCACAAAAACATGAGAGGGAGGTTATGACGTGCTATCCACAGACGACATAAAAAAACTACGGCATGAGCGCAGAATGACGCAAAGCGAGCTTGCAGAAAGAGCTGGGCTATCAAAGTCACTTGTTGCACAGATTGAAACTGGGCAACGAAAAGTCACAGAAGAAACCAGCTCAAAACTGCTGACAGCATTTAGTTCAACTAAATCTTTAGGCATAGCTGCAACAGCTAAAGTCGACGACCTTAGCGATGATAGCGTGGTACTTATGTGGCGAGACAAGACATTGCAAGACGATGAAAGCCACATCATCCGTACGCTCGCTAAGCTGCTGGTGGAGCAACGCAAGTAAGCCTACCTACTACTGCTGGCGGTGGGAAGGACGCATTATGGCAAGTATAAGCAAGTATAAGACTGGTGGAGGTACTCGCTGGCGCGCTAAGGCATACGTCGGCGAGGACAAGAAGACCGGCCGTAAGCTATACAAAACGAAAGGAGGCTATACAACCCGCCGTGAAGCGATCGCCGCGGGTAAAGCATTAGACGAAGATATTGCCACGGGAAGACTGACGGCAGTTGAAGAAAGTAAGCAACAAAGACTAAAGTTTAGAGATGTATATGATGAGTGGGTAAAGTCTTACATGCTGACTGTGAGAGAAAGCAGCTGGTCTAAAACTCGTGACTGCTTTAACCTGCATATACTACCGAGCCTAGGCGATCTGTACGTTGACGCAATTACGCCCGCAGACATGCAAGAGGCAGTAAGCAAGTGGTTTAGTGAGTCACCAGTCGCGTTTAAACGCTATTTTGTCCATGCAAATAGAGTGTTGGAGTATGCTGAACTACAAGGCTACATCAGCAATAACCCAGCTAAGCGCGTGATACTACCACGTGTTCAAGACGCAGTGGGCAACGCTGATGACTTCTGGGATAGGCATCAGCTAGAACTGTTTTTTGACTGCATAAACCCTGAGCGCGAGTTACACAAGTATGTCCTTTTTCGTATACTAGCTTATGCTGGGTTAAGAATCGGCGAAGTACTTGCGCTGGACTGGAACGATATAGACTTCACGAAGCACACGATTAGCGTAAATAAGACCGTATCGCTTGGACTGCATGGGCGACTGATGGTAAACCCGCCGAAAACACGTGCAAGCCGGCGTGAAGTACCTATTGATGGCGAGACGGTTGACTGGCTTAAACGCTGGCGAGTTGAACAGCCTGACTATATCTACTCAGACGCTAAGTACTCTGCACAGCATCAGCTGTTGTTTACCACTAAGACCGGTAACTGCCTGAGGGTAGACAAGCCTAGGCAATGGCTAAGTAACATTATCCGTAGCAACAACCTTACGCCAAGCATATCGCTGCATAAGTTCCGCAAGAGCTACATTTCCAACCTGCTGATTGCTGGTGTCGCTGTCAGTACTGTGCAGAAGATGGTCGGGCATACAGACCCGCGTATAACCCTGCAAATATATGCGCGTGTCCACAAAGAGCAGGAAGTTGAAGCGGCTGAACGGCTTGCAAATTACCTAAAAACCGGCAAAAAATAACCGCTGTGAGCCTAGGGCCGAAAGGGATAGAAGCGTGTGAGAGGACATGAGAGAGGACATGGCGAAAAGCAGACATTTTAGCAGTTTTCATGGCAAAAACTTGACGATGTAGCAACGAATGCTATACTTAACCCAACAAAACAGATCGGCGATGAGAAAAAGAGAGATGACCGGCCTCGGCCAGCGAGCGAAGAAAAGGTGGGAGCTTCGTGCGGGCAGTCAACTCTGGCGTTTTCGAGCCTCGCAATGAAGAGCAGGTCCTCGGACCTGAAATAGGGTGGAACCGCGCGGAAGCGTCCCTATGCTACTTTTGGCATAGGGACGCTTTTTTGCGTTCGTCGATCGAAAAGGAGACCATCATGACACAAAAAATGAGCGTCCAGAAAATGATCCAGACGCTGCAGAATTTTTGGGCGGAAAAGGGCTGCATGCTGATGCAAGCCTATGACACAGAAAAAGGGGCCGGGACCATGAGCCCGTACACCTTCTTGCGCGCGATCGGCCCGGAGCCGTGGAATGCCGCTTACGTTGAGCCATCGCGGCGGCCGGCAGACGGACGCTACGGCGAGAACCCAAACCGCTTGTATCAACATCACCAGTTTCAGGTGGTCATGAAGCCATCGCCGGAAAACATCCAGGACTATTATCTGGATTCCCTGCGCGCGCTTGACATCGATCCGTTGGCCCATGACATTCGCTTTGTCGAAGATAACTGGGAGAACCCGTCGATGGGCTGCGCCGGTGTTGGTTGGGAAGTTTGGCTCGACGGCATGGAAGTCAGCCAGTTCACCTATTTCCAAGTGGTCGGCGGCCTCAACGTGTCGCCGGTCACCAGCGAGATCACCTATGGCGTTGAACGCCTCGCGTCTTACATCCAAGACGTCAACTCTGTGTTCGATCTTGAATGGGGCGATGGCGTTTTATACGGCGATATTTTCAAGGAACCGGAATACGAGCACTCCAAGTATTCATTTGAAGAAAGCGACCAGGGCCTGCTGCTGACACTGTTTGATGCCTATGAAAAAGAGGCCTGGCGCTTGATGGACCTCGGCTTGGTGCACCCGGCGTATGACTATATCTTGAAATGCAGTCATACGTTCAACTTGCTGGATGCGCGCGGCGTCGTTTCAGTCACCGAGCGGGCCGGCTACATGAGCCGTATTCGCAAAATGGCGCATAAAGTCGCACGGGCATTTGTCGAGGAGCGCAAAAAGTTGGGCTTCCCGCTGCTGCATGACCAAGCATCAGACGACCAGGCATCAAAGGAGGCAAAGTGATCATGACACACGATTATTTACTTGAGATCGGGCTGGAAGACATGCCGGCCCATGTGGTCACCCCGAGTTTGGCGCAGTTTAAAACAAAGACGGCGGCCTTTTTGAAAGAGAACCACCTGACATTCGGCGCCATCACCAGCTTTGCGACCCCGCGGCGCCTGGCGCTGTTGGTGCATGACCTGGCCGACAAGCAGGCCGATACCGAAGAAGACGTGAAGGGCCCGGCGAAAAAAATTGCGCAGGACGCCGAGGGCAATTGGTCCAAGGCGGCGATCGGGTTCACCCGCGGGCAGGGGATGACCGTCGATGACATCACCTTCCGCGAGATCAAAGGCGTCGAGTACGTCTACCTGCACAAGGCCGTTGCCGGCAAACAGGCCGCGGCGATCTTGCCGGGGTTGATCGACGTCGTGAAGTCCTTGACCTTCCCGACCCGGATGAAGTGGGGCAATTACGATTTCGAATACATTCGCCCGATTCACTGGCTGGTCTCGCTGCTCGATGACCAGGTGGTGCCGATGCAGCTGCTGGACATCAAAGCCGGCCGCACCACGCAGGGCCACCGTTTCTTGGGCAAAGCCGTTGAATTGACCGCGGCAACCGCCTATGAAGACGCACTCGCCGCGCAGTTTGTCATCGTGGACCCGGCCAAGCGCAAGCAGACGATCGCCGATCAGATCAATGCGATCGCCAAGGCCAACGACTGGACCATCGATCTGGATGCCGATCTGCTGGAAGAGGTCACCAATCTGGTCGAATGGCCGACTGCTTTTGCGGGCAAATTCGATCCGCAGTACCTGGCGATTCCGGAAGCCGTTTTGATCACCTCAATGAAAGACAACCAGCGCTATTTTTACGCGCGGGATGCGGCTGGCAAAATGGTCAACGCGTTCATCGGCGTGCGCAACGGCAACAGCGACCACCTCGAAGGCGTTATCGCTGGCAATGTCAAAGTGCTGACGGCGCGGCTTGAAGATGCGGCCTTTTTCTATAACGAAGACAAGAAAAAGACCATCGACCAATTCGTTGAGCGCCTCAAGTCGGTCAGCTTCCATGATAAGATCGGCTCGATGTATGACAAAATGGGCCGCACGACGACCATTGCTGGCCTGCTCGCGGATCAATTGAACCTCAGCGACGCCGACAAGCAGCACCTGCTGCGCGCCGCCTCGATCTACAAATTCGACCTGGTCTCTGCCATGGTCGGCGAGTTCGCCGAACTGCAGGGCGTGATGGGAGAAGAATATGCGCGATTGGCCGGCGAAGATCCGGCTGTCGCCACCGCGATTCGCGAACACTACATGCCGATCTCCGCAGACGGCGCCCTGCCGGCAACGACAGTGGGGACCTTGCTCGCACTGGCCGACAAGCTCGAATCGCTGATGAGCTTCTTTGCCGTCGACCTCATTCCAAGCGGCTCCAACGATCCATACGCCCTGCGCCGCCAAGCATACGGCATCGTGCGGATCATCGCGGCCCACGACTGGTCATTTGATGTGACGGCGCTGCAGCGCGCAGCCGTTGCCGCCCTGACGGAAAATGATCAGCTGGCCGGCCTTGATTATCAGCATAACCAAACTGCGCTGGCCGATTTCATGCGCGATCGCGTCAGCCAGTACCTCGGCGGCCAAGACGTGCGCCACGACATTCTCGATGCCGTTGTCGCAAGCCGCGACGTCAATCTTGCGGCGATGCTCGATGCCGCCAAGCTTTTGACGAAGCACGCCGATGATGCCGACTTCAAGGCGACCATGGAAGCCCTTGGGCGGGTGGTACGCATTGCCGACAAGAATCCGGTGAATGCCGCCATTGCCACGGACCTTTTTGAAAATAGTACCGAAAAGGCCTTGAACGATGCGGTCGGTGCGATCAAGGCGGATTACACCGTTGCGCCAACGGAAAATAATTACCAGGCGCTGCGCAGCTTAACGCCGGTGATCACGGATTACTTCACCGAGACCATGATCATGGCCGATGATGAAGCCGTCAAAAATAATCGCCTGGCCCAGCTGTCCGTGCTTGCCAACATGATCCACCAATTCGGGGATGTCACCGCAGTTATCGTGAAGTAAGTGGTGGGCGAGGTGCTCCAAGCTACTCTCGGATTTTATAGCGTTGTCCTGTCTACTGCCTCTCCGTTTGAGTCTTAGTTTGAGGAAGAGTGCGGGTGCCCTGCGGCCAGAAATGGCTGGAACGCTCCCAAGCAACTTTGAGCCCGCAAAGGTCGCGGTCTCAAAGCTTGCTTTCGGTGTAAGCGGCACAGCCGCTAACACCGACGAGGGGGCTGAGCCATTTCTGGCCTCCGGGCACCCTCAGATTGAGGTGCACATCATACGAATAGGTTAACGGAAAGCTGCATTATTAGCTGTCTAGCCTGCATCTCAACGTTGACATTTTTCCTGGTGGCTTCAGCGGTTTGCTGCGCACATCAGTTGGGTTCCGGCCCGCATGGTCGAGACATATAGTACGCCAAGCACTCGGTGGCAAGGTGCGCCACCAAGTGCTTGGCGAGCCTATATGCACGACCATCCCGCGGGCCTCCACACCCTGCAACCCGTTCACTTGAATCCCAGTTGGTCAACGTGTATACTATACGTTGTATCAGTATGCACACGGCCAAATGAAGTCGCATTTCAAACGAGATGCGACTTTTTCTACGAGGCCGGGGACCATAAGGAGGTGACGTCATGGCGGCAATTCCAGAGACCAAGATCGATGAGGTGCGAAACGCTGTCAACATCGTCGATTATATCGGCCAATTCGTCAGCCTCCACAAGGCCGGACAAAATATGTTCGGCCTTTGCCCGTTTCAGGACGAAAAGACCCCATCGTTTTCGGTCAATGAAAGCAAGCAGATCTTTCACTGTTTTTCCTGCGGACGCGGCGGCAATGTCTTCAAGTTCGTGATGGAATACGACCACCTGGCATTTCCCCAGGCGGTCGCCAAAGTTGCGGATTATGCGGGCATCGAGCTGGGGGTGGACCTCGACGCGAATCGCCCAGTCGAAGATCCTGCCAAGGTGGCGCAAAAGGCGCTGCTCAAGCAGACGCAGGATTTTTATCACCACATTTTGGTCAATGCCGAAAGTGGCAGCGAGGCGCTTGCCTATTTGCACAAGCGCGGGCTCGAAGACGCGACGATCGAGCATTTCAACATCGGCTTTGCGCCGGTGGATGGGACGCTCCTTCGCAGTTTTGTCACCGCCCATGGCTTCGATTACGACCTTCAGCGCAAAAGCGGGATGTTCGCGGAGAACCAAGACGGCACGCTGCACGATCGCTTCATCGACCGCGTCATGTTTCCGCTCACCGACATCAATGGGGATGTGATCGGCTTTTCCGGTCGCATGCTGCACAAGCCGAGCAACGGGCGGACGATCGGTAAATATGTCAACAGTCCGGAAACGGACCTGTTTGCCAAGCGCGAGGTGCTGTTCAACCTCGGCCCGGCGAAAAATGATTTCAAACAATCCCCACCGATTCTGTTTGAAGGCTTCATGGATGTGATCGCGGCCTACCAAGCTGGCGTCACCACCGGCATCGCGTCGATGGGCACCAGCTTGACCGAAGAACAGGTCGGCATCATTGCGCATCAGTCGCGCGAAATGGTCCTGTGTTACGACGGCGATGAGCCTGGGCAACACGCGACTGGGCGCGCGCTTGAATTGATCGAGCGCCACTCGCGGCTGAAGGTCAGCGTGGTGGTCCTGCCGGATGGACAAGATCCGGATGAGTTCATCCAAAGCCGCGGCAAGGAAGCCTTTCAGCAACAGATGACCCAGACCATCACACCGCTGGGTTTTCGCCTGCATGCGCTGGCGACTGGCAAGCAGCTGACCACCGACCAGGAAAAATTGGATTATATCCATGACGCCCTGGCGCTGGTAGCCCGCGAGCCCGATCCCGTCGCGCAATCCGTTTACTTGAGCCAGGTGGCGAAACTCACTGGCGTCAATGAGGCGGATCTGAAGACCAGCATGCCCGCGTCGACTCCGGTCACGCCGGGCCTGCCGGCGACTGGCGATGAATTTGGTCCGGAGCCACCGGCCGATGAAGAAGATCCAGGACCAGGCGGCTTTGGGGGCTGGTCTGGCGGCTCGGGCGGCAACTTTGGGTCAAGCAGTTTTGGAAACGGCAACTTCGGGTCAAACGGGTCGGGGCACACGGCGCCTCAGGTGATGCGCCCGCATTACGACCGCTTTGAAAAGGCGGAGCGGCTCTTGCTGGTGCTGAGCTGGCGAGATCCTGAGATCGCGACGCGGCTGCACCAAACGGACTTTGTTTTTCCCGATGCGCCTTACCAGACGTTGTTTGATGCCTGGCTGAATTTTGCCCATGAAAATGAAGACGGCGCGATCGCCGGGTTCCTCGACCAGGTGCCGGAGGACTTGATGGCGACGGCCACGGATCTTGCGATGATGACGCCGCCGGAAAGTACCGACGAGGAAGTCGACGGGCTTATCGCACAGATCGGGGAAAAAAGTATCCGGGACCGGCTGGCGGCACTGAAGGTCGAAATGACCCAAGCCCAACAGCTCGGGGACAAGCAGACCTCGCTCACGCTTTCGCAGCAATACATCGAATTGATGCGCACGCTGAAGGCCCGGCCGAGTGTTTGATATTGATGAGACACGTGTTTTGAACCAAGGAGGATCATAATGGCTGAAAAGACGACGAACCAAGAAAACGACGAAACGCCAAAGAAAACGGTGAAGCAGACGACTGCCAAGAAGCCGGCAACCACCGCGACCAAGGATGCGGCGCCGGATAAAGCATATGAAGCGGCGCTGACCAAGCTGATCAGTGACCACAAGAAAGACAAAGAGATCACCAATGATGATCTGGTCGATCAGCTCGTCAAGCCATTTGAACTCAAGAGCGCAGCGGTCGACGCGATGATGCAAAAGCTCGACGACAACGGCATTTCTGTCGTTGATGAAAATGGCGATCCAACGGCTGGCGCCATCAAGACGCAAAAAAAGGTCTCCAAAAAGGAAATGTCCGACATGTCGGCGCCAAGTGGCGTAAAGATCAACGACCCAGTCCGGATGTACCTTAAGGAAATCGGCCGGGTCCAGCTTTTGACGGCCGATGAAGAAGTCGCGCTGGCGCTGAAGATCGAGCAAGGCGACCAAGAAGCCAAGCAACGTCTGGCTGAAGCCAACCTGCGTCTGGTCGTTTCCATTGCCAAGCGGTATGTCGGCCGCGGCATGCAGTTCCTGGATCTGATTCAGGAAGGGAACATGGGCCTGATGAAGGCGGTCGAAAAATTCGATTACCGCAAAGGCTTCAAGTTCTCCACCTATGCGACCTGGTGGATTCGCCAGGCGATCACCCGTGCCATCGCTGACCAGGCCCGTACCATTCGGATTCCGGTCCACATGGTCGAGACCATCAACAAGCTGATCCGCATTCAGCGTCAGCTGCTTCAAGACCTCGGCCGCGAACCAACGCCGGAAGAGATCGGTGCCGAAATGGATATGCCGACTGACAAGGTTCGCGAGATCCTGAAGATCGCGCAAGAGCCAGTTTCCCTCGAGACCCCGATCGGTGAAGAGGATGACAGTCACCTCGGCGATTTCATTGAAGACGACAACGCCACCTCGCCTGAAGATCACGCCAGCTACGAACTGCTGAAAGAGCAGCTCGAAAGCGTGCTGGACACCTTGACCGATCGCGAGGAAAACGTGCTCCGTCTGCGCTTCGGCCTGGATGACGGCCGCACCCGCACCCTCGAGGAAGTGGGCAAGGTCTTCGGCGTCACCCGCGAACGTATTCGCCAGATCGAAGCGAAGGCCTTGCGGAAGTTGCGCCACCCAAGTCGCTCCAAGCAATTGAAGGATTTCTTGGAATAAATTAGATCGATGAAGATCTCAGCTTGCGGGCTGGGATTTTTTTTGTGCGCTGAAACTTGTGTGATGGGGTGACAGTCAGGAGGCGGCGATGCTCGGGGGCCGGTGTATTTCGGGACCTTGCCGTGAATCGGTGCGGCGGCTTGGGCGGGGTGCTTGTCACAATTGTCGGTGTAAACACCGTTTGGTCGCTGTCATTATGGTGCTCGTAAATATTGATCTGACGGCGTTTCGACTTGCTTCTCTTGTAGAGGCGGAATGGCATTTGGGTTCCTCGACGCGAAAAGACCGTCAAATAGGCATTTCAGTTGTGTATTATTTGACCTCAGAGGCGCGCGAGAAGGTGCTGTTCGATGCAGATACGTCTTTTGGAGTGAACTTGAGCTTTAAATGCGTGTGAGACGCTCGCGTAAAAATTATTTTGGCTGGGCGTGGAAACAGGTGCATGTCGTCGGCGAATTGAAACTAGTGTGATGGGGTCACACCAGTTTCGTTGCACGCCCGGGTGCGCGCACATTGGTGTGATGACGTCACACGAGTTTGTCCCGATCCGCTGAGGGCCTGAGAGTCGCATACTCGGGGTACGTCGATTATCCTTTCTCGAAGCGACATCGCGATATCCGCATACCGAGAGTACGCGAAACGTCCTGAAACAGTTATTCGAAGTCGTGTGACGCCATCCCACAACTTCATATATGTACGCTGGGCGCGTGCGTTTATGGACTCACGGTCCGCGGATTCTGATGTTTTTGTCAAAGATCCCGATATTCGCGGACCGGGAGTCCATATGATTGATATTTCTTGAGGGAGCTGACTGCATACCGGTGTAATGGCGTCACACGAGTTGCACGACCGATCCGCATACCCCGAGTACGCCAATCAACATGGTTTGAGGCGGTATCGTAATATCCGCATACCGAGAGTACGCAAATATGGGATACGGCCCAAGGCGCATGCCCCCACGGTATTCTCTCGAAGTCGTGTGATGCCATCCCACAACTTCGTATCTGCTTGCTGGGGGCGTGCGACTGTGGACTCGTGGTCCGCGGATTCTGATGTTTTTGTCAACGATCCCGATATTCGCGGACCGGGAGTCCATCTGAATCAGTCGCCCAGCAAAAGGCTTTCATATTGGTGTGATGGCGTCCCACGAGTTCGCACGCCCGACCCGCACGCCCCGGTCCGCTAATCGAAATATTTTGCGGCGGCATCGCAATATCCGCATTCCGAGAGCACTCAAACATGGGGATTGCCCCAGGGTTATCTTTCGAAGTCGTGTGATGCTGTCACACAACTTCGTATCTGCTTACTGGGGTGTGCGACATGGACTCACGGTCCGCGGATATTGATGTTTTTGTCAAAGATCTTGATATTCGCGGACCCAGAGTCTATCTGCATCAAGATTGTCCCTGACAAACGGCCTTCATATTGGTGTGATGGCGTCCCACGAGTTTGTACGGGTACGATGAGGCGTCAGATTTACATACCCGGAGTACGGTCATCGACGTTTTGCGAGGGGGTATCGCAATATCCGCATACCGAGAGTACGCGAATATGAGACTGGTTCCGGAAGAAGCTTTCAAAGTGGTGTGATGCCATCCCACCACTTTGTATATGTATGCTGGTGGCGTGCGCCTGTGGACTCACGGTCCGCGGATTTCGTTCTTTTTGTCAAAGATCTCGATATTCGCGGACCCAGAGTCCACTGAACCTGAATCGTCTTACCAAACAGTCCTCACACTGGTGTGATGGCGTCACATAACTTCGTATTTGCATTTCCCGTATTGGCAACGGTGGAGTTGTAGGCCGCGAATTTTACCAATTTTGCCAAAGATATCGATATTTGCGGACCGGGAATCCGACTGATGCGAGATGGGCCGCACATTGGTGTGATGCCGTCACACGAGTTTATTCCGACACTACGAGAATCTGAGAGTCGCTTACCCTGAGTACGTCGATTGAAATTATTTGAGACGACATTGTTATATCCGCATACCGGGAGTAAGCGAACATGGATACCCCCGGAAAAAGTTTTCGAAGTTGTGTGACGCCATCACATGACTTTGTATAGGCATGCTGTGGGCGTGGTGGACTCATGGTCCGCGAATTTTACCCTTTTTGTTAAAGAACTCGATATTTGCGGACCGGGAGTCCAGCTGATCTGATGCGCGCCGCGAAAGGTTGATTTATTGGTGTGACGCCATCACACAAGTTTGGCCGCACGTCCCGACGATTTGAAATACGCATACCCTGGGTACGTCCATTGCTGTTTTCCGGGGCGAAAATGCACTATCTGCATACTGGGAGTCCGCACGCCCCATCCTTAGAATCAAAAATAATGTGACGGGGTGACAGCTCTTTTCACGAGCGCGGTGGACGCGTCATCGTTGCCCTTTTTAAATAGAAGAAAAAATCGAAAAATTTAGCATCTAAGTCGCTGAAAGCCATGTCCCATCGACGTTTGCGGGCCGCTCACTGTGACATTTTTCCGCCCAATTGCGGTGGTTTCCCGCCGATTTTTGCTATAATAAACGCAAACGACCACGAAGGAGCAACTATGAGCAACGTACATTTATCTAAACGGCTTCAAGCAATTGCCGATCTTGTCGACGGGCAGCGCATCGCCGATATTGGCACGGACCACGCGTACATTCCGATCGCGCTGGCGCAGGCGGGGCAGATCGATTTTGCGATCGCCAGCGATGTCGGTGAAGGTCCGGTCGCGATCGCCGAAGAGAATGTTCGCGAGGCTGGCTTGACCGACAAGATCGAGGTGCGGTTGGCGGATGGGCTGAGCGGCATTTCCGCTGAAGATGCGATCGACACACTGGTGATCGCGGGGATGGGTGGCCTTCTGATCTCACGTCTTTTGACGGAAGGAAAAAATCATCTGGATGGCACCGAAACATTGTTGCTCGCGCCAAATCGCGATGTACTTTTATTGCGGCAATATCTGGCGGCCAACGAGTTCGGCATTTTGGATGAAAAATTGGTGGAGGACGCCGGCCATGTGTATCCAGTGATCGTCGCCGGGCAAACGAAGCCAGAAGTGCCGTATTCACGCGCAGACTTATTGCTCGGGCCGGTATTGCGGCGCGACCGCAGCAGGCTTTTCCTCAAGGAGACGGAACTGGCGCGGCAAAAGACGATGCTGGTGATTCAGGCACTTCAAGAAGCCGCGACGCCTGACACCACCAAGCTGCAGGAAGAACAGGCAGATCTCGCGATCATCAAGGAGGTGTTGGCAGATGGTGACGGGCAAGACACTCATTGATCGATTTGAGCGGTTCGCGCCGAAATCGTTAGCGGTGCCGGGCGATCCGATCGGCATTCAGATTGGGGATGCGACGCGCCAGGTGCACACGATGCTGGTGACGCTGGATGTGCGGCCGGAAGTGGTCGAAGAGGCGACCCGGGTCAACGCGGACATGATCTTCGCGCATCATCCCGCGGTTTTTCGACCGGCGCATAATTTGAATTATGCCGACCCACAAAATCGCATGTACGGTGATCTCATGAAACATGATATTTTGGTTTACGCCGCGCACACGAACCTCGATCGCGTGGCCGGCGGGATGAACGACTGGCTGAGCGCGGCGCTGGGCCTCGATGAGGTGCAACCGTTCATCGAAAGCGGTGAAGAGGCGAACATGGGTCGCATCGGAACGCTGCCGGCGCCGGTGTCACTCGGGGATTTTGTCCAGCAGGTGAAGGACACGTTTGCCGTGCGCGGTTTGCGTGTGATTGCCCGAGATCTCGACCGGCCCGTTCAAAAAGTGGCGGTGCTAGGCGGCGACGGTGGCAAATTTTTCCGCGACGCCAAGCTGGCCGGGGCTGATGTTTATGTGACCGGGGATGTGTATTATCACACCGGGCACGACATGTTGGCGGCGGACATGGCGGTGATCGATCCGGGGCACCACATCGAATCGATCATGAAGGACAATGTGCGCGCGCTGTTCATCACATGGGCGCAGGCCGAAGACTGGCCGCTGCATGTGGTCGCGTCGCAACTGAACACCGATCCGTTCACGTTCATGTAATGTGGCAAAAAAATACGCCGACTCCCGATTTTTTTGGGGTGAGTCGGCGTATTCTATTATGTCTGGAAAAAAACTAAAGCGCGTCGTCCGTCTTGAAGTTCAGGGGACTCATGTCGGTCTCTTTTTGAACCAGTTCCATCGTGAATGCCTGCCACGCAGTTTTTGCGATCTCGGCATTTTCGGCAGTAGCTTTCGTGGCCAGGTCCGCCAGCGCCGCTTTATCCACGCCGCGACTGGCGACATCGGTCTTGTCGATATTTGCGCGCAGTTTTGCCTGGGTGCTCATCTGCACATTTTCGAGGTCATGGGCAAAAAGGCCGAAATGGGCGTCGAGCAAGACGCTTGCCAATTTGTATTGCCAATACGCCGAATCCATCGTCGCAGGGAGGCCGCCGCGCTGGTAGTCGGCCGGGGTGGTCGTGGTGCCGGCGAAAAATGGTACGAATTGGCTCTGCGCGGAAACGCCCATTGCGACCCAGTGCAGATCCGCGATCTCAAACGGCAGATTCTGCCGCATCTGAAGCACGTGGCTCTCCTGCGTGCGCGCCAAGCTGATCGGGCGGAAGCGGTGGGCCTGCGCGGAGTGGCGGTCGGCCGGATCGAATTCCGTTTCATTGAAATGACTCGCAAGCACGGCAAACGCGTCCTCGACAAACAGGGGCCGGTCCGGCTGAAGCGCAAACGGCAGATCGGAATCCAGCGGGGTGCTGGTGCGGCTTGGCGTCAGGCGGCGCTGGCCGTCCCAGACTCGCGGCGTGTTGTAGATGCGATCGAAGTTGCTGTCGGTGCCAAAGATCTGCCGAAAATTGAAACTGGTCCCGGGCGTCCAAAAATGGTGCTCGGCTGCAAAGTCAAACAGATCTGGTGAGAACAAAAAGTCTGGGCTATCCGGCCGCACTTTTTGAATCGCAAGCTGATTGGCGACCACCGCATAGCAATCGTCCGGAATGCGCTGGGCGACCCAGCGATGCCCCGTCGCAACTTCCATGTACCAGGCCTCATCGTGGTCGGCAAACAGAATCCCATTGGCTTCGCCCGTACCGTGCTCGGTCACAATTTTCCCCAGGCGCTCGACGCCTTCCTTGGCCGAATGGATGAATGGCAAAACCACCGTCACCATGGCCTCTTCGATGATGCCGTCTTCAACAAACGGGTCATACCCAAGCACGCGCGCGTTGGCGTACGCACTTTCGGTGGCGCTCATGCTGACACCGGCCGCATTGATGCCGGCTTCTTCGAATAGCCCATATTGATCGGTCCATTCGGGAGTGGCGGTGTATTTGAGTGCATGCGCCGGCAGGGTCAGGGAAAAACCATTTGCCTTTGACTTGAACAGTGGGGCGTCCGCCGCATCCGTGGCGGGATGGACCACCACGTGTTTTGGCCAGGCCGCGCGCGAATCCTCGTTGCGACCGATCATAACGCTGCCGTCTGCGCTGGCTTCTTTGCCGATCAAAATACTGGTACATGATGTGCGAGTCTGCATGTGACTGCCTCCATTTGTTTACGCACGATGAACACATTGCTATCGTCTGCGGAATTATCTCCTATTATACAAAATATTTACCGGGAAGGGTGGCATTTCCTGCAAGGGCGTGTATTCTGGAAAAGATGACGCGTGCGGGCGCTATTTGGCGCGCAAACGGCTGTCTACATTTTATAAACAACGGTGACGAACATGGCAAAAATCACAGCCTATCATTATCATGACACATTAGAAAAGATCGGGGTCGCTGCGGCCAGCGGCTTGATCACGGCGATCGCGCTGAATTTCTTTTTGACGCCGGCCAAAGTCTTTCAATCCGGTGCAACTGGGATCGCCCAATTGCTCTCCTTATTTTTGCAAGGCCAAGGCATCGCGCATACCGACCTCACTGGCTGGTTCAATTTACTCTTGAACATCCCGCTGGCGATCTTGGGCTGGAAAACACTGGGCAAAAGTTTTACCGCCTTCAGTTTTTTAAATAGCGTGCTGATCTCGGCGCTGGCGATCATCCTGCCGGTTCACGCACTGTCGGGCAACCCCTTGATGAATGCGATCTTTGGCGGGGTCCTCACCGGTGCCGGCGTCGGCATCGCGCTGCGTTACGGCTTTTCCACGGGCGGCATGGACATTCTCTCCATGTATCTCTCCAAGCACACGCGCCGAACGATCGGCGTCTTGATGTTCGTCATCAACTTTGGCATCATCATGGTCGCCGGGTTTGGCATCGGCTGGGAAAGCGCGCTGTACACGATCATTTCGATCTACTGCATGACTCGCGTGGTCGACACGATTCACACGTCCAATCAAAAAGTCACCGCAATGATCGTCACCACCGATCCGGACGGGGTCATTGCGGCCATCACGGAGAAAATGGTGCGCGGCATCACCGCATTGCCGAGTCGCGGCGGCTTTTTGGGCAAGCCAAACACAACGCTGATGATCGTGATCACGCGCTACGAACTTTACGATCTGACGCAGGCGACATTGGGCGTGGACAAGGGCGCGTTCATCGATATTCTCAACACGGTCGACGTTGCCGGCGAGTTCCTGACGTCCGACCAGCAGACCATCAAGCGCGCGCTGGGGCTGAAGCCGTCCTTCAACAAAGAACAGCACAACGCGGGCCAGCTGCCGCACGAGTAAATCTCTGTGTTTGTAGGGTGGTGAAAACGCCCGGGTGGGCTCCGGCCAGAAATCGGCTGGCGACCGTAGTAGAGCGGACAAGTGACTTTAAGCCCGCAAAATGCGCGGTCTTAAAGCTCACTTTCGGCGTAAGCGGCACAGCCGCTAACGCCGACGAGGGGGCTGAGCCGTTTCTGGCCGGATCCCACCCTCATATCCAGCAATGATTGTATTGAGTTCGTAAAGTAGCGTGGCCCGTTGTTGTGCTGATAGATGTGGTAGGCAGGTTTTACTGGCAGGCACGGTCTTGTGCGAGTACTCGTGATGCTGTGTCGCTGGGTTGGAGTTAGGTCGTGCTTGTCGGTCATTGTTAAGAGCCAATTTGTCAACAACTGATTCGGCCGTGGGCTAATTGTAATTTGATTGTATCGGCCAGCTCTGTTTCGACATGATGATGTCCTTCTCATGGCGACGCCCACCAATCGTAAATTGATCCGATACAAATGTGGTACCCGGTCCGTCGAACACCCCGATTCAAGCTTCGATCAACTGCCAATTCAGTAGAAAAGTTAAGTGGGCAAGAAGACTCTGACTGCACCGAAGCTTCCATAAGAAATGGCAATGCCACGACAGGAGGGTTTGCTCCGGCCAGGAATGGCTCAGCCCCCTCGTCGTTGTTAGCGGCTGTGCCGCTTACAACGAAAGTGAGCTTTGAGACCGCGCTTTTTGCGGGCTCAAAGTCACTTGGGTGCTCTACTACGGTCGCCAGCCAATTCCTGGCCGGCGCAAACCCGGCAGGCACACCGTGCGTGATTCAGTTGTCCTTTTCTATCGAGTTTCGAGTTCGGGTCGCCTTTTCTTGCCCCAACTTTTCTAGTATAATCAAGGCAGTTGATCGAAGATTGAAGGAGGGGACAGTTATGCCACTGGTCCATATTGATCTGATCGAAGGGCGCAGCCGCGAACAACTGCGGCAAATGTGCCTCGACGTCACCGAGGCGATCGCCAAGAATACCGGCGCGCCGAAAGAACATATCCACATCGTCCTGAACGAAATGGCAAAAGAACATTACGCAGTCGGTGGGGTCCTCAAAGCCGACGAATGATCGCAAGGAGGCGTGCCATGGCAGACAAAGTTGAACAACCAGCCAGTAGCCCGGAAGAGCAGGCCTATTTTGACCAAATGCGCAACAAGTTGGTCAAGGCGCTGGAGACCGTGATCGATCCCGAGCTGGGCATCGACCTCATCAACCTCGGGCTGATCTATGGCGTTGACTTGGACGAAAATGGCCACTGCGATGTTGAAATGACGCTCACCACAATGGGCTGTCCGCTGACCGATGTGCTGGATGATGAGATTCACCGTGCGTTGATGGCGGTGCCCGGCATCAAGAGTGTCGACATCCATTTGGTCTGGTACCCGCAGTGGGGGCCGGAGCGGCTGAGCCGATACGCAAAGATGGCGCTGGGTATTCATTAAAGACCGCCGCAAGTGGGCGGTCTTTTTATTTGAAGGGGGCGGCGAATGACTTACTGGGAAAAATTAACAGCGTTAGCCGCGCCTTATCCAGCCCTGAGGCCGCAACTGACGGCGATGGCCGCGGTGCGTGAGGCGCTGGCTGAACCGCGCTTGCCCGAAAACGCGTTGCCGCCTCTTGGCCTGGCCCCGGACCTATTTGCCGACTTGCTTGCTGCCCACCCGGATGCGTATGGGCAGCTGGTGGCGGTGGATCACCTGCTCCGGAATTTTCGCCGGGCCTGCGCCTTTGAGTATGGCATGTGGGCGTTTGTGCATGAGGCCTTGTTCACGCAATGGCAGGCGCTGTTCGGGCCGCTTCGGTATCTGGAATTGGCGGCGGGCAATGGTTATGTCTCGGCGGGGCTGGCGGCGCAGGGCAATCGGGTGATCGCCACGGATTCGTTTGCTTGGAAACAGGAAAGTGAAACGGGCCGGACGCCGCTTTTGCCCCTCGAGGCGTTGCCCGCGGCGGCTGCGTTGCATCGGTACGGTGATCAAGTTGATGCGGTGGTGATGGCCTGGAGCCCCGATCGCGATCCCAATGACGTGCATGTGCTGCAGGTGTTGCGGGCCTATTTTCCCCACTTGAAGTTCTTTGTGATCGGCGAGCGCTTTGGGGCCACCGATAGCCGCCTGTTTTGGCAATTGGCGGAATTTGTGCCGGATAAACGCCTGCTTGCGTTGAACCGGGCGTTGGGCCGCTTTGATGCGGTGAATGAACGAATTTATTTGATGCGCTAAGGAGGACCAGATGAAACGCTTTTTCGTGATCGATCTCTTGTGGGTCGTGATGATCGTTCTTGCCGGCTGGACATGGTCTTGGCATGATCAAAATGAATATGCGGATCGCTTGGCCCATTTTGGCTTGAGCGAGGACGGCCAGGTCTTCAAGACGGATTCGGCCGAAACGCTGCAAGCCGTTGCAGAAAAATTGACGCAAAGCGATGTGCAAAATGTGCAGGTCCAGTTTCAAGACGGCAAGCGCATTTACGTTTGGGGCAATACCAGCAATCTGCCACTTCAAGATGGCCAGTGGTTCACCCAGGCGGATCTGACCTCGGCGCTGCCGGTCGCGGTGGTCGGCCAAAATCAGACCGCCACGCTGGTGCAGGGCAATAATCAGCAATACCTCAAGCAGGCCGGCCGCTTTATTCCGGTGATCGGCACGGTGGGGACGCATGGCAACAATGCGCTGAATGACGTCACCTTTTTCAATGCCAGCGCGACTGATGAGGCGGCCCCGCGGCTCAATGCGGTGACGATCATCGCGGATGGCAGCGGGCTGGCCAAGGCAAAAACAAAGCTCCAGGCGATTTTTTCTGCCACGTCCGACCGCAATTATTCCTATCAGCTGACCGCTGGCAACAGCTGGTGGGCGGATAACGGGCCGACGATCTTACGGTGCGCCGGCATTGGCGTGCTGGCCGTGATCATCGCCGGCTTGACGATCTGGCTCATGGTGCCGTCGTCGCTGTTGGGCATGGACCGCCAGCTGCACGCCCAACTGCGCCGCGGGCTGTGGACGCAAACGGTGACGCACACGCTTTTTGCCACCGTGATCGGCGTGACGATCGACTGGTGGTGGCTCTACCTGACCAATCGCGTCCGCCTGGTGATTTTCGCCGCCGGACTCTGGCTGGGCTATCTCTTGATCGTGCGGGCCGGTGTGTCGCTGCGCTACCGCAAAGGAGGGACGTTTGATGACATTTCCTGATGGCTTTGAGGAAAAATACCGCGCGCTGCTTGGCACGGAAGCGGACGCTTTTTTTGCCAGCTTCGCGCATCCGGCGCAAAGTGGCTTTCGGGTCTCGCCATTGCGGCCGCCGCTTGCGATGAATGAACACGGGCCGGCGATTCCCTGGAGTCCAACCGGCGAATACGGGAAGGTCGATGGCAATGGCATCGATCATGTCAGTGGCTATGTGTACAGCCAGGAACCCAGCGCGCAATTCGTCGCGGCCGTCTGTGCGGCCACGCCAGGCCAGCGGGTGCTGGATCTCTGCGCGGCGCCGGGCGGTAAGACCACGCAACTGGCCGGCCAGCTTCAAGGCGAAGGCCTGCTGGTCGCAAATGAGATCAACGCCGGCCGGGCCAAGATCTTGGCCAGCAACCTGGAGCGCTTTGGCGTACAAAATGCGGTGGTGACAAACAACGCCCCGGCCGAATTGGCAGCAGAACTGCCAGCAAGCTTTGACCTGATCCTGGTGGATGCGCCTTGTTCCGGGGAAGGCATGTTTCGCAAGGACCCCGATGCCATGCAATATTGGTCGCCGGACCTTGTGGCGCAGTGCGCGACCCGCCAGCGCGAGATCGTCGCCGAGGCGGTGAAAATGTTGCGCCCGGGTGGCACGTTGGTTTATTCCACCTGCACCTTTGCGCCGGAAGAGGATGAGCAGCTCGCCGTCTGGGCGGTTCAGACGTTGCCATTGACCCTGCAGCCCATCGCAAAAGTCGGCGGGATTCAAGACGGCCGGCCAGCTTTTGCAGGCGGCGATGACGCGGTGTTGGAAACGGCGCGCTTGTGGCCACACGAACTCGCTGGGGAAGGCCATTTTGTCGCAAAATTCATCAAAGATGGCGACGAACCGGCCCAACCAGGGAAGCGAATGGGGGCCAGCAAGTTGACCGCCCCGCAGCAGCAGGATCTGCGCGCCGGCCTCACTGCCTTGACAGATGCGACTTGGCCGCAAAGCCGGCTGGTGCTTCGCCGCGACCAATTGTTTGCGATGCCGGAAGCGGCGCCGCAATTGGCCGGGTTGCATGTCGTGCGTCCGGGACTTCATTTGGGCACGTTCAAGACGCACCGTTTTGAACCGAGCCATAGTTTGGCAACGGCCTTGCCCCCCGCGAGTTTTCATCAGGTGATCGAGGTCGCCGCTGCGGATTACGCGCGCTATCGCCATGGGGAGACCCTGACGGTGCCGACAAGTGGCCGGGGCTGGGTGCTTTTGACGCATCAAGGCAAAGGGTTTGCGCTGGGTAAACAGGTCGATCACGTGATCAAAAATGCGTATCCGAAGGGGCTGCGCGTGTAGGTGTGCATGGGCGGTCGGCTGACGCGCCAATTATTCGCCACGCAAAAAGGCGAGCTGGGACATTTTTTGTCTCGGCTCGCCTATTAATGTGCAGTCAATTCGATTCAGATCGTGAGCCCGCGCGCCTCGGCGTAGTGGGTCAGCGCGGGGCCAAGCACGATCGGCACCTGGCGCAATGCGGTGAGATCCCGGGCGCCCAGCATCGCCATGAGCAGGGCGAGTTGGTCTTGCCAGGCCTGAAGATGCGCAATGGCGGCGTCTTCGCCTTCCTGAACCAGCCAGTGGAGCACCTGCCCAGCGATGCCGACCGCACTGGCGCCGAGCCGCAGCGCCTTGAGAATATCCAGCGGGGACCGCACGCCCCCGGTGGCGAGCACGGTGAGCCCGTCAACGGCCGTGGCCTCCAGCAGCGATTCGCAGGTGGTCTGACCAAAGTCCTGCAGATACGCGAAGTCGCGGGCCGGCCGCCGCAGATTTTCAACTTGGGCAAAATTGGTCCCACCGCGTCCGCCGATGTCGACGTAGCGGACACCAAGCGCCTGCAATTTCGCGAGGCCTTCGCGGGTCATGCCAAAGCCGACTTCCTTGGCGATGACTGGCACGGGACTGACGGCCACGATCGCCGCGAGTTGCGCCGCCCAGTGAAAATCGCGTTCGCCCTCAGGCATCACCGTTTCCTGGACGGCATTGAGATGGACTTCCAGCGCGTTGGCCTGCAGCATCGACACTGCGGCGGTGGCGGCATCGACTCCATGACTGGCGCCGATGTTGGCCAGCAGGAAGCCGTCCGGGTCACTTTCGCGCAAGGTCGTGAAGGTCGATGCCAGCGCCGGTTCCGCCAATGCGACGGTTTGGGAGCCGCTGGCCAGCGCCAGGCCGGTGGCGCGCGCGATGCGGCCGAGCTTCGCGTTCAGTTGCCCAGTCTGCGCCGAGCCGCCGGTCATCGCGTTGATGAAAAATGGCCAGCGCCAGCCAAACAGGTCCGGCTTGACTTCAACTTCTGCCACCGCCGTTTCTGGCAGGGGATCATGGCAGAAGCGAATCTGGTCAAATCCCGCCGTCGCCGTTTGCTGGAAAGTTTTTTCCGCGAGAAAGACATGTTCGTCCTTGCGGTGTGAGCGTTCAGATTGCATCGCTTGCCTCCTTGAGAATGCGGGCAGCTGGCCCTGGCCCCGTGGTCAACAGGCGGCCGGCAAAGGGCTCAGCCAGCGCGGCCACGACCGCGTCGACATAAGGCGCAAGGGTCAAGATCTTGACGTTTGGGCCGGCGTCCATCGTCGCATATGCCGGCACGCCACCTGCTCGCAGCGCCTGCACTTTTTGCCAGGCGACCAGGGTCTCCGGCTCAAAATAGGTGAAAGGCGGCTCGCTGGCCATGATCGCGGCGTGCATCTGCATGCTGCTGGCCTCGGTCAGCGCGCCGACTTGGGCAAAGTCGTTGGCGGCCAAGGCGCGGACCATTTTTTCCGCAGCGGCCTCATTGTGCTCGACCCAGGCCGGAAAATACGGGCTGGTGGCGATGGTCGCAGTCATCATTTGGCGGGAGCTGATCGCCTTGCGCCCCTGATCGACCAGCACTACGATCATTTTCAGCGGCAGGGTGGTCGCCGGCAGGGGTTCGGCAAAAGAGGTCGCGTCATCGCTGCCACGGTGCCAGATCGCCAGGCCGCCGAAAATGGAGCGTGACGCCGACCCTGACCCCCGGCGCGCCAGCCGCGACAGGTCCGTCGGCGAAAGTGCCAGCCCGGCGGCACTGCTTGCGGCCATGGCCAAGGCGGCAAAGGCCGAGGCGGAACTGGCCAACCCGGCGGCGGTCGGGACGTGGTTGAGTGAGCGGACATGGGCATGAGCAGTTGTCCCGCTTTGGGCGCGGACGAGATCCAAAAACGCGCTGATCTTGCCGGCTGGTCGCACCTCGCCGTTCAGTGAAAACGTGTCTGCGGCAAGGGCGGCATCGAATTCGACGGTCGTGTCGGTGTACAGGTCAGCCAGGGTCAATGAGACCGAGCTGGTGTAAGGCAAGATCAGCTTTGCGTCCCGTTTGCCCCAGTATTTGATCAGGGCGATATTGGTGTGGGCGCGAGCCGTTACGGCGTGGGTCATGACGGGTCCTCACTTTCTACAAGGTCGTATTGCCAGGTGGTGGTCGCCCCGGCTGCTTCAAGCGCGCGGCGAATCGCGCCGGCCTCGGCAGGCGCTTTGGCTAAGGCGATCATGCAGCCGCCTTGCCCGCTACCCGTGAGCTTGGCGCCGAGCGCCCCGGCACTGAGCGCGGCCGCCACCAGTTTGTCGAGGGCGGGGGAGCTGACGCCGAGCTGCCGCAGTGCGTTTTGGCTGATCATCAGCTGCCGGCCAAGCAGGGGCAGGTCATCTTGGGCAAGCGCAAGTGCCGCCTGGCTCGTCGCCTGGCCGATCGCCTCGATCAGCGGTTGATACCGCGCCGGGTCCTGGGTCAATTTGGCGGCGACACTGGCGACGGCCGTCTTGGTTTGGCCGGGCACACCGGTATCGGCGATCACCAGGCTCCCTGTTGTGGGAAAATCGATCGGCGTTGGCGCCTGGCCGCGCACGAACCATTGCGGGGCCGTGGCGCTGGCTGTGGCGGCGTCCAGCCCGCTGGGATTGCCGTGGATGATGCGTTCGGAGACATTGGCCCAGTTGAGCAGGCGATCGTGGGGCAGCGAGGCATCAAAGGCCTGATACACGGCGCGGATAATGGCGACCGCGGTGGCTGCGGACGAGCCCATGCCGCGTTCGGGCGGAAGCATACTGCTGATGGCGAGGTCAAAGCCTTGCGCCGGCGCCTCAAAAAAGGTCAACAGGCGCCTGATCAACGTCGCGATGCCCGCAAATGGCGTCTGGGCGGCGTCGGTTAAACTCCCTTGATAAAAGATCGAGGCGATCTGCTGGCGGCCGTCCGTCCGGGGGGTCAGGGTCGCGGTGACCGTCAACGAGCGAATCGGCAGGGCGATCGCGGGTTGTTGATAGACCACCGCGTGTTCGCCGATCAATATGATTTTTGCATACGAGATACCTTGGCTTTTTTTCATCAGAAGCTCCTTATTGTCGCTTTAAATGATACCCCAAAGGCCGCGTAGACTCTAGCAAGTTATGCTACACTTAAACCAAACTCAACCTACTGCGGCGCTCTTCTTGGACAGCCGACGCGCGCGCAGCGAGGCCGAAACGAGGGTGGCAAAATGACGGAACCAAGCGCCTTACAATTGATCATTGGCACGGCGGCCGCGGATCATGAACGGGCGATCGCCGATGATGTGGCCAACGTGCTGGCGGCGCATCCCCATGCACGCATTTTTTACCTGGTGCCAAACCATGTGAAATACGAGGCGGAGATTGCGCTGCTAAAACGCCTGCGTGGAAACAACACCGGGGTCTTTGCCTCCGATGCGGTGCAGACGCTGTCGTTCACGCGCCTGGGGTGGTTTTTCCTCAAGGACAGTCCGGCGTATCGCCAGCCCCGGCTGGATGCGACCGCAAACACGATGATCGTGGCCGACATTTTGGCCAGCCACAAGCAGGAACTGCAGGTCTACCCCAGTGAGATCAGCAAGCCCGGCTTTGTCGCGCAGCTCGCGCAGCAATTAGGCGAGCTGCAAATGGGCCGGATCACCGCCGACGTGCTCACAGCGGTCGAAGCCGGCGTCGACACGCAGCATCAGGCGAAAATTCATGACCTTGCGCTGCTGCTTCGCGCTTACGAACAGCAAACGGCGACCTACACGACCAATGCAGGGCTTTTGAACGTGTTGATCGCGGATCTGCGCGAACGTGATCTGTCGCAGACCTATTTTTACCTGGATCATTTTAATGAGTTGGCGGCAAGCGAATTGCAGTTGGTGCAGACGCTGATTGCCCGGGCGGCCAAGGTGACCGTGGCGCTGACAATGGCGGATGGCCAGTTGACGCCTGCCCAGCAGAGCCTGTTTCGGCCGGCGCTGACGCTGCGCCGGCGCCTGGTTGCGGGGCTACCGGACGGAAAGGGAGTCGCCACCACTGTTGCGCCACTGCGCGATGATCTGAGCGCCGGGATTCGGCAGCTGGATCAGTTTTGGCAGGCCCCGGGGCAACGCGCCACCCAGCCGGCTCATGACAACATTCAGGTGGTCAAGGCGACGGATGCCTATCAGGAGCTGCGAACCGTCGCGCGCAAGATTCAGCAGGCGGTGCATGCGGGCAAACGTTACCGGGACTTTTTGATCATCGCCCGGCGGCTGGCCCCGTACCGTGATATCATTGCGCCGATCATGCAGGATTATCAGATTCCTTATTTTGCCGACCGCGAGCACCCGATGACCGACCATCCCCTGGTCGCGCTGATCGACAGTGTTTGTGACCTCTTTTTGAATGGCTTTCAGTATCAGGATGTGATGCGCTTTTTGCGGACGGAACTTGTGCGCCCAGCCGACTTGCCTTTGGCGGATTATCGCGAAGCGGTCGACATCACGGACAATCACTTGCTGCGCACGGGCATCAGCGGCCGGCGCGCCTGGTTTGACGACAAGGCCTGGCGCTATTTCAACCGCCCCCCGAAGGACGAAGATGAGGCGGCGGAGCAGGCAGATCCTGAGGCGGAAAAAACGGCGCAGCTCGAGGCCATCCATCAGCATCTGCGCACCGTGCTGACGCCGCTGGCCGACTTGTTGAAGCAGCCCGAGCTGACCGGGCTTCAGCTGGCCCAGGGGCTGATGAATTGGCTCGTGGGCGTTGGCGTCACGGAGCGTCTGGCAGAATGGGCCAGTGCAGCCGAAACACGCCTGGATCCGGCGGCGGCTGCGGCGGGGCAACAAGCCTGGCAGACCTTCACCGGCATCGTGGATGCGTATGCGGCGATCGCCCAGACCTCAGCTGATGTGGCGGCGCTGACGGCAAGCAGCGATGCAATCGGCGAGACTGGCGCTGCGGCTGGGGGTGCGTCTGGCAAGGCAACGGCGCTTTTGGCCAGTTTTCAAACGCTGCTTGACGCTGGCTTCAGTGGCGCCAGTTTCACCCAGATTCCGGCGACGCTTGACCAGGTGACGATCTCCGAGACCGCCCTGGCCCGGCGCGCCAAATTCGACACGGTCTTCGTGATCGGCGCCACGGATGCGGCCATGCCAGAGGTGCCAAGCGACACCGCGGTGCTTAACGCCGCCGATCGCCAGGCCCTGCAGCAGGGACTGGATGCGCTGCAGGCCAGTGATGCGGAGAATACCCAGTTGCAGGCTGTCTTTTTGCCTGAGACCGGGGCCAGCAAAGCCCTTGGCGATCCATTCATCAACTATGTGGCGGAAATGGCGGCGACCCGCAACTTGATCATGTCCTACCCGACTAACGGGGAAGAGGCCAACAACGCCTCGCCTTATCTGCTGCAACTGGCGGCCAGCCAAGGCATCGATGTGAAACAGGGACTGCCAGTTTGGGGTGAGCTCACACCAGCCACCGACGTCGCAGAGGCGGCGGGGACCGCGCGCAGTTTGCTCAGCGACTGGGTCGTGATCGCGCGGCAGGCCCCGCATGCGATTCCACGCGCCTGGGAAACGGCGTACCATGAGATCGCCGCCTGGCTGGCCCAGGCTGGCACGCAGCAGACGGCGGATCTGCCTGTTTCTCTGCCGGGACAGTTGCGGGAGGCGATCGCGTATCAAAACGCGGTCCAGAATCTCCGTCCGGAAACGGCGCGGGCCCTTTATTCCACCGAACTGAGCGCCTCGATCTCGCAGCTTCAATCGTTTTACAGCAATCCGTATGAATACTTTTTGACCTATGGCTTGCGGCTTCAGGAGCGGCCCGAGTTTGAATTGACGCCGGCGGATTACGGCAGTTTTTACCATGCCGTCATGGATGGCGTGATGAAGGCACTGGCGGATAAAAAAATGCTGCTGACGCTTGATGACGCTGCGCTGAAACAGGCGATCGCGGTGCAGATCACCCAGATCATTCAGGATTTTCCCGTGTATCGCATTTTCACCGACGAGGGCTTCACAAACAGCCGGCACATGGCTTATTTGAAGGCGCACATCGCCGACATGCTGTTGCGTGAATTCAAGGTCATTCAATTCCAGCTGGCCAGCTCCGGCTTCACCAATTGGAACACGGAGATTTTGTTTGCGCCTCGAGGCCGGCAGCCGCTGTTGCCGCCGGTCACGTTGACCACGGAAAAAGGCCGGCGCGTCGCCGTGCGGGGCAAGATCGATCGGCTCGACACGAAAGTCTTTGATGATGGCACCGGCGCGGCCCGTTATTTGGTGCTGGATTACAAGAGTTCGACCCACGATTTCACGCCTTATGAAGCCTATTACGGGTTGAATCTGCAGCTGTTGACCTATCTGGATGCTGTCGAATCGGCGGTGGCCAAGGGCAAATTGCCGGCGCTGGCTGATAGCCGACCCGGCGGCGCCTTTTACCTGATGTTCGACCAGCCGCTGATCAAATACGCGGATCTCAAGGACCTTGCGCCGCTTAGCGAGCAGGCCCAGCGCCAGACGCAATTGCTTGAGGCCGCAGCCCCGCAGACGCAAAAGCAATACCGCTTGAAAGGCTTTGTGGTCCTGCCCGATGAGATCGCCGATCAAGACGATGCGCTGGCCAGCTACCTCAGCAATTTTGCCGATGATCTCGTGCCTGGCAGTGCCTCGCTGGTGGTGCCGCTTGCGCTCAATCAAAACAAGACGATCAAGGGAGCCACGGCCAAGGACGGGTCGCGTGGGGCAACGATCCACACATTTTTCACCCAGCGCGAGCTCGCTCGCTGGATTCAGCACGACCGTAAGCTGATCACCGAGGCCGCCGACAACATCCTGGATGGCGTCATCACGCTGGCGCCGTTGGACATCAACGGCTCAGGCGCCCGGTTCATCGCGCGCAGCCCGTATCAAGCGGTGATGCGCTTTGATGCTGCGACAGGGGCGGATCATTACAACACCCAGCCGGCGAAAAATACGGTGCAGATTCTCGAGTTACTGAAGCAAGAAAGCGCTGGAAAGGACGGCGACGACGATGGCCAATAATATTTCACCAGAAAAGATTCCCGCAATCTTGCATGGCACGTTCAAACCCGGGGACCCGCAGCACCGGCATGATGTGCTCGTCTCCGCATCGGCTGGCAGTGGGAAAACGTTTGTGCTTGTGCAGCGTATTTTGCGGCAGCTGATCGATGGGGCGGAGCTGGACCGCATGTTGATCGTGACGTTCACCAAGGCCGCCGCGGCTGAAATGCGCACGCGTATTGAAAAAGAGCTGAAGGCCACGCTGCGGGCGTCGGATGACGCCGCCCGGGCTGGCAAGGTCGTGCCGGAAACAAAGACCCAGGTCGGCCTGCCGCTGACCGAGGCGCAAAAGGCGCACATCCAGGCGCAGATCGACAAAATGACCAGCAGCTGGATCATGACCATCGACGCTTTTTCACAGCGCGTGGTGCAAAGCTACTATTATGTGATCGGGCTGGACCCGAGTTTTCGCATCCTCAGCGACGAGACTGAAGAGGCAATGCTCAAGCAGCGTGTTTGGGAACAGACCCGCGACCATTTTTATGAAGCAGATGGCGTTGCGGCGCATCCGTTCGCGGCGCTTGAGGCGAATTTTTACAGCAAGGGGGACGCGGGGCGCGATGGGCTCGGCGGTATCGTCGATCAGCTTCTGACGTTTGCGATGAGTACCCAGCAGCCGACCAACTGGCTGGCGCATCTTGCGGATGGCTACCAACCGGAAAGAGTCGCGGCGCAATTTCATAACGAGCTGTGGCCTGCGATTCACGAGACACTGACCGGTGCAGTGGCCAAGCTCAATGTGTTGCGCACGGAACTGGAAGACGCCTTTGCCGACCGCAAGCCGACCGACACGATGAAGGCCGCGGTGGAAGGAATCCAGCGCTTTGCGGGGATGGTCGCGGAACTGCCGGATCAGCCGGATTACGCGACGGTGTGGACGGCGCTGCATCCTACCGAGACGTATTTTCCAACTTGGCCCTATGGCACGAAAAAAGATGAGGCGCGCCGGGATCTGCTTGCTGGGCAAAAAGCGCGGCGCGACGCGATCACGGCGGAGTTGAACACGATCACGGATGGCCCACTTCAATTGGCGCCGGCCGACCGCGAGTACGTGGCCGGGCCTGCCGCCGCGCTGATGACCACCCTGGCGGACGTTGCGTTGTGGTACGCCGATGCCTTGCTTAAAGAAAAAGAGCGTCAGCATCTTGCCGGCTTCGGGGACATCGAACAATATGCGCTGCAGATCTTGACGGTCAGTGACACGGTCGCGCAAAATTACCAGGCGCAATTTGACATCGTCATGATCGATGAATATCAGGATACGAATGGCCTGCAGGAGGCGCTCCTCAGCCGAGTGGCGGCCCAGGCGCCGGGCAATCGGTTCATGGTCGGCGATGTGAAGCAGAGTATTTATGGCTTCCGGCTGGCGGACCCGAGCCTCTTTATGACCAAGTACCAGACCTATCCCAAACTGGCCGCGGATCAGCCCGCGGCCAATGAGCTGATCTTACTGCCAAGCAATTTTCGCTCGACCAATAACGTGCTGACCTTCATCAACATGCTGTTTGCCCAGATCATGGATCAGGAAGTCGGCGAGCTGGATTACGATCAGGACGCCGAGCTGAAATTCGGGAGCAGTGACTCGCTGCCGTCCGATCTGGCAGGGGATGCCCAGGCGAAGGCCACGTTGCTCTTGGTTGCTCAAGAGGCGCCGGCCGAGGATGACCCCAACGCTTCGGCGAATGCGGGTTCCGATGACGCCGCCAGTCCCGAGACTACCGGCGAGGAGACGGCGGATGAGAACGGCGAAGATGCGGCCGCCATCGCCAAGGACCAGGCAGAGGCGCAGGCGGTGATCGCGAAGATCCTGACGATCGTTCACAACCCGGATTATCAACTGTATGACCGCGTGGATGACCCAGCCGCAGACCTGACGGCGCAGAATTGGCCGCATCGGGATGTTGACTACAAAGACATCGCCATTTTGGCCTCGACGCGTGGCAACAACATCACGCTGCAAAGCGAATTTGCGAAGGCCGGCGTCCCAATTCTGATTCCGGATGCGAAGAACTATTTCAAGACGACGGAACTGATGGTGATGCTGTCGCTTTTGCGCATCATCGACAACCCGAAACAGGACATCCCCCTGGCGGCCGTGTTGCGCTCGCCACTTGTGGCACTGTCGGCTGATGAAATGGCGACGATTCGCTTGGCGGCCAAGGCCCGCCCATACTACTACGACGCGCTCGCCGTTTTCCAGGCGGATCCGGCCACGAAGGAAACGCCGCTGGGGCAAAAACTGGCCCGGTTCTTTGCGCTATTGGCGGATCTCCGCGATTATGCGCGGGAACATGCGCTGGTCGATTTGATCTGGCATATTTATTCACTGACCGGCTTCCTCGATTATGTCGGGGGCATGCCGGGCGGTAATCAGCGCCAGGTCAATCTCCGCGCCCTGGCCAGCCGCGCCGCCGCTTATGAGGCAAACGGATTCAAGGGCTTGTTCGCGTTTGTCCGGTTCATTGAGCAGATGCAGAAAAAGGACAAAGACCTCGACACCCCGGTCAGCCTGGCAGATGGCGAAGACGCGGTGCGCCTGATGACCATTCACGGGTCAAAGGGGCTGGAATTTCCGATCGTCTTTTTGCTGGATGCCGACCACGGTTTCAACATGCGCGACACCATGGCCCCAATCATCGCGACGAAAGATGCCGTCGGATTGAAATTCAACGACCCTGCGACCCAGATCACCTTTACCACCCCGCAATATGCGCAGGCCGCCGAAGCCAAACGCAAGCAGCTGTTGGCTGAGGAAATGCGCAAGCTCTACGTCGCGTTGACGCGGGCGGGCCAGCGCCTGTTCATCGTCGCGATGGGGAAGAAGGAAAAATTGTTGCCAAAATGGCGAGCTGCGGCAGCGGCCAGTGAGGAGATCTTGCTGCCGAGCCTGCAGCGCGGCACGGCCAAAAACTTTATGGATTGGATCGGCCCGGCCTTGGCGCGGTGCGCGGACAGTGAGGATGACGCCAAAACGCTGCCGGCGTTGACCCCGTATTTTCCAGCGGCCGGTTTCACCATTGAAGAAGTCCTACCAAAGCAGAGTCAAGCCGGCACGACCGGCGATGAAACAGAGGTCGTAGATGAGGCCGCACCGATGCCGGGGCTCACGGACTGGCTGAATTTCCGCTATCCGTTTGCGCAGATGACGACCACGTCAGGCTTCCGCAGCGTGACGGAGATCAAGCGTGCGGTCGAGGATCCGGACCTGGAAGAAGCCGCAGCCGCCAGTGGCATCCTCACCTTGGAAAAGCGGGCGCCGGCTGAGGCCACAGCGCCGACCGTCAAGCGGTGGACCGCGGACGATTTCCATCTGCCCGCGTTCATGGCGGCGGAAGACCAGACCCGCGTCTCCGCCACAGATGTCGGTACCGCCACGCATTTGGTCCTGCAGCGTCTCGATCTGAAAAAGGCGGTCGATGAGCCGGCGATTCGTGCCTTCATTCATCAGCTGGTTCAAGACGGCCTCTTGACCGCCCCGGTTGCTCAGCGCATCCGTGTCGCTCAGCTGGCAGCCTTTTTCCAGACCGCCTTGGGCCAACAGCTCCAAGCCGCCGCCCATGTCGAACGCGAAGCCGCCTTTTCCATGCTGCTCCCGGCCAGCCGCATCGCCGGCAGCCGAGTCGAAGACGACCAGGCCGACGTATTGGTGCACGGCATCATCGACGGTTATTTCGAGGAAAATGGCGCGCTGACCCTGTTCGATTACAAAACGGACCGCATCGGCGACTCCGTGGCACCGATTCTGGCACGCTACCGCGGTCAGCTGAACAGCTACGCCGAAGCCCTCAACGCCATGCACCCAACCGGCCCCAAAGTGGCGCACGCCTGGCTGATCCTCCTGAACCAAAACGGCGAAGCCCACGACGTCCTGGCCGCAAACTAAATAATTGCTAAATCAAAAGAGCCGCAACCCCCGAGCGCAGTTTATCAACTACAATGGAGGCTGGCGGTTCTTTTGCTTACGGGGGATAGAGAGATGTAAGTGGACAGCCGATGTCGTACGTTTTGATGCAACAGAATCTGTGTCTATATAAATATCAGTGAGGCAGCACCAAATCTTCGCGGCCAATTCGCCTGAGAAAAATCAACGTGTGATGTGAGGGTGGGCTCCGGCCGAAAATCGCTCAGCCCCCTCGTCGTTGTTAGCGGCTGTGCCGCTTACAACGAAAGTGAGCTTTAAGACCGCGAACTTTGCGGGCTCAAAGTTGCTTGTCCGCTCTACTCCGGTCGCCAGCGAATTTTCGGCCGGAGCCCACCCGGGGGCCAACACCTCCAGGCACCGTCGATTTTCCAGCAAAATTGGCGCAACGGGCGGATACATAGTAAACTGGAACCAACTACAACGGAATTTTGGTGAGTAAAATGGGATCTGACACCATCTATGCGGTGATCGATCTAGAAACAACCGGCACGTCGATCGAAGACGGCGACCGCATCATTCAATTTGGCTGTGCGCTCTTGCAGCGCGGCAAGATCATCCAGACCGTCTCGCAGCTGATCAACCCCGAGCGTTCCGTGCCCGAGGCGATTCAGCAGCTGACGGGCATCCGGCCCGCGGACCTGACCGCGGCGCCGTATTTTGATGACGTTGCCAGCACCATCAGTGGCCTGCTGGAAGGCACCGTGATCGTTGCACACAACATCAATTTCGATTATCCATTCCTCAGCGCCGCCTTGGCCGAGGTGGGGGAGCCTGTGCTGACCCAGCCAGGCATCGACACTGTTGAATTGGCGCAGATCCTCCTGCCAACGCAGGCCAGTTTTCGCTTGAGCGACCTGACCTCCGTGCTTGCGATTCGCCATGACAATCCGCATCGTGCGGACAGCGATGCGATCAGCACGGCGAAGTTATTGCTGGCGCTCGCCGATCGGTTTCGGGCGCTGCCAACTGTCACCCAGCGGCATTTGGCGCAACTGGGGAAAAATCTGTTGCGCGATACTGGTGACTTTCTGGCTAGCTTGGTGCAGCCGTTGCGCCCGCTGGCTCATGATCAACGCCAAGTCGGCCCGTTTATTTTGCGCCAGTCCGCCCAGCCGGTGGCGACGGGCGTTTCCGCGACCGATTTTCCGTTGACGGATCGGGCGAAAAAAGCAGTGCTCATGCCGACATTGCGGTTTCGCAAGGGGCAGGCGGAGATGATGGATGCCATCTATCAAAATGTCTGCGGACCGCGCCAGCCGCTGATGATCGAAGCCGGCACGGGTTTGGGCAAGTCGCTGGGCTATCTGTTGCCGTACGCGTTTTTGACGGATGCCGCGCAGCAGGTCGTCGTTGCCACCTCGACCAATGTGTTGCAGGCCCAGTTGGTGAACGAAACGATTCCGCTGTTGGGGCAACTGTTGCAGCACCCAGTCTCGGCCGTATTGCTGAAAAGTCCGCGCCATTATCTGGACCTTGCGAAGTTTGACGCGACGCTGGCGGTGCGCGAGCCCAATCGGTTGACGCGTCTGCTTCAAATGAAATTGATCGTTTGGTTGACTGAGACCACGACCGGCGATCTGGATGAGCTGCATCTGACAAATTATCGCGCCCCGCTGTTTGCGCAGGTGCGCTCGACAGGGGAGCCGCTGCCGGCCAATGATCCGTATCGCAGTGTTGATTTTTATGGCCAGGTTCAGCACGCCCTGGCGTCTGCGCAGGTGATCGTGACCAACCATGCCTATTTGGCGCGGCACAGCGATCTGCTTGCCAGCCACGGCCGGCCATACCTGGTCGTGGATGAGGCGCAACATTTTGCCGATCAAACGGCGGCGGCTTTTTCTCAAAAAATCGATCTGCGTCGGCTGCACCAACTGCTGGGTAGCGTGTTGGCCACGATCGATCATGGCGGCACGCGGCGAGATCTGACCCAGATCTTTGCGGATGACGCGCTGATGCGGTATCAGCTGAGCAGTTTCCAGACGTTGGTGCGCGCGGCCAGCGAGTTGGTGGAAGACCTTCAGCAGACCCTCTACCATCATTTCGACCTCGGACGCAGTCAAACGCCTGGGTTCATTCAGGTGCCGCTTCATGCAGACGAGGTGTCCTGGCTGCTGGATCATCTCAAGCAGCCGCTGGGCAAACTGCAAAATCAGCTTGCAGGGATCCTCACAGGGGGCGCGGCGCTTGGGGCTGGGTTTCAGGCTGAGCCAGACCGGTTTTTGGTCGGTGATGCGCCGGCGTTTCAGGCGCTGGATGGGTTGTTGGAACGGTTGGGTGAGCAGGCCGAGGCGATCACGAGCCTGGATCCGGCGGCGATGCGGGCCGGAGAAGACGGCGTGGTGTGTCTGACATTGCTCAATCGCAGCGATGTGTCCAGCCTGCAGATCACATGGGACCTATTTTTCGCGGGACATCAGATTCAGGCGCTGCTGAGTCATTTCACGGCGCCGGTCTTTGTGGGGGCGACGTTGCGCGTCGACCGCAATTTCCAGTACTTGACGGCCCAGCTCGGCTATTCGCAACTTGACGGCTCGCAGGAATTTGTTTTCCGCAGTCCGTTTCATTACCACCAGCAGGCCCAGCTATTTGTCGCCGATGACGCGCCACAGCCTCAGCCGACTCAGCAAAATGAATTGGCGGATTATTACGCCAAGGCCATCAGCCAGCTCGCGGATGACGACCACCAGACGATCGTGCTGTTCACGTCGCTTGCGATGATCAAAAGTGTGTACATCCGCTTATTGCATCAGCCGGTCGCCAGGCGCAAGGAACTGCTGGCCCAGGGCGTCACTGGCTCCGCGGAAAAAATCGCCAAGCGGTTTGCCATCGCGGATAACAGTTTGCTGCTGGGCGCGGCGAGTTTCTTTGAGGGCATCGATTATCCGGATCGTCAGCTGGAGCGCGTAATCTTGACTCACCTGCCATTTGATGTGCCGGATGATCCGGTGGTCAAGGCGCGGGGGGCGCAACTACAGGCAGCGGGCCGCTCACCATTTGAGGCGGACAGCCTGCCGCGCGCGACGCTCAGACTGCGCCAAAGTTTTGGCCGGCTCATTCGCACGGAAACCGATCGCGGGGTCTTCATCGTGCTGGATCCGCGGCTGTTGTCGACTGCTTATGGGACGCGCATGTTGAAGGCACTGCCCGCGGTGCGGCCGCTGACCTTACCGACCGCCCAGATCGGGGCCTATGCGCGCTCCTGGCTGGAACATCGCCCAATGACAAAAAAGGAGGCATCTCATGCGTCAAGCACGTCGTCCGACATGGCATAAAACCGCCTGGATCGCAGGCATCATTGTCCTTGCTGCGATCATCTTCGCCATTTTCTATCGCGCGACTTCCCCGATTCGCCAAGTCCGCAGCGAAGCGGAATCCATTGCCGCCAAGCAGGCAGGTGTCGCCGACCCGACGGCGTTTTACTGGGACCGCCAGCGCGAATCGTATCTGACGGTCGGCGGCAAGCAAAAAGATGGCCAAGCGGTCTATGTCGTGATTCGGCAAAAGACGGGGAAGGTCACTGTTTTGCCGACGAACACCGGCATCTCGGCGGCCAAGGCCAAGGCCCAAGCCACCGCAACCTTTTCGCCGAAGAAGATCGTCAATGTGGGGCTGTCAAAAAGAGGAAAGAAATTTGTTTGGGATGTTGGCTACCAGCTGAAGTCTGGTAAACTGGGGTACGTGACGTATGCCTTCAGCGACGGTGAGCAATTGCAATCCATCCGCGGGCTGTAGTCAATCGAGCGTGAAGAAGGCATGTGTGTGCAGGTAGCAAAAAAGATCGCGGCGATCACGCCAAGCGCAACACTGGCTGTTGCGGCGCAGACAAAGGCCATGAAGGCGCAGGGCCAGGCCGTTTTTGACCTGTCGATCGGCCAGCCGGATTTTCCCACCCCGGCGTTTATCGATGCGGCGGCGAAGACGGCCATCGATGCAAACCAGGCCAGTTTTTACCTGCCTGCCACGGGCTTGCCGGCGTTGAAAAAGGCGATCGCGACGCATCTTGCAACGCGCGGTGGGGCGACGTATGACCCAACGCAGATCGTCGTGACGACCGGCGCCAAGTTTGCGCTGTACAGCCTGTTTTCGGTGTTGCTTGAGCCGGGAGATGAGGTGCTGGTGCCGATACCAGCCTGGGTCTCTTACATCGAGCAGATCAAACTGGCAGGCGGCCGGCCGATCCTGGTGCCGAGTGCGGCGACGTTCAAGGTGACGCCGGCGCAGCTGGAAGCGCAGCGCGGGCCGGCCACCAAGGCGGTGATCATCAACTCGCCGCAAAATCCGACCGGCGCCGTTTATTCGCGGGCCGAGCTTCAGGCGATCGGCGACTGGGCCGTGGCCCATGGGGTGCTGCTGATCGCGGATGACATTTACCGCGACCTGATCTATCACGACGTCGCGTACACTTCACTGACAGAACTCTCGCCGGAGACCGTCGCCAACACCGTGTTGATCTCAGGGGTCTCGAAGTCGTATGCGATGACCGGCTGGCGCATCGGGTTTGCGGCGGGGCCGCGCAAGTTGATGCAGGCGATGGCGACCTTCATCGGCCACACCACCGGCAACGCGACGGCGGTGGCCCAATATGCCGCGCTGGCCGCGTATACAGGCGACGATCGAACCGTTTTTCAAATGTGCGATGCTTTTGAAAAACGGCTGGATCTCGTCTGGCCACGGCTCAGTCAGCTGTCAGGCTTTCAGCTGGAGGAAAAACCACAAGGCGCATTTTACCTGTTTCCGCGCGCGATCGAAGCCGCGCAGATGACCGGCTTTTCCACGGTGGACGACTTTGCGGCGGCGCTGTTGGCGAAAACAGGGGTGGCGGTGGTGCCGGGCCGCGCGTTTGGCATGCCGGACCACCTGCGCATCAGCTATGCGGCAAGCGAGGCGACACTCAAGGCCGCGCTTGATCGCATGCAAGCATTTATGAAAAAATATAGGTAAGGGGATCAGATCCAATGACAGAAATCATTCGCATCAAAGACGCAAAAGACCATGTTGACGAGGTTGTCCAGATCAATGGCTGGCTGACCGACAAACGGTCTTCTGGCAAGATCGCATTTTTACAGCTGCGCGATGGCTCGGCTTACTTCCAAGGCGTGGTCGTGAAAAGTGCCGTCAGCGAGGAAGTCTTTGAGACCGCCAAAACGCTGCGCCAGGAAACGAGCCTGAGCATCACCGGGACCATTCATGAGGACACGCGCAGCCACTTCGGTTATGAGATCGAAGTACAGGATCTGAAAGTGGTCGGCGATTCCGGCGACTACCCGATCACCCCTAAGGAACACGGCATCGAATTTTTGCTCGATCATCGTCATCTGTGGCTGCGGTCCAGCCGGCAATTTGCCATCCAGCAGATTCGCAACGAAATGATCCGGACGACATATGAATTCTTCAATCAAGAAGGCTTCATCAAGATGGACAGTCCGATTCTGACCGGTTCCGCTCCGGAAGGCACCACCGAGTTGTTCCAGACCAAGTATTTTGATGAAAAGGCTTATCTGAGCCAATCCGGCCAGCTGTATGCTGAAGCCGGCGCGATGGCGTATGGCAAGGTCTTCACATTTGGCCCAGTCTTTCGTGCGGAGAAGTCGAAAACGCGGCGCCATCTGACCGAATTTTGGATGATCGAGCCCGAGATGGCCTTCACCCATCAGGAAGAGAGTCTGCAGGTTCAAGAGCGCTACATCGCCACGTTGGTGCAAAATGTGATCGACCATTGCTCGTATGAATTGACCCTGCTGGATCGCGATATCGATCAGCTGCGCAAATACACCCAGCTGCCATATCCGCGCATTCGTTATGACAAGGCAATTGAAATGCTTCAGGCGGCGGATTTTGACGTCAAATGGGGCGATGATTTTGGCTCGCCGGAAGAGACCTATCTGTCCGATCAATTCGAGCAGCCGGTCTTTGTCCTGAACTATCCAAAAGCCATCAAGCCTTTTTACATGTTGCCAGAAGAAGGCCGCGATGATACTTATGTCTGCGCCGACATGCTGGCACCAGAGGGCTACGGCGAGATCATCGGTGGGTCCGAGCGTGAATGGGACTACGACAAGCTTCAGGCTGCAATCGAAGCGAAGGGCCTGGATATGAACGAATACGGCTGGTATCTGGATCTGCGCAAGTATGGCAGTGTGCCGCATGCCGGTTTTGGCCTTGGCCTTGAGCGCGCGATCACGTGGATCTGCCACCTCGATCATTTGCGCGAAGCGATTCCGTTCCCGCGGATGCTCAACCGCCTCAAGCCGTGATCGCATCACGCACGAAGCGGAGGTGGGGCAAATTGTTTTGTCCCATTTCCAACAGCAAAAGCTGGGCGCAGGCTCAGCTTTTTTGTCAAAAAATTTGAGGAGGACTGGCCATGAACAATGAGTTGAATGCCTATTTGGCAGCTGGTCAGGTGGCGTTGTCAAATGCGCTTTTCAGCGGCTTTGCGACAAGTGATCTGACCCAACATGAGCTGATCGTCTACCTGTTTTTGACGCAATGGGCCAGCCAGCATGATGAGGCACCGGAACTCGATACGTTCGCCCAAAGCATGAAACTCGCGAAAAACGAGACCTACAACGTGATCGCCAGCTTGATCAAAAAAGGGGCGGTGCAGTTGGTCAGTCGCCAAGATGAGGCGGGCCGCGCCGTCGATCAGTACGATGTGACCCCGCTGCTGGCAAAGTTGTTGACCGCGCCGACCGCGCAGCCGGCCACCGTTCAGGCCCTCAATGCCGGGCGGCAGATCTTCAATGAGATCGAGGTCGAATTCGGCCGGCCACTTTCGCCAATTGAGCAACAGACGATCAGCGATTGGCTGAATGTGGATCATTACGAGCCGGCCGTGATCAGTTTGGCGCTGCGCGAGGCGGTGCTCAATCAGGCGTATTCGCTGCGCTACATGGATCGCATTTTGATCAACTGGGAGCGCCGCCACCTGACAACTGCCGCGCAGGTCCAGGCAGATCTGAAGCGGCAAAAAAACGGACTCTAACGGAGGCATGAAATGGCAAAAATGACGGTGGCGCAGGCCCGTACATTGATGGGACTGGTGTTGAAGCTGTATCCAGATGCGCAGCCCACCCTGAATGCCGAGTCGCCATTTCAGATTCTGGTTGCAGTGATGCTCTCGGCCCAAACGACGGATGTGGCGGTCAACGCCTGCACACCGGCGCTGTTTCAGGCGTATCCGACCCCAGCGGCCATGGCGGCGGCCACGCCGGCTGCGCTTGAAGCCTACATCGACCGGCTCGGGTTGTACCACAATAAGGCCAAGTACTTGCAAGCGCTGAGTGCCGCGCTTGTGGATCAGTTTGGCGGCGTGGTGCCGCAGACTTATGCGGAATTGACCCAATTGCCAGGTGTCGGGCGGAAAACAGCGACCGTGGTGCGCACCGATGCATTCGGCGTGCCGGGTATCGCCGTCGATACCCATGTCAGCCGCATCATCAAAGGCTTTGGGCTGGTGCCTCAGCGCGCCACGCCCACGCAGATTCAGGCCTATTTGGAACATTTGATGCCACCGGATACCTGGATCAATTTGCATCGCGCGCTGATCAGACTCGGCCGCGAGTGGCTGTCGGCGCGCCGCCCCGAGCTGCCGCCGGGCGCAGACTGGCAAGCATTTGCCGACTATTATCGACCGCTACAAAGGAGAGCAACCAATGAGTGATGAGATCGTTCCTTCCGCACGTCACGCGGCCCGCGAAAGTTGGGCGCAGTACTTCATGAAATTGGCGACCACCGTGGCTGCCCGGTCCACTTGTGAACGGGCAACGGTCGGCGCTGTTTTGGTCCAGGACCATCGCATTATCGCGACCGGCTACAATGGCAGTATCTCCGGTGACCCGCACTGCGATGAGGCGGGGCATTTGATGCGCGATGGGCACTGCATTCGCACGCTGCATGCGGAAATGAATGCGATCTTGCAGTGCGCCTTGAATGGGGTATCCACGCGCGGGGCAAGTGTTTATGTCACGTATTATCCTTGCCTGAATTGCACTAAGGCGCTGATTCAATCCGGCGTGAAGGCGATCTATTACGCGCATGACTACCACAACGACCCATACGCGGTGGCGCTGCTCAACAGCCATGCCATCAAGGTCGTCAAGGTGGCAATGCCGGAAGACTGATCGCGGGTCAGTTTGGGCTTCTCTGGTTGACGATGAGAACGGGAGGTCGGCGTCAGTGCCGGCCTTTTTTCGTGGAATCGATCAAGGCGGCGCCGCGGCCGCAAAAAAGATCCGGCAAGCGCGTTTCATGTCTGCGCTTGCCGGATCTATTGACCTAAAGCTATTTTGTTTACGCGAGGTCAGTCGCCGGGTGGGGTACCTTCGTCGGTGTTTTGGCCATCGTTGGTCCCACTACTACTGCTCGAGGTGACGCTGGAACTACTGCTTTCAGTCTCCGTGCCGCCGCCATCGTCTGTTCCAGGGGCCGTCTCGTTGTCAGTCCCAGAGGCGCTCGATGAGGAACTTTCTTCCGTCTCGGAATCGGAGGTTTCGTCCGGCTTTTCGCGACTGCTCGAGGAGCTGGACTTTTCAGAAGACGAGGATGAAGAGGAGGAGGAACTGCTGCTTTCCTTTTCGGTCTTGACCGTGGTCTGCGTGGTCGGGCCGTAGCCGCGGACATACAGCTCGCGGGTCGTGTTGGCGGTGTTGCCGGTGACGGCGGTGCCAGGGTTGGAGCCGCGTAAAATATGTTCGACCAGGACCGAATCGGGCTTCGTCCAATCCTCATTTTTGAGGTCTTGCGTCTCAATATCGTAAGTCATCAAAGCTTTATAGATCTGCTGGGAAATGGTCTGCTGGGAATAATTTAACCCAGCCTCTGTCGCCTTATCGTAGCCGGTCCAAACAGAGATCACACGCTGGCGGGTGTAGCCGGTGAACCAGGCGTCTTTGGCGATGCCTGTCTGGTTGAGGGCCGGGTTGGCGGCCAGTTCGGCTTCGCTGTAATCCGTGGTCCCAGTCTTGCCGGCCTGGTAGAGCCCACTGATCGCCGCGGAAGTCGCGGTGCCACTGCCACTGAACACGCCCTTGAGCATGTCTGTGATCATGTACGCTGTGCTGGATTTCATGGCGCGACTACCATTGGCAGTAAAATCAACCGTGGTCCCATCCGGTTTCACGACTTTGCGGATATAGGTCGGCTCGTAATACGTTCCACCGTTGGCAAAAGCCCCATATGCGGCGGCTTCTTCCTCAGTTGTCACTGAGGCGCCGATCGCGCTTGAGCCATACTGCTCGTCTTTTGGCAGATCGATGCCGAGGCCCTTGAGGAAGTTGACGGCTTTGGACATGCCGACTTCTTCTAGCGTGCGCACAGCCGGGACGTTGCGGGACTGAACCAGCGCCGCGCGCATCGACATCATGCCAAGATAGGTGCGGTCCCAGTCGTAAAGCTGGGTGCTTGTGCCAGGATAGATGTACTTGCTGTCATCGAGCTGCTGGTAGGTGGAATAATTCAGATATTCGATCGCGGGGCCATATGCCATCAGTGGCTTCATGGTCGAGCCGTTGCTGCGGGTGTTGCGAGTCGCGCGGTTGAAGCCGAGCCGGACATCCCCAGTTTTGCGGCCGCCGATCTGGGCGATCACATTCCCGGTGTTTGGATCGGTCATGGTGACGGCCACCTGCATCTTATTATCAGGGAAGGTGACGTAATCATCCGAATTGACGATCTCATACAACCGCTTTTGCGCCTTCATATTTAAATTGGTGTAGATCTTCAGGCCATCCGTGTAAGGATTGGCATTCATCTTTTTCTTCACTTCGGCGATGACTTCCGTTAAATAGGAATCGATCACCTTGTCCGTTTCGGTCTCATTTTTCGCGGCGGTCTGCTTGACCAGGCCATCCGTGATCGGCGTGGCCGTGGCCGTCGCCGCTTGCGCCTTGGTGATCTTCTTGTCGCGCAGCATCGCCGCAAGCACGGCATCGCGGCGGGTCTTTGCGGCTTCTGGATGCTCGTAGGGGTCATAGCCGACCGGCGACTGCGGCATCCCGGCGATCAGCGCGGTCTGCGCCAGCGTCAGCTGCTTGAGGTCCTTGCCATAATAGTACTTGGCGCCGGTGGCCATTCCGTACTGACCATTATCCATGTAGACCTTATTGATATAGAATTCCAAGATCTGATCCTTGGAGTAGGTCCGCTCGACTTGCATCGCGAGCCAGGCTTCCTGCGCCTTGCGCCGGAATGTCTGATCCGAGGCCTTGGTGGAAAAGACGGACAGTTTGACTAATTGCTGGGTGAGGGTCGATCCCCCTTCAAGCCCGGAGCCATTGCCCGTGAGCTTGCCGACCACGTTGTTCAGCGCCGCGCCACCGATTCGAATTGGGTCGATGCCGAATTTTTCCTGGTAAAAACGCCGGTCTTCGATCGACACCACGGCCTGTTTCAACTGAGTCGGAATATTATTCGCGCTGACGTAGACGGTATTTTTTGTGCCCAGGGTCGCGAATTCTTTATTGTCGGCGGCGTAAAGAATGGCGCTACTCCCGTCGATCAAGTCGGCCTTGGTCAGTGTTGGGGCGTCTTTTGCATAATAAGCAAAAAGTCCGACGCCCGCTGCCACCGCGGCTAAAAACAAAATGACCAGCCACTTCAAGACGGATAGGAACCGGTTGCGTTTTTTCTTCGGCTTGGTTGGCCGCTGGCGACGCTTGGCCATGCGTGATGGCGCAGATTGATTAGCCATGTTGGTGGGACCTCTTTTCAATAAGTTGATCGACAGCGCCTAAATACGGAATCAGCGGCTGCAGGGCAGGGTGGATCTCAAACCCATTGGCCTCGATCTCCATCAGCGGAATCGACTTGCGCCCGTCATCTTGCGCCGCTCGCCAGTATTCCAGCAGGGCAGACGCGGGATAAACGAAGAGGCGCTTGAGCGTGACAAAGCGAATCAGGGCAAAGCAGATGCCGTCTTGCGCGAGGCACGCTTTGAAATGCGCGACTTGATGCGGGTGAAAATTCTTGAGCGGAAAACTCTGCTTGTTCTTCGTTTCCTTGGCGTCAAAATCGAGATAATACCCTTTATAAACGCCATTATAATCTGTGGTCGACGGGGTCTTAAAATAGGCCTCGCGAATCACAGCTTGGCTGCGCTGGGGGTAATCGACTTTGACGATCTGAATCGGTGTCGGCTTTTTGTGGACCACCGCCAGCCCTGCCTGCAAGTAATAGGCATTGCTGTCGTTGAGTTCCTCTTCAAGCGTCATGCCGCGGCCGCCGTATGTGGTCGCGGCCGGGCGCGTGGTTTGCACGCCGCCTTGGTATGGCTTACCATTAGGGTAATGGATGGGCATAAGATCACACTCCTACCGCTATTATAGCAATTCAGCGCGCTTGCGCCTAATCAGGCCGTTGCGTCAATTTTTCGAAAAGGAGGGCCAGCAAAATGGGCAAACGCCTATGGGTCACAGGGTATCGCAGCTGGGAGCTCAATGTGTATGGACCCCACGACCCAAAACTTGCGGTGCTTAAATATATGTTAAAAAGCCATTTGCAGACCTTCCTGGATGACGGCGGCGAATGGGTCATCACAGGCGGTGAAATGGGCATCGAGCAATGCGGCGCCAGCGTTGCGCTTGCCTTAAAGCCGGCGTGGCCTTCGCTCAAGGTGGCGGTGATGGTGCCATTTGCGGATTTTGGCAATCGCTGGAACGAGGATAATCAGGCGGCGCTGGCGACCCTGCGCCAACAGGTGGATTTTTCTGCCTCGACCTCAAGCGGGCCATACAAGCAACCTGCGCAGCTTTCCGGCTACACTCGGTTTATGGTCCAGCACACGGATCAGGCGCTGATCGTCTATGATCCGGAGTTTGAGGGCAAATCCAAGTTTGCCTATGAGGCGGCTGTCGCGGAAGGCAAAAGGCGGGACTATCCGATCGACCTGGTGACCATGCCGGATCTGGAAGAGGATGCCAGAAATTATGGGGAGCAGCAAGCGGCGCGGCAGGATGAATAATAGGTAGAGCGAGTTTCGGTGGGGCAGAGTTGGGATAGCCGCACTAGCTGTCCACCCCTAATCGCTCGGCTACGCACCCTGACAAACTTGTCATTCTCAACGGGCAAATTATATGTTACAATCAATCTATCCTGTGCTTTAGATCAACGAGGTGTTTCCTTATGGATAGCAATACAAACAGCAACGCGACCGGTTTTTCCATCCTCTATAGCCCCAAGGACATTCTGGATAAGCACTTCAAAAACAAGGTCCGCGGTTATGATCAAGATGAGGTCGATGAGTATCTCGACGGCATCATCAAGGACTATGAGAGTTTCACCGCCGAGATCGACCGGTTGAATGAAGAGAACGCGCGGCTGTTCAGTCGTGTTGATGAGTTGACCAAACAGCTCAACGTCTCTAAGAGTGTTGCGGCTCAAACGCCGCAACAGCCGACAGCGAACGTGACGAACTACGATATCTTGAAGCGCTTGAGTAACCTTGAGCGCCACGTGTTCGGCAGTAAGCTTTCTGATGGCGGCCAAAGCAATAACGCCGATAGCAACAATGGCGGCGGGATCGACCAATATTAAACCAATTTGTAAATCTCGAGTGATCGCGGTCTGCATCTGCAGGCTGAGGAAAGTCCATGCCCGCACAAGCTGAAATGCTTGTAGTGTTCGTGCCAGGCCCAATAAGCCTGGGCACCCAGTAATGGGTGACGGCAGTCGATGGCGCTAAGGGTGTAACTATGTGCCGATCGACTCTAAGGTGCCACAGTGACGATACGTAGCTGGAAACGACTACGGTGGAACGGGTAAACCCCGCGAGCGAGTAACCCAAACTTTTGGTAGGGGCGCTATGCCATGGGAATCAAACCAACGGCAAAGCAGCGGTAACGCTGAGATAGATGATCACTGAAGGGACGTCTGCCTGAAGGCGTTCTGGAACAAAACATGGCTTATAGAGATTTACAAACAGGCACAGCTCGGGGCGACCCGGGCTGTTTTTTTGAACTAGGACCCGGCGACGCATGAATGACGCCGGTTAAAAATCATTTTCCAAGCATCAGCGATTCCGCGAGCCTGTTTTCGTGAACCCGCCCGGACGTTGTAGTGCCAGCAGTTGTTTCATTTCACTTTTGGCTTTTATAAAAAGGAGTACTTCCATGCAATTTCATCTTCTCGCCACCATGGCGGCCGGGCTCGAGAGCCTGACCACCAAAGAGCTGCAAGACCTGGGCTACAAGACCCGCACCGAAAATGGCAAAGTCTACTTCGACGGCGATGAATCGGCGATCGCCACGGCCAACATCTGGCTGCGGACAGCGGATCGCATCAAGATCGTAGTCGGCCAGTTCCAGGCACTGTCGTTTGACGACCTGTTTGAAGGCGTCAAGGCCTTGCCATGGGATCAATATTTGCCGATGGATGCCGCATTTCCGGTGGCTGGCCGGGCCGTGCGCTCCAAGTTGCACTCCGAGCCCGATGCGCAGGCGATCACGAAAAAAGCAATCGTTGAAAAGTTAGCAGGCGTGTACCATCGCCGCGGCCGCTTGCCAGAAACGGGGGATCTGTACCCGCTGGAGGTGTCGATCTTAAATGATGTGGCGACGCTGACGATCGATACAACCGGCGACAGTTTGTTCAAGCGCGGCTATCGTATCGCAAAAGGGGACGCGCCGTTGAAGGAAAACTTTGCGGCCGCGTTAGTCATGTTGACGAATTGGCACCCCGACATGCCGTTTTATGATCCGACCACGGGTTCTGGGACCATTCCGATCGAAGCCGCGCTGATCGGCCACAACATCGCGCCTGGTTTGCAGCGGCATTTTACCTTTGAGCATTTCTTCTTTATGCAGCCGCAAATTCTAGCGGACGCCAAAGACGCCGCGATGGATCAGGCGGATTTTGACCGCGAGCTCGACATTCTTGGCGCTGACCTGGACCAAAATATGATCGAGACTGCCCGCGTCAATGCCAAGCAGGCTGGGCTGCTGCACAGTATTCAGTTCAAGCAGCTGGCGGTCAAGGATTTCCGCACCGACAAACCCCGCGGCGTGATCGTTTCCAACCCGCCATACGGGAAGCGGCTGAATGACCTGGCCGCCGCCCGCCGGCTGTACAAGGAAATGGGTGACGTTTACCGGCCATTGACCGGTTGGAGCAAGTATATCCTGACCGCTGATCTGGAATTTGAAAAATCATTTGGGCAACGGGCCACCAAGCGGCGCAAACTCTATAATGGGGCGATGCGCACGGATTATTTCCAGTATTGGGCCACAACCCGATAAAACTACCAGCGTTCCGCACTCGAGGCGGAACGCTTTTTTTCGACATTAAATTGGGCTATAATGGCGAAAAAGGAGGCCACTATGAAAATCCTAACATTGTTCGCATTGCCAGAAGGTGGGCGCCAGACGCTGGAAAAGGCCGGCGTCACTGTGCTCGATGAGGCGCAGTATGACCCGAGTCAAGCCGGGTCCATCGACGCGATTCTCGGCTGGAACGACACCGGCCGTGCGCTGATCGAAGGGCCAAACCAGGTGCAATTCATCCAGACCATGTCCGCCGGCGTCGACTACTTGCCGTTGAAGGCGTTGGCGGCACAGCATATTCTGGTGGCCAACACGGCAGGCATTCACGCGGTGCCGATCGCCGAAAGCGTCACCGGGATGATGTTGGCGTTTGCCCGCGGCCTGTATCCGCTGGCAACGCAGTGGGAGACGACTGACCGCGACAGGATGTGGACCGCCGCAGGAAAAAAAGCCGTCGTGTTTGGCACCGGCCACATCGGGCAAGCCATCGCGCAGCATTTGGATGCACTTGGCATGTCGGTCAATGGCGTTAGTCGCCATGGCGAGCCAAAGCCCGGTTTCGCCCAGGTCGCAACGACGGATAACGGCCGCGCCCTTTGCCAAAACGCGCAGGTGATCGTCAACGTGATGCCGCTGACGCCGGCGACGCATCATTATTTTGATCATTCCTTTTTCGCCCATCTGACCAGCCAGCCGCTATTCATCAATGTCGGCCGTGGCCCCTCTGTGGATACGGCGGCCTTGATCGAGGCGCTTGAGAACCACTGGCTGAGCGGCGCGGCGCTTGACGTTTTTGAGCAGGAGCCGCTGCCGGCGGATTCGAGCCTGTGGACGCGGCCTGATGTGTTGGTCACACCGCATTTGTCGGGCACGGTTGAACAATTGCGCCAGCAAGTCTTCAATATTTTTTGGCCAAATCTTCAACAGCTGATGGCGACGGGGACTTTAAGAAAAAATCAAGTGGATCTGGCTGCGGGGTATTGATGCAATTTTGTCCCGGAACGGTTATACTGAAAATGTAATCGGTTTCAGCAAACAAAAGGAGGTCCTGCTCATGGCGCAACGCACCACTGAGATCATCAGCTTACTGGAGGATGCTTTACTGACAAAAAGGCCGGTCAAGATTCACACGATCGACCGCAAGCAATTGCACGGGATCATTTCCGGCATCACCCCAGGGCTGGTCAAACCCTATCAGGAGCGAAGCACGGTCACCGTTGCCACCGACAAAGGCGATAAGCGTGTGCAGGAATATGCCATCACCAAGATCGCTTGGGCGTGACATCAAAACTAAATAGCAAGAAGGCGCAGGGCGAGATCAAAGCCCTGCGTTTTCTTTTGTCGATCCGCATAAATGTTAAGTTTTTCGTAAGCGTTCACAATGCCGTGATAACAGTGTTCTTTGGCAAAACGAAGCCGTTGACAAAAAGTAAGTATCTGACTATACTGATCCCGTTAACTCGATTGCAGGTGTGGGCCTTGCTAACCCATTGATCTCCTGTCCAATTCCTTCGGTGGTCCTGCCGGCCGAGTCCGGTTGCCGAACGATCGTAGCTTTCCCTTGAGTCTCATGGGGCCTGTCTCACCAGCGCGCCGGCACGTGTCTGGCGATTCGGGTATAAGCGTTAACAACGGATACCATTTTCATCTGGTGTTCAAAATGGGTCGGATGGATCACCGTGTGTGCGTGCAGTGGAGTAACGAACACACGGTACATAGGGCGCGGCTCCCATCCCCGCGCAGACAGCGGCACGTTCGTAACTGAAAAATTTAAAATGGGGCCTCTCGAGGCCTCTTTAGTGTGTCTTGAGACGCCAACTGACGATTTTTGCCGGTTGGCTTTTTTTTCGCGACGAAAAAATCTTTCTATGACAAAAGAGTCGGGGCGGCCAAAAATTCGAGACAAATGACTCAGTTCTACTTTCGAATAGCTGCCCACCGAAAGATTCAGAATAGCAAAAGGAACTGGGCCAAAACTTTTTGTTTTGGCCCAGTTCCTGTATGGTGCACTAATGTTACTGCAGTGTCGTGGGCCAAATGTCCGGGTCCGAGCAGCTAAGGTCCCAATCACCTGGACCAAAGTTCGGACCTGGCGCTTGGAACACTTACCTGTCGGACCCAAGAGCGACATTTGTCCCACTTCCAGTTGGCGTGACTCGTTTATGCCCTGGTCAACAAGGCGATCAGATCTTCCTTTGGCACCCCGGTAAAGTAAGCGTTCGTATCGACATCATTGAGCGCTTCAGTGAGGTGCGCCGTGTCGTAAACGGTGCCGATCAAAGTCTGGGCCAGCTCGTCCGCATTTTTCGCGCCAAAGAAGTCGCCGAAGAAATGGAGGTCGGTGATCTTGCCTTCGTTGGTGGTCAGCCGCGCGTCGATGGTGCCCATGTCAAAATGCTGGCGCTTCTGCTGAGTGTAGGCGGGGGATTGGCCATAGACCCAATCCCAATTGCTGTAGACCTCGTTGTAGATGCGATCGATCGCTGCCTGGTCTTCTGGCGTGATCTGGTATTCGCGGTCCTTGATCGCATCCAGCGAGTCCACGTCAAACAGGCGCTTCAGAAGGATGTCGCGGAATTCCGGCACGGTGAGATCCTGGTACTGCGGATCCAAGTACGGACGCAGGTTGGTCACCCGGCTGCGCACGCTTTGAATGCCCTTGCTGGCGATCTTGTCGGCTGGCACGTTGAGCACCTTGGGCACAACGCTCATGTCGACATCAAGCATCAGGGTGCCATGGGAAAAAGTCTTCCCGTTTCGCGTATACATCGCGTTGCCGGAAAACTTTTTTCCATCGACCAAAATATCGTTGCGGCCGGAGACTTCTGCCGTGGTGGCGCCCATGCTGTGGAGCGCATCGACGATCGGCTGGGTGAAGCTCTTGAAGTCGCCAAAATCACTGGCGTTGGCATCGACCACAAAGGAAAAGCAGAGATTGCCAAGGTCATGATAGACCGCGCCACCGCCGGAAAGCCGCCGGGTCACAACGATATCATGCGCGTCGATGTAGTCTTGATTGAGTTCCTCCGCGGTATTTTGATTGCGGCCGACGATGACACTAGGGCCTTCATAGTAAAAAAGAAGCAGCGGGGCATCAAACGAGCGATTGTTCATCAAATACTGCTCAGTAGCCAGGTTCATCCGAATATCATGGGATTTCATCACGACATAGTACATGGTTTTTGCCTCCTAGGTGAGATGGGAACAATTTTATTGTAAGCGTTTCATACGGGTTTGGCTAGTCTTGAGGATCCGTCGGTTTGGGCGGCCTCCCGCTCGGCTTCGAACCTTCGATTCAGTTGGGCGCCACCGAGCAGGGGTGGGACATGTAGCTGTCCTGGTCACTCGGTGGCAAGGTGCGCCACCAAGCGCCCAGGCCGAACTACCTGCCCACCCTAAACGCTCGGCTTCGCACCCTCACCCTTTTATAACGACACTATGAATAAGAACGCGTTTGGATTAGAATAATAGGGTAGTTAAATTCCGGTGAGAACCGGCAGGAGGAGTGATCATATGGCGGACACAACACCGCGCGTACAAGATGACCTTTATGAAGCCGTGAACGGCGAATGGGCGAAGACAGCCGAGATACCGGCAGACAAGCCGTCGACAGGTGGTTTCCAGGACCTGGCAGACGAAGTGGAAAAGAAATTGCTGGCGGATTTTGATACCGTCGCCGCTGATAGCAGCAAGGCCCCAGATGCCTTTTTTGCCCAGGCCGTGACTCTGTATCAGATCGCCAAGGACTATGACAAGCGCGATGCGGAAGGCATTCAGCCCGCATTGGACCGTTTGGCTGAATTGGAGGCCGTGACCGATTTTGCCAGCTTCAACGACAAAGCGGCGCAGCTTGACGCGGACTTATTCCCGCTGCCATTCAACACTGGCGTTGACCCGGATATGAAGAACACCAAGATCAACCGCGTTGAATTGGTCGGCCCGGGCACGATTTTGCCTGACACGACTTACTATGCAGCAGACAACGAGCAGGGCAAAAAGCTCCTGGCCGTTTGGCGCGACATGGCGGAAAAAGTCATCGCGATGACCGATCTCGATGAAGCTGAGCAAAAGGCGACCATCGAAGACGCCTTGGCGTTTGATGCGGCGATCGCGACGCACGTTAAGAGTTCTGAAGAATGGGCTGACTATCCGAAGGGCTACAACCCGCAGTCCCTTGAAGAAGTCGACGCGCAGTTTGGTGACTTCGACTTTGCGGGCTATGCCAAGGCCGCGTTCCCGGCGGTGCCAGACACGATCATCGTGGGCGATCCGCGTTTCTTGAAGGAATTCACCCAGTTGTTTGATGCCGCACACTTCACCCAGTACAAGCACTGGGCTTACATCAATGAGCTGTTGTCTTTGACCGGCTACCTCAGTGAAGACCTGCGTCAACTTGGCGGGACATTTGGCCGCACGCTTTCTGGTTTGCCGGAAGCGCCAAGTCAGGCCAAGGCTGCATATCGCTTGGCCAACCGCTTCTTTTCCGAACCGATCGGCATCTACTACGGCCGGACCTATTTTGGCGAAGCCGCGAAAGCCGATGTCACCAAGCTGGTCAAAGAGATGATCGCGACGTACAAGCGCCGTCTGAGCAATTCCAGCTGGCTGTCGCAATCGACCAAGGAAAAGGCCGTGGTGAAGCTCGACACGATGGTCCTCAAGATGGGCTATCCGGACAAGGCCAATGAAGTCTATGACCGCCTGCATGTTGATGCGGACGCAAACTTGCTGACGAACGTGATCGCGCTGAGCAAGGCACGCCATGCATTCAATGTTGAACAGCTCACCAAGCCAGTCGACCGCAACACTTGGAACATGCCTGGGCATTTGGTGAACGCGTCCTATGACCCGTCCCGCAATGACATCACGTTCCCAGCGGCGATCTTGCAGGCGCCATTCTATTCACTCGAGCAATCCGCGAGCCAGAACCTCGGCGGCATCGGCGCGGTCATTGCCCATGAGATCTCGCATGGCTTTGACAACAACGGCGCGCAGTTTGACGAGTTCGGCAACATGGTCAACTGGTGGCAGCCGGCCGATTACGACCACTTCAAGGAACTGACCCAGCAAATGATCGACGAGTTTGAGGGCCAAGAAACGGAAGCGGGTAAGGTCAACGGCAAGCTTGTTGTATCCGAAAATATTGCGGATGCTGGTGGCCTCGCTGCGGCGCTTGAAACGGCGCAAAATCTGCCAGACACCGACCTGCATGCCTTCTTCCTCAACTGGGGGGAGATCTGGCGGCAAAAGGCGCGCATTCCGTACCAGCAGCTCCTGCTGTCTGTCGATGTGCACGCCCCGGCGAAGTTGCGCGCCAACATTCAGCCGCGTAACTTGGATGAATGGTACACCACGTTTGACGTTCAGCCAGGCGACGGCATGTACATCGCACCGGAAAAACGCGTCCATATCTGGTAATTGCGCGAAGAAGCCTGACTCGGGCACCCTGAGTCAGGCTTTTTTTGCGCAAAAAAAGGACCGCCGCCGCAAGCCACATCACTGTGTTTACGCGCCAGTCCCCCTATTTTTAGATTCGGAAACCCTTAATCAAACTTGTAATCGTCATCGCTCATCGCCTCGACTTCGCCCAGACGATAGCCGTTGCCCACCTGCGAGAAGAAATCATGGTTGGCGGTCGACGTCGAGATCCCGTTCATCACGATCGGATTCACATCCGCCGCGGTGTCTGGGAAAAGTGGGTCCTGACCGAGATTCATCAACGCCTTGTTCGCATTGTAGCGCAGGAACGTCAACACTTCCTCCGTCCAATCCGTCTTGGCGTACAGGTCATGGGTGTAGCCTTCCTCGTTGCTATAAAGATCGTAGACCAGATCGTACATCCAGTCCTTGAGCTTATCCTGCTCGTCTTGCGGCAGTTCGTTGAACCCGAGCTGGAATTTGTAGCCGATGTACGTGCCATGAACACTTTCATCACGGATGATCAGTTTGATGATCTCGGCGACGTTGGTCAATTTGTTGTTGCCGAGGTAATAAAGTGGGGTGAAGAACCCGGAGTAAAACAGGAACGTCTCAAGAAAGACGGACGCGATCTTTTTTTCCAGTGGGCTGCCGGTCTGATAAATATCGTTGATGCGGTTGGCCTTGTATTGCAGATGCTCGTTGGAGTTGGTCCAGTCAAAGATCTCATCGATCTCGCTGGGCGTGTTCAGCGTGGAAAAAATGGTGGAGTAGGACTTCGCGTGGACGCTTTCCATGAACTGAATGTTGTTCAGCACCGCGCGTTCCTGTTGGGTGCGGATGTTGTCCATCAAGCTGCGCATCCCGTCTTGACTCTGCAGGGTGTCCAGCAGGGTGAGGCCGCCGAAGACATGGCCGACCACCCATTGCTCGTCCTTGGTCAGGCTGCGCCAGTCATCCAAGTCGTTGGAAACGGGAATTCGCGTATCCAGCCAAAATTGTTCCGTTAATTTTTCCCAGGTCGCCTTGTCGATCTGGTCTTCGATCGCGTTCCAGTTGATCGCGATATAATTCTCTGCCATGTTCGGACTCCTTTTTCTATGTATGGCGCCGCCCCCAAATGAGAGGTGGCGCCGCGGCTAGTCGCAGTTCCAATCTAGCTCACCCGTGTGTCGTGGGCCAAATGTCAGGGCCTGAGCCGCTCAGGTCGTATCACCCGGTCCAAAATGCGGACCTGGCGCTTGCAACACTGACCTGTCGGACCCAGGCGCGACATTTGTCCACTTCTCATTAGATCGAGCAGGATTCGCAAGCGTTTGAGCCGATCTCCTCTTGATCATCCGTGTACGTGCGGATGTAATAGATCGACTTGATGCCCTTGTGATGCGCATAGTTGCGCAAAATATTGAGATCGCGCGTGGTCATCTTGGTGGTGCGCCCGTCTTTCCACGGGTACAAGCCAGCCGGAATGGTCGAGCGCATGAAGAAGGTGAGGGACATGCTTTGGTCAACATGCTGCTGCGCGGCTGCGTAGACATCGATCTCTTTGCGCATGTCGATGTCATAGGCACTTTGGTAATATTTCATATTATCGTTGGCGAGACCCGGCGCCGGGTAGTAGATCGTGCCGATCTTCTTTTCCTGGCGATCCTCGATGCGGTTAACGATCGGCTGAAGCGACGCAGAGGTGTCGTTGATGTAGCTGATCGAGCCGTTCGGGGCAACGGCCAGTCGGTTTTGATGATACAGGCCAGTCGCCATCACGTCATCGCGAAGGGCCGCCCAGTCTGCCTGTGTCGGAATGTGGATGTCCTTGAACAGCCCTAGGACCTTGGCAGTTTTTGGTGCCCACGCCTCATCGATATATTTATCAAAATAGGAGCCGTCCGCATATTTGCTGGCTTCGAAATTATGAAAGACTTGGCCGCGTTCCTTGGCGATTTTGTTGGAGGCCTTCAAGGTGTAGTAATTCAATAGAAGGAAATAAATATTCGTGAAGTCCAGCGCTTCTTCATCCCCGTAATACATGTGGTTCAGCGCAAAATAGGTGTGCAGTCCCATGGCCCCGAGCCCGATGGAATGGGCGAGCTCATTGCCATGCTGCACGGACGGCACGACATCGATGTTGGAGTGATCGGTGACATAGGTGAGGGCGCGGACCATCGCCTCGACGCTTTGACCGAAGTCTGGGCTGGTCATCAAGTTCGGAATATTGGTGGACCCCAGGTTGCAGGAGACATCGCTACCCATGACATCGTATTCCTGCTTGTTATTGATAGCAGACGGTACCTGGACCTGCATGATCTCCGAGCACAGGTTACTCATGATGATCTTGCCGGCGATCGGGCTGGCATTGTTCGCCGTGTCAATATTCACAACGTAAGGATAGCCGGATTCCTGCTGAAGCTTTGAGATCTCGTTTTCCAGATCGCGCGCGCGAATCTTAGTCTTCTTGATCGCGGGATTGGCGACCATGTTGTCGTATTCCTTGGTGATGTCGACATACGAGAACGGCTCGCCGTATTCCCGCTCAACGCTTTGCGGGGAAAATAGATACATGTCGGCGTCTGCTTTGATCAACTCATAGAACTTGTCCGGGACGATCACCCCGAGGCTCAAGGTCTTCACCCGGTATTTTTCGTCGGCGTTTTCCTTTTTCGCGCCCAGGAAGCTGATGATGTCCGGGTGGAACACGTTCAGGTAAACGACCCCGGCGCCTTGGCGTTGACCGAGCTGGTTGGAATAGGAAAAACTGTCTTCCAGCAGCTTCATCACAGGCAATACGCCACTTGCGGCGCCGTCGATGCCCTTGATTGGGGCGCCGGCTTCACGCAGGTTGGACAAGGTGAGGCCAACGCCGCCACCGATACGGGACAACTCAAGCGCCGAGTTGATCGCCCGGCCGATCGAGTTCATGTCGTCGGTGATCTGAAGCAGAAAACAGGAGACCAGCTCCCCGCGGCGTGCCCGGCCCGCATTCAAAAAGGACGGCGTGGCAGCCTGGTAGCGCTGGTGAATCATTTCATCCCCAAGCGCAAACGCCAGGTCTTCGTTGCCATCCGCAAAATACAGCGCGTTGGCAAACACGCGGTCGGTGAAGTCTTCCAGGTAATACGCATTATCATCTGTTTTCAGCGCGTACTGGGCATAAAACTTGTAGGCGGCCATGAAGGACTTGAAGTGAAAATCCTGGGCATGCAAATGATCGTTGAGCTTGGTCATGAATGCCAGCGAATACTTGTCCAGCATCGCTTTTTCATAGTAATCATGCGTGGTCAGGTAATCCAGCCGGTCCTTGAGCGTGGGGAACTGGACCGTGTTTGGCTGGACATTTTCCTTGAGAAATGCGGCCAGCGCCTCTTTGTCCTTGTTCAACGGAATCTGGCCATTGACCGGGATGTTGATCTCGTTGTTCAGCGCGTAATAGGTGACTTCCTCGGGCTTGAGGGTCTTGAGAGATGGTTTAGCAGAAACTGTCATGCGTGCGCCTCCTTGAATTTGGGTCGAAAAAAGCCGGCTGTATTAGCCAGCCAGCTGCTTCAGTGCCTCAGGACGGAACCCGTAAAACGAAGTGAGACCGTCCGCTTCAAGAACGGGCACAGCCTGGAATCCCTTGTCCTTCAGATAGGAGATGTATTGCGGCTCGTCATTGATATTGTGTTCGGTGAAGGGGATGTTGTGCGTCCGCAGGTAGTTTTTGGTCATGCGGCACTGCGGGCAACCGTTTTTCGTAAATAAGGTGATATTCTTCATGGGGATCAGTCCTTTGTTTTTCGTATGGCCTAAGCATACACACGATTTTGTGGGGTGTCAATCAAAAAGCACTACATCATGTAGTTACTTTGCGTAACCCCCACAATATAGTGCTTTTCCCGATTGCTGTACAACCAGTATACCAGAGCTTGTCCATCATTTTGTCCAACATCGGCAAAAAGATCTTCAGAGTTTGGCACTGGCCGGCGCAAACGCCTATACTAAGGGCGTATCCGAAGCTGCAAAGGAGCTGAGAAAAATGGCACGCGATAAGAAAATGGACGACGCGGTGATCATTGATATGAACGATGGGCTGATCGGTAACGCGGCCAATCACGACATCAAGACCGATGATCTGGCGAAGCGGCTGGCAAAGGCGGCCACGCCGAGTCTGTCTGGGCTGGATGAGCTGTTGAACGATGGCGGGGCTGCCCGCCGCGATTATCAGGCGATCGCCACCGGTTATCTGGTCGACCGCTACCAGCTAGAAGGCGAGGAACTGACCGCGGCACGCGATGAGCTGGTGGTCGCGGCGGTGAAATATCTGGCGGCGCATCCCAAGCAATTCGATCAGTGGCAACGGTAGAAGTTAATGAAAAATGGCTCAGCTGACAACTCGTGTCGGCTGAGCCATTTTGCGTCTGTGTGCTCAGTTTTACTTCGGTTAGAGAATCGGCGAGAGCAGGCGGGAAAAATCTTGTTTGAACCGTAACCACCGTCCCTGTTGGGCAATGATCGCCGGGGTCAGTTCCAGGCTCTCTTTCAAGTCGGCTTCAAAGATCGTCTGCAGCTCTTTGGCAAGTCCTTCGTCGTATAAAAAGGCGTTGACTTCGAAATTCAACTTGAAGCTGCGAATGTCAAAATTCGCGGAGCCCACACTGGCATAGCGACCATCGACCACCATCGTCTTGGCATGTAGGAAGCCATTTTGATAATGGTAGATCTTGACGCCGGATTCGACCAGAAGCCGGGCGTAATACTGACTGGCCCGGAAAATAAAGGGGTGGTCAGGCATGTCTGGAATCATCACCCGCACATCCACGCCGGCCAGCGCCGCAGAGATCAGCGCATCTAGCATCGTGTCATCCGGAATGAGATACGGCGTTTGGAGCCACACCGAATGCCGCGCCGCCGAGATCATTTTGGCATAGCCGAACTTGATCTGTTGAGCCATTGTGTCCGGGCCGCTTGCGACGATCTGCATCGGCAGGTGGCCGCGCTCGGCGAGATGCTCGGGCTGCACGTTCTCGACTTGATACGGCACCATTTGGTCATCCGGCACGGTGGCGTTCCAATCCATCAGGAATTGGACCTTCAGCGCCAGTGCGGTGGCGCCGATGATGCGCAGGTGGGTGTCGCGCCAATAGCCGAACTTCTTGTCGCGGCCGACATACTGGTCGCCGACGTTGAACCCGCCGATGAAGCCGATCTTGTCATCGATCACCACGATCTTGCGGTGCAGGCGATAGTTCAGGCGAAAATCCAAGATCAAATGACGCGAGGAAAAAAAGGTCTCCGCCTTGCCACCCGCATCGGCGAGGGGCTGCCACCAGCGCGCCGAGGCGCCGAGGCTGCCCCAGGCGTCGTACAGCACTTTCACATCGACGCCTTCTTTCGCCTTGGCGACCAGATGACGCTGGAGCTCGTTGCCCAGCTCATCATTATAAATGGTGTAATACTCGACGAAGACGTGATCTTTGGCCGCGTCGATATCCGCGAAGAGTTGGGCGAATTTTTCCTGGCCATCGGTGAAAATATGGACCTCGTCATTGGCCAAAACAGGGGCCTGGTCGGTATTGAGCAGGAGGGTCGCCAATTCCTGGGCGCCGGGTGCGGTCGAGTTTTCCGGGAGCAGGCGTCCGTGCGCATTCTCTCGTTTTTGCAAGGCGACAAAGGCGTGGACCCCTTTGCGGTACTCGGCGCGGATCTGTTCGAGTTTTTTGCTCGACAGGCCGCGGCCGGCAAACAGATAAATACCAAACCCGATGACCGGCAAAAAGATCAACACAAGTAGCCACGCCCAGGTGGTCGGAATGTCGCGGACCTCGCGCAGCACGGTGAAGATCGCGCCGATGGTGTTCAAGATGAGTAGGCCGATAATGACCCAACCGACGATCGACATAAGACGCCTCCTGAAAAAAGTCTTTACTTACTAAATATTAGTTGGTACGATGAAACTACATTGATGATAAAGGTGGTTATCTTGTTGAATAATGATCTGTTGAACCTGTTGAAGCAGCGCCGCTCGATCTACGCGCTGGGCAAAAACGTGAAGCAGTCCAAGGAAGACTTAGTGGACTTGCTGGAAACGGTGATCGAAGAGACCCCAACGGCCTTCAATTCCCAAACGACCCGCGCCGTTTTCCTGTTTGGGGACAAGCACGACCAGTTGTGGGACATCGTGGTCAAGCGGCTGAAGTCTGAAGTCCCAACGGAAGCGGCTTACGCCAAGACCCAAGAGAAGATCGCCAGCTTCAAGGCGGCTTACGGCACCATTTTGTACTTCACCGATACCGCCGTGGTCCATCAGCTTGAACACGATTTCACGTTGTATGCAGATAATTTTGCCACTTGGGCGGAGCAAGCACAAGGTTCGGCGCAACTCAACGCCTGGGTGACCATGGCCAACAACGGTATCGGCGCGTCCCTTCAGCATTACAACCCGATCATCGACGAACTGGTCGCAGATGCGTTCGACATTCCTGAAAATTGGACTCTGCGCGCCCAGATGCCATTTGGCTCGATCGAAGCGCCAGCTGGCAGCAAGGACTACATGGCTCGTGAAGATCGCTTCAAGGTCCTGGATTAACACATATTAGATAGCAAAGAAATGTCGGTGCAGCGATGCGCTGGCATTTTTATTTTCGGCCGGTGCGGGACGCGTCGTGCGGTGCCTGTGATCGCAAGGCCAACCTATTTTTTCCAAAGTTGACCGTTTGCCGCCTCGCTTTGAGCATATTATTTGGGCGTGGTGAGACAAGGGACTATGCTTAAATCAGAGGGAGTGTGATTTCATGACAAGCCGAATTTTGATCAATGCAGTGTATGAGCCGATTCATGAGCTCAAGGTGGATGTCTATTTGCCAACGACCCCTGTGAAGGCCGGAATCATCGACATTCACGGCGGTGGATGGTTTCGCGGCGATAAGCAAAAAGACGCGGATTGGGCGATGCGGCTGAACGCGCTAGGGTATCTCGTGTTCGTGCCAAATTATCGCTATGCGCCCGCGGTCCATTACCCAACGCCGCTGACCGATGTCGAAACGCTGGTCGAATGGATCGGGGATCAATATGCGTTGCCAACCACGCAGCTGGCCGCAGTCGGCGGTTCGGCCGGGGGCAACATGGCCGTCGAGCTCGCGCTAAAATACGGGATGCCAGCCGTTTCCCTGTCCGGCATCTTGGATATCGAGCAGTGGCTGGCAACGCACAAGGATGTGGTGGCGAAGCAAGGGGACACGAGCCTGTTCAATGTCACCGCCAGCGCGGCGATCAACCAAAGTGGCAGCGATGACCAGTTCTACAAATGGTTCGTGACGAATTATTTTGCCGAGCAATCTATCGCCAATTATCACGCCGCCACCCCAAGCACCCGGGTAACAGCCGAAGCAGGCCCACTGTTTCTCGCCAACTCGCTAGCCGAATTTGTGCCGAGCAGTGGGGTCTTGCAGATGGCCGGCGCGCTCACCGCCAATCAGGTGCCTTTTACGCTGCGCCTGCTGCCGGGGCGCCGCCATGCAAAAGGGTATCTGGCCGATGTCGACGCAGATGTGGTCGCGTTCTTGCAGCGAAATCTGCCACCAGCGTAATGGTCGGGCAAGCCGTCTTTTCAGTGAGGCGGCTTTTTTGATGAGGCGGCTCAGACCTAAACGCTCGCCTACGCACCCTATAGTCGGGTTCCGGTCCGCATGGCGGGGACATCTAGGCAACTCAAGCATTTGACGGCAAAGGACGCCATCAATTGCTTGAGCCGACCTAGCTGCCCCACCATCCCGCGTACCTCCACACCCTACAGTCGGGTTCCGCCGAGCAGGTCTGGGTCAGATAGTCGTCCCAGTCGTTCGATGGCAAAATACGCCATCAACCGCCCAGGCCGAACTATCTGCTCAGACCTAACCGCTCGGCTACGCACCCTACAGTCGGGTTCCGCCGAGCAGGTCTGAGTCAGATAGTCGTCCCGGTCGCTCGATGGCAAAATACACCATCAAGCGCCCAGGCCGAACTATCTGCTCAGACCTAAACGCTCGCCTCCACACCTTATGCTTCGCGCAGTCCTTGTTGTGCCAACCCATGCGCACTGTTTTCTTTATCCGGCACCCACTGGGCAAAAACGGTGAAGGGCGCCATTGCGTCGAGCAGGCGGGCAATCTCCGCACCGTAATGTTTCGCGTAAGCTTTGTTGATGGCGTCAATGACGATCTTTGAATCGCTATAATAGGAAACAAGGCCACTGAGCCCGGCGGCGGTGAGGGCAGAAAAACCCGCGATTGCCGCCTCAAACTCGGCCTGGTGGTTCGACATTTCGGGCAGTGCGCGGTGTTTTTGGAGCTGGTCGCCATCTGTAATGATCAAAATGCCGATTCCGCTCGGTCCGGGGTTGCCCTTTGTCGCTGCATCTGTGTATAGTTTAATCATTCTATCTCCTAAGGAAGTGTGCGTGTGGCTGAAACAAGACGCCGATTTTTCGTCCAGCCCGGTTGGGTCGATTTTATCATTTTTTGGGGGCTGATCACCGCCGGACTTTGTCTTTCCGTGATCTTACAAATGGAGCTCGTCGGTTATGGCTGGCCCTCCCCAATTTTCATCGGCTTGTTGGTCCTAGTGATCGCCTTGGCCTTGGTCCAGATCTTGCGCACGCGCTTGGTGATCGCGCCGGGACGCGTGGTGATCGATCACCTGCTGCCGAGCAGTCGCACGATCATTGCGCCGACTGACGCCACGCTGACCGTTCGCGGCCACCAACTGACGCTTGTCGCCAAGTCTTGTGGCACGGTGCGGTTGGTCTATCTGAAAGATCCGGCGCCGCTTGCCGCTGCCTTAGAAGCTGTCGGGGTCACTGTCAAAATGGAAAAGGGGTAACCAGGTTGTCAGATATTGAGATCGCACAAAAAAATGAAGCAGAAGAAATGCAGCCGATCGTGAAGGTCGCCGCAACGGTGGGTTTGACCGAGGATGATCTAGAGCTTTACGGCAAGGCGAAAGCCAAGCTCAGTTTGCCGACACTCAAGCGTCTGCAGAATCAGCCGCAGGGCAAATTGGTGTTGGTCACGTCGATCAACCCAACGCCGGCCGGTGAAGGCAAATCCACGGTCACCATCGGCCTTGGGGATGCGCTTCGCTTGCGCGGGAAAAATGCGGTGATCGCGCTGCGCGAGCCGTCACTGGGCCCGGTGATGGGGATGAAAGGCGGCGCGACTGGCGGCGGTTATGCGCAGGTCGTGCCGATGGAAGACATCAACCTGCATTTCACCGGGGACATGCACGCGCTGACCACCACCGTTGATACACTGGCGGCCTTGATCGACAACCATCTCCAGCAAGGCAACGCCCTCAACCTCGATCCGCGGCGCATCACTTGGCGGCGGGTCCTGGACATCAATGACCGGTCGCTGCGCCATGTGGTTCTCGGTTTGGGCGGCGCTACCTCTGGCACCCCACGCGAAAGCGAATTTGATATCACAGTCGCCAGTGAGCTGATGGCTGTTTTGTGCCTCGCCAGCGACCTGGCGGATCTCAAGGCGCGTATCGCCAAGATCGTGATCGGCTACACCTATGACCGCCAGCCTGTCACGGTCGGCGATCTGCAGGTCACCGGCGCGATCGCGATGCTGCTCAAAGACGCGATCAAGCCGAACCTCGTGCAGACGCTGGCCCACACGCCGACGCTGATTCACGGCGGCCCATTTGCTAACATTGCCCATGGCTGCAATTCCGTCATCGCCACCCGTGCGGCCCTGGCGCTGGGCGATATCGCCATCACCGAGGCGGGCTTCGGCGCGGATCTCGGCGGTGAAAAATTCATGGATATCAAGACCCCGGTATTGGGCAAGCACCCGGATGCTGTGGTGATCGTCGCGACCGTGCGCGCGCTGAAATATAATGGCGGCGTGAAGCTGGCCGACCTGACCGCGGAAAATCGTGAGGCGCTGGCCACCGGGTTTGCCAACCTGAGGCGCCACATTGCCAATATGAAACGTTACGGCGTGCCGGTGGTGGTTGCGATCAATGCCTTCACTTCCGACACCGAAGCGGAGCTGTCAGACCTCAAAGCGCTTTGCGAAGCGAGCGGAGCAACGGCCGTCGAAGCAGACGTCTGGGCACGCGGCGGCGAAGGCGGCCTCGCGCTGGCCGATGCCGTCACCGCGGCCCTGAGCCAGCCGGCAGACTTCACCCCGCTGTATGACCCGGCGGCTTCGGTCAAGGATAAGATCGCAACGATCGTGACCCAGATCTATGGGGGCGGCGGTGTCGTGTACGATCACAAGGCGGACCTTGCGCTGCGCACCATTGCCAAAAATGGCTGGGCGGATTTGCCGATCTGCATGGCTAAGACCCAGTACTCGCTGTCCGATGATCCCAAGAAACTCGGCGCGCCGACCGGCTTTACGATTCACGTGCGCGACATCGTACCACGGCTCGGCGCAGGCTTTTTGGTCGTGATGACAGGGGATGTCCTGACGATGCCGGGCCTGCCGAAGCATCCCGCGGCCCTGGATATGGATGTGTCCGCAGACGGCGTGATCTCAGGCCTGTTTTAAAACACACCCCTGTGACAGCAGTGTCGTGGGCTAAATGTCCGGGTTCGAGCAGCTAAGGTCTCAATCACCTGGCGGACCCAAGCCCAACATTTGGCCCACTTCTTTTTTGGAGGAAAATTGTGCTCATTTATCTTATCTTAGCGGTGGTCCTGATCGCCGCCGACCAACTCATCAAAGCCTGGGTGGTCGCCCACATCGCATTGGGGGCGACTCAGCCATTCATCCCAGGCATCCTGAGCCTGACTCACATTCACAACAACGGCGCCGCGTTTTCCATTTTGGAAGGCAAGCAGTGGTTCTTCTACATCATCACCGTGGTGGCGCTGGTGGTCGTGGCAGCGCTGTGGCGTGATTCAAAAGGCGCGCCTTGGTATCGCCTGGGGCTGACGCTGATCTTCGCCGGGGCGATCGGCAACTTCATCGATCGCGTTCGGCTCAAGTATGTGGTCGACATGTTCCAATTCGACTTCATGAATTTTGCCATTTCAAACTTTGCGGACTGGTGCCTGACCGTGGGCGTGGTGATCGTCGTGATCTACCTCCTGTTTTTTGACAAGGGGGACTCGAAACGGAAACGCTGACCTTCACCATCCAGGCAGAAAACGGCCGGCTCGATAAGGTGATCGCCGACCATTATCCGGACATCACGCGCTCTCAGGCGCAAAAGTGGCTGGAGGCTGGCCACGTGCTGGTGAGCGGCCAGGAGCAGGCGCCAAAATACAAGGTGCATGCCGGCGACGTGGTAGCCATCACGCCGCCTGAGCCGACGCCGCTTGAAGCTGTGCCCCAAGACATTCCGCTGGACATCGTTTACGAGGATGACCAGGTGATCGTTCTCAACAAGCCCCAGGGGATGGTCGTTCATCCCGCACCGGGGCATCCAGATGGCACCTTGGTCAATGGCCTACTTTTTCACGTGGATCTGTCCGCCATCAATGACGTGATTCGCCCAGGCATCGTGCACCGCATCGACAAGGACACGAGTGGCCTGTTGATGGTGGCCAAGACGCCACTGGCCCAGCAAAGCCTGTCCGCCCAACTCAAGGCGAAGACCACCGACCGGGAATACCTGGCGATCGTGCATGGCACCTTCAAGGAAACAGAAGGGCGCATCGACAAGCCGCTGGGCCGTGACCCCAAGGACCGCAAACGTCAGGCGGTGGTCGCAAATGGGCGGCATGCCGTCACGCATTTTCAGGTGCTTGAGCAATTCGCCCATTACGCGCTGGTGCGCTGCCGCCTGGAAACAGGCCGCACCCATCAGATTCGCGTCCACATGGCGTCGATCGGGCACCCACTGGCCGGCGATCCGCTGTACGGCCCGAAACGGACGCTGCCGGGCAACGGGCAGTTCCTGCATGCCGCAACGTTGGGCTTCACTCAGCCGGCGACAGGGGAGCGCCTCGAATTTTCCGTCGAGCCACCGGCGCTTTTTCAAAAAACCTTGGCGGATCTTGAAGCGGGCATTGACAAGACCCGGCTGGTCCGCTAAAATTCAGATTAATGTATAGCACCTTTAACTAAGTCCAGAGAGGCTTGGAAGGTCCGCGCGCCTGCGCCCGCAGTGCAGGCAAGTTCGATGCCCGAAGACTATCCTCGCGCAACGCCTTCTGTCCAACTGGATGGAGGGCGTTTTTTTGTGGGGTGCTGAAAGGATGAGGAAAATGGCAAAACAAGTTGTTGATGGTGTCACCATGCAGCGCGCGCTCACGCGTATCACCTACGAGATCATCGAGCAAAACAAGGATCTGGATCAGCTCGTGATCATCGGCATCAAGACCCGCGGCATTTATCTCGCGCAGCGCATCGCGGCGCGGCTCAAGCAGCTCGAAGGCCTGGATGTGCCGGTCGGCGAGCTCGACATTCGGCTTTATCGCGATGACGTGCATAAGGCGGATCACCGCATGCAGCCCGATGTCACCGGCTCAAACATTCCGGAAAGCATCAACGACAAGCATGTGATCTTAGTCGATGACGTCATTTTCACCGGGCGCACCGTTCGCGCCGCCTTGGATGCCTTGATGGACCTCGGCCGCCCGAAGAAGATCAGCCTGGCAGTCCTCGTGGATCGCGGGCATCGTGAGCTCCCAATTCGCCCGGATTTTGTCGGCAAAAACATTCCGACCTCGCATCATGAAGAGATCAACGTTTCAGTCAAAGAGATCGACGGCCAAGATGGTATCAGCATCGGCCGCCTGGAGGAATAAAATGGCTTATCACAATGATGACGCAGTTCTGGACATCCACGACCGCCCAGGCTTCGGCCAATGGGTGGGGCTTTCCATTCAGCATCTGTTTGCCATGTTCGGCTCGACCGTTCTGGTGCCGATCTTGGTCGGCCTGGATCCGAGCATCGCGCTATTTTCAAGCGGTGTCGGTACCCTGATCTACATTTTGATCACGCGCGGGAAGATCCCGGCTTACATGGGCTCGAGTTTTTCCTTCATCGTGGTCATGACGTCCTTGATGAAAACAGCGGGCTATCCGGCCATTGCGCAAGGGACCGTCGCAGTCGGCCTGGTCTATCTGATCGTCGCCTTGATCGTCAACTTCGCCGGCTCGGCTTGGATCGATAAGGCGCTGCCGCCGATCGTCGTCGGCCCGATCGTGATGGTCATCGGTCTGTCGCTGGCAGGCACCGCGGCCACCGATGCCACCATGCGCGCCGTCTCTGCGACCAAATCCGTTTACGACATCAAATACTTCATCGTCGCGATGGTCACCTTGGCTGCGACGATCATCTACAACATGTATCTGAAAAAATTCATCAGCCTCCTGCCAATTTTGCTGGGTCTGATCACGGGCTACATCGTCGCGATCTTCGCGGGCATCGTGGACTTCACCCCGGTGGTCAAGGCCGCCTGGTTCTCCCTGCCAAACTTCCAGATTCCGTTTCTTACCTACCAACCGAAATTATACTTAGGCGCGATCTTGTCCATGGCGCCGATCGCGTTTGTCACCATGACCGAACATATGGGCCACATCATGGTCCTCAATGAAATGACGCACCGCAACTTCTTCAAGGATCCCGGCCTGAACCACACCCTGGCAGGGGACGGCACCGCTTCGATCATCGCTGGCTTTGTCGGTGGCCCGCCGATCACCTCTTACGGGGAAAACATCGGCGTGATGGCCATGACCAAGGTCCACTCCGTTTACGTCCTGGGTGGCGCCGCGTTCTTCGCCATTCTGTTCGCCTTCATCGGCAAGCTTTCCGCCTTGATCCACACCATTCCAAGTCCCGTTATCGGCGGTATTTCCTTCCTTCTGTTTGGGGTCATTGCCTCAAACGGGTTGAAGGTCCTGATCGACAACAAGGTGGACTTCAATAAGAAGCGCAATCTGATGATCGGCTCGACGATCTTAGTCATCGGCATCGGCAACGCCCAGCTCCAAGTGGCCGGCATGACCTTCTCCGGGCTGGCGATCGCCACCGTCATCGGCATCTTGATGAACTTCATTCTGCCGCAAAACGCAGCCAACGAGGAGGCGCCGGTCGATGCCAAACACAATTGAGCATTTTGTGGCCGCCGATCAGGTCACAACTGAGTTGGCGGGGCAATTGATCGACCGGGCCGAGGCCTTTAAAAATGGTGCGATCGCCAATATCGATCTCCCGACCTATGCTGCCAATCTGTTTTTCGAAGCGTCGACGCGCACGCACACGTCCTTTGAAATGGCGGAGCGCAAACTCGGCATGACGGTCCTGCCTTTTGATCCCGCACACAGCTCGGTGACAAAAGGCGAGACGCTGGGCGACACCCTGCGGACGCTCGCCGCGATCGGCGTGCAGGTGGCGGTGATCCGCCATCCCGAAGACAATTACTACAAACCGCTGATCGAAGCGGGCTTGCCGCTGCATCTGATCAATGCCGGAGACGGCGCCGGCCAGCATCCCAGCCAAATGATGCTGGATCTGATGACCATTCACGAGGCATTCGGTCATTTCAAGGGCTTGAAAGTCGGCATCGTGGGCGACCTAGCGCATTCGCGGGTCGCGCGCAGTGACATGCAGATCTTGACGAAACTCGGCGCCAGCGTCGCATTTTCCGGGCCAAAAGCCTGGTACACCGACGACTTCAAGGCATATGGCCCGTATGTCCCGCTCAAGGACCTGGCCCCAGCCGTGGATGTGTTGATGTTGCTGCGGGTGCAGCTCGAGCGCCTGTCCGATGCGGAAAAAGCGGAGTTCTCGGCCGCCACGTATCACGCGCGTTTTGGGGTCACCCAAAGCATTTACGATAGCATGCAGCCCCGCGCGATCATCATGCATCCAGCCCCCGTCAACCGCGATGTTGAACTAGCCAGCAATTTGGTGCAAGCCAATCGCTCCCGCATTTTTGACCAAATGCAAAACGGGGTCTTCATGCGCATGGCGATGCTCGAGCTGGTCTGCCACAGTCCGTTGACCGATAAAGGAGACTTCCCACATGCAAACGCTGATTCAAAACGCTGACCTGCTCGGCGAAGGCACACTGCTCGACGTTCTGATCGACGACGGCGTGATCGTCGCGCTGGGCCGCGGCCTCGCGCATCAAGACGGGGCAACCATTCTCGACGCCGATCGGCAAACGCTCCTGCCAGGGTTGATCGATGTGCACGTCCATTACCGCGAACCGGGCTTTGAGCAAAAAGAGACGATCGCCACCGGGGCGGCTGCGGCTGCGCATGGCGGCTTCACGACGACCTTGGCGATGCCAAACCTTGATCCGGTGCCGGATACCGTCGACCACCTGATGCCATTGCTGGCGAAAAATGCCAGCGATGCCAAGATCCATGTGCGCCAGTTTGCCTCGCTCACTCAGGGTCGAAGCGGCAACACGCTGGTGGATTTCCAGGCGCTGCACGACGCCGGCGCGATCGGGTTTTCCGATGATGGGTCGGGCATTCAAAACGCGTTGACGATGTACCAGGCAATGCAGGCGGCGGCTAAAGTCGACGCCCCGATCGCCGCGCACATCGAAGACGCCAGCCTCATGCAAGGCGGGGTAATGAACGCCGGCCGCATCGCTGATGAGCTGGGCCTCAAGGGCATCATCAACCAAAGCGAAAGTAGCCAGCTGGCCCGTGACCTTGATCTGGCCGCCGCCACCGGGGTCCATTACCATGCCTGCCACATCTCCACGCGCCAAAGCGTCGAGTTGATCCGCGCCGCGAAAAAACAGGGCGTCAACGTCACCGCCGAAGTCTCGCCGCATCATTTGCTGCTGGATGAGACCGACATTCACAAAGACGACCCGATGATGAAAATGAATCCGCCTTTGCGCAGTCGCGCCGATCATCTGGCCCTCATCGAAGGCCTTGCGGATGGCACGCTGGATCTGATCGCCACGGATCACGCGCCGCACACCGCCGCGGATAAGGCCGGGTCAATGGCGACCGCCGCGTTTGGCATCGTCGGCAGCGAGACCGCGTTTGCAACGCTGTACACGCAGTTTGTCGAAAGCAAAATGTTCACCTTGGCGCAGCTCATCAACTGGATGAGCACCAACCCTGCGACGCTGTTCAACCTGCCAGGCGGGCGCATCGCGGTTGGGGCCCCGGCGGATCTGACTCTGGTCGACCTGACCACGCCGTACACGATCGACGCCGCCGACTTTTTATCCAAGGGCAAAAACAGTCCGTTCATCGGGCGCGAAGTCCGGGGCAAAGTGCGATTGACACTCGCTGGGGGCCAGATCGCGTATCAGGCGTGACCGGAAAGGCGCTCAGGCGCCACAGGGGCCTCAGACCGAGGCGGCGACTCAGACCTGTGGCGCCTAGTCGGACCGCAACATGATCGCGCCCTGCACCTATTTTTCCAGCATGACCAATCAGAGGAGGGAACCAGTTGAAACGCTATTTGATCCTAGAAGACGGCAGTGTTTTTCCAGGCGAGGGATTCGGTGCAAAAACCGTGACCACCGGTGAGATCGTCTTCAACACCGGCATGAGCGGCTATCAAGAGACCATCACTGACCAAAGTTACAACGGCCAGATCATCACCTTTACCTATCCACTGATCGGCAATTGCGGCATCAACCGCGACGATTACGAAAGCATCAACCCCACGGCCAAAGGGGTGGTGGTCCGCGAAGTTGCGCGCGTCACCGGCAACTGGCGCGCGCAAATGAGCCTGGATGAATTTTTGCGGCGCAAGCACATCCCCGGCATTGCCGGCATCGACACCCGCGCGCTGACCAAGCGGCTGCGGGAGGCCGGCACCATGAAGGCCAGCATTGTCGACGCCGCAGACGCCCATGCCTTTGACCAACTCAAGGCGCTTGTCCTGCCGAAAAATCAGGTGCTGCAGGTGGCCACAACGCACGCGTTTCCCGCCCCTGGCAGTGGCCGCAATGTCGCGGTGATCGATTTTGGGCTGAAGCACAGTATTTTGCGCGAGCTGGCCAAACGCGACTGCAACTTGACGGTCCTGCCGCCAACCACCACCGCAGAAGAACTCCTCGACCTGGATCCGGATGGCGTGATGCTGACGAACGGCCCTGGCGACCCCAAGGATGTCGCGGAAGCGCTGACCATGATTCGCGGCATCGAGGGCAAAATTCCGCTGTTTGGCATTTGCCTCGGCCATCAATTGTTCGCGCTGGCCAATGGCGCCAACACCTTCAAGATGAAATACGGGCACCGCGGCTTCAACCATCCGGTGCGCGAGATCGCGACCGGCCGCATCGACTTCACCAGCCAAAATCATGGCTATGCCGTCGACCCGCAGTCGATCGACCCCGATCAATTGATCGTCACCCATGAAGAGATCAACGACCACACCGTCGAGGGCCTGCGCCACCGGCTGTACCCGGCCTTTTCCGTCCAGTTCCATCCGGATGCGGCGCCGGGTCCACATGACGCCGACCATCTCTTCGACGAATTTATGGAAATGATGGATGCCTTCAAGTTGCGAGGAAAGGAAGTTCACAATGCCTAAGCGTCAAGATATTCACAAGATCCTGGTCATCGGCTCCGGCCCGATCATCATCGGCCAGGCCGCCGAATTCGACGACTCCGGCACCCAGGCCTGCCTGGCGCTCAAGGAAGAGGGTTACGAGGTCGTGCTCGTCAACTCCAACCCCGCGACCATCATGACCGACAAAGAGATCGCCGATCAAGTCTACATCGAGCCACTCACCGTCGAATTTGTTTCCCAGATTCTGCGCAAGGAATTGCCGGATGCGATCTTGCCGACGATCGGCGGGCAGATCGGCCTGAACTTGGCGATGGAATTGGCGAATTCCGGCATCCTCGAGCAGCTGCACATCGAATTGCTGGGCACCAAGCTCACCGCGATCGACCAAGCCGAGGACCGCGAGCTGTTCAAAAATCTGATGCAGTCGCTCAACGAACCGATTCCGGAATCCACCATCGCGCATAATTTTGACGACGCCAAGGCCTTTGCGGAAAAAATCGGCTACCCGGTCATCATTCGGCCAGCCTTCACCATGGGCGGCACAGGCGGCGGCATTGCGAAAAACGAAGCCGACCTCGCCACCATCACCGAAAACGGTCTGAACCTCAGCCCCGTCAACCAGGTCCTGGTCGAGCGCTCGATCGCCGGATACAAAGAGATCGAATTTGAAGTGATGCGCGACGCCGCCGATAACGCGATCGTGGTCTGCAACATGGAAAACTTCGATCCGGTCGGCGTTCACACCGGCGACTCGGTGGTGTTTGCCCCGGTCCAGACCCTGACGGACAAAGAAGTGCAAATGCTGCGGGACGCCTCGCTGAAGATCATTCGCGCGCTGAAGATCGAAGGCGGCTGCAATGTGCAGCTGGCGCTCGACCCGAATTCCTTCAAGTACTACATCATCGAAGTCAACCCGCGGGTGTCCCGCTCCAGTGCACTGGCCTCCAAGGCGACCGGTTATCCGATTGCGAAAATGGCGGCGAAGATCGCAGTCGGTCTGACGCTTGATGAGATCAAAAACCCGATCACCGATGCGACCTTTGCCGAATTTGAACCGATGCTGGATTACGTCGTCTGCAAGATTCCACGCTTTCCATTTGACAAATTCGAACATGGCGACCGCCGCCTGGGCACGCAGATGAAGGCGACTGGTGAAGTCATGGCGATCGGCCGCACGATCGAGGAAAGTCTCCTCAAGGCCGTGCGCGGGCTGGAAGTGGGCGCCGTGCATCTCTGGGGCCAGCCATATGCCGACAGCACCGATGAACAGCTGTCCACCAACATCATCCAGGCCAACGACATGCGCCTGTTTTACATCGCCGAAGCCTTCCGCCGCGGCTTTACGATCGAGGAGATCGCAGAACTTTCCGGCATCAACCCATTTTTCCTCGACAAGATTCTGCACATCACCGAGCTGGAAGATGAGTTAAAGGCGCAGCCGGAGGACGTGGACCTGCTGCACATCGCTAAACGCAACGGCTTTGCCGACGCGACGATCGCCAAGCTTTGGGCTGAGACGCCTGACGCCATTCGCGATCTGCGCAAGGAAAATGGCATCGTGCCGGTCTACAAGATGGTCGATACCTGCGCCGGTGAGTTTGCCTCGAGCACCCCATATTTCTACAGCACCTATGAGACCGAGACCGAAAGCACGGAAGATGGCCGCGAAAGCATTCTGGTGCTGGGCTCTGGCCCAATTCGCATCGGGCAAGGCGTCGAGTTCGATTACGCAACGGTCCATTCCGTCAAGGCGATTCAAAAGGCGGGCTTTGAAGCCATCATCATGAACTCCAACCCCGAGACCGTGTCGACTGACTTTTCCATTTCGGATAAGCTGTACTTCGAGCCGCTGACCGAAGAGGATGTGCTGAATGTGATCGACCTCGAGCAGCCCCGCGGCGTGATCGTCCAATTCGGCGGGCAGACCGCCATCAATTTGGCGGCGCCGCTTGAAAAACACGGGGTGAAGATCCTGGGCACCAGCCTCGACGACCTCGATGCCGCCGAGGACCGCGACCGCTTCGATGCGATCATCAAATCGCTGAACATCCCGCAGCCAGTCGGGGACACCGCCACGGACAAGGCCGGCGCGTTGAAAATTGCGGCGCGCATCGGTTATCCGGTGCTGGTCCGTCCAAGTTATGTGCTGGGCGGCCGGGCAATGGAGATCGTGCATGACGAAGACGAACTGGCCCAATACATCAACGAAGCCGTCTCGGTCTCACACGACCATCCCGTTTTGATCGACCAGTACCTCGTCGGCAAGGAATGCGAAGTCGACGCGATCACGGATGGCGAGACGGTCGTCATTCCGGGCATCATGGAACACATCGAGCGCGCCGGCGTCCATTCCGGCGACTCAATGGCCGTTTACCCACCGCAAGATTTTAGCCAAAAAGTGATCGATCAGATCGAACATCAGACCATCGCCCTGGCGCATGCGCTGCATTGCATCGGCATCATGAATGTGCAGTTCATCGTCCGCGACGAACAAGTCTACGTGATCGAAGTCAATCCGCGGGCCTCTCGCACCGTGCCATTCCTGAGCAAGGTGACGGGCATCGCGATGGCGCAAGTCGCCACTCAAGCCATTTTAGGCGCGAGCCTGAAAGACATGGGCTTCACGACGGGCATTTTGCCAGTGCGCCCAGGCGTGCATGTGAAGTCGCCAGTGTTCTCATTCTCCAAGCTCAATGAGGTCGATAGTGCGCTTGGGCCGGAAATGAAATCCACCGGGGAAGTCATGGGCAGCGACACGACGCTCGACAAGGCGCTGTACAAAGCCTTCGAAGCCAGCCACACCCATTTGCCGCGATACGGCACCGCGCTGTTCACGGTCGCCGATGCGGACAAGACAGAGGCCGTGGCCTTGGCCCGCCGCTTCCGTGAAGTCGGCTACCAGATCGTCGCAACGGCAGGCACCGCCGCCGCATTGCGCGACGCCGGCATCACCGTTTCCACCATCACCAAGCTCGGCGAAAGCGGGGAAAACGCGATCTTGGATGCCATCGAGGACCGCAAGTTGCAGGTCGTCATCAACACGACGTCCGGCGACAAGGCAACCACCAGCGACGGGTACCGCATTCGCCAAGCCGCGATCATGCATGGCGTGCCGCTGATGACGAGCCTGGATACCGTGGGCGCCATTCTCGGCGTGCTCGAGTCCCGCGCGTTCACCACCCAGCCTTTATAATAGAAGAAAAATTGGGCCAGCGTGGCGGTGAGACGCTGTGGGACCCGCCGCCATTACGGTTTTGTGACGTTCGTGTGCCGAGTTTTGCAGGTTGAAGTTGTTGCTGTTGTTGTCAGTCAAAAAAGGAGTTTGTCATGCCACCGATCATTGCGCTCGATTTTCCGGATTTTGATCAAGCCAAACAGTTTCTGCGTCAATTTTCACCCAGCGAAGAACTGGTTGTGAAAATCGGGATGGAGCTAGTCTACGCGGAAGGCCCGCAACTGATGGCGGACATTGAAGCCGTGCATCCCGCCCAAGTCTTCTTGGACCTCAAGCTGCACGACATCCCGCACACCGTCGAACAGGCCGCGTTTCAGCTCGGCCGCCTCGGCGCGGCGATGACCACCGTCCACGCGGCGGGCGGCTCGGCGATGATCCAAGTGGCCAAGCGCGGGTTGGTGGCCGGCGCTCGGGAAGCAGGGAAGACGGCGCCGAAACTGCTTGCGGTGACCCAGCTGACCTCGACTTCACAGGAAATGCTGAACAACGAACTGCAGATTCCAGGCACGCCAGCCGAAAGCGTTGTGCACCTGGCAAAATTGGCAGCCGCAGCAGGCGCCGATGGGGTCATCGCCAGTCCCTTGGAGGCGAGCCTGATTCGTGCGGCGGTCGGTGATGATTTTCTCATCGTCACCCCGGGCATTCGCCCAGCCGGTGCCGCGATCGGCGATCAAAAGCGGGTCACCACCCCAGGCGACGCCAAGCGCCTCGGCAGCTCGGCCATCGTGGTCGGCCGGCCGATCACCCAAAGCGCCGATCCCGTTGCTGCTTATCACGCAATTGCCAAAGAATGGAGCGAAGCATAAATCATGGAAGAACTTGAAACGACCATTGCGCAGGACTTACTGAAGATCAACGCCGTCACCCTGCCCCCAAATGACCCGTTCACTTGGGCGAGTGGCATCATTTCGCCGATCTACACCGACAACCGCCTGACGATCTCGTATCCCGCGGTCCGCACCGCGATCGCGGATGGGCTGGCGGCGTTGATCAAGGCTAAGTTTCCAGACGTTGAAGTGATCGGCGGGGTGGCGACGGCCGGCATTCCGCATGCCAGTTTGGTTGCCGAACGCCTGGGCCTGCCGCTGATCTATGTCCGCAGCAAGCCCAAGGATCACGGCCAGGGCCGCCAGATTGAAGGCGCGCTTCAGCCTGGGGCAAAAGTCGTCTTGATCGATGACCTCCTCTCGACCGGCGGCTCTGTGCTGAAAGCCGCCGAAGCCGCAACCAAGGACGGCGCCAATGTGATCGGCGTCGCGGCCATTTTTTCCTATCAACTGCCGGCTGCGGAAACGAATTTCGCGGCGGCGGGCATCCCGTTTGCCACGTTGACGAATTACACCGCCCTGATCCACACGGCAGAGGCGCAGGGGACGATCACCGCCAGCGAGCGCGAACTGCTCGCAACTTGGCGCGAAGATCCGACTGCTTGGGGAAAATAGGGTGACGGGTTTTATCAAATGAGCATCAGTGAGGGGAGTTCGGACCAGCTATGATTGGTGCCGGGCTCCTTTTTGATTCAGGGTGCGGAGGCACGCGTTTAGGGGTGGGCAGTTAGCTTGGCCTAGGTGCTTGGTGGCGCTCCTTGCCACCGAGTGCCTGGGTCAGCTAAATGTCCCACCCCTGCGAGCCGAAGCCCAACTGCGAGGGTGCGGCGCCGAGCGCTTGGCGAAGCCCAACTTGGATTTCGGAGAATGCACGTCTCTGCTCAAAAACGCGACGGCGTATTCCCAGCGAGTGCCGCGCCCCATCTATTTAGAAAAATATCAAAACAGTCTTGACCTCGCCGCCAAAAGGACTATATTCTAGTTAGAAAGTTTTCGAAATAGGAGGCGAGCCCATGGCGATGAGTGAGACGCTGAAGGCGATCTCAGATCCTGTACGACGGCAGATTCTGAATTTGCTGAAGACAGGACCGCAATCGGCCGGCGATATCGCAGCGCATTTTGACTTGAAAGCCGCAACCGTGTCATATCATCTGAAACTGTTGAAGGAAGCTGGCTTGATCTCTGAACGGCGCGAAAAGAATTTCATCTATTACGACCTAAATGCCAGCGTATTCGAGGAAGTATTGAGCTGGCTTTATAGTTTAGGAGCGGGGGAGAATAATGATGACAAAAAATAAATGGCGAACGTTGATTCTCACAAGTTTAGTGATTCTCTCGACAATGATCTATGGGGCCAGTCAATATGCGAGCCTCCCGAAGACGCTCGTCACGCACTGGGGCATCGACAACGAACCCAATGGCTGGATGCCAAAAGCCGCCGTCGTGTACGGCTTGCCGCTATTAATGCTGGCGTTTCACCTGCTGTGTGTCGGCGTGACCTATGCGGCGGCGGCGCGCGGCCCGAAAGCGCCCAAGCTTGAGCGCGTGATTGCCTGGATCTTCCCAGTGATCACCGTGGTAGCCTATGTCACAACGATTCGCTATGCCCAAGGCGCCAACGTCGATACCCGGTTATGGGCGGTGACACTGATTGCCGCGCTTTTGATCGTGCTCGGCAATTATTTGCCCACCGCGCCGGTCAAAAGGGGCTGGGTTGGGTTCGGCATTCGCGTGCCATGGTCGACCAATGCGCAGGCGGCTTTGCAAAAATTGGCCCGCACACTTGGCTACACCATGGTCGGCAGTGGGGCCGCGATTCTCCTGACATTGTTTTTCCCGCCCATGGTGACCTGGGTCGCGATTCTTGCCTTTATCGCGGCCATATTGATCGAGCTGGCGGTCGCGTATTTTCGCCAAAAAAGTCGCTAAAAAAGCACTGGAGCTCAACGGCCCCAGCGCTTTTGACGATTCACGCAAATTTTTTCTTCTATTATAATAGCGAACGATAACCGCTAAAGCGTCGGCTTGACCCGGAGCTTCGCCACCGTCTTTTCTTCTGGCGTCACCGCGACTGTCCGTTGCCCCTCGTACACGACAAAACCCGGCTTGGCGCCATTTGGTTTGCGAATCTTCTTGACCTCGATCCAGTCGACCCAGACATTTGAGCCGGCGCGGTTCTTGGAAAAATAGGCCGCAAGCGTGGCGGCTTCCAGAAGCGTTTTTTCACTCGGCTTGGCACTGTCGATGATCACGTGGCTGCCCGGCACATCCTTGGCATGCAGCCAAATGTCCGTCTTCTGCGCCTTGCGCAAGGTGAGCTGATCATTTTGCAAATTATTCTTGCCGACCCAGATGCGCGTGCCGTCCGACGCATAGAACTCATCCGGCGCGCTGACCTTCGCGCGCTTCTCCGGTTTCTTGCCCTTTTTTTGCACCTTGAGATAACCGCCTTGCTGAAGCTCCGTCTTGATATCCGCCAGATTCTTCGGCGACGCCAGCTCGATCTCCGTCATGATGCCCGTTAAATAATCCAGCTCCTCCTGATTTTTCGCCATTTGCTCGTGCACAAACGCGACCGCATTCCGCAACTTCTGATACTTGGCAAAATACTTCTGCGCGTTTTGCGACGGGGACAGCTGGTTGGACAGCGCGATCGTCAGCGGCTTCTCCTCATCATAAAAGTTCGGCAGCGTGACCGCCGTCTCACCGCGCTGCACCTGATGCAGATACGTCGTGAGCACCTCGCCGCGGATCCGGTAATCATCCGCTTTCTCCGTCGACTTCAGCGTCTGCGCGAGTTTCTTCTGCTTCTTCTCATCCTTATCGATCAGATTTTTCAGCACATGAATCAAGTTGCCGCCCTGCGTCTGCACCCGATCGTGCTCCGCCTTGCCCGCGTAGAACGCATCGAGCATCGCCGACAGGGTCGGGTACTGCGTCTGCGCGCCTGGCAGCGTCTCATAAGGAATCGCGGAAAATTGTAACTGCTTGCCGGCCGCGATCGTTGCCGCCGGCTGCCGTAGTGCCTCAAAGAACCCATCCCACGCTGCGTCCGCGTCCCCGTTTTGCAGGCGGGTCGCCAGCTCCTGCGCCGAATCCCGGCCGAGACCCTGGTAGTGGCGCTGCAGCAATTTTTCCAGTGACAGGTCGCTGGTCTTCATCAATTGGCGATACCCGCGCGAGTCGTCCTTGAACGGATCGACCACATCCTGCTTTGGCGGGTCAACGTACTGCGCGCCCGGCATCAGAAGGCGATAGCGATTCTGATCGGCGCCGACGTGGCGAATCAGATCCAGAATCTTGCCGGTATTCAGGTTGACCAGCGTGATATTGGAATGCCGGCCCATCAATTCGACCACCAGCCGAAGCGACAGGTCATCCCCAAGTTCGTCGCGGGTCGCAAAGTCCAAGTGCAGCACGCGGTCATTGTCGACCTGTTCCAACTTTTGAAGCGAGGCGGCGGCCAGATATTTGCGCAGACTCATCGTGAAATTTGTCGGCACGGCCGGATTTTCAAAAGGAATCTGGGTGATCTGCACGCGCGCATATTGTGGATGCGCGGAAAGCAGCAGCGGCCAATTCTTCCGCTGGGCCCGGATACCCAGAATCACTTCGTTTGGGTAGGGCTGGGTGATCTTGTTGACGCGCCCGCCGACCAGCAGGGTGCTGAGTTCATCGGCCATCGCGTGGGTGAATATGCCATCAAATGTCATTGCGGAAAAGCCGCCTTTCTTGTCGCGCAAGCCCGGGAAAAATGCCCGGCGCTTGCCATTTTAATAGTTCTATTCTATCTGTTTTGGGGCCGTGGCGCAAAAACGCCTAGGTCCTGGACCAATTGGGTGAGGTTAGGTGGGCTTGGCACTGGATTGGAAAGGTGATCGGGAAGATTAGGGTGTGCGGGCCACGGGACCGCGGATGTTGATTTTTCCGGACAGAATCGCAACATTCGTGGACCCTGAGTCCGGTTGAGGGAAAATGCGGCCTTGGTGCGATCTCGGAGATTGCGGATGTGGATTTTTTGCGGGAGAATCCCGTAATTTTCATTCTCAGAGATTGCCTGCCCGGACTGTGGCATCCACATTGGTGTGACGCCATCACAAAACTTGATGCCAAGCCGGCCGAGTTTGGCAATCTTTACGGACCACGGGACCGCGGATTTTGAGATTCACGAGCAAAAGAGCTATATTTGCGGACCGAGAGTCCAGACGATGCTAGATGAGTGTCCCAGTGCGATCTCGGAGATTGCGGATTTGAATTTTCTGCGGGAGAATCCCGTAATTTTCAGTCTCGGAGATCGCATCCCCGGACTGCGGTATCCGCATTGGTGTGACACCATCACAAAACTTGATGCCAAGCCGCCCGGGGCGTGCGGACCACGAGACCGCGGATATTGAGACCGGCGAGCAAAAGAGCCATATTGGCGGACCGTGAGTCCAAGCGATGCTAAATACGTGACCCTGCGTGATCTCAGAGCTTGGCGATTTTATCTTTCTTCACGGCAATCACGCAATCTGAAGTCCCGGAGATCACATGCCCGGACTGTGGCATCCATATTGGTGTGATGCCATCCCAAAACTTGGTAACGAGGGTTTAAATTCAGCTATATTTTCGGACCACGGGATCGCGGATTTTGAGAATCAAAGGCAAAAGAGCGATATTTGCGGACCATGAGTCCAGGCGATGCGAAATACCTAACTCCGTGCGATCTCAGAGATTACCGATTTTGTTTTTCAGCGAGGAAATCACGCATTTTGCAGTCTTAGAGATCACATGCCCGGACTGTGGCATCCACATTGGTGTCACGCCATCACAAAACTTGATGCTAAGCCGGCCGAGTTTGGCAATCTTTACGGACCACGGGACCGCGGATGTTGACTTTTACGAACATAATCGCAACATTCGTGGACCCTGAGTCCGGACGATGCGAGATGGGGGTCCGTGCGATCTCGGAGATTGCCGATTTGATTTTTTTAAGCGGGAATCCCGCAATTTGCAGTCTCAGATATCGGGCGCGCCCCAATCGTGCCATCAACATTGATGTGATGCCATCCCAAAACTTGACACCCAGAGTCTTGGAAATGTCGAAGTTCGCGGACTATCGGTCCAGACAATGCGAGATGCGTGCCCCGATGCGATCTCTGAGATTGCTAATTCGACTCTTCTTCGCTGGAATCCTGCAATTTGCAGTCTCAGATATCGGGCACGCCCCAATCGTGGCATCAACATTAGTGCGATGCCATCCCAAAACTTGGTGCCCAGCGTATTGGGAATTGCCAATCTTCGCGGACCACGAGACCGCGGATGTTGGAATCTACGAGCAAAAGAATCATATTTGCGGACCATGAGTCCAGACGATGCGAGTTGCGTGCTCCGGTGCGATCTCTGAGACCGCCGATTTGTGTTTTGATCGCGGGCATCCTGCAATTTGCAATCTCAAAGATCGCACGCCCGAATCGTGGCCTCTACATTAGTGTGATGCCATCACAAAACTTGATGCCCAGCGTCTTGGAAATGTCGCACTTCGCGGACTACGGGACTGCAGAGGTTGGTATTTCGCGATCAAAAGAGCTACATTTGCGGACCATGAGTCCAGACGATGTGAGATAGGTGTCCCAGTGCGATCTCGGAGATTGACGATTTGTTTTTTCTGCGCGAAAATCATGCAATTTGCAGTCTCAGAGATTGCACGCCCGAATCGTGGCATCAGCATTGGTGTGATGCCATCACAAAACTTGATGCTCAGCGTCTGGGGGTGTAGGGTGATGGATAACTCGTGGTCCGAGAATTTTACCGTTTTTGTCAAAGATGTCGATCTTTTGTGACCGGGAGTCCACCTAAATCTCCTGACGACCCAAAGGATTCGATCTTGGTGTGATGCCGTCACACGAGTTTCTTTCGGCATGACGAGGGCGTGGGCTTCCCACACCCTGGGTACTTCCAATCGACATCTTTCAAGGTGCTAACGCAATATTTTCATACCGGGGGTACGCAACCATGGACTCGTGGTCCGCGAATTTGGACAAGTTTGCCGAATAACTCGAAATTTGCGGACCGCGAATCCATCTGAATCTCCAGACTCCCTAGGAAACCGGCTTTGAGGTTGGTGTGATACCATCACATAAGTTTGTACGCGGCCCCCGGAAAATCCAGATCCGTGTACATCCAAGCACACCAAGCGACATCTTTCGAATGAAAACAACAATACCCGCATAACCGAAGTACGCGAATCGTGATACTTCCACGCCCGGCCGGATATTCTTCAAACGAGTGTGATGCCGTTACACGACTTTGCTCCGGAGCCTCTGGAAAAACGAGGTCCACATCCCCTGAGTATGCCGATCATGGCACCTCCGCCTGAGCAGCCGCCAAACTTGTGTGATGCCATCACACAACGCTGCTTCAGAGGTTTCGGAAAACCGAGAGCCTCGTATCCTGAGTTCGTCAATTGACATCTGCCGGAAGACAACAGCCAGATTCGCATCCCCGGAGTACGCGGCTCGTGGTACTTTTCCCCGAATACCCTTCAAACTGGTGGGATGCCATCACATCATTTGACGCCACGCCCCGAACTTGAGGACAAATGACGAGGCGGTTTGCGAGTCACGTTTCTGCCAATACGTGACGACAAGAATCGATGTGCACCCCCCGCGATATTTGGTGTCAAGCTCATGATATTCAAGACGAGACATTGGCAAAAGTGGATAGTCGGGTATGCTGCATCGTTGTATTTTTTCCAGCATGATCATCGCCAGCCTGCCAAATATCTGCTTTGGCTCATAAATCGTAAAGGAAATTTAGGCCATATACATTCAAATCGGGTCGAATTCATGGTATGGTTATTAAAGCTAATTTTGTGCGAAAAGTGGGTGGGGTTTTTATGAAGATCGCAGTCGTCACTGATAGCACCGCGTATCTATCGCCGGCGCAGGTGAAAGACAACAACATCAAGATCGTCCCGATTCCTGTTATTTTGGACGGCAGTGTTTATGACGAAGGCAAGGATATCACCACCGCGGAATATTATGAGAAGCTCCGTTCGGCCAAGACTTTTCCGAGCACGTCTCAGCCGCCGTTGGGTGAGGTGCTGAAGCTGTATCAGGACCTCGCCAATGAAGGCTACGATACGATCATCAGCATTCATCTTGCCAGCACCATTTCCGGTTTTGTGCAGACGCTGCAGGGCGCGGTCGGCGAAGTCGAAGGCGCGCGCGTGATCGTGTATGACAGTCAGATCACGGTTATTTTGATGGGCGAGTTGGTCTTGACGGCCGCCCGGTTGGCGCGTGAAGGCGTCGATCCAGATGAGATCGTGCGTCAGCTGGATGCCTTGCGCGCGACGATGAACGAATATTTCATCGTCAATGACTTGCAGAACCTGGTCCGGGGCGGGCGCTTGTCGAATGCCGCAGGGTTCATCGGCGGGATGCTGAAGATCAAGCCGCTGCTCACATTTGACGACGACTCTCACAAGATCGTGGCGTTTGAGAAAATTCGCTCGCTGAAAAAGGCCTATGCGCGGGTCGAAGACTTGTTTGCGGAGACTCTTTCGCAGGTCGATTATCCGATCAAGGCGTGGGTCATCCATGCCAATGACCCAGAGGAAGCGGCTAATTGGCGCGATGAGCTGGCGGCGAAGTTCCCGGAAGTCAGCTTCGAGATCTCCTATTTCGGTCCTGTGATCGGCACCCATCTTGGGGAAAAAGCGATTGCGCTGGCCTGGATTCGGGATCTGCAGAAGTAAGCAGGGCCTTGCCTCCAATCTGTGAGCGTCATGCCCAAATCAGTGCGCGTCATACCCAAATCAGTCCGCATTATAATAGAAGAAACTCGTTCGGTGGCGGCTGCGATTCCATGTGAATCGCGGCCGCCGCTTTTTTCGTCGCATGCGTGAACTAATGACTGGAAAGTGGCAGGCGGCAGCCGTGAGAAGCTGGCTGTTGCCGTTAACTGGGACTGTTTTTTCCAGTGCTTTTACTGGAAGCGTTTGTTATCATGGAATAAGATGTCATTTCTGAGGAGGCAGAAAATGTTCTTACAAGCAAGCAAGGCAACGGGGCGCATTCTTTCCAGCCGCAGTGTTTATTCCGGCCATATTTTTCAGATCTTTCAGCAGACAATCGACACGCCGGATGGGCTGCGGGTGGAGCGGGACTTGATCAAGCATGCACCGGCTGTGGCGATGCTGGCGCTGACGGCGGATGATCGGGTGCTGATCAATCGCGAATACCGCGTCGCGATCAATGCGGAGGCGTTTGCGCTGCCGGCGGGGCTGATGGATCCTGGGGAGGACCCGGAGACGGCCGCCAAGCGTGAGTTGCATGAGGAGACTGGGTTTGCGCCGCTTGATGTCCAGGAGATGTGCGCGGTGCGGTCGAGTGAGGGCATGACGGACGAGGTCGTGCATCTGATGCTTTGCCATGTGGATCCAGATCAAGGCGGCCAGCAGGATTTTGATCAGGACGAATTTGTGACGAGTCAGTTCGTGCCGCTTGCCGAGGTGATCGATGCGGTGAAGTCCGGGTTGATTGCCTCCGCCCAATCCGTTTCCGCGCTTTCATATTATTTGGCGTTTATTCGCAAATCCAAGTAAAATAGAAGCATCTTGTTATTCGAAGGAGTCTCCGCATGGAAAATATTCGCCTGATTGCCAGTGATATGGATCATACGCTTCTCACCGAGGCGGGCCAGTTGCCACCACATTTTGGCCGCACGCTTGACGCGCTTGAAGCGGCCGGTATTCAGTTTGCCGCCGCCAGTGGCCGTCCGCTATACACGCTTCAGGATGTGTTCGGCGAGCGCAGCGACCAGCTCGCCTTGATCTGTGACAACGGCGGTGTGGTCAGCTACCGCGGGACGATCATTCATAAGCAATTGATGGCGGCCCATGATTATCAGCGCATCGCTCGGTTCGTTCAGGAGCACACGGATGGGCTGCCGCTGATCTGCGGCATCGAGCACGCGGTGGGTGCGCGCAAAGATCAGGCATTTGATGCGGTGTACCGTGAATTTTACCATCAATTGATTTTTGTCGATGATCTGCCGGCCTGGTCGGGTGAGGCGGATAAGGTGACAATTTATCTGCCACACAACAACGCGCAGCAGGTCTTTGATGAGGCGATCGCCCCTGAATTTGGGGCCGATTTCACTTGCGCCGTGGCTGGGCCGGTGTGGATCGATATCACGCCCAAGCATATCAACAAGGCGAAGGGCATGTCGCTGGTCGGCCGCAAGATGGGCATTTCAAGCGAGCAGATGATGGCGTTCGGTGATAATTTCAACGATAAAGAAATGTTGGCATATGTCGCCCATAGTTATTTGGTCGCTAATCATAATCCCAGCATGGCCGGTGCGGCGAAATATCAGGCGCCAAGCAACGAGGAATATGGCGTTCAGCAGGTGATCGCCAAGGTCCTGGCGACGCGCAATCATTAGGAAATTGGTAAAGTTGTCACTAGTGCGAACACATGTCAGCAGCGGTGAGCCCCGGCCTGCCGCTGTTTTTGTAGTGAGTTTGTAAGGTGAACAACCTTGCAATGTTCGGTTTTGCAAGATACACTGGTTGTAAGAAAACATTGGGGCTGATCGAATGCAAGAACCGAAATGGCGGACCAGCATCCGCGACGCGAGGGACTATCTCAAGGCGCACCGGTTGAAGCGGCGGGTGCGGTACAGTTTATGGGTGATCTTGGCGGCCGTTCTCGTGGCCGGTGGGTTTGTGGTGGCCAAAACAATGGTGTCCGCGCAACCACAGTCAAGTACCCCGGCCGCAGCCGAAAAATCATCCAGTTCATCCAAAGCCGTTGCGGCAAAGGCAAAACAGGCAGCCGCAGCCAGCAGCGCGGCAGCGGCCAAGGCCAGCAGTGCCAAAGCCAGCAGCATCGCCGCCAGCAAGAAAGCCGCCGCGCCAAAGATCGACTGGCAAAAGCCATCCGAGGCGAAGGCCTATCCGGATCTGAACAAAGTCGGCACGATCGTTTTGGATGTCAGTCTCGCCAAACAGCGCGTCTACGTGAAGTCGGGCAATCGGGTGCTTTACACCATGTATGCCTCCACGGGAATGGATGACAGCACCCCGCATGGCGATTTCACCATCTCGTCGCGTGGCAAATCGTTTTACAATCCAAACGAAAAAATGGGCGCGAATTATTGGACGAATTTCTTGGATAATCTTTATCTCTTCCACAGCGTCCCGACAGATGAAAATCAGGAATATATTCTCAGCGAGACCAGGGATCTGGGCATCAAGCCGAGCTCGCATGGTTGCGTTCGGCTGAGCGTCCCGGATGCCAAATGGATCAATGAGCACGTCCCGGATGGCACCAAGGTCCATATCGCCTAACCAACGATCAACAGATGTTCAGTGATAAACAGTTGTTCATTTTCCCGCGTGCTTCGGTGCGCGGTTTTTTTTCTGTTGGCCAAAATGAACAACTGAAAAGAATTGAACATCTGTCTATTGTCGGCCAAAATGGTAGCGTTTACTTTTTTGGGGGGTATACTGGACTTGTACAAGATCAACAATGACTGGGGAAAATCACCATGAAGAGGTATGGGAAATGGCTTTTGGCACTGGCGGCGGCGCTGGTGCTCGGTATTGTGATCGGCTTTGCGGGTGGGCGCGCGATCAATTTTACAGGCCCAAAGCAAGCAGCCTCTGCGTATCAGGTCGTGGTCGGACCCACGACGAAGAAAACAGTGACCTACTCAGAGGGGTCGTCGAGTTATTCGTTCCCGAATCCTAAGGGCAAGCTTGTTCAGATCGTGTATCACAAGGATGCCTATCAGCTGGTGACGCTGGACGATGCGAAGTAATGCGGCGCGCGGCTATGAGGAGGCTAGAATGACACACAGATCAAACCATCTCGTTCTTTTCACCGTCTTGGCCCTGCTGATCGGATTGATTCTTGGCGTTGCTGGCGGCCATTATCTGATTCCGGCGACCACCAAGCAGGATAGCGGTGACTATCAGGTCGTCGTGCCACCGACCCGAGACGCGACCCTGAAATATTCGGATGATACTGGCAAGTATTCCTTCAAGAACCCGGGCGGCAATTTATCGATCATTGTCAAAAATGGGGACACGTATGGGCTGTATGTGCTACAGAGTCCGGCAGATAAGTAAATTTCAGATACGACGCTTTTCGTTCACAGAAAGGCGTCTTTTTTTATATTTTATGTCAGATATTCCGCGCAGCATGCGTATTATTAGGTGTAAGGATAAGAAAGTTGGTGAGGAATATGACTGATGATGAGGCGCTCGTCGCCAAATTGCGCGTACAAGATGACAGTGCGCTGGATGACTTGATCGACCAGTACGGAGACTTCATCCGAATGGTGATCTTGCATCACCTGACTTCGGATTATCAGCGCGGTTTTTCCCGTGATATCGAAAATCGGGTCTATTACCAAGTTTGGTCGAAGGGGGCCACGTTTGATTCAGCCAAGGGTAGCTTCAAGAATTGGTTGTCGGCGGTGATCAAACACTGCGCGATCGATTACCAGCGGGGGCTGGCAGGCACGCTGGCAACTATGGACCTGGATGAGGCCGTCGTGGAACAGGCGCCGCCCGATGATCCGATCGATTATGCCGGGCTATTTGCCCCGCTCAGTGACGTGGAGCGGCAGGTGTTCCAGTTGTATTTTCAAAATGATCGCACGCCCGAGGAGATCGCGCGCCAGCTTCACATGAGGCGCGGCGCTGTGTACCAGCATCTATCGCGGGGCAAGAAGAAAATTCGGGAGGGGACGCACGATGTCTACTTTAGCTAATCCATTCACACGCGTTATCGCTGACCTGAACGGGGTCCCGGCGCGGCCGCTTGCAGAGGCGTCGATGACGGAACTCGACCGAATCCGCAAACGCAAAGAGGCCAAGCTTTACATCACGATGCAACAGGTCATGGCCCAGGTAACGGACTTGCTGGCGCCGGGCGAGCAGCTCATCAACCTGATGGCCATGACCGACGAGCAAAATAGCGGTATGGCCACGGATGGCATCATGGGTATGTACGCGCCAAAGTCGCAGCGCGCCAAGGCTTACATCAAGGAGCAGGCTAGCCTGCGCGGCAACCGCCTGATGGCTTTCACCGATCGGCGCATCATTTTCTTTATCGTCATCGAATTTTTGGATGACCCGACCGCTTATTTTTCGTACAAGTATTCCGATATCAAGGCCATCGCGCTGCGCGAAAAACATCTCAATGTGCCCAGCGACGGCACCCGGGGATTTATCCACCGGAAGACGGTCTCGTGGTATTTTCTGGATTTTCAAACGGCGGATGGACATATTTTCTCCGAGAGTTTGACTGAAGCCAATGGGGCGTTGTTCAAGCAAAATCTCCTGACGATTCCCGGCATGGCGGACATCGAGGTCTCGCGGCGCATCACTCGCCGCAATAAATTCGACTTTGTGATGTCAAACGTCAGCCTCGGCTGGAAATTGTTGCTGGGCTTGCTGGCAGTGGTCTTTCTGCCGGTGCTTTATGAATTGGTGAAATTGTTGATCCATGCGCTGATCGGCTGAGTGCGGGGCTTCGGTAGCGGTGTCGTGCTGGCTGGAGTCAGAACCGCGCTTCGTTTGTGACACTGGCCTCCCCAGTGCAAAATAGTGGCAGGGCGTCTCAGCTGCAGTCGGCTGAAACGCCTTTTTGATTAAAATTGCGTAACGGTGGGAATTTGCCCATCGCCGCCCGGTGCGGGACTTGTTATACTGTAGCCAAAGCGGCGGGATGCGCGCCAAACACGAGGAGGAAACATACATGAAAAAGGGGATCGCGGCAGGGGTGCTGCTGGTCACGCTGGGCTTATTGGGTGCGTGCAGTCAGCAGCAGCCCGCCAGTGACACAAGCAGCAAGGCCAGCAGTTCAAAAGTCAGTTCCATTAAGAAAAAAACGGCCGCTTCCAGCGAAACGGCAGATTCTTCGTCCGAGTCTTCGACGGCGGCTTCCCAGCTGAAACCGGGACAATTTTCCTATCACCTGGCGAACACCGCGCAAGCCAGCGATGGCCCGCAGTTCAAGACGCTGGCGGTGCAGCAGGACGGCGCGGTCGTGACCAGTCTCAAGCCGGCTGGGGCGGCGCTGGACCTGGCACTTCAACTCGAGCTCACGCAGGCGATGTTCAGTGAGGGCCACCAAAAGCTGGCGGTGACGATCACCGGGGTGGACGCCAAGGGTCAGGCAATCGCCGATGCCACACTGGCGTCAAACACGCTGAGCATCGAGGATGAGGATCGCGGCGACTACAAGCTTCAGCTGCCGGTCAAACTGCAGACAGAGGCGCTCGCCAAAGCCGGGGTGAGCGGCCTTTCGATCGACCTCACGCTGCTGGTCGAATCGATGAAGGATGGCAAGGACCTCAAGCATCCGTTGGCCGTGATCAAGGTGCCACTGACGGCGGAGAATTAGCGACGGGCATCAATACAACCCAACAAACGTAGGTGAGATCGCGATCTTGCTTGCGTTTTTTTGTCGACAAATATCAGCTATTTAGTTTTACAAACTAGTCAGGCGGTGTTAGACTATGGGTAGTTAGTAAAGCTAACTAGGGAGGGCTGAGATGAAACAGACGCAACTATTAAAGGGGGTGCTCGATGGCTGCGTGCTCGCGATCTTGGCGCGACATGAAAGCTATGGCTATGAGCTGATGCAGGCGCTACACGAGTACGGCTTTACCTCGATCGTCGGCGGCACGCTCTACCCACTTTTGGCGAAGCTGGAAAAACAGGGTGATGTGACCAGCACGATCAAGCCGTCCCCAGATGGGCCTGATCGCAACTATCTCACATTGACGGCGCACGGCCGGGAAAGTCTCGCCGAGTTCCAGGCGCAATGGCACCAGATTCAGTCGCAAGTCTCACACGTGATGGGGGAGAAAAAGGATGACGCATAATGCGCAGTGGTACCGCGACGCGATGAACGAATTGGAGAAGCAACTCACTGATGCTGACCGCAGCTGGTTCAGTGAGTTGCGCGAATATACGACGCTGGGGGCGTTCATGCGCGATGAGACGACTGTGACCCGCCAGCAGCACGGCATGATGCTGGATCTGGTGGCGGCGGAGCGCGATGGCGGCGATGCTGAGCGCTTTTTTGGAAAAGAGCCCAAGGAAATGGCCGACGACTTACTCAAGCAACTGCCACCTGCAAGCTGGCGCGACAAAGGGCAACTGCTGGGGTTGATCGTCGGCATCAGCTGGCTGGTCATGCTGATCAGCGGGGGCATGACGAACGGGGCTATGTCGATCAATGTTCTGACCTATTTAGCGGTGCCGGTGCTCAACGCGGTGATGATCTTCGGGGTCCTTACGCTGATGCGCGCGCAGATCTATCCAGTGGTCCGCCTGATCAAGTCCCGTATTGCCGGCTTTTTCGTCATCTGGGCGGTGATGTTCCTGTATGTCGGCGCCAACCTCGCCACGGTGCGCCTGATGCCAGCCGTCCTCGTCATTGCCATTCCATTTGGCTGGGACATTGCCTTGGTGGGGGTTGCGACAATTTTTGCCTGCGCGCTGATTTTGCGCTTGCACGATCGCCTGTTCACGCCAATGGCCTTCATGGCGCTTGTAATCGGGGTGATCACCATCTTGCGCCTGCTGTGGCAGCAGCTGCATTTCGTCTCAAAACAGGGCTTCACGGCAGTCGTCCTCGGTGTTTTGGCCGTAGCGCTGGTGATTTTCACCATTTGGTCGCGGCAAGCCGCAAAACACGTCAAAAAATAAGCGCGATCAAACGATACTCGCGCATGGAGGACTCCGCAAAAATGACATTAGAAGACAGTTGGCGCGCGGAAAGTCGGCACGCCATGCACGGTTGGGATTTCAGCCATCTGAACGGCCGCTGGCAAACAGAGCCGCTGCCTTGGCAATACGAGGCACTGGTTCGGCGCCACATGCGGCCTGCTGACCAGTGGCTTGATATCGACACGGGCGGAGGCGAGCTGATGCAAAGCTTTCGCCATGATTCGGCGCTTACCAGCGTGACTGAGGGTTGGGCGCCAAATATTGACCTGCTTCGCCAAACGATCGTGCCCACAGGCGTCACATTGTACGCTGATCCGGATGAGACGCTGACAAACGTCCCAACTGAGGCCTTTGATCTGGTCACAGACAGTCACGGCGCGCTGCCGATGACGAACATCGCGCGCGTGATGCGAGCTGGGGCGCTGTTTGTCACGCAGCAAGTCGGCGGCGACAATAATTACGGCCTGTCGCGATTTTTCGACGAGGAATATGTGCCGACGTATCCGAAAAATACGTTGCTGCAGGTGGCCGCAGAATTCCAGGCAGCCGGCTTGCAGATTCTTGAAGCCAACAGCGCGATGGCCAAAATGACGTTTGCGGATGTCGGCGCCATCGTGTATTACGCAACGATGATTCCTTGGGAGTTTCCGCAGTTTGATATTGAACGTGCCATGCCGAAGTTACATCAGTTGCAAGACTTGCTTGAAGCCGGCATGCCGCTTCAGACATTTGAATCCAGATTTATGATCATCGCAACGAAACCAGTTTAAGGGTCAAACAGGTAGCTGGGGGAGCCGTGAAAAATCGGTGGCGCTTGCCGCCTTTTTCTTAGTTCACATAATATATATTATGCGAAGAATTGCAAAAGACGAAACAGGGCGGGCCTGTTTCTCCATTGACCGCAAAAACCGCGGTCCGCGCATCCGCTGGTTCGCGCCGCAAAGTCTGATTCGCCTCGTTCATTGTTGGCTGAGTCCGGCCAGCGTTTTCGACAGCTCACAAAATATTTGGGCGGCACGTCCAGTTCTGTTCTGATGAAGATCTTCGCAGCACGTGCATGCGTGCTTCGCCAAATTGAATCGCACCTAGATGTCTTGGTAAAATTTGGCACAGCAAGCAGATCTTGTTGTGCCGAATTTTTTGCGTTCAATCAGATCTTTGGCTATTTCGTTCAGTCTGTCAGATCGCTCTGGTTTGCGCGCAATGACCAACTATCCATTAAATCAAACGAACGCGACGTCTGAGCGCGAATCTCAGGATGCTGAATTCTGGATGCTTGCCTCGCATGCGCGCTTCGCATCGACAGCTGCAATTGCTGCCAATTTGAGCCTCCAGTCGCGCCCTGATTGACGATCATCTGTCGATCAACAAACAGCCGCCAGCTTCAGTATTTCGGAGCAGATATGTGACCCGGAATCGAGACGCGATTTAGCCAAAGAAATCACGGCAATACATGGGTCCAAACTTGCTGATGGTCTGGCGGGCGTTTTAACTCGGTGAAAACTTGCGGCTGCTGAAGCCTCAGTTCAAATCAGATCAGACGCCAAAGACTGAACGTATTTTCGGGACAAAAATTGCTCTGAACCCGCCTCTCAAATCTTCCCATTATAGATTGCGCACAACTTTGAACCGGATACAAAGATTTCCCAACCAGATTCAACTTGATGCTAACCATGATTAAGTGTCCCAAATCAAATAACTGCTAGCGCGAGCCAGACGTGGTGGCCCCAATCTCTATTCGCTGAAGGTGCTCAGCGTCCGCGCCAGTCAGCACCCACCGCCCAAACCAACAACAGCCAGCGCCCGCGTTCACGGAAAAAGGCGATGTCCCCCTACCCCGCCTCCCTATTTTCAGAAAATAAAAAGCACTGGCTTCAGCTGCACAGCTCCGATCAGTCGGAACCGCGAAACCAAACCCAGTGCTTGATCTTGATATTAGCCTTCGTACACAGCCTGAAGTGGCGGTACGACTTGCTTCTTGCGGGAAACGACGCCAGGCAATGCCAGACGGCCGTTTTCGTCAAACTTGCCATTGAAGGCCTTTTCCAGCTCTTCCTTGCCCGAGCCAACCACAAAGCCAGTCGAATCGGAATCGAGGATGTTGGTGGCGATCAGCAGGAAGCTGTCGTAGCCGTTCTTGCTGAGCTCGTCCGTCATGGTCTGCTCGATCGCAGCCTGGCGAGCGTAGACTTCATTGAGGTCCACGACATTGACCTGGCCGATGCGAATCGTTTTGCCGCCCATGGTGAAGGACTTGGCATCGCCTTCCACGATGGTCAGATCCGACTTCGCGGCGAGATTGGTGCCTGCCTTGAGCATTGCCAACCCGTATTCCTCAAGGTCGATGCCGGCAATTTTCGCCAGTTCAGGCAGCACGCGGCGCTCCAGATCGGTGGTGGTCGGGCTCTTCAACAGCAACGTGTCGGAGATGATCCCGCTGGCCATCAAGCCTGCCAATTGGGCTGGAATGGTGAACTCATTTTCTTCGAACAGCTCGAAGATGATGGAGTTGGTGCTGCCAACTGGTTCGCCGCGATAGTACAGCGGATAGGTCGTGTGGAAGTTGGCAATGCGGTGATGATCGACCACGGCGCGAATGCGGACGTCTTCGATATCAGACACGGACTGCGGGAACTCGTTGTGATCCACCAGCATCACGTCGTTCGGCGCGGCCTTTTCGATCACACGTGGGGCTTGCGCCTTAAAATAGTTCAGCGCGAATTTGGTCTCATCGTTCGGTTCGCCAAGCGCGACCGCCTCAACGTCGGTGTTGCCCAGTTGGCGCTGATATTCCGCAAAACTGAGCGCGGATGTCAGGGCGTCGGTATCCGGATTTTGATGACCAAAGATCAAAGTTGTCATGTCTTATTTTCCCCCTATAAAAAGGCCCGCCATCAACACGGCGGACCCGTTTTGGTTACTCGTTAAGTTTAACACGGTTTTCGGCTACTCGCGACAAGTAATCTTCCTCTTCCAGATAGGCGTCAAACGCTTCCAGGAATTGGGCGACGCGCGGAATCTGATCCTTGCCCTTGCGATAAACGAAGGCGAGCTCGAACTGAATCGCCGGCTCAAACGCAACTGCATACGCGTGGATCTGTTCCTGATGGGCCTGGTAAAAACTGTTTGGCAACGCCGAATTAACGCCGGTGCGATTGAGGAACTGCGTCAGCTGGAACGGTGTGGTGAACTCGGCAACCGAATGCGGCGCATCCACCAGCTGATTCTTGTAGGCTTCCTTCAAAATGTGGCTGAGGAAGTAGCTCGACGGATAGGTCACCCACGGACTGGCGATCGTGTCGCGGAAATGCACGCGCTTGCGAGTCGCGAGCTTGTCGCTGTGATGCAAAAACAGCAGCTGTTCGTCGATGATCTTGCGCGATTCATACGGCTTCCAGTTCTTGATCGTGTCATCCGGCAGGTACATGATCGCCAGGTCGATCTCGTTGTTTTCAAGATGCTCCCAGATCTCATGGCGCGTCATGTTGAAAAACGTCACCTTGACCTCGGGATTATGTAGATAATATTCGGAAATAAAATGCGTGAAGGCCGAGTCTTCAACCGACGCCAGCAACCCGATCTTGATCACACCGGTATTGGCGTTGGTGGTCTGCTGAATCTCATCCGTCGCATCGTTCAGCACATCATAGATCTGATGCGTCGCACTGAGCATCGTGCGCCCCGCATCGGACAGATGCAGCTTTTTGCCGACCGAGTAAAACAGCGGTGCGCCAACGGTCCGCTCGAGCTTCTTGATCTGCTGCGTCAACGCCGGCTGGGTAATGCCGAGGAGCTGAGCCGCCTGCGTGTAATTCATCGTCTCCGCTAACTGGAGAAAATATGTCAGCGTTTTGGACGAAAAAATACTTTCCTGTTTATTTTTCATGGGAGCCGAGCTCCTCCTTTTTTTCGTAATTCTCTCTTCTAATAATAAGTTATGGCGAAAAAAGAAGCAACCAGAAAATGGCTGCTTCTTATCATCAAGCTAAGCTTAAAATGTCGCTTACGGACGCGGCCGCCATGTCTTCCAATCGTTGTAATCGGAGGTGTGAAGCAGGTTCTCCGCGTTTTTCACACGGGCTGCTGTCGGTGGTTCGATGCCCTCAAGTGGGTACGTGATTCCAAGTTCATGGTATTTCTTGACGCCGAGTGTGTGGTACGGCAAAACCTCGACTTTTTGAACATTATTTAGCGTTTTAATATACTCGCCGAGTTCAGCCAAATAATGATCGTCATCGGTCCGCTGAGGCACCAGCACGTGGCGGATCCACATGTCGCAATTATTCGCGGACATATACTGGATCATGTCGAGAATATTCTCATTACCAAACCCGGTCAGCTTTTTATGTTCAGCGGAATTGATGTGCTTGATGTCGACCAGGGAGACGTCCGTGACCTTCATCAACTGCTCGAACTTCGAGAACCATGGCTCGTCGCGCGTGAACGGTTGACCCGACGTATCCAAGCACGTGGAAATGCCGCGTCCCTTGGCCTTCGTAAACAGATCCAGCAAGAAGTCCAGCTGCACCAAAGACTCACCGCCGCTGCACGTCATGCCGCCTTGCTCGCCCCAAAATGCCTTGTAGCGAATGGCATCATCGAGGATCTGATCGGCGGTCATTTCATCGCCCACCCCGATGTTCCAAGTGTCAGGGTTGTGGCAATACTGACAGCGCATCCGGCATCCCTGCAGGAAAACGACAAAGCGGATACCAGGGCCATCAACGGAACCGAAGCTTTCGACAGAATGCACGTAGCCTTTGATCGGTCCATCATCGATGGCACCCACCGCGTCCAACACATTGAGAGGTGATTCGGTACTGTCGTATAGTTTCATCTTGTTGTTCCTCCTATCAAAACGCTTTCTGCCCAAAATCGATGATACGCTTTGCGCGCAGGCGCGCCAAGGGGTGATCACCCACTTTGGGCAAAAAGGGAGCCTAAGCTCCCTTTTCGCGTGATGCTTGTTTGAGGTCAGAGTGCGTTGTTGAGCTCGCGCCCAGCTTCGCATCCTCATAGTTGAGCTACGCCGCGCAGACTGGGTGTCGCTAGCTACGGCTCGTACTCGGGGCGAAGACCGCCCCAAGCACGAACCTAGGCTACCGAACCCAGCCTGAACGCGCGGCTCCGCATCCTACATTTCTTCGAAGAATGTCCGGCTGATTACGTCGTCCTGTTGTTCCTTGGTCAGGTCTGCGAAGTAGACGCAGTAGCCTGATACGCGGACCGTCAGGGTTGGGTATTCTTCTGGGTGCTTCTGAGCATCGATCAGGGTCTCCTTGTTGAAGACGTTGATGTTCAGGTGCATGCCGTTGTTTTCCATATAGCCGTCGATCATGTTAACGAGGGTGTCCTTGCGGGTCTCATCGTCGTGGCCGAGGGTGTTTGGCGTGACGCCGAACGTGTTGGAAATACCATCCGTTGCGTAGTGATATGGAATCTTCGCAGTGGACATCAGGGATGCAAGCGCACCGTTCTTTTCAGCACCGTAAGCTGGGTTTGCACCAGGTGAGAACGGATCGCCCTTTTGACGGCCGTTCGGGGTGGTACCAGTGTTCTTCCCATAAACAACGTTAGAAGTAATGGTCAAAACAGAGGTGGACAGCTTTGCGTTGTGATAAAGGTGATGGGTGTTCATCATTTCGTAGAAGTGCTTGACCAGCCACTTGGCAATGTCGTCTGCACGATCATCGTTGTTGCCATAGCGTGGGTAGTCGTTGTCTTCTGCCTTGAAGTCGACCGCAACACCCTTTTCATCGCGAATTGGGTGAACCTTGCCGTACTTGATCGCGGAGATCGAGTCAACGGCATGGGAGAACCCAGAAATACCAGTCGCGAAGGTGTAATCGAGGCGGGTGTTCTTAAGGGCAAGCTGAGCGGATTCGTAGTAGTACTTGTCATGCATGTACTGAATCGCGTTCAAAGCGTTGACATAAACATCGGCCAACCATGCGAGTTGAACATCGAACTTCTTCATGAATTCGTTGTAGTCGATCACATCGGAGTCGATCGGTTCTGTCTCAGGACCAACCTGCTTTTCAGCGATTTCATCAACACCACCGTTGATCGCGTAAAGAATGGCCTTCGCCAAGTTTGCGCGGGCGCCGAAGAACTGAACGCCGTCTTGAATTGGCTGAGCGGAAACACAGCATGCGATGCCATAGTAATCCGTGCCCCATTCGGTCCGCATCAAGGAGTCGTTTTCGTACTGGATGGTGGAAGACTTGATGGATACTTCCGTTGCATAGCGCTTGAAGCCTTTTGGCAGCAGGTCGTCCCAGAGCAAGGTGATGTTTGGCTCAGGCGCAGCGCCCATGTTGTCGAGGGTCTTCAGGAAGCGGAAGGCAGTCTTTGTGATGTGATGACGGCCATCATAGCCAACACCGCCCAAGGACAGGGTCGCCCAGATCGGATCGCCAGAGAACAGGTCGTTGTACTCTTCCGTCCGGATGAAGCGAACCATACGGAGCTTCATCACGAGATGGTCGATCAATTCCTGAGCTTGGCTTTCGTTGATCAGGCCGCGCTTCATGTCGCGCTGAATGAAGGCATCGATCGTGGTATCGATACGGCCAACAGACATCGCAGCACCGTTTTGGGTCTTAACAGCGGCCAGATAGCCGAAGTAGATCCACTGAACAGCTTCCTGCGCGTTGGTCGCAGGCTTGGAGATGTCGTAGCCGTAGCTTGCGGCCATCTTCTTGATGTCGTTCAACGCACGATACTGATCAGAAACTTGTTCGCGAAGACGAATCACATCGTCGGTCATTTCGCCGTCGCCGATGTGGGCAAAATCGTTTGCCTTAGAAGCCATCAAAGCATCGATCCCATAGATGGCAATCCGTGGGAAGTCCGCAACGATACGGCCACGGGCATAAGCATCTGGCAAGCCCGTAACGATCTTGTAGTGACGCGCTGCACGCATATCTGGGGTGTAAACATCAAAGACACCCTGGTTATGGGTCTTGTGATAAGCGGTGAAGATCTTGTGCATTTCTGGATCTGGCTTGAACCCGTAAGACTCAAGGGCATCTTCAGCCATGCGGATCCCGCCAAATGGCATGAACGCACGCTTGAATGGCTTGTCGGTCTGGATCCCAACGATCTTTTCAAGATCCTTGTTCAAATAGCCAGGGCCGTGGCTGGTGATCGTTGCCACAACGTTTGTGTCAGCATCGAGGACCCCACCATTTTCGCGTTCCTGCTTCTTCAGGTTGAGGACCTGGTTGTTCAGGATGGTCGTGGCTTCAGTCGGGCCAGCGAGAAATGTCTCGTCGCCGTCGTATTGGGTCAGGTTCTGCTGGATAAAGTCGCGGACATTGATCTCGTCCTGCCAAGCGCCACCGTTAAAACCTTCCCAGTAGTTTTTAGCATCAGTTTTGTCTAACTGCTTCATCTGGATAGCCTCCTAAAAAGTGTATTTCCTTATCACAGATTTTACAGTCTTAGTATAACACATCACATAAGCCGTGCAAGCCTTTTCTTTCCTACTTTTTGGGGATAAGCCGCGCCAAATAAAGGGCTTTAGACGACAACCTCGCTAGACATTTCACAAACTTATTTCCACGAAACCGTTTGCACGAATCGCGCCGTTATGCGGTTTTGCCACAGAGGTATGATACAGTTTCACAGGTACAGTTATCATACAGTTTCTTCACAAAGACACGCAAAAACGCACCCCGATTCGACTCGAGATGCGCCTGCAAGATTAGAAAAATTTTAGATTCTTTTTGCCAGATCAGCCCTCATCCGGTGTTGCCAGGATCTGAATCGGCGCCACTTTGATCGGCGTCCCCTGCGTATCCGTGTCGATCACAAACGACCCATTGGAATAGCGGTCGCCATCCGGATAGTTGTTTGGATCCACGATGAGTTTTTGGTCCTTATCCGTCAGCACATCCAGCTGGGTATTTGCGTCGACCTTCAGCATGGCCACGATTCGATGCGGACTATTTTTCAGCTCATGAAGGACCATCAGGCCGCGGCGGGCGCGGGTCAGGACGCCTCCCATTTCCTTGAGCTTCATCTTCTTGAACGCCCCGCGTTGGGTCAAAATGCCCACCTCGGTCTGTTCCGGATCATCGGCCAAAATGAAGCTGACGACATAGGCCCCGTCCTTCAACGACATGGACTTCACGCCGGCTGCCCGTGCGCCCACGACCGACACCTCACTGAGGGCAAAAAGGTCCGCATAAGCATGGTCCGTGACGATGAACACGGATTTCTCCGCGCCCGGCGTCACCATGTAGGCATTGGTCACGATCGCGTCTTTGGACTTCAGGTGCATCCCCACCATCGCGCGACTGCGGTACGTGCGGCCCGGCTGCAGCTCGCTCAGCGCGGTCTGCTTGATGTAGCCATCTGACGAGCCAAGGACAAAGTTGACTTGGGCATCCAGCGCATCGAGGCCGAACACCGCGATGACTTCCTCGTTTTGGTCGATGCCAACGGTCTGGGACAAATGCTCCCCGGCATCCTTCCAGCGGGCGTCTGCGATCTCATGCACCGGCCGGTAGATCACGTTGCCGGCTGAGGTGAAAATATACAGATGCTGGAGCGTGCCCATTTCCTGAACGTACAGCGGAAAATCGTTCTCCTTCAGGCCGTTATCATTTGCGTCGACCGCCTGGAACGAGCGCAGACTCGAGCGCTTCATGTAGCCATCGCGAGAGACCATCACCATCACGCGTTCATCGGCCACGGTGACCGTGGTGTCGACTTCAAGCGCCTGAATCTGCGCCTCGATCGTCGACAGCCGGTCCGTGCCGTACGTTTTGGCGATCGCCGCAAGTTCCGTTTCGATGACCTGGTCGCGAACCTTGTCGTTGGTCAAGATCGCGTTGTAATGCGCGATGTCCTTGGCCAGTTGGGCGGCCTCCGCCTCAAGCGCCGTGATGTCGGTGTTGGTCAAGCGATACAGCTGCAGGGACACGATGGCTTCCGCCTGTTCCACGGAAAATTGATACGCCTTGACCAAATTGGCCTTGGCATCCGCTTTATCCTTGCTGGCCCGAATCGTCTTGATGACTTGATCGAGAATCGAGATCATCTTGATCAGGCCTTCAACGATGTGTTGGCGCGCCTGAGCCTTTTTCAGGTCAAACTGCGTGCGCCGGGTGATGACCTCGCGCCGGTGCTTGAGATAGGCCTCCAGCATCGGCCGCAAGCCCAGCTGTTTTGGCTTTTGATCCGCAATGGCGACCATGTTGAAACTGTACGTGATCTGCAGATCCGTGTTTTTGAACAAGTAGGTCAAAATGCCATCCGCGTTGGCCTCTTTTTTCAGCTCGATGACGACGGACAGGCCAAAGCGGTCGGATTCATCCCGCACCTCGGCGATACCGTCAACTTTTTTCGCCAGACGCAACTCGTCGATCTTCTTGACCAACATGGCCTTGTTCACTTCATACGGGAGCTCCGTGACGACGATCTGCTGCTTGCCGCCGCGCATGTCCTCGATCTTCGTGCGCGCCCGAACCACGATCTTGCCGCGACCGGTCTGATAGGCGTCGCGAATCCCGCTCAGCCCTTGAATGATGCCGCCGGTGGGAAAATCGGGACCTTGCACGAACTGCATCAGCTGCTCGAGCGTCGCGTCGTCGTGCTTCATCAAAAACAGCAGGGCGTTGATCACCTCGCGCAGGTTATGCGGCGGAATGTCCGTCGCGTACCCCGCCGAGATGCCTGTCGCGCCGTTCACCAATAAATTGGGAAAAGCGGCCGGCAACACCGTCGGCTCCTGGGTGGTGTCATCGAAGTTGAGCACCATATCGACCGTGTCCTTGTCGATGTCCTTGAGCAATTCGCCCGAGATCTTCGACAGGCGCGCCTCGGTGTACCGCATCGCAGCAGGCGGATCGCCATCCATGGAGCCATTGTTCCCGTGCATCTCGATCAGCGGCGCCCGCAGCTTCCAGTCCTGTGACAGGCGCACCATCGCTTCATAGATCGAGCTATCGCCATGCGGGTGAAAATTACCCATGACATTCCCGACAGATTTCGCGGATTTGCGAAACCCCTTGTCGTAAGTGTTGCCATCCAGGTCCATCGCGTACAAGATTCGGCGCTGAACGGGCTTCAAGCCGTCCCGCACATCGGGCAGCGCGCGCTCTTGAATGATGTATTTGGAATAGCGCCCGAAGCGCTCGCCCATGACATCCTCAAGCGTCATTTCCTGAATCTGATTAGCCATTTGCGATCACCCCTTTTTCTTCAGTTGCTTCTTGATCTCTTGGGCGCCAAATTGCATGTCAGAATGATCCGTCGTCGTGGTCTCAAGAATGCTGCCGTCTTCGTCCATGTCAAAATCGACGTTCCGCTCGATCCACTCACGCCGCGGCTCGACCCGATCGCCCATCAACGTGGTGACCCGGCGCTCCGCCAGCTGTCCATCTTCGACCCGCACGCGAATCAGCGTCCGCGTCTCCGGATTCATCGTGGTCTCCCACAACTGATCGGCGTTCATTTCGCCCAGTCCCTTGAACCGCGTCAGCGTATAGCCCTTGCCGATCTTTTGAATCTCTTTTTCAAGCTCCTCGTCGGTCCAGGCATACGCGACCTTCACATTGCCGGCTTTGCCCTTTTGCAGCCGGTACAGCGGCGGCAGGGCAATGTAGACCCGGCCCGCATCCATCAACGGCCGCATGTACCGGTAGAAAAATGTCAGCAGTAAGATCTGAATATGCGCGCCATCGGTATCCGCATCGGTCATGATGATCACTTTGTCGTAGTTCGCCTGCTTGAGGTCAAAATCCGTACCGACCCCGGCGCCGATCGTGTAGATCATCGTGTTGATCTCTTCGTTTTTGATCACATCGGAGAGCTTGGCCTTTTGCGTGTTCAGGACTTTCCCGCGCAATGGCAAAATGGCTTGGAATTTCCGATCGCGGCCCTGCTTCGCCGACCCGCCCGCGGAATCCCCTTCGACCAGGTACAGCTCGTTCTTCTTGGCGTCCTTAGACTGCGCCGGCGTCAATTTGCCGGACAGCAATCCTTGATCCTTTTTCTTGCGCTTGCCACTGCGACTGTCATCGCGGGCCTTGCGCGCGGCTTCCCGGGCTTCACGGGCATGGATCGCCTTGCGCACCAGCTCCTGGGCCGCGTCGCCGCCTTCCATCAACCAGTAGCTCAGTTTTTCATAGATCACCGCATCGACCACGGTGCGCGCTTGCGGGGTGCCGAGCTTGGCCTTGGTCTGGCCTTCGAATTCGAGGATCTCCTCGGGAATGCGGACTGACAGCACCGCCGCCAGCCCTTCACGGACATCCCCGCCTTCAAGGTTCTTATCCTTGTCCTTCAAGAGATTGACTTTCCGGGCAAAGTCGTTGAACGCCCTGGTCAAGCCGGCGCGCATCCCCGCCTCATGTGAGCCACCGTCGCCGGTGCGGACATTGTTGACGAAGCTGATCGTATTTTCCGAATAGCCGTCGTTGTATTGGCCCGCGAAATCGACGATAATGCCGTCCTTTTCGCCTTCGAAGTTGAAAACAGGACTGACGGTATCACGATCTTCATTTAAATATTTGACGAAGCTGACCAAGCCATCCGGATAATGATATTCCTCCGCCTGGCCGCTGCGCTCATCCGTCAGCGTGATCTTGATGTTTTTCAGCAAGAAGGCCGACTCGCGCAGCCGCTCCGCCAGCGTATCAAATGAATACGTCGTCGTGGAAAAAATGGTGGGATCTGGCTTGAACGTGATGGTCGTGCCGTTGGGTTCGTTGACCTTGCCCAGCTTCTGCAGCCCGCCATCCGGGTGGCCGCCATTGATGAAGGTCTCCTCGAACGCCTTTTTATCCCGGACCACACGCACCGTCAGACGCTCCGACAGCGCATTGACGACAGAGGACCCGACCCCATGCAGGCCGCCCGACGTTTTATAAGAATTCTGATCGAATTTCCCGCCGGCGTGCAGCACTGTTAAGATCACCTCGATCGTCGGCTTGCCGGATGGATGCATCCCCGTTGGCATGCCGCGGCCGTGGTCCTTGACCGTGATCGAATTGTCCTTGTGGATCGTGACCGCGATCACATCCCCAAAGCCGGCCAGCGCCTCATCGACACTGTTATCGACAATTTCATAGACTAAGTGATGGAGCCCGCGGCCATCGGTGGAGCCGATATACATCCCCGGGCGTTTGCGCACCGCCTCCAGCCCATGAAGGACCTGGATCGACGCGTCGTTATATTGTTCTGTTCCGTTAGCCATGCACATACTCCTTCGTATTTCACTAAGTTTAACCTTACACCACGACCCGCATTTTTTGAAACGAATTTTACGACCCGCGCCACCATAATGGGAACAATGGTACAATATCCATATTGCGAAAGGAGTGGGCGCTGTTGCTTTTAGCCCTGAGTGTCATCCTATCTTATCTCATCGGCTCGATTCCAAGCGGTGTGTGGATCGGCCAATTACTCTATCGAAAAGACATCCGTACCGCCGGCTCCCATAACATCGGGACCACCAATGCGTATCGCGTCCTCGGCCCGCTGGGGGGAACCATCGTGCTTGTGATGGACATCCTCAAAGGCACACTGGGCGCAAGCCTCCCTGTGATCTTCGGCTACCAGCAGCATTACCTGATCTTGCTGGTGGGCCTGGCTGCCGTGTGCGGCCACACCTTCTCGATCTTCATCCATTTCAAAGGCGGCAAGGCGGTCGCCACCAGCGCCGGCATCCTGCTGGCCTACAACCCGCCGTTTTTCGTGATCGCCTTCGCCATTTTCCTCTCGCTGGTCGCCCTGACATCCATGGTCAGCGTCGCCAGCACCCTGGGCATGACGATCATCACGCTCCTGTCTTTGGTCTATCACGACTGGCTCCTGACCACCGTCGCCGCCTGCCTGTGGGTGGTCTTCATGGTGCGCCACCGCGAGAACTTCAAGCGCATCCGCGAAGGCGACGAGAACATGGTGCCATTTGGCCTGGGCCTGTACCTGCGCAAGCGGAAACAGTCCAAGAACAAGAAGGACTAGGGCCTGCCTCCTGTTTGTGGAAAATAGGCCGCAGCCGGTTGCCGCCGGCGCGTGCCGTTTCAGCCTGCGGATCAAACTTGCCCCGTACACTAAATACGCAAAATAAACGACCGACTGCTTCGAAAGAAGTGGCCGGTCGTTTTGTTTGGCGTGGTGCAGGCGGCAGCGCGCAGCCTTCGCCGTTTCGCGTTAGAAAATGGTGATCTGGTAGCCGTGATCGAAGACTTCGCCAGGTGCGAGCTTGTTGATACCGAGTTTTTCGGTCAGCTCGCCGCTTGCGTCGGTCGTATCGGCGATGCCCCACCAAGGCTCGATGCAGACATAATCGCCTTGCGCTGGGTACGCGCTCCAGACACCCAGGAACGGCGCGTCCTCGGTGGTCAAGGAAACGCCATGACTCGTCTTATCGGATCTCAACGAGAATTTTGTTTTCCCATTCAGCGCGAAGATCAGCGCATCATTTTTAAACGTCTCATGCGAGATCATCTGGTTCACATCCGTCGCCGCCAGCGTCCGGTGCGCATAATCGATGCCCGCCGCGCTCAGCGGAATCGTGACATGTGACTTGCTCGGGGTGAAGCCCATGTAATAATCCGTGTACGCCGTGTCCTCAGTCGCCGGAATGCGGAAGCCTGGATGCCCGCCGACGGAAAAATACAGTGGCGCATCGGCCGCCGGATTCGTGACATGATACCGCACAGAAATATTATTATTTTCCAGGGTATAGGTCAGCGTCAACGTGAACGCAAACGGGTAATTCGTCCGCGTCGCCTCGCTGTCCTGCAAGGTGAACACCGCATGCTTGTCATCCGCTTCCGTGACCGTGAAATCATGGTCGCGGGCAAAGCCGTGCTGCCCCATTTTGTAGGTCTGGCCGTCGTATGTGTACTCGCCATTTTTCAGCGCGCCAACGATCGGGAAAAGGACCGGGGCGTGGCGACCCCAAACGGCTGGGTCCGCTTGCCACAGTGTCTCGCGGCCGGTGTGGTTGTCGATGACTGAGGTGAGTTCGGCGCCATGTGCGTTGATCGTCACTGTCAGGAATTCGTTTTTGATCGTGATCATGAGTTTGTTTCTTCCTTTACAAAAAGCCGCCGTCAGTCAGTTGCACCTGACCGGACGGCAGCTCATAGATTTGGCCAAGATTGCTTTGTCAAAGTTACCATGAAAGCGGTTTGCTTGCAAGCTTGGATTTAAGTGCGGGGGGCGCAGGGGCAAGCTGGGGCGCGGGCTGCTTCGGTCCGGTGCGGCTGGGGTGGAACGCTGCCAAGCCACTAGACCCGCAGCCGCACCGGCCCTACGCCGCACGCGGCCCCAGCTTGACCCGGCGCCTGGCGACTACAGTGCGCGAATTTTTGGCTGGCGGAAGCGGCGGCGTTGACACGGTAACTATGATTGCCTCGATCCGTGGCCAAAAGCCATTTCGACCTTCAACGCAGACCTGCGCACTGCATCGCAGTTGGGCTTCGGTCCGCATGGTGGAAGCATCTAGGTGTCGCATTCACTCGATGGCCAAGTGCGCCATCAAGCGCCTGCGCCAACCTAGCTGTTCCACCATAAGCGCGAGCCTTCGCACCCTTACAGAATAAACCGCATCAGATCTTTGTCGTCCGCAATATTCCCCACTTTGTCGTTGACGTACTTCTCTGTGATGGTGATGGCCCCCATTTGCATGTCTGGACCTTCGTAGAGGATGTCCTCGAGCAATTTTTCCAGGATGGTCGCGAGGCGGCGGGCGCCGATGTTGTCGGTGTCGCGGTTAACGGCGATGGCGATCTCGGCGATGCGGTTGATGGCTTCCTTGGTGAAGGTGATCTTAACGCCATCCGTGCCGATCAAGGAAATGTACTGCTTGACCAGCGCGTTGTCAGGTTCGGTCAAAATGCGCACGAAGTCATCTTGGGTCAGGTCCTTGAGCTCCACGCGAATCGGGAAGCGGCCTTGCAGCTCGGCGATCAGGTCGGACGGCTTGGCGGTGGCGAACGCACCGGAGCCGATGAACAGCACGTGGTCGGTGTTCAGCGGGCCGTATTTGGTCGAGACCTGAGAGCCTTCGACGATCGGCAAAATGTCGCGCTGAACGCCTTCACGGGACACTTCGCCCGACGTGTTTTTGTTGCCGGCTGCGATCTTGTCGATTTCATCGATGAAAATGATGCCGTTGTTTTCGGCAGACTTGATAGCATTGTGATAAATGTCGGCGTGGTTGACCAGCTTGCTAGCTTCCTCGCGCGTGAAGACTTCGCGAGCCTCACGAACGGTCATGGTACGCTCCACTTTTTTCTTCGGCATCATCGAACCCATCATGTCGGACAAATCGATGCCCATCTGGCCGTACATGTCGCCGGCCCCGTTTGGCTTCTTCTCATCTTCAACAGCCACGGTGAGTTCGCGGTCCTCGAGCATCCCCGCATCGATCTGTTCGGCGACGTTCAGACGCTCATTGCGAATCGAATCGTTGAGCTCGCCGTCTTCTTGCTTCGGCTGCTGGGCATCATTGTTTTGCAGATTCTGCAGCATCGACATCATATCCGCCATCGGGTTGGCACTAGCCTTTTTTTCCTTCTTGATGGCCGGGACTAACAGGCGAACGAGGCGCTTGTTAGCTTCGCGTTCCGCGCGCTCATGCACATTGGCGTACGCGCGCTCTTCCTCCATCGATACGGCCACATCGGCAAGGTCGCGGACCATGCTTTCGACATCGCGGCCGACATAGCCGACTTCGGTGAATTTCGTGGCTTCAACTTTGACAAATGGCGCGTCGACGACCTTCGCCAGGCGCCGCGCGATCTCCGTTTTGCCGACACCGGTGGGGCCGATCATCAGCAGGTTTTTCGGCGTGATGTCTTGTTGCATCTTCGCCGGCAGCTGCATCCGCCGGTAGCGGTTATACAGCGCGACCGCCACGGCGCGCTTGGCCTCATCTTGCCCGATCACATATTGGTCAAGTTCAGAGACGATCTCTTTTGGGGTTTTGACAGTCATATTGGCCTCCTGTTAGAAGCTTTCAACTAAGATGTTTTGATTTGTAAAAATATCGATGTTTGACGCGATCTCGATCGCTTCTTTTGCGATATTCTCGGCGCTCATCTGCGTGTGGCGAATCATTGCCATCGCGGCGGCTTGGGCATAATTGCCACCAGAGCCGATCGCGATCACATCCGCATCCGGTTCGATGACCTCGCCTTGACCGGAGATCAGCAGCAAGTCGTCCTTATCCAGCGCGATCAGCTCTGCCTGCAATTTTTGCAGCGTCGGATCCTTGCGCCAGTCCTGCGCCAGCGCCACAGCGGAGCGCCGCAGATTGCCGGCATGCGTCTCGAGTTTTTTCTCGAGCCAGTCCTCCAGCGTGATGGCATCGGCCACCCCACCGGCAAACCCGATGACGACCTTGCCGCCATAGATGCGGCGAATCTTTTGGGCATTGCCCTTCATGATGACCTTTTCGCCCAGCGTGACTTGTCCGTCGCCGGCGATGGCGGTGTGCCCATTTTTTCTAACGGCTGCAATTGTTGTCATTGTATGAACTCCTTTAATTGATGATAATAGTCTATCAATCATGACGTCCTGTCACATCAGACTTTTGGCCGAACCTGCCTCAACAATCTGGCGGGTCGGCGGGTGGGTGAAAATTGGACGCGCAAGATCTTGGGCGCGCCTGCGTGAAATAGGATGCACAAGAGCTGGGGCGCGCAAACTGAAATCAGGACGCGCAAAGATCTGCGGCGCGCAGGCGGAATTTTCCGCCGCGCTCAGTTGTGCTTTGGAAAATACTTCATGTAATCCGCCTTCAGGTGCTCCGTCGACAGATGCGTGTAGATCTGCGTCGTCGAGAGGCTTGCGTGGCCCAACAGCTCCTGCACACTGCGCAAGTCGGCGCCGTGATCCAGCATATGGGTGGCAAAACTGTGCCGCAACATATGCGGATGAATTTTCCCCGTCAGACTGGTCTGCTTGAACAGCTGGTCCAAAATATATTCGATACCGCGCGACGTGATCGGCTTGCCGTGCTGATTGACAAAGACCTTGTCGTGGCGTTCGTCGAGCTTGGCCATCAGCGTCTTGCGCCCATCATCTATATAAGTACGCAAAGCGTCCGCAGCCAGTCCGCCAAACGGCACATACCGATCCTTGTTGCCCTTGCCATGCACCAACATGACCTCCAGCTCAAAGTCCAGCTGACTGAGCGTCAAGTTCGCGCACTCCGACACCCGCACGCCTGTGTCATACAGCACCTCAAGCAGCGCGCAATTGCGCTGATCCAGCGGCGTTTTGCCCTGCACCGTCTTGAACAACTCGGCGATTTCCGGCTCGTAGAAAAATTGCGGCAGGTGATCATGCGTCTTGCGAGTCTCGACCAACTCAAACGGATCGGTCTTCGCCTCACCCACTTTGATCAGGTATCGATATAGACTACGCAAACTGGACAATTTTCGCGACACCGACGCGCGCGCCAATTGCCGATCATTGAGACTGGAGAGATACGTTTCCACATCCAGCTGATCGACATGGTTGAAGCCCTTGAAGCCGCCATTATTTTTGAGAAAATCAATGAACTCATTGATGTCCTCTTCATACGCTTTTTTTGTCTCGGCCGAATAATGACGCTCGACCAATAAGTACTGCAAAAACTCGTTGACTTGCTTCACCGCGCTCACCTCCAGCCACTGTATAGCGTACCACAAGCGGCCTCAAGTTGCGGGGAGAAATCGCCTGAAACCGCATCACCAGCGGGATTCAGAAACGCGCCGTCCGAGATCGGCGACGCGTTTCTTCTATTATATAGTAAGTGGATCAGTCGGTGGCCAACTCAGCCTGAATCTCGGCCATTGCCAAATCAGAATCCAGGTCCGGCTCACCTTCTCGTCGTTAATGCTTTTTGTACAGCCGCTTCACTAGCATGTAAACATAGGGGGCGAATACGACTGTCTCAGCCTTAGTCATCGTCATCATCGTTAGAATTTAAATAGTCCCGTGCCGCTTGAACATCGTTGAACGTAATCCCGTCTCCATCATTGACCGCTTGAACCGCCGCCTCGAGTGGCGAACCCTCAGGTATAAACGGCAGTTTGTTATCGCGGACAGCTTTAATCAAGAACATATTGATTGCCGTAGACCTGTCTAAGCCCATGCTTTCAAACACCTGAGTCGCGCGACGCTTCATATCGGGCGTGACCTGGGCTGTCACGGTTGTTTTATTCTCCTTATCATCCATAGCTTCTCACCTCGGGTCGGTTGGCTTAAGTATTGCATTGGCGTCCCAATTGACGACACACTCGTTACTTCGTGCAACGGAGGGATTCTTTGGCAGCGTACCACACGAGTCTCTCATCTAGAAATGCCACGCCCATTAAAACGACTACTGGCTAAGAATCCAGTCCCAGATGAGCCCCGCTTAAGAGGTCGCTTCCGGAGTACCAGCTGGTGTGGTCTCAGGGACAGGGTGCGATTCCGGTCACCCTCAGTCGGCTTTGCAATTCTTAGGTACGATGCACATGATACAGATCCAAAGACGAAGGACATATCGTAATATATCAGATTTCGCTTCGTGGTCCTCAATCTTGTGCATTCGCCTCAACTGCCGCGGCCAGTACCCGCACCGCCCGGTCATCCCCGACCAGCTTCGTGTAATAATCCGCAAACCGCGAATCCTCCAAGTACATCTCGACCAGCCCGCGGTGCATCGCCGGATCATACTTGCCCCACATCAACGTCAACCACGCCCGGTGCGCCGCATAGATCCGCTTGGCCACCGGCGAGTCAGCCGGCGCCTGCGTGGCAAGAGCCTCCTGCAATAACGATCGTAATTGATCTTGCAACCCTTGGGCGCGCGCAAACTGATCCGGCGTCAAGCCCATCAGCTGCGCATCGGCCTCACGTTTCGCATTTTTCCCATAACGCGCCTCGACCTCGTCGCCATAATCCGCGTCATTTTTCGCAACCATGTCCTTCTTGAACGCCTGGAATTTCTCTTCATCTGTCATATTTTCCGCCTCGTTTCTGAGGGTCGCCTCGACTTGCGCGATCAATTGCTGAACCTGGGACTGCTTCGCCAAGAGATTTTCCCGCTGGTCCCGCAGCGCCGCCACCTGATCAGCTCGCGGTGCATCCAGCAGCGAGCGAATCTCGCCAAGCGGCACCTCCAAGTTGCGATAGAAGAGGATCTGTTGCATCCGGTCCGCATCCGCACTGGTATAGACCCGGTAGCCATTTTCCTCGACCCGCGGCACCAACAGCCCGACCTCGTGATAATACCGCAGCGTCCGCTCCGACACCCCGGCCAGCTTCGCAAATTGCTTGATCTTGTAAGTCATTTTCTCACCTCATCGAGAAGCTTACGGCCTCACGCCGCGTCAGGGTCAACAACTTTTGGGAAAATAGAAAGCAAAAGTAGTCCCATTGGTGTTTTCCCCGTCCCGTTTGCGTAACCGGCCACGGGGATGCACCAGTCCACGGCCACGAAGTCGCTGAATTCGCCAATATCAGTATGCCACGGCAGCCCCCGTGGCGCAGCGTGAAAATAATGTGATGGCGTCACAGCAGGTGCTGACACGGGCGTGGGCTCAGGGTCCATCAGTTTACCCTATCTCGGTTGTCCGCTCAGCAAATAATGTGATGGCGTCACACTGATCCGGCGCACGCCCAGGTAGATTCTTGGTGCGCGCGATCTCTGAGAACGAAAATTTTGACAATTCAGCCCGGCAGCGGCAAATCAGCGGTCTCAGAGATCGCGCGATTTCGCAGATGCGCTGATCTTCCGGTCCACGGGTCCGCGAAATAGACGTTTTTGATCTGAAAAGACGACATCCGCGGTCCACGGGTCCGCACGCCCCCAGAACTCTGGCAAGAAATAGTGTGATGGCGTCACACTGATGTAGCGGGTGCTCAGAGAATTCTTGGTTCGGGCGATCTCCGAGACCGCAAATTTCGCCAATTCAACCCGACAGAGGCAAATCGGCGGTCTCAGAGATTGTGCGATTGCGCAGGTGCCTGATTTTTCGGTCCACGGGTCCGCGAATTAACCTCTCTTGACCTGAAACGACGACATCCGCGGTCCACGGGTCCGCACGCCCCAGACTTCTGGCAAAAACTAGTGTGATGGCGTGACACCGATGTACCGGTTGTCCGGGAGGGTTGGTGGTTCGGGCGATCTCTGAGATCGGAAATCTCGACAATTAAGCACATAAGAAGCAAATCGACGGTCTCAGAGATTGCGTAATTTTCGCAGATGGGGTGAGCTTTCGGTCCACAAGTGGCACGCCCGGGCCCCCTGTCAGAAAGTTATGTGATGCCATCACACTGATTCGGTGTCCCAACCAAGAATGGCGTCTTGGTACACGTTTTTGTTCCTAGGAAATACGAGGCAACCGGCATTCCAGTGTTTATTTGGGCACAACTATCTAACGCACATTCTACGACGATTTCACGATCAATCCATCAGATTCAAAATGAATTCGACCTTCTAGAGCGAATCTCAGGACCCGATCCATCCTTTAGAAACAGCGGTGTATCAACGTTCCCATTGATTGTTTCTGGATAACTCGATACCGGAGAAGATTGTCAATCAAGAAATGCCGTTAAATCAACGTTTTATGTGTTAGTAGTGCGTCGCAATCGACGTACCTTAGTCCACCGAATAGAGAAGTCGTTTCGGGCAGAACCCTCCGTACGCCCGGGAAAAGCACTAGAAAATAATGTGATGGCATCACACCGTTTTGCTTCGATTCACCCGGACCCCGAGTCCGCAAATGTGCCGATTTCTCACTACAAACGTCTGATCCGCGGACTATGGGTCCATCACTTTGGACGCCCCCCGGGAATAGTCTGAAAATAATGTGATGACATCACACCGTTTTGCTTCGATCTCCCCTGGACCCCGAGTCCACAGATGTGCCGATTTCTCACTACAAACGTCTGATCCGCGGACTATGGGTCCATAATTTTGGGCAAGTCCCTGGAAATAGAATGATATTAATGTGATGGCATCACACCGGTTTGCTTCGATTCGCCCGGACCCGGAGTCCGCAAATGTGCCGATTTTTCACTACAAACGTCTGATCCGCGGACTCAGGGTCCATGACTTGGGCAAGCCCCAAGGAATAGCCTGAAATCAATGTGATGGCATCACACCGATTTGCTTCGATCTCATGGACCCCGAGTCCGCAAATGTGCGAAGCTCTCACTAAAAACGTCTGATTCGCGGACTCAGGGTCCATAAGTTTGGGCAAGTCCCCTGGGAATAAACTGATATTAATGTGATGGCATCACACCGGTTTGCTTCGATCTCATGGGCCCCGAGTCCACAAATGTGCAAAGCAATCACTAAAAAATGTCAGATTCGCGGACTCAGGGTCCATGACTTTGGGCAAGCCCCCCGGGAATAGCCTGAAAATAATGTGATGGCATCACACTGGTTTACTTCGATCTCCACCGAGTCCGCAAATGTGCTGACTTCTCACTACAAGCGTCAGATCCGCGGACTCTGGGTCCATAATTTGGGGCAAGCCCCTGGGAATAGACTCATAATAATGTGATGGCATCACACCGGTTTGCTTCGATCTCCCGGACCCCGAGTCCGCAAATGTGCGAAGTCCTCACTAAAAACGGCAGATCCGCGGACTCAGGGTCCATGACTTTGGGCACGCCACGGGCAATAGCCTGAAAATAATGTGATGGCATCACACCAGTTCCGCACGCCTTAATTAGAAAGAAAAATGCCCACGTCGCCGATTCGCAACGTGGGCATTTTCCAGATCATGGTTGGGCGCGAAAGGAATTCTCGAGCGCAAATTTGATGCTTGGCACCGACTCGTCAATGCATTCCTGCCAAAATGCGACATGCATCCGATCGACGGAAGCGGCAGACGCGGTCACATCGGCGCCGCCATCCTCGCCATCCGTGTACCAACAGAGATACAAACGCCCCGCCAGCTCAAACGAAAAGATCTGTTCGACCCGCAAGTGCTCGCCGGCCAACGTTGCATCGACCGCCGATTGATTTTTGCGAAGGAATCGCATCCATTCCCGAGCACGTTCTCGTTTATCGGACTTCACCGCGAATCCTTCCAGCTCGATCACCAAAAACGCCTCCGAAATACAAGCTCAGCAGATATCCGACCATCAAAATAGTTGCGCTCACACCTCAGAACGCCCAAACGCGTCTCTAGTGTTCCGTTCGACCAACTATCCACATTTTCGCGCGAACGCGACGTCCTAGGGCGAATCTCAGACACCCCGCCACGGGCAAGAATCCCGTCACTGCGCGGTTTCTACCGCAACGTCGGCATTGGCGGTCGGCAAGAACCCATCAAGCGTCGCCAAAGCCCGGTCCGCCAAGGCTTGATTGCGCTCGCGTTTGTCCTTGATGCGGGTCGGAAGCGCAGGCATGATGCCGAAGTTTGCGTTCATCGGCTGGAAATGCTTGGCGTCCGTGTGCGTGATGTAGTGCGCCATCGCGCCGATCTGCGTGTCATCCGGGAACGTCAACGCGTCCAGCCCCTGCGCCAGCCGCGCCGCATTGATTCCCGCAACCAAGCCGGAACCCGCGGACTCAACGTACCCTTCGACCCCAGTCATTTGCCCGGCGAAAAATAATCCCGAACGACGGGTACTTTCGTAGGTATCTTTTAACACAACAGGCGCATTCATATAAGTATTTCGATGCATCACGCCGTAACGGACGATCACCGCATTTTCCAGACCAGGAATCATGCGGAACACGCGCTTTTGCTCGCCCCACTTGAGATGCGTCTGGAAGCCGACAATATTGTAGAGGCTTGCCGCCGCATTGTCCTGCCGCAGTTGAACCACCGCATACGGATCGCGGCCGGTGCGCGGATTCGCCAGCCCGACCGGCTTCAGTGGGCCAAACAGCATCGTGCGTTCGCCGCGCTTGGCCATCACTTCGATCGGCATGCAGCCTTCGAAGACAGTCAAATTTTCAAAATCATGCCCTTCGGCGACTTCGGCATTGACCAATTCCCGCTGGAACGCGAAAAATTGATCGCGGTCCATTGGGCAATTGAGGTACGCCGCCTCGCCCTTGTCGTAGCGCGACTTCTTGTAGACGATGTCCATGTCGATGGAGTTCGCATCGAGAATTGGTGCGGCCGCATCGAAAAAGTGCAGGCCGTCTTCGCCATTCAGCGCAACGATCGCCTCCGCCATTTTCGGCGCGGTCAAAGGACCCGTCGCCACCACCGTGATGCCATCCGGAATGGTCTCGACCGCTTCTTCGATCACATGGATGCGGGGATGCGACCGCAGCGTTTTCGTTACCAACGCGGAAAATGGCTCGCGGTCCACCGCCAGGGCGCCGCCAGCCGGGACAGCCGTAGCGTCGGCCGCCGTCATGATCACAGAATTCAACCGCCGCATCTCTTCCTTCAGCAGGCCGACGCCGTTCGTCACGCTATTTGCGCGCAGCGAATTGGTGCAGACCAGCTCGGCAAACTGGTCCGTGTGGTGCGCCGGAGTCGTTTGCTTGGGCCTCATCTCATAAAGGTTCACATCCACGCCGCGGCTGGCGATCTGCCAAGCGGCTTCACTGCCGGCCAAGCCGGCGCCGATCACGTTCACAGTGGTCATTGCCATTCCTCCTTGAAAATCTGATTGCAATCATGATACACCAATTCGAATGATGGCGCTTTAATAAATCGTTTAAAACAGATTAACCCGTCGCCATTTTTAAAAAAGGCTCCTCGAAAATAATTTCGAGAAGCCCTCCAGTGAGAGTCGAGTTACGCCACATGATCCGAATCGGCAGGCGTCATCACAGCCCAAGTCAAACTCTGCAAAATGACGATCACCATCCCGGAGATCGGCAGGAACCAGATCAGCACGATGCCGACCACCAACAACGAAAGGTCGATCACCCAATGCGAGACGCGACTTAGCGATGCGCTCATCTTGAATGACGCATCCGGATTGTCCTTCACCAGCACATAATTCAGCAGATAATACGCGATCGCCCACGCCACATAAACGAAAAAGTAGAAATATTCCGGTGCGCGATCATTCAGGTGTTCACTGACCCAGCCAGTGGCTACAGGGAAAAACGCCATCAAAAGCAGCCACAACGTATTCGCCCAAAACGCGCGCTTGGAGATCCACTTAGCTTTTGAAAAGAAATAATGATGGTGATACCACGAGCTGGCAATGACAATAAAACTGATGATGAACGCCAGAAAATATGGCGCCTCATGCCACAAGCTCGCCGCCGAGCTCCCATCTGGCACTTTGATCTCCAGCGCCATGATCGTCATCACGATCGCGACGATGGCATCGGTAAAGGCTTCAACGCGTGCTTTGTTCATCGACTATCCCCCAGATTATTCCGCGCTGGGCGCATCTTTGGTCGTCGGGTCTGCGATGCCAATTGTTTCGCCGACGTATAGATTCGGGTCGGCCACAATCTTCAAGATCGCATCGGCCATGCTCTTGCGCGAGCCTGAACCGCCTGCCATTAATGCGCCTGAATTTGTAATCGTATAACGAATCTCATTCCCATTATTCATCCACGCAAAACGCAAGATCGTGACCGCCAACCCAGACTCAGTCAACAGTTTCCCGGCTTGGCGCATCGGTGGCAGCGCGTCCGCCAGTTCTTCCTGATTCCACGCGTGGAAACGCCGGTTTGGCTCCTCATTATCGATACCGATAGAACTGGCCGCCAGTAGCCGCGCCACGCCTTGCGTCTGCATCGCCTTGATGACGTTGCGGGTGACCTCGTTTTCAGGATCGGTATCGACCGTCGCTAGGAGCACCAAGTCCTGATTCTGGACGGCGGCTGTCACTGCGCCGAGATCGGCGAGGTCACCATCGATGATCGAAACGCGCGGCTCATTTTTCAACGACGCAAGCCGGTCGCTATTGCGCAAAAAGAGAGTCAGCTCAACGTCTTGAAATGCGTCCTCGTTCAGGATGCGCGTTTCGATGATGCGGGCGATCTGACCGCTTGCCCCGAGTATCAATAATTTCATATGCCTGTCCTCCCATAGCCCCAAAATTATTTCCCCACATCAGTTTACCCATTAGCGAAATAACACGCAATTTGTTTTTAGCCAATAGCGCGCACCAGCCGAGGTACTGGTTCACCCCTGAAGACACCAAGCCGAAAAAACAAAAAATGTCCCTCTTTGCAGAAGGACATTTCGATGGTGCGATTTTGCGTATCAGTGGCTGATCTTATCGACCGCGACAGACGGAATCGTGATGTCGCCGCCCATGGTCGATTCGTAGGTGATCAAACCGGCGGACACGCCGAAGATCGTGATCTGATCATTTTCCAAAATACGCGAGGAGACCGTGCTGCTGGTCCAGTCGCAAAGCAGCATGTTGTCATAATCGCCGTTGACCGCAAGCCGCGCCTGAACGCTGTCGCCATCTTCCATGATCTGAACGACTTCCCCGTAGAACTTCACCTTTTTACCCATGTAAGAATCCGGGGTCCGGGCGAGTTGATCGTAGGTGATGCCCGTTTCATACCCGCGACGTTCCTCTTCGGCTGCCTTGGCTTTGGCGGCCGCGGCCGCAGCGGCTTTGGCTTTCGCAGCCGCAGCGGCTTCTTCCTTCTTCTTCTTGGCTGCCGCGGCTGCCGCAGCTTCCTTCTTTTTCACCCCTGGCAGGGCACTTTCTAGCTCAGACAGATGGGTCACATTGACAAGCTTTTTCTGATCAGCGGTTAGTGAGTTATACATGGTGCGTGTTTTCTTGAGAGAAGCCTCATCCTTTGAAGCGAGTGTGCCGACGCTCGGAAGATCTTGCAACAGCTCATTCACTTTATCTGCCGCCGCTGCATCATTTTGCCGCTTCTTCGCATCCGCATCGGACAGTTTCTCATAAGGTTCCATCTTCGTGTGGTAGTCGTTGTTCTCGGTCTGAAGATCATTATACTCACTGTCGAGCTTGTTATAATCCGATTTCAGCTCGCGATAATCGGTCGCGGTGCCTTTTTCCTTTGCGACCAACTTCTTGTATGTCGCGTTGAGATGGTCGTACGACTTACTCTTCACGGAATTCGAATTGATCGTCCCGATGCCAATCAAAAAGACCAGTGTCGCGACGGCTGAAAAAATGATCCGGCCATTTTTCGTGAACTTCTGATTCTTCCACACCAGATAGATTCCCAATGGTGCGAAAACGATGGTCGCGATCAAGAGCCCAATCTCCGACGCAAAAAATTCCTTTGTTTTTGCCAATAGATCCTTCACGTAAAACTCCCCCTGATAATAAATATAGTTGCTTGCGATGATCCCGCTCACCCAGCGGATGTCGCACCCCCAAAGTTCAAAAGTATGGTCGCAGTCAATTACGGCGCGGGTTCACGGCACCTCGACACCCAAAACAACCCGCGATCACTGCCACCGTAAATAAATTACGAAAATCGAGAGTCGTTTGTCATAGGCACGCAAAACCGTCTTTAAAAAACTGCAACTATACCAGTATCCTCGAGAATAGCAGAGAAGGCAACCAATATATCCCACACTCTCATCTAGTTTTCACCCGCAACCAATCGGATTCAAACTGGGCAACCGTCACAAGCACCTCCCGCATGCGACCGCTGGCGGCCGAATCAAAAATGGCGCCGCCCCAACCACCACAGTCGGGGCAACGCCATCCTATTTGGGGCTTAGCTAGTTGGTGCTGGGCAAATCAACGCCATCCTATTTTCTAAAACCCGGAACTGTCAGCTCTTCGCCACAGCCTCTTTATAATCATTATTCGGGCAGACGACCTGCATGCCGCCGCGCCCGCGCTTTTCGACCAGATAGTGGCCGCAGACCGGGCAATCACGGCCGACCGGTTTGTCCCAGGCGACGAAATCGCAGTCCGGATAGCGCGAACAGCCATAGAACGTGCGGTTGCGCTTGGATTTGCGCTCGACCAGCTGGCCGATGCCACACTTCGGGCACACCACGCCGATCTCCTTGACCACCGCCTTGGTGTTGCGGCAATCCGGGAAGCGCGAGCAGGCGTAGAACTTGCCGAAGCGACCCATTTTGACCACCATCGGCGCACCGCAGACATCGCAGTCAAAGCCGGCCGGTTCGTCCTTCATCTGAATCTTTTCGATTCCGACCTCGGCCTTGGCGACTTCCTTGGCAAACGGCTTGTAGAACTCGTCCACGATCGGGACCCAGTCAGCCTTGCCCGTTTCGATTGCATCGAGCTCGCCCTCGACCTTCGCCGTGAACTTGATATCCACGACATCTGGGAAAAATTCTTTGATCAGCGAATTGACGATCTCACCCAGCTCCGTCGGCTCAAACCGGCGGGCGGTCAGCTTCACATAGTAACGCTTTTGAATCGTCTCGATCGTTGGCGCATACGTAGACGGCCGACCGACACCATTTTCTTCCAGCGCCTTGACCAGGTTCGCTTCGGAATAGCGGGCAGGCGGCTGGGTGAAATGCTGCGCCGGATCAGTCTTCACCAGCTTGACCGCGTCCCCGATCGCAAGCTCCGGCAAAAGGTTCTCCTTCTCGCCGTCATCGCGACTCGACACGTAAAGCGTGGTGAACCCGGGGAACTTCGTGTGGCTCCCGTTGGCGCGGAAGGTCGCACCGTTTTGCTCGATCGTCACCGCCACCGTGTCGACCACGGCCGGCGTCATTTCACTGGCGACGAAGCGATTCCAGATGAGCTGGTACAACTTCATCTGGTCCTTGTCCAAAACAGATTCCAGACTCTTCGGCGTGCGCAGGGTGGACGTCGGGCGAATCGCTTCATGGGCGTCTTGGGCGCCTTCCTGCAATTTACCCTGACGAATTTTCACAGCGGCGTAGGCCTCGCCATAGACCTCATGGATGAACTTGGACGTCTCGGCCTTCGCGACACTCGACACACGCGTCGAATCGGTACGCATGTAGGTGATCAGCCCGGTCGTGCCTTCCTTGCCGCCAAGATTGATGCCTTCATAAAGCTGCTGGGCCAGCATCATCGTCTTGCGCGTGCGGAAGTTCAGCTTGCGGTTGGCCTCCTGCTGCAGGGAACTCGTGGTGAAAGGCGGCGCCGGATAACGGTTGCGCTCCTTCTTCACGACATTCGTGATGGCAAACGGCTTCTTCTTGTCGATCTGCTTGAGCACGTCCTGGACCGCGGCGTTATCCTTCAGATCCATCTTCTTATTATTCAGCCCGTAAAAACTCGCGGCAAACTTCGCGGTCCCCTTTTGGAACTCCGCATCCAAGGACCAGTATTCTTCCGGCTTGAAATTGCGGATCTCCTCTTCGCGGTCAATGATCAGCTTCAGCGCAACAGATTGCACGCGCCCCGCGGACAGCCCCTTCTTCACCTTTTTCCAAAGAAGCGGCGAGATCGAATAGCCGACCAGCCGATCCAAAATACGGCGGGCCTGCTGGGCATCGACCAGGTTCATATCGATACTGCGCGGCGACTTGAACGCGTTTTTCACCGCGTCCTTCGTGATCTCGTTGAACACCACGCGGTTCTTGGCGGTCGGATCGAGCCCGAGAATGTGACTGACATGCCACGCGATGGCTTCCCCTTCACGGTCCGGATCGGCTGCGAGATAAATATTGTCGGCTTTGGCGGCCTCTTTGCGAAGCTCCTTGATCACATCGCCCTTACCGCGAATAGAAATATACTTTGGCTCATAATTATTATCAACGTCGACACCCATTTGGGACTTGGGCAAGTCGCGGATATGACCGAGGCTGGCGACGACCCTGAACGAGCGCCCCAGATACTTCTCGATAGTTTTGGCTTTTGCTGGCGATTCCACAATGACCAGATTCTTGGCGGCCATGTGCGCCCTCCTTCCTGCGAGCGAGCTGCTCGAAAACACCAAACATCATAAAGCCCCGGTTCGCGCTTTGTCAAACATCTGATTCTGTTTCTTCTATTATACAGCGTCTATTCAGGTCGTTTTCAGGGGAAAATAGGCCGCCACCCGCTGGCCACGGCGCAGCAAACAGGCCCCGTCCCAGCAGGCTTTTCAGCTAGTTTGGGGATCGTGGTTCCGGGCGGCTGGTGCGGCTCGAAAAATTTAGTTGACTCGCGCCTGATATTTTGCCGGCCCCCATTGGTGGTGGGACCCGGGCGATGCGGAGACTCGTGCGGCTTACCCCAACAGAATGGCTCGCCGCCTATTGCCCAACCGCACCTAAATAGAATTGATCGCCACATATTGCCCAACCTCATAACTAGCAAGCCGCAAAATACCAGGCAGCACACCCCCATATTTGATAGCCACATATTGCCCAGCATGAGATACTGACATTAGGAATTCAATTTGCAGGAGGCCAACATGATCAAATTAATTGCCGTTGATATGGACGGCACATTTCTCAACTCCAACCAAGATTATGACCGAGAACGCTTCGCCGCAGTCCATGCAGCGATGACTGCGCGAGGCATCCAATTTGTCGTCGCCAGCGGGAATCAGTATTACCAGCTACGCTCATTTTTTTCAGCCTATCCGGAAACGATCTACGTGGCCGAAAACGGCGCCTACATTCGAGACGCCAAGCAGACCTATGCCACCCACACTTTTTCCCCAGAGGCGACGGACCAGATCACCGACTTTCTCAGCAGTGATCCCGCCCTGTCCGTGATCGCGTGCGGCGTGGGCGCAGCGTATGTCCGCGCGCTGGAAGGCCCGGAATACATCGCCCAGACTCGGCGCTTCTACCACCGGCTCGAGGTGCGCGATGATCTGACCATTTACGGCGACCCGATCATGAAGTTTGGCGTCAACATGGCTCCCGCCCGCACGCAGGAATACTTGGCGCGCTTCACCGAGGCCTTTGCCGGAATCGCGGAAGTCACCAGCTCCGGCCATGGCGACATCGACATCATCCAGCCAGGCCGCCACAAAGCCGCGGGCCTCAAAGAACTCGGCGCCCGGCTTGGCATTTCGCTGGCGGACATGGCCGCGTTTGGCGATGGCGGCAACGACCTTGAAATGGTCCGCGAAGTCGGCCTCGGGGTTGCGATGAAGAACGCAGCTCCGGCAGTCCTTGCCGCGGCGGATGTGATCACTGAGAAGACCAATGACGAGGCCGGGGTGTGTGACTTTTTGGAACGGTATTTTGCGACACACTAAATAAGCCTCGACCGCGCACGCTTTTTCCAGCTGGAAGGCGTGCTTTTTTGCTTGCTTTAGTCAGTCAAAATATTGCAACTCATCGGTAATGTCCCGCGCGCTCATCACGGGCTTGGCGCCGGCCTGAATCAGCGCATTGGTACCCGCGCCCAGTGGCTGGTCGAAATCGCGGGGCAGCGCGAACACTTCCCGGCCCGTTTCAAGCCCCATGTTGGCGGTGATGAGACTGCCACTTTTCAGCCGCGCCTCGGTCACCAGCACCCCATGCGCCAGGCCGGCGATGATGCGGTTGCGGGCGACGAAGCGATACGGCATCGGCCACGTGCCCGGCGGATATTCAGACACGAGGAGACCGCCCGCCGCGATGCCCGCCTGAAGCTGCCGGTTGTGCGCCGGGTAGACGCGGTCCAGCCCATTCGCCAGCACCGCGATCGTCGGCAAGCCCTGCGCCAACGCCATTTCGTGCGCCATCGTGTCCGCCCCGCTCGCCAACCCAGAAACAATCGTCAGATCAGGCGGGAAGGCCTTGCCAAAATTGTCCAGCGCCGCTTTTGTGTAGCGCCCCGCATCCCGCGAGCCAACCACCGCCAATGTGCGCGTCTGAAGCAGGTCCCGGTTGCCCGCCGTGAACAGCACCAATGGCGGCTGGGGAATCTCGCCCAGGCGCGGCGGATAATCAGGGTCAGCGCGCGTGATGATGCTGGGGTCATGCGCCAAGCGGAGGGCAAGGCGCTGTTGATTTTCAAGCGCAGGCCGGTGCGCTGCCAGCCCCGGCCAATCCGCTAAGGCCCGCGCATCGCTGGTCGCCGTCAGCTGCCGCAGCGCGATCTCTGGCCAGATCTCATTTTCCGTCTGCCACTCCTTTGTGAACATGGCCAGGTGCCACATGATCAATAACTTGCGTATCTGCAAGATTCACACCTCTTTCTCGATCGATACATATAAATTACGCGAAATGCCTTGACCAACTGGTACAATAAATCGCAGACACTTCATCAATTGGGAGTGAACAGAAACGCATGATCATGGGGGTTCATGAGGGATGACAAAGAGATGGCGAAAAGTTGGGGCGCTGGGTGTCACTTTGGGCATCGCGCTGGGTATCGCGGGGGGCGCATTAACTGGACCAAGAGTCTCGGTGCAAGCCACGACCACACAGCCGCTTGAAACGCAGATCGAACGGCAAAAAGGCAATCAGTACGATCTGATTCTGAAAAATAATAGCGATCGCCTCTATCAAGATGTGATGGTCCAGGCAAAATTTCCCAAGGCGCTCGGCGGCACTAATGGGACGTTGAAATGGCAGCTCAAGACATTTGGCGTGGCCGGCCAGCACCGATTGCATTTTACGATCGATCCGAAAACGCACCAATTGGCGACCGACAGTCACGCGGCGACGCTGACTTACCAGAAGACAAACTCGTTGATCAAATGGGTCGTGATCGGTGTCGTAGCCATTGTTGCGTTGGGTGGCGGTGTGCTTTTGCTGCGGCGACGCCGGGGTGGCGCGGCCGTCATGGTATTGCTGGCCGCGGCCGGCGGCATCACCCTATTTTCGGCGCAGCCGGCGTCCGCAGCCAGTCAGTCGAAAGAATTGGCGCTGGTGTCGACAGGAAATCGTATCCGGTTCAGATGACGATCGCATATACGCGGGTTAAAGATGCGGGCATTGTCCCCTATTCCGCGCGAGTCGGCGTCGCGTCCGGGACAGTCACGTTCACGGATCAGACGACCAAGACGACTCAACAGGTGCCGGTCGCTCGCAACAAGACGATCTCGACGCGCCTGATCAAGACGCACGCCTACACGCTGAGCGGATCGGGCATCACAGCGACCCTCACGCCCGGTGGGAAAGATGGCTATGTGGTCAAGGCGGCCACGGGCACCGTTGAAAATGGCGAAGCGGTCACGGATACGGCTGGTCAGGCAGTCTTCACGAGCGGCAGCCAGATTCTCGGCGAAAATGGCGAGCGGTACAAGCTGGAGCCAGCGAAGGCGCAAGTCATTCTGAGTTCGACCAAAGCGGATTACCGGGTCGGCGACCGGTTGTATGTCCCACCGTTTGGCTTCAACTTCGGCGGTGAGGCGGTGAAGGTCACGGATGTCTCACTCAAGAATGGAACCACGGTGCTCACTTTGGCGGATCTGCCCGCGCAGGAGCTGCTTCACACGCTAACAGCCGACAACGGCAAGGCGGAGTTGGATAAGGCGGTGTTTGTGCCTGCGGATGACGTTGCCGTGAGTGGCACGCCTGCGAAGGGACTCAGTTTGACGCAGACGAGTTGGTATGACGGCAAACTTGAGGCCTCGGCAAATGCATACATGGGCGAAAGCTTTACGTACAGTTACCCAAAGAACGATCCAAAGAAGGCAAAATTCACCGCAAGCAATGAGCTGTCAATAAAGGGTAGTCTCGATTTCGACGCAAACATCAACCTTTTTTCTGAACAATACAAGGTTACTGCTGAAGAAGCCCTGACATATGGCAATCACACCAAAATCAGCCTCACTGCTACCCCTGATAACAATAAATTTCTCAAGAAGCTCAAAGACGGTAAGCCAATTGGCGAAATACACATCCCAACCGCCGTGCCGTTGGTTTCAATCACTATTCCGATAAAGCTCGTCCTTGATGCCAATGGCGAGCTTGGTGTCGAATTGAACTTCGATGCGATACAAAAGGCCACACTTTCAATCAACAATAAGGGCATCAAATTCAAGCCGACCGTCAGCAGCGAGACTTCAGGCAAAGTCGGCGCAAAGGGTGAAGTCAAAGTCGGACTCGACGCCGCACCAGGTATCACAATTCTGGCTGGCATCGATTGCGCCGATCTTTCGGCTTTCGCTGGACTTGATTTTAACGCGAACGCAGATTTTTCATTCGAGAACAAATCGGTGTCACCTGTTAAAACTTCAACAGATTCCTCGCTAAGCGGAGACTTTATCGCTTCTGCAAAAGCTGAAAGCAAGCTTCCAGAGCTGATTGGGAAGGAAACGGTTGAATCAAAGTCCATCGAATTTCGGATACCCCTCTTCAAATGGCCTGAAGAGAAAAAGACAACGGCTAAAGTGAAAGAGAAAAAGCCTGCGGAAAAAACAGACTCGGTTGACGGAGCTACTGCAAAAATTCCAGATCTAACTGGCAAAGTCCTCACGATCATCCCACTTCTCTATGATGGCGAAGACTCTAGCAAGGCCATGGATGACCAAACCGCCCCGACAAATCTGGTCCATGACTATAGCGGGTATGGCTATTTCAAGTCGAATAGCGAGTTCCGTCTCACGGGGAACGGCAACTACATTCCAGTCTGGAGCGATACTGTCACCTTCAGCGATGGCGTGATGACCTTGAAACCTGGAAAAGACGGGACTGACGGCATGCTCTTAAGTTCCGGCTACACGTTCAAATACGCAGTGAAAAACGGCCAATTAGTCTTCCCGAATTGGACCACGACTGAAGAACGCGATGGAAAAACACACACGATCACGTGGTCTGCGACGATTACGGATGATTCGGCCCAGCGCGAGATGATCGAGAACAAACCGATGCAACAATAACCGATAGAAATCAGCCGGTTGTCGCGATCTGTACAATATGAAGAAGCCAGGTTCCTCCCACGGCACATTGCCGAAGCGGAACCTGGCTTCTTCTTGTATTTGGAATAGTGCGCAATCTAAGCCGCCCGTCTCACCCGCGCCCATTCTCCTGGATCCACTGTTGCTGGCGCATGTATTCTTCGCGGACCGGGGCGAAGCTCATCCGGTGAATCGGGGTGATGCCCAGCTCGGCGAGGCCGGCGAGGTGCTTTTTCGTGCCATAACCCATGTTGTCTTTGAAGTCGTAGCCCGGATACAGGCCGTCGTACATTTCCATCAAACGGTCCCGCACGACCTTGGCGACGATGCTGGCGGCGCCGATTGAGATGCTGTTCGCGTCGCCGTGAATGAGCTTGCGCTGCGGCACCTCGACCGGCACGCGCATCGCGTCGACGAGTAGAAAATTGGGCTGAACGCGCAGCGACGAAACAGCCCGGCCCATTGCGAGCTCGGTGGCATGATAAATATTTTCGGTATCGATGGCGCGCGAATCCGCGACGCCCAGCGAAACAGCGATCGCTTGTGAAATGATCAGCGGATACAGCCGCTCGCGTTCATGGCGAGTCAGTTGCTTCGAATCGTTGACTGGGAGCTCGCAATCCTGGCGCAAGATCACGGCCGCCGTGACGACCGGCCCAGCCAGTGGCCCCCGCCCGACTTCATCGATGCCGGCGATCAAAGGATAGCGCGGCCACAGCTCGCGCTCATAGCGACTGCGATATTGCAGGTCCAGCGCAGCGGTGGCGGCTTCGTCTTGGCGGCGCCGGTACGTGGCTAATAATTTTTGGGCGCCGACGCGGCTGTCGCGCGCCACTTCCTCGAGAAACGTGTCATCGACCGGATCTGCGGCCAATTTTTCCCGGATCTCACTCAGCTTCATTCGGCACCTCGAGGGTGAAGCGGCCGAGCTTGCCCTGGCGCGCGTCGAAGATCACGCGCTCGGCCATGCGGTTGTATTCGTCGCCGAAGCCGTTGGTCTTGGCGAGGTGCACCATGAGGTCAGGCGTAGGCAGCGCGATGTCAGCCGCCGTCGCATGATAGGCTTTGCGCAAAGCGTCGGGGTGGCGCTGTTGAAAATAATGCAGGCCAAATAGCCCAACATCGTCAGGATTGACAACGTTATCGGCGATGGCGCCGGTAAATGCAAGCTTGAGGCCGACTTGCTCATCGTCAAACTTCGGCCACAGAATGCCCGGGGTGTCCAGCAACATAAAACTGTTGTCAGCCTTGAGCCACTGCTGATTCTTGGTGACGCCAGGCCGGTTTCCGGTGACGGCGATATTCTTGCTGATGAGGCGGTTGAGAACCGTTGATTTGCCGACATTGGGGATGCCGATGCACATCGCCTTGATCATCGGGTCACGAATCCCGCGGGCCTGCTGCCGCGCGATCTTCTCGTGTAGCAGTTTCTTCGCAAGTTGCGGAATCTGCTTGAGCTGGCGCGCGTGCTGGGCATCGATCGCGATCGCCGCCGTCCCTTGGCTTTCGTAAAAACGAATCCATTGCGCCGTCACATTGGGGTCCGCCAGATCCTGCTTGTTGAGCACCATGATCTTGGGTTTATCCCCCACAAGCTCGTTCATCATCGGATTGCGGCTGGCCTCGGGCGTCCGCGCATCCGTGATCTCAAGCACAAGATCAACCTGTTTAAGTTTTGCCTGGACCTCATTGCGCGCTTTCGCCATGTGCCCCGGGAACCATTGAATCGTTGCCATTGTTGTCTCCTTTGTGAATCTCTTCCGTACAGTGTAGCAAAAAAGCCCGTGGGTTGCACGGGCAAAGGTTTTTTTATCAGTTATTCGAGGACACCTTTACATATGGGAATTTTTGGTAAACGAATTTGACTGTAACAAGAAGCACGAAGGCAACTAAATACGAGAACGTGGAAAAATCTATAGCGTTTCAAGATAATTCGAGCGTCCAAAAACATTAGTGATGTGTTGCTCTAAAATTCTAGATAAATTGGAATCCCCGACTCCTGGTTTCAACTGCATATACGTCACTGAATTCTGTCTATTTATAATTGCCTCCTCCTTGTCCGGTTTGTCTGGGTAAAGGACAATGACCGCATCAACAGGTTTTGGTTTAATGGCTTGTGGTATATGAAGTAATGGTGAGTCAGGATCATTACGATAGGCTCGAAACTGTTCAGCTACCCCCGCAAATCCTTCATTTCGTTCTCGCATAAGCGCTTTAAGATTTTTATACTTTGCATCAAGAATTATCGAGCCTAAATATAAGTCCTCCTTAATAAAGATATCCAATCGAATATCAGGTTTGTTCTTTCTCGCGTATATCATGAGAGGCATTTGCTTAGTTACTTTTTTTTCATCATGTGGAATAGCTTGATTGAAAGCTAGCTGTAGAGTAACATCATCTCCTTTAAGAATAACAGTGGTTTCATCGTCGAGAAAAGGAAGGACCGTGGCAGAATCGTAAATCCAACCGGAAATGGGCCTATAACCAGAATTAATTAGACTATCTAAAACCTTGATGTAGGTCCAGATCTCATAAAGTTTTGCCGTCTTTTTCCAATAACGAGAGTAGTAGGCATCGGTAGTATAATGTTTGTCCTGATGTCTAAGCCCGTAGTATATTTTGTACAGCAGGTTATATTGAGGATTAAGCATAAGCCCCTTAGGAAAGATTCGATTCGCAGGAAGATCTACCGAAGCGAGAAATTCATCTTGTAGGACAATAGAGAGATATCGTGACAATTTAAGAAGAGCCTGCATATTTGAGACTATTTGACTGTGAGTTGATTCATACGAATTTTTTGTAAAAGCAATCTCCGAGTCGGTTCTGTTACCCTTGAACCTTTCTTCTTCAGCGTATTGAATATCTAGTTCAGCTTGAACCGAGGCAAGATAGGCACTCTGTGATTCACAAGTTTTAGTAATAGTATTGATGATCAATTTAAGCCATTGGTTAATGGCTATATTGTACTCGAGATATCGGATGGGAGAGTATAGCTGGTTTTGTTTGTCCGGACGTTCTCCAATTTTTCTAATTGTTAGTTGGTCAGTATCATTACTGGATCCAGACGGTACCCATGAATATCGCTTACTAATTCTGAACTTCGCTTCGTTTCGCAATTTTTCTACTGCAAAACGTATCCTTGAGCTTTGAGCTATTAAAAAAGTTGTGTCGTCATCTAGATACAGCTCGAATTTTCCACCTCGAAGACGACGTACTTGAGTACGTTTACGCGTTGTATAGTCCATTGCCAGCCCTCGGACCTTGGCTTCCACGTCATCTCGAATTGCCTGCCACTCTTCCTGGCTAAGGTCCTTAGGGATGATTCGCCAGTATGCAAAGAACCATTGGTCATTCGTATAGAGGCGTATAGTATAATACCCTGGCGTGAGTGGAACTGTCTGGATGATTTCGGGATTACGTCCTTGTGAGAACCCAAAAATTTTGTATCTGACGTTTGGAAGATAAATCAGCTCATCTGATATTGCTTCATTTGAAATACGCTGTGGAATATCATAATCGTCTACCTCTGGTATACAGAAATATGCATCAGAATTTTCTGATTTTAAGAGGATGGTGAATGCTTGGTACTCTCTAATCTCAACAATATCAGCATCACTCAGAGTTTCCAATTCATCAGACGTATATAGTTTCAGGACCGTCTCGCTATCGGGTTTTTCCATCTGCAGAATCAAGCTACATGGTGAAACCATATAATTTCAACTCCCTCGCTTTTTGCTCAAGCAACTCTCGGGATGCTGTAAATTTATACAAGCCGCTATATTTGTCGAGTACCTCCGCTAATGATCCGGTTGTGGTGTCGTCGCCAAGCAACTCCTTCAATTGTTCTTCTGACCCTCTGACCTTTGTTAAGACTCGTTGGACAATCTGAAGATCGAGAGCTTCTTCACGGCTGACGCCATCAGGAAAACTCGGCAAATTTTTGACAAAGCTATCAATCTGAGCAACGATACGCCATCCGATACCATAGTTGCGATCTTGCTTATTCAGAGCTTGATGAAGATCCCAAAGAAGTGACTTTTCCTGATCAGTAAGGGGCATCTGCAAATCTTTACTGGATAGATTTCTATAAATGAGTGATGTGATCTCGCTGTCGCCATTTTCATCTGTGTCTGGCTTAGAAGATTGACTGACTTTTGCATAATGTTGATTGAAAGGTAAAATGTGTAGAGAGATAACATTTGACCGATCCAGAACTTTGTCAGAAAATTGGAAAGTAGATTCATCAGTATTTACTGTTCCCACAAATAGGACATTATTATGAATTTGAACTTGTGCAGGATAGCTTTCACTGTTATACAGTCGGCTCGCAAGCTTTGGATTGTACAGGCTAATATAGCGACTTTGTGGGGACATCTCAAGCACAGAAAGAAACTGGGAAAAATAGTGTTCTACTCGCGCGAGATTCATCTCATCAAAAACAACGATATACATGCGCCCTTGGTTTTTTGAGGCATCAATCAATACATCGACTAGTCCACTGTCAGCAGGCCGATAAACGTTATTTGCCATATCTGCATACCCGAGAAGATCGGAATCGTCAGCCCAGAAAGGTCTTACCGGAACAAAGCATAATTGCTTGGACGAATGTCCTGAATGGACAATTCCTAACGCTTGGGCATATGCGTTAACCAATTTTGATTTGCCGGTCCCGCTCAACCCTGAGAGAATCACCAGACCATCACTTTCCATTGCAGTATGAAAGTTTATCAGGTCTTTCAAAGCGTAGTGAAGTCCGCTCCGCTCAGTTTCCAACATTAAGTGATGGATAAATTTCTCCTGTTGGTCCTTTTTGTAGGTCATATCACGCAGGGCATCGGCTGTACTTGGTACTGTGTTTTCAATCGGTTCGGAATTGGTTGAAGGCCCACCACTGGTATTGTCAGAGACTATATGAGTTTCCTCGTTTTCCGGGTCGCCACTTAAGGAAATAGGGGAAAAATCTTCGGAAAGATGTTCATATTTCTCATAGATATCTACAGGGATATACCCGATTGGGCTATTCTGAAATTCTAAAAAGTTCGGAAACCACTCGTTATCATCCAGCGTCAGATGGACACTCTGTATCGTCTTCCCATTTTTGGGGAAGAAAGATAACCCAGCACTGTGCACTGCTTGTGATTCAATACCGGTATAGAGAGTGATTTCATCAGCTGATTCTCGCCAAATAATGCCATGGGGAGCCTCATCCGCATCAGCAGGCCAGGGTATTATATTTCCGACAACCTTGCCTTTTAACAACGCATCTTCAAACTCATGTCGATTTTTTGGTCGATTATAAGTGTTCATCGGGTGGAAAATTGGCAACCTCCAAAATTTTACCTGCTCAGGTGCAACCCCTTCATTTCGACCAATTTCTTGAACATCATATGCAACAACATAGTATTTTCCTGTTTCGTCGTTATAAGTAAAGTTGGGCGTAGTCACAAACCATTTATCGCCAAAGGCTTCATAAGCCTTTTCAAGTCTGTCTTGAAAATCTAGATCTTTATCATCTTTAAAGGAAAGCCCTGGGTTATTCTTCACAAAGACATTAATTTGTGGAGGTAACACTGTGAAATCCACACTGTCGGGATAGTCTGTTCTTGGTGTAATCTTTAGCATAAGATCACTGTCTCGCGTAATAATGATGTCAGAACTGCTTGCAAGATAGCCAATCATCGTGAAACTTTGTTTCCCTAACACAATCGCGTCCTGTTCGTTCAAAATGAGCACCTCTTTCAATTTTATTTGTATAAGTAGTGGTTTTTTGAAACAATGAGCACAGATGTAGTAACTGCCTTGTGCTTTAGCAAGCGTCTGAGTAGATATTGGAACTGTGTGTTAATTTCTTCTTGAATAAGAAATACCTTGTCAGGCCGGATTAACTGTATAAGGTTTGCGACGACCTCAACAGATAATCCACGACCCAAAAAGATGCCTTGCTGATCAGGCATTTCAGAATGATCAGTGACATAGGCGGTTATTGGCTTGTCAAGCTGCAGACAAATTTGTTCAAGTAATGCTGTTATTGCACTAGGTAGTTCCATGCCTAAATCGGTTTGATTCGCATTAGTGTCTGAATGATATTTGTTATTTTGCTTTTCTAGTATGGAAACCTTAATATTAAGCGATTGTATCTCTTCGGTATACCTTTCAGCATCAGCCTGAAGAGTCTTCAACTTATCCAATCGCTTATTAAATTCCACAGTGATTGAACTTTGTTCTTTGGAAAGCTTTTGTTTTTCTGTCTTTAATCTTTCCTCATAAATAGAGCCCATTTTGGATTTTGCCTGCGCGAGTTCGAAGTCAGCCTCCTTCTTCAGCTTTTTAATAGTTTCAATATTGCGAATTTCTTGCTGTTCTTCCTTGCTTTTTAATTTCTCATTTGCTCTGGTTAATCTCCTGATCTCGACTTTGAGTTTTTCATATTCAGAATTCGACGCCCCCGTTGAATTCTGGGATACCGACCCGTGCAGTGAATTCCATTCGATTTGATACCATTGGTCAATCCATTTCGTTTGCTCAATAAAGTCTTTATCAAAGATTTTAGTGATAATATCGTTATCTTCATTCTTTATACGGTATAAGAGCCAAGCGCCGGCCGAAGGACTTTTTTGTTTTAGACTAGCCAGAAAATAATCTACGTTCTGGTTATCAACATCGGAAAATTTAAAAAAGCGAGTATAGAAGTTATCTAGCCTTCCGTTTTTAACATTTTCAAACAAATACTGCAGATTTGGATTCTTAAGTGTTGTAATAAGAAGCGAAATTATTCTCTTTTTTTGTTTTTGATTTCGAATCACCGCCGAAGTTCCTTTTGTCTTCTTTGGAGCGTTTTTATATAGACTCTCAAGAACTTTTGAATCGATTGGCTCCAGAAGAACTCCTAAGCCCAAACTGAACTGGTCAATATATTTCATTTTGAAAAATCCCCCCCTTTTTCCACATTCTATGCTGCGATAGCGTCAGCTTATGTTTTCTGTTCAGCACCACAACCTTGGGACAACACGACAGGTATTCAAAGAAGCTGGCAATCTTGGGCCCTGTCGTCGGATAACTCGGTGCCCCTCAGTTTTCATTGTGGCCACAATCTCACTTCGAGAATAAAACGGGATTAGAAACTAGAATTGAATCGCGCGAAGTTTTTTGAGCTGCAACCCTGATAGCATATACTCTTGCAATTACCTCGGTCCATAAAGTTGACCAATGTGGATATGACTATTGTACCAATCCCCTGTGCCTAATAGTAGCTGAAATAGCCCTTCCTTATCAGTCTATACGCAGGTCTGTTCTGTGCCATAATCAGCTATTCGATTTCTTAGGCCGTCCAATCTTTCCGTTTATCCCTTCACACACCCTGATTATCTGAATTTCGTTTTAAAACGCGTTGAATTGCCATACACACTGGCCTCAAAGACTCGCCTAAGTCGTTATCTCGGCCCAGCAAACGATTCCGTTAGACTTGGTCACCCTCTACCCAAAAGCTCACTAGCTCAAAATAGCGTTCAGGCAACATCGCCAAACTCTCGATTTCCCGATGCACCAATGTCTCATACTACTTCATAGCAGAAAACCAAATTCTTACTGTAAAATGCTACAATCAACATAAACGCTTTGGGGGGCATAAACGATGCAGGGAAGTCCGCAGTCACTGGTCAAACAGGTCTTGTACAGTTCCAACAGTTACATTATTCCAATCTATCAGCGTCGGTACAGCTGGGGGCAAACGCAGATCAAACGGCTGATCAGCGATCTTTTGACAGCGCATGAGAAGCAGATGGAGAACTATTTTCTCGGCAGTATGATTCTCGATACGACGTACGGTCTCAATCAGTCTGCTGTGATCGATGGTCAGCAGCGACTCACCACGATGTCGCTGTTCATGATTGCCATCCGTGATCTGTGTCCTGGCGATGACCAGGCATTGATGCGCGAGATGATCAGTGACCAATACCTCATCAACAAGTACGACAAGGATTCCGTTGCGAAAAATCGGCTCAAGCCGGTACCTGGGGATGATATTCCATATGTGGATGTCTTGACCAACGGCGACGAGGCGAAACCTTCTCTGTTCAAAGAGAACTACGAACTTCTCAAACGGTTGATCACGGATAGCCCACTGTCCCCTTCCGAGTGGCTGGAACTCGTCACGAATCACGTTCAAGTCATGACGATCATCGTTCAGCAAGGCGATGACGCGCAGATGATTTTTGAGAGCCTCAACTCGACTGGCCTGGATCTGACGGAATCTGATAAGATCAGGAATTATCTGTTGATGAGCCTGCCCAAGGAACAACAGCTTCAGGCGTTTACTTATTGGCAAGAGATCGAGGCGCTGATTGGGACGGAAAATCTCTCCCATTTTTATCGCGACTACCTGACTTCACTGGAAAAGAGTTCCAAACCGACCAAGGCGGATCAAGTTTATAACGACTATCGCCGGGAGATCGGTGAAGGCCGAGGATTTGACCGGATCGATCAACTGAAGCAAGAAACCGCTGTGGCCAATCTTTACGCGCGGTTCACGCAGCCTGAAGAGGATAATATTGATGATCCAATCACATTCAACCTGCTGAAGCGGCTCGGTCATCTGCATATCGATGTCATTAATCCCTTCCTGATTCAGGTCTTCAGCCAAGCACACGCGGGCGAGATCAATGCTGATGCTCTCAATAACGTCCTTCGCATTTTGCTCGCTTACTTGGCACGGCGCTTGACGGTCGGGACGCCTACGACTGGCTTGAATGGCCTTTTTGCAACAATGAATCGCACCGTACTTCGTTACTCGCACAAGGTGGGTCTCGAATATGACGTGGCTTTCGCCTATGTGCTGATGAAGAAGGTCCAACCCAACAAAGTTTTCCCATCAGACCAGGACGTTCAAGCGGCCCTGCAAACAAAAGACTTCTATCACATTTATTCGAATTCGTTTTGGTTCATCATTGATGAGCTAAATAACGTGCACGGCGAGCATCAGAATCTTTTTGAACGCGCGGCCCAAAGTAAATATTCCATTGAGCACATCATGCCGCGGAACCTGTCAAACGACTGGAAAAACTCGCTCGGCTCAGATTGGAAAAACATCCATGCTACTTGGATCAACCGGTTAGCAAATTTGACGCTTACGGGTTTCAACGTGCAGATGAGTAATCGCGCGTTTCTCGTCAAGCGGGATATGTCGGATGGTTATCATGATTCAGCGCTGAAGCTCAATCAGTGGCTCACTCAATGGGACCGCTGGGATGAGCGATCCTTACAGGCGCGCGAAGATGATCTGTTCGCCCGGGCATTGAAAGCATGGCCAATGCCGACTCTTCCCGAGATCGACGACCCTGATGTACAAGAGGATTGGCAGACGCTGACTACTGGCGAGGACTATACGGGCTGGAAAATCAATGCGTATCGTCTGAATGAGGATGCAATCACCGAAGTCGGCAATTGGAAGGATATGTATGAGGCGCTCGTCTCTCAATTGTGGGCTGAGAATCCTAGTTCGTTCTACCAGGCGGCGCTTGATGGCAATAATCTGGTCGTGGACACAAGCAAAAAGACACTCTCAAATGAGCTTCGCTGGCTTCAGTTGCCAAATTCAACACTCGCCGTGAATTCTGGTTGGGTGAATAACTCCCTCCGCCTGAAGCAGATCGAGAACGTTTTGACTATTAGCGATCACGATCTCAGTGAGATCGAAATTCGCGTGACGAAAAAAGTCCAAAATACTGAAGACACTGGAATCGATGAGGACGATGGCCAAGAAAACGACGGCCTACAAGAATAACCAATATTCACAACGAAGAGCTCTCCCACAAAAATCTGGGAGAGCTCTTCGTTTTTGGGTTATCGTTTCCTACCCCTTACTCATCAAAGAACGCGATGGTATCATACTGGATCGACAGTTCATCCAGCGCATCCTCAAATGCCAGGGAATTCCCATGCGCCTTGTAATTGCTAAGGAAGAAAGCCTTCACATCCTGATCAGGCAATGACGCGACGAAGCGCTGCCAGTCTTCCGGGGTGAGCGAGACGTGGAAGTCGTCCGCGTACTCGAAGTCGAGCGTCACCATTTCCTTGCCGTGGTCCTTGCTGAAGCCTTGAGACCGGTAGACCAACGTTGGGACCAGTTCCTCTTTTTCCAATGTCATCGCTGCGCTTCCCTTCTGTGTATCAAATTATCGATAACTAAATTATACTTTCTCGAAATAAATGTCACAAGAGACACCTAGCCCTGCGCTGAAGCCTCGCCTTGCGACAAAAATCCCAGCCCCTCGCCTGCCGAGTTGTCTGCGACGTCTTTTTGCTAAAACGGGTGTATCATCCTAAGCAAACAGAGCGAGGAGGCTTAAAAATGTTGGAGTTTGATTGGCAACAATTCGAGACGCGCGAATATTCGCGTCGGCAAGAAACAAGTTTCGTGACCCTGACGACCCGCGGTTATTTGACGGTGGAAGGCGAGGCCCCGCTGCGCACGCATGATCCGGCGTTTCTGACGCAGGCGCTGCTGCTGGAGACGATCGCCGCGCGCATCAGCGAAGGCCCCGACGCCGGCATCCCGATCTCGGGGTTTCGCAGCTACCGGCCGTATCCGGTGCAGGCGGTCTGGTCGGGCGGCCCGACGATCGCCAGCCGCCAGCACTTTCAGTTGTGGCTCAAGCAGCCGCTGTTTGTGACAAAAAAGGCAGTCGGCGCGGCCATCACGGCGCTTGAAATGGGACCGGAGGCGAAACCGATTCAATTCAAGCAGCTAGAGGAAGGCACCGAGATCCAGATCTCCAGTCCAGAAACGCTCACGGACGCCAGCCCCGCTTGGCAGACGCTCACGGCGGCGGTTCAGGCGAAAAATCTGGACCTGCGCCTGCCCAATACGCATCGCGAGGTCTATCTGGATGGCGTCCGCAAAGAAAATGTGCTGGTGCGGCTGGCCATCGAGTCGGTGCCGGGGCCGATCGATGCGCGGATGATCACGGTGAACTGAAAACGGTCGGCGCGCCTATATAAAAATCGCAATTTCCACGGGTTGGGAATTGCGTTTTTTGTTTACTGCGATCCGCAAATTAAATAGCCAGCCACCAAACTTTTTTCCCTGCGTCGTCCCTCGTGCCATATTATGTCGCGCCGCTATGTTATTCTTGCGACATCAATTGTTGGCACCATAGAAAGGAAGTTAAAAAATGGGTTATCAACGCGACCAAAATTATGCGAATCGAAATGTCAGTCAGGGCAAAGGCTTCAAATGTCCGGTGTGCGGGTCGTTTGTCCGGGCCGGCTATGATTACTGCCCAAATTGCGGTGAAGTGATCACCGGCTCAAGCACGAGCGGCGGACTGAGCGACGATGAAGTCGAATATATTTACTCTGTGTCGGACTGGAAAATCGGCGAAATGATCATGCTCTTTTGGGCCCTTGTTGCGTCGGCGGCTGGCCTTTGGTGCAGCACCAATCTCCCGTTTCTGGCATTTTTCGGGTTTATTATTTTGTTCATCACACTGATCTTCGGCGCAGCCATGTTGCGCAACCGGATTCGAGATCATGCCGACACGTATCGCGGCTGGTTCTCGCGCTGGTTCCGCTATGTGACCCCGAGCCTGATCATCATTTTATCGATCAAGGCGATGATCAATTTTGCCATCAACAACCACTAAAAAAGGCGGCCGCGTGCCGCCTTTTTTAGTCCCGTTCATACTGCGCAACGGCCTGCCGCAGCTGATCTTTGAGCTGCGCGACCAGCGATGGCGGCGAGATCAGCTGCACCTGCGCGCCTTCGCTGAGCAGCCACATCAACGCGCCCGCCGCGTATGCCCGCGCCTCGATCACCACCCCGCCGCGTTCGCACGGTCGAATGATTTTCGACTCCGGAAAGCGGTCCAGCGCGGTCTGCGGGTAGATCCAGCACTTGAATTGCAGGGTGGTCAGCTCGCCTTTGCGCTGCAGGTACGTATTTTTCCGGTAGTCTTGCAGGGAAAATCGGTTGGCGGGGTCCGGCATCGCGGCGGACGCAATATCACCGATCGCGAGGATGCGGTCGACGCGATACGTCCAGTAGCCGTGATGTTCGCGGCTTTGCATCGCCACATAAAAATAGTAGTTATCAAAAAATAAACTTTCGGGACGGCCGTGCTGAATAGTCTGCGGCCCGCCATCACTGCCCGTGTAACTGAAGGCGATCTCCTGGTGGCGCAAGATCAATGGGGCCAGTTCCAGCAATCGCGGCAACAGCGCCTTTGCATTGGGCAGCGGCACGTAACTGGCCTTGGCCATCTGAAGATAATCGTGGCCGAGTTCTCGATGGCGCGGCGACAGCTGATCCTCCAGCATCGCAAGCGTCGCCATCATCTCATCTTTGGGCAGGCCGCGGCTCGCGAGCAAAATGTGGGCGCACGCGATCACCGCCGAAAATGTCTCGGTGGAGGAGTTTTTATTCAGCGTGACGACCTCGCCATCTCGCTCGAGCGTCGCGGGGAAATCATATTCCAGCAACGTATTTTTGATAACGGCGAGGTCGCGCTGAAAGGTGCGCCTCGCCGCTTCTTTGTGATAGCGGCGACACCAGTCTTCGTAAGTCAGCGCGTCGCCTTGCATTAGGCGAACCAACATGTCAACGGTGCGTTCCGGACTACTTTGGCGCATCAAAACGCCTCCCATCATTTTCCCTAGTATGACGGAAATGATGAGAGGCGGCAAGTTATAATAACATTTTCAAATTAATTTTTCGTGCTCAATATCGGTCGCGCCACCAAATATAGACGACCCCTGCGAGAAGTGCTAGGACGATGTAGCCGATCCACTTGCCGAAATCCAAGGCGCCAAGCAGTGCGGAGCCGTGCATCATGCTGAAGAACAGCCAGATGTACATCGCGGCCCAAAAGACCGGCAAGGCGACGACGAGAAACACTAAAAATAGGTGCTCGGTCTCGCCAAACCACCACAGTGACCCCACGATCACCCCGATTGCCAAGATCAGCATCAACACGGCCTTCACACCAAAGACAAGCGTCATTCCAAACATAACCGCCCCTTCTTTCTTATTGGAGCAGTGTAGCATATCACCGCGACATAATATGACGGTTACGCGAAGGCAGGCGAAAAATCTTGGGCACGGAAAGCCGCAACCGCGTGACGCTTGGTCTAGGCGACAGTCACCCGTCAATTACTGAACATGTGTCTGCCATTGTCCCTCGGCACAAAAATAAACATCTGTCTTTCAATCGACAGATGTTTATTTAACACCAGACGTTCATTTCGGCCATCGCTCAATAATCAAAGTCATTCAAGGACCGATACAGCCCCGCTGGCACCGAATGCGCGAGCTTCAGCTTGAAGTTGACGAGCTTGGTCGCTTTCCCATCCGAGTTATGCTTGACCTCGTTCGTGGCGTCGATCACCTTCGCCGGGCCGAGATAATAGAAGTCGGTACCTTCACCCTTGTCATGGTCGGATTTCTTGACGAACAACTGGATCATGCCGAAGTCGCGTTCCCCGATCAACACGCTTTCCACGGCGCTGGTCGTGGTGCGCCCGCTTTTGGAATACCAGCGCATGGTACTGCGATCGATAAATTGGTCGTCATAAGCCATTTTATTTTGAAACTTCTCCGTTTTTTCTAGCGCGATAAACACGGGCACAAACCGGTGGTCGCGGCGCATCATGTAGCCGCCGACATTTTGCCCGTTTTTCTCCTGGTCCCAGTTCAGCAGGCGAATCACGTCGCTGCGATAATATTTCTCGCCCGGCGAGAAGCGCTCCGCCAGGTCGAGCACACCATTTTGCAGCTCATACTGGTTGACCGCGATCGCATCGGCAGCGTATTGGCGAAAATTCGGGTCAGCCAGCGCGGCGGCAAAGGCCGGCGCCAGGGTCCACTCACCATCGCGAATGACCACCAGCGGCTCAGTCCCATAGCGCTGTACACTGCTTTTCAGCTGAAAATACTGCCCGGTCAGCCCGCGCGCCACCGACGCCACGGTCTCCGCATCGCAAAACCAGTTTCGTGCCTGCATCGCCGCCAGAATGCCGGCGTCGGTCACCTCGTTGCCGGCCAGCAGCTGCCCCAGCACCCAAGAGTCTACCGGGCGCTTGGCCACGGCGATCTCCCGGGAAAGAAAGATCAGAAATTGATATTGCTGTTTTGATAAGGGCACCGGCGGATCATCCGGCGTCACTTTCGCCCGTAGATCATAAACCGTTTTATGCGCGCGAATAATATCTTCGACTGCCACATTCCCGAACTTCGCAAAATCCAGCAGAAGCGGCGGCCGCCCCACCTTCGCTTGGAGGCTCTGATACGCCTGCTTGAATCGCAACGCGCTGCGCATATTCGCGCGGTTGACCGCCTGCAAAATATTTTTGCGCGCGACTTCCTCAAACCTGATCGTGGAGACACCGGAGATCGTCGGCGAGATCACTTTGCGACGAAGGGTATCCTTGCTGCTGCTTTGCTTGCGCTCAAACGCCAGCGGGATCAAATAATTTTCTTTGTAATTGCCGATAAAGTCCAACACCGTCAAAAATTCCTTACCCGCCGCGCGTCGAAGCCCGCGGCCGAGTTGTTGCAGGAAGATGATGCTGGACTGGGTCGGACGCATCATGACCACTTGGTTTAAGGATGGAATATCAATGCCTTCGTTAAAAACATCGACGGTCACGATATACTGAATCTCACTATTTTCCAGGCGGCGGACGGCTTCTTCGCGAGTCGCAACGGAATCGCTGCCACTGACAAATTCGGCGCCAATGCCCCGGGCCGTCAGTTTCTTCGCCAGTTGCGCGCCTTCCTCCAGACGGCTGACGAAGATCAATCCGTGCACGCCACCCTCGCGCGGTCCGTAATAAAAAGTCTTTGATATCAGATAATCGACGCGCTCATCGGAGACCAGGTCCTTGAGCTGCGTGGTGTCGCTAATAATTTGACCGTCTAGCTGAAAATCGGGCACACCAATATAGTGGAACGGCACCAGCATCTGATCGTCGAGCGCATCGAGCAGCGAGATCTCATAAGCCAGGTTATAATCGAAAAATTCATAGACATTGCGCCCATCCATCCGATCTGGTGTCGCGGTCATGCCCAGCATAAAAGCGGGCTGATAATCACGTAACAGGCGCTGGTACATGGTCTCTTTTTCGCCAGCCGCATTTTCGCTGACGCGGTGGGCCTCGTCGATCAAAATATAATCGAAGGCGTCCGGGCCTAATTGCGCATAAATCTCAGGTTTGATGATCATATTGATGGTCGCAAATAAGTACTTCGCCGAGGTGTCGCGCGACGACCCGCTGAGAATTCCGTAATCACTGTCCGGCCCGCCCAAGACCGCCTTGAAACTTTCCAGTGACTTGCGCAGAATCTGTTCGCGGTGGACCACGTACAGCAATTTACGCGGCTGGACCCGCTGCACATCAAGCGCCGCGAGAATTGTTTTGCCTGTCCCGGTCGCCGCCACGATCAGGGCTTTGCGGGCGTGTTCCTGCTCGCGCAATTCCTGAATCGCGGCGAGCGCATCCAGCTGCATGCGATTTGGCTTGATCACCGCATAGTCGACCGGACTTTCGGCCACAGTCGCAGGCGTCGCGCTCGGCTGCGGCTGCCAGGTGCTGGTGTATTGCGCGATCCACGCGGGAGTCAGCGGCACCGCCTTTTGCCACAGGGTCGCCAGCTGGTGGGACACGTTTTTCACCACGTCGCCGCGGGCCGTCGATGTGACGCGCAGGTTCCATTCGAAATTCACCTTCAACGCATTTTGTGTCAGGTTGGCGCTGCCGATAATCACGCTTTGAAAATCGCGGTGCTGGAAATAATAGGCCTTGGTGTGAAAACCTTCCGCCTCAACGATGCGCACATCGAGATTGGGAATGTGCAGCAGGTCGGCGAACACCCGCGGATCGTTGAAGCCCAGATACGTCGAGGTGATCAGGCGGCCGCGAATGCCGTGCGCGGCGAGGTCCGCCAGCACGGGCTTCAGGTCCAGCAAGCCGCCGAGCGTCACAAACGCCACGGCGATCGTGAACGTCTGACTTTCGCGCAGCTCATCTTCCAGCGCGCTGAGCACGTTTTCGTCCTTCTGATTGGTCACCAGCATCGGCTGATAAACCTCCAGTGCCTCGGTCTGGTCATCGATGAAGCCAAAATCGGCGGCGCGGCGCAGTTCTTCTTCAGTATTCATTGAGGCAACCCATCTTTCGATAATTGCGGGAGGACGGGGCGATCGGTCGGCGCCCAGGTCAAGGCGCGTGCCTGATTCGCGGTGAGCCAGCGCAGCTCGTCGTGGGCAACGGTTTTGGTGATCGGCGTTTCGAATTGCGCATAAAAACAATCCAGCACGACTTCGCCAAACTCATATTCTTGATCGCCCGCCTGTTCAAAGCGGCCCAAGATCGTGGCGTCGGCGCCAAATTCTTCCTCCAGTTCGCGGCGCAGGGCCGATTGCGGCGTCTCGCCGGGCTCGATCTTGCCACCGGGAAATTCCCAGTAGCCGCCCAGATGCCGCCCGGCCGCCCGTTTACCAGCAAATAATTTGCCGTCCATAATTATAATTGCACCCACAACTTTGATGATCGCCATATTTACCGCCTCCAGTAGCTACTTGTTGATCATACCGTAACCCCCAGGCGGAATGGAAGATCTGGCAGGCGGGAAAATGCGGTGCGGCAGGCCATCATGGGGAAAATAGGTCCCCGGGCACATTCAGAATAAAGACGAGGCGACGATTCAAAGTGCCAGTCTTTGCACGACACAGAAACGTCGAACGCCTTGTCCCTCAAGGCCTACAGCGATTTCCCAGGCGAAAAACAAACGCGTTTCTTCTATTACATAGCACACCTTTGGACCACCACGCCCGGCCGCCGCGCGAGGCGTCTGCACTGCATTGCTCGTGACAATATGGTACACTTCCTACTGGACAAATTTCGCAGGGCCGTGGCCTGCTGCACAAGCAAAGGGCCGAGGCGGCGCCGGCGAAATTAGCGCGTCACTATTTTTCCCAAAGCCTGAAAAATACAAGGAGGATCATAATGAATATTGATGAGTTAGCCGCGTCTACGCCGATCGTTGCGGATCTGGCGGCTGGGCGCGAGGTCGTGTGGGCCAATCCGGATTATGGCAAGGCGGCGACGCTTCGGCAAACGCGCGCGGATCTGTTCGATGCGGCAGCGCGGCTGGATCGCTTCGCGCCGTATTTCGTGCACGCGTTTCCGGAAACGGCGGTGAGCGGCGGGATTCTGGAGTCGCCGGTGTTGCCGCTGCCCGCGATGAAGGCGGCGATCACGGCGCGCGAGCATTACGACTTGCCGGGCGCGCTGTATCTGAAGGCGGACAATCAACTGCCGATCAGTGGGTCGATCAAGAGTCGCGGGGGGATCTACCAGGTGTTGAAAATTGCGGAGCAGCTGGCCGTTGATGCGGGCCTGATCACTTATATGGATGATTATGCAGCGTTTGATACCCCGGCGTTCCACGATCTGTTCAGCCATTACGGCATTTCCGTGGCGTCGACCGGCAATCTCGGGCTGTCGATCGGCATCGTCGCAGCCAAACTCGGCTTCAAGGCGACGGTCCACATGTCGCACGACGCGAAGCAATGGAAAAAGGACCTCCTGCGTGAAAAAGGCGCCACGGTGGTCGAGCACGACACCGATTTTTCCTCGGCGATCACGGCGGGCCGACTTGCGGCTGATCAGGACCCCACCGTCTTTTTCATCGACGACGAAGGGAGCGTTGACCTGTACCTCGGCTACGCGGTCGCGGGCATTCGCCTGCAAAAGCAGCTGCGGGACGCCGGCATTCCGGTCGACGCCACGCATCCGCTGTTCGTGTACCTGCCGGCTGGCGTGGGTGGCTCCCCAAGCGGCGTCACGTTCGGGCTGAAAATGATTTTCGGCGACGCGGTCCACGCGATCTTCGCCGAGCCGACCCACGTCCCATCCGTCGTGCTGGGCATGGCGACGACGCTCAACGAGCAGATCTCGGTCTACGACATCGGGCTGGACGGCCTGACGGAAGCGGATGGACTGGCGGTCGGTCGCCCGAGCCGCCTCGCCGGCCATGAAATGCGCACCCTGCTGGACGCCATCACGACGTTCAAAGACGACCGCGTGATGGCGTACACCGCGGAGCTCATGGACACCGAGCACATCCGCGTCGAGCCAAGCGCGACGGCCGGGTTCGCCGCCCTCCACGACGCCCAGCCGCTCCTTGCCAGCAAGTACCCCATGGCCAACGCGACCCACCTCGTTTGGGCGACCGGCGGCATGCTGGTGCCAGATGACGAATATGAGCGCGATTATACAATTGGCGAAGCGTTACTGAAAAACAAGTGAGCGCAATTTAGCCGCAGATTCCACGAGCGTTTTTGTTTGTGAGATAAAAATAGTTCGCAGGGGAATTTTTCTCCTGCGAACTTTTTTTACAACCTATCTGCCTGTTAATATTGCGCGGGCCACCACGCCGCATGAGTCAACTCGGACGCCGCGGCTGCCGCAACCCATTTGGCGCCGAGCCACCATACGCGCGATTCACATAAACGCGCGACTGCGCCCACACCGCATCGGCCGCACGCAGCGGCGTTTGATCATACCGCGTGTCATCGCACGCATCCACCAACAGCACCAACGCCAGCCGCACCAATTGCGCGGTTTCATTTTCGTGCATAAACCCCTGCTTGGCCTTCAGCTGCGCGGCGATCTGTTGGTACTGCTTCACCAACCCAGCATGAAACGCCGCCAGATCGGCCGCGGGCATATCTTTTTCCGTCAGGTTCCGCGCCAGCGATAAGCTCTTGAGTAGCGGCAACTGCCGGGTGACCTGGTCCGCGAAAAATTTCTGGAGCACCTGGTTATTCGTGGCACCCAACGCATTCACCAGCGTCGGTCCGAATGCCTCAAGATCCCGCAGGACTAGGGCCGTGACCAGGTTGGCCTTGGTTGGGAAACTACGGAAGATCATTGTTTTGCCAATATTCAGATGCGTGGCCAGAGCGCTAATATTTATATCGCGATAATCTTGGAGCCGCATCTCTGTTTCAAACTCATCTAGGATCATTTTTCGCCGGGTGGCCGTGCCCATGCTCGCCCAATTCGAAGCGTGCTTCTTTGCGTTATCCATCAATGATTCCCCCTTTACCCTCATTGACAGTCACTTTTCTTTGCGGTCAATTTACACCCAAACAATTTGGAAAGCAATAAATATGCTCAGCCTCTGAGTCCACTATGCTTGAATACAACAACGTTCAACGCGCAATTCATGGACTCCCAGTCCGCCAGTTTTGTGCTTTGAGGGAAAAACTTCGAAATCAGCGGACCCGGAGTCCACTGATTTATGCGACTACACACTTCCACGCGCAATCCATGGACTCTCGGTCCGCGAATTTGCCTGTTTGGGGCTCGAAACTTTGTAATTGGCGGACCCGGAGTCCGAGATTTGGTCCGCGCCACAGTTCAATAATCAAATTCATGGACTCCCGGTCCACAAGTTGTGTGCTCTGACGCCCAAATTTCGAGATTCGCAGACCCTGAGTCCACAGATATAAGCTGTTCCACGTTTCAACGCTCAATCCACGGACTCCCGGTCCACGAATTGCCCGCATGCACCTCGACGCTTCGAAATCGGCGGACCAGGAGTCTGCGGATTTATGCAACGTCACATTACATCAATCAAGTCTATGGACTCCCGGTCCGCGAATTGTATGCTTTGATGCCAAATTTTCAAGATCCGCAGACCCTGAGTCCGCAGATATAAGCTATTCCACGTTTCAACGCTCAATCCACGGACTCCCGGTCCACGAGTTGCCAGCATGGGGCTCGAAACTTTGTAATTGGCGGAACCGGAGTCCGAGATTTGGTCCGCGCTACAGTTCAACAATCAAATTCATGGACTCCCGGTCCGCGAGTTTCGCACTAGGACCTCGAAACTTAAAAATCCATGGACTCCGAGTCCGCCAATGAATTCTGTGCCAAGGCTCAAAGATTGAGTCTATGGACTGCCAGTCCGCGAATTGCGTGCTTTGACGACGAATCTTCGAGATCCGCAGACCCTGAGTCCGCAGATATGTGCCGTTCAACGTTTCAACGGTCAATCCACGGACTCCCGGTCCACAACTTGCTAGCTCGCACCTCGTATATTTGGAATCGATGGACTCCTGGTCCTCGAATTGTATGCTTGGACGCCAAATTTTCAAGATCCGCAGACCCTGAGTCCGCAGATTTAAGCCGTTCCACGTTTCAGTGCTCAATCCACGAACTCCCAGTCCGCGAGTTGCGCGCTGTGACCTCGAAACCTTGAGATCCATGGAACGGGAGTCCACGGATCTAAGCCACGCCGCAGTTCAACGCTGAAAACTATGGACCACCAGTCCGCGAATTATGCCTGTTGACGTCAAAACCTCGACATCGACGGACCCCGAGTCCGGAGAAAGGGGCAGCCCTAACTCAATAGAAAAAGGCCCAAGCCATCTACACGACCCGAGCCTCACTGATCAGCTCAAGAAATACTGATCCGTTTCACTTATTTGGTGCCTAATCATCTTCTCAGAAACCCCCGCGGCTCTGGCCAAATCAATGGAGGCGTCAAATCGTAGCTGGATGTTCCGCTCAAGATCAAAGGCAGAATCCTGCAAGCGGCCAAGTGAAGCGAATTGCGTCCTCAGCGTGGCAAGTGAAACTTGCGCGTCGGCAGACATTCCTGCGATTGCGGCATCAACGCGTTGTTTCATTTGTTCCACCAGTGCATTTTCCCTATCTGCGAAAATGCCTTCGCCCATTTGCATCACAGACGAGGCAGCAATCGAGCCAATCAGCGCGCCCAGCACTGGCACAGGGATGAGCGTTTGCCCAAGCACCGCACCCACCGCTACGCCGGTCGCCTCGATCGCGTTGAGCAGAACCAGATCGGAAAACTCGTCAGCATCGATGGTTCCCTGCCTGAGCTGGAGTGTTGCGCTTGCCAGCCCAAATGTGCCAGACACGACAGCACCAGCGCTTGGCGCAGCAAGTTTCGTGACGTTGGTGAGGCCATAGATCGATGCCCCAGAGATGCCGCCTTTGAGCGATTCGGTTCCTGTTTTTACACCGGCCGCAGCCCAATCATCCGCCTCGAATTGCCAAACTTCCTTGCCATTGCGGTGCTTCTGATAGATAAAGCCAGCGAGGCCGAGGCCCCCTTGAAGCGCGGCCCCGACACCCGCGGATTTGGCGCCTTCCGCCATGCTCGGTCGGGCGGTCTGCTGCGCGGTGGCACGCGCCTTTTTGGCATCGTTGCGGACCGCCTTTTTCCCGGCAGTCGCGGTGTCGTGCAGACTTGCGGATTCATTTTGCAGGGTCCCATCGACCGTTTTGACCTGCACACCGGCGTAATCGTCTACAGACGGGCGCAACCACTGCTTATATGGTAGGCCGCGGATCTCACTTTCGCGGGTGACGGTGCTGCGAATCTCTGTGATCGTCGAAAGCCGCAGGGAGTTATCGCCCAGCTCGACATTCTTTTCACCGGTCATGATGGCTTCGATCGCGGAAAAATGGTCCCGCGGAATCATCATCTGGAGGTCTGGATAGTTTCGAGCCTGGGAAATTTCACGGCTAAGGTCTTGGTAAAATTTCATTTGCACGCCACGCCCGCCAATCATCAGGTCCGCGTAGCCGTTATTGTTCAGCCAAGCTGTCCCTGGGTCAAGGTCCGCTATAAGATCACGGGCGTTGCGAATGCCGACTTCGGCGCGTTCGGCGATGAATCCGTGAACGCCTTTTAGCCCGCCGCGATGGCTGGAAATAAGGCCTGCGATGTCCGTTTGAGTCGCACCCATTTCCGTCAGTGCGGCTTTTTCCTGGGCGGCCCACTGACTCAGGTCATGAGATTCATTTTCTAAAATGGCGGTCAGCGATTTTTGCAGCTCGCTGAGGCGCAGGTAATTCAAGAAGCCGACATAAGAGGCCACGCCCTGGGATGCATCATGCGCAAGCGGCGATTGTTTAGTCTTCTTCATGGAGGGCCACCTCCTTGTTGACGAGTTGCGCAAGTGTCAAGGTCGCGTTGACGAGCAGGCCGGCCTGTGCCTTTTCGTCAAGCGAAAATGCGGTGTAGTCGGTGCCGGTCACCGCCTTGTTCGCCTCACGAACTGCGGTGCGCTGGCGCTCGGTCGCCACATTCAGGTAGGTGACCTCTTCAATCAGGCGGGCGATATTGACGCTAGCCTTTTCCAGGTCGAGGCGTTGGGCGACCAACTTGCCCGCTTCACTTTTATTTTTCCGAGCGGTTAAAACGCCGGTGACGACGCTGGCCGTCCCAGCGATGCCCGCGACTGTCCAGCCGACTGGACCGGCGAGCGCTAAGAGCGCGGTACCGCCTACCATGCCACCGCCGCCAGCGGCAACGGTGCCCATGCCAAGCCAGGCCAGGGCGGCACTGTTTGCTGCCGCCCCGGACAGGGAAGCAATCGCGGTGCCGGTTGAGGCCACGCCAAAGGTCGTCGCGATGCCCATGGCCGCAGTTGGCCCCATCGTCGCGACCGCCACGCCCAGCGCAGCGAGGGTCGTGCCGGTCGCCGCAGCCCCGGCACCGAGCGTCGTTTGATGGCCTGCGCGTTTTACTGTTTCTTCTTTCAAATCAAATGCCTCGATCTCGAGCGTGATCTGGTGTTGGGTCACCTGAAAGTCTTTTGGGGTCTTTGCCAATTTGGAGACATGCGCTTGGACTTTTTTGATCAGCGCGATGCTGGTGATGCGAAGTTGGTAGAGGGCCTTGACTTGATCTGCGAGAATGTTGCCTTGCTCCTGGTAGTGTTCATCTGCCAGCTTCAGATCTTCATTGGCCTGATTGAAAAGCTTCCTATTAAACATGTTGGGTCCTCCCTGATCGAGTCGTCTTAATTTAAATTTACCGCGTTGCGCATCAGATAGAAAGTATCACGCCTGTTATAACGCGCGGACTGTCTCAACAGAAAAACGCCCTCAGACTCCTGCGTCAAATCGACCGCAAAAGTCTGAGGGCATCCCCCTTGTTGCTATTTCCTACCGCCGCGGCCCGGATCCCCACGATCACGGGCAACGACGCCTTGATGAATCCCCCACTGACTCATTTTCCCCAAAAGCTTGGACGCCCCAACGCCTTACTTCACTTTGGCCCCCACGTAGTTGTACATGTTATTTGCGCCGTAATTCAGGCCGCTGACTTTGGCGTTGACGAGGTGGGACTGGACTTGCTGGTACAGCGGGATGACGCCGGCGTCCTGGTTGAGGATCGTCTGGGCGGTCAGGAGGTCCTGGTACCGTTTGGTGGCGTTGTTGGCGTCGGTGGTCTCGCTGAGTTTGACGGCTTTGTCGTAGGCGGCGTTGCTCCAGCTGCCGTTGTTGCCGTCCGCGCCGGTGGTGAAGAGGTTCAGGTAATTGATCGGGTCCGGGAAGTCGGCGAACCAGCCGGAGACGGTGATGTCGAAGTCGCCGTTTTGACTCTTGGTCAGCGCGGCTTTGTCAGGCACGGACTGGATGGCAACGGTCAGGCCTGGCAGGTTTTGCTCAAGCGCGTTTTGCAGGTACTGGCCGAGGCTCTTGTCGGCGCTGGTGTCGCTGGTGAGCAAGGTGATGCTGAGCTTGCTTTCACCGACTTCTTTCAGCCCCTCGGCAAAAAGTGTTGCGGCTTTCTTCTTATTATAAGTGGTCACCGCTTTGGTGGTTTTGGTCGATTCGGTGGCAAAATCCTCGCTCGGCTTGTCCGGGTTGGCGAACAGGCCAACTGGGGTGACGACGCTGGCGGGCATGGAGCCGTCGTTCAACACTTTTTTGATAAATTGCTGACGATCGATAGCCATGGAGATCGCCTGGCGGATCTTGGTGTTCTTGAAGGCCGGGACCTTCTTTTCATTCAGCTGCAGGTATTGGATGTAGGACACTTTCAGTGGATCGTAATCTTTATTGGTCTTGGCTTGGGCGGCTTGCTGGCCGGACAAAACGGCGTCGTCGAGCTTGCCGGTATTGTAAAGGTTGAGCGCGGTCTGGCTGTCTTTGACCACGCGCGTCTTCAGGGTCTTGATGTGAACATCTTTGGCGTCCCAGTAGTTGGTGTTTTTCACTTCGGTCCAGGAGTCGCCGGTGCCGCTCCAGTCCTTCAAGATGTATGGGCCGTTTGAGAGATACGCGGAAGCGGAATGGCCGTACTTGCTGCCTTGGGCTTCAACGAACTTCTGATTTTGCGGGGCAAAGACGGGGTTGGCCTGCATGGTATTAAAATACGGAATCGCATGCTCGAGCGTGACGACCAGCGTGTAATCATCGGTGGCCTTTACGCCGAGGGTCGAGGGATCCTTCTTGCCAGCCATGATCGCATCCGCATTTTTAATGCCGGAATAAAGATAATTGTATTGAGATTTCGTTGCGGGGTCGACGGTCCGCTGCCAGCCGTAGACAAAATCCTTGGCGGTGACGGCCTCGCCGTTTGCCCACTTGGAATGACGCAGGTGATAGGTATAGGTCAGGCCATTATTGGTCGCGGTCGGCACGCTGGTCGCAACGCCTTCTTTGAGGACGGCGCCATCATATCGAAGCAGGGTCTCGGTGGTGTCGGTCAAAACTTGCCCGGAAACCAGATCCAGCGCAACGCTTGGATCCATGGACTGGATGCCGTCCCCGACCATCGTGGTCCAGGTGCTGGTGGATGTGGTGTCGGCGGCTTTGGCGCTGTTAGAGCCACATGCGGCTAAAAGTGTGCTTGCGGCGAGGACCATGGTGCCGGCGATAATTGCTTTTGTATTTTTCATGAGTGTTGCCCCCTGCTTGTTCTTGTTTATGAGAATGATGATAACCGTTGCACGAATGTTGTGCAAGTATTTATTCACATTTTATTCGGATTATTTTCATGGGTTTGTCGCTGATTGCGCGGTTGTGCGGTTTATACGGATATTTTTAATTTGATCTCGGTTTGGCAGTTCGTGAATATATTCATTTCGTTGTGAATATTTGTGCTTGGCGGCGGGCAACCTGGCTTGGGATAATTCTCCTTGAGTTGCGCGGTAAGTTGTTATGAATGGACTCATTTTGCGATGTGTTTCTCTTCATCTTGGAGATGCAAAAAGCCTTTCAGCAGGTGTTCAGCGGCCGAGGCGGCATGCCGATCAAGCTGGAAGGCTTTTGGGTGGTGCTTGGTTCTGAAGATGGTATCTGTCGCTAAGGGTTTGGGGTATCTTCCAAGGTCCAGGTCACGTCTGCGGAGTAACTACCCAGCGAGGCGTCGCTTGAGGGTTCCGTTGAGAGGTAAGCCTGGAGCTGTTTTTCAAACGTGCCCCCGGTGGCGACTTGGCTTGGGTAAAGCTCAGTAGATGCGCCGGTCTCGATAAGCGGCAATAGCGTGCCTCCATCGACCAGTTGCAAGGACGCATTCACTGCGGTCATGCCGTTGGTGAAGGTGGACAGGCCGACCGTGAGCTTCCACGGCTGGGTCGTCGAGCGCGTGTCCGCGATCTTCAGCGTGCCGCTCGTCGTGTCCGTCATCCAAGTCGCATCCCCCACTGTGCCAGCGCCGGAAAATCCGGTCATCATATCCTCGATTGTCGGGCTGATCATGGTGGCTGAAGTTGAGCCCATTTTGCCAAACTGGAAGGCTGGGGCTTCTTCTAGGGACAGCGCACCGGGTTCGGTGACGTGGAGGGTGAAGACGTTGGAGCCATAAGTAGTCACACTTGGCGGTTGTCCTGGCGTTGTGACATTGTAACGAACTCTAAACTTCGTCCCTTCCTGCCCGAGCTGAACATTAGTCAATTGATATGTTGAAGCATTGGTGCCAGTGATCGCTGTCATATCACCATCCGGAATCTGCATATACCATTGATATGCTACAGTTTGTCCGGTTGCTAGTGTCAATGTCGGAACTGTCAAAGTCGCCGTGGATCCAGCCTCGAATGTCTGATCTGGCACAGAGAGAATCTGAAGTGTGATCACCCCAGTTACGGTGCCGTCGCTTCCTGAATATTCAGCCACGACATCAATTGATCCAGTCCCAGAGTTTGTTGTTTGCACTAATCCGGTATCTGAAACTGTGGCAAGTGGTGACTCGATCTGTGTCCCAGGCTGGTACACGTGCCAAGTCAGCGGGGTCCCCTCAGGAAGATTGGTTAAGACTTGGGTCTCATTTGTTGTGACAGCTACAGCTTCACCGGAAAACAGATATGGATCTGCTGACAATTGGATTTCTGTTGGACCGGTGACTGTTAATTGCGCGGTATTACTTGTCACAACAATTTCTGTCGATCCGCTCGCACCAGTCTTGGCGGTCACAGTTGCCTGGATCACAGCATCGGCTTGCGCATTCGGCAACTCCATTGTATTTCCACTGATGTCTGCATCTTCTGGCGGCGGGGCACCATCAACGGTCCAAGAGACTGATTCGACGTCTACTGCTGGCGGCATTTCAACCGTAAACGTTGCGGATTCCCCGAGGCTGACAGATTGATCTTGTAATCGCCCTGTGTAAATGTAGGTGGTACTACTCGTATAGGTTTTGTCCGGATCAAGGCTTTCACCTCCTACAGAGATATCTGAAAGACCAAACGTGGCATGTTGGCTGGTTGCACCTGGACCATTCGTTGCTGTCAGTATGGACTCGTTTCCACTCACACTCTGAGTCACATATGAACCAGTAGGGGTCGTGTATGACGGGATGATTGATTGATCAAGGTTGGTCGGCATGATTGTCCCCGATTGACCTTCGAAAAGAATCAGCACACTTGGTGAGAGATTTATCTGATAGTTAGCCGGCATGACCAAGACGCGGAAGAATTGGGAGTATTCCTCCGACTGGGTTATTCCCAACAAGTTAGTATTAACCAAGACCACCTGATAATAGTTCCAAGTGGGTACTGTAACAGTTTGAAAAGTAAGGTCATACCAAAATCTCAAGTTTTGATCATTAAAGTTATTCGGTCCAAAAGTGGCGGTTGAATTGGTGTTTACTCGAACTGGCGTACTGGAGCCAAGCTGGTACACAATCTCAATTCTCTTGTAATCATTGCTGCCCGACGTACCACCATACATTCGAAGCGTATCGCCCGACTGAACGGCGACACTTGTCATACTATTCGATGGATCCAGACCAGGCAAAGTGCTGCTTGATGTATTTGGCTGGGTCTGAATCGCAGTTGTTGCCGGATCAGTCGGCTCATGAAATGCCGTCCCCGCAATCAACGGTGGCTCAGTAGGAATATTGATAGCGGCAGCGGTATCCGCCTTGGTCACGCGCACCTGGCTCGTTTGAAACACGCCGATCAATGCCATGAGGAACAGGCCCAGCAGAATGAGTTTCACTTTATTTTTTTTCATACGCAACGGCCTCCTTTCCTCAGGCAGCGTCATTCTCTTGACGTTTCTTGCGGCGCCACAACAGGAACCAGATCAGCCCGCCCAGCAGAAGCGCGGCAATCACGCTGACCACGACGATCCACCACGGGAAGCGGCTGACGTCATGGCCGAGCTCTTTTTCGACCTTGTCAGCTTTAGCCTGGCTGATCGTAAAGGTTTTGCGGAAATGCCACTCGTCATTCTCGGTCGTGATCAAGAGGTCCTGCACGTATTTTCCAGGCTTGAGGGGCTCCTTTGAATAAGTGGCGAAATCGACATTGGTATTCGGGGCAAAATCAAAATTCTTGACCGTCCGTTCGAGCACGACTTCTTCGGATCCGGAACGGGTGATCGTGCTCACGACTTCCGCTTGGCCGAACAGGCGCGGGGTCGGATTTTGCAGGTTGGCGATCACCGCCGCCTTGTTCGTCTGTGCGCCGGGGTAGACCTCGTTCAATTTCAGGTCCGGGTCAACTTTTTTCTTGCTAGTCTGCAGGTTCACGGCCACGACCATCGCGTATTTGTTATTGATGGTCATGCCCTTGCCGCTACCTTTATCCACGTGCTTTTCGTCAGTCACGTAAAGGCCGCCAAGAATCTGGCCTTTGAATCCTTCTTTGGGGATGGTCAGGGTGAAATCAACGGTCAGGGTTTCGCCGGCCTTCAGCTTCACCGTCTGTTTATTTCCCAACAAGTCGTTGAGCTGGTATTCCGCCGACTCGTCCTTCGCCGAATTTGGCGCGTAACTCACCACGCCATTGGTCTGGGTGAACGCATTGGTCGGCGTCACCGTCAACGTTTTTTCCTTATCGGTCAGGTTGGTGAGCGCGAGGCGCAAATGCTGAGTGCTGTCGGGCTTCACCAGCAGGTCAAAATACGAGGCGTCAGACATTTGGTTCGTGGGCAGCGCGGGGGCAACGGTGAACCCGGCGCCATCCGCGGCCTGCGCCGGGTGCGGAACGGAAAATAGGATGCCTAAGAATGCGAGCAACGCGATGATCAGATGTCTGCGTTTCAATGTGTTCCCCCCTTTTTTTCGGAAAAAGAAGGACCAGGGTCGGCTGGTCCTTTCTCTAGTGCATTAACGTCAAGGCTCCGCAGCTGGTACTGCAGCCAAAGTCCAAGTCACATCTGAGTCATATTGGCCGGCAACGGCATCGGCTTTCTGATTCAGCGTGACATAATTAGCTGCCCCTGCTGAAATGAAGTCAGTATTAACGCCCATCCCAGTGTCTTCATCTGCGGTCCAGATAATTACATCCTCACTATTTGTGTCGATTGTTTGGCCAAATGTGCCTGGCGCAACAGTAGTGCTGGTCGAGCCATCACCAAGAAGTGTCATCGAGCCATTAAGCTCGGAACCATCAGCATCAGCGACGAATGGCGTCATCTGCGCCGACAAGATCCAACCGTCGTTTGACCCACGGTAATCTGATACCTGTACATCCCCCGTTTGGTTAGCATTCGCACCTTCATCCTCGTTGTCGTAATCTACGAGTTGCGAGGTGGTTGTCGCATTATCCATCAGGCTTGCGATTGGTACTGTTCCAAAGTTCAGGTCAGGTACTGTATCAAGTGTCAATTCGCCGGGCGTTACGATAAACTCAGCTGTAGTTGCGGCCGCGCCTACCGGAGAAACCGGGATCGTTGCGGCGCCTAGACTTAATACAAGGGCGGCGGTCAACAATAGTTTTTTCTTCATAGAAATAACCTCCGTTTCTCATACGACTGTCCTTATCAACATCTTAAGTATATCATGAATACGCATACAATTGGCAGTTATAGGCCTTCAATCGGGTTAATTGAGCCGGTTAGATATTTTGATATTGCGGGCTGTTCCACCCAATATAATTGAGTGAGTTACATGAAATATTTATCGCGAGAGGCCCACATAAAAACGCCCCGCCTACCTGAATCTCAGGCGGTGCGGGGCGTTTCGTTAACACGTTAAATTATTATTTTTCTTTACGCGTCGGGCGAATTCCGACAAGCGCGAGGCTCGCCAGCATCAACGCGCCCATCGCTGCCAACAATCCATTCTGGCTGTCGCCGGTCTGCGGCAACGATTTTTCAGCTGGCTTGGTCGCAGTTTGGTTCGTCGTAGTTGGCTTAGCCACTGGTTTGGCTTCCGGCTTGGCTGGGGTCGTCGGCTTGGTCTCCGGTTTCGCCGGCGTGATCGGCTTGGATGGCTCGACCGGCGCCTGGTTCGGCAGATAGACCAGGGTCAATTCCTGAGCGTCCGCGGTCATTGTTCCGATCGTCGTCCGGTTCCGGCTTTCCGTGCCATCTGGCAAAATCGCGTGATCAAACGTGTACCCGGTGAGCGCCGGGGCGACGAAGGTGTAGCCGTTGCCGACCGCCCGGGTCAAAACCGTGTCCTGCTGGATGGTATGGCCTGCGCCGTCAACAAAATGGATGGTCAGCGTCGCGGGTTGCGGGGTCGGCGTCACGCCTTCGTTCATCTTGTAGACGAAGGTGAGCACAGCATTCGAAGTCGTGATCTGACCCGACGCAACGCCTTCCGAGAGCGAACCCCCAGCCGGCAATTTCGCGGTCTCAAGATGATACCCGCTGATCGCCGGTGCAGCATATTCGTAGCCACTCCCAATCGTGAAGGCTTTGCGTTCAGATGGAAGTAGCGTCTTCCCATTCTCATCGACAAACTGCACGGTCAGGGTCGCCGCTTCTTCCGGTGGGACCACGCCGTCATTCATCTTGTAGACGAAGGTCAGGACATCATTTGAAGTCGTGATCTGACCCGACGCCACGCCGTCCGAGAGCGAACCCCCGGCCGGCAATTCCGCTGTCTCCAGATGATACCCATTGATCTCCGGTGCGGTGTATTCATAGCCGCTCCCAATCGTGAAGGCTTTGCGCTCAGATGGCCGAAGCGTCTTCCCATTCTCATCGACAAACTGCACGGTCAGGGTCGCCGCTTCTTCCGGCGGGACCACGCCGTCATTCAGCTTGTAGACGAAGGTCAGGACATCATTTGAAGTCGTGATCTGCCCCGACGCCACGCCGTCCGAGAGCGAACCCCCGGCCGGCAATTCCGCTGTCTCCAGATGATACCCGCTGATCTCCGGCGCGGTGTATTCATACCCGCTCCCAATGGTGAAGGCTTTGCGTTCAGATGGACGCAGCCGTCTTCCCATTTTCATCGACAAACTCCACGGTCAGGGTCGCCGCTTCTTCCGGCGGGACCACGCCGTCATTCATCTTGTAGACAAAGGTCAGGACATCATTTGAAGTCGTGATCTGCCCCGACGCCACGCCGTCCGAGAGCGAACCCCCGGCTGGCAATTCGGCCGTCTCAAGATGGTACCCGCTGATCTCCGGTGCGGTGCATTCGTAGCCGCTTCCAATGGTGAAGGCTTTGCGTTCAGATGGCAGTAGGCTCTTCCCATTTTCATCAACAAACTGCACGGTCAGGGTCGCTGCTTCTTCTGGCGGGACCACGCCCTCTGTATAGTCATAGGTGACGGTATAATTCTGGGTTGCGTCGCCTGTCACGGGCTGGGCTGTGATGCGCGTGAGGTCACCGGCCGGATCCGTGGTCGAAACGACGTGCATCCCCGCGATGGTCGGGTTGATGACTGGGGCAAACATTGGCGTCTCCCCTGCCGGTACCTGAGTCCAATCACCAGTTGTCGGCACGCCATTCTCGTCGAGTGTCGGCTGATCCGTCACGTCGCCCTCCGCAACAAATGTGGTGGTGCCGCCTTGGCCATTGGAAACGGTCAAAACGGTCTTGGTCGCAGTCGCCGGTTCATGAATGCTATCGCCATATTTATTTTGATAAGTGATGGTCTGGGTGACCGTCGACATATCAGAAATTTCATACGCGCGCACATACAGAACTGTGATCTCCGAATCGGTGGTCGTCGGGGTCACTGCTGTTTCGTCGACTTGGGTCAGGCCGGTCTGGGCCGGGGTAATCGAGTCAACGCGCCAGCCTGGCACATCCGGATTGGCGGTGGCGGTGAATGACGGTTTCGCATCGTCTCCGTAGACCGTCCAACCCGTGGAATCGAACAGCTGGGTGGTCGCATCCAGCGCCGGCGTATTTTCCCCAAGCTTGAAATACACGGTGCCCGGGTCATTTGCGATGGTGTTGTCAACGACGGTGGTGAAGGTCACTTGCTGGGTCGCGTCCGGGGCGAGCGGGTTGGTGCCGTCGGTGTAGTGGATGGTCTGGGCGACGGTCGTGGTGTCCTTGAGCGACTGGGTGTGCGCGAGGGTGATGGTGAAGGTCGGCGTTTCGGCCAGCGGGTCAAGCGGAAAATCGTACCCGCTGGTGGTGTCATTGCTGACGAGACGATACCCGGCGGCTTCATAGGCGGCGATCTTGGCGGCCGGGTCATAGGTGATCGCGGCGCCGAGCTCGCCTTGCAGCGCGGAATCAGTGGTGTAATCAAGCGTCTCCAGGACAGTCGGGTCGCCGTTTGCGTCAAGCGTATCGGCGTCGACGAATTGGACTTTGGCCTGCTGGACGGCGTGGTAGATCACGCGCACTTCTTGGTCGTTGTCCTGGAACGGCAAGGTCGTCGCGTCGGCTGGAAGCGTGGTCCAATTGATGCCTTCGGGGCTGGTGTCGACGCGGTCGAAGGCGTATTTGTCTGCGCTGAGGTCCGGGACAATATCCGTGATCAGGACCGGCGTGTTCAGATTGGTGGCCGTGGTCTTGCTTGGCGCGATGTCCGCCGGCAATTCGGTGAGCACCTCGTCCCCATTTTCATCCGTGGTCTTGGCGTAATAGTGCACGGTCAGATCCCAGTCTTGCAAAAAGAGGATGGTGAAATTCTGCGGCTCTTCCGTGAAGGTCACGGCGTCGCTGGCCAGAAAATGGGCGAGCCCATTATTGGCCATGGCGTCGGAAAACAGGCCGGTGCCATCGATCAGGCGGCCGGCAAAGGTGAAGCCCTGCTCGTTGACGAGATTGGTGATGCGATTGACCACGGTGGTCGTACTGAGCAGGTTGGCCGTATCGTCGACTTCAGCGGACAGCACGGTCGATGGCGCGAGGGTGAGCTGGGTGCCATCCGCCTTCAGGAGCTGATAGTTGACGACGATATTGCTGGCGTTGGCATCAAGGGCGTAAGGCTGGATGAACCAGCCTTCAAACCCGGTCGCCGCGTCATTCCATGTTGTGGAAAATGCGCCGTAATTCGTCGAGGTATCCGGCAACATACCATACCAGGTCAGCGTCTGCGGATCGATGTTGCCACCGTTGGATGAACTTGGGTAGAGACCGGGATACCCGCTTTGGCCGCTGCCGTCATATCCTTTGACCGGAACGTTGGTGTCAGTCAGATCCTTGACGATAAAGGACGGGGTCGTATAAGAAGCGGTGCCTTCTCGGATCGTGATCGGGTCGAGCAGGACGTGCTGAAAACCCAGCGCGGTACTGCCATTGAGCCCAGAGTCGCTGGCCAGTGGCGAAATGTCCGTGATCATATTATAGGAAAGCGACAGATTGGTCAGGCTCGGTTTATCGCCCAGCGCGGTGACATCGGTGATCGAGAACATGACCATCTGAACGCCTTGAAGCTGCGTGAGGTTGGTCAGGGCTTTGATGTCCCAGAGATTCCCATTCTTGGTCGGCGTGCCATAGACATTTTCACTGACAATGATGTTCGGGGACAAATTGATCGTCTTGAGATTGGTCGCGTATTGCAGGCCTTCCAGACTTTGCATACTCATCAACGCCTGATAGTAGTTCGTCGGCGCGCCTTGAGTCTGGCTATTGCCATGCGTATTTTGCGCAGCCTGGTCCGTTGAAAAATTGGTCAGCGTGGCCAGATCATTTTTCGTGAAGTTGGCGCGAAAATCATTGATCGTCGCGTACTGGCTGGAGAAGGCTGATTGCCACAAAACATACTGGAGCGCGTAATCAGGCATCCAGAGGTCGATATTGTAGACGGTCGTGTTTTGATAGTACCCAGAGGCGTCCATCGGAATTGCATCTGCAAAGGCCTGCGACTGCCACATCTTCGCCCCGCTCATGTTTTTGAGCGAGGCATCCCGATCCAGATGCGAATACGTGTACTGAAGCGCATTTGTTTTCGAGACATTGAACGTATTCGTGGCGGCGATCACATCGGCCAGATCTGCGCCATCGACTTCATTGTTGCTTAGGCCTAAAAGCGGGGCCGTCTGTTGGTCATTGGCAGGATCAGTTTCGTCGTTGGCTGGCGTTTCTTCTCCGTCCTCGGCTGTCGGCGTCTCGGCTGGATCACTGCCATCTTCCCCTTCGCTGAGGGCGCGGGCGGACCGAGCCTCGGGACGGGTTTGCTGGGACTGGTCGGTGGCGGGCGTCTCGATGGAGGCGTCCTCGTCATTGGCGTTGTTGGAATCGGCGACGTCCGAGTCCGCGCCATTTGGGTTTGCGGCATCCGAGTTCGGGACATCTGAGTTCACACCGTCTTGGGTCGTGCCGTTTGAGGCCGTGCCATCAGCTACCGAAGCCGGGGCCGTTCCTTCGCCTGGCTGGGCGGATTCGGCAGCCGGCTGCGCGTTGTCCGTGGTCGGGGTTGCCTCTTCAGCCGTTGGTGTTTGACCCGCATCCCCATTTGCCTTGCTCGGTGTCTGGGCGGCTGGCGTCACGTCGCCTGAATCGTTGTTGGTGGCCTGTTGCCCGGCAGTATTTTCAGCTGAAATGACCGGGGTCCCCTCATCGGCCCACACCGCGTGGCTGGTGCCGAATGCGCCGCCGACGACCAGCGAAAATGCCGTCACACCGGCCACGAGCCACTGCTTGTGCGCCTTGTACATCTTAAAATGCGTCTTACGCTGTTGATCCATGATCCATTCCTCCTCAATGGTTGATGATCAGTCAGTGTAACCCCCACATTACGAGGTGATTGTATCTTGCAACCGGTCTCAGCTGATACAAATGATGCAGATATGCAACACTTTTTCGGGCAAAAAAGTGCGGGGTGCGCGCCGGAATATGTGCATATCTGCAACATTTTCGTCTTTGGCGAAACGAAGCCCGCAAAATGTGTGTTATCAATGGTCAGGGGGAGGCCTAAAGGAGGAGAAATCATGTCCAGCGAACCAAAGACGCATCCAAAGTTATATAAGGCCGGCCGCCGCTGGGTCACCGCGCTGATCACAGTCGGTGGCCTCAGCCTCGGCGCTGCCCAACTCACCCCTGTCCATGCCGCGGCAAGCGATGCGGCGCCAAGTGGTGACGTGACAAGTCCCGCAACTGAGGGGCAAGACGCACAGGCGTTGCCAACGGATTCAGATCAGGGCGATTCGAGCCAAGCTGGGTCGGAGCAGATCGAGCCCGGCCAAGTCGCGTCCGACCAGACCGAGACCGCCCCTGCTTCATCGGATGAAACAAGCGACACACCGGCGACTTCGAGCACAACTGAGACGGCGGATGCCCAGGAGATCGTGAAGATCACAGGGAATGACGCAGCGGCGGAGGCCGAGGTCATTGCCAATTCGGAGACCTCTGCGCAGACTGGGAGCCAAGCTCAGACCAGCGATGGCGATGCAACCGAGGCCGATCAATCTCAAGATGATTTGGCTTCAGAGGCGTCGCAGACTTCGCCAGATTCCGAGACGCAACCAGCCGCTTCCGAAAATACTGACGAGGCCACGCCAACCGAGCCGGCCGCTCAAGCTGCCCCTGCTGCCCGGGCATTGCAGGCGCAGGACGGTGATTTTGACCTCAACACGGTGATGCCTGATGTCCATCTTCAGGCTGCGGTTCTTGCGCAGTTGCAGGCGGATCATGTGACCACATCGGACGGGACGGCGCTGACCAGTGTCGATCAGATCACCGAAGAAATGATCGCCGGATTGACCACGCTGACGACCGACAATTTGCCGGCGGATGGCAACAATACGGCCAACACAGACCGGGTGAATATCACGTCACTCAAGGGCTTGGAACTCGCGACGGGGCTGACCACGCTGAAAATTTCATCGGATGGCTACTATGGTGGGCTGAGCGATATCTCGGCGCTGGCCGATCTGTCGCAGCTGACCAGTGTCAATTTTTCCTATCAACCGCATCTGAGTGACATTTTCGCGCTTGCGAATAAGCAGCTCACGTCCTTACTCATTCCGCAAAACGCGGTGACCGACCTCAGTATGATCACGTTCGCCCCGGGTGGCACCATGAATGCGACCGGGCAAGGCAGCGTGCTCAAGGCGATCGGCGTCACGCCCGATGCTTCCGGCCAGATCACGTATGCGACGCCGGTGGTTGGGTTGAATGGCGCGTCGGTTGCGACGATCTCGTTCACCTCGGCCGACCCCAATCAGGTAGCGACCGTGAACGGCGTCACCTATGCCCCGACTGTGGTGCCGGATGACAGCGCCAATTGGCAGACCAGCCAAAATTACACGCTGGCAAGCACGGCGAGCGTCGCCAAAGGTCAGATCGTGATGTATTTTGACAACGGCAACGGCTTTAGCGGGTATGTCGTCACGCCTTACACGGTTTTAAATGACGCCGCAAATGTGACGGTGCGTTACATCGACGGCGATACGGGCGAGGAGATCTCCCCCGCTGTCACCCTGGCGGAAGGCAAAATTGGCGGCCAGTTTGTCCAAACGGCCCCGACGATCGACGGCTACACGCTCGCAACATCGCAAAGTGAAAGTTCGCAGACCGGCATTTTTTCCGCGGATGAGCAAACGATGACCTTCGTTTATCTGAAAAATAGCACGCTGGCCGCCAGTTCCGGCAGTCATATCGGCGACCATTATATTACCGGCCTCAACTCAGCTTGGACCAGTCAGGCGGCCGCGGCGGCGATCGCCAGCGATGCGACTGGGGTCGATGCGGCCACGGGCAACAATTATATTGATGAATGGATGCCAAATACGTATCTCCAGCAACTGGTTTTGCATAATCTCCAAAAACAGGATCCGACCGGCAATTGGACTTCCGTGGATCAGATCTCAAAAGACAGCCTCTTGAAGCTCACCAAGCTCGCTGTCGATTATCGCGCTGGGAACCAGTTCGGCACATATATCGATCCGACGACGATCTATTTGCTCGATGGTATTCAGTATGCGACGAATCTGACGAACATTCAGATGGATACGGATCTCAATTATGGCCAGAAGACCTGGGATGGTGGCCTCGTTGATCTGTGGCCATTGCAGAATCTGACGAGCCTAACGACCATCGACATGAGTGGGCAGTGCATTGGTGAAGTGGATGCCCTGGCTGGCCTGACAAACGTGACTGACCTTGGGCTGCAGTACAATAACATCCTCGATTTTAGTTCGTTGAATGCCGCGCAATACACAAGCAAATTCGCGATTTTTCAACAACAAGTCGTTCTGCCTGTTGTGAAGAGCGATGATGGCACGTATACCTACACCATGAGTGGCAAGCTGCCGCAGGGGATGGCGCTGACATCCGAGCTGCGGTATGGGACTGGCGCACAGTTCGGCTTTGATGTGGACATGGGAAAGTCCGAGCGCGTTTATTATAACGGCGCCACTTCCAGTAATATTAGCCACCCCGCTGGCGACAATTTGTCGGTGCAATATGCGAACTTGAAAGATCAAGTGATGCCGGGGCCGTTGACAAATCCATATGGCGACGGTGAGACAATTATTCAGAATCCGTATCAGTACTATATGCTCCTCACCTATAAAGACGCTTCTTATAATTCGGCTTATAACATCTGGTCGATCATGATTCCATATGTCACCGACGCCACAGATTACGGTTATGTCAGCAATAAGTCCGACATGCCAACGCCGCCGCAAGCCGCCACGGTCACCGTCAGCTATCAGGACGAAGCGACCCACGCGACTTTGCGCGACGAGACCGTCCGCGTGGTCCAAGTCGGCAATACCTATCAGATCGAAACGCCTGACATCGCGGGCTACCACTATGTTGGCACTGCCGACAATGCCGCGTTAACGGGCACACTGACTGGCCCGACCGCCGTCACCTTGCTTTACGCAAAGGACGAGGCGACCCTGACCGTCAATATTGAGGATGAAAATGGCGATGTGATCGCCGCACCGATCGAGGTCTCCGTCCCCATTGGCGAGACGCACACCATCACGCCGCCCGATGTGCCGGGCTATATTTACCAAGGCGCCGACCACGATCTGACCTTCGATGTCACTGGGCCGGAAACCATCAGCCTGCGCTACACCAAGGAAGACACCGCGCCAGTCGCAGGTCAGGTCACGGTGAAGTATGTCGACGAAAACGGCGACAGTTTGCAGGCAGACACTGTTTTGACCGATACGGTTGGCCCAGACTTCACCGTCTCTGTGCCTGAGATCGCGGGTTACACTTACCTCGGCGCGGACCACGCGCTGACTGGCACATTCGGCGAGCCGCAGACCATCACTTTGCGCTATACCAAGGAAGATACCGCCCCAGTTGCGGGGCAAGTCACCGTGAAGTATGTCGACGAAAACGGCGACAGCTTGCAGGCAGACACTGTTTTGACTAATACAGTTGGGCAAGACTTCACCGTCTCCGTGCCTGAGATCGCGGGCTACACCTACCTCGGCGCGGACCACGCGCTGACCGGCACATTCGGGGATCCACAGACGATCACCTTGCGCTATACCAAAGAAGACACAGCCTCAGTCGCCGGCCAAGTCACAGTCAAGTATGTCGACGAAAACGGGAACACGCTTCAGCCGGATACAATTTTGACCGATACAGTTGGGAAAGCCTTCACTGTTTCGGTGCCTGAGATTGCTGGCTGCACCTACGCAGGGGCGGACCACGCGTTGACTGGCACATTCGGCGATCCGCAGACGATCACCCTTCGCTACATCAAGGATGACGTCGCGCCGATCGCGGGCCAGGTCACTGTGAAGTATATCGACGATGATGGGAACACCCTTCAGCCCGATACGATTTTGACTGATACAGTCGGCAAGGAGTTCACCGTCTCCGTTCCTGAAATCGCCGGCTACACCTATCTCGGCGCGGACCACGCGCTCACCGGTGCATTCGGGTATCCACAAACCATCACCTTGCGCTACACGAAAGAAGATGTCGCCCCGGTCGCCGGCCAAGTCACGGTCAAATATGTCGACGACAACGGCAACAAGATTCAAGCGGACACGATTTTGACCGATACTGTGGGCAAAGCCTTCAATGTTTCGGTTCCTGAGATCGACGGTTACACTTACCTCGGGGCGGACCACGCCCTCACTGGCACATTCGGCGATCCGCAGACCATCACCCTTCGCTACACGAAAGCCGATGTGCCGCCTGTCGCAGGCCAGGTCACCGTTTCGTTCATCGATCAGGCGACCGGCAACACGCTGCGCGAAGATCTGGTCCTGATCGGCGAGGCGGGCAATCCATTTACGATCACACCGCCGACTTTGCCGGGCTATGATTTTGTTGGGAGCGATGGCCCGCTGACCGGCGTCTTCGGCGATCCGCAACGCCTCGTCCTCACGTATGCGAATACGCCGGCGCCTGAAACGAAGCCGACAAAGCCGACCACGCCAACCAAACCGACGACGCCGAATCAACCGGTTCCGGATGTGAAGCCGGAGACCAAGCCGATCGCGCCGGTGTCGCCAAAACCCGCGGCAAAGGCCACAAAAGCGGAGACCCTGCCGCAAACTGGTGAGGGGCAGACAATGTTGTGGACGGCACTGGGCGCCTTACTGCTTGGCGGGTTGGGCATCGGTGTGCTCGACTCGACTCGGCGGAAACGCTCGTAAGGGCTTCGCATTCGCGCTTCGTATTCGCGCTGCGTTTTCGCGCTCCGTATTCGATCTGTGTATGAGCCCTGTGTATTAACTCTGCGCATTAGCCCCTCGCATCGCGCACCCAACCGGAAGTGATGCGCACGCTGATTCCAAAACGCAACGCAAACGAAACAGGCGCGACCCTCCAGTTGAAGAACTGGGGCGTCGCGCCTGTTTTCGTTTTGTGCAGAATGATTGTCAGTCAGCCGGATCGCAGAATTTCACGTTCGGGGCGAGCCACGCTTGAAGCCGGGCGATGTCTTGCCGCAGTTGGGCGCCATTCACCGGAATCTGAAGCGTGCTGACGAGCATCAATAACGGATCAATTTTCCCCTGAAGCGCCGCCGCATTCTGGTCCTGCGTGTAGGCGGCGAAGGCATCGAAGGCCTGGCGGAAAAGATGCGGAAACAGGAGGCGCTCTTGAAGGTGCTGGGCGTCAAACAGTGCAAGCAGCGATTGGTAGATCTCAAAATCTCGATTATTGATCGCCACCTCAAACGCCTGCACCAGCACCTCGCCCACACTGGCCACGCCGGGATCGACTTGGGTCAGCTTGGAGACGCGCTGCATGTAGATGCGCAGATAGACCAGCAGCTGGTCAGGCGTCATCATGGGCATCAGATTGTTGAGAAGCGACACCTCATAGGAGTACCACGTCTCGTTTTTTTCCAAATACGTGAGCAACTGCTGAAGCAGCGGTGCCGCCTGGACCACGTGGCCGTCATTTGCCATGTAATCCGCGTAGATCTGCAGGGTCAGCTGGGTGTGGTGATCGGCGATGTAGTGCGAGTCCTCGTATTGCGTCGCCATCAGCGCGGCCGCCTTCAAAAACGGCTCGGGGCGCTGCTCGGTCATGCCCTGATTGACCAGCGAAAGGGCCTGCTGCTGAACGGCGATCACGGTGTCCGTGTCGCCGTCGTAAAGATTGGCGAATTCTGTCATCAACAGATTCAGCCGCTTGAGCATCTCCATCAGGTTCGTGGCAGACGAATCGATCTGCCCGTCCTCAAACCGCGCATAATTTGTCCGCGACATGACGCCGTCGTAGATTTTGACCTGCGTGAGGCCCTTATTTTCCCGGATGCGCTTGATCGCCGGCCCAATTTGCTTCATCTTCGCCCCTCCATTTCGTCATATGAGCTATCCTCATCGTATCAGAGTTGCAGGAGATGTCACGGACACTTCTGTCATGTTTTACAAAGATATTTGTGCATATTAGAAAAATAATGGGTGCCAGCCTGTTATTGCAGCGCCCCGCCATTATTGTGTGCCCCACTGCTTCACCAGCGGTTCGTAGCGCTCAAGAAGTGGCGTCACGTAATGTTTTTCAGCTAGGCGCCTGGCCTGGACCGCCTCATCGAAACGCCAAAAGCTCTTGTTCAACACCAGCCGGCCGCGAAAATACAACCGGGCGATCCACTTACCGCTAGTGTTGTCATACGAAACGCCCGTCACGCCGGAGCGATTGGTGGCGCGCATCGAGACAAAGGTGCGCAGATTGGTGCCAGCCACGGTGCCCCACAGCGCCGCATTGCCCACGTTCGCCAGGAATGCCGGATTGGTGCGAGCGGTCTGCTTGCTGGCATCGCGGCGCAGGCACCCACAACTTTTGACCGAACCCACACGCAGCGCATAGCCATCCACCGTGACCTCATTGCCGCAATCGCAACGGCACAGCCAGCGCCGATTGCCATTTTTCATCCGGCCGGCTGCGGCCAACACCGTCAAACGGCCGATGCGGCGGCCCGTCATGTCGATCTGTTTTGTCATTGCTTTCTCGCTTTCCGTTCCCCCCATGGTCATTATGCCAGCGGCCAGGTACAAAAGCGGAAAACGATGCAGATATGCAACCCGAAAAGATTGGGTGGGGTGTTCGGCGAATCAAAAAAGATCCAGTCAAGCTGCGGCGCTCGCAGGTGTGACTGAATCTTTTTCCTGATGCCGCCCCGCCTTACCGCTCGGGCCGCACCAGCATGAATGGATAAACTGTTTTGCCTTTGTCCGGGCCATCAGGAAGCGTATACTCGCTGCGCTCAACCTTGTATGGCGCGGTCTTGTTGGTCAAAAATTGGCGTTTGACCTGATCGCGGAACACATCCCCATAGATCGCGCGGCGCTGCCCAGTCGTCAACGCCGCAAAAGAAGTCGCGGTGATATTGTTGGTTGGATGATAGACCGCATATTGCTGAATCCGAAACGACGAAAAACGCTGGGCTTGTGAGAGATCCGCTTCCTGACGCTTAGCGTACTCAGTATAAAGTTTCGACAGGGAGAGTTTTTGGAGCTTTGCATCGGTCGCAAATGCCTTCGTGACCTCATCCGCAACAATCGCAAACCATTTGCTGTAATCGCTCAACACCGGATAATACTGTGCCCCTTCCGCCGAGGTCTGGAATACCTTCTTTTTCGCGGCGAGCGAGCATAGCGCCTCCGCGAATTGGGTCAGATAGGTGCGAACCAGCTCCTTTTGATTTTGAAGATGGTCATAACTGCCCTCAGTCAGGTCGGAGATCAGCACGCTCAACGCCTGCATCACGTTGGTCGAATTGTTGAGCACCGTCAACGTCTCCGTATCCGTCCGGTGGAAAAAGACCTGGCTGGCGTCCAGCGTCGACCAAAGCTCATTCAAGATCGTCCGAAACTCTTCGCGGAACCGTTTGACGTCCTCGACCATGTCAGCCCAATTCGGCTCTTGCGCCTGGCCGAGTCGATCATCCCCGTGCTGGCTCTGACTTTCTTTATATTTGAAACGCTCCGCATCGTTGACCAGGAGCGGAAACTCATCCAGCAGGTTGAGCATCTGAATCAATGCAAGTCGAGCCTTACTGCGCTTGCCTTGAAAATAGCGAATTGCCCCAAAGCCGATTGACAGGATAACGACTAATGCCTGAATCGCATCCGCCACCGCCTGAATATTTTGATTAGCGCCATTGAGCCAGCCAACAAATCCACCCATGAGAGCGTCTCCTTTATCACCGTTTAGTTTTAGAATAGCGCGCGTTGTTTTATAAAGCAATTTATTGATTCGGCGCGCCGGCATCTGATTAGTCTGAACCTCGGCCTGAGCGTCCCGCGATCTCTGAGACCGGAAATATCGACAATCTCCCCCAGGAAAAACAAATTAGCAGTCTCAGGAATTGCGAGATGATGTTCGCAGCACTTTGGCTGGACTCACGGTCCGCGAATTGGCCTCTTTTAGGCCAGAAAGCAAACATCCGCGGTCTCGTGGTCCGCACGCCCCAGACGTCTGGTAGAAAATAGTGGGATGGCATCACACTAATGTGGCGGTCACCAGAGGGAATCACGGATACGCAATCTCTGAGATTGGAAATATCGAAGTTCTGACCCGGAAGCAGTAAACTGACGATCTCAGAGATTGCGGGATTGTGACCGCGTCCAATCGGTTGGACTCACGGTCCACAAATTTGTCTCTTTTAGTCCAGAAACCAAACATCCGCGGTCCCGTGGTCCGCACGCCCCCAGATATCTGGTGGAAAATAGTGTGACGGCATCACACTGATGTGGTGGTCTCAAGCTGGAATCGCGGATACGGCGATCTCTGAAATCGGAAATATCGAAGTTCTGACCCGGAAGCAGTAAACTGACGATCTCAGAGATTGCGGGAGCATAATCGTGCCGGAGCTTCCAGACTCACGGTCCACAAATTTGTCTCTTTTAGTCCAGAAACCAAACATCCGCGGTCCCGTGGTCCGCACGCCCCCGGGGCGTCTTCGACTTGTGTGATGCTGTCACATTTTATCTCCGCACGCCCCAGTAATCGAAATCCGCATCCTCCCTCCAGTACGCGAATTTCGAGCCGCCCCACCTGGCAAGCCCCAGTTAAGTGTGACCCCATCACATTACTTTTCCTCACACGCCCCCATGGGAATCGACACGCGCATACCCCGGCTACGCCAATTCTTACCTTTCACCAAAAAATATCGACATTCGCATACCGAGAGTACGCGGCAATTGAGTGGCCTACCTGCCCGTTCAGTCCTTCAGCCAGTCCCCAATCAGCCCCTCGTACTCACTGAGCAGCTGTTCCTGCTCCACGAATTTGCCGCTAAACCGAATCGTCGCCAGCTCAGTTTGCAAAGTCGGATCGCTGATGCGTCGGTCCCCGGTCCGCCCGGCATCTACCCGGCCGCGATCCGTGATCCACTGCAGGACCCGCTGCGGCGTCTGCAGGCTGAGAAAATCGGGCCCCGAATCACGCGGCAACGCGCCCAGCAAGGTGTCCGCGATGCGAATCCCCTCGCTGTCGAGGTCGCCGAGATACGCCAAGCGCAAGCCCCGCGCAACCAATTGTTGCATCAGGGCCACATACGCTTTTTGAAAATCGTTCCCGCCTTGATCGATCAGCGGCCAGGTGGGGTGCAGCGTGTGCAACAACACAAACACCCCATTGTTTTCCACGACCACAGCCTTGGTCGTCGCCAGCGGATAATTCGCCATTGCCGCGATCTGCCAAGGGTTGAGCGTCAAGGGCTGGGGCAATTCAGTTTGAAAAATATTTGCGGCCGTGAATGCCATGCCGATCAGTTTCGCCGACAGTTCGTTGAGTTGGCCATCCGCAAAATAATGCGCAAGCACCCACTGATAATAGTGGAAAACGGCCGGCGCCTCTTTTGCGTCGTTCAGTGAATGCGCGGTCAAACCGGCATCGACTGCCTGCTGGCCCCGCGGCGGCAAGGGCTCGCCGGCACTGATCTTGGCAAAAAGCACGTCCAACCCGGCTGCTTCGGGCGGGACCGGATGGCCGGTTGCGGCTTCGTACGCGGCCCGATAATCAGTCATCTTGGCGCTCCTTCCATGTTGCGACCTTCAGCAGTTGATTGGGATGGAACTCGTTTTTGCGCTTGTGCGGCGATGACAACACCTCATAGGCCCCGTTGGTCACGCCGTCTGCGAGAATCTTGTTTTGCCCGCCGGTTGGCATCGTGGCGATGAAATTGAAGCCAAACCGCGCGATTGTTTTCGTGAAAACACGCGCCGTTTCCGGATCCAGTTTGTCGGCAAATTCATCGAACATCACGAGATGCGGGGCATCGGGCTTGCTGGCGCGGGCCAGGCGAATCTTCGGCACCAAAAGCAGTGGCAAGACCATCGCCTGCGCCTTTTCCGCACCGGAGCCGCCCGATTGCACGAAGGCGTCATCCACGAGCTCCGGCGTGTCGCTGTCTTTGCGGAAGATCTCGACCTGAAACCGCGACCAGTAGCGCGTATCCAGCAATTCGCTGGCTTTGGCAAAATAAGCCGCCTCATCGCCGCTTCCGATCGTGGTGTCATGGACCAGATTGTCGATCAAGGTCCGCACGAATTTTCGCAGTTCGGGCAAGTCATCATTTTCGGCGCCTTGAACTTCCTTGATCGCCTCGCTGGCCGAGCCGAGCTGGGGCACAAGCGAGATCATCAGCCGAATGCCGTCTGCGGTCTGGACTTCCTCTAGCATCTTGTTATAAGTCTGCACATCTTCATATTGGTGATCGACGCTTGTGATGGCCGCATTCAAATAATTTTCAAATGCCATTTCATTGCCGGTGGTCAATTGCGCCAGCGCCTCATCGATGCCGGCCAGGTCGTCCGTCAAAAGCTGAATCGTTTTCGCCAGGTCGATCGGCATGGTGATCAGGACGCCTTGGTACACAACGGTCTCGCGATGCAGGCGCGTCGCCAGATCCTGGTACCCGCGCAACTCAAAGAGCGTGTCGAGCGCGGTCTCCTCGTCGTGGCCCTGCTTGTTCGTGCCATCGATGGCGGTGCGAATTTTCAGCGGCAGGTCCTGACTGCGATTGGTGTCGATGCGCTTCTTGAAGCGGTGCGCGACCTCAAGCAACGCGGGGATATCCGCGATCGGCAAGTCTGCCGGGGAAAAATGGGCCAGCATCTTGATGGCCGCATTGAGCGTTTCGGTCAGGGCCGTCAACGCGTCTTTTGCCTCGGCCAAAGCTTTTGTCTGAAAATCGAGTTCGCTTTGCGCGCGGGTGCGCCGATTCTGAAAATCAACTTGTTGGGCCTGCGTCTGATCGAGTGCTTGTTGTGCCGCGGCAAACTGCCCGGGCAAGGTTTCATCTAGGGCCAGCGCCGCCAGTTCCGCCTCGGCCGCCTCAAGTTGGGTCTGCAGAGCCTCAGCCGTGTCGGCAGGTGGATTCTTGGTCAACGTTTCCAGGCTGGCCTGCTTGGCGGTCAGCTGATTGGCCAGCTGCGCGTCTTGGCGCGTCAGGTCGGCGAGCTGATCAAGTAGCGCATGCAAGTCTTTCGCCTGGATCTCCAACATAGACAGATGGTTGGGCGCCGCCAGCATCGCTTTGAGATCAGGATGCTGATCATGCAGCGTCTTTTGCGCCGCGATGATCGTCGCTGCGTCCTGGTTCATTTCGGCCACGCCGCGCTCGTGGATCTCGTTGTTGTCTTGATGCAGCCCTTCCTTGGCGCGACTGGCAAACCCAACGGCGCGCTTGTCGATCGCCAGCCCCATCGCCCCCTGCATCCCCTGGACCAGGCCAACGTCTTTGGTGGTCTGCGAAAGAGTCTGTTCGAGGTGTTGCGCGTCGCTCACCGCCAGCCGGTAGCGTTCCAGATAGGCGGAAAACGCCGCCGCCAACGCCGCGCGATCCGTTTGCGCCAGGGCATCGGTCAGGTCGTGTTGGCCAGCCGAGGCCGCATGGAGCTTGGCGGTCAATTCGGCAAGCGGGCCTGCCTCGATGGTCTGGCGCTGCTCGGCCAATTCGGTGCGTTGGGCCTTCAGCGCAGCAATTGCCTGATCCAGCTCGCTGATCTGCGCTTGCCGCGTTTCCAGTTCAGCCAGTGATTGGCGCAGGCGGGCAATCAACTGTTGTTTTTCGTGACGCGAGCGGGCAATCTGCTTTTGCGCGGCGAGCGCATCACGCAGAGCCTCCACCTGCGCTTTTTGCTGCGCGACTTGCGCGTTGACCAATGCCAACTGGGTCGTCAACGCCTCGATCTCCGCCTGCGCATGACCCATGGCGCTTGCCGCTTGGTCGCGCTGATTGATGGCCTTCGCGTAATCGCTGAGGGTCGGCGACTTGAGCGCATTCAGGTTGCCCCAAAACAGATCCTCACGCATTTTCACCAGGCGCTGCTTGGCGTCGGCCATCCGTGCGCGCATCGCATGCATCTGGTTGAGGTCGCGGTGACTTTCGGCAAGCGGGCGAATGATCTGGTCAAAATCGATCGGCTCTTGGGCCTCACGCAAGGCGTTTGGAATCGGCGCAAACCGGGCATTGCCACCGGTCAAGATCGGCGATGCCAGCAAGCGGTACGCGTTTGCCAGCCGGCCCAGCGCCTCGCCCGACTCAAAGCCATAGACCTCGCGCGCCGAAAAACTGCGGTAGGCCTCCCAGTCTTTGAAAACTTTCAGCTCATCGCCAAACGCCATGTTCTCGATCTCAAACGCATCGCGGTCCAGGCCCCGGCCGGCCACATCGGTCGTCACCAGCGTCAGCGGCGCATTTGGATCATCCTGAATCAAGATGAACCACCATGTCTGGCCGCGGCGCCCGTCCGCCTGCCGATGTGCCCCGATGCCCAGCGTCACCACGCGCTGGCTGGACCGCAGCCGCATGTAGGCATACCCGGTGCGAATCTGCTGGGCGCCTTTGCCCCACCCCAGCAGCATCGAGTTGAACGTCCGCTTATCGCGCGCGGTACTGTGCGGGGTGTCGCTTCGGCCCACACTGTCGGTATCTTTCGCCGAATTAAAAGATGGCGTGGCGATCGAGCCATCCACCAGCACGGGGAAAAAGGCGTTCGCAAGTGTCGTCTTCCCCACCGCATTTTCACCCAGCAGCGTGACGTTACCAGTCTCCGAAGCGGCAAAATCCAGCTTCACATATTGGCCAAAGTCGCGCAGGTGAAAATCCCAAGGGTGCAAAAAATCAGTTGCCGTTTCAGTCATCGAAATTCTCCTGCTCGTCTAAGACCAATTTCAACCGCCCAGCCAGCGGGGTCGCCAGCCAAAAATCATCGCGTTGATAGGCAAATGCGTTCTCGCCCAGTGCCTGGCGTACTAGAATCGCGGCGACCTCGGCGCGCGGATACAGCTGCTTGCCGATCGACCGGATCCGCCCATTCAGCGCCGCATCAGGCAGCCCCTGCCCCAGCGTCTGCGCCACCTTCGCCGCAATGAAATAAGGCCGCGACCGCAATGGCGTCCGGTTCGCGTCTAAGAGCAGCGCGTAATCGTCGCCGATCTCCAGGTAAAATCGATCCAGCTGGCGCCACTGCGCTTCGATCTGAATTTTATTGGCCAGCAGCGTTTGCCACAGCTCAGGCTGGGCGGCGGCCGCCAGATACGCGTGCTTCAGCAAAAAAAGATTCACACGTTGGCTCGCCGTGACTGGGGCCGGGTCCTCTTGCGCTTGTAAAAATAGGACCAGGTTCTGCGCCTCCGCTAGAAAGTCCGGCGAGACATCCCAATACTCCTCGATCTCCGTTTCCGCCTCGCCCGCATCCATTTCCGGGCGATCCGGCACAAAAAGTGGAAAGCGCGTGACGAACAGGTCATCGATGCATTTTCTGACCTCGCGCGCCGTGTGCTCGGGCAGCTGACTCTGCACGGTGGTGACGATGGCGAGGCAATCCACCACGCCATCGCCAGTGACATCTTGCATCTCAGGCGAATTAATCACCGCCTTGAGCGTCGCCAAAAGAACCTGCACCTCAAATTGCGACAGCCGGCCCGGCCCCGTCAAAAGCAGGAGGTCGTCTTGAAAATTCAGTGGGGTCGTCCCGATCAAGTCCCGCAGAAAATAATTGATGCGCCGCTGGGTCTCTGGGCGCTTGTACGCCTCGCGCGCATTTTTGGCCGCCGCGGTCTCATGGTCGGCCGGGGTGCTGGTGAACATCTCCTGATCAAATAATTGGTTGATGATCGTTTTTTCCGTGTTCCGTAAACCAGGCATGTGGTCACCCCTTTTCAAATGTGAACGCGAAGCCATGTGGCAACTCGACGGCAAAGGCTTCACCGGCCACTTGAAGCTGGACGGGGCCGCTGTCGGGAAGTGGCGTCGCCTCGGTCAGCTGGCGGCCATCCACCGCAAAGGCGAGCGGGTCCGCATAATTCGTCGCGCTGTATAAAAACACGGTCTGGTCCCGGGCCCATTTAGTCTGGAAAATCAGTGGCCGGCTGACCTCACCATGTGCGTCATCGACCATCACCAAGTCGCGGAATTCCGCCTGGCCGGCTTCGATGCCCGATGCAAGATCTTCACCATCGACCAATTGCGGGTTGTCCGCCTCGGTGTACGTCTTCACCTCGGCGTCTTGAAGCGCGCGCCGAATTGCCGGCATCGCCCCTGCCTCAAGTAGATCCGTGCGTAGGGCCGTCGCCATTTCCGCCGTGGCGGCCGCCTGTTCACTCGGTGGCAGAACCGCGATCGCGTTTTTCTGGTCCTCGGTCAGCCGGTCCAGCGGCAGATGACGGGGCAGCTGTCCAGGCATCACAAGATGCGCGCTTTTTGCCAGCAACGCGTCGATCGAGGTGGTCAAGGTCTTGATATCGACTGTTTGGCGCTGGACGTGGTCGTATTCGGCCGTCAACAATTTGATCATTTCCCACAGCGTATTGAAAAGCAGGTAGATGGAATCCATGCTGCTTTGAATGGCCGTCGTGGTGCCTTCAAAACTCTGAGCCATGCCCTGCAGCTGACGCTTGATCGCGGATTCAAGCTCACGGCGCGCAACGAGTTTCGCCTCTTCGTCACTGGTCGCCTCATGAACATCGATGCTCCCAAGGCCTTTTGAACTGAGCGCCAAAGCCGCCACCAGCGCCTCGTCGCGTCCCATGCGCACGATCGCCGGAGCCAACTGTTGCAATTTTTGATAAGCCGGCACCGCCTGTTCGTGGAGCATGGCCTGCAGATGTTTGGCGACGTCGCCCGCATGACTGAAGGATAGGTCCGTCGCGATCTCGCGCAGGTCGATGTCGAGTTTGCGCATCCCGTTCATCACGTCATGATAGGCTTCCATCATCGTGCCAAAGCGGGTGTAAAACGCTTCGGTGCTGGTCTCCCACTGCACCCGATCGCGCATCAAATGCACATCGGCGACAAACTCGTCGATGCGCTTGGTTGAAGCGACCACGGTGGTCTCGGCATCGATGACGCGCTGCATCGCGGTCAAAAAGGCGATGCCGGCGCTGGTGATGCGGTAGACCGCGGTCTGACTGATGCGAAAACGCCCATTGGCCAGCCGTTTGCGAATCATCCGCGAGGTCGATTCCACGAGCTGGACCTCGTCGATCAAGACGGCCAAGATGCCGCGCAAGCCGTCAAGCGAGATCACTTCCTCGTCTGGTTGGCGATATTCGTTGTTGTAGGTGCGCAGCAGATACCGCAGCGTGATGGCCTCCTCTGCGCTGGCACCATCGTGGTACAGGATCGTCAGGACTTGCCAGCCGGCCAGCGGATGTTTGGAACTGCGGCCAAGCGCCATGGCGTTGACCAGGGCGTAGAGTTGATCTGAAAGTGCATGCGCCAATGTGGATTCCTCCTGTTTGTTTCTATTAGTATCATACGCAATCTGCGCGGAGATTGCAGGATGGATGGCAAATTGTTTGCGTGGCATCGCGGTTCAAACGGATTCGTGAAAACGCCCGGGTGGGCTCCGGCCAGAAATTGGCTGGAACGCTCCCAAGCAACTTTATGCCCGCATAGTTCGCGGTCATAAAGCTTGCTTTCGGCGTAAGCGGCACAGCCGCTAACGCCGACGAGGGGGCTGAGCCGTTTCTGGCCGGAGCCCCCCTCAGTTTGAGTCTTTGAAGAGATGATCGAGCATCTAGCAACTCAGTCAATGCAATTCCGAACGCCGATGGATGCTAATGGTATCAGGGATGATTAAAAATCTCGAGACCGCAATCTCTTCAGGCCTCATCGGTCACGGTTGCTTCAAGCATCCACTCTCCCATCGCATCGTGCTGAGAGTTTTTCTTCCCCACCCAAAAAAGATCCGGCCGCACGCAGCCAGATCTTCTTGAGAAGCATATTCACTTTCAGCGCCCGTTCAACGTGCATTACGGTGCATCTGACTTATAGCAACCTTCCGCTATTCTTTTCCGGCCAGTTCCACTGCGGCCTTCATCATTGGGTCGTCGCTTTGGAATTTGGCGGAGAGGCGGCCCATCAGTTGGGTGATGGTCTTTTGATCCGCGAGGCCGGTCTGGGTCAGGCCTTCCGCTTTCTGGAAGGCTTTGACTGCAGATTCGGTCGTTGGGCCGTAGAAACCGTTGGTGGTGCCTTTGAAGTAGCCGAGCGCGGTGAGAATCTGCTGCATGTTGCGCACGTCCGAGCTTTCGTCTTCCGGTTTCAGCGAGGTCGCGCTGATGGCGTTAATGGTCGCATAGGCCGGGTACGCTACTTTCTTGGTCGGGGTCAGGCCTTTTTTGTTGATCCAGTTGCCATCCGGCGTCAGCCATTTCGCAATGGTCAACTTGATCTCAGCGGACTTGCTGAGCGAGGCGACATTTTGCACGAGGCCTTTGCCGTAGCTCTGCTGGCCGATCAGCGGGACGCCGGCGGATTCGTTGAGCGCCGCCGACAGGATCTCGGACGCCGAGGCGGAGTTGCCATCGATCAAAACAGCGAGTGGTTCGGTGACTTTGAAGCCGCCGTCCAATTTTTCACTGGCCTTGTCGATCTCTGGGTCCCCTTCGCGTTGCTGGATCTGGACGATGGTCTTGCCGTCCTTCAGGCACATCGAGGCGATCGACAGGGCAGCCGTCAGTTCGCCGCCTGGATTGCCGCGCAGGTCGATGACGAAGGATGTCGCGCCTTCCTTGCGCAGCTTCTTCACCGCCTCCTCGAATTGGTTGGCAGTCGGTTCGGAGAAGGTGGCGATGGTGATGACGCCGACTTTTTTGGTTTCCGGACTGAGGGCGGACGCCACGGTGTCGGTGGTGATCTTCGCACGCGTCATTTCGATGGTCATGAGCTTGTTATGGCGCTTGATGGTCACCTTGACTTTGGTGCCGACCTTGCCACGAATTTTCGCCACGGCTTCGCTGGACGACTTGCCCACCACCGAGGCGCCATCGACGGCCATCAGCTGGTCGCCGACTTGCAGGTCCGCTTTCTTCGCGGGGGTGTCCGGCATGATGCTTTCGATCAAGAGCTGCTTGCCGGTATCCTGAATCGTCGCGCCGATGCCGCCAAAGGTCGCAGACAGGGTCGAATCCAGGTCGGCCTTGTCGTCGGTGACCAGCAGCTCGGACCACGGATCGTTGAGACTGCTGAGCATGCCGGAGATCGCGCCATTGGCCAGGGTCGAGCCTTTGACATTTTTATAATAGCTGGCCTGAATCGTCGCGTACGTGGTGACGACGGACTGGAGCTCTTTTGGCACGCCGGTCACAACGGTCGCGGCCTGCTGCTGCGTGACTGGGGCAACGGCGTAACCGATGACGCCGCCTGCCGCAAGTCCGCCTGCCAAGCCGACGCCAAGGAGCCACGCCGGAATCTGGATACTGCGATGTTTTTTCTTATCAGCCATCAGCGGCCTCCTAATTCATGCTCGTCTGAGAGATAGTCGTGCCAAACGCTGTCGAAAATGTCCATGCTCGGCAGGTAATTGCCGTTGTATTCCAGATATGAGGAAAGCTCCTCGAAATCCGTCGCCTGTTTGGGAAAGGCCTGGTCCAAAAAGGCGTTCTGGGCAAAATTCGCGACCTCCCCATGGTCATTGGGGTTGCGTTTGGTCATCAGGTATTGATAAAAAGTCTGGCGCATTAGTTCTCCTTCCAGTTCGCATCGATGAACGACTGGCGCTGGGCATGCTCTGCCGCATAACGCCGCGGATTGTGACGGTAGAATTCCTGGTGATAGTCCTCAGCCGGGTAAAATGGCTTGGCGTCTTCGATCGTGGTGACGATCGGGTCCGTGAAGCGGCCACTGGCGACCAGCGCGTTTTTGGACGCCTCGGCAATGGCGCGCTGGGCCGCATTTTGCACAAAGATCACCGGGCGATAGTTGTCGCCGCGATCTTGGAACTGGCCCATCGCATCGGTGGGGTCAGTTTGCTCCCAGTAGACTTCAACCAGCTGCGCGTAGCTGATGACGGCCGGGTCAAAGGTGATCTTGACCGCTTCGGTGTGGCCGGTGGTGTGACTTTTCACTTGTTCATAGGTCGGATCGGCCACATGCCCGCCCGTGTAGCCGGACAACACATTGATGATGCCTGGCTGGCTCTCAAAGGGCTCGACCATGCACCAGAAGCAACCACCGGCAAAAATCGCAGTTTCAGACATTTTTCTCTCTCCTCAGTATGGGTAGGCGCGTGTGTGCGGGACGACCGGGCCTGGGCCTCATCGGCGACCAGGCTGATTTAGCGACTGCGAAGACCCGAGACCCGCTTACTTTTTCGCCGGCAGGTACACGGCAAATTCGATCGCGTCATGCGTCAGATCCAGCTTGTTGGCCTTGATCTTCATGCCACTGGCCATCTCGAATTTACTCAATTCTAGCACGACCGTTTCCTTCTTGTTATTCAGGCTGACCCATTTCGGCAATTTATACGTGCGGCCGACATAGCCGAGCACGTATTCCACCGGCACGGACAGCGAGCCAACGTTGAGCTGACGGGCCTTGAGCTCGACATCCCCGTTGGCTTTGACCAGCGGATCGAACAACAGCGAAAACTTCACGGTCGCCCCGAAAAACTTGAAGTTGCCGGCCAAAACGGCGTGGTCGCCAACGGTCAAGGTGTATTTGATCGTGCTGGATTTCAGATAATCCTTCAGATAGTAGCTGATGATCGAGTTGACCTGGCGCTTCGTCAGGTCAACGGTGAAGGCGGGCTCGCTTTGTGTGGCCGTTTTCGCCGTGGTGGTCTGGCTGGTCGGCGTTTCATATGGCGCGGCGACCCGCACCGTGAACCAGATCGCGCTGCCGAGAATCAGGCCGATCAGCACGAGCGCCAGCCATTTCCACCAGCCGCCTGGACGCCGCGCGGGTTTGCCAGCGCCGGTACCAGCGGGCTGCGTCGCGTTTTGCTTCTTGTTTTGCTTTGCGGCCTGCGATTTATTTTGCTTGCGCGTTTGACGTGTTTCTTCCATTGTAACTGTTACTCCCATTCCTTTGCGGTATCCTGCATCACGGTCCACAGCTGCTTGGTCATGGCCGCATAGCCCGCGTTATTCGGATGAAAATGATCCTGGTCAAAGATCAGCGGATTGGCATCGTCATCGCCTTCCGCCGCTTTTTCAAGACTCGGCTTGGCGGACTTGGTGGTGTCTTGCGTGCCGCCATCGGACAGGACGCTATCGATATCGACATAATGAATCTTTTTAAAGCCATCGATCGTCTGTTGGGTCGATTTATTCCACGACTTCACGCTGTCTTCCATCGCGGTGATCTGCGGAAAATAGACATAAAACGGATTATAGATTCCGAACACATAGATCGGCGCATCGGCGTTGAGACTGCGCAGTTCCGTAAGCAGCTTTGCCAGCCGTTTTTGAAACGCGGTGTTACCGGTGGCGATATCCTTGCTGGTGATATCAAAAAAATGATTTTGCAGCACATGCATCAGGTCGTTGCCACCCACCGTAACGGTGATGATATTGGCCTTTTTCATATCGGCACGCAGCTTTTTTTGTTCGACGACGCGCTTCATGATCTGGCTGGACGTGTCGCCGCTGTGCCCGTAATTCGTGGTGCTCACGTCGTAATCGCCGGCGCTGACCAGGTCCGCCTTCAGCAAGGCCACATACCCGCCGGATCCGGTCGCATCCCCGACCCCGTACGTCAGGGAGTCGCCGACTGCGGCCACCCGCATTTCTTTGACGCTGCCAACTTGGCCGTGCAGTGTTTCCGTTTTCGCCCCGGGCCAGGTCAGCTGTAGCGCGACCGCCGCGACCAATGCGGCAACAACAAGCACCGCGACTTCTTTCAGTGGTTTTCGCCAGTTCAAGATGGCAGACTTCCTTCCTATTAATATATCTACTTAGTGTAACGCAACTGGCGGGTCGGTGGGCAGACTGGAAGCGAGATTTATCCCTTTTGTGGGAAAAATCGGCAGAAACGGCCGGGCATGCGTGCGCTGTTGAGGCCTCGCCGTGGCCGAATTTTTCGCATAAAAATAGTCCGGAACAAAATTGTCTCTTGTCCCAGACTATTTATTGCGAATCAGCCCACGTAATACATGATTGCAAAGGCGCCGTCACCGGTGTGCGTGGCGATCACGGGATCCGTTGGCCGAAGCATCGTTTCCACATAAGGCACCGCCGCGCGGAGCTTGGCCGCGATCTCCTCGGCCATCGCTTTGCCACCAGCGTATGAAACGCCGATCGCCTTCACGTCGGTCATTGTCTTGAGCTTGTCGGCGACGCTATCGACGAACTTCACCAGCGTCTTGGTTCCGCGGCCTTTTTGCAAGGCGTTGAGCTCCCCGTCTGCGACCTGCAGGATTACCTTGATGTTGAGCAGTGAGGACAACATCCCTGACACGCGACTGATGCGGCCGCCTTTGACCAGGTTGTCGAGGGTCGACACGCCGAGAACCAGGGTGGTGTGATCACGGATGGTGGCCATCGCCTTGAGAATGTCGGGCATCGTCTTGCCGTCTTTGATCAGGCGAGCAGCGGCCAGCACCTGAAAGGCCAGCGCGCGGTCCGTGAACGTGGAATCGATCACGGTGACGTTGCCCTTGCAGATCTCGGCTGCCTGGCGCGCGGAGTTGACCGTGCCCGAAATGGCTTCGAGCATGTGAACAGACAGGACTTCACTGCCATCTTCGGTCAGCTTATCGTACACATCAAGGAAGGTGCCGATCGGTGGCTGCGAGGTCTTCGGCAAAGCGGAAGCCGCCGCCATTTTGTCCATGAACTCATCGCGCGTGATGGTCTCCCCATCCACGTAAACGGTGCTGTCGATCATGATGGTCAGCGGCACCACGGTAATGTCCCAGGTCTCGATCTCCTCTGGCGTCAATTGAATGGACGAATCGGTCACAAGTTTGATTTTAGCCATACAGTACCACGCTTTCTTTCCGGTTAAATAGCTTAACAACAGTATAGCAAAATCGGTTCTCTTTGTCAGTATCAAATGATGTCGTTTTAAAAACCAGATGTAATTCTTATGAAATGACACGACTCTTCCACATTGTCTTGGCACGTCGACTTAATATAGTTTTAAAGACTAGATGTAATTGTCTAACCGTCATCTTCGTGGTATCATGAACTTGCAAAACAGAAACACGGTCAATGGAGGCAGGAAGATGCAGATGAAGCTGAAATCGCATTCGCAATATTACACATTCAATGATCAGATGATGTCGGCCACGACGCATGCGACGGCGCTGGGCATGTCGATCGTCGGCACCGTCGCGCTGGTCGCAAAGGCCGGCAGTGATCCGCTTCGCATCATCAGTTTTCTGGGCTTCGGCTTGGCGCTGATCACGCTTTATGCCGCCTCGACCGCGTTTCACGGGTTTTACTTCACCAAGGCGCGCCACATCCTGCAGGTAATGGACCACAGCGGTGTTTTCATCCTGATCGCCGGGTCGTATCTCCCCTATTGCCTGGTCGCGATCGGCGGGGGCCTGGGCATTGGCCTCTTGATCGCGATCTGGGCGTTGTGCCTGGCTGGCATCCTTTACAAATGCTTTTTCCTTGGTAAATTAAAAGGCTTTGAGACCGCGATCTATGTGATCCTTGGCTGGATGTGCTTGATCGGCATGCAGCCGCTGTGGGCGCACATGGGGCCATGGGGCTTTTGGCTGCTGGTCGCAGGCGGCGTCGCTTATACAGTCGGCGCGGTCGTTTACTCGCAGCGCCAAATTCCTTACATCCACGTGATCTGGCACCTGTTCGTCATGATCGGCTCGGCGTGCATGTATGCGTCGATCTACCTGTTTGTTTGAGGGCGTTGCACGGATCAGGACCACGATAATTATCCGAATTCAAAACGGCCAGCGACGATTTTGTTGCTGGCCTCTTTTGTGTCTTCCTTGGAAACTCGGGCAGAGAATTGAGATAGCCAATCTCGGAGATTGCGAACACACTTGTGCCATTGTTGATCCAAGCAAATCGACGTACTCCCGGTATGCAGATCTGCGTTGCCCCCCTTTACAGTCAAAATCCGCATACCGGAAGTACGCCGACTTTTTTCCATTGAAAAAGCGGCCCCACAAACGAGGCCGCTTCATTCGCATCCAGCAATATCGATCAGTGTTTCCGATCCCACCGCTCAAAATCATGTGCCAAGGCGGGATCCGCGTTGGCGACATGGCGGCTGGAATTCAGCTCAAACTGCGCCCAGTCCAGCGACGGCATGCGCACGTCCCCCGTGAAGGTCCCGGCAATGCGGGTCACGAGCAGCGTGTCGACATCGTCTTTGAAAAGTGTGAAGATCTGCGCGCCACCGACGATCATCAAATTCAGCTCCGGGTGCGTGCTGGCATAGACCAAGACGTCCGCGCGCGAATGAAGGACCACCGCGCCTGGCGCCGAATAGTCGGCATCACGGGTCAGGATGATATTGGTGCGCGCCGGCAGTGGCCGCTTGGGCAGGCCTTCATACGTGCGCCGGCCCATCACGACCAACTGCCCCTTTGTCACCTGATGGAATAATTCGAGGTCGTCCTTTAAATGCCATGGCAAGTGACCCTCTTCGCCGATCAAGCCGGTGTGGTCCTGTGCCCAAACAAATGCGATCATTGCGATTCCCCCTTTTTCGTTCAGTATACCGCGCGGCTTGGAAAAATTGTGTGCAGACGACTCACACCGCGACTGGCGCCTTGATCGCAGGATACGGATCGTAGCCAACGACCTTGAGATCCGCCATCGTGAAATCCTCGAGGCGCGTGATCGCCGGGTTCAGCTGCAAGGTCGGCGCTTGGCGCGGGGTGCGGCTGAGCTGTTCTTCGATCTGCGCCAGATGATTTTTATAAATATGCGCATCGCCAAATGTGTGCACGAAGACGCCTGGCTTGAGGCCGCAGACTTGCGCGACCAGACTCAGCAGCAACGCATACGACGCGATATTGAACGGCACGCCCAAAAACATGTCAGCGGAGCGCTGGTATAGCTGGAGGGAAAGCTTGCCGTCATTGACGTAAAACTGATACAACGTGTGGCACGGCGGCAGCGCCATTGTCGGCACATCTTCGGGATTCCATGCCGACACGATCAGGCGGCGGGAATGCGGATTCACTTTGATCTGCTCGACCACATCCCCGAGCTGATCGATGGTTTCGCCGGTGCTGGTGCGCCAGGCCCGCCACTGACTGCCATAGACATTGCCGAGGTCGCCGAATTTTGCCGCGAACGCCTCATCGGTCAAGATCAGGTCATCGAATCGTGCTTTTTGCGCCTGGTAGGCCTCGTTGAACGCCGGGTCGCTCAGGTGGCGGCGGCCAAAATCGGTCATATCTGGCCCATCGTAACTGGGATCCGTCACCCATTTTTGAAACGCCCATTCATCCCAGATGTGGTTCTTATGTTGCAGCAAAAAGCGGATGTTGGTGTCGCCATGCAAAAACCAAAGGAGCTCACTTTTGATCAGACCAAACGCGACTTTTTTCGTTGTCAAAAGCGGAAAGCCTTCGCTCAGATCAAAGCGCAACTGCGCGCCGAATTGACTCAGCGTGCCGGTGCCGGTGCGGTCCTCCTTAAAGTCGCCGTGGTCAAGAATCTGGCGACACAGATCCAGATAAGGTTGTTCAAGCGCCATGGGGATCCCTCCTAAAAATCAGTTCTCGTATTCATCCAGTGCGGCAAAGCGGTCAAACATCGCGTCGAGCGTCTCGTTGGCCGTATCGATCTGATGCTGCAAGTCGCCGAGGCGGACATAATCGCTGCCCGGGACTCCGGCCATTTCTTGTTTAAGCGCCGTGATCTGATCATCCAGCGCATCCATTTTTCCCTGCAGCTCATCATGCTCGATCTTCTCGGCGTAAGTCAGCTTCGTCTTCACTTTCGGCGCGGCAGGCGCACTCGGGACAGGCTTGGCCTTGACCGGCGCGGCAACGGTTGCCGCCGCTTCCGCTTGTTTTTCCAGATAGGTGGAAAATTCGCCGACGTAGCGCTCGATCTGGCCGTTGCCTTCAAAGATCAGGAGCCGGTCCGCGGTCTTGTCGAGAAAATAGCGGTCATGGGACACGGTGATGACGGTACCCGGAAATTGATCGAGATAATCTTCCAGCACGGTCAAGGTGGCCACATCCAAGTCGTTGGTCGGCTCATCCAAGAGCAGGACGTTTGGTTTATGCATCAAGATGTTGAGCAAAAACAGGCGGCGTTTTTCCCCACCAGAAAGATTGCCGATCAGCTCGCCATGCATGCTGCGCGGAAACAGGAATTGCTCCAGCAGCTGAACCACCGCGATGCGCTCCCCGCTGGCCGTCACGAGCTCCGAGCCCGCGTCTTGCAGGTAATTGATCACGCGCTTGTCGTTGGGCAACTCCTGGGCGAGCTGGGTGTAATAGCCAAGCTGGACGGTCTCGCCGATGCTGATGGTGCCGCCATCCAACGGCAGCTTACCCGCGATGACGTTGAGCATGCTGGATTTGCCGGCGCCGTTGATGCCGGTGATGCCGATGCGCTGGCCGGGCTGGACCAGCCAGGAAAAATCGCGGAGGAGCACATGGTCGCCCAGATTCAGATCGGCATGGGCAAACTCGATGACTTTTTTGCCAAGCCGGGTGCCGGCCACCTGCATCGAGACCGTACCCAGTGCGCTCGGGCGCTCCTTGATGTCATCGGACAACTGTTCAAACCGGGCGATGCGCGCATTTTGCTTCGTCGAGCGGGCTTGGGCGCCGGCGTGCATCCAGGCCAACTCTTGTTGATACAGCTGGGCCTGTTTGTGCGCGGCCGCATCGTCGCGGGCATCCTGGTCCGCTTTTTTCTCGACATAGGCCTCATAGTTGCCCGTGTAGCGGAAAAGCCGGCCGCGGTCGAGCTCCCAGATATTGTTGGTGACGTGGTCCAGAAAATAGCGGTCATGGGTCACGATCATCAGCGCGCCCTTGTACTTGGCAAGGTACTGCTCCAGCCAGGCGATGGAGTCAAAATCCAGATGGTTGGTTGGCTCATCCAACAACAACAGGTCCGGCGCTTCGATCAAGACTTGCGCGAGACCCACACGCTTTTGTTGCCCACCGGATAGCGAGCCAATAGTCTGCGTCAGGTCGGTGATGTGCAACTGGGTCAAGATCGTCTTGATGTCGACTTCCACCTGCCAGGCGTCCAGTTGGGTCATTTGGTCATCGGCTTTGCTGTAAGCATCCTGCAGCGCGGCGTCAGTCGGCGCAGCGGTATAGGCCGCCAGCGCTTGTTCATAGCGGCGAATCGCCGCAAAAACAGGCGCAGTCCCCCCGTACACGGCGTCCATGATCTGCTGGTCCGGCGCCAAGGCTGGGTGCTGAGCCAAGTAGGCGATGCGGTAGTTCTTCGGTGTGGTCACGGACCCGCTGTCGAATGGGTCGACGCCGGACAGGCCGTTGAGCAAGGTCGTTTTGCCTGTGCCGTTAACGCCGATGAGGCCGATGCGTTCGCCTTCCTCGATCAAAAAGTCTAGGTCACTGAATAATTTTTTTGCGCCATAGGATTTGCTGACGCCAGTCGCGGTCAATGTCTGCATAATGCCCTCGTTTCCTGATGCTGGTTCTAGTGTACCATGAAATCGAGTGGCGCAACCGGGCGATAGGCGTGGTTGGGCTTATGCATGCCCCCGGGTGGTCGCCGGCCGAAACTGGCTGGCGACCGTAGTAGAGCGGACAAGTGACTTTAAGCCCGCAAAGTACGCGGTCTTAAAGCTCACTTTCGGTGTAAGCGCAACAGCCGCTAACACCGACGAGGGGGCTTGCTCTTGGCGTTAGGCATTTATGCCTTACGCCAAGACATGCGAAGCGAGCCGTTTCTGGCCGGCGCCCACCCTCACATCCAGCCTTGAAGCACCCTAAATCCTCACACGCCAACCTTTGTGAGCTCGGGTCTTAATCAGCACACCAGCCTCTAAACGCTCATACTTGTTCTCCCCACTTACATGCTTTTTACACCGTGCAAATGCGCGCCGAATTTTGAAGCATCCGAGCCTTTTCTAGCACCTTCCCCAAGAGCACCACCTTCATTTAGGGTGTCCCTTCCTTCCCCACAAAAAAATGATCAGTCCGGAGAGCCCCCCCGGACCCGAACTGACCATTTTGTACTCACACGGAAAACAAACGGCTGAGAAAATAAAGCCCCCAGGACGCCGGTCTCGACGAAACGCGGCTGAGATGCTGCAGACATCACAGGCGGTCGAAGCCGGCGCCGCTCGCATCGCTGCGGGCTGGTAAATTACCTGAGAGCATTTTACCACGTCGTTATTTTTCTGACCACTATTTTTAACCAGAACGCTCGTTTCATTTTGCGGTTGTGGGAACGGGTGTCTATATAATAGAAGAAACACGTCGCATGCGGGTCAAAACGCCGTTGTTTTTACACGAAAAAACGCCATCTACCGCGAAGGTAAATGGCGTCTGGAATTAGATCTCTGGGTAATCATCGTCCACGGTGCGCTCGGCATCGATCACGATGTACAGGTGACCGTTGTGCTGGGACACTTTACTGCTTTGATAGGCATTGTCGAGGCCACTTGGGTCTTTTTGCTTGAATGGGAAGTAGATCTGAATCTGCTTGGTCTCCTCTTCATCGAAGATCAGATCCATTTTCTCGATGTCCTGGTACTTCGTGGCGCGGCCGAACATGCCCAGCTCCAAGGAACCGGTGTTGATGTCGGTCGATTTGACGTGGTCGGCTTCCGGCAGAATCTCGACTTTGAAACTCTTACATGGATGGATCTCTTGAATGTTGCCGCCGTTGATGCGGCCATAGCTCGTCGTCACCCGGCTGATCCAGATGTCGGCCAACTCCTTGTGCGAGATCGTCCACTCGTCGCCATTGCGAAAATGGAAAACTAATTGCTGGAACACGTGCTCTTCAGCCATTGTCCTCATCCTTTCTGAATGTGCTTACATTGCTATCTTACCACACTCGGAAGGGCTTTCGGACATCTACGCAAACGCCGCGTGTAACAAAATAGTCGGCTCATTTTCGATGGCGTCGGCCACGACTTGTTCCGTCAGGTGGCGCAACGTTTTGCCCAACAGCGGGCCGGGAGTCATGCCCGCCTTGATCAGGTCCTGGCCACTGATTGTCAGGTCCTTGGCGCTGTGAATCGGCAGGGCTTGGTAGCGCGCAAGCAGCCCGTCCGCATCAAAATCGGGCTGGCGATACGGCTGTACCACAGCGGCAGTCGCGACGGCTTCGGCGCCGGCGTCAAACAGCTGCAGCGAAGTGGCGTTCGGCAATGCCCCCACTAATGCGGTGGCATGCTGGACATGGCTGATCAGCGCGTTGGCCTGTTTCAGGTCGCGCAGCATTTTTCCCGCGTCCACTTGCAGGCAGGTCGCCAGCAAGGTCCACGCGCTTTCGGCATCCGGCAGCTGGGCGTCCGACAAGCTCGCAAAATGGCGCAGCCCCACCTCCTCTGTCGCCAGGTTCGGCACGTACTTGAACAGGCCGGTCTCAAGGAAGGTCGTGACGCCGGCTTTCCGCGCGATGCCCAGCAGGAGGCGGGTGAACTCGCTGGCGATGCGCTCGATGGAGATCTTTTCCAACAGGGGCGCATTTTCGGCAATGGCCGCTTCGGTCTGCGCCTCGATGGCAAAATCGAGCTGGCTTTCAAAGCGTACGGCGCGCATCATGCGCAATGCGTCTTCATGGAAGCGGTCATGGGCATTGCCGACAGCGACCAGCCGCCGCGCCGCCAAATCGTCGAGGCCGCCGAAGAGGTCGACCACGGTGCCATCTTGTTTGACCGCCAGCGCATTGACCGTGAAGTCGCGGCGCTTGAGGTCCTCTTCCAGCGAGCGCACAAAGGTCACGTGGTCCGGCCGGCGAAAATCCTGGTAGGTCGATTCGGTGCGGAACGTGGTCACCTCGTAGCCAGTCCCATGATCGAGGACCATCACCGTGCCATGTTGAATGCCAGTATCCACTGTTTTGCGGAAAATCTGCTTGATCTCCTCAGGATACGCCGAACTGGCTATGTCGACATCGTGAATCGGCAAGCCCAACAGCGCATCGCGGACGCTTCCGCCGACAAAATAGGCCTCAAACCCCGCGGCCTCGATCTGCCGCAACAGCGGCAGCGCGTTGTAAAAATCAGGATGACTCAGATCGATCTGCATACTTCTTCCCCGCTTTCTGGTCTATCATAGCAAATCCAGCCCATTTGTTCCAAGAATGCCGGCAATTCTGGTATGATGAAGGGAATTGGAGGTGGGTGCATGCGCTGGATCAAAAAACAGGAAGCGCTGGATCTTTTATTGATCGCGCTGGGTTGTGCGCTGTATGGATTTGGGTTGGTGACGGTCAATATCGCCAATCACCTGGCGGAAGGCGGCATCACGGGGATCACGTTGATCATTCGCTATTGGCTGCACATCGATCCGGCGTATTCGACCATCGTCTTGAATATTCCATTGATTCTGGTCGGCTACCGCTTCCTCGGGAAAAAGGCGCTTGCGTATACCATCTACGGCACGGTCATGTTGTCCTTTTGGCTTTGGCTTTGGCAGCGCGTTCCAGTCGCCCTTAACATTCACCACGACCTGTTCATCGCTGCGATCTTGGCCGGGCTGTTCGGCGGCATCGGCAGCGGGCTCATTTACCGCCGCGGCGGCACCACCGGCGGCTCCGATGTGATCGCCCGCATTTTGGAAAAACAGACCGGTATTCCGATGGGCCGGTCGCTCCTATTTTTCGACGTGGTGGTCTTAACCGCCAGCTTGTCCTACCTCAATTTGGAATTGATGATGTACACGCTGGTCGCCTCTTACGTGTTTTCTCGCATCGTGGACTTTGTGCAGGAAGGCACCTATGCGGCCAAGGGCGTGCTGGTCGTGTCGGATCAGGCGCAGCCCATTGCCTCTGCGATCATGGCCGAGCTCGAACGCGGCGTCACCTTCTTGAATGCGGAAGGCGGCTTTGCGCATGACCCGAAACACGTGGTTTACGCGGTTGTTGCGCAAACTGAGATTGCGGCGGTCAAACGGATCATCGACCGGTTCGATGACCAGGCGTTCGTCACCATCATCGATGTGCACGAGGCGCTAGGCGAAGGCTTCACGTATAAACGCAAACCACGCAAACTTTTTCATTTATAATAAGACGCAAAAACGACCCGACGCAGACGCGCGCGGATCGTTTTTTGATTCAGGGTGCGCAGGCGAGCGTTTAGGGGTGGACAGGTAGTTCAGCCCGGGCGGTTGATGGCGTCCTTGGCCATCGGGTGACCTGGACGACTACATGTTCCACCCCTGCTCGGCGAAGCCCGACTTGATTCGGTTTCAAAAGTAGGTCAGTCGGCTTCGTCGTTGAGTTCATCCAGCCGGGCCTGCATGTCATCATCATCCGGCACCAACGCGAGATAGCGCGTCAAAGCGGCCTTGAGTTCGGCGGTGGCCCCTGTCGACTGGAAGAAATCGATCAGGTCGTGCAAAAAGTCCGGCTGAGCCTGGAATGGGCGAAACGCCAGGAGATAATTCTCACGCGCCTTTTCCACCTGATCGAGGTGATCGTAACTCTTCGCCAAGTTCCAATAGATCTGCGGGTCGATGTCCCCGCTATTGTCGATTGCCGACAAGAAATCAATGTTGGCTTGATCCTCGCCTGTTTGCAGAAGAAGATTGCTCCAAGCGAGCATGATCGTCTGGTCTTCGGGGTCGATCTCGCGCGCATGTTGCAGATAGCGTTTCGCCAAGTCGGTATCGGCCGCGCGCAAGGCCAGCTGCGTCCCAAGGAGGTAGAGTTGCGGATTGGTGTCATCCACCGCCACCCCATTTTGCACGACGGTCAACGCCGCGTCTTCGCGCTGATCCTGCCGCAACGCCTGGGCCAGTGGCAAGTAGGCATTGGCATAACTGCTGTCCGCGTCGATCACATCCTGCAGAATTTTCGCCGCCTTCCCATATTCTTGAAGCTGAAGGTACAGGCTCCCGAGGGAAAATCGTTCGTCAATGGTCAGCGCGCCTTCCGCGACGGCTTCATAGGCGTCGATGGCCTCCTCGTACTGGCCGAGATTAGCCAACGTGGATGCCTGCCGGGCGAGAATGTCGACGCCGGCAATCGTTTCCTCGCCTTCGCTGATCAGCTGGGAATATGCCGCATTCGCCTGTTCATCCTTCCCCCAGGCAAAATACAACTCGCCCAGCGCAAACGTGATGATCGGCTCATCAGGTGCCAAACGCGCCGCCGTCAGCAGTTTCTGTTCACTGACCTCATAAAGCCCCTGGGTCTGATAAACATCGGCAGCCGCGATCAGGGACTGGACATAGGCGTCGCTGTCGGGCGAGATCTCGCTCAAGTATTTCAGCGCCTTATCTGTGTCGCCATTAGATGTGGCAATGTCCGCCAGCGATGTGCGGATGTCGTCTTCGTCCGGGTATTTGCCCAGCAACTCTTCATAGAGCCGCTGCGCCTGGCCGGTGAAGCCAAGCGCGTAAAGCTCCCCGGCTAGATTATATTTTGTCTCGTCATCGTCATGTGCCAAGACTTGTTGAAAATCATCACGCGCCTTGGCCATGTCGCCGCTTTCGAGCGCATCAAGCATTTGTTCTGAATAACTCATCGTCTGCACCTCCGCTCAAACTAGTTTACCCGTCTCTTGCGGCGCTGTCGACAATTGTGTTCTGCAACGACGCTGTCTAGGTAAGATGTCACACCCGGGTGGGCTCCGGCCAGAAATCGGCTGGCGACCGGAGTAGAGCGGACAAGTGACTTTAAGCCCGCAAAGGTCGCGGTCTTAAAGCTCACTTTCGTTGTAAGCGGCACAGCCGCTAACAACGACGAGGGGGCTTGCTCTTGGCGTCAGGCATGTATGCCTTACGCCAAGACATGCGAAGCGAGCCGTTTCTGGCCGGAGCCCACCCTACATCCAGCACTACAGTTTTCGTCAGTCAGTACTGCCTGATCACAAATGGGTAACGACAGCGAGAAATAATCCTAGGTCAACACCAACGAATCGCATTGTATCCAGGCTCTAACATAGCTCCAGCCGTCTTCAGACGCAAAGTATCTCTTATCTAGGCGATTTGTCTACACGCCCCCGACTCGCTCGCTATTTTTTCGCGTACAAAAAACCGGGTCCCTTGAGGACTCGGTCTAAGTAAACCTATCATTGCTTCAAGGAGACTACTTCACAGCGTCCTTGAGTGCCTTGCCAGGCTTGAATGCAGGTACTTTGGATGCTGGGATCTCGATCTCAGCACCGGTTTGCGGGTTGCGGCCTTTGCGGGCTGCGCGTTCGCGGACTTCGAAGTTGCCGAAGCCGATCAGTTGTACCTTATCGCCCTTAGCCAAGGAAGCCTGGATGGAACCGAATACTGCATCGACTGCAGCGGTTGCGTCCTTCTTGGTCAAGCCCGTCGTGGTAGCAACGTTTTCGATCAATTCTGCTTTGTTTGCCATAGTCATTTCACCTCCGTTGATTTAGATGGCGGACCATCTAAATATACCCACCCTGAGTTTCTCAAGAATGAGGAAACAATGATAAAGCGGTATCACCATTTCATCGTTAAAGATAGCACAGAAAGCCCGTTGTAGCAAGGATTTTTCGTATTTAGAAAAGTATTTTTGTTATTGATTGAAAATATTCCTTTGAAAGCGACGATTTTGAGACAAATGCCTCAAAGCCCCGTCACTTGCGACTTCGCGCGATCAAGTGGATCGGCGTACCGGAGAAATCGAAGGTTTGGCGCAACTGATTTATGAGAAAACGCTCATACGAGAAGTGCAACATGTCCGGATCGTTGACGAAAACCACAAATGTCGGCGGTTTGACCGCTACTTGGGTCATGTAATAGATTCTGAGACGCTTCCCATTGACCGTCGGCGTTGGGGTCACGGTCAGGGCGTCCATCAGCACATCATTGAGCACAGAGCTTTGAATCCGGCGATTCTGATTTTCAGAAACCGTCGCGATCATCGCCGGTAAGTTGCGTAGGCGCTGCTTTGTGAGCGCTGACACAAAGATGATTGGCGCGTAATCCAAGTACTGGAATTCGTCCCGAATGTGCGCTTCGAACTCCTGCATCGTGTGATTATCTTTGTCTTTAATGGTATCCCATTTATTGACGACGATAATGATTCCGCGTCCGGCTTCATGGGCGTACCCCGCGACCTTTTTATCCTGCTCGCGGATGCCTTCTTCGGCGTTTAAGATCACCAGGACGACATCAGAGCGGTCGATCGCACGCAGCGCCCGCATGACGGCATACTTTTCAGTATTTTCATAGACCTTGCCGCGCTTACGAATGCCGGCCGTGTCGATCATCGCAAAATCCTGTCCGTTGTCCGTGAACTTGGTGTCGATCGCGTCGCGGGTGGTGCCTTCGATGTTGGACACGATCACGCGTTCTTCGCCTAGGATCGCGTTGACCAGAGAGGACTTGCCGACGTTTGGCCGCCCGATCAAGGAGAACTTGATGCGGTCATCCTCATCGCCGGTGCCTTCTGCCGGAAATGCGGCGAACACGGCGTCGAGCAGGTCGCCCAGCCCGATGCCATGCGCCCCAGACAGCGGATAGGGTTCACCGAAGCCAAGGGAATAAAAATCATAGATATCCTGGCGGCGCTCTGGGTTGTCGACTTTATTGACGGCAAGCACGACCGGCTTATCGGCGCGGTAAAGAATCTGGGCCACCTTTTCATCGGCATCGGTGACGCCACCTTCGATACTAGTCAAAAAGACGATCACGTCTGCTTCTTCGATGGCGATCTCCGCCTGTTGGGTGATCTGGGAGAGCAGTGGCTCGTCGCCCATGTCGATCCCGCCTGTATCGATCACGGCGAAGTCTTTGCCCAGCCACTGCGCGCGGCCATAAATACGGTCACGAGTCACGCCAGGGGTATCCTCCACGATGGAGACACGTGCGCCGAGAATGCGGTTGAAGATCGTCGATTTGCCGACATTGGGCCGGCCGACGATCGCAAGTGTTGGTAATGCCATAGGGTTCACTTCCTTTGAGTTGGGTCAGAGGGCGCTGGGCAAAACACGAGGCCTTGGCAAGTCAGTTGGCCCTTGCCTGGTGCCCGTAGTTCGGCCTTTACCCTCAAAAAAACCGGGCGCAAACCGTTTTTGGTTTGTCCCGGTCTTTGTTGTACGGTCTCAGCGAAAATTAGTCTTCGTCGTTACCCTTTGCAGCGTCTTTCAGCTGTTGGCCGATCAGATCGCCCAAGGTAAAGCCAGAGTCATCCTGCTGGTATTCAGCTGGGATGGAGGTGTGCTCTTCACGACGACCGCCACGACGACCGCGGCTTTCGCCACCACGGTTGCTATTGCGGTTGCCACCGCGGTTGTTGCTGTTGTTGTTTTCGTGGTTCTCAGAACCAGCCGGTGCTTCGGTCAAAGCCTTGATGGAAAGGGCAAGACGGTGCTGGGTCGGGTCAACGGAAAGGACTTTAACGTCGATCTCCTGGCCTTCAGCCAAAACATCTTGCGGCTTTTCAATGTGCTCGTGAGAGATCTGGGAAATGTGGACCAGACCTTCAACACCAGGGAAGACTTCAACGAATGCGCCGAAGCTGGTCAGGCGCTTAACGGTCCCTTTAAGGACGCTGCCTTCTGGGGCTTCAGTTTCGATGTTGTCCCAAGGCTGCGGCAAGGTCGCCTTGATGGACAGGGAGATGCGGTCGCGGTCTTCGTCAACGGCGAGGACTTTCACCTTCACATCCTGGCCGACTTTGAGCACGTCACTCGGCTTGTCAACATGGTCAAATGCGATCTCAGAAACATGGACCAAACCGTCCACGCCGCCAAGGTCAACAAATGCACCGAAGTTGGTCAAACGGGCAACTTTACCTTCGATCACGTCGCCTGGCTGGATCTTTTCAAAGATCTCTTTGCGGGCTTCCTTCTTGGAGGCTTCAACGATCGCACGGTGGGAAAGAATCAGGCGGTTTTCAGCCGGATCGATCTCGACGATCTTCAGTTCAAGGTCTTGACCCTTGTAAGAAGCCAGGTCCTCGACGAAGTGATCCTCGACCATGGAAGCCGGGATGAAGCCGCGAACGCCGGCATTGACAACAAGGCCGCCCTTCACAACACTGGTGACCGGTGCGGTGATGGTCTCACCAGCATCGAATTTCGCCTGGATGTCTTTCCAGACCTTTTGCGCTTCGACGCGCTTCTTGGAAAGCAGGTATTGGCCGTTTTCCTTGTCTTTGCCGATCGTGGAGATGACGACAAGATCAAGCTTGTCACCGACTTTAGCAACCGAGTTGATATCTTCGATTGGCTGAGTAGATAATTCTTTCAGAGGAACGACACCCTCAACACCGGTGCCCTCGATACCTACTACCAGTTGCTTGTCTTCAACTGCCAAGACCTCAGCCTTGACCGTATCGCCGACGTGGACAGTCTCAACGCTGTTCAGCGCATCTGCCATCGTCTCCGCGTTCTCGTTCGTTACGTTGTTTTCACTCATGCCAAAAAATCCTCCTATACGACTGTCATACAAAGCATATTGTACCTGAGTCAGGACAAAATTACCAATACTTTATCTGCCAGTTTCATTTGCGCCGCGACGAGTTTTCACCAGCGTCAAAATTTCGGCCACTTCTTCATCGATGGTCATGTTGCTCGAATCGATCTCAACGGCATCCGCCGCTTTGCGCAATGGCGACACGGCGCGACTTGAATCTTTGCGGTCACGCTCGGCGATCTCTTTTTCAAGATCGGCCACGGAGGTCATGATCCCTTTTTCAACATTTTCCTTGTGCCGGCGCTGGGCGCGCGTGGCAACAGACGCGACCATGAACACTTTCACTTCGGCATTTGGCAAAACAGTGGTGCCAATGTCGCGGCCATCCATCACGATGTCATTGTTCGCGGCGATCTCGCGCTGACGAGCCACCATGTTTTCACGGACTTGCGGCAAGGCGGACACTTGCGAGACATTATTCGTCGCGTCGGGTTCCCGAATGGCCAGGGTCACGTCCTCCCCGTCCATGAACACCAACTGTCCTTCCGCGCTTGGCTTAAAGGTGATGGTCAGGTCTTTGAGCTGGTCCATGATCGCCGCCTCATCGTCCAGGGGCAAGTTCTTGCGCAAGGCCATCACGGTTGCGGTGCGATACATGGCGCCCGTATCACAATAGATGAACCCTAATTTTGTTGCGACTAATTTGGCAATCGTGCTTTTCCCGGAGCCGGCCGGGCCATCAATGGCGATCTGCATGAAATACGTCTCCTTTTTGCCAGTGCGAAGACTGGCGGTTGCGATGTGTAAAACTAGAACTACTTGCGAAGTTCGACTTGTCAGATCAAACCCGACAGTTGGCCCACTTCTTTTTTCCCCAAAGAAATTGAGCCGTCACCGACTCAATCTGTGAGATCATTGGGCTTTGACTTTCACTTGCTGATTTGGCGTCAGACCATTTGCCTCAACGCCCGGGTTCGCCGCGTAAAATTCTGCCAGCGTCATGCCATGGTTGAGCGCGATGCGGTAAGGATTTTCACCCGCTTTGACCGTGTAAGTCGTCATCCCAGAAGTGCTGGAACTGGCGCTTGAGGATGAGCTGCTTGCGCTAGAGGAGCTGCTTGATTTCGCCACCGAACTACTGGATGACTGGCTGCTGGACGCTTTGCGACTCGACGACTTGGAAACGGTGCTGCTGCTCGAGCTGGCTTGTTTACTGCTCGATGATGATTTCTTTGAGCTGTCGACCACGATCTTTTCGCCGGCATAGTTGCCACCGGAGTTGACCGAATTTGTCTTGAGCACCTGGTAGGTCACCGGAACGATGACCACCAGCGCCAAAAGTACCCATAGGATGACCCATAATAGGCGATTGCCGTGTTTTTTCCGCCGTGATGCCACGCGGGAAAGATTGCCAGCGTCGTCTTGGTCGTCATCGAATTGCTTGGCCCATGGCTGCTCCTCCGCCTGCTTCGGCTTGGTCGGCTTATCTGGGGTATTGTGCATGTGACGATCCTCCTCACTAAACTCATCTTATTGTAGCATAGCCGGCCTGGTAATATTAGTTGGCAAAAGTAAATATCTGCTTAAATACCGCTTGCCAGGCTTGCGGCGCTTGCGTCTGGACTGCGGCGGCCGGGGCCAGCTGCGCGATCACGGCCGGCGTTAATTCGCCGCAGCACAGATCGGTATGGGCGGGCAACGGGTCATCAAAATGCGCGACCAACGCGGCCCGTTTGCAGCCAAGGGCATTGACGAATCCCACCATGGCCTGCAAACTGGCTTGTTTTTCGGCGAGCCGAGCGGTCAGCTTCGCCAGGGTCTCGGCTTCCGAAAAACCGGATTGGATATAGGCCTCGATCAAGTCGATCTGCGGGTCATTCATCTTGGTGTAAAGCTCCGGATGCGCGAAGATCGTCTTGATCATCTTGGCATCGGGCAGCGCCGACGCAAACTGGCTGGCGCGCGCCATGTCGGTCGGGGCGAGCAGCAGCAAGGCCGCACTTTGCGCCCCATCGCGCCCCGCCCGACCGATGCCTTGGGTGAAGGCCTCAAGCGATTCGGGCAGATAGGTATAGCACACCAGCCGCACATCGGGCTTGTCGATGCCCATGCCAAACGCGCTGGTGGCGCAGATCACATCGAGCTGATCGGCCATGAACTGCCGGGCAACGAGTTCACGTGACGCGGCGGTCATACCGGCATGATAAAAAGCGGCGTGCTGGCCTTTTTCCTGGAGCTGGGCCGCCACTTCTTCGGCCTGCTGGCGGCGGTCGAAGTACAAGATCTTTGGTCCCTGCACGGCCTGGGTCGCCGCAAGCAATTCAGATTGTTTCGCCTGCGCGTCTGCCACCTGCATCACGCCCATGAAAATATTGGGCCGATCAACTGAGGCGATGAACGCAAACGGCTGCCGGAGCCCGAGCCCATTGATAATATCCTGTTGCACGCACTTGGGGGCCGTGGCGGTCAGCGCCAACACGCTGCGCGGCTTGAGAGCATGAATCACGTGACCCAGCTGCAGGTAGGCCGGCCGAAAATCCGGGCCCCACTGCGAGATACAATGGGCCTCGTCAACCACAAATAAACTGATCGTCAGTTGGCGTAAAAGCGCCTGCACATCGCCGCGCAACAGCATCTCCGGGGAGATGAACAAAAAGCGGTAATCCGCCAGATGCAGTTTCACAAAGCGTGCTTCATCCGGGCTCAGGTCACTGCCCAGCGCCACCACCCGCCGCTCGCCGCGGGCCTGAAGCCGCGCCACTTGATCTGCCATCAGCGCCAGCAGCGGTTCGACCACAATGACGAGGCCCGGCTGCAGGCGCCCCGGCAATTGATAACAAAGCGTTTTGCCACTGCCGGTGGGCAAAATGCCCAGTGCATCTTGGCCACGCAAGACCGCCTCGATCAATTCGCGCTGGCCGGGGCGAAACGCAGAAAAGCCAAATTTTTGCTGGAGAATCGCATCCAGGTCAGTCATTGCCTGGCCACCTTCCTTGAAATTGCAAGATCTGAAATAACCGCACCTGGAAAAAGTCGCTGGCGGGCACTTGCGAGAGCAGCGTCTGATAATTCGTCTCGGTGGGATCGGGCACCTGATCGAATGCGTGCTTGATTGCAGCGGGATAGAGGCCCTCAAGTGGCAGGGCTTGGCCCATGATCGCGGCGGTCAGGAGGTGCTCGTTCACGGTGCTGGGCCGCACGCCAAGCCGCTGACCGATTGCCTCGCGCGAGAAGCCCTGATCAAGCAGGTCCACGATCTGCGTCTGGGTCCGTGGAAAAATCGGCTGGCGCCCGCCCCAGAGCGCAGCGGTCTGAGGCCACCGCTGCGGGTCTTCATCAAGCCGTGTGACCAGTTGCGCCAGGGCCTGAGTTCGCCGCATCTGAGTGGCTAGATCAGCCTGCGCACTGCCGACAAACGCATGGCCGATGAAGCCAGCCGCAAGCACATCCCCGGCATCTTGGGGCAGCGCCTCGAACAGCCCCTGCAACTCGTCGGCAAATACGCGGGGCTGGGTCCCCTGGTACCAGCGACGCACCTGTTGCTGAACGCCCCAATCACTCACCGCAGGCCGATAGTGGCGCACCCCCGCGCCATTTTCCGAGACCGCCTGCACCGCCAGCGTCAGGCGCTGATCAAAAGCAGTCATGCCCATCCACGGGCGGTATGCGGCTGGTAACTGAATCACCTGCGCCGCGCGCACTTGCGCGTTTTTATCTGTGACGATCAGCCCGCTGTCTGTTTTGACCAAGGCCCCGGCCCGAATCAACTGGGCGATCGCGGCTTGATAATCTGCGCGGGCCAACGTAGGATACAAAAGGAGCCATTGCAAAATGTGCGCACGCAGGCCGGCATACAGCACCGAAACGGTCCGTTTGCCGGTCAGCAGCAAATAAACGCCCGTTTCCCGGCGCGGATCGTCACCAAATAATTGAAGTAAGAGTGCTGTGAGCATCGCGATCAGTCCTTTTGGAGGAATTCTTATGACAATAGTATACGCGAAAGTGGACCGAGAAATGTGCATCGCCTGCGGTTTATGTCAAATGCTGGCACCGACGCTTTTTTCCTATGACGCGGATGGCATCGCCAGTTACCAGCCCGATAGCAATACAGGCAGCGTGCCGCTTGATGCCGCTCAACAAGTCGCGTTCAAGATCGCGTACCGACGCTGCCCGACCCATGCGATCACGCGCAGCGACCAACCATTTTCCGCGGATCAGGGGTGAGGCGCTGGCGCGGCGTTTGACATTTTGACGCACACAAAAAGGCGGCTAGTCCGGCAACTGCATGGTTGTCGACTAACCGCCTGTTTAGTTGTCTAACTTACCGCGCCGGGTGCAGCGCCCGCTGTTTTTCCAGCCATGGCATCATCGCATGCGCCAAGGCGAAAAACAGGACGGAGATCACAGCCCCCTTGATCAGGTTGAATGGCACGACACCGATCAGGACGTACTTGGTCGTGGACATCCCCAGCTGGAAATTCATCACGGCCAGATACATTGGCATGATGGCGACCCAGTTCAGGAAACTCATGATGACCGTCAGACTGAACGTGCCACCGATCAGCCCGCCGACTTGATGCCACATGCTGTTGCCCTTGCGCACCGCGAGCACCACCGGAATCATGAAGCCAACGCTCGCGATGAACGCCGCGAGATCCCCCACCAAGTTGATGAGGTTCGGCCCGGTGATGAGAAAATGCAACAGACTGCGGCAAAATGCGACGCCGATGCCCGCTACTGGGCCATAAATGAAGCCCCCAAGCAACACAGCCAGATCAGATGGATCCAGCTTGAGAAACGGAAACGCCGGAATGATCGGAAACGCGATGAACAGCTGTAGGACAAACCCCACGGCTGCCAGCAGCGCGATGCCGACTAAGCGGTGCAACTTTTGACCAGACATAGAAAAACCCTCCATGCGGCCGCTTCAGAGGAGCAAAAAGACCCACTCCAACAGGGGAGCGGGTCTTATTTTGAATGCGAGTTCAAAAAAGCCCCATCTTCTTTATCTAGACTATACTATCGGCCTCGGAATCACACCGAGTCAACCGCGCACTGCGCGGGTCGTGGGCTTTCACCACCGGTCGGGAATTTCACCCTGCCCCTGAAGACGAACCATATTTTATTTTATGAGCATTGCTCACTAAAAGATAGTAACCCAAGAAGCTGATGAAATCAACCCTTTTGTGCAAGTGCTTTCAGGTCCGCGATCTCCGCCGGCTTCAGCGGTCGGTAATCCCCCGACTGAAGGCCCTGCAAAGTCAGCGCGCCGTATTGTTCCCGCGCCAATTTGATCACGGGAAAGCCGACCGCCTTGAACATATTTTTGACCTGGTGATTGATGCCTTGATGAATGGTCAGCTCAACGATCGCGGTCTGCTTTTTCTTGTCGCTGGATAAGATATTATACTTGGCCGGCGCGAGGTGCTTGCCATCCAGCGTCAGGCCCTGCTTCAGCGGCAAGAGGTCCAACCGGGTCGGGATGCCCTGCACCTTCGCGACGTATTTCTTGTCGATTCCAAAACTCGGATGCATCAGCATGTTCGCAAATTCGCCGTCGTTAGTCATCAAAAGCAGGCCCGACGTATCGTAATCCAGTCGGCCGACCGGATACAAGCGCACGGTTTCGTCTTCGAAATAGTCCGTGACAACGCGGCGGTGCTTGGGATCACTGACCGCCGTGATCACGCCGCGGGGTTTATAAAACAGGAAGTGCTTGAGTGGCTCTTTGCCCAGCGGCACGCCATCGACCATCACTTCATCTTTTGGGGTGACTTTGGTGCCAAGAGTCGTCACCACCTGGCCGTTCACTTGCACATGCCCCGTTTGAATCAGCACCTCCGCATGGCGCCGGGATGCGACGCCGGCTGCGGCGATCACCTTTTGCAATCGTTCTTCATTCACCATCGCTGGCCTCCGTTTCTTGATCCATGTTTTCTTGATCTTCAGGTTCTTGATCCGTGTTATCTTGATCGCTGGTCTTTTGATCGTCACTGAATGTATCATTGAAGTCCTTGAACAGGTCCACCTGCTGCGGACCCTCAGGCGCCTGGTCGATAGGCGGCAGCGCATCCAAATTTTTCAACCCGAAATAATCCAGGAAAAAATCGGAAGTGGCGTACAAAATTGGCCGCCCCGGTGCGTCTTTGCGGCCGGCTTCTCGAACCAGCTGACGCGCGGCCAGCGTGGTCAGCGCCCCACTACTTTGGACCCCGCGCACATCATCGATCTCCAGACGCGTGATTGGCTGCTGATAGGCGATGATGGCCAGGACTTCAAGCGCTGCCTGAGACAAACCCTGCGCCGGCGGACCGGAAAAGTAATGCCGCAACGTGTCGGCATAGGTGGGCTTGGTCACCAAGAAATAGCGGTCGTCGGAGACGCGCACCATGGTTCCGCGGCTATCGTCGTGTTCCAGCGCCTCTTGAAAATCATCCAGCTGCTGGCGCATGGCCGCACTTGAAATACCGAGCACCTGCGCGAAATCTTCCAGCGTCACGCCGGCCTCACCGGCAGTGTAAAGCACCGCTTCGATCACCCCGTGCATCAGCTCGCCTCCTTCAACGTCACAATGATCGGCTCAAATGGCGCGTCCTGCGCACAATCGATCTGATCATTTTTCATCAATTCTAGAATGGCCAGAAAAGTGGTCACCACCCCATCGACCGTCGGCTGTGAGACCAGTTTGGCAAAATCGCACTGGCCGCATTCATGCAGCTGCTTGAGTACCTCCGCGATGCGATTTTGCACAGACAAAGGCTCCGCTTCAATGTGTGCGATGGTTGTCGCGGTGGCCACCTGTTGGGCAACCACACGCTGCATAGCCGTGGTCAGGTCACGCAGCTTGATCGCGCCGGGCGCCATCGGAACATGGACATCCGCGGTCGGCAAAGACGCTGGCTTGGCATACGATAAACTGCGCTGCGTCTCGCGTTCCTGCAGATTTTTGGCCGCGTTCTGATAGACCTGATACGTCAAGAGCTGCGCAACCAGGTCTGCACGTGGATCATCATACTCTTCAGCCGGCTGATCGACCTCCTCCGGTTGAGGCAAGAGCATCCGACTTTTCAGCGCCATCAAGCTCGCCGCCAGCACAAAATAATCACCAGCCACATCCAGCCGCAATTGCTGCATCTGGTGCAGGTAATTGAGGTATTGACTGGTGATCTCTGCGATCGGGATATCGTATATATCGATCTCATTGGTTCTGATCAGGTGCCACAGGAGATCCAGCGGCCCCGAAAAGTCATTCAGCACCAGTGTCAGTGCCATGCAGATCCTCTTTTCTGTATTGCAAAAATGCGGAGATCAACGGTGTGTACTCCAATGAGCCCATCAGCCGCTTATCGCGATAAAGGCCAGCTAGATCGTCGAGCACCGCAAACTGCGTCGCCTGGTCGCGCACGTTCGGCGACAATGACAGATGACGCACGAGGACAAAATCATCCCCTGTCTCAACACCGACGATCCCCACAAAGTCGGCGTTGTGCTGCTCACGGTAAAGATAAAGGGCATGCCCCTCATCCTCCGTGTAGAGCTTGAGTTCACTGCGCAAATGGTCAATGTCCTTCAAGTCCGGCGCGAAGGAGAGAAATCCCATCGCGATCTTCTCATAATCATTCTTGTATTTCGTCAGCATAACAGCCTCCACATTAGCTTCACTCTCGAGCATACTGTACCATAAAACAGCGGTCGTGGAAATTGAAAGGGTGCGTAGCCGAGCGTTTAGGGTCATGCAGCTAGGTCCATCAGACGCTTGAGGCGTCCTTCGCCTCGAGTGGCTGATGGCCTAGATGTCAGGACCCTGCTCGGCGAAGCCCAACTGGAAAGGCTGCGTAGCCGAGCGTTTAGGGTCATGCAGCACCCTTGCTTCCAAGTCTATTTCGCCCACGCCTCAAAACGCTTCCCCAAAAACGCTCTATATAATAGAAGAAACACGTTAAAAAGGTAAAACGGTTCCATTCCCACCGCGGCGCGAAAGCTAACACCCGCCTTGCCGCATTCAACGCCACTTACCCACGCGGATGTGTGTTGTGGTACACCTCGACGAGTTTCTTGTTGCTCAAATGCGTGTAGATCTGCGTGGTCGAAATGTCGCTATGCCCCAAGAGTTCCTGCACCACGCGCAGATCCGCACCATTATCGAGCAGATGCGTCGCAAAACTGTGGCGCAAGGTATGCGGCGTCACGTCTTTTTGAATATTCAACGCAGCGATATAGGCCTTCAGGTTTTTCCAAATGCCTTGGCGGGTCAGCTTATGACCATGAAAGTTCACGAAGACCTCGTCCGGCGCCGTTTTTTTCGTCAAAGGCGGCCGGGCAACGTCGAGGTAGCGCTGAACCCACTCGACGGCTTGGGGACTGATCGGCACAATGCGCTGTTTATCGCCTTTGCCGGTGACCTGAAGCAGATTCAGCGCCAAGTGCATCTCGCCTAGCTGAAGGTCCACGACTTCAGACACGCGCAGGCCCGTCGCGTACATCAACTCGAAGATCGCGCGGTCGCGCAGCCCCAGTGGCGTTGCGGTATCTGGCGCGGCCATCAACCGCTCGATTTCCGGCGTGGTCAACGTCGCTGGCAAATGCTGCGCAGGTTTGGGCGAATCGATCAACGCCATCGGGTCCTCGGTGATGCGGGATTCACGCATCAAATAGCGATAGAATTTTCGCATCGCCGAGATCATGCGACTCATCGAGCTGGCCGCCTTGAGTGTCGACTGGGCCGCCAAGAATTCTTCGATCACTTGCCGCTCTTCTGGCACTGACTGGATCTGCTGCGCCTCAAGCCACGCGGAAAACTCGCGCAAGTCCTGCTGATAGCTGGTCTGCGTGGTTTTCGCCAGGCCCCGCTCAACATCGAGATAATGCACGAAATCTGCGATCAGATCATCCATGCAGCCAGCCTCCTCACTCTTTTTTCGCTAACAAGATCGTCTTACCGTCCACCTCAACGATCAGGCGCGCCTTGAGCAAATGGCCCAGCGCACGCTTAAAGGCGCCCTTGCTGATGCCAAATGCCTTGCTGATCGCCTCTGGATCGGACTTGTCCGTATATGGAATCGAGCCATCCTGGGTGTGTTGCAGGACTGCCAACACCATTCCAGCATCGTCCGAGATCGCCTCATAGGCACGCGGGCGAAGTGACAGGTTGAGTTCCCCATCCGGCCGCACCCCAATCACGCGCGCGTGCAACACTTGCCCAAGCCGCGGCTCTTCATCGCGTTCATCAGGATGAATGAACCCAAGGTAAAAATCATCCGTGAGTACATGCGTCCCGGCGATCTTCAGGCGATAAACGGTCGCGGTGACATTTTGATTATTCATCGCGGGCTTGGCCTGATTGGCAACCGCATTGATGATCGTCTCGTCCGCCAACTGACCCCACAACCGGTGCTTTTTGTCGATGGTCAAGGCGATCATCAACCGGTCGCCACGCGCCGGCCACAGCCGCGCCAGCTCTGGCAATTGATCGAGCGACACCACGATATCCTTATCGCCGAGGCCGACATCCACGAACACACCCAGGTCACGGCGCACCTCGACCACGGTACCAAATGCATAATGATCCAGCCCGACCTTTGGCAAATGGGTCGTCAGGCGCGGCGTCTCGTGCTGATTTTCATACGCAAAGCCCTGAACGAGACTGCCGACTTCAGGCAAGGTCTCGAATTCGTTTCGATCGATGGCAAGCGTGACGCCATCATACTGTGCAAAGACCTGTTTGTCATTGTGGTCAGAGACCTTCGCCGACACGATCTGTCCATTAAAGTCCATTGTTTCTCTCCTTATTTCACTGCAGCAGGCAGAATATTAAATACTGTGAGGATCACATACGTCATGCCACTGGCGATCACCGGCCCGGCGGCAATACCCTTGAGCAGTACGACGCCAAGAATCGTCCCGAACACCAGCGCGACAGTCATCTCCGGGCTCGCCGCCAAGAGACCAACGCCTTTTGCCGACAAAACAGCCACGAGCACCCCCATGGCGATCGCGATCCAGCCGGCGGTCGACTTGAATGTTTTCAGTAATTCTTTGATGCCGATCTCGCCGGTCGCGATCGGCACCATGATCGCAGCCGAGATCACGGTCACTCCCCAGTTGATGCCTTGTGTCTGCAATAATTTCATGAACGGATGCAGGGGCGGCAGCGCCTTGAGCACGATCACAAAGGCAACGCCGATGAGCAGTGCCTTATTCTTCGCAAAAGCGGCGATCGCCATCACCCCAAGCAAAAACAACCAGCTTTCCATATCGTCCCTCCAGTTTTTTGTCATCTACCAGTGTACCTGCTCAGACGGACAATGTCGAGCTAGTTAACATAAATTATTTGCTGATTTTTGCCGGAGTGTTCGTGATGCGTAAACAGTTTGAATGTATTTTGACGCTCGCACACCGCCACACCCTTTTAGTTGGGTTTCGGCTCGCATGCCCGGGCTATCTAGCAGTCTCGTGCACTCGGGGCGAAGTGCGCCCCAAGCACCCAAGTCCAGCTAGCTACCCGGCCATCCCGCGAGCCTGCACACCGTTTAGTCGGGTTTCGGCTCGCATGTCCGGGCTATCTAGCAGTCTTGTGCACTCGAGGCGAAGGGCGCCTCAAGCACCCAAGCCAAGTTACCTGCCCCACCATCCCGCGCACCTGCACACCGTTTTAGTTGGGTTTCGGCTCGCATGCCCGGGCTATCTAGCAGTCTTGTGCACTCGAGGCGAAGGGCGCCTCAAGCACCTAAGCCAAGCTAGCTACCCGGCCATCCCGCGAGCCTGCACACCCTTCCCAAAATAAAAACGCCTGGCGTTATTTCGCCAGACGTTTCTGTAGAGCTGGTATTACAGCGTGTTGGTTGCGCCTTTGTAGACGATGCCACGACGGGAGTCAACGGTGATCACTTGACCATCGGTGATGAGCGTCGTTGCGTCGGTTGCGCCGACAACAACTGGGATTCCCATTGCGATGCCGACAACGGCTGCAGGAGAGGTTAGCCCACCATTTTCAACGACCAGCGCAGCAGCTTTTTCGATTGCTGGCAGGTAGTCTTTATCGGTGGTCTTAACGACCAGAATGTCGCCCTTTTGCATCTTGGAAGCAGCTTCCGTTGCGTTTGCCGCAACGACAGCCTTGCCGACCGTTGCTTCATCGCCAACACCGGAACCTTCGACCAGCTTGGAGCCGATCAATTGAACCTTCATGACGTTTGTGGTGCCGCTTTCGCCAACTGGCACGCCGGCGGTGATCAAGATCAGATCGCCTTCTTCAGCAAAGCCGAGCTCTTGCGCCTTCTTGGTGGCAAGGTCGAACATCGCATCGGTGCCCTCTGGCTTTTCGGTGATGACTGGGAAAACACCGCGGTTGATGGTCAAACTGCGCTGGGTCTTCTCGTCGAACGTGATCGCCAAGATGTTGGCGTAAGGACGATACTTGGAGATCATGCGGGCGGTGTAGCCGGACTGGGTGGCTGCAACAATGGTCTTGACGCCAAGTTTTGCGGCGGTCAGCGCAACTGCGCGGCCGACAGACTCGGTGACACTTTCCTTGCCGAAGTCCTTCAGTTCATATGGCTGGCCGATCTCGATCTGCTTGTCGATGTAATCATCGATCGTTGCCATGGCAGCAACAGATTCAACAGGGTACTTCCCGTTGGCAGATTCGCCGGAGAGCATCGTCGCATCGGTGCCATCGAAAACAGCGTTCGCAACGTCGTTTACTTCGGCACGGGTCGGACGTGGGTTCTCCTGCATGGAATCAAGCATCTGGGTGGCCGTGATAACTGGCTTGCCAGCTGCGTTGCACTTGCGGATCAGATCCTTTTGAACGATTGGAACATGTTCAAACGGAATTTCAACACCCATGTCGCCACGGGCAACCATCAGCCCATCGGAGACTTTGAGAATGTCATCGAAGTTGTCGATGCCTTCCTGGGATTCGATCTTCGGGTAGATCTGAACGTTCAGCGCGTCCTTTTCCTCGAGCAATTCGCGGATATCAAGGACGTCCTGTGGCTTACGGACAAAGGATGCGGCGATGAAGTTGATGCCGTTATCCAGGCCGAAGCGGATATCATCGGAATCCTTTTCCGTGATCCCAGGCAGGTTGATGGAGACGCCAGGTGCGTTGACACCTTTACGGCTACCAAGAGAGCCATCGTTTTGAACGGTGGTGACCAATTCCTTGTTGGCTTCATCTTTTTCAGTGATCAGCATGTCGATCAGCCCATCATCAAACAGCACATGGCCGCCAACATGAGTATCGTCATACAGACCTGGGTATGTCACAGCAAGCTTTTCTTTGGTCCCTTTGAGATCAGCATCCATTGAGATGCGAACCACATCGCCAGTGGTAAATTCGATGTAGCCAGTCGGGGTGTCCTCAACCGTTGTCCGGATCTCGGCGCCCTTGGTGTCCAGCATGATGCCGACTGTTTTGCCGGTGATCTTTTCTGCTTCATGAACCATCGTCAACCGTTCGAGATGTTCCTCATGGGTCCCATGAGAGAAGTTGAACCGGAATACGTTAGCCCCTGCTTCGATCAATTTAACAATGATGTCCGTCGTGTTTGACGCCGGGCCAAGCGTGCTAACGATCTTGGTCTTTTTCATATAAGAAATCGCTCCTTTGACATTTTTTATAAACATGACTTTAAGGTCAGATTTACCAGAAATTGATGGTGCCGAAAATTAGTAAGCGAGATCGTCCGCAAGTTGATGCAGGGACAATTCCGCGTGATGCTTAGCGTTGAACAGGTCCGTCATCGGGTGGTTAACAAGCTTGTTGTCAAGCACACCGACGGCCAAGCCGCCCTTGCCAGCCATCAATAATTCGACCGCATAGGCGCCCATCTGGGAAGCCAAAACGCGATCGCGCAAGGTTGGGCTGCCGCCGCGCTGAACATGGCCCAGCGTGGTTGCACGCAGCTGGAAGTCGCCGTACTGGCCGAGTTCCTCAGCGAACTTCTCGGCGCTCATGACGCCTTCAGCGATCACAACAATGCCGTGCTTTTGGCCGCGTTGACGCTGCGAACGCAGATGATCCGCAACCTTTTTCACGTCATAGTCGTGTTCTGGGATGATGATGTCGGAAGCGCCGCCAGCAACGCCGGCCCACAAGGCGATATCGCCTGCGCCGCGACCCATCACTTCAACAACGAAGGTGCGTTCATGGGACTTCGCGGTGTCGCGCAGTTTGTCGATCGCATCCAGCGCAGTCGTGGCTGCGGTGTCAAAGCCGATCGTGAAGTCGGTGTAAGGGATATCGTTATCGATGGTCCCTGGCAGACCGATCGCGTTGTAGCCGTGCTCGGTCAAGCGCAGTGCGCCATGATAGGAACCGTCGCCACCGATCACGACAAGCGCGTCGATGCCGAACTTGTTGAGCTGCTCGATGCCTTTGAGCTGAGTTGGCTCTTCGGCAAATTCAGGGTACCGTGCGGAGTAAAGCATGGTACCGCCGACACCGATGACATCGCTGACGGAAGCCGCGTCCATCTGGAAGATGTCACCGGCCACCAAACCAGCAAAGCCATAGTTGATACCGTAGACTTCAAGCCCTTCATGCAAGGCTTTGCGTGCGACGGCGCGAACGGCTGCGTTCATGCCCGGGGCATCGCCACCACTAGTCAAGATCCCAATGCGTTTCATCATTTCACCTCATGAATATTCTTTTTAGGACCACGGGGCCCCAAACACAGAAATCATAACACTTTTCAGAAAAAAAGTCGCCTATTGTTCAAGATTTTACGTTTGTTGCGCTTTTTTGTTTGTTTGAGCGATACACCACGTTCTTTTCGCCCAATTGTGCACGCAACTGGCTCAATAAATCGTCATCGGCCTGCACCCAGTAGGCCCGCGCAAGCATCACGGATTCCTTGCTGGCGGCGTTCACAGTGATCACGGGAATCGAGCCGCGATGGTCGCGTAGAACTTTCAGTAAGTCGCGTTGCGCCGTTTGCGTCACATTGCCAGGCAGCTGAAGGAATAGCTGTCCCGCAGGCAACGCCGCCACGGCCGCCTCACCGCTGACCACGCTGTCCGCGATCAGCTGCAAGTTGTCGTTGCGCATCTCGGTGCGGCCGCTGACCAGAATCACGCTATCGGCAGCCAGATCGGCCACACCTTGGAATTGATTTGGAAAAACCGTGACCGAGGTGGCCCCAGTCGCATCCTGTCCGTCAATGAAGGCCATCTCCTGCCCCTTTTTCGTGCGGATGCGCTTGATGCGGCGCACGACCAGCACGACTTCGACCTTGCTGTCCTCGACCAGTTGCGCGACCGGGGTGATGTGATGAAACCCGCTCAATTGCGCGACATAGCGATCGACTGGGTGGCCGGAGAGATAAACACCCAGCACGTCTGCCTGCCGCTCGATGCGCTCGCCTTCCGACCAATCCGCGATCGCGACCGGTTTTGGCTGAAGCACCGCGAACAGCGCGACATCATTACCAGCCAGGCGCACCGAGTCGATCAATTCATCCAGCCCAGCCGCGAGCGCCGCGCGGTTGGGTTCCAGGCTGTCAAAGGCGCCTGCCTCGATCAGTGGCATCAGCATCTCTTGTTTTTGCCACTTCACGTCGAGCCGCTGAAGCAATTGCCGAAGCGAGGCGAAGGCCCCACTTTGCCGCGCGCTGAGCACCGCCGAGGCAAAATCATTGCGGACCCCTTTGACATTGAGCAGGCCAAAGCGAATCGCGCCGTCTGCTTGAAGCGTGAAAAACCGTTGGCTGGCATTGATATCCGGGCCAAGCACCGGCTGTTTTCGCCGTTTCAGCTCCTGCACGTAAAGCCGCAATTTCGGGGTGTTGTTGAAGGACGTATTCATCACCGCGGTGAAAAACGCCGTCGGGTAATGTACCTTGATAAACGCGAGCCAGCAGGCCACCATGCTGTAAGCAACGGCGTGACTGCGGTTGAACCCGTAGTCGCCGAATTTATCGATGTAGTCGAACACGGTCTCTGCCGTCTGGGCGTCGTAGCCCTTGTTTTGCGAGCCGGCCACGAACTTGGCGCGCTGCGCATCCAGGGTCGCCTGCTCCTTATGACTGACCGCCCGCCGCAGCGTGTCCGCTTCCGCCAGGGAAAATCCGGCCATGGTGCTAGCCACTTGCATGACCTGCTCCTGATAGACGAGGACGCCGTATGTGCTGCGTAAAATTGGCGCCAGCGCCGCAACGGGATACACGACGGGCTTATCGCCACGCTTGCGGGCAATGAACTCGTTGATATAATCCTTTGGCCCCGGGCGATACAAGGCGTTGACCGCGACGACATCCTCGAACTGGCTGACCTGCATTTGCTTGAGGACCGCTTGGATGCCGGCGCTTTCGAACTGGAACACGCCATTGGTGTCCCCTCGGGCAAAAAGCGCCAGCGTCGGCGGATCATCCAGCGGAATCTGTTTCGGATCAAATGGCTTGCCGGTCAGACGCGAAACAAGCTTGCTAGCTTCCGCCAAAATACTGAGATTCCGCAACCCAAGAAAGTCGATCTTCAGCAAGCCCAGTGCCTCGACATCATCCTTGGGCACCTGGGTCTGGGCGATGTTGTCGCTGCCAGTCTGAAGGGCCACGGTATCGGTCAGCGGCTCCTGCGCCAGCACGATGCCAGCCGCATGGGTCGAGTCATGGCGCGGCAGGCCTTCCAGCGCCACGGCAATGTTGAATAGCCGCTGATTTTCTGGTCGGTCCGTGATGAGATTACGCAACGGCAACGATTTTTTCACCGCGTCTGCCAACGTGATATGGAGGTCGCTGGGAACGGCCTTGCTCCAATTGCTGAGGTCACCCTGCGACAGCCCCATCACCCGCCCGACATCGCGCAGCGCCTGCTTGGCCCCAAATGTGCCAAACGTGATGATCTGCGCCATGTGGTCATCCCCATAACGGTCATGCACGTACTGAATCAGCTCCGCGCGGCGGTCATCGGGAATGTCCAGATCGATATCCGGCATATTTTTCCGATTCGGATTAAGAAACCGTTCAAACAGCAGGTCGTATTGGAGCGGGTCGACCTCGGTGATCGCCAGCGCGTAGCTGACCAGCGAGCCCGCCGCCGAGCCGCGCCCCGGCCCGGTCATGATGCCGACTTCATGGGCATGGTGAATCACATCCCACACGACCAGGAAATAATCGGCAAAGCCCATTTGGTCGATCACGCCGAGCTCATACGCCAGCCGTTCCTGATAGGCTTGTGGCACCGCCTGTTCGGCAAAGCGCTTCGCCAGCCCCGTTTCCGCCAGCGTCGTCAAATAGGTTTTCGCCGACTCCCCGTCCGGTGTGGCAAAATGCGGCAGCTGGGGCTGACGAAAGACGATCTCGGCGTCGATCTTGGCGACAAGCGCCGCCTGCGCGGCCAGTGCGTTGTCAAAGCCCGCATCCACAAACGGCTGGGCCGCGACTTCCGGTTTCGGTAGCCAATCTGGGCCCGCATCCATCAGGGTCGGATCGCGCTGATTAAGCAGCGTGTTGTCGTCGATCGCCTCGAGGACTTTTTTCAAAAACGCATCCTGCGGGTCCAGATACGCCACATTGCCCAGTGCGATCAGTGGGATGTGATGGCTCTGGGCAAAAGCAGGAAGCGCCGTCGTCAGGTCGGCCGCCGTCACGCCCAGATAAAGGTCGGCCGGCTGGCGGTCGGCGATCGCGGCCACTTTTGCCTCGGCCGGCACCTGCTCGGCCCGCGCGTCGTCTTGCGCAAGTAGGGCCGCGCCCGGGATGATCGCGGCTAAGCCGGAAAATGCGGGCAGCTCCGGGATGGTCAGCGCGTGATCGGCCAACTTGATGGCGCTTGAGACTTTGAGCAGCTGATGATAGCCAGCCGTCGTTTCGGCGATCAGCAAACAATCCCCTGTGTCCAGCGCGACATGAAGGCCGAGCAGGGGTTTGATGCCGGCTTTGGTCGCCGCTTTGTAGAATTCAACGATGCCATACACGACATTGAGATCGGTCAGCGCGATCGCGTCATAGCCGCGCGCCTTTGCCGTCTGAACGAGTTGGGGCACCGTCAATGGACTTTTCAGTAAGCTATAGCTACTGATCACTTGTAATTGGGTAAACGTCATATTGCCACCTCACCTTCCATTATACCCGACTGCAAGCATGTCACGGTTGCAATCTTGCCCGAGCGTGTTAAGATAGCGAATGAAAAGGGGAGATAGTATGCGCTATATCGTGACACTTTTCTGGGGCATCCTGCTCGGGCAAGTCACTGGCTTTTTGGTCAGTGCCCTGGGCGGCAGCAGTTTCGACATGAAGAGTAGCTTTATTTTCAGCATTATCTTCGTGCTCATCCTGTTCCTTCTGCCACCAATCATGGAGCATTTCGCCCCGCAGCCGGCAAAGGAAAAAAAGGACTGAATGTCCACAGAATAACCAAAATGGGTCAACGTCTGCGTTTGCAGATGTCGGCTTATTTTTTTGCGCAAAAGACGCCTCTCGCTTGGAGACAAAAAAGCCCCCGCTCCTTCGCAGCCAGGTGTTGGCGGCGACATTGAGCGAGGGACTGACGCGTTATTTCGTTAAATAAATATAAAGTTCTGTGGTCGAATAACCGACATCGAACTTCACGCCATTGCTGACGATGGTATCGATCGTCGTTGAACTGCTGTTGGCATTCTTGGTCGCATCTTGGAACTTCTTGCCGACTTTGGTCGCATCTGCGCCAACCGCATTGGCCAAAACGCCAAATTGCACACCAAACGCCTCTTGGAGCTTCTTATCCTTCAGCGCTTTGATCGGCACAATATCGACCGCGGACATCAACTGACCATCTTGAACGTTGACGCGAACGGTGCCGCCCGTGGTCTTCAGGACCTGCTTGAGGCCATCGACACTCGTCGGCAGCTGCTGATCCTTGGTCGCCGCAGTGGCTTTGTCCATCGCTGCCTTCAATTCTGTTTGCGTTTTGACCAAGGCCGCGCGCTGGGCCTCCGTCATTGCGGCCAGTTCCGCTTTGGTCGGCTGCTTGGCTGTTGCCGCGGACTTGAGCTGCGCCTGCACGGATTTTGGCAGCGCCGTTGCGATGATCGCCTGATTGAAGGTGGCGGCAACTTTGCTGTACGTCCCCAGCGACTTGGCCGCTTTCACGGTCACGGTCTTCGTCGTGTCGCCGGCGGTCAGTTTGACCTGCTGGGCCTTTGTGGAGGTCGGAATGCTGATCACATAACTGCCACTGTTGATCTTTGCCGTGCCACTGGTGGTATCCGCCTGATACGAAACCGTCTTGTGGCCGGACGCACTGCCTTTGATCACCGCGACCATGCCATCTTGCTGATAAGTGGTCTTGCTGGTATCCAGCTTTTGGCCGCATCCCGCTAACAGAAATAGCAGGCCGGCTGTTGCTGCCAATAGAATTTTTTGTTTTTTCATCAAAATCTCTTCCTTTACAAGGTCTGAAGGAAAGAATAACCCGCCGCGCGCGCTTGTGCAACTAAAATGTGACTACGTGTCACATTTTGCCTCCTGCGCCTTGGTTGGGCTCCGCGGGGCAGGTCTGAAACATTTAGCTGGCCTAGGTGCTCGCTGGCCAAGAGCGCCATCAAGCACCCAGGCCAGACTAACTGCTCAGACCTAAGCGCCGCACTGCGCACCCTGTACTTTGAAGTTGTGGTCCACGGTAGCCTCGAGCTTCGGATTCGCGCGCAGATAGTTTGCGATGAGCTCGGTCATATCCTTTTGATTTTCACGGACGATCTTGCTTTGATCGAACATCGCAAAATTACCGCCTCCGCCTGCGCGATACTGGTTGACCGTGACTTCATAGAATGCAGTCGGTGCAACCGGCGCGCCGTGATAGCGCAAGCCGACCACGCGCCGCCCCACTGGTTGGCGGATATCCAAGGTGTAATCGATGCCCTGATACATGTCGTAATTATACTGCTGCGGCTTTGGCAGGAGGAACCGCTGTGTGACCGCCAACTCGCCGTGGTCATCGAGGGAAAAATATTCCGCGCATTGCTCAAGTGCAGCTTTGAGATCTGCCCCACTGAGCCGCATCACCGCCAGCGTATTGGGATAAATGTAATTGGTGACCACATCGCGCATCGATATCTGCTGCCCAAACCCGCGGCCATCGTCATTGAACAGTGCGGTCCCGGCAATATCCGTGCCCGTCGCCGCCATTTCGACCCGGTTGATGAATTCGATGTAAGGATGTTCCGCCACCCGCGCCTGAAACGAATCGGTGATCGTCATGTCGCCTTTGATCACCTGGCCCAGCGGTGCATCAAGCCAATCCTCAACCTGCGGGGCAACGGTCGCCACGGCGGCCAAAACTTGCGGCGCCGGCACTTGATGGCCCGTTTTCACCAATTCGGCGTGCTTGTCAGTCACGCGCCAATGCTGGCCCTCCTGCGCAAGCGTCAGCGTGATCTTGCCGACGTCCTCACCGCGGTAGCCCGGCTGCGTGGTCGCCACCCCGTTGACAAGGCCGGCCAGTTCGCGGTGTTGATGCCCCGTCACCAGCGCATCCACACCTGGCAACTGGCTGAGTTCGTAGCCGACATTTTCCCCGGTCAAGGCCTCGGTCGGCTCGCCAGTCTCAAGATCACGCTCGAACCCGCCGTGATACGCGATCACCACCACATCCGCCAGTTTGCGCAGGCGTGGCAGCCACTTTTTCGCGGTCTGCAGCGCATCGACAAACGTCAGGCCTTCAATATTGGCCGGCCCTTCCCAGTGCGGAATGTAAGACGTGGTCAGCCCCAGCACCGCCACCTTGGCGCCGCCGCGTTCAAAGATCTGATAGGGCTTGCCGAACGCTGGCTTTTTCCCGCGCAAAATATTTGCGCACAAAATGGGATAATTCAGCGTTGCGATTGCGTCTTGCAGGTTCGCCGCGCCGTAATTGAACTCGTGATTGCCGATGATGCCGGCATCATAGCCCACCGCATCGTAAGCGGCGGTCAACAGGCGCGGATCGGGCTGGACCTTCGCGGCAAAATACGCAAGTGGCGACCCCTGGAGCCAGTCGCCATTTTCGATCGTCAATGTCGGCCCGTCCGCGTGGCGCCTGAGATCATCCAGCACCGTTTTTGCCTTGGCTAGGGAAAATGGTTGGTCCTCGCCGCGCTTGCTGTAGGTCGTCGGCAACACAAAGCCGTGCGTATCACTGGTAGACAAGATCGTTAGTTGCATGTTAATCCTTCTTCTCTTGCGGCTGAACCGCCTGCGTCATGGATTCCACGAGCAATTTTTCCAAGACCGCGTTGATCGCGAGGCTGACCATCGCCGATTGAATGTTGACGGTGTCTTCCTTATTGACCTTGGCGATCGTGACGTCGCTGGTGAAGTCGGAATTGACCTGCTGAACGGCGCCAATGAAGGCCAGGATGAACGCATCATAAGCCTGCCACCGCTCGCGCTCGATCAGCTGATAGCGAATGCCCGCTGCGATGGTGTCGAGTGAAAAAACAGGCTTGAGCATCGCGATCACCAGCACGTTGGCCAGCTGGTCGCGGTTGTACTTTTTCTTGATTGGCGGCTGGATCACACCTTTTTTCACATAGTTGTTGACCATTGTCGGCGTCAGGTCATCCAGTCCCAATGGGTGGATGATCTCGTTGACGTACTGCACGATCTGATCCATGTACAGGTCAAATTGTGGCAAGTCCGTCCAGCGCGGCAGATTTGCCTGCTGCAGGCGTTTTAGATATAACGTGAAGATCTCTTCTTCAGCCATTTGTTTTCCTCCTCACCGCATCATACGCGGGTCTCTTATCTTGATTATACCATGACATCTGGTGTGCGAGACTATGTGAGCTGATTTTAGCGTATATTAGGCGATCACTCATCGCGATATGCCCACACGGCTACTTCGCGGTGCCCCTTCTTTCCCCCCAAACCCCACAAAAAAACCGCACCCCCGGAAGGATGCGGTCTGGTTGTTACGCGTTGTCGCTGTCGGTTGTTGCTGGCTTAACGACTTGGGCGCCTTTGTAGAAGCCCTTTGGCGAAACATGATGAGATGCGCGGTATTCACCGGTCGTCGCGTCGAATTGCAGGTTAGGCACATTCAACTTGATATGGCCGCGGCGCATACGCTTCTTGGTCTTGGATGTTCTGCGTGCTGGAACTGCCATGAGGAAAACCCCTTTTGCTTTAGATTTCTTTACTACTATACCGGACCCGGCCAAAATTGCAAGCGGCCGGACACCCGATGGCGGTCATTTGACCACCACAGCATGACTTATCTTACTAAAAAACGGGCGTCAAGGCAATACCTTAACAGCATTTTTCTTAGACCGTGGGCGCGGCGGTCGTGCTGGTAAAGGTCAAACTGCCGTCTTTGACCCCGATCTCGACCTTACTTTGCGGCAAGATGTCCCCTGCGATCAACTTTTTCGCAAGCGGCGTTTCGACTGCCGTGGTGATCAGCCGTTGCAGTGGGCGCGCACCATACGCCGGTTCGTAGCCCTTGTCGGCAAGCCACTCTTGGGCGGCCGGGGTGACGTCCAGCGTGACCTCTTGATCCGCCAGCCGATTGCTCAAGGACGCGAGATCCTTCACCGCAATTTTTTCCACATCCGCGAGTGAAAGTGGATTGAACATGATGATATCATCGATTCGGTTCAAAAATTCCGGCTTGAAGTGACTGCGGACCTGGGTCATCACGGTCGCCTTGGCCACGTCTGTGATCGACCCGTCCTGGGCCATGCTGTCGAGCAGACTTTCGGAGCCGAGATTAGAGGTCATGATGATGATCGTATTTTTAAAATCGACCGTGCGTCCCTGACTGTCCGTCAACCGACCGTCATCCAGCACCTGAAGCAAAATGTTGAAGACATCCGGATGGGCCTTTTCGATCTCGTCGAGCAAAACGATCGTGTACGGATTGCGACGAACGGCCTCGGTGAGCTGGCCGCCTTCCTCGTAGCCGACGTAACCAGGCGCCGCGCCGACCAAGCGGGACACGGAGATCTTGTCCATGTATTCCGACATGTCGATGCGGACCATGTGCTTCTCGGAGTCAAAAAGTGCCTCGGCCAACGTTTTGGCGAGCTCCGTCTTGCCGACCCCGGTTGGTCCAAGGAAGAGAAAACTGCCCAGTGGCCGACTCGGATTCTGCAGGCCGGCCCGCGAGCGCAGCACCGCATCCGACACGGCCTGAACCGCCTCGTCCTGGCCGATCACCCGCTGATGCACGTTATCCGCCAAATGCAGTAACTTGGCGCGGTCGCCTTCCACAAGCTTGGTGACAGGGATGCCAGTCTGCCGAGAGATCACCGCGGCGATCTCATTTTCCGTGACGGATTCTTGTACCAGCCAGCTGTCTGGCCGGTCCGTCTGTTCCATCGTCTCGAGCTCTTTTTCAAGTTGCGGAATCGTGCCGTGCTGCAAGCGGGCTGCCGCCTCAAGGTCATAGCGCGCCTGGGCATCTTCCAGCTCGTGCTTGGCTTTGTCGATCTCGGCCTTTTTCTCGTTGAGTTGGTTAATGTCTTTCTTTTCCGCGTCCCATTGCGCCTTGAGCTTGTTGACTTGCTCCTTGGTGTCTGCGAGCTCGGCCTGCGTCTGCGTCAGGCGCTTCTGGCTGGCCGGATCGGTCTCCTTTTTCAGCGCCTGCTCCTCGATCTCGAGTTGCATCTGGCGCCGCTCCGCCACATCCAGATCCGTCGGCCGCGAATTCATTTCAACGTTGATATTCGCACTGGCCTCATCGATCAGATCGATCGCCTTGTCTGGCAAAAAACGGTCCGTAATGTAGCGATTGGCCAGCGTTGCCGCCGCCACCAGCGCGGAGTCATGGATGCGCACCCCGTGGAAGATCTCGAAGCGCTCCTTGAGCCCACGCAAAATGGAGATCGTATCCTCGACGGTTGGCTCCTGCACCAGCACACGCTGGAACCGCCGCTCAAGCGCCTTGTCCTTTTCGATGTTCTCGCGGTATTCATCCAGCGTGGTGGCGCCGATCAGATGCAGTTCGCCGCGCGCCAGCATCGGCTTCAGAAGATTGCCCGCATCCATCGCGCCCTCGGCTTTGCCGGCGCCGACGATCGTGTGGATCTCGTCGATAAACAGCAGAATCTGGCCTTCGCTTTTCTTCACTTCATTTAAAACAGCCTTCAGTCGTTCCTCAAAATCGCCGCGGTATTTCGCCCCGGCCAGCAAGCTGCCCATGTCCAGCGAGATGATCGTCTTGTCTTTGAGGTTGTCCGGCACGTCGCCCTTGACGATGCGCTGGGCCAATCCTTCGACGATCGCCGTCTTACCGACACCAGGTTCGCCGATCAGGACCGGATTGTTTTTTGTCTTGCGGGACAAAATGCGAATCACATCCCGAATCTCGTCGTCGCGGCCGATGATCGGATCCATTTTGCCGGACCGCGCCTCTTTGACCAAGTCGGTGCCGTATTTTTCCAAGCTCTTGTAAGTATTCTCGGCGTTCTTGGATGTCACCTTTTGGCCACCACGCATCTTCTCGATCTGCGCGCGAAACGCCTTTTGTGTCAGGCCGTTAGCGGTCAGGTACTGGGTGATCGGGTTGTACTGCTGGTCAAATAGCGCCAGCAAAATGGCTTCGCTGGCGATGAATTCATCCCCGAAACTCTTTTTGATCTTGTCCGCGTCCTGGAACAGCTGAAACAGGTTCTGGCTCATGTTTTGGCCATAACTGCTGGCGCCTTCCACAACGGATTCGTCATCGATCGCCTTGTCGATGACCGCGTTTAAGCCATCCAGGTCGATGCCGGCTTCTTGAAAAAGCTGCGCGCCGAGGTCGCCAGTTTGGACCATGCTTTTGATCAGTTCAGGAATATCAATATCTTGATGGTGCCGCACTTGTGCGATCTTTTGTGCCGCCGCCAGTGCTTCAGTCACAGCTTGTGTGAGATTATCCGGATTCATCAGGGTTCCTCCTTTACGATTGGGCCTGCCTTCAGTGTACCGCATTGCCCTCGTCATCATAAATAGTCTAGCAGGATGCAATTGGTCAGTAAAGGTCAAATATGGACAAACACCCCTGTTTGCACAAAAATCAGCCTTAGGGCGGAGCGGGTTCCGGCGCCTTTCTCTCATCTTCTCACCGATCTTTAACCGCTAAACCTATATTCGGAAAAAGTAATCCAGGACGACGGCACGCCATCCCTAGTTTGTGCGTGACTGGCTTGTGAACAAGATAATAATTAGAACGCAAGCATATTTCTTGCGAGGGTCCATTAAAGCGCTTACACTTAGATTTGTATTCGAATACTAATATAAACAAAGGAGCACTAGCTATGAGCGAGAACACTTCCTATATCATGGCGATCGACGAAGGCACCACTTCGACCCGCGCCCTGATCGTCGACCATGAGGGTAAAACCGTCGCTGATGCGCAGCGCGAATTTCCCCAATATTTCCCTCAGCCTGGCTGGGTGGAGCATAACGCAAACGAGATCTGGAACGCGGTCCTTTCGACCATCGCCAACGCCTTCATCGGCTCTGGCATTCAGCCAAAACAGATCGTCGGCATCGGCATCACCAATCAGCGTGAGACCACGGTGATCTGGGACAAAGAGACCGGCCTGCCGATCTATAACGCGATCGTTTGGCAAAGCCGCCAGACCGGCGAGATTGCCGACCAGCTGCGCAAAGACGGCCACGGCGACATGATTCATGAGAAAACTGGCCTGTTGATCGACCCGTATTTCTCAGCGACCAAAATTCGCTGGATTCTCGACCGCGTGCCTGGCGCGCAGGAACGCGCGGAAAAAGGTGAGCTACTGTTTGGGACCATCGACACCTGGCTTTCGTGGAAATTGTCTGGCGGCGCGATTCACGTCACCGACTACACCAACGCCAGCCGGACGATGCTGTACAACATCCACACCCTGGAATGGGATGACGAGATTCTCTCCCTGTTGAACATTCCAAAGAAGATGCTGCCTGAAGTCCGGGGCAATTCGGAAGTTTATGGCGAGACCCTGCCCTATCATTTCTATGGGAGCAGTGTCCCAATCGCTGGGATGGCCGGGGACCAGCAGGCCGCCTTGTTTGGCCAGCTCGCCTTGCAGCCCGGCATGGTGAAAAACACGTACGGCACCGGCTCCTTCATTGTGATGAATACCGGCGAGACGCCGACCATGTCCGCCAACAACCTGCTGACCACGATTGGCTACAGCATCAACGGCAGGGTCACCTATGCCCTTGAAGGCTCCGTCTTTGTGGCCGGCAGTGCCATTCAGTGGCTCCGCGATTCCATGGGACTGGTTCACACCTCCCCTGAATCCGAAGACGCGGCGAAGGCCTCGACCAGCCATGATGAAGTCTATGTGGTGCCCGCCTTTACTGGTCTCGGCGCGCCATACTGGGATCCAGATGCACGAGGCGCCGTCTTTGGCCTGACCCGTGGGACGACCCGTGACGATTTCATCAAGGCGACGCTGCAGGCACTGGCCTACCAGACTCGCGACGTTGTGGACACCATGGAAAAAGATACGGGCATCGCGATTCCGGCGTTGCGTGTCGACGGTGGTGCCGCCAACAATGATTACCTGATGCAATTCCAGGCCGATCTGTTGAACACCCCGATCGACCGCGCGGCGAATCTTGAGACCACCGCGATGGGCGCGTCCTTCCTGGCGGGGCTTGCAGTTGGGTATTGGCAAGACACCGATGAATTGCAGCATATTTTCAAGGTCGGCAAGACGTTCACCCCGCAAATGCCAGAGGAGCGGCGCAACGACCTGTACGCCGGCTGGCAAGAAGCCGTTGCGGCAACGCGCTCATTCAAGCACCGCCCGCAAGCCTGACCACCTCGCAGAATAGGAGGAAGATATGACATTTTCAAAGAAAACACGGCAAGACACAGTTGACGCATTGAAGACAACGGACCTGGATCTCTTGATCGTCGGCGGTGGCATCACTGGTGCAGGTGTCGCGATTCAAGCCGCAGCCAGTGGTCTGAAAACTGGGCTGATCGAGATGCAGGATTTCGCGGAAGGTACCTCTTCTCGCTCGACCAAACTGGTCCATGGCGGCATTCGCTACCTGAAGACCTTCGACGTGGGCGTCGTTTCGGATACCGTCAAAGAGCGCGCAGTGGTGCAAGGCATCGCCCCGCATATTCCGCGGCCATTTCCGATGCTGATGCCGATCTATGACGAACCTGGGGCAACGTTTGACCTTTTTTCCGTCAAGATCGCGATGAACCTGTACGATGAGCTGGCTGGGGTCACCGGCTCGCAATATGCCAACTACACCGTTTCGAAAAGCGAAGTATTGCAGCGCGAGCCTGACTTAAAGCAGGACAAGCTGCAAGGCGGCGGCGTCTACCTCGACTATGTCAACAATGACGCGCGCCTGGTCATTGAAAATATCAAGGAGGCCGCGGAGCTCGGTGGGCTTATCGCCAGCCACGTGAAGGCCACCGGCATCTTGCATGATGATAATGGTAAGGCGATCGGCCTGCAAGCGCAGGACCTGCTGAACGATGAGGCCTTCGACATTCACGCCAAGCTGATCATCAACACCACCGGTCCATGGGTGGATCAGCTCCGTGCCGAAGACGATGACCTCGATCATGCCCCGCGTCTGCGGCCGACCAAGGGCGTACACCTGGTGATCGACGAAGCCAAGCTCAAGGTCCCGCAACCGACGTATTTTGACTCGGGACATGATGACGGCCGGATGATCTTCGTGGTGCCACGCGAAGGCAAGACCTACTTTGGCACGACCGACACCGATTTCCACGGCGATTATCAGCATCCGACCGTCGACCAGGCTGACGTCGACTACCTGCTGTTCGCGCTGAACAACCGGTACCCGGAGGCCCATGTCACGCTGGCGGATATCGAGGCCAGCTGGGTCGGCCTGCGTCCCCTGATCGCGGCAAACGGCTCCTCGGATTACAATGGCGGCGGCGCAAATACCGGCCGCGTGTCCGATGAGAGCTTCGCATCGTTGATACAGGTCGTCGATGATTATAACGCGAAAAACGCCACCCGCCGCGACGTTGAACAGGCCATCTCAGATCTGCAGACCGCCCATGCCGAGGAAAGTCTTGCCCCATCGCAAGTCTCCCGTGGGTCCAGTCTCACCACTGAAAAAGATGGCATGCTGACGCTAGCTGGCGGGAAGATCACCGACTATCGGAAAATGGCGGCCGGGGCGCTTGCCCTGGTGCGCCGCTTGCTCCAGCAACAATATGGGCAAGAAGTCAAAGAGGTCGATTCGACCAAATTGCAAGTTTCCGGTGGCCATTTTGACCCGACCAATGTCGATGAATCGATCGGCTTCTTCAGCCGCATTGCTCAAGATGCCGGCATTCCGGCAGCAGATGCGCTAGATCTGGCAAACCGCTTCGGCTCAAATACCGGCCGCGTGATCACGTATGCTGAAGACGGGGCCGCCGCTGGGCTCTCGCTCAAGGAAACTGCCAGCCTGCGCTATTCCGTCAACGAGGAAATGACGCTGACGCCGGTGGATTACCTGCTGCGCCGGACCAACGCGATTCTGTTCCATGCCGATCAGTTAGCCCAACTGACCGAGCCCGTCGTCGCCGAAATGGCCCGCCTGCTTGACTGGGATGACGCGGAGACAGCCGCCCAAGCCGCTGCGTTGCACCAGGCGATCGACGAAAGTGCGCTGAAATCACTGAAATAGTTGAAATTATGGAGGAATTCTCATGACACAAACAATCATGACTCAAGCATTGGGTGAATTTATTGGCACGCTCATTTTAGTCTTGCTGGGTGATGGCGTGGTCGCCGGCGTGTCCCTGAATCAATCAAAGGCAAAAGGCGCCGGCTGGATCGCGATCACCCTGGGGTGGGGCTTGGCTGTGACCTTGGGTGTCTATGCCGCCGCCTTTCTCGGCCCGGCGCATTTGAACCCGGCTGTCACCCTGGGCTTTGCCGTCATCGGCCGGTTCCCATGGGCAGGTGTGTTGCCATTCATCATCGCGCAAGTCCTTGGGGCATTCGTTGGGGCGACCCTCGTGTGGCTCCACTACTACCCGCACTGGGCGGCCACGGACGACAAAGCCGCGATCTTGGGCACCTTTGCCACCGGCCCAGCAATTCGCCGGCCGTTCTGGAACTTCTTTAGCGAAACGCTTGGCACCGCAGTCCTGGTCTTCGTCCTGCTCGCCTTTGCAAAAGGCAAATGGACGGATGGCCTCAGCCCGATTGGTGTCGGCGTTCTGATCACCGCGATCGGCCTGTCTCTTGGTGGGACCACCGGTTACGCGATCAACCCGGCTCGAGACTTCGGCCCGCGGTTGGCCCATGCCATTTGGCCGATCGCCAACAAGGGCGGCTCCGATTGGGGCTACTCCTGGGTCCCGATCGTCGGCCCACTGGTTGGCGGCGTGATTGGCGCTGGCCTGTTCGTTTTGATCTGATCGCTCATCGAGGTGCTGGGCCGGCTGACCGACAGGGGTCCGTCGGCGCAACTGACTTGGCAACGCGACCGCGAATTATTAGGTAAAAAAAGAATCGAGGCAGCGATTGCCTTGGTTCTTTTTTGATTCTCTCAAATAAAGCCTACTTTGTTTCCGCAGCCGTTGCGTCTGCGACCTGTTGCTGCAGCGCAGTCACTTGCGCCTGCAGTTTTTCGGTGGCCGCTTTGACTGCCTTGTCCTGTTCAGCCTTCGCATTGGCGGCAACGGCTTCTGCCGCCTTCAGCGCTTTGCTGTTTTTCGCCATGCTGGTGCTCGACACCAGGAACGTGATCAAAGCACCGATCAAGACAGACACGATGATCACAACGATCAATGGCCAGGAAAATTGGGCGCCGAAGAAATTCACGGCGACGGCCTGCCCATTCAGGACGGCAAAAATGATCAATACCAGCGCCAGCACAAGGCCGACGATGAGACGTTGCTGATTTTTCATACCCAGACCCTACTTTCGATTGAAGAGTGTGCCAGCGAGAAAGTCCCCGACATGTGGCGCCAGGTCATAGAACTTGGCGGCCGCCGCCATGATCAGCGGCGTGTTGATCTCGCGGACCGGCAACCCAAAGGAATAGACGATACGGCGCGCCAGTTTATCCGCATCGAGCACAATGAAGCTGACTTTCTGCAGATAATCATTGGCCTCCGCGACCTGGAAAAAGGCGGTGTTGACGGGCCCCGGATTGACCGTGGTCACCCGCACCCCATGCGGCCGCAGCTCAAGCCGCAATCCGTTGCTGTAGCCGACCACCGCAAATTTAGAGGCGGAATAGATTGCGGATTTCGGTGTCGCGATCTTGCCTGCCATGGAGGCGATGTTGATGATGTGGCCGCGGCCGCGTTCAACCATGCCTCGCCCGATCAAGCGCGTCATGTACATCGTCCCCAACACGTTGACGCGCATCATCTGCTCGACCGTGCTCATTTTCGTCTCAAGCGCATTTTCAAAATGGCCAAAGCCCGCCGCATTGACCAGCACGTCGACGGGGCCGACATCACGGGCAATGCGCGCCGCGACGGCTTCGACTGCCACCGGATCGGCGACGTCGCAGACAAACGCATACGCCGGGCGGCCAGACAATGCGGTCGCAGTGGCTTGTGCTTCCTTTAGCGCGGCCATCCGCCGGGCCAAAAAGACCACCGTGGCCCCTTGTTTGGCGGCTTCAAGCCCGATTGCCTTCCCCAGACCTGACGACCCGCCTGTCACGACGACGATCTGTTTTTCCAAACGTTTCATCGCTGCTTCACCCTCTTTTCAAATGGAATGGCAACTTCCTGAAGATCATGAACCACCCGCGTATTCTTGAAGACGCGCTGCGCCGAACGCTGCAATTCCAGCGCAGCCTTGCCGATGTAACGCGCGGAAATGTGATTCAGCAGAAGCTCATGCGCGCCAGCCGCCTTCGCGATCTTGGCCGCCTGAATATTCGTCGAGTGGTAGTATTGGCGAGCCAGGGGCGCCTCGTCCGGCCCAAACGTCGATTCATGGACCATCACCGTCGCATCCTTGGCCAGCACCTCGGCCTCTTTCGTCTGCCGGGTGTCCCCGAAAATCGCGATCGTCCGGCCTGGCTGCGCAGGACCGATGAAGTCGTGGCCATCCAGCGTCCGGCCGTCTGGCAGTGTCACCGTTTCGCCCGCCTTGAGCTTCGCGTAAAGCGGCCCGGCCGGCACCTTTGCGTCTTGGAGCTTGGATACCAGCAGCTCACCCGGATGCGGTTTTTCCTCGATGCGAAAACCCATGGATGGCACTCGATGCGCGAGTTCGCCGCAAGTCACCTTGAACGTCTTGTCATCGAGAATGACGCCAGGCTTGTCGATCAGAACAAAATCCAGCCGATATGGCAGGCGTGTTTGCGTCACCGCCAAACTCGTTTTGACGAACCGCTCAATGCCCGGCGGCCCGTAGATCGTCAATGGCTCTTCGCCGCCTTGATTGGCCCGACTCGCGAGAAAGCCCGGCAGGCCGAAAATGTGATCGCCGTGCAGATGGGTGATGAAGATCTTGGTCACCTTGCGCGGCCTGATCGCGGTCTTGAGGATCTGGTGCTGGGTGCCTTCGCCGCAGTCAAACAGCCACACCTCATTGCGCTCATCGAGCAGCGTCAGCGCGAGACTCGAGACATTGCGGGCCTTGGACGGTGAACCCGCCCCAGTCCCTAAAAATAAAATTTCCATAGAGTTCTTCCTATTCTATCGTACAGTCTGTACACAGTTTATCACAAAAACAGGGTGCGTAGGGGCGCGGGATGGTGTGCGCGTATTGCGGTGGTTCAGTTCGCAGATGCGCGCGGGTGGGCGTCGGCCATAAATTGGCTGGCGACCGTAGTAGAGCGCACAAGCAACTTTATGCCCGCAAAGAACGCGGTTATAAAGCTTGCTTTCGGTGTAAGCGGCACGCCGCTAACACCGACGAGGGGGCTTGCTCTTGGCGTAAGGCATTCATGCCTTACGCCAAGACATGCGAAGCGAGCCATTTCTGGCCTCCGCACACCCTCAGGTATAATCCTCAAACCATCTTTACACTAGTACTCAATAGAACAGCCTTCACTCTAGTCGTCAGGCCTTATACACACTTAGCCATATGCGGAATTTTTTGGCTACCAAACTGAGCCTCAATGCCTGTATTGTGTCTACAAAATCACGCACCGCCAGCCGCATATCAGCTTGACAGTTCACCGTTCCGCCCCTAAACATTCAAAAAAGCCGCCCCAGCATTTCTGCCAGGTCGGCTTTTCGCGTTCCATTCCCTATTTTGCAAGAATCGCCTTGGCGACCAGGCTTGCGTAGTATGGGTTGCCTGTTGGGTTCATGTGGACCAGGTCGTCGTAGAACCAATCGCGGTGGCTCTTGGCGTAGTCGTACCAGTCGATCACGGTCAGGTTCGGATACTTTTTCGCCTCGCTGGCCAGCGTCGCGTTGACGTCATTTTGCCAGGTCCGGGTCGGCACGTGCACGTTGATCCAGAAGACTTGGTGGTCCTTGCCGATCGCCTGCATCATGTCGTCGAACTGCGCCGTGGAAAATGGGCCGTTGGTGCCCAGGCCGATCAGCACGATGTTCGCCAGCGCGCCGGTTGCCGCGTAATGCTTAACGGTGCTGATCGAATCGACCATTTGCCGCGAGACCGTGGCGTCGATGAAGGCTTTGGGAAAAATACGTTGGAGAATCGGTTTGCCATCCAGCATGACCGAATCGCCGATACCGGTGATGCCGATCGTCTGTGCCCGCTGCAATTGCACCTGGGTCAAGCCATATGCCTGCAGGTCCTGGTTCACGGGGTGCTCGGCCGCCTTGGATTCCTCCGCGCGGCTTTGTGACTGTGAAACCGAGATCGAAGCCGATTTGTCCTTGGCGATCGACTCGGACTCAGAGCGGGCCGCCGCGATGCTTGACCGCGCCGCAGCCAGTTCCTTAGCCTTTTGCTTCTCGTCCGCCTTATTTTTCTTCAGCTGGCGCGCCAGTGGTGAGTCGTCCGCGGTGTCTTTTGCCCCAGGCGCCTTGGCGACTCCGACGAGGCCGACTGCCAGGATGATCAAGGCCAGATAGGACACGACCCGGCGGCTGATCCGCATTTTTCCAGATGGCGTGACCAGGGCCTTGAGGTAGGCGCCTGTCTGCCGAAAATCAAAATGCGCGATTGGCTGCTCGATGAAGCGATACGACAGCTCCGTGAGCGCCAAGATGATCGCCACCTCGATCACCGGATACAGCACCGGATGGTCGGCGACATCGCGGAAGCGGCTCTCAAAGAAGATCATGACCGGAAACTGGTAGAGATAAATGCCATAACTGCGACTGCCGATGTAGCTGAACACCGGATTAGACAGCAGCCGGTCAAAATGCGCGGCCGGATGCGCGACCACCGCGACCAGCATCATCGTCAAAAGGGAAAACAGGAACATCCCCCCTTCGTACAGAAAGGCGCTTTGCGAATCGACGAAAAACACCATCACCAGCATGCCGGCCAGCGACACCGTGCCCACCCCGTCCAAAAACAGCCGGCTGGTCGTTGGCATCGACTCTGACAGTTTGGCGCTTGGCCACAAGAAGGCCAGCGCCGCCCCGAGCAAAATGGAAAACGCGCGGGTATCCGTGCCGTAATACAGGCGGCTAGGATCAAAGTTCGCGCCACTGGCGGTGTTGTGGTACAAAACGAACATCCAAACGCCAGACACCACCGCCAGCACAAACACGACGTTGAAGATCTGCTCGCGATGCTTGATCAGATAGAGCATCGCCAGCACCAGAAACGGCCAGACAAGGTAGAACTGCCCTTCGATCGATAGCGTCCACAAATGCGTGAACGGCGACTCCCCATCTGCGTACCGGGCAAAATAGGACTGGCCATTCAAGATCTGCCACCAGTTATACACATACGCGAGGTTCGTGGCCACCATCAGATGCAAGTTGTGCAAAAGATTTTGCTGGAACAGCACGATATAGGCACTGGTGGCGAACAGCACCGCGATCAACCCAGGATAAAGGCGCTTGATGCGCTTGGTGAAAAATAGCTTGAGGTCGATGCGATGCGTGCGGCCGTATTCCATCAGGAGACCATCCGTGATCAGATAGCCGGACACCACCATGAAGATCGGCACGCCCAAATAGCCGCCGCGAAAAAGATCCGGCCTCAAATGATACAAAATAACGCCGATCACCCCAAGCGTGCGCAGGCCGTCGAACCCTCTGATGTAACGCCGCTTGGGCTTGTTGCGAATTGCGTTTGTGTTAGTTGCCATGCGCCACCATCCTCAACTCCAAAAATCACAAAGACAAACGCCCTTACTCCACAAATTCAAATGTAAAATCATCGATCGCCACAAGGTCCCCGGATTTGGCGCCCGCTTCCCGCAGCGCATCGTCAACGCCAAGGTTCCGCAATTGGCGTGCGAACCGCAACGCTGAATCGTCGTGGTCCAGATTGGCCATCTGGTACATTTTTTCAAGCTTCTTGCCCGACAAGATGAAGGTCCCGTATTCGTCGCGGGTGATCTCGATCTTGTCTTCGTCTTGCTGGAACACGTAATCCGCCGGGACGGCCTTGGACTTCGGCTGCAGGGCAGGTGCGTTCTTCAGCGCCGTGGCGGTGTCTTGCATCAGCTGCGCCACGCCATCATGGGTGATGCTGGAGATCTGATAAATGTGATCTTCCGGCACGCCATCCTTGAGCAGCCCCGCCTTGAACTCGGCAAATCGCGCCGTTGCCCCTGGCAGATCCATTTTCGTCGCGACGACCAGCTGCGGCCGCTCGAGAATCGTGTCATCATACGTGCTCAATTCTTGGCGGATCTGTTGGTAATCGGTCAGCGGGTCGCGGCCATTATCCGGATCCATTTCGACCAGGTGCAAGATCACCCGGGTCCGCTCCACGTGACGCAGGAACTGGAAACCCAGCCCAACGCCATTGGACGCCCCTTCGATCAGCCCTGGCAGATCGGCCATCACAAAATCAGACCCGTCATCGAGTTGCACCATGCCCAAGTTTGGCACCAGGGTGGTGAACTGATAGGCCGCGATTTTTGGCTTCGCCGAGGTCACCACGGACAGCAGGGTCGACTTGCCGACAGACGGAAAGCCAACCAGCCCGACATCGGCCAGTACCTTGAGTTCCAGCGTGACATAGCGATGCGCGCCGGGTTCCCCATTTTCGGCGATCTCAGGTGCCGTATTTTTCGGCGAGACAAAATGCACATTGCCGCGCCCGCCACGGCCGCCGCGCGCAACGACCACTTCATCCCCCGGATTCACGAGGTCGCCGAGCTGCTCATGCGTGTCGGCATCAAAGACGGTGGTGCCGCCCGGAACAGCCAGCCGAACATCCGTCGCCGCTGCCCCATACATCTGCTTGCCTTGGCCATTGCCACCATTTTTCGCGTGAAAATGCCGCTGGTAGCGAAAATCCATCAGCGTGCGCAAGCCCTCATCCACATAAAGAATGATGCTCCCGCCGCGCCCGCCGTCACCGCCGGCCGGGCCACCAAATGGCACAAACTTTTCATGACGGAATGCCACCATTCCATCCCCGCCTTTTCCGGCTTGAACTTCGACTGTTACTTGATCAACGAACATCGGGCGCCTCCTTTACCACTTTTGCACAACAAATTTACAATGCTCTCATCGTACGTGATGCAGCGGGCAATTGCAATCAAACCTGCTCGCCACTTTTCTTGGTCTATTATACCAGCCAGAACGCCGGCGTGGGCGGCCGTTTGTCATAAACTTGTAACAATTCTGTTAGACCGTTTGCAGATAAAAAGAGAACCGAGCAAAACGCGCCCAGTTCCCTTCTTTTCTTAACATGGTGCCAGAACATCCGGCTGCCGGCTCAGCGTCAGCCCCTATCGCCTAGATTCGCGCCAGCCATCGCCCAAAGCGCCCGTGCAGCCGCCCGCGCATGCCAAACACGATGCCGGCAACCAGCAACAGCAGTGGCACTAAAAGTCCCCAGCGCGTCCAAGATAACGAATCCAGCAGCGCGAGAATAAACGCGACCCAGCTCAGGCCAAACAGTGGCCAATACAGGCGCGGCGTGGTCAGGAAGTGCCCATCAAATTCCGCACTTCGCGAGCGATACAGGCGTTCGCCCAGCCACAGTAGGATCCCGCAGACGACTACCAGCAGCATATAAAGGAAGAAACGTTCGCCGCCCGGGCCGAGGCCAAGCTGAACCAACCAGTGATCCACGCGCGCGAAAGCCCCCAAACCAAGCGAAAGCAGGAGCGGCGGTGCGCAGACGATCGCCACAAAGTTCCCGAAGAGCAGCGCCACCACCGCGGCAAAGAGAAAACAGCTCAGTGCATACAATTCATTCAGCCCAATCAGTGCCACGCCCGAAAAAAGCGTCATTTCATCATACGTTGCTCCGACGGCCAGTGGCATGCCAACCATGTCCAGCGCATACCGCACCAAGGTGAACAGGGCGACCGCACCGCCATAGACGCTCAACCGGCTCCAGTACGCGTCCTTGCGTCGGCCCAGGCCAAAAAGGAAGCGGTCAAACCCACTCAAGCTATCCCATCCGGTGCAAATGAGACCCACCACGACCACCGCGATCAGCCAGACTGGGTCGACGGATTGCACAAAATTACCAGTAGGCGCCCAGCCCAATTTGTCGATGGTGCTTTGCGGATAGTAGCTCAGGGATGCTTTGCGCATCTTCGGGATCTCCCGCTTCGCCTCGGCTGTCGTCACGCCGGGATTGTCCCGCTTGTACTCGGCGACCGTTGTCGGGGTGAAGTGGTCTATCTCATGGTAACTGCTGACGGCCTCGGCAAACGACACGCCCCAAATCACCAACATCACGCCCAACAACAAGAGCAGCACCGGACGATGGCGCCGGAACATCACTTTCATCATCTTACCCATGGACCCGCTCCCCTTCATTGTCTTGGTATTCGCTGCGGAACAGATCCGACAGCTCAAGTGGCAGCGGCGCAGCCAGGACCGGTTCGGCCGCCTTGACCGCCGCCTCAACGACCGGGTCGTAATCCTTGAACAGGACCTCCAGCACCCGCCCGCGTACGTTCAAGATCTGGCCGTGGACGCGCACCACCTGCGGAATCTCAGCATCCTTGAACACCAGCTGCAACTTCACCGCTTTTTCGCGCAGCGACTCCAAGTCGTAATCGTGGCTGATCGTTCCGTTCCGTAAAAACAGCACGCGGTCCGCCAACCCGTCCAGCTCACGCAAGTCATGGGACGCGATCAAAAAACTGCGGTCCTCATTGGCGACGGCTGCGATCACATTTTTCACGATTGCCTCGCGGATGAACAGGTCCAGTCCATCAAACGGCTCATCCAGGCAGACGAACGGCACGTTGCTGGCCAGGTCCAGCGCCATCACGACCAGGGCCTGGTACCCCTTGGACAACTCGCCGTACTGCTTGCCCATCGGAAGATCGTGGTCGGCGGCCAACCTGGCAAACCGGCCGGCATCAAACTGCTCATATGTCTCCGCAAAATAGCGGCTGATCTGCGCCAGTGTGTTGTGCTTGAAAAATAAGTTGACGGGGTCGATGTATAGGAGCTGCTGGCGCAGGGCTGGATGGTGGCAAAGCGCCGCATCACCCAAAAAAACGCCGCCTTGTTGCGCGCGATACTGATCGGTCAGCGTCCGCATCAAGGTCGTCTTGCCCACCCCGTTGCGCCCGACTAGGCCAAGCACTTGCCCTTGTTGCCAGCGAAAACTGACATCTTGCAGCACGTTTTTGCCTGCGATCGCGAGTCCCAAATGATCAACGGTCAATTCCATTTGTTTGTCCTCCTTGCCGCGCATAGATCTGCGCGAGCCACCCTCGCACCGTGCCTTCACTGACCCCAGCGGCGCAGGCCTCCAGCACCGCGGCCTCCACCTTGGGGCGTACCACATTGGCGGCTGCCTGCTGCGCGGCGTCATCGGGTTCGGCGATAAATGACCCGAGCCCCGGCCGCATCTCGACCACATGATCCGCCTCCAGCTGTTTATACGCCTTGGCGACCGTGTTGGGATTAAGTTTGACTTGCTGCGCCATTTCGCGGACCGACGGCAATTTGTCGCCGGGGCGCAAAACGCCTGTTGTGATCTGTTGTTTGACATCTAGGACCAGCCGCTCGTAGTACGCGAGATGACTGAATTGCTGATCGTCCATCGGTGGGCCTCCTTCCCTGTGTCTTACGTGTACTATTATACATAGTACACCGACGAAGGCAAGCAAAAACGGCCATTCTTTTTCGAATGACCGTTTTGCGTGGTGGTTAGTCGATAAAACTCGTGTGGCTGACCTTCCAGTCCTCCAGTTTGATGAACACCCAGAAACTGTAAATGCCAAGGGTGATGATCGTCAGCAGGAGCCATTTGATCCAATTGCCAAACAGCCCGATCGCGCTGCCGGAAAAATGGAGCCGGTGCCCTTCCACCACTGTGTGATCGATCTTCCAGCCATACAGCATGCACAGCGCCCAAGGGTAACAGATTCCCAGCGTGACGATCGTGACCAGCCCGCCCAGCAGCGACCAGCCGATGTAGCTCAAGAGCCCGCCATCGAAAAATGAGATGCGTCCGTTTTTTTCTTCCATAGAAATAGCCCTCCGTGTTTGACTTGATTGTCATCCACGCAGGGCCGAAAAGCAATCTATTTAATTAACGACGTGCCCGATCAGCGGAAGAAAGTTAGTCCTTCGACGCATCTGCCAAGCGGAACCCGCTCCATGGCTTGAGGTAGTCCAGCAGGAACAGCTCTTCCGGATGAATTTTGCCCACGACATTGACGCGGCCGCTATTTGGCATGGCCTTCAGCGCGATCTGAGTTTCGCCCTTGTACTGGCCGAAGCCGACATTGTCGATCAGCACATCGCCGCGCTGGATGTCGACAGTGTTGTGCGCCGGAAAATCGCGATCGGCATACTTCACACGCGTCTGGGTGCTGCGCAGAATGTATTCGCTGCGGTCGCCGCGATAGTTGTGATCGTTGTCAAACAGCACTTCATGCTCAAGCGGCGTGATGTCGGCAGCCGGCACCACCCGAACAACGGGATAGTCCGCAACAAACGCATCACGGGCCGCCTTCAATTCCGCCTCGCTGGCATAGGCATTGCCGATGATCAGGTCATTGATGGTGTCCATCAAGACATAATGCTTGACCTGCGTGGCGATCGGCAAGTCGCGATGGCTCTCAAGCGAGCACAGCCCATCTTGCGTCGGCCACGGGCCAAAGGTGGCGTTGTGCGAATTGATGAACGCCGCGGTGTTCAAGTTGTACTGCGTGAACAGCGCCGTCGCCTGTTCGAAAAATGCCTGGCCCAAGCCGGAGAACTGATGCGGGTAGAAGTTATGGGACCCCAGCAGGTTCTCGCGGTTTGGCGAAAACGCCATGATGTTGTCGATATAATGCGTCCCTTGAGACATGTTGACTTCGATCTTGATCCCGTATGGATTACGGGTCATCTTGGCCTCTTCCGCCCCGGTAAACCCAAGGTCGAGGCGCACGCCCCATGCCCCGAGGTCCTTGAAGAACTTCAGGTTGTCATAGGTGACGCCGAGCTGCTCAAACAGCGCCGGGTTGATGTCGACCATGACCTCCATGCCAAGTTCGTTGGCCTTATCGATCACTTTTTTGAAGCCAGCCACGACCTCGTCTTTGTTGCCTTTGATCTCAAGCAGCGAGGTGAAGACGCGCTTGAAGCCGTATTTTGCAGCGAGTTCAAGGTACGCTGCGTCTTTGTCATAAGTAGAACGTTCTGGATAAACAGATACGCCGAGTTTTCCCATGTGATGTCTCCCCTTTCATCGTCTAGGGTACCACATTGGACCAGACCAATGAAAGTGCTTCCCTCTTTTTTCATTAAAAACGCGTCCTGGTGTCACATTTTGCGGCGGCGTCTGACCGGTTTTGAACGCCATCGCCAAATATTTGAATGTTTTTGAACGAAATAGATTGCATTTGAACGAACCCTGCGTATAATGACAATTGCGAGGTGAAGAAAATGCTTACAGAAGAAAGACAGCGCTATATTCTCGATCTGCTGCAACGCCAGCCGATCGTCAAATCTCAGGACCTCATTCAGGCACTGGGCGCCAGCGAATCCACGATTCGCCGCGACCTGGCCGAGCTCGAAGCCGCGGGTCAGCTCCGCCGTGTCCATGGCGGCGCCGAGCGCGTGGCGGCCAGCGCCCCAGAGCCAAGCGTGCAGGAAAAAGCCACCCAGGCCCTGGCGGAAAAACAGGCGATCGCCAAGGCGGCGGCCGGCCTGGTCACCGCCCACAGCACCGTTTTTCTCGATGCAGGCACCACGACCGCGCAGCTGATTCCGCTCCTGGCCGGCAAAGACGTCACGGTGGTCACCACCGGCGTCGACAATGCCAGCGCGCTGGCGGATTATCACATCACCGCGATCATGCTGGGCGGGCGCATCAAGTCCGCTACCAAAGCCGCGGTGGGCGCGGCGACCGTGATCGCCCTGGAGTCGATGCATTTTGACTTCGCGTTCATCGGCGCCAATGGCATTCACCCGAAATACGGCATCACCACCCCGGACGAAGAGGAGGCGCACGTCAAACAGACGGCACTCGAGCAAGCACGTTCGGCCTATGTGCTCGCCGATCCCACCAAGTTCGGCCAAGTAAGCTTTGCCAAGATCGCCAAGCTCACTCGCGTTACGATCTTGACGACGCCGCTACAGACGCTTGCCGCATCGTATCAAGAATTCAAAAACATTCAGGAGGTCTCAAATTGATCTACTCGATCACACTTAACCCCTCGATCGACTATGTGGTCACCAGCGACCAGCTATTTCTGGGCCGCGTGAACCGGTTGACCGAGACCACCAAGCTCCCCGGTGGCAAGGGCATCAATGTCTCACGAATCTTACAGGCGCTGGCCGTGCCCACAGTCGCGCTGGGGTTTCTCGGTGGCTTCACCGGCGACTTTATCAAAAATGCGCTGAAGGCCGATGACCTGCCCTGCGATTTTACCCCGATCGCGGCCGATACCCGCATCAATGTGAAATTGCGGGCGGAAAGTGAAACGGAGCTCAACGCCCCTGGCCCGCGCATTACAGACGACGAGCAGCACACCTTCATCACCGCCTTGACCGAGCGCCTGCAGCCAGGGGATGTCGTGGTGATGGCAGGCAGTCTGCCGCCTGATCTGCCAGCCAGTTTTTACCGCGACCTGATTCCCGCCATTCACACCGCGCACGCCGAATTCGTGATCGACACGACCGGCCAGGCGCTGCTGGATACCTTGGCCGATCATCCACTGGTGGTCAAGCCAAATCATCACGAGCTGGCCGCGCTCTTCAACGATGCCCCTTACCCGAGCATCGAGGCCACGGTGCAGGCCGGCCGCAAGCTCCTGACCCTCGGCGCGCAGCATGTGTTGGTCTCCATGGCCGGCAAAGGCGCGCTGCTCATCGAGGCGGACCGCGCGTACCACGGCAACACCAAGCCCCAGCAAGTGATCAACTCGGTGGGCGCCGGCGACTCGATGCTGGCAGGCTTCACCGGCCGCCTCACAGCTGGCGCGACCCCACTTGAGGCGTTCAAGACTGCGCTGGCTTGCGGCTCGGCCACGGCGTACAGCCAGGACCTGGCCACCCGGGAAAAAATCGATGACGTTTTAGCAACAGTGACTGTGAAGGAAGTGTAAAAGGAAAATGGACATTCGAGACTTACTATTAAAAGATGCGATGATCATGGACCTCAAGGCGACGACAAAGGAAGCCGCGATCGACGAAATGGTCGACCGCTACGCCGAAGTCGGCGTGATCAACGACAAGGCCCTGTACCGCAGCGATATTTTGAAGCGTGAAGCCGAATTTACCACCGGTATCGGCGATGGCATCGCGATGCCGCACGCCAAGGACAAGGCCGTCACACGTGCCACGGTCCTTTTTGCAAAAAGTGACGCCGGCATCGACTTCAACTCGCTGGATGGCCAGCCGGTCTACCTGTTTTTCATGATCGCCGCTCCAGAAGGCGCCAACAACGTGCATCTGCAGGCGCTTTCCGCTCTGTCGTCTCTGCTGATCGACCCAGCGCTGATTGCCCAGCTGAAACAGGCCAAGACGCCGGATGACGTCCAGCAACTGTTCGGCGCAGCCCAGGCCGCCAAAGACGCCAAGGAAGCCAAAGAACAAGCGGAAGAAGCCGCTGCCCAGGCAACCACCAGTGGCACCCTCGTTCAGCCGACCGCAACCACCGACGCCAAGCCTTACATCGTCGCGGTCACCGCCTGCCCGACCGGCATCGCACATACTTACATGGCCGAAGCCGCGCTCAAAGAAACAGCCGAGAAAATGGGCGTCGCGATCAAGGTCGAGACCAATGGCTCAGAAGGCGTCAAGCATCATTTGAGCCAGACCGACATCCAAAACGCGGTCGGGGTCATCATCGCGGCCGATAAAAAAGTGGACATGGATCGATTCGCGGGCAAGCATCTGATCAACCGCCCTGTGATCGATGGCATCAAGAAGCCGCAGGAACTCATTCAAGAGACCCTCGACGAAAAAGGCGCGATCTATCAGGCAGCCGGTGACGGCACCAGCGCGCCAACCGATGATGGCACCAAGAAATCCGTTTGGAACCGCATTTACCAGGATCTGATGAATGGCGTGTCCAACATGTTGCCATTTGTTGTCGGCGGCGGCATCATCATGGCCGTGTCCTTCATCTTCGAAAACTGGCTCGGCGCCAAATCGCTGGCCTTCACCTTCACCAACAGCGTCGGCAATTACGCCTTCAACCTGTTGGTCCCAGTGCTGGCGGCTTACATCGCGGTCTCGATCGGCGACCGACCGGCATTGATGCCTGGGTTCGTCGGCGGGATGATGGCCACCCAAGCCACCGCTTCGATTCTGCACGGGCAAAACGCAGCCGGGTTCCTTGGGGGCCTGGTCGCTGGCTTTACCGCTGGTTGGTTGATCATCGGGCTGAAAAAACTGCTCGCAAACACGCCAAAGTCCCTCGATGGTCTCAAAACAATTCTTTTCTACCCAGTCCTTGGCCTGTTTTTGATCGGCACCATTATGTACTTCATCGTCAACCCGATCTTCGCGGCCATCAACGGCGCGCTGATCTCCTGGCTTGAAAGCATGGGCACCGGCAACGCTGTCATTCTCGGCGTGATCTTAGCGGCGATGATGAGCATCGACATGGGCGGCCCCTTCAACAAGGCGGCGTATACCTTTGCCATCGGCGTTTTCCAGTCCTCCTCAACCGGCACCACGCTTGGGGATGGCCGCTGGATGGCTGCGGTCATGATCGGCGGCATGATTCCGCCACTGGCCATCGCCTTGGCCTCCACCTTCTTCCCGGCAAAATTCACCGATCAGGAACGCAGCGCAGGTCTTTCCAACTATGTACTGGGCTTGACCTTCATCACTGAAGGCGCGATTCCATTCGCCGCAACGGATCCGCTGCACATTATCGGCAGTTCCGTCATCGGCTCTGCCATCGCAGGCGGCCTGACGCAACTCTGGCACGTCAACGTTCCGGCTCCGCATGGCGGGATCGTCACCTTGCTTTTGACGAACAACCCACTGGGCTTCATCGGCGCGCTTGTGATCGGCGCCGTAATCGCCGGCTTGATTCTTGGCATTTGGCGGCCAGTGGCAAAAGAAGCTTAGCTCTGAGCGAAAAAAAGAGGCAGGATGCTTCGTCATGCGCACATAGCGCGACGAGACATCCTGCCTCTTTGCTTTGGTTAGGAATTTTTGGGCTGATGCACCGAGTCGGCAGTCGAGTCGCCGCCTGGCACTGCCCCGCGTGCCCGCCACATCGGCACACTTTTCGCCAACACCACCACGGCGATCAGGGCCAATGCAGCCGCGACCAGCATCGCGGTGTGCATGCCGGCGATGAACCACCCAGGTTGCGCGGTCGGAAACGTCACGATGCGCCGCCCCGCCACCGCAGACATGCGCGCAAACAAAATCGTCGACGCAACGCTGGTGCCTGCCACCATGCCTAAGTTCCGCGCCAGCGCGTTGAAACTGCCGGCGATGCCCAACTCATTTTTCGGCACGACCGACATCACTAAGTCGCCGATCGGGGATTGGAAAATTCCGCTGCCGAGGCCCAACACGATCACGACCGCACCAAACCGCCATAATGGCGACGTCGCATCAACCAGCAGGTACCCGGCGCTGCCGGCGGCGATCAGCGCAGCCCCGATCAGCGCCACCCCCGCCGCGTTGAACCGGTCCGCAAGCCAGCCGCCAAGCGGTGCCGCCAGCGTCATCATGAGCGGATACAGCGTCAAGAGCGCCCCAGCCCCGCCTGGCCCAAGTCCCCGGGCATCCTCCAGGTAAAACGGCATCAGCACGGTGGTGAAAAACTGCACCATGAACACGAAAAACACCGCCAGCACCCCGAGCGAAAAGAGCCGGTTTTTGAAGATCGTCAGTGGCAATAGCGGCCCCGGATGGACATGCTCCGTGAGCAGAAAAAGAATCAGGGCGGCGCCTGCCACTAACAGGAGGGTCAACACGATCGGCGACGAAAACCCGCGCGATTGACTCAAATTGAGGCCCCAAAATCCCGCGGCGATCGCGATGGCCTGAGTCAAAATTCCGAGCCAATCGAGGGTTCGGGCCGAGGCCGCGCCGACCGCCGACCCGTTGCCCATCGCCCACACTGCAAGTGCCAGCGCAATCAGGCCAAACGGGACATTGAGCCAGAAGATCACCGGCCAGCTCGCCACCGCCAACACCAACCCGCCGACACTGGGGCCTGCCACCGCGCCCAGCGCGACAAACGTACCGACAAAGCCCATCGCCCGCCCGCGTTCCTTGGCCTCAAAGCTGGCGGTCACGATGCCATACGTATTCGCCAGAGTCATTGCCGCGCCGGTCGCCTGGACCACGCGCGCCGCCAGCAGGAAATAGAACCCCAAGTTGATGCCAGCCATCACCGAGCCGAGGATGAAGACCGCCGTCCCCCATTTAAAAATACGCGGTTTCCCGATCAGATCCCCCATTTTCCCAAAGAGCAAGAGCAGGGCACTCACCACGATCAAATAGATCGAGGTCGCCCACACCATTTGGCTGGCCGTTACGTTCAGGCTCTTGGCCATCACCGGCACCGCGATGTTCACCACCGAACTGTCCAGATTCGTCATGAAAGCGAAAAAGCCCAGCGCCGTCATCGCCCACCAGCGTCGATCCGTGCGTACATCCATCGGAATCCCCCCTTATACGTTTGATTATACGAGCCGCTTGGCAAAATCGTTGCGATTTGGCTTGCAGGCCGAGATGACGCGGGTTTGCCAGCGCCTAGCAGCGTCGCGTGAGGCGGTTTCAGCCGGCAGCGCGCAACGCGACGTGCGGCGGTCTGGCTGCCATTTGATTGGGCGCCGCTACCGGATTTTCACCAGCCGGCGAATTCGCGATGACACGCGAGACTTCTGACTGTTTTCTTCACGGCCAGACGGGTATACTATCGTTATGACTTTATTAAGGAAAGGGATCTGAAATGGCAGAGATCGAATACGACGCAATGGGCGCCCATGAAGCGGAAGCAAAGGCATACTTTATTGAGCACTGGGGGTCCGACAGCCTGATCATCTCGGCAGGCGACTATCATTTCGACGACCTCAACGGGTTGGTCGCGCTGGAAGACGGACAAGTGGTCGGGCTCCTCACCTACGCCGTGCACGGCAACGCGATGGCTGTCGTCTCGCTCAACTCGGTCCGCAATGGCCGCGGCATCGGCAAAGAGCTCCTGGCCCTCGCAGAAGACATGGCCCGCGGACTCGGCGAAACGAAGATGATGGTCTCGATCATGAATGATAACATGCAGGCGCTCGGCTTTTTCCAGCGCCAAGGGTATCGCATGGCCAAGATCTTGCGTGGATCCCTGGACATGGCGCGCCAGCGCAAACCCGAGATTCCGCTGGTCGGCATGGACGACATTCCGCTTCACGATGAGGTCCTCCTGTCAAAAGTGTTGCCACAAGACGCGCCACTCGACATTCCGCCGGTCCCCGTCACGCCGGAAAGCGACGATTAAAACAGGCTTGTCCTGACGGCGCTTCCATGATAAGATAACAGCATCACAGATAAACTATCGCCGGATAGTCAGCACCAGCGCCTTCCCTTAGGCTAAATGGGAAGGTGCTGGTGCTATTTTTTTGCGAAAAACACACGCGCCCGTCGCTGATTGGCGGCGTTTCCGGCGATGGTAAGAGGAGGAATTTAAAATGGCTTGGTTCACATTGATTCTAGCGGGGTTGTTTGAATGTTTCTGGGCAACGATGCTCAAGCTCAGTCAGGGCTTTTCGGTGTTGCGGTTCTCGGTGCTCACGGTGGTCGGGATGATCGCGAGTTTTCTACTGCTCGCCCATGCGACACGCGCGCTGCCGCTGTCGCTGGCGTACCCGATCTGGACGGGCATCGGCGCAGTCGGAGCGGTGCTCATCGGGGTCGTATGGTTCGGCGACCGGCTGACACCCGCCACGTGGTTCTTTGTGGCATTGTTGTTGATCGGCATCGTGGGCCTGAAACTGACGAGTCATGCCTGATGAGGAAAATAAGTACAGCAAACAGGCCGCCGAGGTTCTAATTTTTCGCCAGCCTGTTTGGTGCCGGTGGGCCGCGGTTCTCCCCTTCCCCTTGGGTACAGGAAAGAAACCCGTCTCATCTTATTCAATTGCCATCGCGCGGTATGTACCCCGGCCGCTGGCTTAAAACTCCGGACTTCCCGTCACGCGTGCATTGATGGTAGGAGGCAGCCCATGCTCCCTAATGTCTGATCTGAACACCATCAATGGTTGCGAGCCGCAAAGGAGCCGGCCGTTCGTCGCTTTTGCCTGGCAGATCAACGACATGCCTGCCGCCAAGTGCGAGCTTCTAAACTTTTAGTAAGTGAAGTATAGATCCGACTATTTATTTTTGTCAAGTAGGCGCTTTCAAATTTTTACGCAAAAATACGCGGCGGCTCAGTCAATTTTCTGAGCCGCCGCGTATTCTATTGATAGTCGCAAATAAGTTACTGCAGCGAGACCTTGATCGCCTGCGCGACTTGCTTGCTGATGCCCAGCGCCTGCAGGTCCTCGACGCTGGCTTCCTTGATGTGATTGACCGTTTTGAACTGCCGCAGCAGCTTCGTCCGCGTTTTCGGTCCCACGCCTTGAATGGTCTCCAGCCGACTTGCCAGGGAATTCTTATTGCGCAGCTGCCGGTGGAACGTGATGGCAAAACGATGCACCTCATCTTGAATGCGCGTCAGTAAGTAAAAGCCCTGCGACTGCGGATCTAGGGCGATCGGTTCGTCATGGTCCCCATACAGCAGCCCCGCGGTTCGGTGCTTGTCGTTTTTCACCATCCCCGCCACTGGAATGAACAGGTTCAGCTCGTTTTCAAGCACATCTTTGACCGCGTTCATTTCGATGTCGCCGCCATCCATCAAGATCAGATCCGGCAACGGCGCGTGTTCCTTGAGCAGCCGCGTGTACCGGCGGCGAATGACTTCCCGCGTGTTCGCGTCTTCGTTGGCGCTGTGGTCGCCGTCATCCTGCGCCAACTTGTACTTGCGATAGTTGCTCTTTTCCGGCTGACCATCGACAAATTGCACCATCGCCGAAACGGGGTCCGCCCCTTGGATATGACTGTGGTCAAACGCCTCGATCACATGCCCGTCTGGCAGCCCGAGCGCCTCAAAGATCTCGTTTTGCGCGCCGACCGTGGTGCGATTATCGAGTTCCAACAGACGGAATTTTTCCTCAAGTTTGATGCGCGCATTTTTCGCGGCGAGTTCCATCAAGGCCCGTTTTTCGCCGCGCTGCGGGGTGCGCACAGGAATGCCCAGCACCTGTTCCAGCACCGCATTGTTCATGCCTTCTGGGACCAGCACTTCCTTGGGCTTCACATTGTTTTTGCGATCATAGAATTGCAGAATGAACGACTCGAATTCGTCCTCGGTCGAGCTTGCCACCGGAAACAGCCGCGACTCGCGTTTCATCAACCGCGCCTGGCGAATGAAAAACACTTGGATGCTCAGCCAGCCTTTGTCCATGTAAAAATTAAAAATATCGCGTTGCGTCTTATCATTTGAAATGATTTTCTGTTTCTCGACGGTCACTTCGATGTAATGCAACTGATCGCGAATCTCAGCGGCCCGCTCAAATTGCAGCAAATGCGCGGCCTCATTCATCTGCCGCGTCAGCATTGACTTCACTTTCGCCGTGTTGCCGTCCAAAAAACTGCGAATCTTGCGGATCTGTTTGGCGTACTCTTCTTCAGGCACCGTGCGCCAGCACGCGCCAAGGCACTGGCCCATGTGGTAATACAGGCACGGCCGGCCCTGGAACCCATTGCAGCGCCGCAGCGGGTACACCTTTTGCAAAAAGTGCATCGTCTCTTCGGCCGCATAGATGTTGGGATATGGACCAAAATAATACGCGCCATCTTTTTTGACATCACCGGTGATCAACATCTTTGGGTCGCGTTCATTCGTGATCTTGATATACGGGTAGCCGGTCCCCTTTTTCAGCCGGATGTTGTAATACGGCTGCCACTTTTGAATCAGCGTGATCTCCAGCAAAAAGGCTTCCTTATCACTGGAGGTCACGATGTAATCGAAATCGGCGATCTGCGAGACCAGTTTGGCGGTCTTGCCATCGTGACTGCTCTTGAAATACGAGCGGACCCGATTTTTCAGATTCTTGGCCTTGCCGACATAAATGATCTTGCCATTAATATCCTTCATTTGGTAGCTGCCCGGCGCATCAGGCAGCAGCGCCAGTTTGTGTTCGATATGCTCGGATGCCATTGCAATGCCCCTTTCTGCAGCGAACAATTGTTCACAACTCATTGTAACCAAGCAATGCCCCTTCTGCAAGCATCCGGCTTGGTGCAAACCATCGCGGTGGGCCGCTGGAAGGCGCCGCGAAATATTACTCGCAGGCGAACAAATATCGATAAACTGATAAATCGCCGAAAAGTTGCCAGATTCGAGAAGTTGGGGTTAGATTATAGGCGCGATTTTGGTGGCCCAGTTTTGATCAAGGGGGAACACGACCATGGGGACATCTTCGACTGCCGCCAAACAGCTGCTTCAGGCACTTGGCGGCCGCGACAACATTGCATCAGTCACACGCTGCGCCACGCGGCTTCGCTTTGTGTTGAAAAATGAGGCGCTCGCGGATAAACAGGCGATCGAACAAAACGCTGCCGTGCGCGGCTTGATCACAGATGCCGGGCAATTTCAGCTGCTGATAAAAAATGGGTGCACGGACTTCTATCAGAATCTGGTGGCCGTATCCGGAATTCTAGGCAACGCCAAGGCATCCAGCGCGCGGGTGCCTCTATTGCCGCGTGCTCGCGGCGGGCTATTTTGGTTTCTCCATCGCGTCAAGACCTGGTGGCTCGGCGCAAGATCACCGCAAGCGCAAAAACGCCGCCCCACTTCATCTGTGCCCGCTGCTTCAACGTCTGCGGCGACCGACCTCGACTATCTTTACACGCCGGCAGATGGCGCAGTCGTGCCACTGAGCGAGGTGGCCGACCAGGTCTTTTCAGCGGAGACCGTGGGCCAAGGCTTTGCCGTGCATCCCGTCAGCGGCCATGTTTTCGCCCCGCTGATCGGCACCGTCCTGTCGGTATTTTCGAGCAAGCACGCGCTGCGCCTGCGCATGAGCAACGGCCTCGAAGTGATGGTGCACATGGGGCTGGACACCGTTGAGCTCGCCGGCACCCCGTTTTCGATCGCGGTCGAGGTCGGCGACAGTGTCACCCCCACGCGCCTGCTCGCGGAAATGGACCTATCGCAGGTGAAAAATAGCGGGCGGGCGACGGATATCGTGGTGATCTTGATCGACCCTGACCGGCGCGGCGGCTATCGCCAAATAACGAGCGGCCTGCATCAGCATGGCGAAAGAATTGCCGGCGTCCGCGCGCACCCACCCTCGGCGCATCCGCTTCGAAACGTCTGGTCCGCGTGAGGATAAAAAAATTTCTTCTATTATATAATCGCGACCCCACAGCCCCGCTCCTCGCAAAGTACCCGGCTATTTATGGTGGTTCAGATACCCCACCTCGCCACCCGCACCGTTCTTGTATCCGCAAACATGCTTGCATTTGGCCACAAAAGAGTTTACATTATTGTTATTAATTTAGTTGTGGTCAATTCATGCGAGGAGGAATTTTGATGGGCAAGTATGATGCGGATGCCGCCGATCTGTTGAAAGAACTCGGCGGGCCGAGCAACCTCGTGTCACAGACACATTTTGCCACCCGGATGAGCTTTACCATTAAGGATGACCTGCAGGCGAGCCGGCCCGGCATCAACGCGATTCCGGCGGTGCAGTCCCTATTCTCCGCGGGCAACCAGTTTCAGGTCGTGATTGGCGAAGACGTCGCGGAGTTTGCGACCGCGTTTGACACCGCCTTAACGCAGCCTGAAAAACCGACCGGGGGTTTCGGTGGCTTTCTGCAGAAATTGGGCTTTGGCCATCATCAGGCGGCCCCGGAACCAGCCGCACCCGTCACCCCAGTCGCTGAGGCGTCAAACACTGCGCGTTCCTTCGACTATCTCTATCTCCCTGCGGACGGCCCGGTAACGCCCCTTTCCGAGCTGGCCGCGGATTCCTTTAAGACCCTCGCTGGATTTGCCGTTCGCCCGGCCTCAAACAAAGTCTTCTCCCCTGTCGTCGGCACCGTGACCAGCATCGCCAACAAGCGCGAGGCCCTCACGATCAAAATGACGACCGGGATCGATGTCCTAGTACACATGGGCTTGGACACGGCTGCACTGGGCGGCCGGCCGTTCAATGTCGTCGTCCAAGTCGGGGATGCCGTCGATCCAGACACGCTGCTTGCGACCATGGATCTGGTGAGCGTCCGCGGCAGTGCCCGGGCGACCGATATTGTGGTTGCGGTGACAGAGGCCGATCAAGTGAAGTCCTTCGAGCCATTACTCACCAGCGGCACCCATCGGCACGGGGACGCTGGGGCATCACTCGATGCAAAATAAACTTGCACCACGAAAATAGCCACGCATTCCTTTTTCGAATGCGTGGCTATTTGTTTGCGCTCATGAAAAGCTTTGACGGATCACAAGATCACCGCCGACATGACAGACATACTTGGGCATCTGGCGTTGCGAACTCATCGCATCCGACAAAATATTGATCGCCATTCGTGTCTCGTCATGCAGGCTGATATTGAATGACGATAGTGGTGGCGACAAATACTTCGCTAACTCGATGTTGTTGACTGAGATCAACGAGGTATCTCGAGGCACCACAATGCCAGCATTCGTAAACACTTGAAGTGCCCCCACCGCAATCGCATCCGAACCAATATAAAACCCTTCCGGAAGTGGCCCGCCTTTGAAACGGTCAACAACCTGCTGTGCCAACACTTGGCCCGTGTGAACAGAGACGTTGCCAGCGCTGAAGACAAACTCTGAATGGTAGAGTCCCTTTTGCTTCATATATTGTTTGAAGATCACCTCGCGGATGTCATCTTCCTCACTGCCATCATCCGCATCGATCCATTTACCGCCAATGAAGCCGATTCGAGAGAAACCTTTCTCAACGAAGGCATCGATCGCGCTTCGAGTGATCTGTGAAAGATTCGGCAGAACTGCGTGAAAACGGTTGGGATCAGGATTTGTGTCCAAAAAGACCCCGTAAGGACTCAGTGCATCCAATGCGTCAAGCTCAGCAGCCTTAAAATTCCCAATCGCAATAAAACCCTCCAGCGGCTGTTGAATGTCGGAAATAGCTGTGCCTTGTTCAAACAGGTGCAGATTCATCCGCTGCTTTTCCGCACTTTCAACAACAAGGCGGCGCATCGTCTCAAAATAGGTATCCTGCAGTTCTTCCTCCGGCGAGAGCCAATAAAACAATCCGATATCGCGGCGCGGCGGTTCGATCTTGTGTCCGGTATAACCTAAGTCCTCCGCTACCTGCAAAATGCGCTCTTTTGTTTCGTCAGTGATCGACAGCGACGGATCGTTATTAAGCAGTCGTGAGACAGTCGCCGGCGAAAACCCAGCCGTCTCGGCAATTTTCTTGATTGTTACCATTTGCGTTCCTCCATCGTTCACCAACAATTTATCATACCAGTAAATGTTTTACCAGCGTTTAGTTTCCATTATTTAGGAGATGTCACATGAGTTCCACAGTCCACGAAGAGACTTTTGGTAAATTATTTTAGAAAATCATTTACACATTAGTAAACAAGGTGGTACACTCAATTTCGTAGAAAGCGGTTACAATTTTAGGGAGACACTTTGAAAGGTGGTCAATTGTAATGAGAAAGTCCGTTGTATTCGCGGCGATTGGGGCATTAGGCGTGCTCCTTGCTGCATGTGGTCCAGCCAGCAGTTCCTCTTCATCATCGTCCGCGGATTCCGATAGTGGCAAAGCAAAAACTTTGACAGTGTGGGCAGACGCAGACAAAGACAAGTCAAACGGTATCAAGGCGGCCGTCAAGACGTTTGAAAAGGACAATAACGTCAAGATCAAGATCGTCGAAAAAGCTTACGCAAATCAGCTAGAAGACCTGCGGCTGGATGGCCCAGCCGGCACCGGTCCAGACGTCATCACCATTCCTTCAGACCAAATCGGCTCTGCAACGACTGAAGGATTGCTCAAGGAGCTGACCGTGTCCGAGAGTGACCAAAGCAAATATACGGACTCAGCCATGCAGTCACAGATCGTGGACGGAAAAGTCTATGGCCTCCCACGAGCCGTCGAAACAACATTCATCTACTACAACAAGAAATTACTGAGCGACAGTGATGTGCCAAAGACAGCTGACGAATGGCTCGCCTTCTCCAAGAAGCAGGTCGCAGCTGGCAAATATGGTCTATTGGCGCATGGGACCAGTTGTACTACGCCGGTGGGATTCTCAGTTCATATGGCGGTTATATCTTTGGCCAAGACAGCAATGGCAACTATAATGCCGACGATATTGGGCTGAACAATGCTGGCGCCGTCAAAGCGGCCACCTATGTGAAGAAGTGGTATGACGCAGGCGTCTTTCCAAAGGGTATCTTAGGTGACAACGGTATCAACACCTTGGACTCGCTTTTCACAGAAGGCAAAGCGGCCGCAGTTATCTCCGGTCCTTGGAACATGGATCCTTATAAGAAAGCCGGCATCGATTACGGGGTAGCGGAACTTCCTACTTTACCGAATGGCAAACACATGAGCTCCTATATCGGCGTTAAGAGCTGGAACGTCTCTTCCTATTCTAAGAATGGCGACTTGGCTGAAAAGTTGATCAAATTCCTGTCCACAGAAGACAATGCCGAAACGGCGTTCAAAGAGACCCAGGAAGTGCCAGCCCTCAAGTCGTTGGCCGAAAGTGATGCAGTCAAGGCAAATATTGGGGCTGAGGCCGTTGCCAAGCAGTCTCAATATGCAGAGTTGACCCCAACAATCTCCGCGATGAATCAAGTATGGGATCCAGCCAACAATGCCATGTCTGTGATCGCCACTGGCAAACAAGCACCAAAGGCAGCGTTGGACAGCGCCGTTAAGACGATCAAGAGCGCGATCAAGGCAAACTCGAACAAATAATCAACACTTGGCCGGGCGGTTTTGGCCCGGCTTTTTCATTACTCAAAGCGAGGCGAAGAACATGGAACAAAAGGTTTCGATCAAAGGCCAGCGAAAACACGCAAAGACCGCCGCACTGCTCTCAATCATTCCGGGCGTCGGTCAATTGTATAATCGTCAAGTCATCAAAGGACTCTTTTTCCTGATCGTGACGGTATTGTATTTTTACGGCTTTTCTGGCTTGTTCAATATGGGCTTCTGGGGCCTGATCACCCTAGGCACAGAAGTTCCGCGCGATAACTCGGTCTTCCTGCTGGCAGAGGGCCTGATCGCCGTCCTGGTATTGGCGATCGGTATCCTTTTCTACTATCTGAACATCCGAGACGCTTACAAAAATGGTGAACAACGGGATATGGGGCTGACAGTCCCTTCATTCAAGGCGAGTTTCAGCAATATGATTCACCGAGACTACCCCTACTTGATGGTCTCACCGGGTGTATTTCTTCTGATTTTCAGCGTGATTTTCCCCATTCTCTTCAGCTTCGCGCTGGCCTTCACGAACTACAACCTTTACCACATGGCCCCAGCCCATCTTGCGGATTGGGTTGGCTTCAAGACCTTCGCGGATATCTTCACCGTCGATATTTGGCGAAGCACCTTCTTCAGTGTCCTTGGTTGGACTGTGATCTGGACACTGGTAGCCTCAACACTTTCAATCGTTCTCGGCATCTTCTTCGCCGTTCTGGTTCATCAAAAGGATCTACGTTTCAAGAAATTTTGGCGAATCATCTTAGTCCTCCCTTGGGCAGTCCCAGGGTTTGTCACGATTCTTGTGTTCGCGGCGATGTTCAATGACAGTTTTGGGGCGATCAACACCTCGATCTTAAGTTTCTTTGGCATTAAGGCCATTCCGTGGCTGACCGAAGCAAACTGGACAAAGATTGCTCTACTGACAATTCAAGGCTGGCTGGGCTTTCCATACATCTTCGTTGTGACGACTGGCGTTTTGCAGTCGATTCCAGAAGACCTGTATGAGGCCGCCTTGATGGATGGCGCGAGTGCGTGGCAAAAATTCCGTAGTATCACCCTGCCCTTTATCCTTATGCAGATGACGCCGATCATCATTACCCAGTACACGTTCAACTTTAACAACTTCAACATCATTTACCTGTTCAATGGCGGTGGTCCTGCAATGCCAAACTCAACCGCTGGGGGGACCGATATCTTAGTGTCCTGGATCTATAAGTTGACGCTCAAATCTAATCAATACGCTTTGGCGGCGGCACTCACGATTTTACTATCGGTGTTCGTGATTGCGATCGCCCTATGGCAATTCCGCCGCTCGCATTCATTTAAGGAGGACTGATCACGATGAAAGAACACAGTATGCATCGCAACAAAGTGATCCGTCTTGGTATCACGTATTTCATCTTGATTCTCATGACACTCATAGTGCTGTATCCACTTGCTTGGACAGTTGGTGCCAGTTTCAATCCTGGGAATAGTCTCGTCAGCACCACACTGATTCCAAAAAATCCAACGTTTGCTCATTACATTGCGCTGACCCAAACAACAGCGACCTTCCACTACTTCTCTTGGTTCTGGAATTCAATCAAGATCAGCATTGCGACGATGGTGTTGTCAGTCATTTTCGTTTCAATGACTGCCTATGCATTTTCACGCTTCCACTTTGTCGGGAGAAAAAATGGGCTGACCATGTTCTTATTGCTGCAGATGATTCCGCAATTTTCTGCGCTCATCGCAATCTTCGTGCTGGCCCAGATGTTAGGCCTGGTAAACTCCCACCTGCTTTTAATTCTGATCTATACGGGTGGTCAAATCCCAATGAGTACGTATCTCATGAAGGGATACTTCGATTCAATTCCACAAGATCTGGATGAAAGCGCCCGGATCGATGGTGCGTCGAATACCCGCATCTTCCTGCAGATATTGATGCCACTTGCTCGACCGATGGTGGCAGTCGTTGCAATGAACGGGTTTACTGGTCCACTTGGGGATTTCGCCATTTCCAGTGTCATTCTTCGCGACCCCAAGGCATATACGTTGCCGATTGGTCTTTATAATCTGATCACCGAGAAAATGGGCGCAAGTTACACCACATTTGCGGCAGGCGCGATCCTGATCTCAGTTCCAGTGGCAATCGTCTTCTTGATGCTCCAACGCAACTTTGTGACCGGCTTGACTGAAGGAGGAACAAAAGGTTGACCCAATCCAAACTACTCAATGTGGATCACCTGCTTCACGGCGGTGATTATAACCCCGACCAGTGGCTGAATTATCCGGAGATCTTGACGCGTGATATCAAGATGATGAAAGAAGCCAATATCAACACGGTTTCTCTGGGCATCTTCGCTTGGTCCGCTTTGGAGCCTACAGAAGGCAATTATCAATTCGACTGGCTGGATGAGGCCTTCGACCGCATCGAAGCAATTCACGGTAATGTGATATTGGCAACGCCAAGTGGTGCCAAACCGGCCTGGCTCGCGAAAAAATATCCAGAAGTCCTCCGCACAAACGAATACGACCAAAAACTGCATTACGGTGAACGGCATAATCATTGCTTCACCAGTCCGCGCTATCGTGAGGCCGTGCAACGGCTAGACAAGAAATTGGCAGAACGCTACGGCCAGCGAAAGAGTCTGATTCTGTGGCACATTTCAAACGAACTCGGTGGCGAATGTCACTGTGATCTCTGCCAATCCGCGTTCCGTCAGTGGCTGCGCACACGGTATCAGACACTTGATGCTTTAAATAATGCGTGGTACACCAGCTTTTGGAGTCACCACTTTGACGCCTGGGATGAGATTCATTCGCCCAGCCCTCTTGGTGACACGACATTATCCGGCCTCAACGCAGACTGGCGCCGTTTTGTCACCGCGCAAACGATCGACTTTTTTGAAGGCGAAAAGACTGCGATTCGAGCTGCCTCCCCCACAGTCCCAATTACGACTAACTTCATGGCAGACGGCCCTGATCTGATGCCATTTCATGGGTTGGATTACGCCGAGTTTGCCAAGCATGTGGATATTGTCAGCTGGGACTGCTACCCGCAATGGGCAGATCCGGCCGTAAGCGATGCGCAACTTGGCGCAAAGATCGGCATGATCAACGATTACTTCCGTGGTCTGAAGCAGCAAAATTTTTTGATCATGGAATCGACCCCTTCGTTAGTCAACTGGCATCCGGTCAATCGCGCGAAACGCCCTGGTCAACATTTTCTCTCTTCCATGCAGCTGCTCGCCCATGGCAGCGATAGCGTCCTCTATTTTCAAATACGTCAATCGCGTGGCGCAGCTGAAAAATTTCATGGCGCCGTGATTGCACAGGACGGCAGCAACAATAATCGCGTCTTTACAGAAGTGAGTGCGGTTGGTGATGCGCTCACGAAACTGACTGGTCTAATTGGTGTGAACAGGCCACGGGCCAAGGTCGCCCTACTTTACGACCAGCAAAATCAGTGGAATCTAGATGATACCCAGGCTTATTCTCAACAAAGCAAACAATACTGGCAGACACTGCAAAAGCACTACACCTATTTCTGGCAACACGACATCCCAGTTGACATCCTCCCGCCTGACGCTGACCTAAGCACCTATCTGTTGGTCATCGACCTGATGCACTACTCGCTCCCGATCGAGCAAAAGACCAAGCTCGAAGCTTATGTTCAAGACGGTGGCACATTGATTGGAAGCTACCTTTCTGGTCTGACCGATGAGACCGATCTGGCTTATCTGGGCGACTCCCCTTTGGCAAAGCTGTATGGAATTCAGCGCAATGAGATCGATACGCTCTATCCGCAGCAACAAAATAGTCTTCGTTTTGAGACGCGTACTTACCCCGTGCACGACTATGCAGAAGTTGTGAGACCAACTACGGCTGAGTCGATTGCTTCTTTTGAACAGGACTTCTATGCTGGACATCCAGCACTGACTGTTAACAAGTTCGGAGAAGGACACGCCTATTATCTTGCAGGCCGCAGCACAAGCGACTTTCTCGAGGCGTTCTACCCCCCTCTTCTCAACAAACTCAAAATCAGTGGGTCGCAGGTCATTTCACCCCTACTAACTGTCTCCGTTCAGACACGGGACAGCTCAGAGGGCCCAGTTTCGTTCATCATGAATTTTTCTGCAGCGCCAGTCGACATCGATCTCCTGCAGGCTGGGGTGGACCTATTGACTGGGCATCAACTGACTGCCGGCAAACAACAGCTAGCTGGGTACGGCGTGATCATTTTACAATGCGTCTTTTGATGACTCATCCTGCTTCGTATAACGTTGAACGCTTATCGTGTTTCTCTTAAAGAATTCGGAAGTGGGACAAATGTCGCTTTTGGGCCCGACAGGTAAATGTTCCAAGCGCCAGGTCCGAACTTTGGACCGGGTGATTGGGACCTTAGCTGCTCGGACCCAGACATTTGGCCCACGACACTGCTGTAACATTAGTGCACTATACAGGAACTGGGACAAAACAAGAGTTTTGTCCCAGTTCCTTTTTATGGAGCCAAAACGTCATCACTAATCGGCTGTTGGTCGCACTCAGACGCGATCAAAAAGATGGCTGTTCATCGTAAGTCGGGCAATCAGCGTATGTCCGGCGCACAGACATAACGTCACAAAAAGACCCCACGCAATGAGACTTCTTTGCGTAGGGTCTAAATTGTCGTTCATCAAACCATTTCTGTGCATGCCGGACAACTGTGCGTTACTGTGCGAGCACCTTGCTAAGGAAGTCCTTGGTCCGTTCCTCTTTCGGTGCGGAGAAGATCTGCTCCGGGGTCCCTTTTTCGGCGATCACGCCTTGGTCCATGAACCAGACCTGATCGGCGACTTCGTGGGCAAAGCCCATTTCGTGGGTGACCACGATCATCGTCATGCCGGACTTCGCGAGGTCTTGCATGACCTTCAGCACTTCGCCGACCATTTCTGGATCCAAGGCGGAGGTCGGCTCGTCGAACAGCATCACATCCGGGGACATGGCCAGCGCGCGGGCGATGGCGACACGTTGCATTTGCCCACCGGACAAGCTGGCTGGATAAGCCTCGGCTTTGTCTTCGAGGCCGACCTGCTTGAGTAGCGCAAGCGCCTGCGCAGTGGCCTCGGCGTCGGTCGCATTTTTCACCTTCATCGGCGCGAGCTTGATGTTCTCAAGTACGGTCATGTTGGGAAAAAGGTTGAACTGCTGGAACACCATGCCCATTTTTTCTCGAACCTGGTCGAGCTCTTTTTCAGACAGGCCGGTGATGTCGGTGCCTTCAAAAGCGATCTTGCCGCTTGTCGGCTTGTTCAAGAGGTTGAGGCTGCGCAAGAAGGTGGACTTGCCGCCGCCGGACGCCCCGATCACAACAATGACATCGCCCTGGTTGATGGTTTCGGAAATATCATTCAAAACGGTGTTGTCACCGAATTTTTTGACCAAGTGGTCGATTTCAATGAGTGGCTTCGTCATGCTTCATCCTCTTTTCAAAGTAACCTAAGATCTTCGACAGGCCGAATGTCAGGACAAAGTAGATGACCATGGCGACGATGATCGGCTGCACGCCTTTGTAAGTCGCGGTCTGCACCACTTTGAGCTGATAGATCAGGTCCGTGACCCCGATGATGGAAGCAATGGAGCTTTCCTTGATCAGGGAAATAAATTCATTGCCAAGCGCTGGCCAGATGTTCTTGAGGGCCTGCGGGAAAACGACACTCTGCATCGTTTGCTTTTGGGAAAGGCCCAATGAACGTGCGGCTTCGGTCTGGCCAACTGGAATGCTTTCGATCCCGGACCGGATGATCTCGGCCACATACGCACCGGAGTTCAGCGCAACGGCGATGATACCAGCAAGCAGCGCCGGAATATCAAGGAAGATGCCGAGGCCGAAGTAGACGAACATCACTTGAATCATCAGAGGCGTGCCACGAACGAATTCGATGTAGGCCACAGCCAAGGCGTGAAGCAGCTTGTTTTTGCCAAGCCGCATCAGCGCCAGCAAAGTCCCCAAGATCACGCCGATGACAACGGAGATCGCGGTGATCAAGAGCGTGTAGCCGATCCCTTTGGCAAAATACTTCCAGTAATGGATCATCGAGGTGTCGGTGGTATTCGTGGTCATTTTGTCGGCAGCTTCGGTCATGTACTGCTTGATCAGCCCCTGCTTCTTGATCTTGTCGATCGACTTGTTCGCCGCAGCGACCAGCGTTGTGGCCCCTTTGGCAAAGCCGATCGCCTGACCGTTTTCAGAAGGATCCAGGGTGAACTTGCCGTTGATCAGCGCGAGGTCTGGATCATGCTGGACATACGTCAGCGCAACAGGCTCTTCGGCAACGATGCCTTCGACCTTATGCGACTTGAGCGCCAGCACCAGGTCCGTGTACTTCGCCAGGCCAAGCTGCGGCGAGGAGCTCATTTGCTCCTTGGCGAGGTCCGCCTGCAAGGAACCGGTCTGAACACCGATCTTTTTGCCGACGAAGCTGTCCTTGTCCTTGTAGAGCTTGGCATCCGCCTTATTGACGATAATGCTTTGCTCCGCGGTGTAGTAGAGCTCGGAAAAATCAACACTCTGCTTCCGCTCTCTGGTCGGGGTCATCGCGGAAATGACCATGTCGACCTTGCCTGTCTGCAGGCCGACCAGCAGTGAGTCGAAGTCCATGGACTTGATCTGGAGCTTGACGCCCATGTCTTTGGCGATCTGCTTGGCGATCGAGATATCGATCCCAACCGTTGTATTTTTGCCGCCATCATTCACCAAAAATTCATAAGGTGGATAATCCGGGCTCGTGCCCATGACAAGCACGCCCTTGTCTTTCACTTTTTGCAGGCTGTCGTCAGCCGCTTGTACGTGATTGATGCCGCTAAAGCCCAGGAAACTGAGCAATACGAGCAGTGCGGTCAACCACCGCATCCATTTTTTCTTCATTCTAATGCCCCCATCCGCCATGCACCGGCGAAGTTCTATGAGGCATACTATACACACGGAAAAATAAATATGCAACGGTTATTCGCAAAGTTTTGACATTTTATGCACAAAAAATTCGTCAGCGGCGACTTATCGCTGGTATCACGGCATTCGTAAAATTCGAAAAATATTCAAATATTCACGTTGATGCGTTTTTTGCCTCACATCGGCAGGCGTGCTATACTAACGCCAACAAGCCTAACGAAAAGGAGCACCGCCATGGGACTGACACGTGAAAATAAAACTGATTGGGGCAACTTGTTCGATAAGTTCGCCACCATGCCGGATGTTGCGACTGGCGCCGATCCAAAAAAGCAAGCCGAGCTGGCCGCCAAAGCCAAGGCGTTGAAGGCTGTGGCCGATGCGGATAACGCGGCGCAACAACCGACGCCGACCGACCCTGCAGACCAGTCAACCGACGAAAACAAAAACTAAGCCACGCGATTCTGATCGCCGCAAGCACAAAACCTGTTGTCTCCCTTTCGAGATGGCAGGTTTTTTTGACCAAAAAAAGCGCCGATCCAGTGGGCAAGAAGCTCACCGAAACGGCGCGATCGATCACGATTTTAGAATGCGGCTAGATACGACTTAGAAGTGCAACAGGTTCGAGGTCATGGAGCTAAGCTGTGACATGAACAGCTGCTTGAAGATCGCAAAGAGGATCCACAGCGCAACGCTCAAGATGACCGTGCCGATCAGATACGCATAGACGCGATCCAGCTTCGTGTTGTTCTCGGATTTGAAGATCGTCACCGTGAAGGCCATGAAGCCCAGCGCAAGCGAGATCACAAGCAGCGTCATCGCAAAGCCGACCATGTTCGTGGAGGTCCTGGCGATCAAGGCAACCAAGAAGGACAGCACAGCGCCAAACACGGCAAGGTTAGAGAAATGTGCGAACTGGGTCAGCGAATCCAGATAGCCAAGGCGCCGGTCGCCCAACACGGCGTAGCTTGTCAGATAAGCGACGCTGGCGATCACGAACAAGATCGCAAGGAACATGATCCAGCCTTGAAAGAAGACGGCAAACGACAGCGAAGATGTGCTGTTCGTGCCGGCGATCTGGTCAAACGCGCTGGTGGTCGCGCCCAAGTAGCTGTGCTCAACGACCAACACCGCGAGCGCCATGAACAACGATTCCACGATCAGCGTGGTGAACCCAAAGTATTTATGGAACTGATCTTTCAGCGTGTACGGGTGCTTCAGGGAGCTGACCAGAAATGCCCAGTAGCCCTTGGTGAACGCCTTGGCTTTTTCAGCGGTTGGATTCGGCTGAGCCGGCGCCTGCTGGTATTGCGGCTGACTTGGACCTTGGACAGGCTGCTCTGGCGCAGCGGTTTGACCCGCATCCGCCTGGCTTGACTCTGCTTGCGCCTGATCTGCGCTTGCGCCAGCTTGCGTCTCCTCGGCTGCGGCCCCGGTTGTCGTCTCGTCACCCGTGGCCTGCGCCGCCGTTTCAGATGCGGCTGGCTGCGTTTCGGCCGGTGTGGCATTCTGCAGGCGATCGGCCTCAGTCAATTGATAACCGCAGTACGTACAGAACTTTGAATCGGCGGGAATCAACTTCCCGCAATTAGGACATGTGAGCATATGCGTCTCCTCCTTGAGAGCGAATAAGGAATAATAATGGCTGGGCAAGCGCCCGTCTCTCAGAACTATGGGTCAATTCTACCAGAAAACAGTTTTCAGCGAGCGGTTTTCACACGAAAAGACACACCAACATCAATCTTCCTTCTTATCTTCCAGCTTCTTGACCAGGTCATAGGTCACCAGCTTGAAATCGCCATTATCCGTCTTGTCGATCTCCCCCTTGTACTGGAACGCCTGGATGTGCGTTTGGTCATCCGTATAGAAGGTGTATGTGACGTTGAAGATCGCCTGCGCCTTATTTTCCGCCAGCGGGTAGATGTGCTTGAAGTCCGTTTCAATACTGGTGCTGTCCAGCCCATCTGTTGTCGCGTAACCGGAGACCATGGCGACGAGGCTCTTGGCGTACTTATTGCTGGCGCCATCCGTGAACGAGCCGTACAGCTCTTCCAGCTCGCTATCGGCGTCGTCCGGATAATTAGCCAGCGAGTCGCAGTCGTATTCCCAGATCGTCGAGATCAGATCGGCCGCATTGTCATGGCTGATCACGCCCGGGTACGCGACCTGAATCTCGTACCCGTCATTATCGGCGAGGTTGATGGCGCGCGATTCAACCGTGTTGCCATCCGCCGTATAAATTTCCGTCAGCTTCGTGCTGCTGGTGACCGGAAAATTGGTCAAGCGCAGGTAGCCATCGTCGCCGATCGTGCCAATTGGCTTGCCATCGACATGCACCTCGGCGCCCGGATACCCATCGACCGTGACATTGACCGTCTGAATGCTGAGGTCCACCTCCGAATTCAGATTGTTGAAGAGATCCGCTGTGGCACTGGCGCTGGCTTTTTGGCCGGAGACCGTCGCCGTTGACTCGAAGTGGTACTCGCCTGGCACCAGCGGCCCGACTTTTTTCCCGTCCTCTGCCTTACCCGTGAAGCCCACGCCTTTGACGCCCTCAACCGTGACCGTTTGCCCCTTTTGGTTGGTCTCGACAGTCGGGTACGCGGCTTTGATCTTGAACTTGTAGGCTGGGAAAATAAGTAGCTGCTTGCCGCTTTGCGTGAAGCTAAAATTCGAACTGCTTGCCGTCTGCGAGTTCGCCGATTTGATCTGTTGCAACAGCTCCTTGTGCGCCTTCAGATAAGCCATCAGCGGCTTGACGGAGGACTTGGTGAGCTTGAGCGCCGGATCATCGGACGTCAGATAAGACGCGGTCGTTGCGGCATCGCCCTTGCTCATCGCGGCCATGGCCCGGTCCAGTTGCTTGTCGCGTGCGTAATAGCTCTTGCCCCACAGCCCAAAACCGACGCCAGCGATGATCACCACCGCCGCCGCACCCAACAGCACTTTGGTCCCCGTTTTCATCGGCCGCTCCGGCGCGGCGGCCCCGGCCGTCACCTGGCCAACGCGTGCGGGCTGGCCGCTGCGTGTCTGGCCATTGGCGCTAGTCGCCGCGCGGGCCGCGTGCTGAGCCTGCGTGGACTGCGTGGTGCCCGCGTCTGTGCTGTCCGACTTGGAACGCCCAGTTTGAGCTGTGCTTGTCTCGGACGAAGCCGGACCCTCTTTTGGCGAAGCCACTCCCGGTTCGGACGAAGCCGCGCGCCTGTTTGGCGAAGCTGTCCCTGTTTCGGGCGAAGCCGCGCCTGTTTTTGGCGAAGCCGGCATCGTTGCGGCTAAAGCGCGCAAGTCGGCGCCGCAATTTGAGCAAAATTCGGCATCGGCCGGGATCTTGGTCCCACAATTCGGGCAAAATCGTGTTGCATTATCCATCATCTTTCCTCCAACAATCTATGTATCGGCGCAAATCACTTGCTAGACGTGGTGCCACCCACACCCCACACGCTCCGACTGCCTATCCAATCATTAAGAAATTGATAAGGCGCATCTCGTTCATTATGCGGCAGGCCTCTGGGCGCGTCAATATAACGGCCGTCATACAACTTGCGTATCTGCAAACTAGCGAAAAAAAGTCGCCTACCGAAGGATGAGGCACTTCAGTAGACGACTGTTGATCAGCGTTTTTGTTGTGGGTAGCGCGCTTTGAGGGTTGCCAAGTTAGCCTTGGCCACATCGTCAAACGGGATGTCGGCCCACAGCGCGATCTGGGACAGGTACCAAAGCACATCCCCCATGCGATCCATCAAGGCGTCGCGGTCGAGGTCTTGCCCCTGGAACGTGTACTTTTGCACCAGGTCGATCAGCTGGCCGGAGTCGCTGGCAAGCCCGAGCGATAAATTGGTCAGCACATGCTCATTGCCGGCCAGTGTCTTATTGGCCTGCTGCTGATAGTCATTGAGATCCATTACTTTTCCCCTCCGATCTCGGCTGTGGCCTCGAGCCACTGCCACACCGCATCTTTTCCCTCGCCAGTCGTGGCGGAAAATAGCACCAGGTGATCTGTCTGATTGAGGTCGAGCCCCTTTTTCACCATCTTGATCACCGCGTTTTGTTTCGCGCGCGAGGTCTTATCGATCTTCGTCGCGACCACGAGCACCGGCAGATGAAAATACTTGAGATACTGATACATCGACACATCATCCGCCGAGGGTTCGTGGCGCGCGTCGACCAATTGGACCACCCCGCGCAGCTGCTTGCGCGAGGTCAGGTAGGCTTCGATCATCGCGGCGAATTTTGCCCGGTCGGATTTGGACACTTTTGCGTAACCATACCCTGGCACATCGACAAAATAGAGTTCTTCTTCGACATTATAAAAATTCAGCGTCTGCGTTTTGCCCGGCACACTGGAGGTCCGGGCCAAACTTTTGCGGTCGATGAGGCGGTTGAGCAGCGACGACTTGCCGACATTGCTGCGCCCGACGAACGCCACTTCGGGATAACCGGTGGCGGGATACTGACTTTCCGCGACGGCAGAGATCGTCAGCGAGACTTGATTAACTTTCACGGGACTCCTCCTTCTGGCTGACGCTCGGCGCCAGTCGGTACTCAATCAGTTTAGCATAGAAACTCGCCGGCGCGGAAAAACATGGGCACACGTCGTCGTTCTCGCTGAAAAATCGTTGGTGGGTCCCCACTTTGGGTGGAAAATAATTTTTCGATTCAAAAAACCCCACATCAGTCGTTCGATGTGGGGTCCATTTACGAGATCAGGAGGCTTTGCGTTCGCCTTTGCGGATGAGCTCCGGCTCGCCGGTGCCATCCACCGCCGCCTTGGTGACGATGGCTTTGGTGACATCCGGTTCGCTTGGCAAGTTGAACATCATGTCCTGCATTACGGCTTCGATGATCGAGCGCAGGCCACGCGCGCCGGTGTCACGCTCGATTGCCTGGTGGGCAATGGCGTGCAGCGCTTCTGGTGTGAATTCCAACTCGGTGTCATCCAGCGCCAGTAATTTTTGATATTGCTTGACCAAGGCGTTCTTCGGTTCGGTCAAAATACGGACCAAGTCATCCTCAGTCAGTTTTTCGAGGGCAGCCAAGATCGGGATACGACCGATGAATTCTGGAATGATCCCGAATTTCATCAAGTCTTCCGGAATGATCTGCTGCATCAGGCTACCCTTGTCCTCGGCATGAGCGTTGGTGTTGGCGCCAAAGCCGATCGTCTTTTCACCGATACGGTTCTTGACGATGCCTTCGATGCCATCAAACGCGCCGCCGACGATGAACAAGATGTTGGTGGTATCGATCTGGATGAATTCCTGCTGGGGATGCTTGCGGCCTCCCTGCGGCGGAACATTGGCGATCGTGCCTTCCAAGATCTTGAGGAGCGCCTGCTGAACGCCTTCGCCGGAAACATCACGCGTGATTGAGACATTTTCCGACTTCTTAGCGATCTTGTCGATCTCGTCGATGTAGACGATGCCTTTTTCGGCACGCTCAACATCGTAGTCCGCATTTTGGAGGAGCTTAAGCAAAATGTTTTCCACGTCTTCGCCGACATAACCGGCTTCGGTCAAGGTCGTTGCATCGGCGATCGCAAATGGCACGTTCAGGATCCGTGCGAGGCTCTGCGCCAGGAACGTTTTCCCTGAACCGGTCGGGCCGATGAGCGCGATGTTGCTCTTTTGTAACTCGGTGTCACCTTCGTCTGCCACTTCCATCTGGTTCACGCGCTTGTAATGATTGTACACGGCAACGGCCAGCGCTTTTTTCGCGGCGTCCTGGCCGATCACATAGTCGTTCAAGACCTTCAAGATCTCAGCCGGCTTTGGCACTTCGAGCAGGTTCTGCGCCGCATCTTCTTTGAATTCTTCATCAATGATCTGCTTACACAGATCGATGCATTCATTGCAAATATATACGCCAGGGCCAGCAACGATCTTCTTCACCTGATCTTGCGACTTGCCGCAAAACGAGCAGGTCACAGGCCCGGTGGTTTCAACGTTGTCAAACATAGTCATTTCAACCCTTTCTTGATGCTTCAATCATACCAAACCTGTCAAGGTCTGCATAGCTGACCGAACTATGGTACCACACAAATTTTCGGATGCAATATTGGGTTTGAGTTGGGAAAAATAGGAAGCGAAAGCGCCCGGGTGGGCTTCGGCCGAAAATTGGCTGGAACGCTCCCAGGCAACTTTAAGCCCGCCAAGTTCGCGGTCTTAAAGCTTGCCTTCGGTGTAGGCGGCACAGCCGCCAACACCGACGAGGGGGCTTGCTCTGGGCGTTAGGCATTTATGCCTTACGCCCAGACATGCGAAGCGAGCCATTTTCGGCCGAAGCCCACCCTACATCCAGCACTCAAGGCCTATTTTGACACCGAGATTTGTAGCAACCATCTATGTCAGCTTTCCCGGATTGATTAGTATGGTGACAATGCTTGAAATTGCCGTATTCCTACAGTCTGATAGTTCTTACCGAAACGCCTCCCACCCAGAAAAACACGCTGCGATCACCGTTTCCTCGCAGCGCGTTTCTTCTATATAAATAAAAAGGACTTCCAGAATTGCCAGCCCGTCCTACCCAATTTTGCTCTCATCTATCGTCCATGCCGGCCCCGCTGTCTTCTTTAATTGCCAGCGTTTGAAGGTTTCGACGATCACTGCTGGCACCCAGACAAGGACGGCGACGATCAGCCATTGGGTGGCGGTCAGGGCGACTAGGCCGAAGATGTTGGCCAGGGCTGGCGTCAGGCCGATCGTCACGAGGACTGCGATCAAGATCATGATCGTCCTGGTCAGCCAAAGGTTGGCGGTGAGGCTCGCCCGAGTGAGCGGCTGGCGTTCTTTGATCGGGTAAACGTCCAGCATCGATCCGATGGCCAGGAGGAAAAATAGCATCGTCATGCCCACCGCCGGCACGTTGGTACTCAATGTGAAGCGGCCCAGGGCATAGGTGCCGAGAATCAGGGTCATGTAGGTGCCCGCCCGGACCGCGACGCGTTGGCCAAGGCCGTATGCCCAGATGCTGGCGTCTTTTGCCAGCGGCGGAAAGGCCATGATGCCGCGCTCACCGGGTTCGCGGCTGAGAAACAGGCCCGGGATGCCGTCTGCGATGATGTTGACGATCAGGAGCTGTTCCGGCGACATGATGGCACCCCAGCCGAGCAGCACCGCCGCAACCATTGTCAGGATCTGCGCGAAGTTGACGGAGACTAGGAATTCGACCGCCTTCAAAATGTTTTGATAAACGACGCGGCCTTGGCGCACGGCGCTGATGATCGTGGCAAAATTATCATCCGTCAAGATCATGTCGGCCGCCTGTTTTGCGACCTCGGTGCCGGTGATGCCCATCGCGACGCCGACATCCGCCTGGCGCAGCGCCGGCGCGTCGTTGACCCCGTCCCCTGTCATCGCGACCACCTCGCCGCGGTTTTGCCAGGTCTTCACGATGCGCAATTTATCCGCAGGGGTCGTGCGGGCAAAAACGCGGATGTCATCGATCACCTCGGCGAAGGCGTCATCGTCTAATTGCGCAAGCTCCCCGCCTGTCATCACTTTATCACCTGGGTGTAAGATCCCGATCTGTGTCGCGATCGCCGTGGCCGTGGCCGGATGGTCGCCAGTGATCATCACAGGCCGAATGCCGGCGCGTTGTGCTTCCTTGATCGCCGCTGGGACTTCGGGCCGCGCCGGGTCCATGATGCCAAACAACCCGAGAAAGTCGAGGTCATCCAGCGCCGTCGCCCAATCCGCGCCCGGTTTTTCCAAAAAGCGATGGACGCCGGCCGCGAGTACCCGCAGGCCTTCTTGCGCAAAATCGTCGTTCATCTCTTGAAGGGCGTGGGGCGTGACATCCCGAAATTGCAGACGATCCACGGCGCCTTTGATGATGGCAAAATACCGGCCATCCGCATCCCGGTGGAGCGTCGCCATGGTCTTCTTGTGGGAGTCAAACGGATCTTCCGCCAGCCGCGGTGCGTCTTGCGCGACTGCATCGCGAGTCAGCGCGTGATCGGCGGCCAGCCGCACCAGGGCCTGTTCGGTGGAATCACCGACTGCGGCTTGATCCTCGGTGGCCAGAGTCGCATTAGTCGCAAGCAGCACCTGCCGCACATTTTGCAAAGCAGCCGGTCGAAGCGGCGTGTCCTGAGCCACCGGTTGGGGCGCCTCGTGACCATCCCAATAACGGACCACGGTCATCTGATTTTGCGTCAGCGTGCCTGTCTTGTCCGAGGCGATGACGGTGACATTGCCAATCGTCTCGACGGCGGTCACGCGCCGGATGATCGCGTGGCGCTTGGCCATCTGCTGGACGCCATAGGTGAGCGCCAGCGTGACGATCACTGGCAGAGTCTCCGGAACCGCCGCGATTGCGAGGCTGACGCCGACCATTAAGCTATCGACCAGCGTTTCGTTGTGCAAGAGCGTCGACAGCAAAATCGTGACCACCCCGCCGGCCACCGCGAACAGCGACAGCCGCTTCGCCAGCACATTGAGGCGCTGGTCAAGCAGGGTCTGGCCGCGCTGGGTCTGATTGATCATGCCCGCAATTTTTCCCAGGGCCGTGTGCATGCCGGTCGCGATGACCAGCGCCTGCATCCGGCCTTGTGTGATCGCCGTGCCGGAAAAAACGATGTTGCCGGCTTCTTCCAGCCGCTCGACCGGTTGACTGGTGGCCGATTTCACGACAGCCTCGCTTTCGCCGGTCAAAATGGATTCGTTGACCACCAACTCGCCGGCCCCGATCAATCGGGCATCTGCCGGGACGATATCGCCGGGCACCAACTGAATGAGGTCGCCGGGCACCAAGTCGGTGGTCGAAATGGTCTGCGTTTGACCTTCACGAATAACAGTAACTGTGTGATCGCTCATCGCTTGGAGGCTCGCGATTGCTTTTTCCGCGCGGCCCTCCTGGAAAAGCGAGATGCCGACGTTCAGCACAATGATCGCAGCGAGGATGAAGACCTTGGTCCAGTCACTGTCAGTCGTCAGGCCTAAATAAGTCGAGACCGCGACAGCAAAGATCAATATTAAACTTGTTATATCTTGAAGATGCCCGAGGATGCGCCGCCAAAGCGGGATCTTCGGGGCGGCAGCCAGCGCGTTGTCGCCGTATTGCGCGCGGGCCGCCTGAAGCTGGGCGGTGGTGAGCCCTGTGGTTTGGTTCGTGGTGAGCTTGTCCGCCAAGGCGGCTGCGCTCATCTGTGTCAAATCGGATGGGCGGTTTGGCATCGAATCATTCCTCTCAAAATTCAATTGTGTCATGTCTATAATTAATGATAACAAATACTTTTTAATGTGTCACCAATGCGGATCAGGCCGAAATGCTTGTGAAAACAAGTCAGAACGGGAATTCTAGCCGAATGCGTGGAAAATACTTGAACCGGTTAAATTGATCAATAAGTGCCCTGCCGCGCGTAGTTGGCCTCAACGCGGCGGGTCTGAGGCATCTAGCCGACCTGGTCAGTCGGTGGCAAGAGGCGCCACCAAGCGCCCAGGCCACACTAGCTGCTCAGACCTGAACGCCGCACTTCACACCCTATAAAAAAACCGCCTCTGTCCGAAAACAGAGACGGTTCCTCGCGCATCAAGAATTACTTCTCTTCTGCGTCTTCTTTTTTGTCATCAGCCTTTGGTTCAACTTCTTTGACACTGTCGGTGATGATCTTGATGGCATCCTTGACGCCGATATCATGCTTGAGCATGTCTTCGGTCAGCGCCTTGCGAACGGCATCTTCGCTCATGTTGTACTCGCCGGCGAGGTCCTTGATCTCGGCGTTGACTTGCTCGTCCGTTGCTTCGATCTTTTCGCTTGCCACGATGGCTTCCAGAACAAGGGAAGTCTTAACGCGGCTTGCTGCGTCAGCAGTGAACTGCTTCTTCAGATCGTCTTCGGTGGTGCCAGTCAGCTGGTAGTACATCTGTGGGTTGATGCCCTGACGCTGCATGTTGCCCATGTACTGGTCGAGTTGGTTGTGAACTTCCGTGTCGATCATGGCTTGCGGGATCTCTTCGATCGTCGCGTTATCAACGGCTTCGCTGATAGCCTGTTCCTGGATCGCGTCCTCGGCGGCGTCATCCTTCTTTTGCTGAAGTTCGGACTTGACCTTGATCTTCAATTCTTCCAAAGTGTCAACGTCTTCGTCGAGATCCTTGGCAAAATCATCATCAAGTGCAGGCAGCTGCTTTTCCTTGACTTCATGGATGGTCACTTGGAATTCGGCATCTTTGCCTTTGAGCTCTTCTGCCTGATAGTTTTCAGGGAAGGTCACTTTGACAAGGACATCTTCACCGGCTTTGTGGCCAACGAGTTGGTCTTCAAAACCAGGAATGAAGGAGTTCGAGCCCAGTTCAAGCGAGTAGTTCTTCGCAGAGCCGCCATCGAATTCTTTGCCGTCAGACGTGCCGACATAATCGATCGTCACGGTGTCGCCATTTTCAGCTGGGGTGTCATCTTTGACAACCAGTTCCGCCTGGGCTTCGCGGCGCTTGTCGAGTTCGCTTGCGACCTCGTCGTCGGAAACTTCGCGGTCTGGCTTATCAACAGTCAGACCCTTGTAGTCGCCAAGTGTGACATCCGGCTTAACGGTGACCGTCGCCTTGATGACCCACGGCTTGTCTTCATCCATCGATTCAACATCAACAGACGGCTGGTCAACAGGGTCGATTCCTGTTTCAGTGACCGCTGCGTCGTATGCGTCTGGCAAAACGATGTTCAGTGCGTCTTCATACAAGGCGGATTCGCCATACATCCGGTCGAAAATCGTGCGGGAAACGTGGCCCTTTCGGAAGCCAGGGACGTTCAGCGTCTTCTTTACCCGGGTGAACGCCTTGTCCAGCCCTTCCTTGATCTTATCCTGTGCGATTTCAAAGGTCAGCGCACCAGTTGTTGCGCCTTGTTTTTCCCATTTTGCAGCCATGCTGTACCTCCGCCATTATTCTAATTATTCGTATTGCATACCTTGCTATGATACCCGACCAGATGCGGTTTGTAAACGAAAATAGGGTGCGAAGGCTCGCGGGATGGCGGAGCAGCGGTTTTAGTACCAAGGAAAAACACAACCCGCAAACCTGTTTCTTCTATTATAAAGGCGCACAGTTCGGTCGACAGCCGTCTACGCCTGCCCCCGCCCCGAATGTGTCGCATCCGCCATCGCCCCGGCATACTCAGCCAATCCAGCCAGGTCATCCGGTGCATCGGCGATCAATTTAACGATCGCACTGCCGACGATCACGCCATCCGCCTGCCCTGCGATCGCAGAAGCCTGCTCGGGCGTGTGGATGCCAAAGCCCACGCAAAGCGGTGCATCAGTGACGTTGCGAAGATCAGCGATCAGGTCGTCGAGATTTTGCGCGAACCCATCCCGCGTACCCGTGACGCCAAGCGCCGAGACGATGTAGACAAAGCCATCCGCATGCGCGGTCAATTTGGCCAAGCGGTGCCCAGACGTTGGGCTGACGAGTGGAATGATCGCCACCCCGTTTTGTGAGGCGGCCGGCAATAATTCGCCCGCCTCTTCCGCGGGCAGATCCGGGATCACTAAGCCGGCCACCTTCAATTTTGCGCACCGCGCGCAGAACCGCTCGTACCCATATTTAAATGGGATGTTCGCGTAGGTCAAAAATACCAACGGGACCTGGGTCTGCTGGCGAATGGCGGCGACGATGTCAAAGACCCGCTCAACGGTGACGCCACCCGCAAACGCGCGCAGGCCAGCCGCCTGAATCACGGGACCATCGGCGATCGGGTCGGAAAAAGGCACGCCGAGCTCAACGATATCCGCCCCGGCGTTGGCCAATGCGACGACATACGCGACCGTTTTTTCCGCAGACGGGTCGCCGGCTGTCACGAACGGGATAAAGGCTGGGCCGTGTTCAAATGCTTTGCGTAATGGGTTCATTATAATGCCACCCCCTTTAAGCTCGCGATCTGCGCGACGTCTTTATCGCCGCGGCCGGACAGCGTGCAAATGATGATCTGATCCTTGCGCATGGTCGGCGCCAGCTTTTGCACATAGGCGACAGCGTGACAGCTTTCGATTGCCGCGATGATGCCTTCCATTTTCGCAATGTACTCAAACGCCGCGACGGCCTCGTCATCGGTGATGCCCACATAATCTGCGCGTCCGCTGGCTTGCAGCGCCGCATGCTCCGGGCCGACGCCGGGATAATCCAGCCCCGCCGAGATCGAGTAGACCTTATCGATCTGACCATCGCCATTTTGCAGGAAGATCGACTTCATCCCGTGAAAAATGCCGGCGCTGCCTTTTTCAAGCGTGGCCGCTGTTTTGCCAGAGTCCACACCTTGGCCAGCCGCCTCGACGCCGATCAGCCGCACACTGGGATCGCCGATGAACGCCGCAAAACTTCCAATTGCGTTGGAGCCACCGCCCACGCAGGCGACAACCGCATCCGGCAGACGGCCTTCAACGGTTTGAAGCTGTTGCTTGGCTTCGGTGGAGATCACGCTTTGAAACGCGTGGACCATCGCCGGATATGGCGCCGGGCCCATCGCCGAGCCGATCACATAATAGGTATCCTCCGGCCGTGCCGCCCAATCCTGCAGCGCCGCGTTGACCGCGTCCTTCAACAGACCCTGGCCGCTTGTGACCGCCGTGACCTTCGCGCCCAGGAGCTCCATGCGATACACATTGAGTTTTTGCCGTTCGGTGTCTTCCTTGCCCATGAACACCTCGCAGTCCATGCCGAACAGCGCCGCCACCGTCGCCGTCGCCACGCCATGTTGGCCTGCGCCCGTCTCCGCGATCAGCCGAGTCTTGCCCAGCCGCCGCGCCAGCAGCACCTGCCCGAGCACATTGTTGATCTTATGCGCCCCGGTGTGATTGAGGTCCTCGCGCTTGAGATAGATCTTCGCGCCGCCAAGGTCCTCGGTCATTCGTTTCGCAAAATAGAGCAGTGACGGCCGATTGGCATACTCATTCAAAAGACGGTGGAACTCGGCTTGAAAATCCGGATCCGCCTGGGCTTCGTTGAAGCACGCTGTCAATTTTTCCAGCTCGGTCATCAGCGTTTCCGGCACATACTGCCCGCCAAAATCGCCGAAGCGGGTGTCACTTGTTTCTGGGATATTTTTCGATTCTGTCATTTATAAAAACTTCTTTCTTTGAAAACACCGATCTTGATTCGGTCACACCGCTCTTGCTTCGGTCACGCCGATCAGTTCAGCGTCACTCCGCATTCCGGGCCGCCGCGATAAACGCCGCGACCTTCGCTGGGTCCTTCGCGCCGCCGGTTTCCAGCCGGCTCGACGCATCCACGATCGCCGGATGCACCAGCGCGATCGCCTGTGCCACATTGGCCGCATCCAGCCCGCCCGCCAACATCAACGGTTGGGAAAAGGCCGGCAGCGCCCGCCAATCAAGCGTCTGCCCGCTGCCATCGCCGGCATCCACCAATGCCACATCCGCCGGCGTCTCGGGGCTTGCCTCTGAAACTCGCGCGATCGTGGTCAGCCCCAGGGCGCGGGCGCGTTGCACCTGGGCAAGCGTCGCCGGCCGGTGAAACTGCACCGTGTCGATGGTTCCGGCCGAAGCGAGGCTCGCGAGCTGGTCAAAATCAGGCGCGACCACCACCGCGACTCGCCGAATGCCCGGCGCGACCTGCTTGGCCAACGCAAGCACCTCGGCAGTCGTCCGCTGATGCCGGCCCGCCGCCAGGACAAATCCGACCAAGTCTGGCCGCAGCGCATTCACCAACGCGACATCCGCAGCGGTCATCAAACCGCACACTTTGACCTGCGTCATAGCGCCGCCTCACTCGCCGCCCGGTACCGCTGCACCGTGGCGCGCCGGTTCGTCGCCCGCATGAACGTTTCGCCGATCAGCGCCCCGTTCAACCCGCCCCGCCGTAGCACCGTCAGCTGACCGGGTTCCGTGAGGCCACTTTCAGCGATCACTTTGATTGTTGGCGGCACCATGGCCCGCAACCGGATACTATTTTCAAAATCGACGGAAAAATCGCGGAGGTCGCGGTTATTGACGCCGATCAGTTGCGGATCAAGCACCAGCGCCCGCCTGATCTCGTCCGGGTTGTGGCATTCTACCAACGGCAACAGCCCCAGCTTCAAAGCGGTCGTATATAGCTCGCGCAACTGGCCGTCAGCCAAAATGCCAACGATCAAAAGCGCCAGGCTCGCTCCGGCCGCCCGCGCCTCGAGCAACATGCGGTCATCCAGGATAAAATCCTTCCGCAAAAGTGGCACCTGCGTCTGGGCCGCCACTTCAGTCAGCGTCGCCAGACTGCCGTGAAAAAACGTCGGCTCCGTCAACACAGACATCGCATCCACGCCGCCAGCCTCATAATCGGCCGCGATCTGGGCCACGGGAAACTCGGTGGCGATCACCCCTTTTGACGGCGAGGCCTGCTTCAACTCGGCGATCAAGCCAAAATGCGCCGCAAGCGCCTCAAGAAAGCGGGCGCCGCCAGTCGGGACTGGCGTGGCCAAAGCCGCCGCTCGCACCTGGGCCAGCGGCTTGGTCGCTTCGGCGTTGGCCAGCCGCGTTTTCGTGGCCGCGACCAAGTCGTCCAGGATCATGCACTCACCTTCTTGCCATTGGCGGCGAGCACCGTGTCCAATAGCCGCGACGCCGCGACGTTCGCCAAGATCTCCGTTGCCTTTGCGATGCCGGCCTTGATCGACGGCGCCCCGCCTGCGAGGTAAATCGCGACCCCGGCATTCATCCGCACGGCATCGCGTTTGGCGCCTTGGTCTTGCCCGCTGAGAATGCGCCGCGTGATCACCGCATTTTCAGCTGGGGTCCCACCGACCAGCGCCGCCTGATCCGCAATGGCGATGCCGTAATCTTGCGGGTCGAGCGTCATGTCAGTCAGCTGGCCGTGATCGATGAAAATGGCATCCGTCTTGCCGGCCACTGTGATCTCATCCAAGCCATCCTCGCCGCGAATCACCATGCCCTTGACCACGCCCAGCTGCACCAGCGCTTCCGCCATCGGTTGGAGGAGATCCTTGCGATACACGCCCAGGAGCTCGTAAGTCGGTTTCGCCGGATTGCTCAGCGGCCCGATCAGATTGAAGATCGTCGGGAAGCCGAGCACCTTGCGCGTCGGCCCGACAAAGCGCATCGCCTGATGATATTTCTGGGCAAAAAGGAAGCAGAGATTGTATTTGGCCAAAAGCGCCTCACTCGTTGCAACCGAGGCGTTGATATCAAACCCCAGCGCCTCCAGCACATCGGCGGCCCCAGACCGCGAGCTCGCCGCCCGGTTGCCGTGCTTGGCGATCTTCACCCCTGCCGCCGCAATGACAAACAGGCTGGTCGTGGAAATATTGAACGTGTTCGCATGGTCGCCGCCCGTGCCGACCACCTTGAGCACTGGTTCCTGCGGGTCAAACGCCAACGCCTTTTGCCGCATCGAATCCGCCGCGCCGGCGATCTCCGTGGCCGTCGCTCCCTTGGCCGCCATGGCGGTCAAATAGCTGGCGATCAGCGCATCCGGCGTCTCTCCGCTCATCAATTCATCGTGTGTGGCCTTCGTTTCAGCAAACGTCAGATCTTTCTGGTCCAATAGTGTTTGAATCGTTTCGTTGATCATCATTGCGTCCTCCTTGGACAGTCCTTGAGAAAAGTGACAGTCGACAATTTGGGCGTTGCCATCGTTTAAAAAATAAGTTGTGCATCACGACACCGGCTTTCGGAAGAATACAAAAAATCCGCCCATAAACAGTTTCATAGAACTGCTTAAGGACGGAATTATCTCCGCGGTGCCACCTTAATTAGCGACTCAAAAAAACGAGTCACCCACTTAGCACAGGGCCAACACCCTGCCGACAACTGACGTATGCCTCACGTTTCCCCTGACTCGCCTTGCTTTTGGGGGAACCCTCAGTGGTCCATTTGACTGCCTGCGTTCGGTCGCACTCTCATCTCCGGCGACTCTCTTTGCGTGCACAACAGTTTTGATCTCCACTTCCACGGTTTATGGACGAACTATTTTGTTACCGCATAGACTAGACGGAATAATTGCGGCCGTCAAGCCCTCACGGAAAATAATTTCACATTTTATTGGCGGACGGCGTGTCCCTGCCCGCTATTACAGTATTACCAAATGACAATATAACAAGACCCCGGCCATCAAAAGTGGACCGACACCCTACTTGGTCAGCGCCGCGGCCAGCGCATGCGCCTGCGCCTCCGTCGGCAACTGATCTTTCACGGCCGCATATTCCGGCAACTGCGCAAGTCCGGAGAGCCGCCGCGGATCCACCAGCAGCTGCCCCACCGCACTGCGCCACATGAGCAGCGGCACTGTTCGCTGGATCACCGCCCCCATATGCGTTAATGTTTGCTGAGTCACGGCCTGGCCGGCAAATTGATCCCGCACCGCATCCGTGGCGGCCTGCACCAACGTCTTTTCACTGGCCCGACCGCGCTTGTCGAAAACCGTGAGTGGCTGATCGGGCACGGTCAGTTTCGCGACCTCGCCGCAGATGAACTGGTCGATGTCCACGTCGACGGTCGGCTCGGGCGCCGCCTGCGGTTTGGGCGTGAAGCTGTTCACTGCGCGGGCGCGGTTGACTTCCAGCAGAATCAGCAGCGCGATCACGATCACGGCGCCGATGCCCATGATCACGAGGCTTGCCGCGGCGATCACCATGGTTGAAAAAATCGATATCATTGTTTGGCCTCATTTCTAATACAGCCATTATGACACCGGTCGCGGCCGGGTCGCAATGGCAAATGAGCGGATGGCGGCGCAGTGACTTTGAGGAAAAGTCGTTGGATGAGACCAGGCCTCGCCGCCGTAAAAGTTATTTTAAATAAATATATCAGCCACTGACAAGACATCTGCGCTAATGCCGGAATATCAACGGTTTATCGCATTTCAATTGTTCCCTAATAAAGTTGACAAAACCGTTTTCACGGTGCTATAGTAATCGCACAGTGGAAGGGTGTTCGGTGTGGCCACACGAACTGATCTCCCGGAGACAGGCGGACCCAGCGGGGAGGGATTCCTCGAGCAAACCTAGAGTAGCTGCTATGAAGGGCATCCGAGTCAGTGGTGTCATAAATTAGGTGAGTGGGCGTTTCACAGATTCATCGTTCTACCCGTTCTACCAGTACCACCGTGTTACCAGTACCACCGTTGTCCGGCAGCAAGCATCGAACTTTGATCACGCTGTCGCCGTTGAAATCTGATCGCGCCAAGCCCTACAAGCAAGGCCCCGCAGTCTCTTAATCTAAAATCACGCAAACACACTGGCCATGCCTGAAAAGACACGTCGACCGGTGTGTTTGTCGTACATAGGGGCCAAAATATTCATTTTCGATTCTGACCTTTTTTCAAAAAAGTGAGAATCGACAAAAAATCTAAACGTGCACAAAAATTTGGGCGAATCTTTGTGCACATATACGAATGGGACGACCCCGCGATGGGCCGTCCCATTTTTTTGCGCAACATCCACCCCTCAATCGATCGGCAGCCCCAGCCGTCTTTTCAGCTGAGCCTCGCTCGTCGCCATCGCCGCCTCAAACGCCGGGTAGTCCGCGCAGTCTTGCGGAATATGTAGCCCAATGCGATCCAAGTCCCATTCATGTTGAATGGCGGATGGATCCGGCCGGCCCGACTCGTCCGGCACCGCATCCAGCCCCTGCCGCACCAACAGCGGGTGCTCGAGCTGGGTGCCCTGTTCCGGATACAGATAATAGCCGTGGCGCGACTCGAACCTCAGCAGATACGCCAGCATCTGCTGGTAATCGCGGCCACCGATGTTCCCATACGGCTTGTACTTCGCGTCGACGATCACCCGCGGCGCGTCGCGAATGAAATCCGGGAAGATCGACCCCTTATTACGACCGGTCTCCTCGTCGAAAAATAGAAACTGCTTGAGTTTTTTAGAGTTGTTCCGCGGATGCATGACCGCCGGCGCCAGCAGTGAGTTCAAATACTCCTCCCACAGCCACGCGCCATCGAACAAGATGCCGTAGACCTGCCGGGTGCCAAGGCCGAGCTGAATCTGGCGATGCTGAAGCAACAGCAAACACAGCCGCTGCAAGTCCCTGTACTCCCGATAATACGCGTGCATCACGGGCCGCTGCTGGTTGACGTTGATCAGCTGCCGCACATCCCCATGCCGCCCGCCGACTGCCTCGCGAACCAGGGCGACCTCATCGCTGACGCTGGCCAACAATTTTCGGCCGCCCGCCTGCCCCACCAGCATGTCGATCGTCGCCTGCACCAATTGGAACACGTGATTATCCGCCGTGAGCTCACGCCGGCTGTACGCGACATTCCCGAGAAACGGCGTGTTTTGCCGAAGATGGCGGGCAACATCGATCGGCCCGCGCACCGCCGCCTCATTTTCCTCGCGGCGAATGTACGTCTTATACAGCCCCTTGCGCAGCGCCCGTCGCAGGTAGAGCGGAAACGAATACCGAAGCAGATCCACCAACGGCCGCTGCGCCGACCCCGTCGTGGACAGATCGACCACATTCGGCGTCCCCAGCACCTTCGCCAACAGGTATTGGAAAAAATGATCCTGCCGACCCGGACGGACGAAGCGCGAGGTGATCATGAGCTGCTCGTCACCTTTGCCAATAAACCCCATAACATTTCCAGCCCAGACCTGGCGCTGCTTTGTGAACAGCACCTTCTGATCGGCCGTGAGATCCTGCTGGTCCGCCGCATTCGGATCACCCGAGTCGACCGCGTCGAAGGCAGGAAAAACAAACAGGTCATCGCCCTTCAACTGGCCCAGCGTCCGATCCGTCAAAACAGCCGCCAGCTCGGGCAACTGCGCCAAAGTCGCGGGGGCGACTGGATTGTTATCGCGTATGGACGCCCGCGCGACGCTACTCATCCTGCTCGCCTGTCGTTAGGGTCGCGGCTGGTGAAGATGGGGTTTCGTCAGACTTAGCCGGGTCGTCAGATGTCACCGGTTCGTCAGAATCTGCCGGTTCATCGGACTCAGCCGCTACCAAGGTTGCGGTTGTGCTCGATGTGCCGGTTTCGCCAGACGTTTCTCCGGCAGTCGCCACCCCGGCAGCCTGCCCATCCCCACGCTGCGAGGTCGCGCCCGCTTTTTTCACCGCGGCATCGAAGATCGCCTTGTACGCTTCCAGTTGACGCTGGTCATCCACCATCCCGCGAATGTACTCGGCCAACAGCGGTTCCAGGTATTGCGACCAGAGTTCGGCGGGGCTGATCTCGCTGAGCTTCAGGAAATACGATGGTCCAAGGTCATAATTTTCGTTGAGCCCATCCGTGTGCTCGATCGCCACGTTAAGATCGGTCATGATCGTCTGCGCCAGATTCTGCTTATTTTTCAGCTCGCTGAGCATGCCCTTGCGCTCGTCTGCCGTGATATTCATGAAGCGGAAGCGCCGGCGCATGGCGAAGTCGAAGCTGTCGACGGAGCGGTCGATGTCGTTCATCGTGCCGAGAATGTAGACGTTCTCCGGCACATACAACTTATCGGCGTCCGCGTCGTCGCTGGCGTGGAGGTTCGCGTACTGCGTCGACACCGCGCCGGCCGGGCCACGGTAGCCGGGATCGATAGCGTAGAACAACTCGCCGAAAATTTTGCCGATCTCGCCGCGGTTGATCTCGTCGATAATGAATACATAAGGCTTGGCCGCGTCGCCATTAGCCGTCTGCTCGTCGATCGCGTCCTGCAAAAACGCCTTGAACGTGCCAGGCTCCAGGCGGAACGTCATCTGCTCGTCTTTCTTGCTGACATGGGGCCGCAAGCCTTCGACAAAATCCGTGTAATCATAGCTCGGATGGAACTGCACGAACCCCAGCCGCGTTTTCTCCTCGGCAGTCAGGTCCTTCACGCTGGTGGTCGTGTGGCCACTGATGATGTAAGCCGCAACCATTTTCGCCAGGTACGTCTTGCCTGTGCCAGGCGCGCCGCGGAAGATCACGTTGGCCGAGGTGGTCAGGGCCCTAGCGTATTTTTCGATCTCGGGCGCTTTGATCTCAGGCCGTGCCGCTGTCGTCTTGACCTTATCCTCCTCTTTGGGGTGCTTGTCGACCTCTTGCCAGAAGACGCGGGCGACCACGCGAATCTCATCAGCCGTCACCTGCGCCCCACTGAGCGGCGTGGCAAAAAGCGTGGTCTTGTTGTTGGCCCTGTCATCGTACAGATCTACGCGCAGCGCCGGGTGATTGGGGTCGGAAATGTCATAGGTAAAATTCGTCACGCCCGCATTCAAATAAGGGGTCGCGCTGATGTGGCTACCGCCAAACGCTCGGCCAAAATTCCAGCCGATCTCCCGGCCGCCGATCACGATCTCAGACAGCTTGTCACGCTTGCGGAAGCCGCGAATCCAGCGGTTGTCCTGCGCCTTGTCCGCATCATAGTCACCGCCGTTGTGCGCCAGCGCCCAATCGACATACTCGATCAACTCTTGCGCGATTGGGAGGAGTGCCTCGACCCGGGCGTCTTTGGGGGCGTCGGAGGCACTGGCAATCGAGTCATCGGCCTCGTCCTCTGCCCGGAGTTCAGCCCCCTCACCATTGCCATCATCCGATTCGTCGTCATTCGCCTGATTATTTTGAGCTATTTCGGCAAGATGGGCCTGGTAGGCATCCTGTTGATGTACCAGATTGCGTGTCAGATTGAACCCATATTCGTGATATAGCTTTTCGCCAAGCTCAGTGATCTGATAATAGCCCCGCCGCGGCCGCTCTAGCATAGCAGCTGTCGTCAACTCGAACAACGCCCACCAACAACGATTTTCGATCGTATTGGCATTGCTACTGCCGCTCGTCGCATTCCGCAGATCATCCGGCAAGCCGATCGAATCGATAGCCTTCGCGACCAGGTCCTTGCCGCGCCATTCCGGTTTTTCTAGAGCTGTCCCAAGCAAAACGGCCAGCATGCTTTCGAGCCCTGGCACCCCATCCTTTGCGATCTGAAGCTGTTTGTATTCGACTTTCATGAGCGACTCCTTCCTTGCCCGCGTGCGGGAAATGCTTTCTCTCTTTATTTTCGGCTATCTGAGGGATTTTGCAAGCGGGAAAATAGGGCTCGGCCAGCCTAACCTGACACTGTTAATACGAATACAGCAATACAATAAAGACTGAGTATCAAAAAATCCATCTACACTTAATAATTCAAGAGGTGGCTTACTTGTGGACTGCACTGCAACAGAATACATCAACAGCAATCCAGCCAGTCTTGGGCCATCAATCAAAAAAAAGACAAACTTTCGGCTGTTTCCAATGCAATTTTGCGATCACTTGATGTGGTAATCAAAGCTCCCCTGTCCGCATGAACTCTGGAAGGAGAACAGTAGAATCCACTAACGACGGACTGATCCGCTACCTTCCGGCTTGATGCTGTATGCTCGAAGCCGGATGGTCTGGGCCACAACGGGTGCCTGTTAATTATTCTTTGTACCTCGATGCCTTAGGGAGTTGATGTATCACGCTTGCCCTCTTCATTCTTTGGTAATCGGCTCTCAAATTCGCACTCCTTAGCCATAAATGGGCCGCAAGCACGTTTGTCATCAACTGATATCAGTTATAGAACGTGATTGCTTTAGATAATGTGCAATTCAATAGGGCCCGTTTAATTACGCTCTCTCAATTATTTTCGTGGAAACTTTTCGTTTCAGAAAAAAACCAAGTCTACTTGGTAATATTTACAGCGTAATAATTGTTAGAATACAGTCATAGAAGTATGGATGGTGAAATAATGACTGATCAATTAGCACGGCAATTTGGACATAGCTTATATCAACTACGTGTTTCAAAGAATGTTTCGCGCCAAACGGTCGTGGATCACAATGAAATCTCGTTGAATGCTTTGACTAGTATTGAAAATGGGCAAGCAACTCCTAAACTTGAGACTTTAAAGATGTTGCTACAATTCTATGGATTGTCATTTCCTCAATTTTTTAGCCAACTCGAGGATAACGAAGAAAGTAGCGGCCTTAATCAAACATTACGTTCTCTTGTGAAAGCAGATGCTCGATTCTTCATTCTCGACACGAAGGGCGCGACCAAGGACAATAACTATCAAGACCAAGACTTTATTACTTACCAGTGGAACGAACGGATTTTTGGAAAAGTGCGGGAAGGTGACTGGTTTATTTACCGTCGCCCTGCTTCCGCCAGCAAGACCGGAGATTTCTATTTTTTTGGAGCTGGCCAGATAGGCCGTCTCACACACGCGGGTAATGGCGATATAAAGGCAAATCTAGTCAATGCGTTTCCTTTTGAACATTTCTTGCTGAAGGACGATGACCTTAATAGTTTTCAGTGGCATTTTAAGACACGTACACGACATGACTGGATGCACTTCTTCAACCAATATGGAATGACACGCATAGACCCAGACGATTTCTTTGGCCTAATTGCGCTTGTTGACAGCCATTCCACGCAAAACACACGATATGACCTTGCAACTCTAAGGGAGGAGCAAGAAATTTACAGAACCATTCAGACCGGAGCTGATGCACCTACAGAACAGCAGTCATTGGAAACCCAGCGTATTGGACAGGGCGTCCTCGCCGAAATTGTCAAATCAAACTATACCTTTCATTGTGCAATAACAGGAATTAGTACACGCAATTTTTTAGTCGCGTCTCATATAATTCCTTGGGCTAAAGATCCAACACGTAGACTGGATCCCACGAATGTAATCTGTCTCTCAAGCCTAATGGATCGGGCATTTGATCAGGGGTTTATTACCTTTGATCCTGCGCACAATAATCGACTGGTACTTGCTAAAGTTGTTCATGAGGACAGAAGGTTGGAAGAAGCACTTAAACCCTTCTCAAGAAAACCCTTAGAGATGCCAATTCGGGCAAGGCCCAGTGCAGAAGCGTTACAGTATCACAACGATGTCATTTTTCGTGGTAACTAACAATTGAAATTTATCTACAGCCTTGGGTTTTTCCTCACCCGAGGTTTTTTTACGAAAAAGATTTCCGATTGCTTGCTGATTGAAAAAGCGTTCAGATATGCTACACTTTCTCCCTATTTTCCCAAAATGCGCAATGATACACGTAAATATGTTGGGTGAATCCATCCTTGTGGGGGCGGGATGGTGAAAGGGTGAGCTGAATTGACAAGGCACGGGACTCGATATCAACCGGATCCGCACCGCACACAAAGGCGTAACTTCAAAGTGGTGAAGCGCGGCGCCCTTGCGCTTGCGGTTTTTGGCATCGGCACGGCATTGGCGATCGCCATGCCATCGTCGGCCGCCCCTTCTGCTGGTCAAACCGTGCAGGCGGCCACGACCATGTACAGCGGGACTTGGGGCACCGTCAATTGGACCATCGACTCCGACTGGACGCTCCACCTTGGCGCGGGCACTGGGGCGAGCTATGTGACGACCAACACTACCGTCAATCCTTGGGCCGCGTATAACGCCAATATCGTCAAGGTCGCCGTTGAAGGCAAAGTCGTGTTGCCGGCCTCCGTTAATACACTATTTGGCGTCCAGCCCGTCTCTGCCGGGCAGACCACGACCGCTTGGCAAAAACTGACCAGCATCACAGGCCTGGAAAATATGGATACCAGCAACGTGACTTCCATGGCTTATATGTTTGCCGGGACACCGGTTCAGACCATCAGTGGATTGGCCGGATGGGACGTGTCCAAGGTCGCAAGCATGATGTTTATGTTCAACAAACTCCCGAACCTGACTCAGCTCGACCTATCCGCCTGGAACACCGGCAACGTGACGAACTCCAGCAACTTATTTAATGGCGACACCGCGTTGACCTCCGTGGGCGACCTCAGCAACTGGAACATGGCCAAAAACACCAACATGGGATACATGTTCACCTCGACTTCCGCGCTTCGATCCATTGGGAGCCTCGCCTCCTGGAACGTCGGAAAAGTCACCAACATGCAGTCGATGTTCTACGCCACCGGCATCACAGACCTCGGCGCGCTCGATGCGTGGGACGTCAGCAATGTGACCTCCATGACCTTCATGTTTTCCGCAACGCCAAATCTGATTCACATCGGCGACCTCTCCACATGGCAAATGGGCAATGTCGTCAATCCGGGCTACATGTTCCAAAATGCAGCCGCGTTGCAGGACATCGGCCATCTCGACAACTGGAACGTGTCCTCGATGATCACGATGCAATCCATGTTTCAAGGAAGCGGCCTAGTGGATTTGGGCAACCTCGCAAACTGGAACACCAGCAAAGTGACCAACACGACCGCCATGTTCGCAAATATGCCTAACCTGACCACCATCGGGAATATCGGCCAGTGGCAGACCGGCCAGCTGACCTCTGCTCAGATGATGTTCCAAAATGCCGCGAAACTGACTTCCCTCAACTTTAATGGATGGAACACAGCCAGTCTCACTGCCGGGAGAATTACCAATATCTTCGCTGGCATGACCAGCCTCAACCAGATCACATTCGGCCCACAATTCACGCTCCAACCAGCCCTGCCAAACGCCACCACAACGACCCATTGGCTATCAGTTGGAACAGGCACCGACGCCGCCCCAGAAGGCCTCATCGACCTCACCACCGTTGCCGGCACCACCGCCACCTCGGCTTATACGGGCGTGAATCCGGATACTTATGTGCTCACCTCGCTGGAAGCCACCGCGACAATCACCTTCGTCGATGATGACGGCGGCGGTACGATTGTCGGCACTCCCACCACCGTTTCTGGTCTCCCTGGCGCCACCATGCCCTACGCCGTCACCGTGCCGACCAATTACGTCCTCGCCAGCGGCAGCCTCACGGGGAACATTGTTTTGACCCGCGACGACAGCGACAACGTGGTGATCCACCTCAAGCATGGCATCTCAGGGAACACGACGATCACGGGGTTGCCAACCGATTTTACCTATCCGGACAACATGACGAAAAATACGATCTACCGCGAATTCACGCGCACGATCACCGTCACCGCGCCGGACGGGACGATCACGACCACCACCCAGCTGATCACCTACTTCTGTTACGTCAGATATGACCTCGTCACCCACGCCATCGTGAAAAATTCCGACAGCTACTGGCACGTCTCGGCCGGCATCGACGCCACCGGCAACCTGATTGCAGGCGGGGCGCACCCGACCGGCGATGGCTCCAACGATGGCAGCTGGCCCGCATTCACCCCACCCGCCATCCCGGGCTACAAAGTTGTCGGCAGCGACGGTTCCACCAGCGCACCGCAAAAGACCGTCAACGCAAAAACCGGCGCAAGCACCACCCTCGCCTATCACTACGAGGCACTGCCCGGCACCGCCACCATTACCTACATCGACGAAAACGGCGATCCAGTCGGCAATCCCGTCACGGTAAACGGCTTGGTTGGCACCGCCGTCAGCTATACCCCAGTTTTGCCAGCCGGATACGACTTCGTAAACGCTGGGGATGCGGCGGCCAAATCGATTATTATTTCCGCCGACACTTCGGATAACCTGACCATTCGCATTGAGAAATGGGTGTCGCAGTTTCCGGCTACCGGGAGTTCCAGCAGGCTGGTGATGCAGGGAATTAGTGTCGCAGTGCTGGGCGTGGGGGCTGTTGGACTCGCGCTTGGGGCAAGGCGCAAACGGCATGACGCAAAATAACGTCGCACTCGAAGGCAGCACACAAGCGGATAGCCAAGGCTGGGCAAGTCTGGCACCACCGAATATCGACTCAAAACACCAACCAAAACAATCTACTAAGAATCAAAAAAAGGGAGTGCCGGTCAAAATTCCGACACTCACTTTTTTTAGCTTAATCCAAACGCCTTAAATGCCGCATCTTCGACATCTTTATACGTGACCCAAGTAAACGCACCCATCAACTCAGGCGGGACAGTCGCCATCTGGGCCATGGCACTCGCTGGCAACAGGACATTCTTCGCCCCGCTGTCCTGTGCCACCTGCAACATATCCGCCAAGTTATCAACTTTGCCGATGGACCCGCCCAATGACATCTCGCCGAGCACGACCATGCTGTCGAGCGTCGGCCGCTCCACCGAAATTGAAATCAGCGCAATGAACGTCGCAAGCGAGAGATGTTCGCTCGTCTCATTGCTATTCAGATTGGTCACGTGAATTGCATAAGCGTGCTTCATCGGCATCATGCGCTGATCGATTTGATTATAATTCACCAGCAGATACCGCATCGCCGTATCCATCGCTTCACGGGCCGCCCGATTGGAACCAATCCCCGTCTTATCCAGTTTCCCGCTGCCAGGAGCCTTGGTCGTTTCGAGCTTGAAAAGACTGACTCGCTCCGCCTCATCGTATTGAACAGTGTACACGAAGCCTGGCTTTTCAATGCCAACGGGAATCAGCGTCGCGGATCCCTGCTCAGGCACCGTGACATAAGTCTCCTCACCTGTTTCGCGATCGATGTAGGAGAAGTTGACGTCATAGAATTCCATCCCGCCAATCTTCTTCAACTGTTCCTTCACCCGACGCCGCATCTCAAGCGCAAACGCCAAGACCTCCGCCACTTCATCCTTCGTGAATTGGCCATCGGGGAAAAGCAACTTGATCATCCCGGAGACGGTTTTGCGTACCGCAATCGTGTCACGTTGATTCAACTGATTGCCCAGCGCGAAATAGTCCTCGATAACATCCCCGTACCCAGTTTTCCGCAATTCACGCATCACCTCGGCGAGATAATCCGTGATCAGCCCGTAACCGTTCGTGAAGAACGCAGGCTTGTACTTTGGAATCTCCCAGCCCGGCAGGTAGTTGTGAATGCGATCCAAAAAGGCGGTGTCGGTTCCCATCGCGGGTGGAAATGGCTCAAACAAGTTCGATGTCCGCAACATCACATCGACACTTTGATTGATATTCCCAACAAACACCATTCCGGCGTCCGCCTGGATCTCGTTGCGGCCGCGGACAAACGACCCAGAGGCCATGTAGTCCTTCATGATCTGAATGCCATCTTGGTCTTTGAAATTGATCCCGGCAACTTCATCGAACGCCACCGCATCCCACATTCCAACCAGTCCGACTTCACGGCGAGCCATATTGTAAAACAGGTTGGCCACCGTGGTCTGCCCGCCGGAAACCAAAATTGTATTTGGCGACAGCTCCTTATACACGTGCGACTTCCCTGTGCCACGTGGGCCGAGTTCAACCAAATTATAATTATTTTCAACAAACGGAATGAGCCGTGAAATCAGGAGCCATTTGACCCGTTGATCAAACTCGCTGGGCTCCATGCCAATCGAGCGCAACAACAGATCGACCCATTCATCCGTCGTGAAATGCGGGCGTGCCTCATAGACCTCACTCATCTGAATGGCCGGCACCTGAACCGGCGTCAACTGCTCAATGATGAAATGATCAATGCTCTCGTGGTCGTAGCTGAGGCGGACGATGGACCAGATGCCGCCGACCAGCAGCCGTTCATAGTCTTGGACATAGCGCTCGTCGATTGGGACGCCAACCAGGTTGAGATTACTGAAAGCTGCCTCGTAACGATCAGCCGTCGAGTTCAAATAAACCTGAAGCCGATCAATCACCGTATGCGAGCCGACTTCACGGATTTTCGACTTAATCTTCTCCGCCTCATCCGGCCGTACATAATTGTTCGCCAGCGTCTTCTTCACATTCTCGACGCCGCGCTCGATCGTCACCGGATCAGAGCCACTTGCATACTGCCCCAGCAAAAATTCCAGCACATAGGTCGGCACATTAGCGCCTTCCTTGATGCGCTGCGTGAGATCCTTGCGCACAAAGCGGCCGGGAAAATAGGCTTCAAGTTTATCCAGCAACGCGTCCTGGTTGGGCTGTTGTTCTTGCATTTCGTCATCAGATGTCAAAGCCGAAGCCTCCTTGAATCACAATGTCCATTTGATAATCCGATGTGTATTCCACGCCGGTTTCATCATTGTGCAGCACCAAATGATACGTGTGGCCGTTAATGAACGGCTGCTCAGCCAGCGTCACCCGCACCGGCTTGATGCGCGCCTTTGGATCTGGGTCGCTGATATCGGCCACAAACGCGGTTTCGCCAGAAATCTTGCGATGCGCATCGTCCACGAAATAAATTGAATAGTGCGCTGGCGTGACCACTTCGCTGATTGGATCGTCCTGCATCAAGCGAACCGTCAACTGCCGAGACGTGATGCGCGAATTTGCGGTAACATCATGGATCCGTGCATTTTCAGCCTGCGAGCGGCCGCGCTTGGTTGTGACCTCAAGCACCGGCACCAACATTTCTTGAAGCGAGGCGCCACCGTGCACATAATTTTGGCCAGCCCCAGGCGCCTTGAAAATGTTGAAGTTGGTCGGGTAGTTCACATAGCGTTGATCCGAGTTGCCAAGAATATCCCCGATCTTTTGTGAACCAACGCCGGTCAATTCGATCGGATGTTCACTGAACGCATAGCGCTGTTCCTTTTTGAGAGTTGGGAAGCTGCTAATATCGATCTTGTTGGCCTCATCGATCGGCGCCCAGCGGTAAATAAAGCCGTGATCAGCCGTCACCAAGACGTTGCGGATCGAGCGATTGCGCAAAATCTCAATCACGCGTCCCAACTGGTCGATGGTGCGCGTAACCGCATCGAAGACCTGATTTTCACTTCTCGGGCTTTCACCGGTGTTATCAATCTCGTTATGGTACATGTACAGCGTGTTCTTGCCAGCCAGTAACGCGGTGCGCGCATCGGTGCTCATCGCCAGAAACTCGGTCACGCCAATCGCATCCGAATTCGGATCCTCTTGTTGCAAAATCGCTCGGCGTTTCTCGAGACTATCGCAATCCTGGCCGTCAACCATGACCTTCTTCTCTTCGGCATAGGCCAACTGATGATTGGGTAAGAGCGCGGGCATTCCAAAATAGGTCACTGATGGCAAGCCAGTGATCGTCCAGTCCATGGTGGTTTCAAATTTGTCCTGCTGGTCGAGCTGGGCCTGTAATTCTTTTGCTGCCTCAAACCGGAACGCATCGGAAATAATGACCACAGTGCGGTTCTGTTGATTGGAAACAAAATTGCTGTAGAACTTACGCTGCAAATTCCGCGTTGGGACTTTTGTCGGCGCATAAACCTGATTCCAGCGGTTGATCGAGGTACTCAGATAGTCGTTTAGATACGTGTTTTCAACTTTGGCACGCAGCGGAACAACGAGGTCTTCTTGATCCGGACTGACCTTTTGCATCCCCTGAATAAACTTCCGATACGTGGTATCAATCGTGTATTCAGTGGTCGTATACCGCTGAACCAGACCGCCCAGATCATCGCTGTCGCCGGCATTGTGGAAGCGCAGCAGACGAAGCGCCGCCAACTCGATCTCGTAGACCTGATCATATTGCTCATGATAGGTCATATTCTGCCGCTGGCTAATCAGTTCATCCAGCGTATTACGCCCGACCTTCGTGGCCACATCACCATCAAGCAGACGCCCCGTCAGCCACTTCACAATCATTCGATCCAGTTGCGGGAACGCATCGATGTGCATCAAAACAGACACATCAAGCTTCTGGAATTGTTGTGCGGCATCGACAGCCTGCCAAACCTCTTCAGCGGTACGTTGAATATCTTGCTGTGCTGTAAAGAGATTACGCGAATTCTGGATAAACGAAATGGCATTGTTGACCTGCGTGATCTTATACGTGTAGTAGTAATCCGGCAGTTCCGCTTGGCCCTGGTCAAAGGCAAAATTCAGGAAGATCGCAGACATCAAACCAAGCAACGTTGGCTCGTCCGGTACATAGCCATATCCCTTGGCAATGAAGTCCCAGAATTGAGACAGCACACCGTATTTTGCAAAACTCGAAAGAATGGAATTGTCAGCATCGGTGGACTCGTGAATGACCGCCCGAAGCACGCCAGAAAGAGTGACTTCATCCGCTTTGGATAGCACAGCAAGCATTGTGAGCGTCGGATTTTTCTTCGGCCCATACATCTTCTGAAAACGCATCTTGCGTTCCTTACTTGCAAAGAAGGCTTGCTGGTCGGAAACAAAACCCTGCTGATCGGCAGGCAACTGCAATTCCTCTCGCAACATCGTAACCGCATCCGCAGAGTATGAACGGGAGAAGCGCTCAAAGTCAGCCAAGAAATCTTCATTCAAGGCAGGCTTTGGCACTGGGGAATAAACCAGCGCACTCCCACCCGCTTCCTGGATCTCAAGCAGCTGGAGTTTGGTGTGAAATTGTTGACTAGCGGCCATCTCAACGATTGGTACATTCAGGTTCTCGCGTAATTCCGCTATATTGTCAGCAAACGCACCTTCGTCGTCATACCAAAAGACAAAGTGGTTACTAGGTGTGAACATCCCGTTCAACGCCTCTGTAATCTGAGTCAAGTTCAATTCTGCCATGTGCTATGTATCCCCATTCTTCCCATTCGGACCGCAGTATAAACTACTTCAAGTATAGCGAACGCGGCGATTCTTTACTAGATTTGTACGCAATTAACGAGCTAACCAAGCGAACTTTGGAAAGATAGCTGGCAATCCGATTAGTTACTGGATTAGTCCAGCAGTCATCGCTGCCTTTGATGCAATGCCAGTTTCTAATTATGGCGAAGTAAAGTCTGGCATCATGGTCAATAGCGGATTTTTAAAACAATGGTATGAGGTTCCGGCACCCGAAATAATTCAGAATGCTAGACAACAAGCAGATATTAAGGGCTTTTCATGGGTTCCTATCAATAGTGGCGGGGGATATATGAGATGGTTTGGCAACAATGGAACTGTTGTGTTTCTCAAAAACGACGCCAGAGCTATTAAAGAATCTCAGACGAATTATCGGCTTCGAGACGAAAAGTATTATTTCCGGACAGGCATTACTTGGGGTCGAATTACTTCAGCAGATCTTTCGTTTCGAGAAGCTGAATTAGGGAGCGTCTTTGGTGATGCAGGTCCGATGCTGTTTATACAGTCGAAATCTATACTACACTACGTACTTGGATTCTTGAATTCCAAGTTAGTTACTGAGTTATCGGCAGCTCTTAATCCCACTCTGAACTTTCAAGTAGACGACCTTCGAAAGCTTCCGCTAAAAATCGACAATAGTTTGACGGAGAGAGTTGATCTCATAGTCAGTCAAAATGTGGATATGTGTCGGGAGTTCGAGAATAATAGCGAACTATCCTCATCCTTTGATAGATCAAGTTTCACACTCCATATCGCTGAGCATCCACTCTCATACCCGCTGAAAATCGGGCATTATAAAGGCTATGTGCCAAAAAAGTGCCAAGAATTCAGAAATTATTTTAGGAGAGTGGATATCACATGGTAAGTTATCGAAAACGTGGGGACGTTTGGCAGTACGAAATTTCATACAAGGACATCACTGGTCAATACAAGAAATTGCGGCGTTCCGGGTTCCGGTTGAAGAGCGAGGCGGAATTGGCAGCCAGCCAGGTTCGCACAGACTTCGTCGATGTAAGACAATACAGAGACGCGGACTTGTCGCTCGCTCAATATTTTGAGCGCTGGATCCAACTGTACAAAGTTCATTCAGTTAGCGATATCACGCTACGTAAGTATACGAACACGCTGCAACACATTCGTATCATCTTCGGCGACATCAAACTCAGAGACATCACAAAGTCCCTCTATCAGGACCGCATCAACTATTTCGCTCAAACCCATGCGATGAGAACTGTGGCCACATTCCATAAGCAGATCAGGGCAGCCTTGCTCGACGCGCTGGATGAGCGAGTCATCACAACCGATCCGACTCGCAAGACGGTCATTACAGGGCAACCGGTCCGTTCCAAGAAAAAAGCTTTGGACTTTGGCGAGCTTCAGACGCTCTTGCATACACTCAATCCGGCCAATTGTGATGAGCTAATTATTTACGTTGCCGCAGTCACCGGCATGCGTTATGCAGAGATATTAGGCCTGACCCCTGCTGACATTCACACAAACAAAAGTCTGGTCGATATCAACAAAACGTGGGATTACAAATATCGAACGGGCTTCAAGAAGACCAAAACTGCGGCTTCTAATAGACAGATCTCGTTAGACAGAAAGACGGCAATCCTACTTCAGGATTATATTCAGGCGCACAACATCTCACCACACGATCCTGTGTTCTTGAGAAATGGTGTCGCACCAGTATCAGCAGAAATCAACAAAGCATTAACCTCAAAGCTGTTCGAAGACCATTTACCTCGGATTACGTTTCATGGTCTTCGTCACACGCACGCCTCAGTCCTGTTGTATCAAGGTGTCAGCGTCCTGTCCGTGTCAAAGCGCCTCGGCCACAGCAACATCACCACCACCCAATCAACATACTTGCACGTGATCAAGGAGTTAGAGCAACAGGACAATGATAAAATCATTAACGTTCTGAATACTCTATAATTTGGCACTTTTGTCGGCACAAAGAGAGCCCGCGAGGTTTGTCCACGCGAGCTCTCTTTAACTATTTGAGTGGCGTCAAAAGTTTTTCTCCGCCCTGAACCTTCTCGTAATTCACCACAACACCATCATCCAAATCAAGATCAATGTGGAGGTTTGCGACATGCTGGAGCGACTGATCAAACTTCGTAATTTCATCTAACTGATTGGCTAGCTTGGTCAACCTTTTACCGATTGAGTTTCGCTCTGAGGAACTCTTTTCAGTCTCCAGCAAATGTGAAAGGTACTCCTGCTTCTGCGCATAGGCGTCTTGCAACGGATGAAGATAAGCAGTCCGAATCGTTGCCATTGTGTTCTCGTCATAGCGGTGTAAATACAGCAATGCCTTGAATCCGCCCTGTTTGCCGGCATTTAGTTGCCAGTAAATTGGACGCTTTTGATAAGTCGAAAGATGATCACGGAAGAAATCATCACAGAAGTAATGCCGAATTTGGTCTTCAGGCGTGTCACCTTTCGTATTCAACGAATCAGCGATATAACGAATATTCTCAGACAAATGCTCAACACCGAAAGTAGTTGTCATAAACTTCTTGAAGCGAACCAGGATATCACGCTCATCACCAAAATAGTCATCGTCAGTCAACAATACCACGTCATCCTCAACGGGCTGGACTGTCTTGTATTTCGATGAATCCCAATATCCGCCGGCATATGCAAGTCCAGCTGTGTCGATAGAGTATCGGCCAAATGTCACGCCAATGAAGTAAGAAAGAAACGACCGAATATCTCGTCCGCGATCTGCCAGTCTGACAGAAACATCCTCGTCCTTCACCTCTGGTGTTAACTCATCTTGAAGTCCGTACAGGTCGATGAAGATTCGATTGAGTTCCTCCTCATTCGCCTTCAACTGATCAAAACGCTGTTGAGCTTCATCGCGCCATGCATCAAACGCTGCTTCCACTGTCCAGTTTCGGTGATGCTCAGCGATCTTCAAAAATGGAAATTGTGTGAACTGCCAGGATTCCTCATATGAATCTATTCCTTCTTCAACAGCTGCAATGCAAGTCCCGACGATGGTATCAATGGCGTTGTCAGACTTAACCGAAACTGGAAGTCGCTTTAAATCACCATTTGTAAAAGACATGGATGGATTTAGGCCTTGTAGAAAATGAAAAGCCACTTTTGAGTTTATAAATCCCAATATAGTCTTGGCTGACACAGAAGCGTCAGGATACATGGTGCGACTTGTATCATCGAAAACATAGCCAGAAGTCCTATACCGCGCACCGAACCGTGAGGAGCTCAGTTTATTCCAGGATATGCCAGGTCTAAAATAATAACTTGTGTTCCGTGCCGCGCCAGCCATTCTGCCTGTCCGATTTGTGTAATTTCGTATATGTTCCCCATTGTTCTGCCAATCAACGACAATCTCTTTTCGATTTGACCACTTTATGAACAGGCCACCAGTATCGCAGGGATACCATCGGACGTCTCCCGAGGTGGTTTCAGAGATCGTGCTAGTTGTAAAAGAAATATTGGTATCTTTGACTTCTTGCCAGCGTCTTTGAAATATACCGTTATCGCCGGTAGACAGTCCAGCCTTCAACTCTGCTACTTCCTGAAGCGCTGGAAAATCTCGAAAGGCCGAGACCATTCTCTCTGAAAACCAATAGGTGATGGGCTGCTCCACGATGACTTCGAAGTTCGCTTGGTTAGTTCGTTTATAGCGATTGCCTGCAATTGGCACATGTGAAGGAATCTTTCCTGACGCGACATCGGAAGTCTTTATTTGATGATACGTACCTATAAAGTTAGTCAAGCTAGCATTGCGTGTAATTGTCACGGCCGTCCCAAAGGCTATGCCCATGACGTTGTTTTCCATATGCATCAGATTGGATATCGTATATTTAGCCAACAACGTCTGACGTAACGACTCGAAGCTTGACAAGAACATCCACGATTGCATTGTCACCATTGCGCAATATCCGCCCGGCACCACACTTTCTTGAAAGTGTTCAAGAAACATTGCGAAGAGGTCCGCTTTTGCATTTGGATAGTGCTTCTTAGCAAAATTTGCCAAGGTATCATCCATTCTACTTGATCCCATATAGGGCGGATTTGTCACGACGACCTCATACTTTTTAGCAAGAATCTGACAGATATTTATCAGCTGTCCCACTCGTTCACTTAAGTCACCGCTTGCTATCGTGGCCTGGTTCAGCTCGAACAATCCTGCTAACGGCGCAATGTCTAAATTGCCAATCTCGGTGAGCGAACCTGTGACATTCGCATTTGTAAACACCGTAATTGCTGACCGAAACGCATTTTTTTGCTTTTCAGTAACCTCAGGATATGCCAATTCAAGCTGGTCAGTTGTGAGATCCCCAAACGAATTGACCGTAAAGAGCTTTGGCAGATTTCCTTTAATCAAGGCTCTGCGATCATAATGCCGGAGTTTCATCATGACAGAAAACGAGGCTAACTGTGTCGCACGCTTATCCAAGTCAAGACCGAACAGATTGTTCTGGATAATATTCGTAGCCGCAATTCTCTGAGAATAGCCTTGATCGAGGTAGATTTGCATTAGTAGGTCAAAAGCATACACGAGCATATGACCTGACCCCATCGATGGATCCAAGATTGTCAGCTGTTCAGGTCGTAGGTCACTTAATTGGCCGTCCTTCACATCTATAAGTAATTGCACATCGTCAGGCTGGGCAGCTTCAGGCATATAATATTGCCACTGAAAGTGTTCAGCAATCTCAGTTTCAGAACGGCTGTCACCTTTTGCAAGTAGGCTTTTAATCCAGAGCTTTCCGACTGAATTTTGGAGCATATACCGGACAATCCAGTCTGGTGTAAAAATCTGGGTCGCTGACGCGATTTCTGTTCCCCGGAATTTGTGTGACTTGGGTTGCTCGATCGCTTTAGTCTTTTGATCAGTATTGTAATATTGGTAGAGCCAACCAATCAGTTGAACCTGGCCATGGCTATCATCATTATCCAAATCAAAGCTGGCCTCTGGAATTGAACGAACAAGCTCTGGAATAAACCCTTGATGATAGCTAGGAACGAACAAGAGCTGCATGTAATCGTCAAGAGGTTCAAAGACCTGTGGTAATTGCTTTGACAAAATCTTGATCTGTTTCATAAACAAAATTTGATACAGCCTATCCATAGTCGACGGAGATTGAGTCTCTCATGCAGGTTCAATAAGCTTGTGATCATCTTTAGAATAGCCACCAAGTTCCTGTTCGAGATCGTTGGCATAGACAAGAATATCCGGTTCAGACTTGCCTTCAGTTGATGACAAAACCCGCGTTCCACTTGGCAAGTAATCATTTACTTCCATAAAGCGAATCGCCAAGATTCGATTAAACCAGGTGTATGCTACTTCCTCGACAAAATCCTCGAAGTGAGAGTTCCCCTTTGATGAAACTTCCGACAGATGCGCAACAATCTTTCTTCTTCGGAGAATATCATCCCCAGTTAGCGGCTCGCCGTTTAGTTGTGGGAAGAACTCTGCCTGCTGCGTAGACTCTGGTAATGGCGACGATATTGCTTCTTCTGTAATTCCTAATACGGCGAGACGTAATCTGACCGCCTCGACCAATTCCAGATGAGAATCGATAGCAAACTTGCTGATTATCTTCTTATCCATGCTTACTCCTTGTCCACTAATTCAGATGAATATAGATCCCGTCGACTCCTTGTTCATCGAGCCGCTTTTGAAGATTGTTGCGCAACTCCTCAACAAATGCGTCCAGATCATCCACTTTCATGATGGTCCAGTTGTCTTTGTTTGAAAGCTCTTTGATGTCCACTGTCGGAATGTTTCGAACCGTCGAAGTCGGTGCAGCCTTTGCTGTAGTATGTTCGGACGATTCTTTTTTCCGGTCCGCATTTACAGTCTCGTTACTCTTGATCTCCGTTGTATGTTGCGTATTATCCGCCTGCGCCTTCTGAAGCCGCTCTGCTTCGGCTGCCGCTTCCGCTTGCTTGATTTTCTCAACCTGATTAGCAATGTCATTGAGGAGGCTGTTGGGCTTAACCGAGGCGAGGTTCCGCTTAGCATTCAGATCATTCAAATTGCCAGAGTCCTCAGCATCACGAACAATTCGATCGAGGCTTGCGTTGAAGGCATTCAAAGCCGGTTCAGAGAACTCCTTGGGCAAGTTGGAGCGCCGCAGCTTATCGGCACCCTCTTGGCGCTGTCCTTCAATGGCTTGTTTGACGTCCTCGAGGTGCGCATCAAACATTTCGGTGTACTGATCATCGAATTGCTGATCCAACGCTTTGATCTGCTGGATGTTATTGTCCGCCCGATTTGAGTTTAGTAGTTCCTTTAGCTGCTCAACTAGCTTCTGAACCTCAGCGTCGTTGATCAGGTCACTGGAATGAGTGTAGATTTCCAGATCGTTTAACCCATCATCCCAAATCTTTTGGGAGTTTTGATTGAGGTAGAAATCCGAGATGCCTTTATCCTCGAAATCGTCGTGCCAATCCAGAAGATCATCATAGCGTTTGACAATCAACTCAAAGAAATAGTCTGAGTCGTGGGCGCCCAGCAGTTCGCGAAGAAGTCCCTGACCTTGCTGTAATAAGTCGTGGCCAGGATACTTCTGATTCTTGTTCTCGAAAAGTTCGATGTTTTTCAGATCTGCCGCGATCTTAACCTTCAGCTCACTCACCAGTGCCTCGGGATTGTCAGAGGAGAAGGACTTCTTATTGAAGACCTGACTCGCGATGTCACGCATTTTCTTGATGGTCTGTTGGGGCAATGTCTTTCGAATTTGGATGGCGATTTTTTCTGTGTACTGCTTCTTCGTCAGAAAATCGACCAGCTGCTGCGCGGTAAAATCAGGCGAGTATGGACTGACCGTCTCCCCGTTGTAGGTCAGCTTAATCGCGCCACTTGTAAACAGGTATGCAACGATCCACTCGATGTCTTCTTGTGTGTAGCCAAACGGAACCCCTTCAAAGCGGTTCAAGACTGACTTCAAAGTGATGTGAGGATCGTTGGCCCGAGCCAACCAGCTTTGAACTTCAGTAATCGCCTGGGGATTTTCTTTGGTCGTTACCAGATCGTCCGGATCCTTCAGGAGTTTGAGAATATCCTTCTCGCCCTTGGCCACCTCGATGTAACTCAGATTACGGAATGTGTTGTCCACGGTGATACGCGCGGCTTCCGCAAACTTGTTTTCAAAGCCACCACCGTTCTCCAGTTCGCGGCCACCGACGATAATGGTCGCATCTTGGAGGGCGGCGACGGCGTGTTCACGAGCCAGCTGGCGCAACTCGTTTCGTTCCGCAACACGCGCATCAATCAAGCTACGATAGCGCGCGTCCATGTTCGTGCTACTGTTCAACTGGAACTTGCGAATTCGCTCTGCAAGCCGGATGTAATCGAGGTAATCCTCTTCATCGGGCGTCAGGATGATGATTTCCTTCGGTGCGCCAGAGGATAGCAACATTGCCTGCGCCAAATCGTGATACCGCGCGTTCAGCGGGGTAATGATCCGAATTGAGAGGTCCGCGTTGCTCTTGCCAATCGGGGTATCATCCACAAACTCGTTCAGCGTGAAGACATAACGTCCGGAGAGCTTAGGATAACTGTATTTGTTATCAATCACTTTGAGGTCATACCAGTACGTCCCCAGCGCATTGACGATCTCAGCCTCGCTAACCTGCTGCCGGCCGATCTGAGAAATGATATCCTGTTCCGCATCGGTCAGGAAGACATAGCTGTCGAGATTCTTTTCCACAAACTTTTGGCGAATCAAACGCGACAGCGCGTCCTTCACCATCTTGGTCAGTTCAATCCGATCGACATCAATGCTGTCGATCATCAGCGTCACGATGTTATTCAACGTGGCCTTGAAATTATCCACATACTTGACCATGAAGAGCGTCTTGAGGACTTGCAGCGCAAATGGATTTTCCTCTTGTTTTGGATTGATCACCTGGTAATCCGTGCGCGCATTCTCGATAACAATCCGGTGGGTATGATCCAAAAATTGCTCCAGACCTTCGAAGAACAGAGAGAACGGGACCAGTGTGCCCTCGTCGGCATTCATAATTCGCTCGGCCGACTCTTGGAAAATCGACAGCATAGACCGTTCACCTTCGGAAAGATGCTTGCCATCTGAACCATGCGTTCGGATGGCGGTCAAAACAGATTGCAGGAGTTTAAATTGATAGGGCACAAATGGATACTCGTCCGCAAACAATTTTGGCGAGTCGTACTTGTCGCGCTGCACATCATCGAAGTCAATCGCGTTATTGATTGCCGCCGCATTGGCTGTGTACACGCCTTCGAGTTGGCGCTGGACTTCTGGTGTTTTTGCCAGCAAGCGCTTCTTGATGACTTCATCAACATTGGCCGAGCTCAAATTGATTCGCGTCTTGAAACGGCCTTGGATTTTTGAGAAGTCCTGGCCGTTCAGGTTGCTGGTGACATCCCCAATGGCCTGCTGCGAGGTCACAATAACCCAAGCCTTGCCGCGTGTGGCACTGCCAAGATCCTCGACAACGGTCTGAAGATTCAGCATCCGCTGTACGCTGTCACCGATAAACTGGCCGACCTCATCAACCAGGAAGGCGACGCGCTTGCCGGACGCCTCTGTGTAATCGGCAACCAATTTCGCAAATTTTTCGATATTGATTGGGAAAGGCGTCTTCAATTGGTCAATGAAGCCCTGCGCATCGGCTTCGTCCTGGAAGCCAATTTTAACCAAAGCGTCCTTGATTGTGCCCATGTTGAAAGCATAATTGTCGCGTCCCTCAATCCAGCCGAGATGATTTTCCTCGGCGGCTTCGAACGCTTCTTTGAACGCCTCATACTTGCCAGCCTTGGTCAGCTGACGCTCCATTTCCGCAATCCAGGCATTGGTCGTCGAAAAGCCCTGCATCTCATTGAAGACCTGCAGGAAAACATTGATGATGACGTTGGCGTCGTTCTTTTGCCCGGTCATTGCTTTGGCATCGATGTTAAACAGAATGACCTGCGTGGCGGAATCGGCAGCGCGGCTCATTTGACTGAATGTCATGGGATCTTTGATCTTATCTTGGAAGAAATCAACCGCACGGCGGCCCTTCACTTCCCGATTTTCAAGGATGTCTGCAATAATCTTCAGAAAATGCGACTTCCCTGAACCAAAGAAGCCTGAGATCCAGACCCCCATGTTATCGGTTGGCCCATTAAGTGCGACCTCATAAGCCGAGAAAAACTTCGAAAAATCGTCCTGAAGCTCGCGCGTCACAACGTATTCATCGAGCTCTTGTTCAATGTTGTCTTCCTGGCCGACCTTGATAACCCCTTGAATTGTGCGGTCGATATTTTTTGCAAACAGATCTTTAATCTTCATGATCATTCCACCCCATTCTTAAGCCAAACGCCCGATAATAATGATCGTCCTCAAGCTCCCCAAACATTTTTAAATTAGTCCCGTTATAGACACCCGGGTAAAACATCACGACAGGCGACGTGTCGATCACCTGATTCAGCGTATTCAACACCTTGTGCGAGCGAATCAACGGAAAGACCTTCCCAACCCCAGTGAGAAAAATAATGGTCGGCTGAGTCTTGTCCAGATGATCCTCGATGTACTGAACGATCCGATTCTCTTCCTGGTTCATCCGCATGATGTTGTTCATTTCGATGATGACCCGCGACATGCCGTCCTCGACTTCCATCTTCTCGAACGCCGCCCGGTAACCGAAACCATCAACGATCGTCATCATGATGTCGAAGAGGTCAAAAACCTGAACGTTCGCGCCAATCGTGGCGACCGTCGATTCTTTGGCAATCGCCGCCACATTTTCGCGGACAATCAGCTCATCTTTTGGTCGATAATCGAATATGTAATAGCCGACTTCATTGGATAAGCCTTGATTACGCTGAAATGCTGGCTGACGGATCTTCTCGCGCAGCCGGTCGAAATCTCTATTTAAGTCTGCCATCGTTACCTCCCATTAAAGACAGCCAAGTATTCAGGATGATTACTGCCTTCGATGGCCGCCTCGAGACGCGGATCGAGTAACGGCCGGATGATCTGAATATCATTACCAATAAATGTGGCAAGGCCCGATTCAACCAAATAGTTTTTGAGTGTCCCCTTTAAGCGGTTCACAGTCTCATCTGTCCATTGAGCAGTTTCTTCATGCGTTGCCTGAAGATTCCGGAAGAACGCTTGAAGCTCGAAATCCTCAATCTTCGCATCCCCCAACAACAGCTCTTGCCGAAATTCCTCAATCATGAACGTCCGCACGAGTAAATTGATATTCATAATGCTCATGAGGTTGATGAGCTTTTGATTGTCGGTGTCGACTGAGTAACTGAGTAAAAGATGTCACAGGTCTGTGCAGATAGCGATGTGATACGGTGTGTCATTTCCGAGCAAAAGCTCACTGTCCGTGGCCGAGAGGAAAATTTGAAATAACGCTCATCAATAATTCGTGTATTGATGTCTTCCCAATTGTCATCCTCGACATACCATTCCATAATCTGTGTAAATTCTTTAAACCAAAATGGAAACTTCACTGATGCAGCGGAAAAATGTTCCATCACTTTTCTCCTTTTACTTGTCCCATTACATCATATTTTAGCAGACAAACTGCCGACTCGCTGAACCATTTGCGTCGCGAATGCAACCAATGAGAACCATCAGCACGAATACGTATTATCTGGTAATCCGAAATGCCAGCGGCAAGGCATCCAAGCAAATAAAGAGCCCACCTGGTCGCATATTGACCAGGTAGGCTCATATCTTAGACCTAGAGTAGTTACAACTCTCTATTCGAATTGCTCTTTGGAAGTCCTCAACAGTTTATCGAAGTCCTGGCCATTCATCTTGTAGATATCGACCCCGGCTTCCTGGAGTGCCAGATACTTTCTTTCCTTCGAGCTGGTTTCTCCATCTGTCAGATTATGAGCTGTTTGAACTCCTTCAACGTAATAATCAGTCTTCTCTGTTAACGTTGGACCAACAGTTCCCCCGTGGGACTTAACAATATGTTCCATTTGCTTTCGGGTGTACTGTCCATCATCGATGGTACCCGTAAAAACAAAACGCATATTCTCAAACAGCGGAGTGGTATCAGTATAGTTGAATACCGTGGAATTAGTCGAAGCTATCTTACCGCCTGTTGCCGCTGATGCAACAGAGGGTAAGGATAGCAGTAAAGCATACAGCACCTCTGTGGCTCTCGCATCCGTTAATGCGTTATGCGAAAGTGCTTTGACGCCAAGCATGTGCTTCACTGTCGTAAGTTGCGAATTGACCCCTTGATGCTTGCGCCGGCGAGCGAGCAACATGACATCCAGTATCGAATTATTTGTGAGATCAATACCCTTCGCTTTGAGGAACGGCAGATCAAAACCCTTTAGGTTCCACCCGATAACAAGGCGGTCTCCAATAAAGCTCATCAGCTCATCAGCCAATTCATTTAGCTTAGGGGCGTTATCGACGTCCTCTTGTCGAATTCCAGTAAGGTTAGTGATGTGCGCTGGTACCGACTGAGCGGGATCAATAAAACTTGTGAATTTTTCGGTTTCCAAGCCATTCATTACGTGCGTGGCCGAGACCTGAATCACATCGTCAAAGGCATAATTCGTTCCCGTTGTTTCAATATCAAGCGAGATAAAATCCGAAGCCAGATCCGGGTGGCTCGGTAACTGGTAAATCGAGGCATTCCCTGGATTCCGCGAAATATCCCTGCTAGCCAAAGCCTTTCTCTTCTCATAGAAAAGGTCCTGGCTGCCAGCTCGATGAGCCTTGATGATCCATTCAAATTCGCTGATCAAGGCGGACGCACGATTGGTCCCAATCAACCGTTCATCCTGCCTGACAAGGTATCCATCTTGGATGAATTTACCTAATTCTGTGGGCAGATCCACTGCGTAAATTCGACGGAAATATTTCGGCGAATAGACGTCTGGAAATTTTGGGTGTTGTGTAAACCACCAGAGAGCGACCACATCCCCAACCAATAAATTATTTTCGTCAATTCGGTCAGTTGGATATGGCGCATAGCGTGCAATTGTTTCATCAAAATCAGTTTTCGTTGTCGGTTGAACAAACATTATTAGCTCTCCTCCACTTTGGTGTCATTATACCGAGTCGGATGAATCTCTTTTCCTGACCACGGATCGAAATTCGGCAACTGACTCCATAACGCAAAGGGTAGTGCCATGTCCAGTCCCATACTTTCTTCCAGTTCCGTCAACCGAAGAAAACGAACAACTCGCCCCTTTGCCTCTTGCCTGGCAACAACCCGGTCAAGCGCCTTATTAGGAATAGCTCTCTCTTCTTCCGTCGCAAAAACAATGATGTCAATGGCCGCGCCTCGATCGGCAAGCTTAACGATTGTTCCCCCAAGTGCCTGAATCCGGGACGTTGTATCAATATCGATTTGCGTTTTCTTAAAATAGATGGACTTGCCAGAATACTTCCACACATCAATCCCCCCAAATGTTTGCATATCCGAAATTTTCCGAATACGGTTTATCGTAACAATCTTAGTCTTCACCGTTTGAAAACGGTACCAAAAAACATTTTTTTGCGGCATCTGCCTATTATTCATCACCCCTCAATGACACAGCACTTACGAGACCCTTGTCCCCATTGCTATTACCCTAAAAGATTTCGCAAAAGTCAGCAGAATTCCCACATCCCGAAAGTCAAAATGCGCACGCAAAAAAACGGCTGGACCCCTTCTCTCCCAAGGTGTCCAGCCGTTTTCCCGTTCAATTTCCGAATCTTTTCTTCTATTAGTCAGGCAACGATCCGCCCGCCAACAACCTACTTCTTCTTCCGACCCCAATCCTTTGCTGGCCCCGGCTTTGCATTTGCTTTGGACTTCGATGCAATGGTCTTGTACTGATAATGGCCGTTGCCAAACAGGAACACGCGGCGCGTATGGAGGGCGGCGCGGACTTCGCGCTCCCAGGTGCGGACGTACTTGTTTCCGGCCATTGGTGGCAGGTAGCCGTTCAGCTGGATCGGGTCGCCGTTTTCAATGGTGAACTCGACTTTCCAGCTGGCGGAGTCGGTGACGAATTCCTCGAGGCCGGCCTCTTCGTTGAAGATCCATTGGAGATCGTCCAGGATCTGGGCCGCAGCCTTAGGGTCGATCGTTTCCTCGACGACTTTGCCGGGGCGAAGATCGCCGTTGTCTTCCCACAATAGACGCGTCAGGCTTGTCGTGCCGTCGCGTTTAACGATCAAGGTCTGGCCGACTTCCACGCCTTCAAGCGGTTTGGGGCCATATGTGATCAGGTTGGTATCCAGCCGCAACTGTGTCACTGGCTGTTCAATAATTGGCCGAATCGGTTTAAACGGCCGACCGTATTTGGATGAATATGCACGCGTCATTGTTCACCTGCTCCCTTGCTGGCAAGTTTCGTCATTTTCTTCAACTTGTGATTGGCACCCCAGCCGCTGAAAGCCGTGCCGAGGTAAGTCGCTTGAAAATACATCATCTGATCATCGGGCGAAAAATTCGCCGCCGCCCAATCCACGTAGCCGAGGGTAGTTTTCATCTCCGCCTGATAAACGGCGTGCAGCACGAGCTCATGAAACGCCGGATCACCGGCGGCTACCACCTGTTTTTGCAACGCCAACGCCTGCTCGCGGAGCTTGGCCATGGCGGCGTCGAAGAGCTTCTTGTCCCCGCCGTAATCCCATGGCAGGCTGATGCCGCGCAGGTAGCGGGTCGGATCGTTGGCCGCGGTGTAAAAGAAGAACAGCACGACCTGCTCATCAGCGGAAATATTGGCGCCGAGCACCACGTCATGCCAGCCGACGGGAATCACGTCGGTGGCGGTCTTCATCATTTGCGCTGTCGCGGTGGTCATTGCAGTCTCATCCATCTGTGTCGCTCCTTGCTTGTTGATGATTTCACTTGCTATCGTAGCACGGATCATAAAAAAAAACAGTGCTGTTATGCAACACTGTTAAATAATTGTTGTGATGTCAACTCACGCACTCAGGGCTCAGCGGTTGATCGAACTGGCCATGCGCGCGATTGCGTGGCTTTCCCCGCGAATGGCGCGGCTGAGCGCATAAATATTTTCAAATGGGGATTGGATGTGCCAGGCGGCGTCCCCAACGTGCTGGATGTCCACGCCGTCGATCTTGTTGCGAATGGCGATGTTTTCGATGTAGCGGGCGCCGGAGCCTTCCTGACTGGTGCCGATGGTGCTCATCACCAGTGCGCCTTGGCTATGGGCGAGCTTGACGATGGCCTTGATCTCATCGTCATCCAGACCAGGTACGGTGCCGACCGCCGGAACCAGGATCACGTCGGCGCCGGCGTCGAGGAAGGCCTGGGTGGCTTCTTCGGAGACAACGGGTTCGTTGACGCCGGCCGCGTGCATTTTTCCGGCGATGATCAGGCCGTGGAAAACCCGCTTGGCAATGGCGATGTTCGCCGCGATCGCCGCATTGGTGACGCCGGTGCCGGGGTTGCCGGTCAAGCAGACAAAATTGAAGCCGAGGCGCTCGACTTCTTTCAGCGTTGTTTCGGAGGCTTGGTGGCCGGCGGAGATCACGCGGCGCTCAGAGTCCATGTCGGCGTTTGGATCGACGGGCTCGAGGTTCACGCCGATCGGCCGGCCGACGAGGTGCTGGAGGCGGCGGATGCTTTCGCCGTCATGCCGGGGTTCGGTCTCGTTTTCGTCGTACAGGCCCATGATGACGGGGTTGAGGACGTCGAGGTCGTTGAGCAAAATTAGGTCCGCGCCGAATGCCGCCGCGACTTCGGATGTCGTGAGGCCTTCGATGCCGGGCTCCACGACGACATTTTCGCTGAGGACGACGCGCCCTTCGCTTGCTTTGATGCTTTGTTTGAGCTCGGCGCCGGTCATTGCCAGCACCTCGCTGCTTGTAGTTGAGATCAGTCGTTTGACCATGTGAATTCTCCTTTTCTGGCTGGGGCGGGACCGCTTGCACGCTGCCAGGTCCGCCACACGGGCACGCCGCTCCCTTGTTGCCTCTACCTTACCAAAGTGGCCCGCACAGTCAAGATGGCGGGCGAGCCGCCGTGTGTAGACCACCACCCGCCGATTTTCCCCGGACCCGTAACGGCGCGGCGGCTTGCGGTTCTCGACCGATTAATTATTAAAATGCAATTTTGCGTAAAAATGTAACCGCTTGTTGTTTATATATTAGACATTATTCGCTATAATAAGCGCAAAGAAGGTGTCCAGTTTGAAGTTGACGAAAAAGCAAACGGAGCTGCGCCAGCGCATTCTCGATCAGATCTACGCGCGCGGCCCGATCTCCCGTATCGATATCGCCCATAATACGGGCATTACCCCCGCCACGACCAGCGATGTGACCGGCCATTTGATTCAGGAAGGGTTCATTCAGGAGATCGGCCAGAGTCAGGTCGACACTGGGCGCTCCGGGCGCAAGAAGATCATGCTCGCGATCGCCAATGGCCACGCCTATTATGTGGGCGCAGAGCTGACGGCGCGCAGCTACACCTTCTGTATCACGGACGACGCGGGCAAGGCCTATGTGGAAAAAACGGTGACGGCCAATGCCTCATACGACCCGGAAGTCATTCGCGGCGATGTGTTTGCGGCCAGTTTGCGCGACTTCATTGCGGATAATGCCAGCTATCGGCCGGTCGCAGTCGGCATCGCGTTGCCAGGGCATTTTGTCCCTGAGACGGCGAAAATTGCGACGATCAACCCGACTTGGTCCGAGTTCAAGTTGCAGCCCACGATCGATGCCATCGACTTGCCGCTGTATTTTGAAAACAACGTGCATTGCATGGCCTTGACGGAACGCCTCCTGGGGCCGGATCAGACGGATGACAATTTCATCTTCCTGCATGCCGCCCGCGGCCTGTTCGCATCGGTGATGTACCGCGGCCATTTGTACAGTCCGGAAAACGCGCTGGTCGGCGAGATCGGCCACACGATCGTCAATCCGAACGGCGAATTGTGCGATTGCGGGCGCCACGGATGCCTGCAGACCTACGCCAGTCAGGAATGGATCGTGAAAAAGGCGCGCCTGCTTTACCGCAACGCGGATCACACGTTTTTGCGCCAGCTTTCCCCGGATGTTTCGCAGCTGGATTTTGAAACGGTCCTGAAGGCGTATGAGCTCGGCGACGATGGCGTGATCGACCTGCTGGACACCGCGATCAAGTACATTGCGATTACCGTCAACAACCTCGCCCTCGAAGTCGACGCGCGCCGCATCATCATCCACGGCCGAATTTTCGACCCGGCGGCCCTGCAGACGAAGCTCTCGCAGACTTTGAATGAAAACATGTTCCAGCTGACCCCCGTCACCCCGCAGCGCCTGACGATCAAGCCATACACGCAATACAACGGCGCGATTGCCGCCAGCATGTTGGCCGTGTCGGAGCAATTGCTCGGAACGGAATGACCGGCAGCTGAAAAATAGGAATAGCCCGCCTCCACTTGGTTGTGAAGGCGGGCTATTTATGTGCCGTCCCGTGCAGGTGAGCCGCCTGGGTCGCGCGCTGTCCGGCAGACCAAAAAGCTGCCAGGCCGTGCGCGCCCCGCTGTCTAGTGGTCCACTTCGGCCAGCCGCGTCAGCCAGGTGTGCAGATGCCCATCCTGTGCGAATTCCGCCAGCAGGCCATCTGAAAATCGATCCAGTCGGCTGATCGCGACGAGCATCGCCAGAACCACCGTTGCGCCGGCCTCCGTCACATCCGCCTTGGCCAGCGCGGACCGGGAGAAGCCAAGCCCCGCATCCGTCAACGTGGTCGAATAATCCGCGATCTCCGGATGCGTGAGCGCAAAGGTGTCAAAGTCATGGATAAAACTGTCCAGCGTCCACCGCACCCGGCCGTTGATCTCGATCTCGGGTTCCGCCTCTTCTGGCGTTTGGCTCAGCGCCTTCATGATGTCGCCATCATCGTCTTGCGTCTGGCCCAGGGCTTTAAGAATGTCGCCATCATCGTCTTGCGTTTGACCCAGCGCCTTGAGGATGTCGCCACCGTCATCTTCCGTTTGGTCCAATGCGTTGCGCAGGTCAGCGTCTGCCGTTTTTTCCTCAGCCGAAGCGGCCGGCGCCGGGAAGCGGGATGCGTATTGCGTCAATAATTCGTATGCCATTTTTTCCTCCTAATTAGCCGTTGCCGTGACGGCTGACCTGACCCACAAGGCAACGTTCACGGCCAACAGCGCGACCCACCATGCTGTGAATAATTCGTATGCCATTTGTCCCCTCTAATTATCCGTTGCCGTGATGGCTGTCCACACCAACCAGGCGACGTTCACGGCCAAAAGCGCGACCCACCAGCCTGTTGAAAGCTGCGGGCCAACCGCGGCGGTGACGGTCATCAGGCCCCACAAAATGGGCCAGTTGAATCGAAGCGAGCGGCGCCAGAGAGACGCGACGAGCGAAACGGCCGTCATCACGCCCCAGAAAATGAGCAGCGCACCGGCGCCGATCACCTGGTGGTCCAGCCGCGTCACCACTGCCGCGAGTCCGACAAACCCGGCGAAATACAGAATCAGCCAGACGCCCAGTCGCAGCGTTGTTTTCCGCTTCAACTTGTTGAAGCCTCCCCCACGCACGACAGCGCCGATCACCCAGATGAGCAGAAACAGCGCAAACGTCGTCAGATCCGCCAAGTGCCAAGCAGGCGGCCGGCGCCAAAATGCATCCAGCGTCGCCCCCACCAGCGACATATTGAACAAGGGCCACAAGTAGTCGAGCCATTGCGCGCCACTACGATTGGGCAACGCGGCGACGATCTCGTCCGCGGCGGTTTGCGGATCCTGGCCAAAATTATCGGGCAGGCGCTGACCGGCTTGCTGCGCATCGGTCATGTCATCCAAAATGGCCTCGGCCGTTTCCTCGACCGCGCGTGGATCCTTGCTGGGGAAACTCAGGAGATACCTCACCAGCGTGTCGGCGTAGACGTGATCGATGCCATGAATCCCTGCCATTTTTTCCTGCATTGCCTTGGTCAGTTCCCTACTCATTGCCCTTGTCCCCCTCTAACCTCGCCATCGCGGCCACCAACTGCCGCCAGCTGGGTAAAAATTCTGCAATGCTGGCCTCGCCTGTTGCGGTCAAATGATAATACTTGCGATCCGGGCCACTGGCAGAAGGATGCCGAACCGCCTCGATCTGCTTGTTGCGCTGCATCTTCAGCAGCAGCGGATAGATCGTCCCCTCTGGCACCTGCCCGAAGCCAAGCTCGGCCAGCGTTTCCTGAAGCGCGTACCCATATGTTTCACCGCGCCCAATGATCATGAGCAGCGCCCCTTCCAGCGTGCCCTTCAGCAGCTGGCTTGGAATTTTCGCCAATGACCTCACCTCCTGCGCATCGCTATCTTGCAAAGCAAAGTATAGTCGCGTGGTGGTACTTTGTAAAGCATGATAGTCGAAAGTTTGAGCGTCGCGGAAAACTTTGGCTACCCAGTGGGATCGCGGCGGTTTCGTGCGTTTCGACCACCGGCAGTCTGGGCGTCTGCCAACCGCCTCCAAAAAGAAAAAGCGTCTCACCAAAATAGTGAGACGCCGGGTCCGAGGAGACAGTTAGTTCTCGATTGTGCCATCGCCTGTATCCATGTTGATCCAAGTTGTGAGGTTACGCAAACGAGCCGCATAACTCGGGTGATCTGTCTGCGTTTTGATCGTTTGTTGCAAGAGAGCCAGCCTGTCGGTAATGATGCCATCGACACTTTCGAACATCAAACTTGTCATCTGGTCAGCGTCATTCACCGTCCAGACCCACACCGCCTTGTGTGCCGCCTGAATCTGACCCGCGACCGCCGCGGACAGCGTCGTCTCCTCGACCGTGTAGGCATTGGCAGGCGTGCGCGGCATGACGATCAGATAGGGCAAAATAAAACTCGTGTATAACTTCGGCAGGCGCTGCTTGATGCGGCTGACCACGCGATAATCCAGCGAGTGAACGCGCGACCCATCCGCGATCAGGCGCTGGCCATAGCGGTCGATAAACAGGTCGATCGCGTTGACGCTATCTTGCGTCGTGGTTTTGACCTCGACGATCAATTTCTGATGCAGCTGTTCGGCGGCCGCCAAATACGCATCGAAGCTCGCGACTTTTGCTCGGTGGCCATTTTCACGCGCGGTGAGCTGGGTGGCCTGCGCGAGCGTCACCTGGCGCGGCGTGCGGTCAAGGCCAGTCAACGCTTTGAGGTTCTCATCGTGCATCACCACGAACTGGTCATCTTTGGTCTCGTGGATGTCCATTTCGACAAAATCGGGATGTTCCTTGCTCGTGGCCTGAAGCGCAGGAATGGTGTTCTGCACGCCGTTGCCATCATCCACCCCGCGATGCGAAATGGTCAGCGGCGTGGTGTCGAGCATCCCGTTCAGGTAGGTAAAATTAAACAGCAGCAATGACCCTGCCGCCCCGCCAATAACGATACCCGTCAAAAGGCGAAGCCAACGCTTTTTCCGGCGCGGGGCTAGCAGGCCGGTCGGGCTGGGCACCATTTTTCCCGCAGCCGGCGCGATTTTTCCAGAGACGGGCGTCATGTTCTCTGAACCAGCCACCGCTTTCTCCGATACTGGCGCGATCGTCTCCGGCGTCAGTAGAAGTAGCACGAACAGCACGGTCGCCCAGCTCTGCAGGAGCATGGCACCGCCCATCAGGAGCGTGGTCGTCCCCATCGCACCGGCGAAGGCCCAGCTGGTCGTGTCCAGCCACGTCTGCAGCGCGATCAGGCCCTCGCTCCACCCCATGTTCAGGCCGAGCACGATCAGGCTCAGCCAGAGGATTCGGCGAAAATAGAACCAGAGGCGCCCGCGACTTGCGGTCCAGCTGCGCTTGGCGGCCGCGCCGAATGAAATGTCCTCGAATAGCGCGAGCGGCAGGGTCCGCAACAGGCGCAGCCCCAGCCACCCGATCCCGAGGTAAAATGCGACCAGAACGCCTAGCAGCACTGGCTTCGCCGTCACGTATTCGATAATGAAGGCCGGAATCGTCAGCTTGCTGAGAAGAGGCGACGCTAAGACCTGGCCGGCAAATGGCACGATCAGGAGAAAATACACCAGGAAAAAGCCGAGCGTGCCCAGGCGCAAATGCCGCAATGAGGCAAGCGTTTCGCGAAGCAGTTGCCGCCACGTGTGCCCATTTTGGCTGCGGATGTTCGCAACGCCGATCAGCAGGATCGTGAATTGCAAATACGCGAGTAGCAGGACCATCAGCAAGATCACCACCAGCCCCGCCGCGACAAGCGGATGCTGGCCCACGATCCCCCCGAGATTGTTATACGACAAAAACGGAATACCGGCTGCACTGAGCAGCGTTTGCGTCACCCACCGCAACAATGGAATCACGGCTTCGGTCAACACCAAACTCGTCAAAAGCGTCAACGCCAGGTACTGCCACCAGTGCGCCCAAAATTCCCGGGTCCCGCGCCAACTATACCGAAAGCTATTCATCCGCCCCGCCTCCATCTCATTAGATTCTCTGAACCCGGCCAATACGCCACCGCGCGCCGAATCCGCAAGCTGTTATCTTTGCAGTTTATCATGATACTAATACAAGGATGCCTTCCAGAATTGTCACGTTTACGGTATCTCGATTATTTTTCGGAACCGGCGAACCGCCACTCGCCGTCGCCCCACTCCACCCAACGAGCATCCGGCACCAACCCTCACGCAAAAAGAGCGCAAAAAAAGCGCCCCACCGAAGTGAGACGCAATTGAAGGCTATTTGATTAGTCGAGGATCTCGGAAACGACACCCGCGCCAACCGTACGGCCACCTTCGCGGACCGTGAACTTCGTACCCTTTTCAAGGGCAACCGGAGCGATCAGGTCTACTTCGAAGGTAACGTTATCGCCAGGCATAACCATTTCAACGCCGTCTGGGAGTTCGATGACACCCGTAACGTCAGTTGTATGGAAGTAGAACTGCGGACGATAGTTGGAGAAGAACGGTGTATGACGGCCGCCTTCTTCCTTGCTAAGGACATAAACTTCGCCCTTAAACTTGTTGTGGGTCTTGATCGAACCTGGCTTTGCCAAAACTTGGCCACGCTCAACCTGATCGCGGTTCACACCACGAAGCAAGACACCAACGTTATCGCCGGCTTCGCCAAGGTCAAGGGTCTTACGGAACATTTCAAGACCGGTAACAGTGGACTTGAGAACCTGTGGCTTCAAGCCGATGATCTCGACTTCATCACCGATCTTGACAGTCCCACGATCGATACGACCAGAAGCAACGGTGCCACGGCCGGTGATGGTGAAGACGTCTTCAACAGGCATCAAGAAAGGCTTGTCGGTGTCACGGACTGGCGTTGGGATGTATTCGTCAACGGTGTCCATGAGTTCCTGAACAACGGCTTCCTGTTCTGGGTCGCCCTGAAGAGCCTTCAGCGCAGAACCACGGATAACAGGAATATCGTCACCAGGGAAATCGTATTCGGACAGAAGTTCACGAACTTCCATCTCGACCAAGTCAACCAATTCGTCATCGTCAACAAGATCAGTCTTGTTCAGGAAGACAACGATGTAGTCAACGCCGACCTGACGCGCAAGCAGGATGTGTTCGCGAGTCTGAGGCATCGGGCCATCAGTAGCGGCAACGACCAAGATCGCACCATCCATCTGAGCGGCACCGGTGATCATGTTCTTAACGTAATCAGCATGCCCTGGCGCATCGATATGTGCGTAGTGGCGCTTTTCCGTTTCGTATTCAACGTGGGCGGTGTTGATGGTGATGCCACGTTCCTTTTCCTCAGGTGCGGCATCAATTGATGCGTAGTCCTGAGCTTCGGCCAATCCCTTTTCAGAGAGGACCTTGGTGATCGCCGCGGTCAGAGTAGTCTTACCGTGGTCAACGTGCCCGATGGTACCGATGTTGACGTGGGGCTTAGTGCGTTCATAATGTGCTTTTTCAGCCATGAAAAACGAACCTCCTGTATTTTATCGTAAAGATACGGGCAAACCCCGCAATCCTTTACGTACTAGTGTACTACATTTGCGCGCGAATACCAAAACAAATATTCCCGCGGGAAATGAATTCCGAAAACGATTATACCGAGAACCGGCGGCTTTGTAAACAGGCGGCGTCAAGAATTTTCTGTTTACACCTAAAAGCCGAACTTACGCCATATCGGCCAGTTTCGCCGTCTGTTCCCCCAGCCAGGCCAGCAGCGTTTGCATCGCCGGTGACAATGGCGCGCTGTCCTTATGTAGATAATCATAAGCAAATTGCTTGGGATCGGTAATGGTCTGGTCAATGAACGGATATAAATAACCTAATTCAAAGCGCAAGACCTGAACCGTGGCGCGCATCAATTCGGGATCGCCCAAGCCGACCTGGCGCTGGACCTGGTCGAGCACCGCCAAAAGCGTCGGATCATTCAACACCCCTGGCAGGTCATCCGGCACCACCTCACCGGATGTCTGATAGCCCAAAACGGTCACCGGCTCGCGATCACCCACCGCCGTCAACGCATCGAGTAGCGAGATCCGCACCGCCGGATGAACATCTTCATCCGTCAGATTTGGCCGGGCCGCCTCGATCATCAGCTGGCGTGGCAGGCGGCCGAGCTCTTTGATCACCTGTTCCTGTTTGTGAGCATCAAAGCCACCCAGATGTTTGAGCTCCTTGGCCAATTTTTCCAGGGCCGGTTGGTTGGCCGCCAGATCCGCCGCCTCCGCGTCTTCGATGCGCTGCTGAAGTGGCGGCCGCTGAATCACAGCGACATGCGCCAGCATCGCCCACGCAAAGCGGTAATCCGGCAACGCCAGCAACGTGTCATACAGCAGCTCGGTGTCCTTGGCCGACGCCAAAAAGTCTTCCATGTACTCGGACACGATCGGCAGCGCCGAGGCACTTTGCTCAAGGCCGTTATACGCCTGCACGAGCTCACGCCCCACCTCAAAAACAGGCGTGCGCTGATAGGCTTTTTCCAAATGCGGAACCGCGGCCGCAAAATTGCTGTTGCGAAGCGCGCTTTCCCCGAGGCTCAGATGCCGGTCCACATTATCCGGCAGCGGGACGATTTTTCCCATGATAATAGCTCCTTTGTCGTATTCACCGTTCAGTTTCCGCCAACACGCGGGCAAAGGCAAGCCCTACCGCGGGGCAAAATGCGCAGCAACTTGCGCGTCATATTCCGCGCGCGTCAGGCCAAAGCGCTGCTGCACCCGATAGCGCCCGTGCAGCAAAAAGCCGAAGCGACTCTCCCCTTCGCGCGTGAAGCCTAGGCGTACCAGCACGTTTTCGGACGGCCGGTTGCCCGCCGTCACATTGGCGTAAACATACGACGCCTGTTTCTGGTCAAAAAGATACTGGAGCTCGCCCCATGCGGCCTCGGTCGCGTAACCCTGATGCCAATACGCCGAGGCAAAAGTGTAGCCGATCTCCCATGTTTTGAGCCAGGGGTCCTGGTCCATGTTCAGCACGCCGATCATGCGGCCATCGGTTTTACGGGTCACCGCGACGGCCGGTAGCGTCAAATAGAGCTGGGCAAATGTCTCGCGCGCCCGTTTTTCCGTCTGGGGACGCTGGCTGCCCAGCGCGCCCCAAGCCATGCTGGCGGGATCGGACACCAGCGCCAGGTAATCGGCGAAATCTGAGTCTTGGCCCAGTCGCATGATCAAGCGGTCTGTCTCAAATTGCATCGCGGGTCCTCCCTCTGTTTTGAGTCGTGAACTACTCGGCCATAAATGACCGAGCTTCTGGGAACACCGCTGACTTACACATCCAGCACTAAGCTTTTTGTGC
>NZ_BOLS01000002.1 GCF_016861785.1 Lacticaseibacillus mingshuiensis
TTGATCACGCTGTCGCCGTTGAAATCTGATCGCGCCAAGCCCCACAAGCAAGGCGCCCGCAGTATCCTAATCTAAAATCACGCAAACACACTGGCCATGCCTGAAAAGACACGTCGACCGGTGTGTTTGTCGTACATAGGGACCAAAATATTCATTTTCGATTCTGACTTTTTTTCAAAAAAGTGAGAATCGGCAAAAAATCTAAACATGCCCAAAAATTCGCCCGAATTTTGGGCACATTGACGAACCGAAATCAAAAAATCGGGTCGAAACTTCACGACGAAGTTCTGACCCGATTTTTATCTACCTAACTATTAGCGGTCCGCGTGACTGCGGCTTTTGGGAAGGCATGACGCACTTCACAGTTCGCGCGCGACCGGTGTGATCAGTACAATTCCAAGTATTGATCGCGTTCCCATTCCGAAACACTTTGCCGGTATGCGGCCCACTCCAAGTCTTTGGAATCCTTGAAGCTCTGATACAAATGCGGGCCAAGCGCGGCCTTCACCACCGGATCATCTTCCAGTGCCTTGATCGCGTTGTGCAAAGTCGACGGCAGATCTTGAATGTGGTTGGCTTTTCGCTCGGAGTCCTGCATGCGGTAAATGTTGCGATCAACAGCCTCTTCCGGCGTCAACTTGTTCTCGATGCCATCAAGTCCGGCCTCAAGAATCGCGGCGATGGCAAGATACGGATTGGCGGTCGGATCGACGCTGCGCAATTCAAGGCGCGTCCCTAACCCGCGGGCAAGTGGGACCCGAATCAGCGGGCTACGATTGGTGCCAGACCAAGCGATGTAGACCGGGGCCTCAAAGCCCGGGACCAGCCGCTTGTAGGAGTTGACCGTGGGATTATTGATCGCGGTGAGTGCCCGTGCGTGAGCCAGCAGGCCAGCGAGGAAATGCATTGCGCTGTCGGATAATTGGGTGTCGGTCTCGGGATCAAAGAAGAAGTTCTTCTCCCCTTTGAACAGCGACATGTTGATATGCATCCCCGACCCATTGATACCATGCAGCGGCTTTGGCATGAAGGTCGCGTACAGCCCATGCTTGCGGGCGATCGTTTTCACGACCAGCTTAAAGGTCTGAATGTGATCGGCGGCATCGAGCGCATCGGTGTAGCGAAAATCGATCTCATGCTGGCCAGGCGCAACTTCGTGATGTGAGGCCTCGACCTCAAAGCCCATTTTTTCCAGTTCAAGGACGATATCCCGTCGGCAATTTTCACCCATGTCAAGCGGGGCAAAATCAAAATAGGACCCCTTGTCATTCAGTTGCATCGACGGCTCACCATTCTCGTCCAGCTTGAAGAGGAAGAATTCCGGCTCCGGGCCGATGTTGAAGGCCGAATAGCCGTCGTCTTTCATATCCTGAATCACGCGGACCAAATTGTTACGCGGATCGCCCTCAAACGGCGTGCCATCCATGCGGTGAACACTGCAGATCAGCCGTGCGACCTTGCCGTGATCGTTCTCCCACGGGAAAAGCAGCCAGGTGTTGAAATCCGGAAACAGCAGCATATCACTTTCCTCGATGCGGACAAACCCGTCGATCGAGGAACCGTCGAAGGCCATCTTGTTCGCCAGCACTTTTTCCAGCTGGGAAACAGGCACTTCAACGTTTTTGATGATGCCATTGATATCGGTGAACATCAGGCGTAAAAACTGAACGTTCTCCTCTTTGACGCTGGTCCGAATATCATCTGCGGTGATCGTTTTTCTTGCCATGGATTGTTTCCTTTCCGCAAGGCGACTTGCGCCTGCGTGCCATTGTGGACTACGGCCGAAACCCAAATCCCTGCGTGACACTGGGACCACTGGGATTTTGGTTCATGCGACTTTGATTGAGCAACTCTGCCCGCAACGCCTGCCGCACCGCGGCGTCGCTGGTCTCGCTGACAGGCTGGCGCGGCTTGTTCAGCCGTTTGATGTCATCAAAACTGAGCCCGCTTGCCAACTGATCCTTGATATCGATGAGGACATCGACATCATTGAGCGCATACATCCGGTGATTGCCGGCGGTGCGCTGGGGATGGACCAGTCCCTGTTTTTCATAATACCTGATCTGGCGCGCCGACAGTGCTGTCAACGTCATGACAGTGCCGATTGGAAGCACCGCGCGACTGCGTAGATCGACCGTCTCTGCCATGGACTCGCCTCCTGTATGGTGTCAGACTAACAAACGAGCGCGCCGCCTGTCAACCGATGATGTTAGCTTATCTGACACGGAGGCAAAAAATGTCCCATAAAAAAAGGCCGGCCGCAGCCGACACTTTCCTGATGCTATTTGAAAAATGTGGCCTGCGCCGCCCCGATGATGCCGAGCTTGACATGCGCATAGGTGAGCCCACCCTGCAGATACAGGGTGTATGGCTCACGCAGCGGGCCGTCGCCGGAAAATTCGATCGTCGCACCGGAGACAAACGAGCCCCCTGCCATGATGACCTCATCCTCGTAGCCAGCCATCACTTCCGGAATCGGCGTGACAAACGAGTCGATCGGTGAATTTGCCTGCAGGGCCTCGGCGAATGCGACCATGTCGTCGGGATTACCGAAGTTGACGGTCTGAATCAGATCCGTGCGGGGTTCGTTCCATTTTGGACTGACATCAAGGCCCAGCGCCTCGAGCAACGCGGCTTCAAAGATCGCCCCTTTGATCGCGTTACCCGTCGTCTGCGGCGCGATGAAGAAGCCCTGGTACATGTCGCGCAAAATATCGAGCGTCGCGCCTTCATCAGCCCCGATGCCCGGCACCGTGAAGCGGTACGAAACGCGCTCGACCAGGTCTTTGCGGCCGACAATATAGCCACCTGTTTTGGCCATGCCGCCGCCGCCATTTTTGATCAAGGAGCCTGCCATCAGATCGGCGCCGACATCCAGCGGCTCCTGGGTCTCGGAAAATTCGCCATACGCGTTATCTGTGAAGATCCACACATCTGGGGCCACACTGCGCACCGCCTTGATCATCTCGGCGATCTTCGCGATGGTGAAGGATGGTCGCGTCGCATACCCGCGCGAGCGCTGAATCGCAACGACCTTCGTGTCAGGGCGAATGCGCGCCTTGATCGCATCAAGATCCGCCTCGCCATTTGCCAGCAACGGGACAAAATCGCTGGTGATGCCATATTCCTTGGCGCTTCCGATGCCGTTGCCGGCCATGCCCAGTACTTCCTGCAAGGTATCATACGGCTCGCCGGTGATGTAGAGAATCTCATCGCCAGGGCGGGTCAGGCCAAGGAGCGCGGTACCGATCGCATGCGTCCCCGACACGAATTGCGGCCGCACCAAGGCGTCCTCACCGCCCAAGACGTCAGCAAAGATCGCCTCGAGCTTATCGCGGCCCTCATCGTTGTTGCCATAGCCGGTGGTGCCGGACAGGTCACTTTCGGCCACGTGATGCGCCTGAAAGCTGGCCAGGACCTTCGCCTGATTAGTCAAGATCTGGGCATCGATCGTCGCTAATTGCGGCGCAATCTTTTGATCGACCGCATCGACTAGCGCCATTAACTTTGGGTCATACTTATCTTGCCAAGCCATTTTGTTCTCCTTTGATAAACGACGCGACAAGCTGATCGATCGCCTCAAGCGCAGTGGGCGTTTGAAGCAGGTCAAACCAGTTGGTCGGCATCTGATTGCGAAAATACGTCAATTGCCGTTTTGCATAATTGCGTGAATGCTGCTTGATCAGCGCAACGGCCGGCGCAAGTGGCGCCTGCTCCTGGAGCACCGGTACAAGCTCCTTGTAGCCGATCGCCTTAAATGCTTGGGCATCCGGCGACACCGTTTCAAGCAAGCCGGCCACTTCCTGAAGAAGCCCTTGCTGCATCATCTGATCAACGCGCTGTTCGATGCGCCGATACAGCAGCGCGCGGTCCGTGGTCAGGCCGATCACCAGTGGCTGATATGGCTCTGTCGGCGGCGATTGGGCGGAAAACAGTTGGCCGGTCTGCTCGATCACTTCAAGCGCCCGCACCACGCGCCGGGAATTGGCCGCTGGAATCTTGGCGGCTGCGGCGGGGTCGCGCGCCGCGAGCTGGTCGTGCAGCCAATCCTCCCCATGCGCCGCCAGTTCGGCCTCCCACCGCTGCCGAGCTGAGGTCGTCGCCGCCACACCTAAAGGCAGCCCCTTCGCCAAAGCATTCAGGTAAAAACCGGTGCCGCCGACCACGATCGGCAGTTTTCCCTGGGCCACCAGCGCTTGAATCACGGTCCCGGCACGGGTCTGAAACTGAGCCGCAGTGAAAGGCGTCCCGGGATCCACAATATCAATGAGATGATGGGGCACCCCATCCATTTCCGTCGGGGTCACTTTGGCGGTGCCAATATCCATGCCGCGATAGATTTGATAGGCGTCGCCGTTGATCACTTCGCCGTTGAACTGTTGCGCAAGCTTGACCGCCAGCGCACTTTTTCCCACGGCAGTCGGACCGCCGATGAGAATGATCTTGGGTTTTAAAGCAGTTTTATTCATTTCATCACCAGCTTCTAGTATAATGAACCTAGCGATAAAGTTCAGCAGAATGGAGGGATTTTCATGAAGCACAAATTTTTTGGTGGTTTTCTTCTTGGCACTTTGATGACGGCCAGCGCCGTTGCAGGCAGTTTGATCGCCTTCAAGAAGTCTTACATCGAACCTGTGGAAGATAAAGTCGACGAGATCAACACCAACCGCAAAAAAGCCAACCGCAAGCAGCATGCTGCTCACCAAGGCTGAAAACCTGTTTATGCCAGCCGTGATGCTGGCTTTTTTTGTGGCGTCGCGCAGATCTGGATCTCCGCTCGGCCGCTTGTTTTGGCTGACCCGAACACAAAAAAATCCGGGCAAGCACATTGAACTCGTGCGCCGACCCGGACTTTTTTGATATGGCCGCAGACCTATTTCTTGTCTTCGAGCCCTTTTTTCTTCTTAGTCTTGCCCGACCAGGCATTGTAGCCGCCCTTCAGCAGATAGATCTGGGTGAATCCAGCTTTTTTCAAGCGGTAAGCCGCACTGACGGAACCGGTGCCGGTCAGATCATACAGATAAACTGGCAGATCCTTGCGCAGCTCGCTCATCCACTGCTTGATCGTGCTGGCAGGCAGGCTCCGGGCGCCCAGAATATGACCGGCGTCGAAGTCCTTTTTTTCACGCAGGTCGGCGATGGTCGCCTTGCGCATGCCCGCTTCAAATTCTTCCGGGGTGAGCTCGCCGCCGACAGACTTCAGGCGATTTTTGCGAATGCGGATATAAAACCAGTTGGCGGCCCAGACGATCAGGAAAACGCCGACCAGGGTGAGTAAAAATCCAGTGATGTCGTTCAAATGATCGCCCCTTACTTCAATGCCAGGCTGGCCGCGCCGATCACGCCAGCTGTGTTGCCCAAGGTCGCCAAGCGAATGTGCGTCGTGTTACGGACATTCGGGAAAGTGAACTGTTCAAAATAGCTCTGCACGCGCGTCAACAGGAAGTCGCCAGCCGCAGACACGCCGCCGCCGATCAAAATGTACTCAGGGTTGAGCATGTTGCCCAGGTTGCCCAGTGCAAGGCCGAGGTAATAGCACACTTTGTCGACGATCATCAGGGCCAGCTTGTCGCCGCTCTTGGCGCAGTCGAACACGATCTTGCTGGAGATCTCGTCGCCATTGTCAAGAATCTGCTTCAGCTGAGAATCACCGGCAAATTCTTCCGCCATATCGCGCGCCACACGAACGACACCGGTGGCGCTGGCCACGGTCTCGAGGCACCCTTTTTTCCCGCAGGTGCACAGATAGCCATTTGGATCGACAGTCACATGGCCGATCTCACCCGCCGAGCCAGCCGTGCCGTGAAGCAAGAGGCCATCCGCAACAATGCCGCCGCCGATCCCGGTACCCAAAGCGACCAGGGTCACGTTTTTCGACTTGTCGCCGGCACCCTTCCATTGCTCGCCAAGCGCCGCCACATTGACGTCGTTGTCGATGGCAAATGGAATGCCCGTTGCGGCTTCAATGTCGCGCTTCGGAAACTGCAGCGTTTTCCAGTTCAGGTTATAGGCGCCAATGACCGTGCCCTGTTCGAGATCGACCGTGCCAGGAGACCCCATGCCGATGCCCAGAAAATCGGATGCATCCATGTTGTACAGTTTCATGTGGTCCTTCAGTGAGTCGATGATATCCGGGATGATGTGGCTGCCATCATCCAGAATGTTGGTATCGATGCTCCAGCGCTGCTGGATCTCACCATCCGCCGTCAAGATCGCAAATTTAGCGGTGGTGCCCCCAAGATCGACACCGATCAGCTTCTTGTCAGTCATTCTCTTGCCTCCGTGTGGTTGTATTTAAGGGATGTTTTTCTTCTTGTTCATGTTCGTGGCGCAACACGATCTTCGCAGTCGCGTACGTCTTATCGTCGATCAGCTGCAACTTGTGCAAGCGGTCCACTTCCACTGCAGCCAGCTCAATGTCCCACAGCCGCTCGCCCACGTGGATATAGGTTCCATAGCGTTTCAGCAGCTGGAGCACGTCATAGTAGGTCCTCATAGCAGCGCCTGCGTGTAGCCGAAGTGAAGCAGGAAGCCAAGCACGCCGATGAGAAAAACACCGGAGATAACTTGGCGCCAGCGCGGCATTTCCCCAATGTTGGGGGCGCCGAGCAAGCCAGCGATCAAAAAACCGCCGATCGACCCACCAATATGGCCATAAATATCGACCGAAGAAGAAAACAGGTTGAAGATCAAGTTGATCGCAGCGAACACCGCAAACTGCCGGGCAACGGCCCCCACTTGCGGCTGGTGGCGAAATGTATCGCCCAGCAGCAAAAAGGCGCCCATCAACCCGAACAACGCCGTGCTGGCCCCGGCGGAAACCACATCAGGATTGAACACGAAGCTCGCCACGTTCCCGGCAATACCGGAAACCAGATAGATCGTGAGAAACCGCCAGTGGCCGAAGACTTGCTCGCACAAGACTCCCAGAAAATACAGCGTGAGCCCATTCATCAAAATATGAGTCAGGCCAATATGAAGAAAGATCGGCGTGATGAACCGCCACCATTCCCCCATCCAGATTGCCGTGTTGTAGCGGGCGCCGAATCGAATCAGGACCGTGACCGACTCACTGCCACCTGCCAGTGTCTCAAGCGCAAACACGATGATCGTGATCGCAAGCAACGCATATGTGATAAATGGGGTGCCATCAAGGCGTCTGACCCACCGTGGGGTATTTTGCATAGCCGCTCCTTTCAGCATCTCAACAAAAAAGCAACAGGCGCGAACCTGCTGCTCGCCGCAAACTCAAACCGAGAAAAATCGTATCCCTTGCCAAGCTGACGCCTGACATTCACAGAATAGTTTAGCATTTTTTGGAAGGGCTGCCTAGTATAACGCGTGTGCCGTCATGTACGGCAAAAAATGATTGGTTGTGTCGGATGTAACGCCCGGGTGGGTTCCGGCCAGAAATGGCTGGAACGCTCCCAAGTGACTTTAAGCCCGTAAAGTGCACGGTCTTAAAGCTCACTTTCGGTGTAAGCGGCACAGCCGCTAACACCGACGAGGGGGCTGAGCCATTTCTGCCCCGGAGCCCACCCTCATACAGCACGTTCAATCTATCAATACAAAACTACCACACAATACAATGGCGCCCACCATCCCAGTAAGTAGCACACGAAGCTGGTAAGTCTGTTTCGCGGTCACACTCTCGCTCTCGCGAAAACAATACTTATTCTGAGCCTTAAGTTCAACCTCACGCTTTGCTCTCTTCCCCTCTGCATCTCGTCTTACGCCCCCTCCCACGCAAAGAAACTGGGCCAAAACTTTTTGTTTTGGCCCAGTTCCTGTATGGTGCACTAATGTTACTGCAGTGTCGTGGGCCAAATGTCCGGGTCCGAGCAGCTAAGGTCCCAATCACCTGGTCCAAAGTTCGGACCTGGCGCTTGGAACACTTACCTGTCGGACCCAAGAGCGACATTTGTCCCACTTCCTTTTGTTAGTTCTTCAATTTGACTTGGTGCGGGGTGTAATTTTTATCTGCCTTGACGTCGTTCATCTTGTAGTAATCGCTGAACATTTGCTTGGCGACGACTTGGGCGTAATTGCCGTCTGTGTCCGCTTCTAGGTTCGGGAAGACGACGGCGATCGCGATCTGTGGGTTCGTCGCTGGAGCGAAACCGACGAAGCTCAGGGTCGTGGTCTCAAGCAGCTTCGAGGTGCTGTCTTCGGGATCGGCCCGGGTGAAGGTCTGGGCGGTCCCTGTTTTGCCAGCAACGCCTGGGTTGAGGGTGTTCAGGCTGGTCGCGGTGGTCCAACCGTTGGTACCATGGACGACCTGCCACATCCCCTGCTTGACGAGGTCGATCTGGGCCTGGATATTGGGGATCTTGCCCAAGATCGTCGGCGTGGTCACGTTTGTCGTCGCGGTCGCCTTGCCATTGTTGGCGGTCTGGCTGATCGACTGGACGATGTAGGGCTTCATGCGGTAGCCGTTGTTGGCCACAGCCGAGACGTATTGCGCCATTTGCATCAGCGTGTACGTATCGTAGTTCCCGTAAGACAAGTCCAGCGCCGAGCCGACTGCCAGCTGGCCATTCAAAGTGGTGGCGCCTTGCAGCCCGGAGATCTCCCCAGGCAGATCGATGCCGGTGGTCAAGCCGAGTCCGAACTCGGCAAAGTACCGCCGCATTTTGTCAAAAATATCGCTGTCCATGGTCATGGAGACCTTTGGCGAATATTTCGCGTTGGCTTCGCGCATCGCTAAATGCATCATGTAGATGTTTGAGGACACTTCCAGCGCCGAGGCGGCATTCAGTGAGCTGAACGTCCCGACTGGATAAACGGACTTTTTGACCGGGGTGGCTGGCAGATAGATCGGTGTATCGGCGATCGTATTATCTGAAACGGAGATGACGCCATCCTGCAGCGCGCCGAGAATCATGGCGGGCTTGACCGCCGACCCCATGGCAAACGCGCGGTTTAACACGCCGAGGGCATCATCCGAGACCTTGTGTGACTTCGTGTTTTGCGCTTCGCCGGCAATGGCCAACACCGCGCCGGTGCTTGGGTTCATTGCGACGGCATAGGCACCATCCGCATTGGCGGCTTCCCCGTCGGAAACGGCGCTTGCGAATGTCTTTTTCAAAATTGCTTCGACTTTTTGCTGATAAGCCGAATCAATGGTCAAGGTGAGGTTTGCGCCTTGTTGGCCTTTGAATTTCTGCACCGAGTTGATGATCTCATTGTCGCTGCCTATCTCAACTTGGGTGCGGCTCTTGGCGCCTTTGAGGACATTTTCGTAAGCTTTTTCCAGGTAACTGATGCCGACACGGTCATTGCGGGCATAGCCATTGGCGAGGTAACCGGTCAGGCCATCGGATGGCAGGCCGGATTTTTCGCTGGAAACAGTCCCGATGATACTGGTCATGGACGCCCCATTTGGATAATGGCGTTCCCAGTCGGTGCCCAAGTTCACGCCTGGCATTTCGGTCAAATGCTCGCCGACCAGCGCCAATTCCTTTTCAGTCAATCCAGTATTTTTCAGATAGACTGTGGTCAGCGAGGTCGCCCCGTTCATGATCTTGTACAGCGCCACGCTTTGTTTCTGCTTGGCGGTGAAGGTCGGCATGTGCTTTTCGACATACTCGGTCTGGGCGGTATAAAGTTTGCCTGTATCATTTTTATATTTCGTCGCCGCATCTGGAATCTTCTGAATGACCGCGTCTGAAGCATCGCTGTCGGAAAGATAATAATCCGCGTAGTCGCGCGGCTGAAGGTTATCGGTGTCGACGGTGATGTAGGTGACCAGCTTATCGGCCACGGCGCGCATCGACGCGGCCGTCACGCCCATGCTCTTGGTGTAAGTGATCGCGTTGTTGGCCTGATTGGTGACCAGCGGCCGGCCCTGGCTGTCGAAGATCAAGCCACGAGGCACGGCGCCGGTGACCAAGGTCTGGTCGGTGCGATCGACTTCGGTCCGGAATTTTTCCCCATTGAAGATCTGCAGGTAGGCGAGCTGGGCGACCAAGGCGGCCAGCAGTAAAAAGACGAAAAAGAAGAGCAGGTTCAGCCGCAGCGGAATCTGCGACTTCACGCGTTTTGGTTTTTGTGTCCGAATGTATTTCAAAAGCGATCTCCCCTACTCAGCGTCACGGTCAGTTTCTAAACACGAGTGTAGCAAAAACCCCGCCCGAAAGCGAGGCGCTCGCCATCTATGGTATAGTAAAAGGTGTTTTTGTGCCGCGACGTCGCGGCATTTTTAAGGTTTCTTTAGGTTGGGAGAAAAACATGCGACTGAAGCGTTTCTGGGAACGACATATCTTACTGCTCGCCTTCTTGCTGCCATGTCTGGTGATGGGCGTGTATTTCATCGTGCGCGGGGTGTGGCCATTTGGCAACAGCTCCGTCCTCACCGTGGATATGGGCCAGCAGTACATCGATTTTTACAGCTATTATCGCCAGACACTGCTCGGGCATCCCGGCCAGCTGTTTTACGCCTTCAACAACGCGCTTGGCGGCGACATGTTCGGCACATGGGCGTATTATCTCGCCAGTCCGTTCAATCTCGTGCTGCTGCTTTTTCCAAAAACGATGCTGGATCTCGCCGTCGCGGTGATGACCCTGCTCAAATATGGGGCGGCTGGCCTCACCATGGCCTATTACCTGCGCCGCCGCGGCTGGCGCAGTCTGTGGCCCGCCACGTTCGGCTTCGCCTATGCGCTGTCCGGCTGGATGGTCGCCAACCAGTTGAACCTGATGTGGTTTGACGGTGCAGTCTTCTTGCCGCTGGTGCTGGATGGCGTCGAGCGGCTCATCGAAGAGCGGCGCCCGTTTCGCTTCATTTTCTGGCTGACCGTCGCGATCGTTTCCAACTATTATATGGGCTACATGATCTGCCTATTCGTCGTCGGTTACTTCTTTTGGGCGGCCAGCGCCCGCAAACGCGCCTGGAAATTGCGGGTCAAGGAATTTCTGCGATTCGCCGGGGCAAGTTTGCTGGCCGGCGCGGCAAGTGCGGTGCTACTTTTGCCGACACTGTTTCAGTTGACGCAAAGCAAGGGCACCTACACGATCAAGACCATTCACTGGAAATTCGAGTATCAGCCGTGGAAAATGCTGGGCAAATTTTTCGCCGGCAGCTTTAACTTTGACCAAATGCCCAATGGCCAGCCGAATGTGTTCGTCGGCAGCCTCGTGGTGATCGCGTTTGTCCTGTATTTTGTCCTGGGCAAAATTCGCTGGCAGGAGCGGCTCACGGCCCTGGTTTGGACTGGCATTCTGGCGCTGTCGTTGATGTTTGAGCCGCTGGATCTCCTGTGGCATGGCATGCAGTTCCCCGTTTGGTACAACTACCGCTTTTCCTTTGTCGTCTGCGCCTGGCTGATCTTGCTGGCGGCGCGGGCGCTGCGCTTTTTGCCGGATGGCATCAACGTGTGGCAGCTGGCCCTCAGCTTGGCGGTTGTGCTGGCCTTGTGCGGCATGGTCTGGCTGAATGTCGATCAATTTCCGTATCTATCTGATCAACAAGTCCTGACGACCTTCCTCTTTAGCGTCGCGGCCATTGTCCTGCTGTCTGTGCGCGCCGATCAACGAAAATGGACGCCGCTTTTATTCATGGTGCTCATTCTTGGTGAAAGTACCAGCAACATGGCCCTTTCCCTGAATCAGATCAGTTACGTGTCGCACAGCGATTATCACACCTACACCGAAGCCCTGCGCGAAGGCGTCGACAAGCTGAACGTCACGACGCCGGATCGCATCGGCAAAACAGTCTTACGGACGAAAAACGATGCGATGCAGGTCGGCTACTGGGGCACGGACCAATTCAGCTCGCTGTTTGAGCCCAGCGTGCCGCAATTTTTCGGCAACATCGGCCAATCCGCAGGGGACAATTTTGCCGCCTACACCAACGGCACCGTGATCACCGATGCCTTGCTCGACATCCGCTACTGGCTGACGCCCCGGACCGACGTGATCGCCACCAGCGAAAGTCCATTCCTGCCGCCACTTTCCCCGCGCCCGGACCTGCAGCGTGAGACGCACCGCGGGCAGACACGCTGGCTGACAGGCTATGAAAATGACAACGCGCTGGGTCTGGGCTTTGCGGCCAGCGACCAGATCTTGAAGACCAAATTGATCGATGGCATGCCGGTCACGAACCAGGAAATGATCATGGCCGCGCTGACTGACCGTGATTACCAGACGCTTTTTGATAAGATCGATCTGGCGAAACCGGCGATCAAAGGCGGCACTTGGAGCGCCGGCATCGTCTCCAAGAAGAAGATCGCCAGCACCACCACCGTGACCTACACCTTCGAAGCGACTAGCAGCGACCCGTATTACCTGAAGATCGGATCCGATTTTACCGATAATCTCGTCTCGCTCACGCAAAATGGGGTGGCGGTGCCGATCTATGACACCTTCCGCGATAGCGAGCTGTTAAATATCACCCCCGGCGAGATCGGCAAAAAACAGACGCTGGTCTTCACGCTGAATAAGGACACCGCCAATTTCAGCAGTGTCGTCTTGTATCGCCTCGACCAAAGCAAAGTCACAGCCGATCTGGCCACCTTGAAACAATCCCCGTGGCGCATCGATGATTCAGGCGCCCGCCATCTTTCGGGCACCGTTTCGATCACTAAGAAAAATCAGGTCCTGATGACCACCGTTCCAACGAGCCCGGGCTGGCACGTGACGGTCGATGGCCAGGCCGTCACCCCCCATAAGGTTCTCGGCTTGTTCATGGCACTCGAGTTGAGTCGCGGGACGCACCGCATCTCGATGACCTACACTCCGCCCTATTTGTGGGTGGGCCTCGTTGTCACAGTGATCGCCTTGCTGCTGATTTTGCTGTGGTGGTGGCTGACCCCGCGCGGTCGCCACAGCCGCGGCGCGATACGCCCAGAATAAACTAGGGTCGACTCAAAAAAGCCAAGACCGTTACGCTCGGAGCTCTCTCCGATTGCAGCGTGTCTTGGCTTTTTTAGTAGGTGCTAGAATTAGGGCGATGATTGCCGCGCGGTCATGACGCAACGAGGCGGCCTACAGTCAGCGGCTTTTCGGCCGGGTATTATACCCGCGGTCATCAAAAGGTTGCAGGCGCTCGAGCCATTCCTCTTTCAGCAGTTTGACGGCATGGCGCAGATTGACAACATCGTCGGTCTTTTCTTCCCACAACACCGCATAGGAAAAGGCATCCGCGCCATATTCATCCCAATCACGCTGCAAGGCAGTCTGCCCATACGCGTGGTTGTTGAGGTTCGTCTGATAATAGCCCCACCGATTTTTGGTGTTCGGCACCGCATCGATATAGATCTTATGAGTCACGGTATTCGTGAGCTGAATCACGCCGTAATAGGTCGGCTGCAGCTTATAGTCGCGAATTTTAGCTTTCCGGTCTTCGTTCATAGTCGTCTCCTTAAAAGATCCGCCAATAGGTCCGCTCATCGGCTGTCCGCGCCAAAAATTGATAATCGACGAGGTAGCGTTTGAGTGTGGTGTGGTCGGAAAAAATTGTGTGGAGCAGCTGATCGACTTGCGCCCGCGAGTAATGCCGGTCAAAAATAAATTCCTGCCTGAGCCGGTACAGCACGGCAATGATCTTTTTCTGTCCTTTTGGCAACCGGGTGAGCGTCAAGCGACCATTTTCTTCATCAAAGAATTTGTCGACAATGGTCTGATACTCGGCGGGCGTGATCTTGAAGCGCGCATCTTGGCGTTCAACGCCCGGTGGCATCGGCAACCACCGCTGCGGCTTAACTTGGCCAAACACTGCCTGATATTGCGCGAGATACAGCCGCGCTTGCTTCGCCTTTTCCCGAAATGTGAAGCGCTGGTGCCGGACTGTCGCCAAGCTCACCTGCAGTTTTGCGGCGATCTGCGCATCGGTCTCCCCTGCGGCAAACGCGGCTAACAAGGTCTGCTGCGTGGCTGTGAGCGTGTTATATTTGTCCGTGGTCGCCAATAGCGCGTGATCCGCTCCTCCGTGGACCTGTTGGACATGCGCGGTGATCGACTCACGAGAAGGCGAGGTGTGCGAACAATAAAGGCACACCCAGAGATCCCCAACTTGGTGGTACCCCTGCGCCAACGCTTCTGTTGTCAGTGTCAATGGATCCATCAACGATCACCTCGTCAAAAATATACCGTTGTTGACGAATACTGTCAACAACCTTTAAGAGTTTGACGCAACTCCCCTTACGCCTCAACTTCCAACCGATTCAGGCGCGACCTCCACCGACAGTCAAAAAAATAGCGCCAAGCCATGGGCCTCCGAGTATTTCGGTGGCGTCATAGCTTAGCGCTTTTTGTGTCTGATCTTGCAAGACTCTTTTTTATCCCTGCTCACTAAACGTATAGACGGGCTCATCGCGGTGCGCGTCATAATCGACCGCCATATCGAGGCCATTGAAAAACCAGGCATCGCCGGCCGTCACATAGTAATGAATCCCGTCTTTAAGAAAGTCTTCAACGACTTCTGCAGGCTTGTCGTCCCGTGTCATACCAACGGAAAAACCATCATGCACATTTGTCTTACCGTACACTTTGCCAAAAAAGCGAATGCCTGCGCCGGCTGGCAACGCGAGCTCGTCGCGAAACCACTTGCTTGCGGCGTCTGTCATTGTGATGGCCATTTGAATTCCTCCTTGTAACTTTGCGGTGAGCAGGGGTGTCAAAATAGCGGGTGACCCGCCATCCCGCGGGCCTCCGCACCCTATTCAGTCGGGCTCCGCGGGGCAGGCCTGAGTCAGCTAGTCGGCCCAGGCCTAAACGCCCCGCTCCGCACCCATTTTCCGTTGGGCTTTGGTGCGCATGGGTGGGACATTTAGCTGGCCCTGGCACTCGATGGCCAAGTACGCCATCCAGCGCCAGGGCCATGCTAACTGCCCACCCATAAACGCGCACCTCCGCACCCTATTCCAGTCGGGTTCCGGCCCGCATGGCAGAAACATCTAGGCGTCTCATGCACTCACTGGCCAACTGCGCCAGCAAGCGCATGAGCCGACCTAGCTGTTCTGCCATCCCGCGGACCTCCGCACCCTATTCTTTTTCCACTATTCCGTGCTGGAAGGCGTAGATCGCGGCTTGGGTGCGGTCTTCAACTTCTAGCTTGGCCAAGATGTTTGAGACGTGGGTCTTGACGGTTTTGAGCGTGATGAACAACTCGTCCGCGATCTCCTGGTTGGAGCGGCCCTTGGCGATCAGTTGCAGCACCTCTCGCTCGCGATTGGTCAGATCATCGTAGAGTTCCTGCTTCGGTTTTTGCGTCAGCCGGTTCATCATTTTCGTGGTGACCTGGGGCTCAAGGACTGATTCCCCTTTGGCGGTCTGCCGAATCGCGCTGGCAATCTCCTCGGCCGTTGCGGTCTTCAATATGTAGCTCGCTGCGCCGGCTTCAAGAGCAGGATAAACTTTTTCATCATCGATAAAGCTGGTGAGGATGATGATGCGCGCCTCGGGCCATGCTGCCAAGATGCGCTTAGTAGCCTCGATGCCGTCCATATTGGGCATCACAAGGTCCATCAAGATCACATCAGGTCGCAACGCCAAGGCCATATCGAGGCCTTCTTGTCCGTCTTTGGCTTCGCCGGCCACGGTGAGGTCTGGCTGAACGCCTAAATAGGTCGAGATACCCAAGCGCACCATTTCGTGGTCGTCCACGATCAATACTTTAATCATTGCTTACTTCCTTTGATAATGGGACGCGCACTTCCACGCTGGTCCCTTGGTCTGGAAAACTGATCACCTTTGCCGTTCCGCCGAGGCTTTCAGCGCGTTCCTTGATGTTCGACAACCCATAGCTCCCGGTCGTATTCTCGGTGGCCGGATCAAAGCCGACCCCGTCGTCGACCACGCGCAATACAACGCTGGTGTCGAGGTCTTTGAGATAGACCTCCAGCGTTTTCGCCTTCGCGTGGCGCAAGGTATTACTGAGGAGTTCCTGCACGATCCGAAACAGATTGTCTTCGCTGGCCGCGGACAGGTGGACATCCGCAAGCTCCCATTTGATCTGAATGCGGATCTTCGTCTGCAGTTCCTGCAAAAGCGCGATGATGCCCTGCTTCAGGGACTTGCCCTCAAGCGTCGTCGGCCGCAAATGCAAAAGCAGCGCCCGCATTTCGGCTTGCGCCTCGTTGATCACGCCTTCGATGGTCGTGATCTGTTTGAGCTCCGGCGCTTCCGGCGTATTCTGATTCACAACTGAACGCAGCGCCGACAGCATCATCATCGCGGCAAAAAGCTGTTGTGAAACGGAGTCGTGCAGCTCGCGGGCCAAACGATGGCGCTCCTGCGTCAGAATCTCTTCCTTCGTTTCACCGGCGATCACGACAGGCGACGCCGAATAACGGGCGACCTCGCGCTGTAAGCGTATCATTTTTTGCCGCAACGCTTCAAGCATCTTTGCAACATCGCCGCCAAGCGCCGTTTCGGCCTCACCTTGCCGGGCAAAAACAGGGGCCTCAAGCTGGCCAGCCGTCAGTTGGGACAGTCGTTTGGTCAACTGATTGTGTTGGTAACGCGCCAGCCCATAACTAGTCGCCGCCACCAACACCGCGATCAACAAGGCGCCTGCGATCACATAGGTCAAAAGTGGCGCGCCAAAAGTGGTCTGTTGAAGCAGCGCCCACATTTTATCGAGATGGCCACTGGCAACCGCCAGCATCAAAAACAGTTCCAACAGCAAGATCGAGATAAGCGCGATGAAAAATTGCCAAGCCAATCGGATCCAATTCATACGCGCAACACCTCCACATCCCCGACCAAGACGTTGAGAATCAAATGCACGCGGCGGGTGGTGTCATCATAGTCGCTGCTGAAATGCTTGACCGTTTCATTTTGCAAATGGAACTCCTGGTCATCGATCGTCAAGGTCCCCAGCATCGCGGAATGGTCGATCATCACGCCGACACCGATTGGCACCAGCACGCGGGTCTTCCCAAACCCCTTGCGAACGACCACCACATTGTCGCCGGCCGGCAAAAACGTATTGCCAAGGTCGATGATGGTGTCGCCCATGCCAACGGTGAGATTGATGTCATCCCATTCAAAAACTTCGGCCCCAATCGTTTCATTCCCAAACCAAGGGTGCCGCTTCACCTGACCCGCTTTGGCAGACGGATCCGTGGTCTCCACCGAGACAAAGCGTTTTTGCTGCCAAGGCTTCTTGACGGTCGTTTCGCCATTTGGCTTGCTGGACAAGGCGATGATCGCGACCAAGGCCGCAAATAGCACCAGCCAAAACGCCGGATTGATCATGACCGAAACGGCCAGCGTGATGCCGCCGATCGTGCACCACACCCCTGCCGCGCGATGGCTCTTCACCCCGATCGCAAGCAATAAGGCGCCGAGCACGACGCCGATCAGTGCCGGTGGGTTCGTCACGATCTGAAAACCGAGCCAAAGCAGTAGCCCGCCTTCAAGTAGCCAAAACACGCGCCAATGTGACATCTCTCAACACCTCCCCTTTTGACATCTATTATACCGAAAACTGCGACGCTGAGCTTACGGCTTGCGACTGATTTCACGCGGGATGGCCCGCCGCGTTCGCAGTTGGGCGCCGCGCGCCGTACCGCATAAAAAAACACGCCGCAGCGTGTTTTTAGCGCGAAGTCTTAGCCTTCGACTTTGGTGATCTTAACGGTCATGTCGCCGCCAGGGGTGTTAATGGTGACCACATCCCCAACTTTTTTGCCGATCAGGCCCGCTGCGATCGGTGAATCGTTGGAGATCTTGCCGTTAAACGCGTCAGCCTCCGCGGAACCCACGATCTCATATGTTTCAGGTTCGTCGTCGCCTTCTTCAACAAAGGTGATCTTCTTGCCGATCGACACTTCATCCGCGGCTACGGAATTGGCGTCGATGATCTGCGCATAACGCAGCTGCGTTTCGATGGTAATGATCCGTGTCTCAAGGGTGCTTTGTTCGTCCTTGGCACTTTCGTATTCAGAGTTTTCGGACAGATCGCCGAATCCACGTGCGACCTTGATACGTTCGATCACTTCTGGGCGCTTCACTGTTTTTAAGTTTTCTAGTTCTTGTTCCAGCTTGACTTTGCCGTCAGCTGTCATCGGATAGACTTTATCCGCCATAACGATCCCTCAATTCCATTTTTTGTGTATCTAAACAACGATGCTACGTGCTGACGTGCGCAATGTCAATGAAAATTCACTCGCGCAGGCCACGCTCGGCCAAGATCGCCCGAATCTTGGTGACCAGCAGATCGATCGCGACCGTGTTCCGCCCGCCCTCTGGCACGATGATGTCGGCGTAGCGCTTGGTCGGCTCGATGAACTGATGATAGGACGGTTTGACCGTGGTCAGATACTGCTGAATCACATCATCCAGACTGCGCCCGCGTTCGGCCATGTCCCGCTTGATGCGCCGAATCACGCGAATGTCATCGTCGGTGTCAACATAGACCTTGATATCCATCAGGTCGCGCAGAGTCTCATCTGCCAGAATCAGGATGCCTTCGACAATGATCACATCGCGTGGCGCGACATGGACCACTTCACTCGCCCGGTTATGAATCGTGTAATCATAGACCGGCTTTTCGATCGGCCGCCGTGCGATCAGATCGGTGAGCTGCTGATGAAGTAGCGGCGTGTCGAAGGCCAGGGGATGATCGTAATTGATCTTCCGCCGCTCCTCAAACGGCAAGTCGCTGTGTTTGTAATACGAATCCTGCTCGAGCAACAAGAGCGAGTGCCCGGAAAAATTGTCGAAGATCGCCCGGGCGACCGACGTCTTCCCACTGGCTGAGCCACCTGTCACCCCGATCACGATCGGTTTTTGTGCATCCACTAAAAAGCCTCCACTATCAAAATTCTGAGACGGGTTCAGATCTCTCAAGCCCGCCACCTGGCCCACTGCCAACAAAAACTGGATCAGCCCAGCTGATCCAGTTTTGCTCGGTCACTGACCGTTATCTGCCGCAAATTTTGCCACATTGGCATCATGAGCCTCGCGCGTTGTCGCGTACAAGATCTCACCGGTCTTGAGGTTCGCGACGAAGTACAGATAATTCTTATCGCGATCCAGCGGCGAGAGCACCGCGGAGATCGACGCTTCACTTGGCGAGTCAAACGGCCCAGGTCCGTAGCCGGTATTGACGTACAGGTTATACGGGCTGTCCACCGCGGTATCGGTGTTGGTCAAATGCGTTTTATGCGTATTCAACGCGTACATGACCGAAATATCGGATTGAAGCGGCATCTTGACCGCAAGCCGGTTCAGGAAGACGCCTGCGATCGTGCGCCGATCGTTGGCCGTGCTGCCTTCGCGTTCGACCAGACTGGCCAGCGTCATCACTTCTTGGACCTTGTAGCCCTGCTTGTTGATGCTGGTGTAATACTGCTGCAGGATGCTGTCAGTCTTTTGCACCATTTGCGCAACCAGCGTCTTCAAGGTCTCTTTCTTGGTGATCGTGTAGGTCGCCGGGAATAGATAGCCTTCGAGGCGATACCGCACATCCTTGGCCTGCGCCGCCGACGTCAACAGCTTCGGATAATCCTTGGCCAGCTTGGCGAAAAATGTCTCATTCTTCATCAAGTCGAGGAACTTCTCCTTGGACATATTGGCGTTCTTTGACTTCAGCTTGTCGATCACATCGCCGATCTGCTCGACTGTGACGCCTTCCTTGACCAACACGGTACCGATCTGGTTATCCCCCGTGCTCCCGGCACGAAGCTCACCGACGATCTGCTGCAAGGTGTTCGCCTGGGTAAAGGTATAGTCGCCCGCTTTAAAATTCGTATAACTATGAAATTTCACATAGTAGTTGAACACAGTGGCCGACTTGATGATCTTTTTGTTTTGCAGCGTGGCCCCGATCTCTTTGGTGCTTGAGCCGATCGGAATGTGCACGGTGATGCGGTCAGTGGCTTTTTCGTTGACCGGCTCCAGCGAAGACTTCACATACCGATAGCCCATGAGCCCGACGATCACGAGCAACACGACCACAATGCCCACGACCCACAGCACGATGCGGTTGACGACCCGCGATTCCGCCTGATGCAGCGATTTTTTTCGAGATCCTTGATCATTTGGCGTCTGATTATCCACGAGTCGCCCTCCTCATTGCAAACATACTGCTGATATTATACAAAAACCTGCCGCAAAAAGCGACAGGCTCCCGTGATTTAGCGAATCACCGCGTGCAGCTCAGTCTCAAGCGCCGCCTGAACTTTGGCGAATGCGGCATTGACTTCATCTTCCGTCAACGTCTGATCATCGCGCCGGTACGTCAGGGTGTACGCCATGCTCTTTTGCCCAAACGGCAGGTTCTTGCCGTGATAGACGTCAAACAAATGGCTGTCCTGAAGATACTTCCCAGCATTTTGCCAAATGACGGCCTCGATCGCCGCATGCTCGACTTCGATGCCGACTTGAATCGCGATGTCGCGGGTCACGCTTGGGTACTTCGGCGCAGGAGCCGCAGTCATGTCGCTGCGATCCGCAGCCAGCAGCGCATCCAGGTCCAGCTCAAACACGAAGGTATCCGGCAGGCTGTGCGCTTTGGCGTAGCCCGGATGAATCCGACCGATCAAGCCGATGCGTTTGTCGCCAAGAAGAATGCTGGCGCTTTGCCCAGGGTGCAGGGTCGGGTCGTCGGTCAAGGCCACATACCGCACAGGTTCGTTCAGCCGATAATCACCCAGTAGCGTTTCGACAATGCCTTTGACATTATAAAAATCGACAGCTTGCGCGGCTTCGTGCCAGCTCTTTTGCCGCGTGAGCCCGGTGATGGCACCGGCGACATATTCTTTTTCAACCGGGCGCGTCTGATCTTTGCTACGCAGGAAGACACGGCCTTGTTCGTAAAGCGCCAAGTCATTTTGCGAGCGCGCTACATTGTAAGCGATCGCGTTGAGCAGGCCCGTGACCAGATTTTGCCGCAACGTGCTGTGGTCATTGGTCATCGGCCAGGCCACCTGGGTCGGTTCGCTGGCTTCAAGCGCAAACGCAGGGGCGTCCGCTTCGGCCACCAGACTGTACGTGATTGCCTGGGTCAGCCCCAGGCCCTCCAGCAATTTGCGGGTCCGGCGGCGGCGCGTCTGGCTCGGGGTAAATTGGCCGATCGTCATCGTGGTCGTCGGCAAGGTGCTCGGCAGCTCGTCGTAGCCATAGATGCGGGCGATCTCCTCGATCAGGTCGGCTTCGATACTGATGTCCCAGCGCCGCGTTGGAATCGACACGGTGAAAAGACCATCCGCTTCGGTCACGCCAAAACCCAGCCGCTTGAAGATCGTGGTCACCGTTTCCGCGGTCAGCTCTGCGCCGAGCACGTGGTTGATGCGGGCCAGCGAAATGTTGACGATCACAGGCTCCGGTTTGATCGCCGAAGCAGATAAGGTCCCCGTCGCAACGGCGCCGTGACCCAGCGTGGCCATTTGCCGCGCCGCCTCATCCAGCGCGAGATTGATGCTGCCCACATCCACCCCTTTTTCAAAACGGGAAGAGGCTTCTGAACGCAGGTTGTAGCGAAGGGCCGTGCGCCGAATGTTGACAGGCGCAAACTTGGCCGCCTCGATCACGACGGTCTTGGTGCTGGCCGTGATCTCGGTGTCCAAGCCCCCCATCACGCCGGCGAGCGCAACGGGCCGCGTGCCATCGGTGATCACGATGTCGTCGTCGATCAGCTCATGGTCATTGCCATCAAGGGTGGTCAGATGCTCGCCATTTGTCGCGCGGCGCACCAGAATCTGATGGCTAGCGAGCTTGTCATAATCAAACGCATGCAGCGGCTGGCCGTATTCGAGCATGATCAAGTTGGTCACGTCGACAATGTTATTGACCGGGCGCACGCCGGCATTCCAAAGGCGGCGCTGCAGCCACAGCGGGCTCTCTTCGATCGTGACGTCGCTGACTACCCGCATCTGATAAGCCGGCGCATCATTTTCATCCGTCACGGTGGCGGTCAAAAGATCGGTGATCGGCTTACCCGTTTCTTCCACAGGAATATCCTTGAAGTGCGGCTTTTCATCATAGGTGGCGCCAACTTCCCACGCCACCCCGCGCATCCCCAGCGCATCCGCGCGGTTCGGCGTGATCTCAAAATCGAGAATCGCATCAGTCATCCCCAGCGCTTCAAGCGCATCCGTGCCGGGCGCGATCGCTTCATTGAAGACATAGATCCCAGCGGAATAAGCCTTCGGAGAGACCGAGTCGCTGAAACCAAGCTCCTGCAAGGCACAGATCATCCCATTGCTTTCCACGCCGCGCATCTTGCTCTTCTTGATCTTCGTGTGGCCGCCGACCCAGGAATTGGGCAGCGCCACGATCACAGTCTGCCCCGCCGCAATGTTTGGGGCGCCGCAAACGATCTGAAGCGGCGCCTCCTCGCCAACATCGACCTGCGCGACATGAAGGTGATCGGAATCGGGGTGGTCGGCCAGGCTCAAGACTTTGCCCACCACGATCTTTTTCAAGCCCGCATCCGGGTGTGTGACGCTATCCACTTCGATGCCGGTGCGTGAGACCTTGTCCGCCAATTCTTCCGGGGAGACTGGCACATCGACTAACTCTTTCAACCATTCATATGACACATCCATGTGCTTAACCCTCCTGTTGGAATTGACTCAAGAAGCGAATGTCGCCTTGGTAAAAACTCCGAATATCATCGATGCCATATTTGAGCATCGCAAACCGATCCGGGCCAAGGCCAAACGCAAACCCGCCGTAAACATCCGCATCCACGCCCGCGTTGGTCAGAACGTTGGGATGCACCATCCCCGCGCCGAGCACCTCGATCCAGCCGCTGTACTTGCAGATCGCACAGCCTTTCCCGCCGCAGCGGAAACAGGATACATCGACCTCAACGGAAGGCTCGGTGAATGGGAAAAAGCTTGGGCGCAGGCGAATCTGGCGGTCCGCGCCAAACACATGCTGAGCCAGGGCCAACAGCGTCCCCTTCAGATCCGCCATGGTGATGTGCTTGTCGATCACAAGCCCTTCGACCTGATGGAACTGATGGCTATGCGTCGCGTCATCATTATCGCGGCGATACACGCGCCCTGGGGAGATCATCTTCAGCGGGCCTTTGGAAAAATCGTGGATCTCCAGCGTCCGCGCCTGCACTGGGCTCGTCTGAGAGCGCATCAGCAGCTGGTCATCCAGGTAAAAAGTATCCTGCATGTCCCGCGCCGGGTGGTCCTTTGGGATGTTGAGCATCTCAAAGTTGTAGTGATCCTCTTCCACTTCCGGCCCATCAACGACCTGATAGCCTTGGCCAATGAAAAAGTCTTCGATGTCATCCATGATCTGATCGAGAATATGTGGGGTGCCGACCTGTTTTTGATCGCCTGGCAGCGTGACATCGATCGTTTCTTTGGCCAGTTGGGCGTGAATCGCCAATTGCTCGAGCAACGCCTTACGCTCCGCAATGGATTCTTGCAAGTTTGCTTTGACTTGGTTGGCAAACTCGCCGATCTTTGGCCGTTCTTCTGGGGCAAGGTCGCGCATGCCGCGCAAGGCCTCGGTGATCGGCCCTTTTTTGCCCAGCAGTTCCACCCTGATCTTATTTAATTCATCGAGTTCTTTGACACTTTTGATTCGTTTCTGATTCTCCTGATCCAGTTGCTCCAGCTTGGTTTTCAGATCCATGCCGGTGGCCTCCTTTGTGTTTTTGACCAAAATAAAAACGCCTCGCCCAAGAAGGGACGAAGCGTCGCGGTACCACCCTTGTTCACGCAAAAAACGTGCACTCAACTTGATAACGGCGATGCCGGAGCTTTCCGCAAGCGAAAAGTCTACTCGAGAAGTGAAAACAAGCCTTGGTCCCATCGATGGTTTGCAGTCATGACCATCGTTCCCTGGCTGGGCCGCCAGCTTGAGCTTCCGTCTTCGTATTTGGTTGTTTGATTACTTTCAGCATAGCAAAAATGGCGGGCGCGTCAAGCCCCCACCGCATTTTTGCTGAAAATTACTCGCATTCCTCGTCTGACAGCCAGGTATCGCCCCAGACATGTGCGGCTTCAAGGACAGGCGCCAAGGCCGCCCCTTTGTCCGTCAGGCGATATTCGATCAAGGAGCTGTCCGCATGCGTCTCACGGTCGACCAGCCCTTCCGCCTCGAGTTCCTTGAGCCGTTCAACCAGCACACGATCGGAGCATTTGGTGACGGTGCTCGCGATATCCTTAAAGCGAGACGCCCCATTTTGCATCAGGACCTCAAGAATCAGGCCCATCCATTTCTTACCAAGAATGACAAATGTTTTTGTAAACTTTGGACACAGCGACAACGTATCCCCTGTACAAGTTTCGGTACCTACTACGGCGTTAGCCATCTTATTCACCCCATCAAATCGTTACTTACATTTAGATAGTATCAGTATAACTCATTTAAAAAGGAAAACAAGCTTTTTGAAAAAAGGGCGCGAAGGCTCGAGTGCCCAAGACAGTTAGATGTCCCACCCCTGCGAGCCGGAGCCCGACTATAAAGGGTGCGGCGCGGGCCGTTTTGGTCTGAGCGAATAGTTTGGCCTGGGTGCTTGATGGCGCACTTGGCCATACAAAAAACGCCGACCTATATAAGCGTCGGCGCTTGACCTAACTAAGACGAGTCCGGAACGGATGGCGCACCTTTTGCAACCATGGAATGAGCACTTCATCGACTGCTTCCCAGTCATCGACTAGGGACACGACCACGCTTTCGCGGTACTTGGGAACACCCAAGGCCGCACCCCACATGTGCTTGACAATAATGTCTTTTTCCATTGGCGACAGGTCGGTGATCTTTTCGGCGTTACGCAGGGCAATGCGCGGATGGATATACGCATGTGTCCCAAGTGAGAACTTGGTGACCCGCCAGTCGTAATAGAATAGGTCGTGCAAGAGGCCGGCACGGGCCAAAGCGCGCACGTTGAGGTGCCACTTTTTCCCGAGCAGGTAGCTCTGATACGAGACACTGATCGAATGTGAAAGCCGATCCGAATAATGGTGCTGCGGGAAGTTCGCGAGCTTTTGCACCGCTGGCTGGGCCAGCAGGTCAGAGACATAGCTCATGTACTCGGTATCGGTTTCCCATCCATGAGACTTCTGCATGCAATCGCTCCTTTTCAACTGTCGTTCAACACACCTTTATTATATCAGGTCCGCCCCGCTTCGTGCATCCTCGCAAGATTTTCTTAAGCGGTCAGGTGAAAAAGCACGACCGCAGCCGCGATCGCCACATTCAGCGACTCCGCTTGGCCCTTGATTGGGATGTAGAGATTGGTGTCTGTGGCGGCCAGAAGCTCCTGGCTCATCCCATTGCCTTCATTGCCGACGATCAGCGCAAACTGAGAGGCAGACTCAACTGCCAGATACGGTTTTGCGTTCACGTTCAGCTCTGTGCCATAGACAGGAATCTTGGCGGTCTGAAGCTGCGCGACCAGCGGCGGCAGTGGCGCCGAAACAATGTTAACGTGGAACTGACTGCCCTGCATCGCCCGCAGCACTTTCGGGTTGTAAGGATCCGCGGTGCCCGCGCCAAACACAATTGTTTTGACCCCGGCCGCATCCGCTGTCCGCACCAAGGTCCCAACGTTGCCCGGATCCTGAATCTGATCCAGCAAGAGAAATTGGCCGGACAGGGTCTTCGGCAGACTGCCAAGCACCAGTGGCATCACCGCAAAAATTCCCTGCGGCGTCTCCGTTTCGCCCAGATGCTTGGCAACAGCCTCCGAGATCTCGCTGGTCTGTTCGTAAAATGGGCGCAGTTCAATTTTATCGAGGAACTTTTTGGTCGCATAAATGCGGCGCGGCGTCTGACCGGCTGCCAGGGCTTCCTGAACCAGGTGCCATCCTTCCAGTAAATAGAAGCCGGTCTCCTTTTGGTACTTTTTGACCGTTAATTTTTTCGCATTTTTAATATGCTCGTTTTTCGCTGACGCAATATATTCCATAATAGCCTCCTTGACTTGTCTGGTTTAGTCTACCATATGGCACGCCGGATTATGCTAAACTAGAGAAGAAATCGACAGCAGACCACTGTCGAAAGGAGGCGCCAGATGACAAAAATCGCAAGATCGATGCTGGTCTCCGGCCGCGTGCAAGGCGTCGGATTCCGCTGGATGGCCAAAATGGTCGCAGATAAACTCCAGATCACTGGAAAGGTCGAGAATCGCGACGACGGGTCTGTGTATATCGAAGCGGTCGGCGAGCCCGTCAACATGGCCAAATTTGCGGCAGCGATCAAGGCCAGCCCAACGCCAAGCGGCCGCGTCGACCACTATGAAGAACATGCGCTTGACCCGATTCCCGCGTACGACAGATTTCGGGTGACCGGCTGATCGTGTGACGCATCGCCGCATGCACAAGCAGCCACCACCAAAGGAAGTGGGACAAATGTCGCTTTTGGGCCCGACAGGTAAGTGTTCCAAGCGCCAGGTCCGAACTTTGGACTAGGTGATTGGGACCTTAGCTGCTCGGACCCGGACATTTGGCCCACGACACTGCATTAACATTAGTGCACTATACAGGAACTGGGACAAACAAAAGTTTTGTTCTAGTTCCATTTTTTTGGCCAGTGGCCCTCCAACTTTAGTCTGATTTTTTCCAAATGTCGTGTCTGTACGCCGGCTGAGCGGTTGAAAGCGGTGCGCCCTTCAAGTATAGTTATTTCCAGTATCAAACTTATTAAGGGGATAAAACATATGCACAAAATGAAACGCTGGCTCACGTTCGGCGGGCTGGGCAGTCTGGCGCTGTTTTTGACTGCTTGCGGTAACCAGACGCTACAACGAGCGACGCAGCTCAAGGCGCCGACAAGCGGGATCTACGGCTGGATGTACAAGGTGTTCGGCCTACCGATCGCGCACCTGATGCAATGGCTGGCCGGCATCATCGGCGGCCCCAGCGCATACGGCATCGCGATTCTCGTCATCACGCTGGTCGTGCGCCTCGTCCTGTTGCCGCTGATGCTCAACCAGCAGCGCAAGATGACGATCTCGCAGGAAAAAATGAAAGTGCTCAAGCCGCAGATCGACATTTTGCAGGCCGAGATGAAAAAGCACCAGGGCGATCAACAGGCCACGTTGCAGCTGAACACCACGATGCAGGAAGTTTACCGGAAAAACAACACCAGCATGATCCCATCGATGGGTTGCTTGACCTTGCTGATCCAGTTGCCGATCTTCTCCGGTCTGTATCAGGCGGTCGCCTATTCCCCAGAAATCTCCAAGAGTACCTTCTTCGGTATTCCGCTGGGCCATACGAACATCATCATCACCATTGTTGCGACCCTGTTGTATCTGGTGCAAAGCTGGCTGATGATGCAAAGCGTCCCGGCCGAACAGCGCCAGGCGATGCGCGTTTCCGCCCTGCTGTCACCCGCGATGACCTTCTTCTTCTGCTTGATGTATAACGCAGGCCTCGGCCTTTACTTCCTGGCCGGCGGTGTCATCATCGTCATTCAGCAGATCATTGTCACCTACATCATCACCCCGAACATTCGCAAGAAGATGGACGCCGACCTGGTCGATAATCCGCCAGTCATCGTCGTCGATGAAACTACTTTTGCAAAACCAGCACAACCGCTTTATGAAACTGAAACGAGCACCGGCGATCACACAACGGGCAAGTCTCGCCCAACTGGCCATGGCCGAAACGCCGGCCGGCAAAATCACCGCTAAGTCGTTTCACCAGGTCAAATAAATAGTGCCCCAGCGAAAATTTCGCCGAGGCACTTTTTTAATGCTTATTTCTGTTCTTTGGCAATGATCTCCTGCCCGACCCGCCGCATGATGCGTAGCAGGTCCTGGGCGTCTGGTTCGCCGATCACATCGATCCAGCCCGCAAAGCGCGTGCTGATCGCCTGATTGACTCGGCTGACAAGCGCCTGGCCGCTAGTCGTCAGCTGCAGTTCCTGGCGGCGCCCATCGTTGGGGTCGCGCACCTGGATCATGTAGTGATGTTCCATCAGCGTTTTGATCTGGCGAGAGATCGCCGCCCGCGTTACATGCCGCGCCTTGGCGATCTCAGACAAGCTCAGATCGTGGCCGGCTGCGATGTCGCGCAGAATGAGAAACTGTTCAAACGAAATGTCATCATCCCGCATCGGCGCCGACACGAGCTCACCGACGTATTTGAACGCACTCAGATACACTTCAATATAATCTTCAAGCAGTTTATCGTCGGCCATGATGGCGCCTCCTCAGGTCAGATCGCAGTCTCATTGTCGTGGGCCAACTGTCCGAGTCAGCAGCGAAGGTCCTCAAGCGCCTGGTCCAACGCGCGAACCTGGTGCTTAAGAACACTTACCTAGCGAACCGGCGCTCGATCGTTGTCCCACTTCTGTTTTAAGCCTACCACATTATTCGGTCACTTGGGTGCGTTTTTGGTGAAGCGCCAGCAGGCCGGCAAAAATCGCGGCCATCACCGCCAAGACCACGATGGTGACAACAGACATTGTGTTGAGTCCATTCACGGCGGCATTGAGGCCATCCAGCAGATAGGTGCCCGGCATCAATTTACCCAGGAACTGGTAGAACCCTGACAGCATCGCGTTTGGCAACAGCCCACCCGAGACGATCAGCTGCAGGAACAAGATCGCCAAAGAGAGGAGAACGCCCACGGTGCCCAGCCATACGTCCAAGGCAAAAATGATCAAGGTGAACAGCGCCTCGGCGATCAGCAAAAGTAGGAACAAGCCAACTGCACTCGCCACGCTGATGCCCATGCCCAGCACAACAAGCGTGATGCCCAGTGCGGAGACCACCAAGGTGCCGGCGATCCACAAGCTGCGTTGCAACAGGTTTGCCTTTTTGAAGCTGGCGCTGTAGCGATTGAAGCCCAATTCCGTGAGCAACGCAGCCACAAAGGCGACCAGCAGCAGGACCATCGGCGACAGCACATCCAGCAGCGGCTTGGCCAGTGGATCGGACTGTGTCTTATTCGCGATCGGGGTGACAAAATGCGCCACGTTGGCTTTGCCGGTGTACAGGCCTGACGTTTGCTTGGCGCCATCGCCTAACTTCACATTCAGCTGCGTGACGCCAGCGGCTAATTGACTCGTCCCAGAGGCCACTTGCCCCGCACCGTCATTCAACTTCGCCACGCCATCGACCAACGCCGGCACCTGGCCGTTCAATTGACCGAGGCCGGTATCGAGCTGCGTCGCACCACTTGCGGCTTGGGCGACCCCATCCGTGTACTGCGCCAAGCCATCGATCAGACCAGCATTGGTATCGGTGCCCTTGAGCCCGGCCAAGATCTGCTTCAAACCATCCGAGATCTCGCCGCTTCCTTGAATGGCGCCCTTCGTCTCGATCGTGGTGCCCTTTTTGGTCAACCCATCATCGACATCTTCCAGGCCGGCCTTGAGCTGCGTGATCGCCTGCCGAGTGCCGGCGGTCAGGGTCGGCACTTGGTCGTTGAGCTGGTTCAGCGCAGCTTTCAGTTTCGCGGTCGAAGCACTCAGCGTGGTCAACTCGCCGCCAGTTTTTTGGAGCTTAGCGCCGGCTGCTTCGAGATTGGTCTTGCCTGCGTTCATATTCTTTTCGATATCCGGCTGCAAGGTCAACAGCTTCAAGCCAGACGCCATGTGATTTTTCAAAATAACCGCCATCACATCTTTGTCCGCCATCAATTCGTTCATGATGGACTTGAGTTGCGTCAGGTCATCCCCCGCCTTGAGGAAATTCGCCCCGGCGGCTTGCAGGCTGGTGCCGGTCGCGGTCATGTCGGCCGTGATCGCCGCGGACAGGTCATCATTGCGCTTCGCGTTGATGCCCGCCGTGATCTGGGAGACCCCACTTTGAAGCGCGGTCAACCCTTCGTCGAGTTCCTTGAGTTTTGGCGCGCCACTTGCTAACTGCTTCTCGATCTTCGTCGAAGCAAGTTGAAGCTGTTCGTGTAGGTAATCGTTGCCCGGAATCATCTGTTGGATGGCGCCTTGCAACTTGGCCACGCCGCCAGTCAAAGTCGCGTTGTTGGCGACGATCGTCTGAAGCCCATCATTGAGCTGCTGGCCGCCATCTGCGAGTTTCGTCACACCGTCCTGCAGCGTGCCGGATTTGCCCGCCAGCGTGGTGAGGCCATCGCTGACCTGGCCGCTGCCGTCTTCCAGCTGGTCGGCGCCGGCCTTCAGCTGGTCCGTCCCAGCCGCCGCCTCGCCGATGCCGCTCGCCAACTGGCTGAAACTGTCCAGCAGCGATTTGTTGTACGCCTCTTGGACTTTGGCTGCGACCTGCGCCTGCAGCTTATCGGCCACGATGCCTGTGATCATGTGCGACGTGAAATTGTTGTGCGCCGACATATCAAGGCCGATGGTGCTTTGCTTCGGCGCCTTGCTCAGCGCGGTGGTTGCGTTTTGTGAAAAATCTTCCGGCAACGTCACCTTCATCAGGTACGCACCATTTTTCAAGCCGGCGTCCGCCTGTTTGGCAGAGACCAGGTGCCAGGTCACTTCCTTGCTGCGCTTGAGCTGACTTTCAACGCCTTCGCCCAGGGCAACGGCTTGGCCCTGGAACTGCGCTGGTTGGTCAAGATCGACCACCGCCACGTCGATGTGTTTGGTGCTCGTCTGCTGTTCATAGCTGACAAACTTTAACGCGATGAACAAAAGAAGTAGCGGAATGGCGACGATGAGCGCGATGAGGCTCCCTCGCCTGACAAGTTGCTTGCTTGCGTGCATTGTATGACCCCCAAAATACGAGTTATTTGTCACGGCATTAGTTGTCAATGCCATTAACAGTCTCATAGTTTGCTCGTTTTTGTTAAGGGTGTCAACAATTTTTTCTCGTCCATGCAAAAAACCGCCGAGACGAGGTCAGCGGCTTAGGAAAAAACTTAGTCATGCAATTCTGGTTTGGCCGGCGCGCTGGCCTGCAGCGCAGTGGCTTTCGCCTCGGTGATCGTCGGCAGCGTAATGCGGAAGATCGAGCCATGCCCCAGTGCGGAATCCACTGAGATGTGACCGTGATAGCTTTCGACCAACCGCTGGGCGATGGCCAGGCCCAGGCCATTGCCGCCTGCCTCGCGACTGCGCGCCTTATCGACCCGGTAGAACCGATTGAAGACGCGCTCGCGATCCTTGGGGCTGATGCCTTCGCCAAAATCCTGCACGGCGATCGCGATCGCCCCTTCTTCGGCGCCAGCTGAGACCTGGATCTCTTTGCGGTCCTTGGAATATTTCACCGCATTGTCGAGCAAAATGATCAGGACTTGCTCCAAGTGGTTGCGATACATCCGCACCCAGACCGGCCCATCCAGTTCGTTGTCCAGCAAAAATGTGAATTCAGGGTGGACCATCTTGAAGTCGTTGACGACTTGATCGATGGCCTGGTGAATATCGCAGACCGCATTTGGAAATTGCACATCGACCTGATCCGCCCGCGTCAGATCCAGCATCTCCCGAATCAGGCGCTTCATGCGCGTGATCTCCTGCAGCGAGGCCGCCAGCGATTCATCGAGCACCTGAGGATCGTCCTTGCCCCAGCGGTTGAGCAACTGCAAATGCCCTTCCAGCACCGCAACCGGCGTCCGCAACTCATGCGAGACATCCTGGACGAACTCGCCTTGCTGATCAATGAATTGCTGAATGCGATCCAGCATGCCATTGAATTCGTTCACGAGATCACCGAGCTCATCATTGCGCCGAAGTTCCGGAATCCGCACACTGCTTTGCGGCTCCTCGTTGACGATGTCGATCGTATTCGTGATCAACTTGATTGGCTGCATGAACCGCCGTGTCATGAAAAACGCCAGCGCAAGCGCGATCGCCAAGGCGGCCGCCGCCAACACGGTGATGATGAGATAGACCTGGTGCATGGTGCTGTGAAAGGCATCCATTTGGTCGGTGATCTGAACATAGCCGATCACCTCGCCAGTCCGGCTGGACGTGATCGGCCCGCCACCGATCAACCCGGAAAAGCCATCGCCGCGCTGCTCGTAGATCTTCATCTCGGACGTCCGGTTCAGCGGCTGATCATTTGCCCGGGAGGAAAAGATCACCTCGCCTTGCTTGTTGTAGATCGCCAGACTGATATCCTCACGCGAGATCTTGGTGACCACGGAATCGGAAAAAATCGACGTACTCGGCTGCACGGCCTTGGTGCCACCGACCGCCGGCGCTGTGGTGGCAGACACATCGATGCGCGGGACCACGCTCGCGATGGTCAAATTGCTGGCAACTGGGGATAATCGCTGCTCGACTGCATTGAGCGTGTCCTGCACATTATTTTGTTCCTCTTGAATCAAAATGGCCCGCATGAACGCGACGAGGATGAGCGCCAGCACGATAAAGGTGGTGAACACCCCGGTCGTGACGACTGCGGTCCATTTGACACTGAGCGAAAAGCGACGTGGCCGCTTCTGCGCCTGTTTTTTCATCAGGAACGCATCACGTAGCCGGTTCCCCGCACCGTTTGAATGTAGCTCGGCTCGCCTGGGCGATCGATCTTGTTGCGGATGTAACGGACATACACATCCACGACATTCGTCTCAACATCCGAGTTATAGCCCCAGACCTTGGACAAAAGCACGTCGCGGGCAAGCACAACATTGATGTTTTCCATCAGCGTCAGCAGTAATTCGTATTCGCGCTTGGTCAGTTCGATGATGTCATCGCCGCGCCGAACGACCCGATTTTCCTTTTCGATAGTCAGGTCGCGGTACGTGATAGTCGTCTGCTTGGCGGCATTGTGTTCGCCTTCGATGCTGATGCGGCGAAGCAAGGCACGCAGGCGCGCCAGCAGCTCCTCGATTGCAAACGGCTTCACGATATAATCATCGGCGCCGTGATCCAGTCCGGAGACCCGGTCGATCACGGAATCGCGCGCCGTCATCATGATGATCGGCGTGTTTTTCACCTGACGCACGCGCCGGCAAACTTCCAGCCCGTTGAGCTCAGGTAACATCAGATCGAGCAAAATGGCGTCCCAGTCCTCGGCCAAAGCGGCTTCCAGCCCTGTGCGCCCGTTGAAATGCACGGCGGTCTCGTAACCTTCATGCTTCAATTCGAGTTCGACGAAGCGGGCGAGGTTTTTCTCATCTTCAATAATTAAAATACGACTCATCTGAATACTCCTTATCAAGGTGATTTATCATTTGCCGACTGTGTTCGATTCTCATACCCCGCGGTTCTCACCGCATATTTTCTCATCAAATCGATACTGCGCTTATTGTAGCACAGGGACCAAATTTTGCCTATCACACGTGTCTCACATTCTGAAAAATAAGATGAAATGAGAGATAAAAGAGGCCCTTCACATTGGTCTATCCCAGATATTTACGAAAGTTAAATAAAGATTGGCTCACTTAAATTGGCATAGTCCTCTGCACACGACTCACCGACGCGTAGTTGTCTATGCCCGATCTTCCACCAGTTTTTTGATCAGGGGCGCGTGCAAAGGAGGGACAGTATCGCTTGTCCCCCCTTTTGCACCGCCTAAATCGCAGATCCAGTCGTTTTTTGCAAAAAAAGACGACCCCCGCCGCCCGCATGAATGCTGGGCTGACGGAGGTCGTCGTCAAATTTTTGGCAAAAACTCTTATTGTTCCTCGTACCAGGTGTAGTGATAGGTACCTTCCTTATCGGTGCGCTGATACGTATGTGCACCAAAGTAATCGCGCTGGGCCTGAATCAGGTTCGCGGGAAGCACTTCGCTTCGGTAGGAATCGTAGTAGCTGATCGCCGCTTCAAAGCCTGGGACTGGGACACCGGCTTTGACAGCCAGGCCAACCAGATCACGGACATCTTCCTGATAGTTCTTGGCGATGTCCTTGAAATAGTCATCCAGCAACAGGTTCTTCAGTTCAGGATCCTTGTTGTAAGCATCCGTGATGTTTTGCAGGAACTTCGCGCGGATAATGCAGCCGGCGCGCCAGATGCGAGCGAGCTCGCCGTATTGGAGATTCCAGCTGTATTTTTCAGAAGCGACACGCATCTGCTCGAAGCCTTGCGCATAGCTCATGAGCTTGCTGAAGTAAAGGGCCTTGCGAATGGTCTCAATGGCCTGCTTCTTGTCGGCGATCGTCACATTGCCAACCGGCTTTGGCAGCACTTTGCTGGCGGCCACACGCTCATCCTTCATCGCGGAGATGTAACGGGCGTAGACGGATTCAGTGATCACGCTTTGCGGCACCCCGAGCTCAAGGGCGCTTTGAGAGCTCCACTTGCCGGTGCCTTTGTTGCCCGCAGCATCCAAGATCAGATCCACGATCGGGGTATCGGAGCCCAGGTCGTCTTTGCGGGTCAAGATCTCGGCGGTGATGTCGATCAGATAGGAGCTCAGTTCGCCTTCGCTCCATTCCTTGAAGACGCCGGCGATCTCGTCGACCGACATATGCAACATGTTGCGCATCACGGAATAGCTTTCCGAGATCAACTCCATGTCGCCATATTCGATGCCGTTATGGACCATCTTAACGTAATGGCCTGCGCCGTTGGGGCCGATGTAAGCCACGCATGGGGCACCATCTTCAGGGGCCTTGGCCGCGATCTGCTCCAGAATCGGGGCAACAAGGTCATAGGCCTCTTTTTGGCCACCTGGCATGATGGAAGGACCCTGCAATGCGCCGAGCTCGCCACCTGAAACGCCCATGCCGATGAAGTTGATGCCGGACTTGTCCAGCTCCTGATTGCGGCGAACGGTGTCTTCAAAGAAGGTGTTCCCGCCGTCGATCAAGACGTCGCCCTTGTCCAAAAGTGGCAGGAGTTCTGCGATCACAGCGTCCGTCCCAGCCCCAGCTTTGACCATCATCAAAATGCGGCGCGGCTTTTCCAGTGACGCCACAAAATCCTCGATCGTATAGCTTGGCACCAAATGCTTGTCTGGGTGATCTGCAACGACCGCCTCAGTTTTGCTCCCGGTCCGGTTATAAATTGCAACGGTGTATCCGCGACTTTCGATGTTCAGGGCCAAGTTCTTGCCCATGACCGCCATGCCGATAACGCCGATGGTTGGTTTATCCATGATCAATTGCCTCCTAATTTATAGTCATGTTCATCCTAGCAGAATGAAAGCACTAATGAAAGCTCATCACTTTTTTGATTCGTCGTCATCTTCTGGAAAAAGCTGCTTCAACTTCGCAAATGCCGGGTTCGCCGTTTGCTGTTCGGCTTTGCCGGCCTCATAGTCCGCTTCGCCGACCACAGACCAGTCATCCCCCTCTGGCATCGCCTCACCAGCCGCTTCTGCCGGTGTCAGCACCTGCATCGGAATCGACAATAGCACATGATCCGCGATCGCCGGATGCAGATCCAGCTCGCTACCTTCCAGGTCGATCAACAGCTGGCCGTCATCGTATTTATCTTTATCCGCTGGGTTCAGCAAATAGATCTCGGTAAAGGTGAAATCCAGTGGCCAATCCACCGGCGTCAAACTCCGAGTCGACGGAATGACCAACTTGCCGCCGAGCGTGACGGAGACCAGCAAGTCACCCTTATCATAGGAGATGTAACCATCCACCGTCAGTGACGTCATATCCAAGATCTCGGGGTCGCGGGCCATCAATTCTTTTTTCAAGTCGAGCGTGGTTGTAAAATGCAGTGGCTGATCGCGATATTTGACCAGTTCACTGATAGACCATTTAAGCATGGCGAGCTCCTTTCATGAGTGATGCGAAAAACGCATCGATTTGTATGCTGCGGACCTACGCACCTTCTAATTGGGCTTCGGTCCGCATAGTGGGGATGTCTAACTGTCTCGTGCACTCGATGGCGAAGGGCGCCATCAAGCACCCGAGCCAAGTTAGCCACCCCACTATCCCGCGGACCTACGCACCTTCTAATTGGGCTTCCCCGAGCAGGGTCATGACATCTAGGCCATCAGCCACGCGAGGCGAAAGCGCCTCACGCGTCTGCTGGACCTACCTGCATGACCCTAAACGCTCGGCTACGCACCTTGTTGAATTGGTCTGCGTGCAAAATTCTGCTGCGTCCCTGTCAGCGTTTCGATCAGGCGGTCGCATCGCGCGGTCAGCGCCATTTCGCCGCCTGGAGCCAGCATCGGCAGACTCGGCCGCGAGATGAGCGGCAGGCTGGCCGTTTTTTTCACCTGATGCAGGTAGGCTTGGCCGGCCGGCGTAAAGCCCAGCACGTGAATAAGTCGCGGCGCCGCGGCCACGTCTGTCGCCCGCAAATTGAGCACCACGGCCAGACACAACCGACGCAACCGGGCATACGTGTAACGCTTAGATTTGATGCGCGCCATGAAGGTCGAAAAATCGTCAGCACCGGCGATCTGTTGCGTCAGCCGAAATTCCAATCCCTCGGTCATCCCCAAGATGCCGCGCAACTCATCCAAGCTCGCCGTTTCCAGCCGGTAGCGTAGCCATGGGAAAAAATCATCCCAGGTCAGCTGCCGCGCCGTTTTCAGCCCGTCCGCAGTGGCAGGTGGCACCAGGGCACTGACGTCTTCGCCGGCCGCCAGTTTTGCTCGGATCTGACTGCCACTGGCCAAGTCGCCGTCCACCGCCGTCTCGTCGTGTCCAGCCCCACGCCGCGCAAATGGCACCAACTGCATGGCAGCGCCGAGGGTCTGAATTGCTTGGGCATAACTGATGCCAAGCAAGAGATTCGGACTGGTCAAGCTGACGCCGACCGTTTTTTCATAAAACGCGTTGACCTGCGTCGCATACGTCTTGGTATGATCGGCAAAATCAGGAGGCGCCGCCTGCAAGTCAGCTAGCTTCGCCGCGACCGCCGCATGATCCAGCACCGCGTTTTCCGTGCCGAATGCCAAGGATGAGACGCCCAATGCGGCAAGCAGCTGGACCCCGCCCATCGCAAACTGCGGGGCGGCCTGGACCGCTTGCGCCGGTGGCAATTCGATCACCAGGTCCGCGCCACTGGCCAACGCCATTTGCGTGCGCGTCCATTTATCGACCAGCGCGGGTTCGCCGCGTTGAACGTAATTGCCCGCCATCGCGACCACCACGCAATCGGCACCGCTTCGCTTGCGGGCCTGCGCCAGCGCGTACACATGGCCGCGATGCAGCGGATTGAACTCCGCGATCATCCCGACAGCCTGCATGCCTACTCCTTTCTCGCGTGGAAAAACCAGCGGGTGCTGGCAGGCGTGATCGTTGCCTTGCCAAAGTCAGCGGTGGCCGACACCAGCTTGAAGCCGGCCTGCGCCAACGTCTTTTCAAAATCCGCCTGCGGATAGGTCCGCTCCTTGTGCGTTTCGGCCAACGGATGGTAGGCGTCGATCGCCTCGTCATAAAGGAAGAAGGTCAGATCGTGCTCGATGCTGTGCGGGACCTCGCCTTCATAGCTGGTCCACAAAAATGCCTGCGTCTCCGTCTGGTCGTTGTACATGAAGCCGGGAAAAATATCATCCATTTGATGTAGCGAATGCGCATCAAAAAAGAAGTCGCCCCCCGCCGGCAACAGCTTGGCGACTTGCTGGAAGACTTGCGCGACGCTGGCCAGATCTGGCATGTAGCACAGCGAGTCGTCAAAACAGGTCACCACATCAAATGGGGCCAGCCCGATCGCATCCAGTGCCAACATGTCGCCTTGCACCAGTGGTACGTCCACGCCAGCCGCCTCGATCTTTGGCTCAGCCAGCGCCAGCATGTCACCCGACAGATCAAGATCCGTCACGGCAAACCCCGCTTGTGCCAACAGCACCGCCAAACTGCCGGAGCCGCCAGCCAATTCCAGCAAGCGCTGGCCGCGCGGCGCCACCCGGGCGGTCACGTAATCGCACCAGCGGCTGTACAAGCTGTCATCCATCAAGCGGTCATAGACTTCGGCAAACGTCGTGTAGATCATGCTTCCTGGACCCAGGCCGACACATCCACCAGCGGCGCGTCGGACCACAGTTTTTCAAGATTGTAAAACGCGCGTTCCTCTGGCAAAAAGACATGGACCACGATATCCGTGTAGTCCATCAACAGCCATTTGGAATCCTTGGTTCCTTCGATGCGCGGAATCGGGCCACCAGCGGCCTTCACTTTTTCATCGATCGCATCCACGATCGCATCGATCTGCCGCTGGGAGCCGGCGCTCATGATCACAAAGTAATCGGCGAGCAGGGAGACCTTGGTCATATCCAGGGTCACAATATCGTCAGCGCGTTTGTCATCAGCGGCCAGGACGATCGTTTCGAGTAACTTTTCTGCGTTCAGTTTGACTCACTCCTTTGAAGTAGTGCGTTATAAGTGTCAAGTGTCTTGGGGAAGATCAGTTTGCGTGCGCCGACCAGATACGTCAAGGTCGACGACAGCTCGATCAAGGTCGCCTCGGTCAAGTCCGTCTTGGCGGCTTTGCGCGCCTGTTTTTCACTGTCCAGCGTGCGCGCCGGCTCGATGAAATCCGCAAGAAAAATGATCTCATCAAGCGGCGTCATTTCAGGGTCGCCAGTCGTGTGGCGGGCGATCGCCTGGAGCACCCGTTTGTCGGTGATACCGACTTCGCGTTCAATGTAGGCAATGCCGACCACCCCATGCCAGACCCCGCGGCCATACACCAACAACGCGGGATCATAAGGCCCTGTTTTGATCAGCTGGCGATAGTCCGCGACTGGAATCTGTTTGGCATAGTCATGGAGCAGCCCGGCCAATCCGGCGCGGTCGACGTCTTCATGATACCGTCGCGCCAATTCCCGGGCCGTTTTTTCGACCCGCAGGCAATGTTGAAAACGCACCTCGTCCAGCCGTTTTTGCAATAGCCGGACGATCTCGTCGCGTGTTTTGCCATTGGTCAAGGTGCTTGGATAAACGATCTCATCCACGATAAAGCCCCTTTTCTTCGATGTAGTGCCGCACGCCATCCGGCACCAGGTAGCGAATGCTGAGGCCGCATGCCAGACGCTGCCGGATCTGCGTGGACGAGATATCCACCAGAGGCGCATCCACCCAGACGATCGGGTACGGGCTTTGCGGCGCGTATCCGCGGCGCTTGACGCCGACAAACGTGACCAGCTTCGCCAGTTCATCGATCGCGTGCCATTTCGGCAGATACGCGACCATGTCCGCACCAATGATGAAGTAATAATCGATGTCCGGATGCAAGTGCGTCAGCGCCCGCATCGTATCGACCGTGTACGACACCCCGCCGCGCCGAATCTCAGCGAGCTCCAGGCCAAAGAGCGGGTTATCCTTGATGGCGGATTCCACCATGGCCACGCGGTCGCGGGCGGCGATCGCCTCTTTTTTGTCGACATGCGGCGGCTGGTTATCCGGCAAAAACAGGACCTGCGAAAGCCCCAGCTGGGTGCCAGCGGCCTCGGCCATGATCAAATGCCCGATGTGAATCGGATTGAATGTCCCGCCGAAAATGCCGACTTGACGGCGCTTGCCAGCAAGTGGTTGCGCCGTGACTTCTTCCTCGATCACCGCATGGACCGCGGGGCGGGTCAGCGGCTGAACCGTGGTCCGAGCCGCCGCCGCGTCATGCGTGTCTTGAGCCTTCCTTGTCGCCATGGGGCTCACCCGCGCTTGGCGACTTCAAGGGACAATTTGCGGTGTTTTTCGTGCTCAGCCGGCCGGAAGACGACGAGCGTGCGCCCGATGATCTGCGCCACCTCAAGCCCCGGCAATGCCTCAGCCAAAAAGTCGGCCACCATCGCCGGCGTTTCCTCGGCACTTGGCAAAAGCGCGATCTTCACCATTTCCCGAGGTTCAAGCACATCCGCCACCCCCTGGGCAAATTGCGTGGTCAACCCATTTTTGCCGACATTGATCAGCGGCTTTTGGGTCATTGCCAAACTGCGTAAATACCGTTTCTGCTTTCCAGTTAACATAGAGACTCCTTTCAGATCAAGGCGCGGCGCAACAAGACGTCGACACCTTCTGGGGCATAACCCGCAACGGTGACACCGGCCGGCACCACGATCCAGCCGAGCCCGGCAAACACCAGGTCGGATTTTTCCTTAGGCGTGAATTCGAATCGGGCCAGCTTGGGAAAATCAGCAAGATCTTCCGGCCGCGGCGGTGTCAGCAGGTCGCCGCGGTGTTTTTCATAAAAGACATCCGCATTGGCCAGCTTGGTGCGGTGCAACAGCAGTTGATTGTCCGCATAGATCGTGAAGCCACTGCGGCGTCCACGGATGAAATCAAACCGCGCAAGCCCCGCCAAGAAGATCGTCTGACCCGCTTCAAGCTGATAGACTTTCGGCTTGATCGTCTTGGTCGGCGTCACCAACCGCAGATCTTTGGCGCCCAGGTAATGCGCCATTTGGTGGCGGTGAATGATGCCCGGCGTGTCGATGAGAAAATGGCCATCGTCCAGCGGAATCTGGATCCGATCCAAAGTCGTCCCAGGAAAACGCGACGTCGTGATCAGATCCTCGACCCCTGTCAGTTCCTTAATAATGCGATTGATCAGCGTCGATTTCCCGGTATTGGTGACACCCACCACATACACGTCGCGGCCGGCGCGCAGGTCTTCGATCGTTTCCAGCAAGTCATCGACCGCATCGCCGCGTTTGGCAGAGGTCAAAATGGTTTTCACCGGCCGCAGCCCTTGCGCATGGGCGGCCTGCGTCAGCCAGTTCGTCAGTTTGTTGTGATTGAGGTCGCGCGGCAGGACATCCGCCTTGTTGCCGACCAGCACCACCGGGTTATCGCCGACAAAGCGGTGGAGACCAGGAATCACCGAGCCGTTGAAGTCAAAAATATCGACCACGTTGACGATCAACGCATTGCTTTCACCGATCGTGTTGAGCAGGCGCAAAAAATCATCGTCGGTCAACTGAACATCGGCGACCTCGTTGTAATGGCGTAGGCGGAAGCAGCGCTGGCAATAAAGCTCCTCACCGTCTTCTGCTTTCGCCAGGGACGCAGCCGGCAGATACCCAGCCTTGGCCGGATCTGTGGTCTGCAGCTGCGCACCGCAGCCAATACAAAAAAGTGCCGTTTCGTTATTTTCCATTCAGATCCTCCGAATAATGCAGGTGTTTTTTCCCGCCGAGCGTCATGAAGACGAATTTTTCCAAAAAGCGGTTGATGCTGGTGTTCCAGGCGTCGCTTTCGATCAGCGGCTGGACCAAAATGGTGCGCACCCCGGCAAGATTGCCGGCCGCCACATCCGTCAGCAGTTGGTCGCCCACCATCACGCATTCCTGTTTGGCAAGGCCAAGATAATTGACGGCTTTGTTGATTCCGATCGGCAATGGCTTCATCGCCCGCGCGACAAATGGCAAGTCCAATTTTTCCAGGGCCCGGCCGACGCGCTTGGCGTTGTTGTTCGACACGACCATCACGGTGATGTCGGCGTCGTGCATGGCGGCGAGCCAGTCGCGCAGTTCTGCGGAGCCGTCGGGGTTGTTCCACACCAGCAAGGTGTTATCTAGGTCGCAAAAAACCGCGCGGATGCCTTGCTCTTTCAAGCGCGCGGCGGTCAAGCCGTAGACAGCCTGGACCAGCCAGGTAGGTTTGAAAAGTGACACGTTGTTCCTCCTCATGACAAAAGGTCATATCAGCTCATTATACTACGCGCGCAATGTCTTGCCCAACCGGAAACGGATTCAGGCGCACTGGTGAGTTCAAGCATATAAGTTGCGGGTTGGGCTTAGCGCCCGGGTGGGCTCCGACCAGAAACTGGCTGGAACGCTCCCAAGTGACTTTGAGCCCGCCAAGTACGCGGTCTCAAAGCTCACTTTCGGCGTAAGCGGCACAGCCGCTAACGCCGACGAGGGGGCTGAGCCGTTTCTGGCCGGAGCCCACCCTCATATCGTGGTTCCATTGTTTCTTTGAATCAGGCCAAAGAGTGTACTTTCATTTTCGATTCTGCAAAACTATTTCCGCTCAGGATGAAATCGGTTTGTCCCGTTTAAAAGAACTCATCAACAATGATCGTACACTTGCCTCTGCTCTGTCTTGTCCTGCCTTTATCGGCCAAAGCAGCAATCTTTTTGCCAAATTGTTGCGTTCAGATATCGTCCAATCCCTTGTCCCCCAACACTTTTCGCTCACAGCCCCGCCGCGCGCTGACTTTTTTTCTTCTATTATATTAGCGTGATCGACGCACGCAGCCATCCGCCGGCGGTCCCAGTTGTGACTGCCCGCGACAACAGCCGTGCCATCCCCCCGAGTGCTTTTGTTTCCTCTTTTGGGCGGCCCCCTATACAATAAAGGTAGGTTGCTTTTTATGACATGCTTGATATACTTACTATAAATAAGTTAGGAGGCGATGGCGATGTTGCATCATGTTTCTTTGCTCACTGGGTCGGCCGCGGCCACGCGTGCTTATTACGAGGACCGGTTGGGGCTGCGGTTGGTGAAAAATACGGTCAATCAGGAAGATCTGAAGATGCGCCATTTATTTTTCGGCGACCGCTTCGGCACACCGGGAACGGTGATCTCGTTTTTTGTCATCGATCATCTTGGGCCGCGGTATGATGATGGCGATTTTCTGACCGGTGTGACGTTGGGCATTCCAGATGGCTCCGCCGCCTACTGGACCGCGCGGCTCGGTGGGCTGACGGTCACGGATCCAAATGATGTTGCGATCACGTTGGTTGAAAATGGGCCGGCGTTGCCCGCGGCGCGGCAGGTCGCAGGGTCTGTGCCCGGCGATCATCAGATCACCGGGCTGGTCGACACCACACTTGAGACCACATCGACCGCCGAGGCGCAGCGGTTTTCCTCGACGATGCTGGCGGATGATCCGGGGCTGATCTTGCGGCCCGGCCACGCCGGCACCCATCGCTTCGGTCGCGGCAGCATGGATCATGTCGCATTTGTCGCACCTGATAAGGCGGCGCTTGACGACTTGGCCGCCCGCGCCGCCGCCAACCAGTTTGTCATTGAAAAATTTGCGGATCGCGGCTGGTTCACAAGTTTGTATGTGCTCACGCCGGGCGGGGTACGCATCGAGTTTGCCACGCCAGGCCCCGGCTTTACGCTGGATGACCCGGTCGAGACGCTGGGCCAAGGGCTTGGCCTGCCACCATTTTTAGAGGCAAAACGACCAGTGATCACTGCCTATTTTCACGATAAAGGAGTCGATTTCTCATGATCAAACATCCCCTACTTGGCATGAACCACGTGACCGCGATGGCCAGCTCGCCGCAAACCATTTTTGACTTGATGAGCAAAACACTCGGCCTGCATCTGATCAAAAAGACCGTCAACCAGGATGCCATCGACACGTATCATCTGTATTTCACGGACGACACTGGGACGGCTGGCACCGACATGACCTTTTTCACTTTTCCCAATCAGCTGCCGGGTATTCGCGGGACGAATATGATCTCGCGTGTTAGCTTCCGCGTGCCCAACGACGCGGCGCTCGATTTTTGGGAAGACCGGTTGAATGACCGCGGCATCGAGCATGATCCGGCTGAGAGCCAATTCGGCAGCCGCCATCTGAATTTCCGCGATGAAGACGGTCAGGAATATCAGCTCCTTTCTGATGAAAATAATCAAGGCGTGGCAGGCGGCACCCCATGGCGGCATAGCGATGTCCCAGCCGACATGGCGATCGTGGGCCTGGGTCCGGTCACCGTGACCGTCGCCGACCAGGAACATATGCATTTCGTCGTGACCGATCTGATGGGTTATCGACAGCTGGCCGCAGATGGCAACTTTACCTTGTACGAGACAGGCGAAGGTGGCCACGGCGCGCAGCTGATCGTCGAACATCGCGATGACCTCCCCCTGGCCGTGGAAGGCTTTGGCCAGATTCATCATGCGGCCTTCAACACCGAGGACCGTGAGACCCTGCAATTTTGGATCGACCGCATTTCCGATTATCGCTTGCCGCAATCCGGATTTGTGGAGCGCTACTACTTCCAGTCCGAATACTTCCGGGCGGCGCCGCAGATCCTGTTTGAGATCGCCACCGCGGGCCCCGGCTTCTTACAAGACGAAACATATGATGAAGCCGGGATTCACCTGGAGCTGCCACCATTTTTGGAAGCGCAGCGGGCCAGCATCGAAGCCGGCCTCACCCCCATCGACACCAGCTGGCGCGGCCGCTGAGAAAGGAACGTATGGCTGAGATCAAATTTGTTTCCGGCTCGCCGTTGCGCGCGCCACTCATCGTTCTTCACGGCACCGGCGGCTCGGTGGATGACCTGATTCCCATCGGCCGGTTTCTTGCGCCTGGTAGCCCCATCATCAGCATCGGCGCGCCCCTGATCGAGGATGGCCAGAGCCGCTATTTTCGCCATTTGCCAAAGGGCGGCTTTGACCTCGCCGACCTGGCCATTCAAACGGATTGGCTGCTGGATGAAATGAGTGCCGCTGCCGCGGAAAATCGGGTGCCACTTGCGGCCGCGATCGTGATCGGCTATTCAAACGGCGCCAACGTGGCGGTTCGGGCGCTGATGACGCGGACCGTGCCATATCGCACCGCCGTCCTTTTCCACCCGATGAGCTTGGGGGCGATCACAAGTTTTGCCAGGCCCGCCGACGCCGAAGTCTGGGTCTCTCATGGCAGCCGCGATGCGATCGTTTCGGCCGCCAATTTCACCGCGCTGACGGACGACCTCACCCAGGCCGGCGTTCGGACAACGATTTTTACCCATGACCAGGACCACAATCTCAACGAAGACGAGTTGAAAAGTGCGCGCACCTGGCTTCAAGAATCCGGGCGCCTACATCTTTAAAAGAAGGAAGCGATACAATGAAACGCTATGGATTTTCAACCTTTGGCGCGCCATCAGTCTTCGAGGCGATCGATGCCAAGGCGCTTCCGCCAAAAGCGGGAGTGGTGCAGATCACGGTCCAAGGGGTCGGTCTCAATCCGTATGATGGCGCGTTGCGGCGCGGTGAACAAGCCAAAATGCGGCCGCTCACTTTTCCTATCGTGCCGGGAACGGATGTCGTCGGCACGGTCACTGCACTCGGCGAAGGCGTCACCGAATTTTCGCTTGGCGACACGGTGATCAACTACCGGCCGATCGGTGGGTACAGTGAAGTCTTGAACGCCTCGGCTTCCAAGGTCGCCAAAATGCCAGACGCGATGCCGCTCGCCCAGGCTGCCGGATTGCCGCAAGCTGGCGTGGCGGCGCTTGCGGCGTTGAAGCAGGTCAACCTGCGCCCCGGCGCGACCCTTGCGATTCAAGGCGCGACGGGTGGCGTCGGCAGCTTGTTGGTCCAACTCGCGCGAAACGCTGGCCTACATGTGATCGCGATCGCCAGCCGACCGAACCTCCCCTTGTTAACAAAATGGGGCGCCGACTTAGCATTGGCGACTGATGACTTGGGCAAGATCGCCGATGTTTTTGGCACCGCCGACGCCGTGATCAATGCGACCGGTGGCGGCCATGAGCTGGCCACCAGCATCGAATTGGTCAAGCCGGATGGAAAATTGCTTACAACAGCCTGGGTCGACGTCGATCTCAGCACGCGTCCACATGTGACCCGCCTGCAGCTAGGCACGATCAAAGTCGACAACGGGGAATTACTCCATGAGCTGGTCGATGCCGTGGCGGCCGGCGCGTTGGTCGTCCCGCTGGCGGATGTTCTGCCGTTTGACCTCGACGGCGTGATCCGCGGCCACGAATTGCTGGAGACCCGGCATGCTCCAGGGAAAATTGTGCTAGTGAAGTAGTTGACACGAAAAAAGGCAGGATCTGCGCAACTTCGCGGTTGCGCAGGATCCTGTCTTTTTAGTTTGGCCAATTTTGGACACCAAGGCCGTTGAAGCACCGACTGCATGAGGCGATCTAATCTTTGGCTGGCCGCTGCGTTTCTTGATCAAAATTATTGCGCACGACCCGCACCGGTTTCGCCGCCGGATCAAGGACCAGCACCAGATCATGATAACTGCCATCGCTGCTCGGCCAGATCAAATCACGATGCTCTTCGGTGAGGCCCAAGAACGTCACGTCTGGTTCGGCTTTTGCCAGCAAATTTTCCAGTCGTCCTTCAGTGGTGGTCATCGAGTCCCCACTGTCATCGCTGCCATCATTGATCATCGCGACGATCTCGTGCCAATCCACACGCGCCGACTCCGGCCACTTTTTCATCCGTTGAGGCAGAAGTGGCCCGCCGTTTGTTAACTGGTAAACGAGCCGGTACGGTTTGACCGGCATACTATGCGTGATCGTGATCAAAGTCGGGTTTTCGCGCATCCTACTGGCATATTTACGGATCGCATTTTTCACATAATACCAACGGGCGGCGGCCAGAATCACCGCTATCATCACTGCGTAAAAGCCCAAGCACAAGAAGTCCACGTCAAATGGGTACCGAACGAGTAATGTGAATTCCAGCTTAAAATATCGCCAGTCAAAGCCAGTGCTAGAGGTCATATGGTACGCAAACCAGACCAAAAAGCCAAACCAGACCACGCTGACGCGGCCATACCAGGCGAGCATCCGGTCGAGGGTCGTGCTGACTGAATACGACTTGCCCAAGACACGGTCATCGCTCAGCGTTTCGCGAATACGCGCGAGATATGGCAGGGCCGTCAGATCTTCGGTTGTGTCAGCCTCTTCTTGTGTCGTCGGCGCCGTCGCTGTTTCGGAGACGGCGACTTGGCCGACGTCGGGAATCGAAGTACTGTTTGAGTCGGTCGGATCGTTACCTTCCCTTTCAGTTGGCACTGCGGCGATGTTGGTTGTTTCCTCTGCCTCGGATTCAGCTGAAAATGCCCCGGCTACGGATTCAGCACCAGAGTTTTCATCATTGGCTGGAGCGTTCGTTTGCACTCGATCATCGGAGGCCAACTGGCTCGCCGACTCACCTGTCAGTGTATTGTCATCGTTGTCGGTCAGTTCATCACTATTATTGTGCAGATCTGTTTGGTCATCTTGTGTGGGTCTACCAATTGTCATCATGGCGCCTCGCTTTTTCCAGAATGGTAAAAGCATAACACGCGTGGCTCGGCAGATCTCGTCAAGGACGACAAAATACAGTTTGATAAATGACACGTCTGGCGGTTGTGATGCTGTCACATTATTTAGCACGCGCCCCGACAATTATGTGATGGCGTCACACTGATGTTGTCTGAATTCCGCAATGTCCGCAGTGGCACTGACTCTATGTCCCAAAAAGAGATCTACAAGTATGGCGACATTTGCTTGGGCGCAACCCACTCACGCGCATTCTACGACATTTTCATCACCAATTCATCGACTTCGATGCGAACGCGACCTTCTAGCGCGAATCTCAGGGTCTTAATTAGCAGTCGAAAACAGCGGTATATCAGCGTTTTCCCCAAAGCTCTCTGGACAAGTCCCATGCAGAGATAATCCACGTTGTACGAAATACCGTCAACTCAACGCTTTGACAGTCGAGGCTTGATCTGTGATCGAAGCAGTTTAGCCCACTGAATAGACGACCAGTTCCTCTTGGAATGTCGAGATTTTCCCTGGGAAAAGCAGAATGGCAGTCTCCGAGAGTGCAAGCTCTCATCATGATCGGTTTGTCCGGTCTCCGAGTTCACTGCGAACGGACCCATTCACTGAGAACAACTTAATGACAATTGATAGTGTCAGGCGATACCAGTCAGAGATGTTGGTTCTCTACTAGATATGCAAAGCCACCAGCTGCTTGTTATGCGCGTACTCCGGGTATGCGAATATCCTGATTTAACCCTAAAGAGGAAACTTCGCATTCGCAGGTACGCGGCGCACGCCCCTGTCATCACCCTGACAAATAATGTGATGCCATCCCACCGATTCACCGGCCAGAATCCTGGCGTGCCACGAGTCGTAATATCTGAGAACAAAAAACTGCACTAACTTATGAAATAGGCGGCTCTTCGTATTCTTAGAGAACCCCAGACAAGGCCCTGTTTGCCGTACAAGGTTTTTGCGCGTACCCGGGGTATGCAAATATCGTGCTTTGACCAGTCAAAACATAACTCCACATACTCGGGGTACGCAGAGTTGCATACGCCCTCTAATTTCCTCGGACAAATAATGGGATACCATCACACCAATTCGCCTAGCGCCCCTCATCACCGATATATTGGTGTGATGCCATCACACAACTTGGTACCGAGCTCCAAGGGGCATGCGGCCGCGATCTCAGAGAACGCGAAACAGAGCACCACCTACCGCGCCAGTTTTCCTTGTGTGTACTCCGGGTATGCGGATATCACATTGTATGCCCCAAAAACACAACTCCGCATACCCGGAGTTCGCAGAGTTGCACGCCCCTCGGATTTCCCCCGAAAATAATGTGATGCCATCACACCAGGTCACCGTTCATCTGGAGGGCGTTCCAAGACCCACGATCTCAGAGATCGCAAATTTGCTCTTAGAAGCGAAAATCATTGATAGTTGCGATCTCAGAGATCGTCAGGCAGGTCACCGTCTACCGCGCAGTTTTCCCTGCGCGTACTCCGGGTATGCGGATAGCACATTGTGGGCCTCAAAAACACAACTCCGCATACCCGGAGTTTGCGGAGTTGCACGCCTCTCGGATTTCCCCCGAAAATAATGTGATGCCATCACACCAAGTCGCCGCCCCCTCTCGTCACTGCTACATTAGTGTGATGCCATCACAAAACTTGATATCGCCCCCAAGTGTTAAGACCGGCAATCTCAGAGACCACAAACTTGCTCTCAGACGAGAAAATCATTGCTACTCGCAATCTCAGAGATTGCCAGACTGAGCACCACCAACCGCGCCAGTTTTACCCCGCGTACTCCGGGTATACGGATATCACATTCTATGCCCAAAAAACCTAACGCCGCATACCCGGGGTACGCGGCGTCACCGCACGCCCCGATTCGGCTCCAAAAAAATAATGTGATGCCATCACACCCGCACAATACCAATCCCACGGGCGGCCGGACTCGCCACACCGCACACAACCTCACACCTTTTTCCGCAAAAAAGGCAAATAAAAAACCGCCCCCGAAAGGACGGTTATCGATCTGTTATGCCAAAGCTTTCTTTGCGGCGTCTGCCAGAGCGGTGAAGCCCTCTGGATCGGCGATCGCGATGTCGGCAAGCATCTTACGGTTCATGTCGATGTTGGCCACTTTCAGACCGTGCATCAACTTGCTGTAAGAAATGTCGTTCATACGGGCTGCGGCGTTGATCCGTGCGATCCACAGGCTGCGGAAGTTGCGCTTGGTCGCGCGACGGTCGCGGAATGCGTAACGATAGGATACCATGACCTGGGCATTGGCTGCCTTGAACAACAGATGCTTGGCCCCACGATAACCCTTGGCGAGCTTCAAGACCTTCTTACGACGCTTACGAGTAACAGTTCCACCTTTAACACGTGGCATAGGAAATTCCTCCTCTAATAAATACGAATACGTTCTGCGGTGCGACGCTCGTTTTCAGATGCGTCCTGCACTGGCAGGCAATTACTTCATCTGGCTGAGCATCTGGCGGATCCGCTTCATATCGGAATGGGATACCAGTGCGGACTTGCGAAGCTGACGACGCTGCTTCTTAGTCTTGCCGTGGAAACGGTGGCTGGTGTACGCGTGACCGCGCTTCAGCGCACCACTAGCAGTTTTCTTGAAACGCTTTGCAGATGCACGGTGTGTCTTGAATTTTGGCATAACGATCTTCCTCCTAAACTTCTTCCCTGATCACTTTTTTGCGTTGGTGTCAGGTTTTGGTGCGAGCATCATGAACATGCTCCGGCCATCCATCTTCGGACGAGCCTCAACGTTGGCGATGTCTTTTACGGCTGTCGCCATCTGTTCCAGAACTTTTTGCCCCAAGTCCTTATGGGTGATCGCACGTCCGCGGAAACGGACGGAGACCTTTACCTTGTCCCCTTTTTCAAGGAACTTGGTCGCGTTTTTGAGGCGCGTGTTGAAATCCGCTTCACCGATGGTCGGAGACAGGCGAATTTCTTTGATGCTGATGGTTTTCTGTTTCTTGCGTGCTTCACGCTGCTTTTTTTGCAGCTCGAAGCGGAACTTGCCGTAATCCATGATGCGAGCGACAGGCGGCTTCGCGGTCGGAGAAACCAGGACCAGGTCCAAGTTTGCATCCTGCGCCAGCTGCAGGGCTTCGCGGGTTTCCTTGACGCCAAGCTGTTCGCCGGTCGAAGAGATCAGGCGTACTTCGCGTGAACGAATCCCATCATTGACCATCATATCTCGTGCTATGGCAATTCACCTCCGAATAAATTTCGAGAAAACGGGGCCATCTGCCCGTTAACAGAATACGGCGAAGACCATATAAAGGTCCCCGCCGTATGTATATACCGTACATATGAGCCTAGCGGTGCAAAGCACGTGGGCGAGAAGCGGGAACTTCTGCTTGTTTTCTCAACTTGAATAGTATACGGGAAAAATCAGCCAGCGTCAAGATTCTTTGTGGGAGGCATTCGCACTTTCATTTTGCCTCAAATACTCGGGTCATTCTTCCCCATCATCATTCCAATGCGACAGCTGGTCGATCATGTCCTGCCGGCTGTGGAAAAAGCGCATCCCCCAGGTCAGCGCGCAGATGCCGACCGCTCCAAACACCGCGATCCAGACTGGGTAAAAATGGATGGCGCGGAACCAGGCCGCGGCGATAAACCCTGTGGCCACCAGCGCCAACACCAATGCGACTGCCAAAATGGTCATTAACCCGCGCCCATTTTTTGCGGCTAACCGCTGGAAGCGTGTCTCGCGATCACCGGGGAGCACCGCAGCCAAAAGAATGATCGCCGTGGTGATCAAGGCGCCGACCACCCTTGCGATCAGATACAAAAGAAGCCAGGAACCCCAAAGCGCGATCAACATTTTCCGCCTCCACAAGAAACCAGTCTATCATAACGGGGCCAGCGTGCGGGCAGAAAATTGCGGGCCGCTCTGTGGAAATGGCAAGTGGAAAAACCGGCTGGCACTATTAATTTTATAATTAACCATGCTATACTGGCGACAACAGCCGCGCAGACGTCGCGGCGACTTCGGAAAGGATGTGTGCATGCTATGACAAATAAGTTGAGCATTGTGATGGGCGTTGGCCCGTCGGTGGAGGGAAGCGCCTTCTAGCAGCCCTCCAGATCTAGTAGGAGGAACACACGAAATTGACATTAACTGAATATGGTCTCACCCCAGCCCGCGCGGCCCAGCAGCCGGCCGGGCTCACTCTTGCGCGCATCACCACGCAGGACCGCACGTTGTATACCGCTGTCGTGGAAACCGGGTCGGTGCGCGCCGAAGTGGCTGGCCGGCTTGCGAATATGGCGGCCGGGCCGGAAGATTTTCCCGCGGTCGGCGACTGGGTCCTGCTTCGCGGCACGCCAACTGCTGGCGATGTGGCGATCATCGAACGACTCCTGCCGCGCACCAGCGTTTTCAGTCGCGTGGCGGCCGGGCGTAGCGGCACAGAACAGGTGGTCGCAGCCAATGTGGACACGCTGATGCTGTGCATGGCGCTGGATGAGAATTTCAACCTGCGCCGCATGGAGCGCTATTTGGCCGTGGCCAATGCGAGTGGCGCAATGCCGGCGATCGTTTTGACCAAAGCGGACAAGGCGCCCGACCTCACTGGCCAACTGAGCGCCGTCCGTGCCCTTAGCGGCGAGGCGGCTGTCGTATTTTGCGACGCGACTCGCACGGATGGCATCGCAGCGCTGGCTGCCTTGATCGATCCAGGCAAAACAGTGGCCTTCCTTGGATCATCAGGGGTGGGGAAAACCACGCTGATCAACCGGCTCCTTGGTGAAGACCGCTTGGCGACTGGCGCGATTCGCGAAAATGATGCGCATGGTCGCCACACCACCACAAGTCGCGACCTCTTGCTTCTACCCAGCGGCGGCATCGTGATCGACACGCCGGGCATGCGGGCGCTGTCGCTGCTTGACGCCGACACGGAAACGACTTTTGCGGATATCACGGACCTGGCCGCGCATTGCCGGTTCAATGATTGCACGCATCAGCAAGAACCCGGATGCGCGGTGCAGGCGGCGATCGCAGCGGAGACGCTTGACCCTGAGCGCCTGGCCAGTTTCCGCCGCCTGCAACAAGAGCAAGCCGTGAATGTGGCGTTGCGCGGACGGGCCCGGGAGCGCGCGAAGATCGACCAGATCTTTGGCAGTCGCAAACAGATGAAACAGGTCATGCGGGCATCCAAGCAGCGGCGCAGATAACTGCGACTCACATAGCTACCAGATGTCCTATATGTATAATAGAAGAAACACAACGGCGTTACCCTGCAAAATGGGGCAACGCCGTTTTTTAATCATTCGAGCTGTTTTCAACCACCAGGGAAAATGTCTCGGGACTGTTTTTTAACTGGCAGCAAAAACCGCCACAACGCGATCACGCTTTGCGGCGGTTCAAGACAGACAATTTTAGTTGTTAGTCAGCGAGCTGGCTGCCTTCGCCACGCTTGTGTTTGCCATCGCGGCTGAAGTTATTGATCTCAGCTTGGACGGAATCCATAAACATGTTGGCCGGCATTTCTTCCGCCTTGCTTTGGCCAAACTTACGAACGGAGACAGTCGCGGCGTTCAATTCCTCTTCCCCGACAACGATCGTGAATGGAATCTTACGGGTCTGCGAGTCGCGGATCTTGTAGTTCATCTTTTCGTTACGGCTGTCGAGCTCAACGCGGAAGCCCTTCTTGAGCATTTCTTCCTTGAGCTGCTTGGCATAGGCCATGTGCGCGTCGAGGTTGACCGGCACGATCACGACCTGCGTTGGGGCGAGCCAGGTTGGGAAAGCCCCCTTGTAGATCTCGGTCAGATACGCGATGAAGCGCTCCATGGTGCCGACGATTCCGCGGTGAATCATGACTGGGCGATGTTCCTGGCCATCCGCGCCGACATAGGTCAAGCCGAAGCGCTCCGGCAGCATGAAGTCCAGCTGAATGGTGGACATCGTTTCGTCGTTGCCCAGCGCCGTTTTGGTCTGGATGTCAAGCTTCGGGCCGTAGAACGCAGCCTCGCCTTCTGCTTCGTAATAGTCCAGGCCAAGGTCATCCATGGCGGCCTTCAACATGCTTTGGCTACGCGTCCACATTTCCTCATCGTCAAAATACTTTTCGGTATTCTTCGGATCGCGGTAGGAAAGACGGAAACTGTAATCGGAAATATTGAAGTCTTCATACACCGCCATGATCAGGCGCAAGATCTTTTTGAATTCCTCCTGCACTTGGTCAAGGGCGACAAACGTGTGGCCATCGTTCAAGGTCATTTCGCGGACGCGCTGAAGCCCGGAAAGCGCGCCGGATTTTTCATAACGATGCATCATGCCGAGTTCGGCAATGCGCAGTGGCAATTCGCGATACGAGCGAATGTGGTGCTTGTAGATCTGGATGTGGCTCGGGCAGTTCATCGGCCGCAATTCCAGCATCTCGCCATCGCCCATGTCCATCGGCGGGAACATGTCTTCGCGGTAGTGTTCCCAGTGGCCGGATGTCTTATACGCGCTCAGGTTCATCAGCACTGGGGTGTAGACGTGCTCATAGCCGTCCGCGAGCTCCTTGTCGATGATGTAGCGCTCGATCACGCGGCGAATGGTGGCGCCATTTGGCATCCAGTATGGCAGGCCGGCGCCGACGTTTGGATCAACGAAAAACAGATCCTGGTCGCGCCCGATCACACGGTGGTCACGCTCCTTAGCCTCTTCGCGGCGCTTGGCGTCTGCTTCAAGGTCGGCTTCCTTGTAGTAAGCCGTCGCGTAGATCCGCTGGAGCATTGGATTGCTGGATTTGCCCTGCCAGTATGCGCCGGCAACGGACAACAACTTGAAATGCTTGAGGTCCTTCAGACTTGGCAACAGAACTGCTTCTTCAAAGTCGAAAAAGTCGCCCAGCTTAAAGCCTTCCACCGTGTCGCCTTCGATCGCATCGATCAGCTCGAGCTTGTATGGGTCGTTTGCAAACAGCTGCTTCGCCTCAGCCTTGGTCAGAGACGCTTTTTCGATTGTCGGGGCTTCCTTGACGATCGCCGCCATTTTGGCTTCGATCGCCGGCAATTGATCGATCGTCAGCTGGCCATCATCGCGGTCGGTGTCGTAGAAAAAGCCATCCTCATCTGCCTGGCCTTCGCCGAGCCGCACTTCTGGATGCAGGTCCTTGATCGCAGCAGCCAGCACAAACGCCGCGGTTTGCCGCAGAACGTTAAGGCCGTCTTCGCTGTCTTTGGTAATGATCTCGATGGCGCCGTCTGCTGTCAGGCTGTCTTGAAGGCCGACGAATGCGCCGTTGAATTTGCCCGCGACGGCTTTTTTCGCCAGCGAGGTGCTGATGGCCTTGGCCACCGCCTCAACGGTCACGCCGTCATCGTATTCCTTGACGCTGTTATCTGGAAATGTGAGCTTGATCGACATTGTAAAAACTCCCTTTGTTTAAATTTGAAAGCTGTGTCCATTTTCGAACACTTGACCATAAAAAAACGCCTCGGATATCTTTACCGATACCCGGGACGATCTCTCGCGGTTCCACCCGACTTGAAAGCACTGCTTTCCACTCTATGCTCGTAACCTGAGCACTGGGCCATTGCTGGCACACTCGGAAAGCGGTGCGGATCAGGTCTTGCTCGGCTTTCAGCCACGGCCGGGGCTCTCTGGTGAAACATGATCCTTTAACTTTCGTCTTTGATACCCTGATTAAACCACAGCCAGCAAAACGGCGCAAGCGCGAGTTTGAAAAAAGTTTTCGGCTCGGCGAAAAATGGGCGTGCGATCAGGCTTCATCGCGGCCCGTTTCGCCGGTCTTGCCCGCCGACATGAATCTCATCAGCCAAAAACCGAATGCGCGCCATGATGCGACGCGCGCGGACCTCTTCCAGGTCCTTCCCGGCTTCCTTGCCCGACAAGAAATCGGTGAGTTCAGCCATGGTCTTGTTGGAGGTGAAAAGCGTTGGCAATTCCTCTTGCATCCGGTACTGCAGCAGCACCCCAAGCACCTCATCGCGCATCCAAGCGCTATAGGACTCGGCGCCGATGTCATCGAGCATCAAAACAGGCACCTTTTTCAGCCGGTCGAGCTTGTCCTCGGTGGTGTGATCATTGATCGCGTTTTTGATCTCAAGGGCAAAACTTGGAAAATGCACCATGGTCGAGGCAATGCCCCGGTCGGCGAGATGATTGGCAATCGCACCCAAAAGATAAGTCTTGCCCACGCCAAACGGACCGGTCAGATACAGGCCGCGGTGAAACGCCTGCGGGGCCTCGTCCATCGCGTCGGTAAAGCGGGTCGCCGCTAACAGCGCCGCGGCCCGGCCGGTTCGATCATAGTCTTCAAGCGCCGCGGTGCGAATCGCCTTGGGCATGTTGACCGAGGTGATGAGCGACGCCTGATGTGCCACCTGGGCAGCCGCGATCTTGGCCGGCGTCGGCTCATACATGATGTCGATCAGCCGGTTGGACACGACGAGCTGAGGCATGTAGCCGGAATTTGGCAACGCCTGGTCCTCGCCTTTGCCATCGCGGGCGGTCACATATTCGTAGATCTTGGCCGCGCCGCGAGTTACCGCATCGTCCGCCAATTCATCCTTGTGCGCCGTCAGCCAGGCCTGCACCGACGGATCTGCGACTGCCTGTTTGACCAGCTCGGCATATCTGCCGGTCAGTTGGCGTTGGTCCATGATCGCGGCGATCTGGTCGCGTACATTTGTCAGATTCATTGCTGGTTGCCGCCTTTCTTATCCGTCTGTTTGATCCGCGCGAGCCGCGCATCGAGCTCAGCTTGTTGGGCCGGGGTCAACGCATCCCCTTGCGCCTGGTAATCATCCTTCAACCAATCCGGCACTGCCTCTTGTCGACTCGGGCGCCCGCTGTTTCGGCGGGTGCGCGACTGCGAAGCTGTCGTCGGGTTGGCGGCCGCCGTTTTAAGATAGGCCAGCGCCGCATCGGGTGAGCTGACCCCGGCCTTCGCCCATTCATTGGCCACCTTATTCAGGTATTTTTCATTGATCGTGTCGTTGGTCTGATAGATCAAGTCGATCAGGACATTCAGCGTCGCATCGTCAAACACATGGCGCCGGCTGAGGTCGCGCACCGCCCATTCTTCATCGCGCGAGACAAACATGCTCGGCCCTTTTTGCTTCTTGCGCTGTTCCATGAACTCGCGCACCGGCAAGTCGCGTGCCTGCTTGAGGAGCGCCGTTTCGACCGGCGTGTATGTGGTGGCCGGCCGGGGCTGCGTCTGCGTCTGGGCGGCTGTCCCTGACTGTGTTTGAGTGGCACCGCCCGCCTGTGGCTGGGCGGCTGCCTGGACTTGATTCTGCGCCGCGGCCGCATTTTCCGCAGGCCGGAAATTGGCCTGGCCGGTGGAAAACTCCTGTTCCGCAAAATTTTGCACAGCCTTCAACTTGAACTTGCCGGTCAGCGGATCGGCGGCGCGCTGCAAGAGTCGCGCCAGGCTCGGCACATCCAGGCCATAGAACTTCGCCACCTGATAGAGGCCCGCGCGCTGGGCATCCACGCTACCCTGATCGACGCCGGTTCGCGTGAGCATGGCGGCAAGCAACGCCCAATCATAGCCATCCCCATTGCCCAAGCTGACAGCCGGCTGCGTTTTTGGCCCGTCTGATTGCGCCGGCCGCTGAAGCACGTGCGTCAGATGAAAGACATCCAGAAACTGGGCAGACACATCTTGCCAGGTGTCGCGGCGCACCGGATGCAACTCGTATTGCCCTTGCAGCTGAAGGTAGCGCGTCTCCCCGACCTTGTCATACAAAAGCATCCCCAGCAAGTCGTCCGCGAAAAAACGATCCGGCGCAACCGGGGCATACAGCTCATAGGCAAAGTAGCGGCCGAGCTGATCGACGGTAGAATACGTTTTGAGCAGGCCCACCGCCTCAAGTTTGACCCGCGCCTCAAATAAGCCATCTAGATCCACGTCGATCAGATCCAGCAACCGGGTCTGGGGTGGCCGTTTGGAAAATTGTTGCGGCTGTTTAGCCTCGCGCCAAAGCGTCAAATACAAACTGAGCGCCGCCGGGCCGACCAGTGGCTGATACAAACAGATCGCGACGTCTTGATCCAGGTCGCTTAAATACGTGGCCTGGGTGACGAGATACCCGTCTTGGGCCATAAATGTGGTGGGCCGTTTCATCGGCGTGCTCCTTTCTTTTGACTGGCGCAATCAACTGCGGCAACGCGGTCGCCCGCCGCAACGCGAGCAGGCGCTCTACCACCGCGGGCAGGCGCTGGCCGCAAAATAAAGGGCCTGGCGCGCAGCCAAGCCCCCGGCGCTTTTGCGCTATTTCTGGTCAGTCTGTTCCTTTTTCATCATGTCCTGAAGTTCGGACATGAAAACGGACATATCTTTGAACTGGCGATAGACACTGGCAAAGCGAATATACGCCACGTCGTCCACGTCAGCCAACAGCTTCATGACATACTCGCCGATGACTTGACTGGAGACTTCGTTGTCGCCGATCGCCCGCAACTTGTTTTCGACCTGCTCGACGATGTTTTGCATCTGCTCCATCGTGACGGGCCGCTTTTCCGCTGCTCGAATCAGGCCTTTCAAGATCTTCTCGCGATTGAACTCTTCGCGGGTCCCATTTTTCTTGATCACCAACAGCGGCGTCTGCTCGACGCGCTCGAAGGTCGTGAAGCGGAAGCCGCAATTCTCGCATTCCCGCCGCCGCCGAATCGCGCGACCACCATCTGTCGGGCGAGAGTCAACGACGCGCGAACTATTGTGATGACAATGTGGGCATAACAAGGCGCCACCTTCTTATCCAGGGTTTATACGTCATTATAGCATATTTATTTTGCTGCATAAGCGGCCAAGCTTGAGTTCACAAGAAAAGCGCGGCCATCACGCCATTTTGGTCACAGCCTTGAGCAGCGCATCGACTTGCTTCTCGCGAATCGCCTGGCCGCGGCTGTTGTCGATGAGAAAATCCGCCCGCGCGACCTTCTCGCGCAGTGGCATCTGCGCCTCAATGCGCGCCTGGGCCGCCGCCTCGGAAAGGCCATCGCGTGCCATCAGCCGGGTGAGTTGCACAGATTCCGGCAGCGTCACCACCGCTACGCCGTCAAACGCCTTGTCCCAGTTCGTTTCATACATCAGCGGAATGTCGCCCACGATCACCGGGGCGCCGGTTGCGGCCGCCTCGTCCAGCGCGCGCTTCAACGCGACGCGGATGTGGGGCTGATCGATGGCATCCAGTTGCCGGCGCTTGGCCGAATCAGCGAAGATCAGCGCCCCTAGCCGTTTGCGATTCAGCGCGCCGTCTGGGGTCAGGACATCCGCGCCAAACGCCGCCGCGATCTCCTGCAAGACGGGCTCACCCGGGGCCATCACCTGATGCGCGATCACATCCGCATCGACCACGGGGCAGCCGCGCTGTTTGAACACGGCCGCAACTGTGCTTTTGCCGGTCGCAATGCCGCCGGTCAGCCCGAGCCAATAAGTCATGGCAGTTGCCTCTTTCTCAGCGGCTGACAATGCGGGCAAAAATGGGTCCCGCGCTCGCCGACCTTGGTCTTTTGAATCTCCGTCCCGCAGCGCGCACACGGCGTTCCCTCTTGGCCGTATACATGGAGCTGTTCCTGGAACCGCCCGGTGTGACCGCCTGCATCCAAAAACGAATGGACGGTGGTGCCGCCGAGTTCGGTGGCCGTGGCCAGCTCCTGGATGATGTTGTCATGAAGGCGCGCGACTTCCTCACGCTTGAGGGTCGCGGCGGGCTGAAGCGGCGAGAGCTGGCTGAGCCACAGCGTTTCGTCGGCATAGATGTTGCCGATGCCGGCGACCACCGTTTGATCTAGGAGCACGGACTTGATTGGGGCTTTCCGCCGGTGCAAGGCATCGTAAAAAGTCGCCGAAGTCCAGCTTGGGTCATCCGGTTCCGGCCCAATTTTCGCCAAGCCAGACACAGCCGTCTCTTCGGTGCCGGTCTGCACCAGCTGCATCCGCCCGAACTTGCGCATGTCGGCGTAGCGCATCTGCGAGCCATCGCTGAACGTGAACCAGACATGCATGAAGCGCGGCGGTTCCTGACCCGCAGAGGCGGCCAGTTGATATTTACCTTCCATCCGCAGATGAGACACCAGCGTTAAGTCCTGGTCAAACCGGATCAATAAGTATTTGCCGCGGCGGTCGACGCCAGTGATAGTGCGGCCGATCAGCGCGGTGCGAAACGTGGCCAGCCCGCCGATCAAAGTCTTGGGCCAGTTGGTATCGACGGCCGTCACCGTCTTGCCCACGACCAGTTTGGACAGGCCGCGGCGCACATTTTCGACCTCAGGTAATTCAGGCATTTTGTTCTTCCTTTATCTCATGTTAGAAGCGGCCGCATGATCCGGGCCCGAGCTTTTGCAACTCGGACCCAAGATCGACATTTGGCCCACTTCAGTAGAATCCACCACTTTGACAACAGTGTCGTGGACCAAATGTCCGGGTCCGAGCATCTAAGGTTCGCATCGCCTGGTCCAAAGAACGGACCTGGTGATGCGGACACTTACCTGTCGGACCCAAGATCGACATTTGGCCCACTTCCCATTTATTTTGCGTCGAACCATGTCGGACCGTAATGACTTTCGACCTTCAGTGGCACCGCCAGTGAAACGGCCGAATCCATCACCTTGGGCACGAGCTCGGCCAGCGTCGCCATTTCCTCCGCCGGCCCCTCGAAGATCAGCTCATCGTGGACCTGCAGTAACATCCGCGACTGCAAATGATGGTCATCGAGCATCGCCTGCATCCGGATCATCGCCACTTTGATGATATCCGCGGCGCTTCCTTGAATCGGCGAGTTCATGGCCGTGCGTTCCGCAAAACTGCGAAGGTTGAAATTGCGCGAGTGGATATCGCCCAGATAACGACGGCGATGCATCAACGTTTCAACATACCCCTGCTCGCGGGCGACCTTCACCATTTTTTCCATGTAGTCGTGAACTTGTGGGTATTGCTCGAAATAGCCATCGATGAACGCCTTGGCCTGCTTGCGGGTGATGCCGATGTTCTTGGCCAAGCCAAAATCGGAGATGCCGTACACGATTCCGAAGTTGGTCGCCTTGGCTTGCCGGCGCATGTCCGGGGTGACCTGATCCGGTGAGTCCAGGCCAAAGATCTTCATCGCGGTATTGGCGTGGATGTCGCGATCTTCCTTGAAGGCCTCCTGCATGTTCGCATCGCCTGAAATATGGGCGAGCACGCGCAACTCGATCTGCGAATAATCGCTGGAAAAGATCTGCCAGCCGGGCTTTGACGGAATGAACGCCTTGCGGACCTGTTTACCTTCGTCGCGTGCCGGAATGTTTTGCAGATTGGGATCCACAGAAGACAGACGGCCGGTTTGCGTTAAGGTCTGCAGATAGCGCGTGTGAATTTTGCCATCCGCCAGCTGCGCATTTAATAAGCCAGTGACATAGGTGGAAAAAAGTTTGGCGACTTGCCGGTAATCCAGAATGTCCTGAATGATCGGGCTGGCCGATTTCAGCTCCTCGAGCACCTCGACGCTGGTGGAATAGCCCGTCTTTGTTTTCTTGATCACAGGCAGGTTGAGTTTTTCAAACAGGACCTCGCCGAGCTGCTTTGGGGAATTTAGATTGAACTTCACCCCGGCTTCGGAGTAGATCTTTTCCTCCAGGACTGTCTGTGTGCTGCGCCACTGGTCCCCCATCGCCTTGAGGGTCGCCCGCTCAAGCGTGATGCCGGTGATCTCCATTTGCGCAAGCACCTGCGCGAGCGGCATTTCCAGCTCGGTGAACAGATGGGTCTCTTCCTGTTCCTTCAGCTTGGTGGTCAACAGCGGCTGCAGGGCTAAGATCGCCCGCCCTTTTTCAACAAAATGCGTGAACAGCTCCGCTTCGTCGGGGACGTGACGCTTGGCCCCTTTTCCATAGACAGTTTCATCAAACGGCACGCTGACGCCATGATCTTGTGCGATCTGGCCGAGGTCGTTGGCGTTTTGATCAGGGTTCAGCAAATAAGACGCCAGCAGCGCATCAAACGCAAGCGCGGGCAAGGTCACGCCAAGGCGGGCGGCGGCCACGATATCACGCTTGCCGTCAAAGACGGACAGGCTCGCCTTCGTCAGCCAGGTCTGGACAGCCGGCAAGGTCAACAGCGTGACATCACTGCTGACAAAAGCCTGATCCGCAGTGACAACGAACCAGCCGATCGGGTCTGCGGTATGATAATTTTCCGTCAGCATCTCCACTTCAAATGCGGCCGGTTCGTCGACATCCAGCAGCGCGGCCAAATTGGCGTCGTCGAGCACTGTGTAGGTAATGGCTTCGTGGACCGCCGTTTCCTGCGCGCTGGCCGGCAATTTGGCCAGCGCCTGGCGCATGTCCAGCCGGGTGTATAGCGCACGCAATTTTTCGATGTCCGGGCCGGCATAATGCAGGTCGTCCAGGCCGATCGTGAGCGGCGCGTCGACTTTGATCGTCGCAAGGGTCTTGCTGAGGCGGGCCTGGGCCTCGTCGTTCACCAAGTTTTCCTTCATTTTGCTGGGCTTGAGCTGATCCAGATTGTCATAGAGGTCTTCGATGCTGCCAAACTGGGTGACCAGCTTGATCGCGGTTTTTTCACCGACCTTGCTAACACCCGGATAATTATCGGAGGTGTCGCCCATCAGCCCCTTCATATCGATGATCTGGGTCGGGGTCAGGCCGAATTTGTCCTCGATGTGCGCCGGCGTGTACGTCTCAAGTTCCGCGACCCCTTTTTTGGTCACCTGCACCGTGATGTGGTCCGTGGCCAGTTGTGTCAGATCACGGTCGCCCGTCACAATGGTGGTCTCCCACCCTGCTTTTTCCGCTTCGCGGGAAAGGGTGCCGATAATGTCATCCGCTTCGTAATCCTGTAATTCATAATGGGCCATGCCGTGATCGTCGAGCAGTTCCTTGATCACGGGCAGCTGCTCGAGCAACTCTGACGGCGCCGCATCGCGCTGGCCTTTGTAGTCGCCGAACATCTTGGTCCGAAATGTGCCGCCACTTTTATCAAAGGCCACGAGAATCTTGTCGGGCTTTTGCTGGGCGACAATGTTGTCGAGCATGTTATTGAAGGCGAACACCGCGTTTGTGTGCAGGCCTTCGCTGTTGGTGAAGCGGTCCATCTGGGTGTACAGCGCGTAGAATGCGCGGAACGCGACTGAATTGCCATCGATCAATAATAATTTCACCTTGTCTGCCATGTGTGGCCTCCTTTTTCTCGTTTCCATTGTACCAGATTTTACAGGGTCGTTTGGCGAAAACAGTGGCGAGGGTTGATGGTAAAAATACCCGGGTGGGCTCCGGGCAGACATGGCTGGCGACCGTAGTAGAGCGGACAAGCAACTTTGAGCCCGCAGAGTGCGCGGTCTCAAAGCTTGCTTTCGGCGTAGGCGGCTTGGCCGCCAACGCCGACGAGGGGGCTGAGCCATGTCTGCCCTCCGCCCACCCTCATATTGCACACTCGAGATACACACCATATGAAGTCACAAAGGATGTCATCAAACTCACAACGCTGGTCTACTCCGATTGCCCTGGTCTTTACACAAATAAAGCCAACAAAGTATCAATCAGAAACTGACAAGAACAGCTCCTCCACTTTGCATTTAATTTTCGCACATTGCTCCGGTCGTTCAGAATCATCGCCATAAATCAAAAAAAGCACCCACCCGTTTTGTCAGGTGAGTGCTTACGCAAATGCTTACTAGTCTCGACTCACACCACCGAAGATGCGGAGGATGACGAGGAAGAGGTTCAGGAAATCGAGGTAAAGCATCAAGGCGCCTTGGGTCACAAGGGCGTTTTCCGCAATGAGACCGTCGCCAGTGCCGCCTGCTGTCAGGTAGACTTGCTTGAGCTTCTGGGTGTCAAAGGCCGTCATCACGATGAAGATCGCGAGGATGGCGTAGTTGATCAGCCACTGCAAGCCACTCGATGCGATGAACAGGTTGACGAGGGACATCACGATCACGCCCCACAGCGCGGTGTAGGCGATGCTGCCGGCTTTGCTGAGGTCCTTGTGACCGAACCGACCAACGAGGGACATGGAGACGAAGATCACCGCAGTCACAACGAAGGCCGCGAAGATGTTGATCGTCGGATAGACCATCAGGACCAGGCTGATCTGGAAGGCAAAACTGGCGGAGAAGAGGTAGAACATCAGATTACCAAAGGACGTATTTTGCTGTGCGCGCCGGCCGCTGACCATAAATGTCATGATAAACGGCAAGAACAGGAAGATCCATGCCAGGATCTGGTGCTGGCCAATGAAGGTCAGATACTGCTGCTGAAACGGTACTGCCAGCAGATAGGACAACAGCCCGGTCAACCCAAGGCCGAGACCCATCTTCGTGTAAACCTTGCTAAAGAACGACGCAACGCCCGCGTCGTCATTCACCACTCGACGTTCATCCATTGAATCAGATCCTTTCTGGGACACGTTTTGTTTGTATAGAAGTTATTATACGAAACGCAGGCTGACTTGTCAGTTAGACTTTGGACTGAGATCGCTCAAAAGATCGGCGAATGCGTTCTCGTATTTTTGCACATCCCCGGCGCCCATGAAGACGAAGACCGCATTTTTGTAATCCAACAGCGGTGACATGTCTTCAAGCTCGATCACATGTCCGCCTTCTGGAATCTTGGCCGCAAGATCCGCCGCCGAGACCGCACCCGATTTCTCACGCGCAGAGCTGAAGATCGGCGTCACGTAAACGGCGTCGGCTGCATTCAAGGTCTTGGCAAAATCATCCAGGTAGGCAATGGTCCGGGAAAAAGTGTGTGGCTGGAAGATCGCCACGATCTGCTTGTTCGGGAACTTCTGGCGGGCGGCATCAAGGGTCGCGCGAATCTCGCTCGGATGGTGCGCGTAATCGTCGATGATAACGGCATCTGCCACCGTTTTTTGCGAGAAACGGCGCTTGACGCCGGCAAAACTGGCCAGCTCGCGTGCAATGAATTCTGGGTCGAGATTTTCCGTTGTGGCCACGGCAACGACGGCCAGCGCGTTCAAAACGCTGTGCTCACCGAACAACGGCACGTGGAAATGGCCGATGAGTTCGCCATGATGGAACGCGTCAAAGCTCGAACCCGTGGTGGTGCGCACCACATTTTTTGCGACATAATCATCGCGGTCATCTAAGCCGTAATAATAGATCGGCACCTTTGCGGACAGCTTGCGGAGCCACTTGTCATCGCCCCAGGCAAAGATCGCCTTCTGGGTCTGATCGGCTTCGGTCTGAAATGCGGAGTAGACGTCTTCGATGCCGGTATAATAATCCGGATGATCATAATCGATGTTGGTCATGATCGTATAATCCGGGTGATACGCGAGGAAATGGCGGCGATATTCATCCGCCTCAAAAACAAAGAACTGGGAATCCGGAACGCCTTTGCCGGTGCCATCGCCGATCAGATAACTGGTCTTGGCGATACCAGACAAGGTATGCGCGAGCAGCCCCGTTGTGCTGGTTTTGCCGTGCGCGCCAGCCACACCAATGCTGGTGTATGGCGTCATGAATTTGCCAACGAATTCGTGGTAGCGATAGAAGGTCAGCCCAAGTTCATGCGCGCGAAGAACTTCCGGGTGCTCATCGGTGAAACTGTTGCCGCAGATCACGGTGTAGCCCGGCTTCAGGTTGTCCGGATCAAATGGCAACGACTGAATGCCGGCCTGTTCAAGCCCACGTTGGGTGAATGTGTACTGGGTGATGTCGCTCCCCAAGACTGTGTGGCCAAGATCATGCAAGATCAGCGCCAGTGCGCTCATCCCCGACCCCTTGATACCAATAAAATAATACGTGTCCTCTGTCATGATGTTTCCTCTCTGTTCTATTGATCACTCAGGCGAGCTAAGTCTTCCTGGGTCAAGTATACATCCCGCGGCTTTGAAGCGTTAGCCGGCGAGACAAAATGCCGGCGCTCCAGTTCATCGATCAGTTTGGCCGCATGATTGTAGCCAATGGAAAAGACGCGCTGAAGCTTGGACGTTGAGACCTCTTGTTGATCCACGAGATACGCCATCACTTGCGGCATGAGCGGATCTTGGTCCGCAGCGGCTTCCGATTTATGAAGCAACGTTTCCGGCTGAAAATCATAATGGACTGGCGCTTGTTGCTTGACGAACCCGACCACGTCATCGATTGCCTGGTCAATGAAGGTCCCCTGCAGACGGCGAGCTTGGCTGGCCCCGCTTCCCAGGTAAAGCATATCGCCCTTGCCCAGCAAACGCTCTGCCCCAGCGGTATCGATGATGGTGCGCGAATCGACCTGACTGGCGACCATGAAGGCGATACGGGTCGGAATATTGTTTTTGATCGTGCCCGTGATGACATCGACGCTTGGCCGCTGCGTTGCCACCAGCAAATGAATGCCGGCCGCCCGCGCCTTGGCCGTGATGCGTGCAATGTAATCCTGCACTTCGCTGGACGCGACCATCATCAGATCGGCCAACTCATCGATCACGATCACGAGATATGGCAGCTGCAGACCGTAATCACCATGCGCCGCCGCTTTTTCATTGAATTGCTTCAGATTGCGGACACGCGCGGCTTCCAGCTTCTTGTAGCGGTCATCCATTTCCTGGACCGCCCACTTCAACGCAGCCGCGGCGGCTTTTGGATCTGAGATCACCGGCGAGACTAAATGCGGCAGACCATTATAAACAGCCAACTCCACCGCTTTTGGATCGATCAGCAGCAGCCGCACCTGTTGCGGCGTGGCCTTATACAACAGCGACGTCAGGATGCTGTTGATGAAGACCGACTTCCCCGATCCGGTTGCCCCGGCGATCAGCCCATGCGGCATGCGCCCGAGATCCGTGACCACCGGCTGGCCGAACAAGTCGACCCCAAGCGCAACGGTCAACGGCGAGCGTGCGTCTTGGAAAACAGGGCTCTGGAGCACTTCACGCAACATCACTGGCCGGGGATGGAGGTTTGGTATCTCAATGCCCACCGTCGTTTTGCCCGGAATCGGTGCCTCGATTCGAATATCCCGTGCGGCCAATGCCCGCTTGAGGTCATCCGTCAGATTGGTGATCTTATTGACCTTCACCCCTGGCCCGACTGCGACCTGAAATTGGGTGACGGTCGGGCCAATTGTTTTATCGACCACATGCGCGTCGACGTTGAAGGCCGCCAGTGTTTTATCCAGCTGGCCCATTTGATTGACCGCCCATGTCTCCTGCGCCTCCTCGTCGCCGGTCGCAACGGGATCGAGCAGGTCAAGTGATGGAAATTCGTATGGTGCAGGCTGGGCTTGAGCGGTTGCCGGTGCTTCAGTGTCGCCAAGGCCATTTGCGCTCGGGTGCGACAAAACGGGCTGTGGTGCGGTGACATCGGTCGGTGAGACAGGAGTTTCTGGAACGGCAGACGACGATTGGGTCGCAGTTGGCTGCGCCGTGACCGTTTCAGTCGTTGACGCGCCCGACGTCGGAGCCGCCTTTTTCTTCGCTAAGTATGCTTGGACCTCTTGACTGACCGCGCGGCGATCCGGCAGTAAGGACCGTTCTTCACGGCTAGCCGCCTGCGTTGCCGTGGTCGTGGCCCGTTTTTCAGGATGCCGCCGAGTCTGGTCCATCATTTCCGTCAACGTCGCCGCCACATAAGTATGCGCAGATCCGGTCGGCGCCGGGGCGGTCTCATCCTGATCTGAATGGCGAGGTGACGCGTCTTCATCGCTGATCTGTGCCTCAGCTGAGGCCGGCGTCGCTTCATCAATCGAAGTGGTGAGGTCTGTGGTTTCCGCTTCATCAGTCGATATGGCGGGTTCGCCATCTGCCGCTTCGTTCGTTGGCTCGACCTCAACTTCTGGCGCTTCCATGTCCGCCGAATCAGCAGCATTTTCCTCGACGTCCGCGGTCTCGCTATCGAGCTGGTCCGCGGCTATTTCTGAATCAGTCTGGGACTCTGAAGTGGTATCCGAAATTGTCTCGGCATCGAGGTTTGGCTCAGGAGTTGCGCCGCGCGCATCCTCAGCCTCAGAATCCGCGTCTACCAGGGCCTCGTCCTGATCTGTTGCCACTTCGTCGACAGTCGGCAATGCTGAGTCGTCAGGCGTGTCATCATCGGAAGCGACCACTTCCACCGAAACGATTTCTGACTCGACTGCCGCCTCCTCATCGTCCGCTTCGGTGGCAAGGAAAAATACGGCGTCGTCTGGCCGCTCAAGTCGAGTCAAAAGCGCGCTGTAATCGATCTTCACGCGTTGCGCCCGATCGACCAAACTGGCCGGCGTGGTGAAGGCGCTCATTGGCATCGTGCGCGCCAATGCCGCGCCAGGCCTGGCCTCAGTCTGGGTGGTCTCAGTCGTCGTTGGCGTGTGCGCCGCTGGTTTTGTGTTCGCGACCGGCTCTTTTTGGGGACGGGCGGTCGGGTGTTGCTGGCGCGGCGGCAATTCGTAGTCGTCGTTGGCGTCGTCAAATTTTGCCGGCGAAATTGGCTTGCGGCCAAAAGCCGGACCGTCATAATGAGCCATTGCGATCTTCCTCTCTTGTGCTAATGGACCTATTTTACCATAGAACGCCGCGTGCCCCGGCTCGAAACACTAAAAAAGGGTGCGGAGGTGCGCGTTTAGGGATGGGCAGCTAGCGCGGCCTGGGCGATCGATGGCGCACCTTGCCATCGAACGACCGGGACGACTAGATGTCCCACCCCTGCGCACCGGAACCCGACTAAAAAAGGGTGTGGAGGTGCGCGTTTAGGGGCGGGCAGCTAGTGCGGCCTGGGCGATCGATGGCGCACCTTGCCATCGAACGACCGGGACGACTAGATGTCCCACCCCTGCGTACCGGAACCCGACTAAAAAAGGGTGTGGAGGTGCGCGTTTAGGGGCGGGCAGCTAGTGCGGCCTGGGCGATCGATGGCGCACCTTGCCAACGAAAGACCGGGACGACTAAAAAAGGAACCAAGACAAAACTGTTTGTCTCAGTTCCTTAAAAGGTCTTCTCATGATCGCATCCAGTCAGATGGATCGCGAACTTCGCTTCTGTTAGTTTGCTGCGGCCACCACTTCAGCGGCAATGATCGGGTCGTATGGGGTCCCGGCCGGAATGTTGGCCGGCATCAACAAGATGCCCCGTGCGGCAGGTGCGCCTGGCACCGCCAATTCGCGTGCCGCGCACAACATGCCGTAAGAATCGACACCGCGCAATTTACCCGGCCAGATGATCTTTCCATCCGGCATCATGGTGCCTGGCAGCGCTGCGACGACTGTTTCGTTCAACGCGGCGTTGGGCGCCCCGCAAACGATCTGGCGGACGTTTCCATTGCCAAGGTCAACTTGGGTGATGTGCAGGTGGTCCGCATCCGGATGTGCTTCGATCGCGACGATCTTACCGATGACCAGCGTCGGCGCCTCATTCACGGGCAACACGCCTTCAAACCCAGCCGCTTCGAGCGCCTGGTTGAGGGTGGCCACATCCGCTTCACTGAGATGCACCTGGCCATCGCCGGTCAGCGCCGGCAGCCATTGTGAGACGTTGAAGAAATTGAAGCCAAGTGCCGCACCGGCTTCGTCGAAAATGCCGACAATATCGCCTTTTTGCGTGGTAGTCTCAACGGCGCTGTCTTGCGCAAGCACGACGATCAAAGTGTCGCCCCACGCTTCCTTGTTCATGCTGGTGATCAAAATAGGACCTCCTGAGTGGTTAAAATCAGATTGCGGCTGGCTGCAAGTTATTGATAAAGGCTTCGACTTCCGCCTTCGTCTTCCGGTCCTTGTTGACGAACCGGCCGATCTCCTTGCCATCTTCCAGCGCGATAAAACTTGGAATGCCCATCACACCCATGTCTTGGGCGATCTCGATATTGTCATCGCGATCGACATAGATAAACGAGAACTCCGGATACTCCGCTTCGATTGCCGGCATTGCAGGCTTGATGAATTGGCAATCTGGGCACCAGTCAGCACTGAAGAACAGCATCTTCTTGCCAGGAGCCTTCGCTGCCTCCAAAATTGCCTCATTGCTATCGAATTTTTCCATGATCAACATCCCTTTCGCTTACATTTGATAAGTATATTTTACACGTTTCCGGAGAAGATGCAATGCATTCTCCCTGCCTGCCGGTTATAATGAAACCAGTTTTGATTTTTGCCGCACGGCGGCGATATTCGGAGGATTCTCATGCGAAAAAATCAATGGTTGCTGATCGGCGCACTGGCCCCGCTGGCGGCGGGCGTGATTGCCGAAAGCGCGCGGCGCTATTACTGGCACCATCTGTTGCCAAACCGGCTCTTCAAAGAGATGAAACAAGACGTTGCCACCACGCATACGGTGACTGGCGGCTGGATCGAGATGGCCCCCGTGGATCATGCCGATGGGACGATCTGGCAAGCGGCCTACCAAGGCGGTGTGACGACCGAAGATGGTGCCGTGATCAATTTTACAGTTAGTGCAACTGGGCAGCGCCTGGATCAGTAAACCGCGCCGTCAGTTGATAAATAGCGCCACCTTTTTCACTGAACTTGTGCTCATATTCCGTCTCGACATTGTCAGGCAGCCGCGCATCATTGTGCACGTCCACGCTGACAAGGTCAAACTGCATGCCGAAATTATTCATGCTGACCAGCGAATATTCAAACAGGCCACGGTTGTCGGTCTTGAACTGCAAGACCCCGGCCGCCTTTAAGATCGCGCGGTATTGAGCCAAAAATGTCTTGTAGGTCAGGCGGCGTTTCTCGTGCCGCGTTTTCGGCCAGGGATCGGAGAAATTCAGGAAAACGCCCGTGACCTCGCCTGGGGCAAAATAAGTCGTGAGATCGGCCCCATCCCCTAAGATCAATTGCAGGTTCGGCAGCTTCAGCGCGACTTGTTTGCGCAGAATATAGCCGATCGCGGATTCTTGAATCTCCAGCGCAAGGAAATTCCGGTCGGGATGTTGCTGCGCCATTTCCGTGATAAAGGCACCCTTCCCCGACCCGACTTCAAGATACAGCGGTTGATTTTTGGCAAAACGTTCCTGCCATTTGCCCGGCATGTTATCCGGGCGCGTTAAGATCTCATCAGGGTTCGCCGCGATCAGCGGAGCCGCCCATGGTTGGTTGCGTAAACGCATTACTTCTCTCCTCATAAAAGCACCGGTGCGACGTCCGCACCGGTGCTTATTTTAGTCTTGTTGATCAAGGACTTCTTGCATCTTGAGTAGCGCGGCATTCATTTCTGTGTAGCGCTGGGCGTCAAACATCCGCTGCGTTTCATCCAACAGATGAAGCAAGCCATACCATTGCAGGCGGGTCGCGAGATCTGCGGTCAATTTCGTGCCATACGCGTCGAGCCATTCTTGCCACTGCGCGCGCGGCACATAATTGAACAAAACGACGGATAAGTCAAAAGCGGGATCGCCGAGCGACGCCTGATCCCAATCGACCAGATAAAGCCGCCCGCTGTCGGACAGCAGCCAGTTCTTATGATTGAGGTCCCCGTGGCACACACGCAATTCGCGTTGCGGCGGCAACGTCATCAGCGCGGCAACAGCCTGTGCGACCACCGCGTGCTGCCGAAGCGTTGGCGCCAAATTCACCAACACACGCTCGCGCAGCGCAGGCAACGACTGGCCTTGACCACCGACTTTTTGAAGCATCCGGCGAAGCAGCACCGAATTATGGACCTTGCCTAAAAGTTGCGCGACGATCGGCGAGCACATTTGCTCGCGCGTCATCGTTTTGCCATTGACCCAGTCTTGAGCCGTTAAAACATCACCGGTAGAAATGCGTTTGGTCCAGATCAGCTTCGGGGTCACCCCTTCTACTGATAAGGCCGCCAAAAATGGGGACGCATTACGTTTTAAAAAGAATTTCTCGTGGGCATAAACGCCCATAAATGCCCCACCGGTCGTGCCGCCAACTGGCTCTAGCGACCATCCGGGGTCTAAGTCAAAATTCATCTGCCAAAACTCCCATCCCAACGCACCGATCTTCTGTGAGCTAAAATCAATATTACAAGCCGCCAGCCCTACCGTCAAGGCAATATTGAGGAAGGGTGCGGAGGCCCGCGGGATGGTGGAACAGCTAGGTCGGCTCAGGTACTTGGTGGCGGTCCTTGCCACCGAGTGCATGAGACGCCTAGATGTTTCCACCATGCGGGCCGGAGCCCTACTATCAGGTGCGGAGCGGGGCGCTTAGGTCTGAGCAGCTAGTTCGGCCTGAGCGGTTGATGGCGCACTGGGCCATCGACTGCTCAGGCCGACTAGATGCCCCAGAGCTGCCCCGCGAAAACGAAATTCCTGCCTACCTTGCGTCCAATTTTGCCAGCCGCAGCGGTAGATACCACAAGGCAAACACCACTGCCAGCGCCACGCCTGCCGCGAGGACCACGCCAACTTTGAGCCACGCCCCGCTGAGGGCTGCACCGACTGCCAAAATCACCGCCATCAATAGCAATAGGACCAGCACCAGCCGGCCAAACGAGGACTTTTTTTGCTTGAGCGACAACGGATACAGATGGGTGAAAACGATCTCGTCATATGCCAAGTAAAACGGCAACAGCTGGAAACCGACCAGGTAGACGAAAAGCAGGGCGAAGAGTCCGGCCAGCCACCACTGCTGGACAAAGGCTAAGATCGCCGCACCGATCACCGCTAAGCGCAAAAACAGGCCAAAAAATTCGGTTCGGCGCAGAAATCCGCGCACGTAGAGATAGGCCCAACTGCTGGCATAGCGTTTTGGCACCAGTTTTGTGAAGACATCCAGATATTTGCGGCGATGCACGCCGCCGCCGATCCCCGGCACGTCGGTGAAGAGATTGTAGAAGCGATAGATGCGGCCCATTCGCGCCGACTCGCGCTTGATCAGAAGTTGCCAATCGAGCTGGGCCGGCTGGAACCAATCGCCGATGCGCCAGCGAAGCAATAAGTCGCAGGCCAAGGCCACCGCCGTCGTGATCACCGGATGGATCCAGATGCCGGCCATCAATCCGGCCCAGGCGACCAAGATCAATGCCGCCCGCGAAAGCCAAATTGGTAGATGCAACGTGTAATTGCCCAGCAATTGTAGCCACAGATCGACATCCTTGAACAACCACAGCGCAAGCAGAATCAACCCCAGCGACAACCAATCGCCGTGATGTAAGACGCCGAGCAGTGGCCAGGCCGCCAGCGTGGCGAGAAGCAAGGTCGCCAGTGGCAAAAGTGCGCTGTACCGCCGGGCCCGAAACAGGTAGCCGGCAAAATCGCTGGTGCGCGGCAACAGAAATGTCGCATCCGCCCCTTCCGCAAGCGTGGCCAGATCGCCAAGGCCAACGACCAACGCTAAAACAGCGGCCAGGGCCGGGGTGAACCACCATTGGGGCGTCAGATCATGGATCAGCTGACTGTAGCCGTACAAGAGCGCGCCCAGCAGGATGATCAGGGCCAACACGAAATGGTCGTTGAAAACCAGCTGCAGATATTTGAATTGTTCTTTTGAGTGCCGCGCCAGCCGCGTTTTCCACAGCTTATTCATGCGCGGCCTCTTTCGTCATCGCCAAATAAATGTCGTCCAGCCGCCCTGCCGGCAGGTTGAACTGACGCTGCAAGCTGGTCAAGTCGCCAGTCGCCCGCACGCCGCCGTCTTTGAGCAGCACGAATTGATCCGCGACCTCTTCGGCGGTGTTCAAAATATGGGTCGACATCAAAATGGCTGCCCCTGCCGCCCGTTTTTCCTCGACCAAGGCGAGTAAGTCATGGACGCCCAGCGGATCCAAGCCGGTGAAGGGCTCGTCGATCAAAAACAACTTGGCATCCGTCATGAACGCGCAGACGATCATGACCTTCTGCTTCATCCCCTTGGAAAAATTATCCGGGAACCAGTCCAGTTTGTTGGCCAACCGGAACGTCTCCAGCATCGCGTTCACCTTTGGCCAGGTCTGATCTTGATCGAGCTGATACGCCATCATGGTCAGCTCGAGGTGTTCCTTGAGCGTCAATTCCGGGTACAGGACCGGCGTTTCCGGCACATAGGCGATCGCCTGCCGATACGCATCGGGGTCGTCGGCCAGCGTTTTGTCGCCGATCGTGATCGCGCCGCTCATTGGCTTTAGGAGGCCGATGATATGTTTGATCGTCGTCGACTTGCCCGCGCCGTTCAAGCCGATCAAGGCAGTCACTTCGCCATCTGGGGCGGAAAAGTCCAGGTTTTTGATCACCGGCATGGCCCCGTAGCCGCCGGTGAGATGGTTGATCACTAAGCTCATTTGAATACCTCGTTCTCTTCGTTTTGACAACGCTTTTTACGTCCAGTTTATGATAACATGAAACCAGCCCACAGATTTAATAGGAAAGAGGAATCAGTGATGACGGATTGTGTATTTTGTAAGATCGTAAGCAACGAGATCCCGAGCACCGTGGTCTATGAGGACGATGTTGTGAAGGCCTTCTTGGATCTCACCCAGGTCACGAAAGGCCACACGCTGGTCGTGCCGAAAAAGCATGTCCCGGATATTTTCGCCTATGATGCCGAGCTGGCTGCTCAAGTTTTTGCCCGGCTACCAAAGATCGCCCGGGCGATTCGCGACAGTGACCCGAAGATCACCGGCATGAATATCCTCATCAATAATGGGGAGGTCGCCTATCAAAGCGTGTTCCATTCCCACATTCATTTGATTCCGCGCTATGATGCCAGCGATGACTTCAGCATCCACTTTGGCGACCACAGCGCGCAATACGACAGCGCCAAGCTCCAGGCCGTCGCAGACAGCATCACCGAAAAGGTAGGCGACTAACATGGCAAAATTTGGCAAAGGCTTTTTACTTGGGGCAGTGGCCGGCACCCTCTTCGCCCTTTTGACCGCGAAAAAAAGTGGGCCTGACCGGCAGCGGGCCATCGCCGATTACGTGGATGATGTGACCAGCGCGACCGGGGATATGCAGCACGCCACCACGCGCCTTGGCAATGCCATCAAGGACCTGCAGCGCGAACTCAAAGAAACGCTTCAGCCAGCGCTCAAAGACATCAGCGATGACGTCACCGATTTTCAGTTCCAGGCGGAAGGCGCCACGGCCGCGATGCAGGAACACCTGGATGCCATCGAGGCTGCGACTGCCCCATTGTCAGACCTGACTGCCAGTGATGACGCCGCTACGGACAAAAGCGACGGGGCGTCATCTGAGAAGACAGCGTGATAGAAATTTGAAAGTTCTGTGAACACCGGGCCAACAAGCGCTTCAATGTGCTAAACTAGGACCCAGTGCTTATCATAAGCAAAATCTGGACTTAGGATGTGTGATAATGAAAAAATGGATCGCCGGTCTCGCCGGCATTCTTCTGGCCGTCACCTTAGCAGGTTGCTCCTCGGGCGACAGTGCGACCGTTGCAAACATGAACGGCGCGAAGATCACCAAGCAGGAGTACTACGATGAAATGAAGACCAGTTCCGTTGGCGGCGAGGCGACCCTTCGCAACATGATCTTGGCCAAGGCGCTTGATCAGCAGTACGGCAAAAAAGTGACCACCAAACAAGTCACCAAGCAGTACAACGCCGTCAAGAAGAGCTATGGCACCTCATTTGCCTCTGCCCTTGAACAAAATGGTCTGACCACCAAGAGCTTCAAGGAAGAGATTCGCACTTCCCTTCTTTCCGAAGTTGCTTTGAAGGATCTCAAGAAGGTCACCCAAAAGCAGCTCGATACGCAGTGGAAGTCTTACGAGCCAAAGATCACCGTTCAGCACATTTTGGTCGCCAAGAAAGCCAAGGCTGAAGACATCATCAAGCTTTTGGCCAAGGACAACACCGAAAAGAACTTCAATGCCTTGGCAAAGAAGTACTCGACGGATACCGGCACCGCAACCAGCGGCGGCAAGATCGCGGCGTTCGACAACACGGATACCAGCCTCGACTCCGACTTCAAGACTGCGGCCTTCAAGCTGAAGCAAGGCGAATACACCACCACCCCGGTCAAGACGACTTATGGCTACCATGTCATTCGTAGCATCAAGAACCCGGGCAAGGGCAAGGAATCCGATCACACCAAAGAACTCAAAGAGCAACTTTACACGACCTGGGAATCCGACAGCACCGTGATGACCAGCGTGATGAAGCAAGTGCTCGAAAAGGCCAATGTTTCCATCAAGGACAAAGACCTGTCAGACGTCTTGGACGTTTACACCAGCACCAGCTCCTCTACAGCAAGCAACTAAGCACAATGAAAAAGTCGGCTGAGGCCGGCTTTTTTTGTAGGGTGCGCAGCCGAGCGTTTAGGTCTGAGCGGATAGTCTGCCTTGGGTGCTTGAGGCGCACTTCGCCTCGAGTGCACAAGACAGCTAGACGTCTCAGACCTGCTTGGCGGAGCCCAACTGTAGGGTGCGCAGGCCCGTGGGATGGTGGAACAGTTAGGTCAGCTCAGGTGCTTGGTGGCGCCCCTTGCCACCGAGTGCATGAGCTGCCTAGATGTTTCCACCATGCGGGCCGGAGCCCAACTGTAGGGTGCGCAGGCCCGCGGGATGGCAGCCCTCAACTTGATTACACAGTGAACTACTCGGCCATAAATGACTGAGCTTCTGGGAACACCGCTGACTTACACATCCAGCATTGAGCCTTCTGTGCAGCGGTTACGGCTATTGACCAAGGCGCGTCCCGCGCCACAAACCCTATCAGGTTTTAAACTGTTTGTTGCTCAGCCGCCAAGATATTCTTGGCGGCGTTAATATCACGATCATGGCGCGTGCCACACTGTGGACAGGTCCATTCGCGCACGTCTAGCGCGTGTTTTCCGTCGTCGTACCCGCAATTTGAACAGCGTTGCGAGGTTTTGTATGGCGATACCGCCACAACTTGTTTACCATACCAGGCCGCCTTGTACTCAAGCATCAGGCGTAATTCTCGCCAGGACTGGTTCGCGATGGCACGAGCCAGCTTGTGATTATGCAGGAGGCCCTTGGTTTTCAGGTCTTCTAGCTTGATCAGGTCGTACTGGCGTATAAGAATCGTACTGAGCTTCTGTAGATAGTCGCGACGTTGGTTGGCTTCCTTCGCGCTGTATTTGGCCACCATGCGCTTAGCCTTCAGATAGTTTTTGAAGTCACTGAGTTGCCGCGGAGCTTCCACCTTAAGATGGTGGTCCCAGGCGATTTCCTTTTCGGCTTGTGCACGCCGGCGAGCCAGGCGTTTTTCCCAGTAGTGTTTTTTCTTGGCGTTAGCCTTGTCGAAACGTTTGGTGGGATACTTCATGCCGTCACTGGTGATGACCAGGTCCGCGACCCCCATGTCCAGTCCTACCGTAGCCTCGCTCTTCGGCCACAATTCTAGTTCAACTTCCGCAACCACTAGAACGTAATAATTGTCCACGCGGTCGCGCACCACTGTGGCAGTTTTGATTTTGCCAACTGGGCGCTGCCCTGTCCGGAACAGAATCGGGCCCAGCTTTGGCATGCGCAAATGGTTTGCATCGGTAAGCACAATATTGTCGTTGACCGCATTGGCCCGGTACGTTGGCTTAGCAAAGCGCCGGGCTTTGAACTTAGGGTACCCGGCATGCTTCTTGAACAGATTCTGAAACGCTAAGTGCAGGTTGTGACTGACCGCAATCAGGCTAGTCGCATCGGCTTCTTTGAGCCATGGATATTGCTGTTTGAGTGGCTTGATCAGGTAGTTCATCTGGAACTCATTGACGTACTTGCCACCATTATTGTGGCGTTGAATTTGCATGTTGAGTAGTTCGTTCCACACGAAGCGGCACATACCGAAGTTACGTTCAATCTGTTGGCGCTGCGTTGCGTTCGGATAGATGCGTAGCTTGAAGCTCTTCATTGTCAATTATCTGCACCGCCTTACTCCGTTGATCATCAATGTATTTAGCAACAGCCTCCTGGTTCGTTGTTCCGATACTCTCGACGTAGTAGCTGGGTGACCACAGGTGACGCCCCTGGTGTTTCCAATAGCTTCGTTGAAGTTCGGGACACGCAACGAACATTTGACGAGCCGAAATACCCTTCAACCACCGAACGATGTTAGTCACCGACAATTTCGGCGGTGCACTCACTAACAAGTGAACGTGGTCATCCTTACCAATCTCCATATGGTCGATACTGAACCCATATTGTGCGGCGACCTCATAGAGGATTCGCTTAAGCACAGCTTCGACGTTTCCTTTCAGAACGCGGTTTCGGTATTTAGTGCCCCAAATGAGGTGGTAATTGAGATTATAGACAGATGTTCTACCATACGTTACACGATTTGTCTCCTTCATACTAGTAATTATAACATGTTATCTTGCACCATGTGAAGCATGCTTGGGACACAGAAGAAGGGCAATTCATCACGTCCTTGAAAGAACGTGTTTCCTTGCCCTAATTCAAAAAGCCGATCGCAGGCAACCACGGAAAATCCGTGAGCCATGCGATCGGCAATTTTGTTAGTGTATTGAATGTTGGTGAGGCTATTTTCCGTTGCTTGTTTGCCCTCACTTTGGATCCGGGTACCCCTGCCCTTTTTCCGGACGGTAGAAACGGCGGTTGTCCATGCCAAAAAGCCGCTCCGTGAAAGTCCCTGGCTCCACGCGCTGGTAGGCCGTCGTTAACATGTTGATCTCGGCGTCCAACTCATCCAGGTCGTGCAGAATTTGCGCCTCAAGGAGTTGTGGGCGCACCGGCGAGCCGTATTCGAGCAAGCCGTGATGGGCGAGCACCACATGCCGCAACATGATCATGTCCTCACTCGCCGGGTCGATCTTCAATTCCTGCGCCGCCACCACGATGGCCTCGTCGATCAGCACAATGTGGCCGATCAGGTTGCCTTCCATCGTGTACTCCGTGGAGACGGGGCCGGACAGCTCGATGGTTTTGCCCAGGTCATGCAAGATCGCGCCGGCATACAGCAGCGATTTATTCACGCTACTGTATTGGGCCGCCACGCTTTTGGCCAAGCGCAAAATACTCAGCGTGTGGAACGCCAAGCCGCCTGTGAACGCATGATGATTAGACTTCGCCGCCGGATAGGTCAAAAACGCCTGCTTGTGGTCACCAAGCACCTTGCGCACGATGCGGTTCCAGTTGGCATTGGTGATCTGGAAGATAAAATCGTTGAGCTCCTCGCCCATATCGTCGGCCGTCTCTGGGGCGTGCTCAACATATTTGCTCGGGTCATTGCCCTCTTCTTGCGTCGCCAGCCGCACGGAATAAAGCTTGATCTGCGGGTTGCCTTGATACAGCTCGCGCTTGCCGCTGACCTGCACCACTTCGCCGGCTTTGTACTGCGCAATGTCAGCCTCAGAGGCATCCCAGAACTTAGCCGAGATGTGGCCGCTTGCGTCTTGGAATGTGAAGGCGATGAATTTGTTGCCGTTTTTGGCCTGCCGCACTTCGGCCGTTTTGACCAGCACCGTCAGCTTGACCTCATCGCCGTTTTGATAATCGAATATCTGTTTTGCCATACGCCCCACCTGTCTTCTATTTACCCCCATCATACCGATAACCTGCGCAAAGCGCAAAAAAATACCGTCCATCGCTGGACGGCGTTGTCTGCGCATTGATCACTCTGCGTCAGGCTTTTTCATGTTGGCTTGGTAAAGCGCCACGATTGGCTGGGCGATGACTCGGTTGAGGTCATCCATCACCGTTGAAAGTGCCTGCTCGCGGGCCAGCAAGTCGTTGATCGGCTGCATGTTCTGCATCTTTTCACCGATCGTCTGAAGACCAGCCATTTCTTCCTGCGTGATCTCTTGGCCAGTGGCTTGTTTCTGCTGCAACTCGACTTGCTTGTCTTGGAACTGCTGGAACATCGCATAAGCGACGGCGTCCAGTTTCAGCATGTCATATGCCTTTTTCAAGTCCTGGAACTGTTCACTGGCCTCGAGGTCCTTTGCCAGTTGGTCTGCGGTATCGTATACGTTTGCCATAACGCGCCTCATTTCCCGAGTGTTGACTAGTCGAACCAGTCACGAATGTCATTATACCATTTTCCGACCGTATCCTTGGCCGAGTCGACGCCATCTTGCACGCCTTTTTGCAGCCCCGACCAGAAATCCGCCGCATCGTCGTCCGTGCTTGGTGTTTGAAGCGTCGCGCGGGCCTTGGCATCGGTGGTGTTGAATTGCGTTTTGGCCGTGTACGGCAAAATATTGCTCATTTCCAATTTAAAGATGCTGGCGACGCCGCTGGTGCTGGTGCCTTCAAGAAAATGCGTGCTGTCGGTCGTGGAAAAGCCGGTCCAAGTTGCCACCACCACATCCGGGGTGTAACCGACCACCCACTGATCGCGGGTGCCGTAACCCCAGCTACTTGGCACCTCGGTGGAGCCAGTCTTGCCGGCCACCGTGTAACCGGTCGGCGCCGCGGTCTGCCCAGTGCCGTCCTTGAAGACGCCGATCATCATCGAGGTCATTTCGGTCGCGACACTTTTTTTCATGATCGTCTTACTGGACGTCTTCGTGTTGTCCACCACCGTCTGGCCTGTCGCATCGACGATCTTGGTGATGAAATGCGTCTCCGGCAACTTGCCGCCATTGGCAAACGCCGAATACGCCCGTGCCATGGTCAACGGGGAAAAGCCGGTGGTGACCCCGCCCAACACAGCGGCCAAGTTTTGATCCTCTTTTTTCAGATCGATTCCAAACCGTGCGAGGCTCTGAACGCCGGTGTCCACGCCCAGCTTGTTCATGAGCCACACTGCTGGGGCATTCAGGGACTGGGCCAAGGCCGTATACATCGGCACACTGCCGAGATACTGCCCAGTCGGATTGGTCGGCGTGTACTTATTTGTCCCGTAACTGAGCTTCTTGTCCGTCAAGATCGAGTCATACGAGTAACCATTTTCCAGCGCAGGCGTGTAGACCATCAAGGGTTTGATCGTCGAGCCCGGCGAGCGCTGGAGCTGCGTGGCGTAGTTGTAGCCGAGGAAAACATGCTGGCCGCGCGCGCCAACAACGGCGATCACACCACCAGTTTTTGGATCGACCACGACCGAGGCGGCCTGCGCCTTGGTGCCATCGGAGGCGTTCGCTGGAAACGCCCAGTCCTGAGCGAAACTGTTCTGGAGCTGCGTCTGCGCGGTCGGGTCCATCGTCGTGTACACGCGATAACCCTTATTCAGGAGTTGATCCGGCTGAATGTTGTACTTATCGCGCGCCTCCTCGATGACCGAGTCGAAGAACCACGGGTACTTCTCGGCGGTCGCCTGAGAATAGTTGTCGACGACGGTCAGCTTCGTCGCCTTGGCCGCGTCTGCATCCGCCTGGGAAAGCTTGTTGTTGTCGACCATCAGTCCGAGAATCAGATCGCGGCGCGCAACCGCATTGTCCATGTGATCGGCCGGGTTGTAATAACTCGGATTGCGCAACATCCCCGTCAACGTCGCCGCCTCGCTCACCGTGAGTGCCGCCGCGTGCTTGCCGAAATAGCGCTCGGAGGCATCCTCGACGCCCCACACACCATTGCCGAAATAGGAATTGTTCAGGTACATGGTCAGGATATCTTTTTTCGAGTAAACTTTAGTGAGTTGCACGGCCAAAAAGATCTCTTGGGCCTTGCGCAGGTAGCTCTGCTTTTGCGTCAGCAACGTGTTTTTCGCGAGCTGTTGGGTAATGGTACTCCCGCCGCCAGTGATCTCCCCGCGGTGGATGACCAGGTTGAGCACCGACCGCGCGATGCCTTTGATGGAAAAGCCCAAGTTGGAATAAAACGTCCGGTCCTCGGTCGAGATCACCGCGTTTTGCATGGCCGGGGCGATCTTGTCGAGCTCCACATAAGTGCCTTTTTGCCCATATAACGTGCCGGCGACTTTACTATTTTGATCATAGATCGTCGTCTTGGTCTGCATCGTACTTTTGATCTCTTGCACATCCGCCGTTTTCGCCTTATAGGTAAAAAAGGCAGAGAACGCCAAGAACACGACCAGCAGCACCAAGATCAGCCACCGGACGATCTGAAATCGTCTCAAGAACCAGCCGATCGCATGGCGCATGCGGCTGAGTAGCGCACGCACCCGCGCGCCAAATGTATCCGTATTTTGCAAAACGGCCCCTCCTGTCAGATCTTGCCTATTTTACCATACAGGGAGATGGGGACTTCCGACCCAAGCCGGAGTTTAAAGATTTTTCAATACATCATCGCCTAAATCAGGCGGAAAGGAGACCCGATGCCCATTTTGACCCTTCACGCGACAGCCCCCGCGGCTGCCAGTGTGCGCGCGCTGCTTTCGGCGTGGCTGGTGCCGAAGAAAACCCAGCACCTGTTGCGCATCAACAAAGCCGTCACCATTGATGGTAGTTATCAAAATTTCAATGAACCTGTCGCGGCTGGCGCCCAGGTCACCTTGACGCTTCGCGACGACGACCCGCCGACGTATGTCCTGGCCGCCGAGGCGCCCGCGATCGTTTTTGAAGACGACCAACTGCTGATCTGCGACAAGGCCCCCGGCATCAAACCCCATCCCAACCAGCCAGGTGAAAACGGCACGCTGCTCAACCAGGCGGCGCGCTATCTGGACCCCCGCCCCGCCTATATCACCCACCGCCTCGACATGGCGACAAGCGGTTTGATGTTGATCGCCAAGGATCCCCTGACCCAGGCCATTATCGACCGCGAACTGGCGGCCAAAACAATGACCCGGTCTTACGTTGCCCTGGTGCCAGCAGGCTTGCCGGCAAGCGGTACGATCACCGCCCCAATTGGCGAGGATCCCGACGACAAGCGCAAGCGCATGGTCCGCCCGGATGGCTTGCCGGCCGCCACCCATTACGAGACGCTTGCCGTGCGGGATGGCATCGCGCGGTTGAAGCTGACCCTTGAGACTGGACGCACGCATCAATTGCGGGTGCATCTGGCCTCGATCGGCGCACCGATCATTGGCGATCCGCTTTACAGCACGCGCCCGGCTTCACGGCTGATGCTGCATGCGGCCGAAATGCGTCTGATCGAGCCGTTGTCGAGTCGCAACTTACATTTTGAGTCGCCAGTACCATTTTAGGGAGACAGCAAAAAAGCGTCGCACCAAGCTGTGATCAGCTTGGCGCAACGCTTTTTTTGTCGAATCTGGCGGGCATTCACAGCCTAGTTGGGACTCAGTGCGCACCGCCGCACCCTTATTCGATAAAGTTGTTTTTATATTGTTTGTTGAACCATTCCGCACTGGCGACGTCTGGGCTGATCACCACGATGGTATCGTGGCCCGCCAGCGTCCCCACGACCTGCGGAAAATCGATCGTATCCAGGATGGCAGCCAGGAGATTGCCATTAGACGGAATCGTCTTGATGATGTTCATGAACTCGACGCGCGTGATCGACAAGCCGACCTCGCGCACCGAATTGCCCAATCGTTCGAGTTCGGATTCTGAATCGCCGCGAAACAGCGTGTAGCGCACCGTCCCAGTGCCATCTTGGGCCTTGACCACGCGCATCTCGCGAATGTCCCGGGAGATTGTCGCTTGCGTCGCGTCGATACCCGCGTCTTTGAGCTCGCTGAGCAGCTCTTCTTGCGTGCTGATCGATTTTTGGTTGATGATCTTCGCGAGCGCCGCTTGTCGTTCCGCTTTATTCATCAGACACCCTCCTCTATCGGGTCAACTACATTTCAGCAGGCGCGTGCACACCCAGCAGCGCCAAGGCGTTGGTCAAGACATCGCTGGTTGCCTGAACCAGAGCCAGCCGGGCCGGCAACTCCGCGTCATCCGTGAGCACTTTGGTGGTGGCATAGTACTGGTTGAAGGCTTTGGCCAACCGCAACGCGTATTTGGCGATCACTGACGGTTCATACGTGTCGGCCGCGCGCTTGATGATATTCGGATAATCGCCGAGAGCCTTGAGCACATCCCATGCCGCCGGATCCGTGAGTGCGACTTCAGGCAGCGGCTGAGCCGTGGCCTTGGTTAAAATACTGTGGGCACGCGCATTGGTGTACTGCACGTATGGCCCAGTCTCGCCTTCAAAGCGCACAACTTCTTCAAGGTTGAAGTCAAAATTGTCCAACCGCTCGTTTTTCAGATCATGGAAGATCACGGCCCCGACGCCGACTTCGCGGGCAACCTGATCGGCGTTTTCAAGATCCGGATGCTTGGCGGCGATCTGCTGTTTAGCCAGCGTAATGGCATCGTTCAGCACTTTTTCGAGCAAAATGATGTTGCCCTTACGCGTGGACAGTTTTTTCCCGTTCGCCGTGATCAACCCAAATGGCACATGGGTGATCTCGTTAGCCCAATCATACCCCATTTCCAGCAAGACCGCTTTCAATTGCTGGAAATGCTCGCGCTGTTCGCCACCAACAACATACAGACTCTTGACGAAATCGTAGTGATCATGGCGATAGATCGCCGCCGCGAGATCACGCGTCATGTAAAGCGTTGCACCGTCGGACTTGCGAATGAGGGCGGGGTTGAGATCGTACTTGCTGAGGTCCACGATTTCTGCGCCCTGACTCTCCTTGAGTAGGCCTTTGTCTTGCAGGGTCTGCACAACGGCGTCCATTTTATCGTTGTAAAACGCCTCGCCATTATAAGAATCAAAATCGACGTCCAACATTTTATAGATTCGGTTGAACTCCGCCAACGACGCTTCGCGGAACCAGGACCACAGATGCTTGGCCTCTTCATCGCCGTCTTCCATCTTCTTGAACCAGGCGCGCGCCTCTTCGTCGAGTTCTGGCTTGGTCTCGGCCTCTTTATGGAAGCGAACGTAATATTCCAGCAGGTGTTTGATCGGTTCTGCCTTGACCTCTTCTTCAGAACCCCACAGCTTGTAGGCGACGATCAGCTTGCCGAATTGCGTGCCCCAATCGCCCAGGTGGTTGATCTTGATTGGGCTGTAGCCGACCTTTGTCATGATGTTCGCCAGTGCATTGCCGATCACGGTCGAACGCAGATGGCCCATACTCATTGGCTTGGCGATGTTCGGGCTGGACATATCGATCGGCACATTGCCCTTGCCCAGCGTCAGGTCGCCATATTTGTCTTGCTGCTCAGCGATCGTAGTCAAAACACTATGGGCGTAGCTGACCTTATCAAGGAAGAAATTGACATAGCCGCCGACCGCTTTGACCTCTTGGAACGGAGTGGCATCGATTTTTTCCACTAGGTCCTTGGCAATCATCGGCGGCGCCATATGCCGAATTTTCGCCAGCGTGAATGTCGGGAAAGCGTAATCGCCCATCGCCGAACTCTTTGGCGTCTCGACCAGCTTTGCGATGTCCGCCTCGCTGACCTCATCTGTTAGTACGGCGGCCAATGCCGTCACAACTTCTTGTTTAAAATCCATATTTTCCTCCTTCTGGGTGCTGAAAAAAACCCGTCCCTTTTCCATTTGAAAAAGAGACGAGTTGCCCCGCGGTACCACTCTTGTTGACTGAACGTCCACTCAATATGAAATTCCTTCTCAAAAGCGCGCCACCGCCGTCCGCCAGCCGCTCGCACCCCCGCGGCCTCACTGAAAACAGACAAACGATCTCCTCTTCGTCAATGAAGGTTGTTAATATCAAAAAAAGCCGGCGCTTGCGCACCAGCAAAAAGCGGTCGACGAGAATCGAACTCGCGACACCAGCTTGGGAAGCTGGAGTTTTACCACTAAACTACGACCGCAACAACATGAAATATTATAGCGGCCAAAAGGAAGATAAGCAAGAGAAAAATTATCACGGTGCGCAGGCCCGTGGGATGGTGGGGCGGCTAACTTGGCTCGGGCGCGCGAGGCGCACTTCGCCTCGAGTGCACGAGACAGTTAGACGTCCCCACCATGCGGGCCGGAGCCCAAGTATGGGTGCGGCGCGGGGCGCTTAGGGGGTGGGCAGCTAAGTCCAGCAGACGCGTGAGGCGCTCTTTGCCTCGGGCGGCTGATGGCTTAGATGTCCCACCCCTGCCCCGCGAAGCCCGACTAGGGTGCGGCGGCCCGTGGGATGGTGGGGCGGCGAAGTCGGCGAAAAGTCCTGGTGCCCACCTCACTTCAGACAAACAACCGCGCAATTAGCCACGAAGACCCTCATGCAAAATGTTCGACCAGCTTTAAATTATGAGAAAGGTCAAATTTTCTTGCCTAACTCTTTAACCGTGCTATAATAAATAGAGAAAAAGTAGAAGGGAGCGATCGGCATGGCCAAAACAACGCGACGATATTACTTTGCGGCGCGTAACGAGCGCACGACCCACGGCTACCGGATCAATTTTGTCAACATTCCGCAAGCAGAAGCAAGTGGGACGACTTACGAAGAGACAGTCTACTATTCCTACCGCGTGCTCGCAGAATTTCTCGCTCACCTGCCGAAGGACGAAGCTGCCCTGACCGCCTACACGCTCAACCAGATGCCTGACACTGAAGACAGCAACGTCTTTTATTCACTAGTGAGCGTGACGCCAGATTTTGATCCACACAAGATGGTGACCCATTTCACATTGCCACAAGCGCCACCTGCCGAAATTCGACGCAAGGCCAGCAAACTCGCCCAGCTAGTTGCTCATCAAAGCAAGGTGGCTTCACTTTGACGCTTAGTCGCATCACACTCGGCCTTTTTCTGGTCGCGGGCACTGTTTTTCTTGTTAGTCTGATCACATGGCTGATCGTCATGATCGTCAACCGCGAGCCCAAGTGGCCGCGGCGTGTTACGATCGGCAGTGCGGCCGTCGCGATCCTTGCCCTGGCCGTTAACGCGTTATTATAAGCCAAACAAGCGCAGACCCGAACATTCTTGTCAGGGCGCTGCGCTTTTCGTGTGGAATTAGGTAAAAATCAGCTGGTCAAACAGCGTGCGGTATGCTTTAATAGACCAGATGAAAATTTTCCTAGACGCATAGCAAAGGAGTGGCACACTTGGTCAATTTGCACACGACGATCGGCTCGTTTGGGTTCGACAATGTTTTGATGAATGCCAGTGGGGTCCGCTGCATGACGGCAGCCGACCTCGATAAACTCGCAGACACCGTGGCGGGAACACTGATCACAAAAAGCGGGACCCCTGAGGCACGCACGGGCAATCCTAGCCCCCGCGCGGCCGGACTTCCCTTTGGCAGTATCAATTCGATGGGCCTGCCAAATCTCGGCATCGACTATTACATCGATTACGTTGAAAAGTTCCAGGAAAAGCATCCTGACAAGCCGATCTTCCTGTCAGTTGCTGGGCTTGGCCCCGATGACTACCATGTGATCGCCAAAAAGATTCAGGCAAGCAACTTTACGGGCCCGACTGAATTCAACCTCAGCTGCCCGAACGTCCCAGGCAAGCCTCAGATCGCCTATGATATCCCGACGACCCGCCGCATCTTGGATGACATGTTCTCGTTTTTCACCAAGCCTGCTGGGATCAAGTTGCCACCGTATTTTGACCTGACCCAATTCGACGACATGGCCGCCGTGTTGAACGATTATCCGCTGACTTTCATCAACTCGATGAATTCGATCGGCAACGGCATGGCCATCGACCCGGAGACTGACACGACCTTGATCAAACCCAAGGGCGGCTTCGGCGGTATCGGCGGCACCTACGCCAAGCCGATCGCGCTGGCCAACGTCCGCGCCTTCCGTCTGCGCCTGCGTCCGGAGATCGCGATCATCGGTACTGGCGGTGTCACCTCTGGCCGCGATGTCTACGATCTGATTCTCTGCGGCGCCAGCATGGTCCAACTCGGCACCGTGCTCGGCATCGAGGGTCTCGGGGTCTTCCAGCGTCTGACCGAAGAGCTCTCCGCTGAAATGGCGAAAAAAGGCTACACCTCGATCAGCGACTTCCAAGGAAAATTGAAAACACTCGACTAAGCCCCTTCCCCTTCACGATTTTGTGAGGGGGATCTTTTTGTCTAGCGGCTTCACTTGGTCCAACGAGTCCTGTTTTGGGCAAAAAAAAAGGGTCAGAATCGAAATGACAGATTCTGGCCCATATGTACAACAAACACACCGGTCGACGTGTCTTTTCAGCCATGGCCAGTGTGCATTCAAGCTTTTCAATTAGGAGACTGTCGGCGCCTCGCCGCGGGGTTTGGCGCGCCCAGATTTTCGACTTGGGGCGGCAAGATCTTGATGCGATCTTTGCTGCCGGACAATGGTGGTGCTGGTGGTACGCCCTCTCGCCTAATTTATGACACCACTGACTCGGATGTCCTTCATAGCGGCTGCTCTAGGTTTGCGACGGGGGTGGACTCCCTCGCCGGGCACGCCGTCTCGGAGGAAAGCAATCTGTGTGGCCACACCAGATACCTCTTCAACTGTCGATTAATATACACCCGTGAAAACGGTTTTGTCAACTTTATTTGTTAACGATTTAAATGCGCAAAATCCGCGTCTCACAGGCATTTCTTCTAGTGTCTTGTCAGTGCCAGATATATTTATTTAAAATAACTTTCTGGCCTGGCCAATTTGGGTCACGAACGCTTCCCGGCAGAGGAATTGCCCGCCAATTTTCACGCCTTCGACGCACAAAAGGCCCCCTCGCACCATGAGGAGGCCTCGCGCAATTTCGTTTATCTTCTTCTGACAGGCGAATTGACTTAATTGGTCGCGTCACCGAAGATCTGTTTTTGCAGGCGCTGGCCTGTTGGTGTGGTCGCGAGGCCGCCTTCCGCTGTTTCGCGGAAGATCTGTGGCATCTGCCGGCCGACTTGATACATTGCGGTGATCACTTCATCTGGCGGAATCACGGAGCGGATCCCGGCCAGCGCCATGTCAGCCGAGACCAAGGCCTGCGAGGCACCCATCGCATTGCGCTTCACACAAGGCACCTCGACGAGCCCTGCGACTGGGTCACAGATCAAGCCGAGCATATTGGCAAGGGTGATGGCCACGGCTTGAGCGGCCATGTCTGCGGTGCCGCCCTTTGCGATGACCAAAGCCGCCGCCGCCATCGCGGAAGCAGAGCCGACCTCTGCCTGACAGCCGCCTTCTGCGCCGGCAATGCCCGCTTTGTTGGCGATCACCAAGCCAAACGCCCCGGCCGTGAACAGATAATCCACTTGGGCCTCTCGATCCATGCGCAGCTGGTCGCGCACCGCCATCAAGGTTCCAGCCAACACCCCAGCCGAGCCCGCGGTCGGTGTGGCGCAGATCAAGCCCATTTTCGCGTTGACCTCATTCACCGCCACCGCATTGCGCACCGCGGTCAAAACAGTTGGGCCAAGCAGGCTATCACCAGCATCTAAATACTGATCAAGGCGTTTGGCATCCCCGCCTGTCAGCCCGGTCACGGACCGCACACCGGCGACGCCTTCCGCTACCGACGCCTCCATCACGGTCAGATTTTTCGCCATGATCGCACGAATGGTCTCGCGGTCCTTACCACTTGTCGCCATTTCGGTGGCGATCATCAAGTCTGCGACTGACGGATAATTGGCACTTTGTTCGATGATATCTTGAATAGAATAAAACATGGCGTCCCCCTACTCGAAATACGTGACGTTTTGCATGTGTGGCAATGCGCGTAATTGCGGCACGAGGTCCGGGCGGCGCACGTCACTTTCAATGATCATGATCGCCTTTTCCCCCTTGGCGGCTCGAGTCACCGTCATCGTCGCAATATTGACATCATTTTCGCTGAAAATACTGGTGACTTGCGCGATCATGCCAGGCACATCTTGATGCACCGTGATAAAAGTCGGGGTGCCCATGGAAAGTGAGATCTTGAACCCATCGATCTCATTGATCTGTATGTTGCCGCCGCCGATCGAAACGCCCACCACCGACATCGTCCGCGTGCCTTTGGTCAAAACGATCCGCGCGGTGTTGGGATGATCGACCTTATCGCTTTTTGGCACAAAACTGACCTTGATGCCTTGTTCATAAGCCAGGTGTAGCGAATCGCGCAACCGCGGATCGGCCGGGTCCATCCCCAGCAGGCCGCCGACAAGCGCAATGTCAGTTCCGTGGCCACGATATGTTTTGGCAAAAGATTCATACAGATAGATGTCGACTTTTTCCGGGACCTCGCCAAAGATATCCCGGACGACTTTACCAATGCGCGCGGCGCCGGCTGTGTGCGAACTGCTGGGGCCGACCATGACCGGGCCGATGATGTCAAAAACGCTTCGAAATCGCAATGCTTTATCCATGTCACACCTCATCTTCGTTTCTTTCTGCATTATCGCACAAACACAAGCCATACCGGGCAAAAAAATAGGAGCAAGACAAAGGTCTGCTCCATTTTTTCTTCATTTCTGAATTGACTTACTTGAAATAGTACCGCGCTGTTTCAAGGGCGCTGGTCGCCATGATCGACTTGCCATACTCCGACAAAAGGGCCGCGGAAATGTTGGTCCGGTCACCAAATTCAAGGGCAAGTGCCAGTTGATCCTGTGCCTCATCGGCTGAGACGTGGTCCGTGTAGAAGGTCAGGACCAGGTAATAGTCGTTCTTGTATTGATAAAGGTCGCTGGCCGCCCCGTCCAGACGCAACTGCTTGGCAAGTGCCACAAAGTCTTCGAACGAGCCAAACCGGAGCACAAATTCTTCTTGCGCCGCCCCGTCGCCATCAATATAGCCGCCCTCATCGACGGCTTCGTTGGTCGTGTCATCATCTAACGCACGTAATTGTTGTTTGATGAAATCGGGAACATCCTGGTCACCATCGTCAGCAGGCGCGTCGTCTTGGACATCGTCATTGTCGTCGTCTTCGCCGAGATCAACATTACGGCTGATCAAAAGCTCCAACCCGGACTGACTCGGCATCACCTGGAACGTGACCGCATCATTGGTCGCAAAGGTGTGATCCTTATCGACCTCATCGAGAATACTATAGAAGAAATTCTCGATCTGCTTGTGGTTGCCCAACAGATCAAGGACAGTGATTCCGCGCTCGGCCAGATCATCGTTGCCAAGCAGGACACGAATCGTGTTCTCATTGAGTCGTTGCATTTCCATGACCACTGCACCTCACTTTGTTATGCGTCATAAACGCCATCGTGTGTCTGTAATCATTATACCAGATTACTAACTTCCGGATAGTCTACCGCAATCACCATCAAAACGCAAACAGGACGCATCGGACGGATGCCGAGTGCGCAGGGGTGGGCCGGCCAACTACCTGTCCCACCCTTGCTCGGCGGAGCTCAACTAGGAAAAGGTGCGCAGCGGGGCAGCTAGTTCTGAGCGGATAGCTTGGCTCGTACGCTTGAGGGACACTTCGCCGCGAGTGCACGAGACAGCTTGGCGTCTCATGCCTTCCCCGCGAAGCCCAACTGTGACGGGCAAACAGTGTCACTTTGAGCGCAGAAAAAAAGGCGCCCAAAAACTGGACGCCAACAGTATTAGTAGCCTGACATTAATTGGGCCTGCTGAAGCTCGATCGCCCGCACCTTGCGCGGCAAGAAGCGGCGAATCTCGTCTTCATTGAAGCCAACCTGGAGCCGTTTGTCATCGGCAATGATCGGCCGCCGGATCAGCGCAGGGGTCTGCACTAGCAGGTCAAGCAGCGCCGTCATCGACATATCATCAAGATCCAGCCCGAGTTCATGGAATGTCCGGGACCGGACCGAGATCAATTCCTCGGTCCCATTTTCAGTCATGCGCAATAGCCCCTTGATCTCCGCAGCAGTCAGCGGATCAGCGACGATATTGCGCTCAACAAACGGAATCTTATGTGCTTTGAGCCAAGCACGGGCTTTGCGGCATGAGGTGCAACTAGGTGCATAATATAGCGTTACCATAAGCGCTCGCTCCTTCAAACGATAAATTCACAAAGCACTGATCTACAATTATCAGTATAAAGGAACGAACCCTGTCTTTACAATCAGATTGAAAAAAATATTTTTGTTTTTCCTGCAACTGTCTGTTGTCATTATTGGCATTTTTGGCCATTATCACGCAACTAATGAACATTTAGCCGTGTTATGTTCATTAACGGTGTCTTCGGCATATGCTTAACTAGATAAATTACAGAAAGAAATTTATCGTTTTATATTGTTAGACGATGAAGGCCGCGCCTTGGGTCGCCAGTTCAACCGGAATGTCAGACGCCGCGGCCTGTGCCTGCGCCAATAGTGTCTCGAGGGGGAGCTGCTGCGGTAAATGCGTGAGCAGCAGGCGTTTGACCCCGGCGGATTGGGCGAGCTGACCGGCCTCTGGCGCCGTCAAATGCCAGCGCGGCGCTGGTTTATCCGCCAGGAAGTTTGTGTCGGCCATTAACAGATCAGCCCCCTTTGCAAATGGGGTCAAGCCGGTAAAGGCCCGGGTATCGCTTGTATTGACCAACACGCGCCCCGTTTCATTTTCGACTAGCCGCACCGCAAACGCTGGCACCGGGTGTTCCGTCTCCAAAAAAGTGGCCGTCAGTGGCCCTAACTGTAGCGTCGTTGCCCCATCGTAACCCACGCCTTTGGTAAAGTCGCCGAATGTCAGCGCAGCAAAATTCAGCGGGTCCTTGGTGTGGCCATAAATTGGGAGTGGTCGTACCTTCGCCGGCCCCTGATGCAATTGGCAGTAATACTGCAAAACGCCGACGTCTGCCGTGTGATCATGATGGTAATGAGTCAACAGCACCGCGTCGAGTTGGCTGGCCGGCAACACTTTTTCCAGCTCAAGCAAAGCGCCTGAGCCCGCATCCATCAAGAGATGGTAGTCCCCGCTTTCCACTAGATAAGCTGAGGTCCCGATGCCATTTGCAGGATAGCCGCCTAAATACCCAAGAATCGTCAATTTCATTGTCATTCGTCCTTTCCGCTGATTGGAAGCGTTATACTGAGTGCATGGGGGTGTATTTTTTGTCACATCAAATGCAAATGGTCTTGGGGACCACTTACTTTTTAAAACAGCTCTATCAAAAGGCGCCAGAGTCGCTACGCCTGGCAGAGGGCATGATTCAAGGGCAAAGTTCATTGCTGCTCGATCCAACTGGCAGCGTGCCCTTTGAGGCGCCGTTGCGTTACCAGATTCGCGACCACTATCAGGAAGTGCCGCAAGACGGCTATCTATACCTGATGTATTTTCGCTTGAATGAGGACGAAAGTAGCGTGTTTGAGAGTCAGGTCAAGCGGCTACTGGACGAGGCGGACCGCATTGCCGGCCTGCAAAGCATGCACCTGCTCAAGCTGGCCAGTAAGCACATCGAATTCGTTGTCATGAGTACCTGGCATGATAAACTCGATCCTTACACTAACCGCTCCTTACCCATGGTCGAACCGTTGCGCGCGTTCAAGCATCGTGCAGCCGCCGGGGAAGGCTATCATGAAAGTGAGTATCACTTCACGACGCCTGACGCCATTGCCGATAGCGAGGAAAAAGAGCACCGACCGCTTGATTTAAAGCGACTATTTCACCAAGGCAACTAATGACGAGATGCTGGCCCAAAACAATTGTTTTGGGCCAGTTTCTATTTGACCGAGTCAAGTAACGCATTCAGTCTTGGGCGGGCTCGGATGCCCCCCGCACGATCAAGAGAACGGTGCGCCGGCTCAATTTTCACCTAGCCATACCGGTCCGTCAATTGCGCCGCCAACCAGGCAAACGCCAGGTCGACGAGCGAATAGATCGCCCAGACCACGAGCACCAAGCCACCTGTTTGTCCGGCCGTGGCCGAGGCGATGAAATGCACGATCACAAACGCGTTAAGACTGGCAAAAACCAGCGGCGCGAGATACACCCCAAACGTTGAGACATAAGCCACACCTGTTAGCTGGCTGGTCGGCATTCCCAGCTGCCACAGCACTCGCCGCACCGGGGCGCGTCCCTGCGCGTGAGTCACCTGTTTAAGCAGCAGGATGCAGGCCGTCGCGACCAGTACCGCCCCGCCCATCAAAAGCGTGATAAAAACGGCGAAACCAAACAAGGTATCCACCGCACGAGCCATTGGCCGGCGCACGTTCAATCCTGAACGGCTAAAGGAATCATCGGTATCCTTGGTCATGGTCGGCAGCTTGGAGCCTTTGCGCACCGCCTGATCATAGCGCACATAATCGATCTGCGTTTGATCATCGAGCTGCTGTTCCACGCGATGACCGGCCGCCGTCTCCTTCAGCCAATAAATCGCCAGCGGGTCATTGACGCCGCGCATCGCCTCAAAATCGCTGTCGGCCACCACCAGGCCCCGGTCAAAATAGATCGCGGACCCCAGCGGAAAAGCAGTGGTCAGATCGCTGATCGCCAGCGTTCGCCCGTCTGCCGGAAACGTGATCTGCCGGCCCGCATTGACCAGCCGCTGCGCCGGCCCGCGCCGTAAAAAGGCCGGGTCCGACAACACCAATGCGGCTTGCCCAGGAGCGACCTGCAAGGCTGGCAGATTCGGTTGCCATTGCCGAATCCGCTGATAATCACTGAGTCGCATCACCTGATACAAGGTGGTGGTGGTATCGTCTCGGCCCTGCCTGCGCAGTGTTGTTTTCCCCACCATTCGTTTAGTCGTCACTTTCGCCTGCCGCGTGATCAAGCCGGCCGCCTTTTTTTCCACCAGGGCGTCGTTTGACACGGAAGCGGTGATCGGCAGTGGCATACTATTTTCCACCTCGCGTTGGCCCAACTGCAGGAGCATCGCGGCACTGCCAAGCACGGCGATCGTCAAAGTGGATAGCAAGGTGATCAGCCACAAGGCAAAATGGTCGCGGCGCCAACGCTGATACAAGGTGTTCGCCGCCAGCAGCCATTTCGCATGCCGGCGGACGACCCGCCAGCGCGCCAGCAGAAACGCGGCAGCCGGCAGCGATTGACGAAAGACCAGGTAAGTACCCAGGATGCCGCAAAATGTCAGCAGGCCCAATTGCCCCCATCCCGGCAGGCCCGTCAGCTGACGAAGCGGCCGGACCCAGGCAAAATAGTTCCCGGTGCCGATCGCGGACCAGCCCACTAAGAGCATGCCGGCACAGGCCAACACGACCTGCCAACCGCTCAGCCGAGGCGGCAAATGCTGTGCCTCAGCGCGGCGGCCGCGCTGGTGCCCAAGGGTGCGGACGAATGCCGCGTTGACCGCACCGACGATGAGGTACACCAGCAGGAACAGGCCAATCAGCTGACCGGCGATCTGCAGCGACCATTGAATGCCGATCGCTGTCTGAAAGCCCATCAGTCGCACGAGGGCCATCGCCAACAATTTTGACAACAGCACACCACCGACCAGCCCGATCACCAAAGCAGCCGCGCCAGTCATCAGCGCTTCCCAGATCAGCACCCCACCGAGCCTGCTGCTAGGCATTCCCAGCAGTCGGTACATGTCCAGCTCCTCGGTGCGCCGAGCCAGCAGCAGCGTGTTCAGGTAGATCAAAAAGGCCACAATGAAGATCAACAGCAGGATCCAGGCCAGTGTCATCACCGCCGGCATCAGACGTGAATCCTCAAGCACGCTGCCGGTCGCATGCATGAGCGGCCGCATGTCGATCAGGGCGCCGACCGCATATGCCAGCGCAATCAACACCCCGGCCGCCACCGCGCCGATCAAGGTGCTGTGGCGATGGCGCTTCAGATTAGTCCACGCGAGGTGTCTCACGGCGCTTGCCTCCCCCGTTGATGGTCGCTTCCATGTCGATGATCTGGTCGAAAAATGCCTGGCGGGAGCCGCTTCGGGTCACCTCGGCAAAATACGCCCCATCGCGAATAAAAATGATGCGATTACAAAAACTGGCCGTGAACGCATCATGCGTGACCATCATGATGGTGCGATCCTCTTCCAGATTCAATTTTGTCAGATAACTTAGTAACTCCGTGGCGGCCATGGAGTCCAGACTCCCGGTCGGCTCATCGGCTAAGATCAGCGCCGGTTGCGTGATCAAGGCGCGTGCGGCGGCCACGCGCTGGCGTTGGCCAAGGCTAAGCTCGGTCGGATAACGCGCCAGCAAGCCCGTCAGATCGAGCAAGTCCGCCACATGGGCGAGCCGCGCCTCGATGTCGCTGGGTGCAGGCGGGACAAAGGTCAGGGGCAACGTGATATTGCTCGCCACCGTGAGATCCGAAAGCAAATTGAGCTCCTGGAAAATGAACCCGACTTGTTCGCGCCGGTATTTGGCCAGAGCCGCATCATTGAGCTGAGTGAGATCGATTCCGCCGACCCACACGCTCCCCGTCGTCGGTGTATCAATAGAAGCAATAATATTCAGCAGGGTGGATTTCCCCGCACCACTGGGCCCCATGATGCCGACAAACTCGCCGGCATCAATGTGAAAGCTGAGATCGTTGAGAGCCCCGATTCGGTTGAACCGGTGACCATAGATCTTTGTCAAATGATCGACTGTGACAATGCGCATCTGGGCGCCTCCTTGTGTTGTGTGGCCGGCTGCACCCCGCCGTCTGCGGTGCACCAAACCGTGAGCGCACCCGCCTCGTCCGACCGCGACGCGCGGCGTGCCATCCGCTCCAATGATAACAGATTTTCGCGACCCGCGCCGCTTGTGTCGCGCGCGTAAAACCGCTACGATAGTAGAAAATGGAGGTCCGCTATGTTCAAGATCATGATCGTAGAAGACGACGCGACGATCGCCAACTTGATCGCCCAAAATCTAGTCAAGTGGCAATTCACGCCGGTCGTGGCCACCGACTTCAACCGCGTCTATGAGCAATTCCAAAGTGAAAAACCGCACCTGGTCCTGCTCGACATCAACCTACCTGTTTATGACGGCTATTACTGGGTCCAAAAGATTCGCCAAGACAGCCTCGTGCCGGTCATCTTCATTTCCAGCCGCAACACCAACATGGACATGATCATGGCGATGAATCTCGGCGGCGACGATTTTGCCACCAAACCCTTTGCGATGGAAGTTCTGCTCGCCAAGATCAACGCCCTGCTTCGCCGCACCTATAATTACAGTGACCAAAATAGCGAGGCGCTTGAATACAACGGCCTGATCTTGAACCTGCAGACCGGCGGCGCCAGCATCAATGGCCAAGAGATCGACCTGTCGAAAAATGAATACAAGCTCCTTCAGATCCTGATGCGTAGCCATGGCCAGATCGTTTCTCGCACCCGGCTACTCAAGGACCTCTGGCAGGACGAGCGGTTCGTGGACGACAACACCCTCACCGTGAACATCAACCGGCTGCGGCGCAAGATCACAGACGCCGGCCTCCCCGATTACATTCAGACCAAAGTCGGGCAGGGCTATCTGATTCCCTGACCCCTGCCGCACAGAAAGGACTGCGCCATGACATTTCGGGATTACCTACGCGATCACCTACCGCATCTCCTCTTTTTCTTCGGCGGGTTGTTGCTACTGTCGATCGGCCTGTGGCTGGACCCGCAGCATCGCATCGCGTTTTCCACGTTTGGCTACCTCGACTTGTTGTTGACGCTTCTTTTTTGCGGCTTCGGCCTGTGGCGCTTCAGCCGGGAGCGCCGCTTTTGTGCCCAACTGCAGGCACGCCGCACCGCCGGCCCCGACGCGCTGAACTGGCGCATGCCGGTCAGCGGCTCACGGCGGGAAAAAATGATCGCGGAAAGCATCAACAGTCTGCTTCAAGCGCATCAGCAGCAGCTCTCTTCCCTGGTCGCCCGCCAGCAGGATCAAAAGACGTTCATCGACTCCTGGGTCCATGAGATCAAAGTGCCACTGGCAGCTGTGGAACTGCTGACGGACAGCCTGGATGGTCAGGCGCCCGAAGCGTCCCTCGATCAGATCGCTTTGCAGCTCGACAAGATCGACCAAAATGTGGAACAAGTCCTGTATTACTCACGCCTGGACAGTTTTTCCCGAGATTACCTACTCCAGGAATATGATCTCGGCACCCTGGTCAATGAAGTGGTCGTCAGCCAGCGCAACAGCTTCATCGCCGGCCGGCTGAGTTTTGCCCTCACCGGCGACAAGGCCAGTGTGGTGACCGATGAAAAATGGCTCCGTTTTATTTTCACCCAGCTGGTCAGCAACGCGATCAAGTATACTGCACCCGGCGGCAAGATCACCGCGACCATCGCCAAGGAAAGCCACGAAGTCACCCTGACGTTGACGGATACCGGCATCGGCATTCCCCAAGACGAATTGCACCGGGTGTTTGAAAAAGGCTTCACCGGCACGAACGGGCGCAATGCCAATCAAAAATCCACCGGCTTGGGCCTTTTTCTTGCCGCCCAGCTCGCGGAAAAGCTTGGCCATTCCCTGACGCTCACCTCCACAGTCGGGCAAGGGACGGCGGTCACGATTCATTTTACCCATCTCAAGTATTACGACCAGGAAGGTGCGACCCTGCACAAGCCAGCGGTCCATCAGTAAGGAGGCGCGTCATGTTCACAGCTGCGCTCACATTTTCGCAATGGGGCTGGATGGAAAAACTCAGCACGATCTGGATTCCTGTTTGCATGTTTGGCGGCGGCGCCTTGATCCTGATCGCCGCGTTCAGCGCGATCTACCAACAGCGATCCCTGATGAAAAAATGGTTCCTCGGAATTTCGATCACGTTGATCGCCGTTGCGACGATCAGTGGCCTCGTCATGTGGCATCTGATTCAACCTTACCGGACCCTGTTACCGTATGTGTCGGCGCGGGTGCGCGTTGAAAAAGTCGAGCTTGGCCGGCTGGTGCCCCTAGATGGCAATGAAGTGGCGACTATGTCACGCCTCAACAACTGGCGTGATCTCGACAAACTGCCGATGTACAAGCGGCAGACCGTCAGCCAGCCCGTGAACTACCTCGGACAGTCAAACGACACCGAGTATTTCGAACTGGCCAACAAGATCTTTTCCTTCTCGGGGAAGATCCAGACCGCGCCCGGAAAAAAGACAGAATTGGTCGGCTACCGCTTCACCGTCAGCGACCGGCGCTATACCAAGCTGGGGTTCATCGACCCGTACAACATTTCCACCACTGCCCTGGCCATCGCGCCGGCACAAAAAAAGCGGACCTATGAGCCGCCTTCCACGGTCAAGGTCCACTATTTGCAACAAGATGGCGGCCAATGGTTAGGCGAAAATGACGGATCCGTCGACGACCCAGAATAGCGCCATGTCTTACCGTTTCAGATTCGCCCAGATCTTGACCTCACCTGCTTCAAGGCTTGCCGGGACATCGATGATGCGCTGATTGGCACTGCCGCGAAATTGCAAGGTGAGGTCTTTTTCTGCTTCCAAAAAGCGGCCATCGACCAAAATATCGAGCAGGTCCAATAAGTCGAGTTTATCTTGCGACTCTACCAACAGCTCATCCCATTTGTACCCCGTCCAGCTCCAAATATCCTTGGTGTGGCCAAATTCAGCTCGCACCCGGCGGCAGAGTTGCAAGCAGACCTGGGTATTCAAAAACGGTTCCCCGCCCAAAAGCGTCAGGCCCTGCACATAAGGCTGCGCTAGATCGGCGATGATCTGATCTTCGAGCGCCTGGGTATAAGGCGACCCATAGCGAAAATTCTGGGCGACCTTGTTGTAGCAACCTGGGCATGCAAACTTGCAGCCGGAGACATACAGGCTGCAGCGAACCCCTTCCCCGTCGACAAACGTGAAGGGCTTATAACTGGCCACGTTGCCAAGCGACAGATCGCTGGCCAGCCATTCCTGAGGTTGGGGATCATTTGGTTTTGTGAGCATCGTCGTCATTCCTTTCGATAAAGCTGAGGTGCAGGTGGGGCCGCTGGATGGTTGCCGGACGCGCTGGGGTCACGACCCCGCTGGCGGTGAGGCGGCGCACCTCGCCTTTTGCTGGATCCGCCTCGCCGCATTGCGGGCAGCGATACACCCCGCCGATGTGGCTGAAGCGGCCCTGAAAGCCGCAGACAAAGCAGCGGTCGCGCGGCGCGTCGAGCAAAATGGCGCGCGCATTGTGGCGGGCAAACTGCCAACTGGCGATCAGCGCCGCCGGATTTTCCGTCAGGTCTGGCAACTGCATGACCAGCCGCACTGGATGCGAGACCCCTGCCCATTGAAAAAGGGTATCGGCCGTGCGTGTCTCAGTCGGCAGGGGCATTGCCAATTCCGCCGGTGTGCCAGTCCACAAGCCAGGCGTCAAAAAGCGGGCCGCGCATTGGGCCAGCAGTGGCAGGTAGGACGGCGCCGCAACTGCCTCGGGCCAGCTGAACCAAAGCTGAGGGCCAAACAGTCGGTGATGTGGCCCGACACCGGCCAGCAACTTAGTCAAAATGGCTGTCTGAAGCACCCCTTCACCGCCCACCAAGACCGTTTTTTGCCGATCGGCGGACAGCAGACGGGTCGCAAGCTGATCGGCGGTTGCCGGCGAAAGTGAAAACGGGGCATCCCCAACCAGCGCCAAGATCGCAGGGCCTGGGGTCGCAAGCCACCGGTTGACGGCATTGTCCAGCTGGCCTGGCCGGATGGTGATCAGCGGCCCAGCCGCCGAGCGTTGTTCACTCCCATTCATCGCCGTCCCCCCTTGCTCTTGTCCTGTTTAATATACCACAAGCCCGCTAGATATCGTGCACGCTTGTAAAAAAAAGCGACGGCCCCACAAGATATGGGGGCATCGCTAATTTTGTCGATTTCAGGCCAGCGCGTGCCAACCAATGTCGCTGCGACACGCCAGCGTTCCCTGCAGCGGGGTCATGCGCGCATAGGCCTCGGCTTGGGCCGCAGCGAGGTCGGCGCCTGCGCCAATGACGGTGAAGATGCGCCCGCCGCTGGATTTGAGGCCATCTGTCCCACGCACGACGCCGGCCGGCACCCACCACGTACGTTGGCGCTCGTCTGGTAGGACCACCGCAACGCTGGGCCGGGTCACTGCCGGATAGCCTGGATGCACCGCGACGACGCCACAATAGGTCTGACCATCCAGGTGGAGCCTCGGTTGCTTCCCGGCGAGCAGGGCCATGATCAATTGGTAAAAATCATCTTGAATCTGCGGCAACAGGACTTGGGTCTCCGGATCGCCAAAACGCAGGTTGTACTCAAGAATTTTCGGCCCGGCCGCGGTGAACATCAAGCCAATGTACAGTACCCCGCAGCCGTACAGCCCATCCACAGTCATGCCGGCCAAGGTCTGGTCGACCAGCGCACGGGCCTGGTCTCGTTGCGCCTGGGAAAACTGAGGCGCAGGGGAATAGGCCCCCATGCCGCCCGTGTTTGGGCCCTCATCATGGTCGAAGCGCCGCTTATGATCCTGCGAAAGTGGCAAGATCACGCGGCTCATGCCATTGAAAAGTGCCATCACTGAGACCTCTTCGCCGCTCAAATATTCCTCGAGCAACACGGCCGCATAGGGATTATCCGCATAGGCCTTGGCCAGTGCCGCATTTGCGGTGGCCGGATCAAGCGCGACGGTGACCCCTTTGCCAGCGGCCAACCCGTTTTCCTTGATCACAACTGGCGCGCCGACCTTGGCCAACTGTGCTTGTGCTTCCTGAAGCGAGTGGACAAGCGTCGCCTGAGCAGTCGGCAACTGGTGCCGCGCCATGAACGCCTTGGCGAACTCCTTTGAGCTTTCCAGTTGGGCGATCTGCTGGGTCGGGCCAAAGACAGCCAACCCCGCCTGGGAAAATGCATCCACGATGCCCGCCGCAAGTGGCGCTTCAGGGCCGATGAAGGTCAGGGACACATGCTGCCGAGCAAATTCGATCAAACTGGCCTGATCATTTTCCGTGACCGGCACGGTGGTCAACCCCAATAGCGGCATGCCGGCATTACCCGGGGCCACAAAGACCTGATCCACTTCAGGCGCCGCCAAGAACGCTTTGCCCAGCGCACTTTCTCGCGCGCCACTGCCGACGATCAACACATTGACCATGATTGCCTTCCTTTCGCCTAATGCCGGAAATGGCGGACGCCGGTCGTGACCATCGCGATGCCGTATTGGTCTGCCATGGCGATCGAATCCGCGTCCTTGATGCTGCCACCGGGTTGAATGATCGCCTTGATGTCATGCTTGGCGGCATATTCCACGCAGTCATCCATTGGGAAAAAGGCATCCGAGGCCATCACCGCGCCGGCAAAATTCTTTTTCTGCTGGGCTTCGGTTAACGCCAGTTCAACGGAGCCGATGCGGTTCATTTGCCCCGCGCCGATGCCGAGGGTCTGACCATCTTTTGCCACCACGATCGCATTGCTCTTCACATGCTTGACGACCTGCTGGGCAAAAAGCAGTGACTTGATCTGGTCAGGGGTTGGTTGTACCTTCGTGACCACAGTGAGATCCGCTGCCGATTCGATCGCCGCATCACTCTCCTGACGCAGCAGACCACCCAGCACGGAGACGGTCTCCAGATGCGGGACGTTCGGCGTGTCGCTGAGCTGAATCTGAATCAGGCGCACATTCTTCTTTTTCGCCAACACGGCAAAGGCATCCTCATCAAAAGCCGGGGCCATGATCAGCTCCAAAAAGAGCGCGTGCATCTTTTCAGCGGTGGCCAGATCAACGGGCCGGTTCAGCGCAATGATGCCGCCAAAGATCGACATCGGATCGGCTTCATAGGCTTTGTCCCAAGCCGCCTCGATCGTCTCGCCTTCCCCGATGCCACAAGGGTTCATGTGCTTCACGGCGACCACAGTTGGCGCGGTGAATTCGTTCACCATGGCCAGCGCCGCATCCGCATCCTTGATGTTGTTGTAAGACAACTCTTTGCCATGTAGCTGAGTGCCACTTGCCAGCGACGCCTTAGGAGGATTTGGAACGGCGTAAAAGGCAGCGTTTTGATGACTATTTTCACCATAGCGCAAGGACTGCTTCTTCACATAGGTTGGGGTGAAGGTCTCGGGAAAAGGCTCAGGATCCAAGTACGCGGCGATCTGGGCGTCATAGGCGGCTGTCGTTGCAAAGACTTTCGCGGCAAGCTGGCGGCGAAGCGCGGCATCATCGGCATCGAGGCCGGCCAGCACCGCTTCGTAATCGGCTGGGTCCACCACGGCCCACACGCTGTCGCTGTTTTTGGCCGCCGCACGCAGGGCACTTGGGCCGCCGATATCGATCTGCTCGATCGCCTCGGCACGGGTCACATCCGGTTTTTGAATCGTTTCAGCAAACGGATAGAGATTGACGCAGATCACATCGATCGGCGTGATCTCATGGGCCGCGAGTGCCGCCATGTGCGCAGGCTCGTCTCGCTTCGCCAAGATACCGGCATGGATACGAGGATGCAGGGTCTTCACGCGGCCGTCGAGCATCTCCGGAAAGCCGGTGACTTCATCGACGCCTGTCACTGCCAGGCCGGCTGCCTCGAGCACTTTTTTGGTGCCGCCTGTTGAGACCAGTTCAAAGCCGCGCGCCAAAAGTCCGGCGGCAAATTCCGTCAATCCTGTTTTGTCAGAAACACTGAGCAATGCACGTTTCACAGTCAAAACACTCCTTTTTCAATGAGGTGGTCCACAGTTGTCGGCAATAGTTGGTGCTCGACGTCATGAATCCGTGTTTCAAGGGTGGCCAGGGTATCATCCGGCCGAATGCGCACCGGCTCTTGGGCAATGATGCGCCCCGAATCGATACCGGCATCCACAAAATGGACCGTCACCCCTGTCACTGTGACGCCATATTCGAACGCATCCGCGATGCCAGCGCGGCCTGGAAAACTCGGAAGCAGGGCCGGATGCAAGTTGATGATGCGATCGGGAAAAGCAGCTAACAGCGTCGGGCCGATGATGCGCATGAAGCCGGCCAACACAAGCCCATCCGCTTCAGGCAATTGCGCGACCAATGCCGTCTCCGCTGCCGCTTTGGTCGGATACGCGCGGTAGTCGATCACGATCGTCGGCACATGCGCCGCTTTGGCCTTGGCCAACACCGGCGCGGCTTTGTGGTCACAGACAAGGGCCACGAGACTGACATCGCGGCGCCCGGCAAAATACGTTGCCAGCGCCTCAAAATTAGAGCCTGTCCCAGATGCAAAAACGATCAAGCGCGTCGTCATGCTTGCCTCCATTCCACCGCGTCCTGGGTGCGACGCTGAACCGTCCCGAGGAGGCGGCTATGCGGCAAGGCCGCCTGGATCCGCGCCGCATTTTCTGGCGCGACCGCGAGTACCATGCCATACCCCAGGTTGAAGGTCCGGCGCATCTCAGCCAAGCTGAGGTCCCCAGCCGCTTGAATGCGCTGAAACAGTTCCGGCCAGGCCCAATCCGTCAGCACGGCCGCGCAGTCTTTTGGCAGCATGCGCGGCACATTTTCGGTGAACCCGCCGCCTGTGATATGCGCGATTCCATGAATCAAGCCATGGGCGATCAGTGGTTGGACTTCCTTCACGTAGATCGTGGTAGGACGCAGGAGCGCATTTTTCAATTCGATGCCATCCGACAAAGGTCTTGCGTCGAGGTCCGTTTCCGCCAGCAAGGCCCGGATCAGTGAGTACCCGTTACTATGGGCCCCGCTACTCGGCAGGCCGATCAACACATCGCCTGGCGCAACGCCCTGCGGCAAGATCGCATCCGCCTCGGCCAATCCGACCGCAAATCCAGCCAGGTCATAATGGCCCTGTGGATACATCCCCGGCATCTCGGCCGTTTCTCCGCCGATCAGCGCCATGCCCGCCAGCGAACACCCATACGCAATGCCGCGCACCACCGTTTCGACTTGGGCCGGCAATAATTTATCGGTGGCGAGGTAATCCAAGAAAAATAGCGGCGTGGCGCCGTCCGCCAGCAGGTCATTGGCAACCATTGCGACCAGATCCACGCCGATCGTATCATGCTGGTCACATTGAAGCGCCAACAGTAATTTAGTGCCGACCCCGTCAGTCGCCGCCATCAGCACCGGCTTTTTGGCATGCGGCAAACGGTATGCCGCGGAAAAGCCGCCTAGTCCGGCCAGTACTTGGTCGTTTTGCGTGGCTTTGGCCAACGGGGCAATGCGCGAAACGACCTCATCGCCGGCTGCGATATCGACCCCTGCGCTTTTATAATCATGCGTCACGCTGACACCTCCCCGATATTGATCGCCAAATGACTCAGTTCCTCACTCAGATGCGGCTCGTAATCATCCAGCGGCGTCGGATACTCACCAGTGAAGTACGCGACACAAAGGCCACCATTGGGCGCGGTGGTCTTCAGTCCCACACTGGCTTCAAGGCCGGCGACGGACAAAAAGCCCAGCGAATCGACGCCGAGAATCGCCTTCATCTGACTGACACTGTGATTGGCCGCAAATAATTCTTTTGTCGTCTGAATATCGATGCCATAAAAACATGGGAAACGCAGCGGCGGACTGGCGATACGCAGATGCACCTCTTTGGCCCCTGCATCCTTGAGCAATTGAACCAGCTGAATGGCCGTGGTCCCCCGCACGATCGAATCATCGATCAACACGATGCGTTTGCCGGCGACCACCGCCGGCACGGCACTGAGCTTGAGCCGAACACTACGCTCACGAAGCGCCTGAGTCGGTTGGATGAATGTGCGGGCAATGTATTGGCTCTTCACCAACCCAAGCTCATATGGAATGCCACTTTCCTGCGCATAGCCCAGCGCGGCCGAAAGTGAGGAATTCGGGACACCGACCACGATGTCCGCATCGATCGGCTGCTCTTGAGCAAGGCGCCGCCCCATTTTTTCACGAGCCAGATGGACATTAACGCCATGAATCTCGGAATCCGGTCGGGCAAAATAGATGAACTCCATGGAACACACCGCCAGTTGGGTCTGGGTCGTAAAATGATCCCGCACCAACCCGGCATCCGTGATCTCGACTAACTCGCCCGGTTCGACATCGAAGCAAAAAGTCGCACCGACCGCAACCAGCGCCGCCGTTTCACTGCAAACGACGTAACCGCCGCTTGGCAGCTGGCCGACCACTAAGGGCCGAAAACCATTGGGATCCACTGCCGCGTAAAGCCCGCTTTCGGTCAAGATCGCAAAGGCAAAACCACCATGGACCTGATTCAACGCCGCCTTCAACTGGCCGATGAAGGTCGGTGCGGGACTTCGCCGCACCAAATGCATCAAGACCTCGGTGTCACTGGTCGACTGAAAGATCGCCCCATTGGCCTCAAGCTGAGCGCGCAATGACGCTGCATTGGTCAAATTGCCGTTATGCGCCAAGGCGATCGCCGAATCGGTGAACCGAAACAGCAATGGTTGAATGTTTTCCAAAATACGGCCGCCAGCCGTCGCGTAACGCACATGCCCCAATGCGGCATCCCCACGCAATTGCTGCAGGGAAGCCGGCTGAGCGAACACCTCCGCCACCAAGCCAAAGCCGTAATGCCGGCGCAGCCCTTCTGGCGTCTTACCAACAATGCCGGCGCCTTCTTGGCCGCGATGTTGCAGGGTGTGCAGGCCCAAATGCGTCAATTCAGCCGCATGCGGATCCCCCCAGACCCCAAAAACGCCGCATTCCTCATTCAGGCTTTTGATCTCTTCCGGCGCCGGGCCGGTCGTGGTTACTTCAGTAGGCATGGCAAGGCCTCCTCATTGATGGTGGCCAATTCGTGAACTGGCACGGTCAGGGTCTGGTCATTTGTTGCCACAGTCAGCACTGCCGGTTGAACGACGCCGGTCAAATGGGCATCATCTCCCATTGCAGACTCAAACGCTGCTTGATTTTCAGGCGCAACAGTCACAATAAAGCGGCCCTGCGTTTCGCTGAAAAGCCAGCCTGCCGGCAATGGCAGATCCACCTTCGCCCCTAAGCCACCGGCGATCGCCATGTCGCTCAATGCGACCAACAACCCACCGTCGCTCACATCATGGGCGGCGGTGACCAAATGTTGCCGAATCGCCGCCAAGAGTCGACGCTGGGTGGCCGCGTCTTGAGTCAGGTCAAATGGGGCAAGCGCCCCGGCAACCGCGCCTGTGGTCACTTGTTGCAATAAGGAGCCGTTGAAATCTGGCCCAGTCTCGCCGATCACATAGATCAGCTCGCGGACCTGTTTGAAAGCCGGCGTGGTGATCGTCGAAAGATCCTCGATCAGCCCTACCATCCCGATCATCGGGGTCGGATAGATCGCCTCGCCATTGGTCTCGTTATACAAAGACACGTTCCCCGAGATCACAGGCGTGTTCATCGCTTTGCAGGCCGCCGTGATGCCCTTGGCCGATTCGGCTAACGAATAAAAACTTTCTGGCTTCGTCGGATCGCCGTAGTTCAAACAGTCGGTGATGCCCAACGGTTCGGCGCCGGTCGCCACCAAATTGCGAGCGGATTCGGCGACCGTGATCGCCCCACCGATCTCTGGGTCCAAATATAAATACCGGCCATTTGAATCGGTCGTCATCGCCAACGCGCGGTGGGTGCCACGCACCCGCACAACCGCGGCATCGGCCCCAGGACCAAGCACTGTGTTTGTCTGCACCTGCGCATCATAGCTCCGGTAGATCGCTTTTTTGTCGGCCACGTTGGGATCCGCCAATAATTGGCGAAGGGTCGCAAGCAATGACAGCACCCCTGGCTCAAAATCGGGCGCCGGCTGCTGCAATCGCGAAGGTTGAACGCCCTTTTGGTGATAGACTGGTGCCTCGTCGGTCAAAACAGCCACCGGCACATCGCACACCACTTCACCGCGATGCAAAAGTCGGTATTGGTGCCCTTCATCGACGCGTCCGCAAACCACCGTATCGAGATCGTACCGCTTGAATAGCGCGACGATCTCGTCTTCATGCCCCGCCTTCACGCAGAGCATCATGCGTTCCTGCGATTCGGACAGCATGATCTCAAACGGTGTCATTTCGGGTTCGCGCTGGGGAATCAGGTCAAGGTCAAGCGTCATGCCGGAATTGGCCTTGCCTGCCATCTCAACGCTGGAGGAGACGAGGCCGGCAGCGCCCATATCCTGCATGCCGACCAGTGCGTCTTGATGCTCGCGAGTCACTTCAAGGCAGGCATCCATCAACAATTTTTCCATGAATGGATCGCCGACCTGAACTGCTGAGCGATCCGCCGCCTCGTCATCGGAAAATTCAGCCGAGGCAAAACTTGCACCATTGATGCCATCGCGGCCTGTTTTGGCCCCCACATAGATCAGGGCGTTGCCGACACCGGCTGCCTTGCCACGCTGAATCGCGTCGGTATCCATCACGCCGACACACATTGCGTTGACCAGCGGGTTGCGCGCATAACTGTCCGCAAACCGTGTCTCCCCGCCAACCGTCGGAATCCCGATCGCATTGCCATAATCCCCGATGCCGGCCACGATCTGGTCGATCAACTGTCGCACATGTGGATCCTTGGGGTCACCAAATGCCAGCGAATCCAGCAGCGCAATCGGCTTTGCCCCGATGGAAAAAATATCGCGGATGATGCCGCCCACGCCGGTCGCAGCGCCTTGATATGGCTCAACGGCACTCGGGTGATTGTGGCTCTCCGCCTTGAACACAACGGCCTTGCCTTCCCCGATATCAATGACCCCAGCACCTTCACCAGGCCCCATCAGGACGCGGTCGTTTTTTGTCCAAAACGTCTTCAGCACCGGCTTGGAATACTTGTACGCGCAATGTTCGCTCCACATCCCGCTGGCCAAGCCCACCTCGGTGAAATTCGGACGGCGGCCCAGCAGCGTGGTCAGGCAATCGTATTCGTCCTCATTCAACCCAAGCCCCAAATAAGGCTTCTCAGTCGCGATCTGGTCAGGCGAAAGTTCTCGTTGCAACATCGGCAGGTGCTCCTTTCATCGCGTTGATCAGAGACTCAAAAACGCCGAGGCCATCGGTGCCACCAAGCAGCGTCTCGACTGCGCGCTCCGGATGGGGCATCATGCCCAAAACATTGCCGCGGGCGTTCGTCAGCCCGGCAATGTCGTTTCGGCTGCCATTGGGATTTTCCGCATAGCGGAACACCACTTGGCCTTTTTCCTCAAGTTGCGCCAGCGTGGCGTCATCGGCATAGTAATTGCCTTCGCCGTGCGCGATCGGTAGGGTGATCTGCTGCCCTTCCGAATAAGCCGAGGAAAATGCGGTACGCGCATTGGCCACGATCAGGGGCGTTGGTTGGCAGATAAACTGAAGCGAGGTGTTCCACTGCAGCGTTCCTGGTAGCAGCCCGGCTTCTGTCAAGATCTGAAACCCATTGCAGACGCCAAGGACATAACCACCCGCGGCCGCAAAATCCTTGAGTGCCGGCATGATCGGGGCAAATTTGGCGATCGCCCCGCTTCGCAGATAATCCCCATAGGAAAAACCGCCCGGCACCACCACGCAATCGAACCCAGCCAGCGAGGTTGCCTGGGCAGAAACAAGCTTAACGGCCTGACCGGCAACGTCGCCGATCGCCCAGGTCATGTCCGCATCGCAGTTGGACCCTGGAAAGCTCAGCACCGCCGCCTTCATTCGGCCACCGCTGCGTCGCTCACGGGCTCAAGCGTGAACCGGTAGGACTCCGTATTGATATTCGCCAACATCGTGTCACAGATTCGATCGATCTGCGCCCGCACCGCCGCCTCATCACCGCTGAGGAGCAGTTCAAAATATTTGCCGACCAGCACATGCTGCACATTGTCATCACCCAAACGTGCCAGGGTGTTTTGAATCACCTCGGCCTTGGGATCCAGGACAGACGGCTTGTAATTAACAAAGATCTTGGCCTTAAACATGTTGGACTCCTTTCTGCAACCGAGCGAAGACTTCCTCATACACCGGAGTTAGCGGCCCCTCGTTTTTCCGAAAAACATCCTTGTCCAGCGACTCGCCTGTCGCCTCGTCGACCAACCGGAAGTTATCCGGCGACAACTCGTCCGCCAAGACCAACATACCGTTACTCAGGCGACCAAATTCCAATTTAAAATCGACCAACTTGATACCGATCGCCGCAAAGCGCCGCGACAGATACGTATTGACCGTGTCGGACAAGGCGTGGACCTGTTTGAGGGTGGCCGCGTCTGCGATCTTCAGCGCGATGATCTGCTCATCGTTGATGAATGGATCGTCCAGCGCATCGGATTTGAAATAAAATTCGTGAACGGCTGGGGTCAGCGGCATCAAATGGGTCAACGCGAACTTCCGCTCAAAAGAGCCGGAAACATAATTCCGCACGACCGCCTCCAGAGGCAGCATCGTTGCTTTTTTGACCAGCATCGTCGTCTCATCCGGCGCGGACAGGTAATGCGTCGGCACACCAGCATCGGTCAGCTCCGCGAACAGCATGGCAGAAATGCGGCGATTGACCGCGCCCTTGCCATCGATGTGCACCTTTTTCTTGCCATTGAGCGCCGTCGCCTGGTCCATGTATTCGACCCAGAGCACGTCAGGGTCGTCCGTCTCGTACATTTTCTTTGCCTTACCTGTGTAGCGAAGTGCCATGCGTTTCATCGCGTCTCATCCTCCAATTGAACTGCATCAAGCAGGTTTATCGTGTCTAGCCCTGTCACCGTCAAATGGCCCATTTTTCGCGCGGGCCGAATCTCGGCCTTCCCATAATCATGAAAATGCCACTCAGGATGGTGCGGCCACTGCTGGCGTGCCGCAGTGAGATCACTGCCCAATAGATTGCGCATCACTGCCGGTGCCCGCTGAACGATCGGCGGAATCGGCAAGCCGCAGATACTCAGGATATGGGCCTGGAACTGGGAAAAATTGCAGGCCTCAATGGAATAATGGCCGGAATTGTGTGGCCTTGGCGCCAGCTCGTTGACCACCACGCCATGCGTCGTCTCAAAGAGTTCGATGCCAAGCACGCCGCGCAGATCCAAGGCCGTGGCGATGCGTGCCGCCATGTCCTCGATGCGCCGGCCAAGCGCCGGATCCAGATGCGGCGCCGGGGCAATGGTGGTGTGTAGAATATGCTGCGCGTGCCGATTTTCAACGATCGGAAAACAGCGGACCTTGTCTTGACCATCGCGGGTGACCATCAGGGACAACTCACGCGTGAAGCTCAGGCGTTCTTCCAGAATACATGGCGTCTTGGCGGCCAACGCCTGCGCTTTCGCGAGATCCGCCGGCCCGTTCACATTCACCTGGCCGTGACCGTCATAACCACCTGTGGTCGTCTTCAAAATGGCTGGCACTCCGATCTCATGAATCGCTTCAACTAAATGCGATTCATCTGGCACCGAGGCAAACGCCGCAGTTGGAATACCCAGCTCGCGCAAGGTCGTTTTTTCCTGAACCCGGTCGCGGGTGAGCGCCAATAGGTTTGTGCCCTGGGGCAAGGCCGCATACTGCTTGGCCGCCTCAAGTGCCGCCAGATCCACATTTTCAAATTCATACGTCAGGACATCTGCCGCCTTGGCCAGCCGCATCAAGGCATCGCGGTCATCATAATCGTTGACCAGCTGAAAATCCGCGACCTGGCCTGCTGGTGCATCTGGTGTGGGATCAAGCACCCCCACGCGATACCCCATTTCCTTTGCCGCCTGGGCCAGCATTTGACCAAGCTGGCCGCCGCCAACGATGCCGATCGTCGCAGGTGGAATGATTGCCTCAATCATCAAGGGCTGCCTCGCTTTCTTCTGCTGCCTTGGTCTGGGCTTCACGAAATGCGGTCAAGCGTGCCAGCAGGGCAGGATCGTGGCCTGCAAGGATCGATGCCGCAAAGAGTGCCGCATTCGCCGCCCCTGCCTCACCGATGGCCATTGTTGCCACTGGCACCCCAGCGGGCATTTGAACGATCGACAAAAGGGAGTCGACACCGTTTAATGTTCGTGTTTTAACAGGAACGCCGATCACTGGCACGAGGGTGTTCGCCGCCAACATGCCAGGTAGATGCGCGGCCCCGCCTGCGCCTGCAATGATCACGTCGATTCCGGCCGTCGCCGCATTTTTGGCAAACGTTGAAAGGGTCTCAGGCATTCGATGCGCTGATATCACCCGTTTCACGTACGGTATTGCTAGTTGTTCCAACTGCTTTGCTGCTACTTTCATGGTCGGCCAATCCGATTTGGAGCCCATGACGATCGCCACTTGCACGCTGGTCACCTCTTTCATTTGATAGCCAAAATATAGCACAGAATTTCGAACGCCTCAACCAATTTTGCTAACGTTGTTCGTTTATTTATAAATTAATGTTCGTGTTTATTTTTCTGTATAAAAAAAGCCGAGACATTTTGATTGTCTCAGCTTTCCGTTTTCCCTGGTCTATCCGACCCGCTTAGTCCAGATGTTGCTCGAAATTTGCGACCGCGCCGATCAGGTTGGCTTCATCTTTGTATTTGCAGATCGCGACTTCCGGACGAACGGTCGCGATCTCGACCTGCTTCATGATCGCATCAAGGGCAGCCTCAACACCAGGAAGCAAGCGTGGATTACGCGACACGCCCCCGCCCAGCAAAAACAGCTCCGGATCATAGCTGTACTGCAGATTGAAGATCGTCACAGCCAGTGCATGATACATGGTCTCGACTTCCTTGATCGCCTGCGGATCACCGGCGTCGGCCAGATCAAAGACCTCTTTACCTGACTTGTTTTCGCCGGTCGCGGCATTGTAGCGATTAGCCGCATTGACGGCAGTACCAAGGCCGCTGACGGTATTGTCGCCTTGGACCATGAACCCGAACTCGCCGCCAAGCAGATGCGCGCCATGTTCGATCTTGCCATCCGCGATGATCGCACCGCCGACCCCAGTGCCCAGGACCAGCACGATCACGCGTTTCTTCCCAGCCCCTGCACCGCTAGCAACTTCTGCAAGTGCGGCACAGTTCGCGTCATTTTCGAATGTCACCGGCAGGCCGAAATGTGCAGCAAGTTCCGGTTGAATCGGAAAATTATGAATGTAAGGCAAGGCACTGGCACCTTCGATGACCCCAGTGTCCTGGTTCACAGCCCCCGGTGTCGACATGGCCACACCGGTGATGGCGTAAGCCTGCTGGAACTTCTTCACCTCAGCCGTCAGATCCTCATAAAATCCAGTCAGTGTCTTCGGTGTGGCGATCGCGTGCGCCGCCTTTAGTTCATTGTTGTCCCAGACTGCTAACTTGATCGTCGTGCCACCGACATCGATCACTGCTAATGCCATAATTGTTTCCCCCTTAGAATGATTACTTAATCAGTGTACCGCTTTCACGCCGCCTTGACGAGGGCCGGCAGTGCCGGGGATCAGAAACGAACGCGCTTGGACGCGGCCAACCCCAGAAATTTTGCGAAACAAAAAAACGCCACCCTCAAAAGAGAGCGACGCCTTCAAGTTGTGATCACTTGGCTGCAGTGTATTTTTCAACAAGCGCCTTGTTCTCATCATTTGAGATGGAGTCGTTGAGTGCCTTCTCAGCCATTTCGGCCATGTCAGCAGTCGACAACTTCTTCATCAGACTGCGCACCCGCAAAACGGAGGTCGCAGACATCGAATATTCATCAAGACCCAGACCCAAAAGCAGTGGCACCATGATCGGGTCGCCCGCTGCTTCGCCGCACATGCCGGCCCACTTGCCTTCCTTGTGCGCGGAATCAATGACGTGCTTGATCAAGCGCAGGATGGACGGGTTGTAAGGCTGGTAGAGATACGACACGCGGTCGTTGCCACGATCGGCAGCCATCGTGTATTGAATCAGGTCGTTGGTGCCGATCGAGAAGAAGTCGACGTGCTTGGCGAACTGGTCGGCCAAAACAGCGGCGGCTGGAATCTCGATCATGATTCCGAGTTGGATGCTGTCGGAGACTTTGACCCCGGCCTTGACCAGGTTGTCCTTCTCTTCGAGGAAGACTTTCTTGGCAGCTTCAAACTCCTGAATCGTCGCGATCATCGGGAACATGATCCGCAGATTGCCGAATGCACTTGCACGAAGTAAGGCACGCAGCTGAGTACGGAAGATATCCTGACGGTCAAGTGAGATCCGAATCGCACGGTATCCAAGGAACGGATTTTGCTCATCCGGCAGTGGCAGGTAAGGCAGATGCTTATCCCCGCCGATATCCATGGTGCGCACAACGACTGGCTTCGGATTCATCGTTTCGAGGACCTTTTTGTAGGCTTCGAACTGATCATCTTCGGTCGGCAGTTCTGCGGAATCCATGTACAGGAATTCGGTCCGATAAAGACCGATTCCTTCAGCCCCATTGGCAAGAACGCCATCCAGGTCCTTCGGTGTCCCAATATTTGCGGCAACGTCAAAATGTTTGCCATCCGCAGTCACGGATGCCGCCGTCTTGAGCAACTGCCACTCCGCCTTTTGCTTGGCAAATGCGTCTGCATCTGCCTGTGCTTGGGCGATCTGTGCCTCGGATGGGTCGATGGTGACTTCCCCGGTCAAGCCGTTGACTGTCACCATTTCGCCTGCCTCAACACTGGTGGTGATGGAATCCGTCCCGACGATCGCTGGAATCTCAAGCGAGCGCGCCATGATCGCAGAATGTGCGGTCCGGCCACCGATATCCGTGACGAACGCCTTAACGAAATTCTTATCGAGCTGCGCGGTGTCAGAAGGTGTCAGGTCATGTGCGACCAAAATGACTTCTTCGTCGATCAGTGCAGGGTTTGGTAAAACTCGGCCCAGCAAGTGTGCCAAGATGCGCTTCGTGACATCACGAATATCAGCAGCACGCTCTTGCATGTAGGCGTTGTCGGTCATCGCTTCAAAGGTCGCGATGAACATATCGGACACGGACTTCAAAGCGCCTTCCGCGTTGATCTTGTCATCTTTGATCTTATTTTCGATGGCGCCAGCAAATTCTGGGTCTGCCAAGATCATCATGTGGGCATCAAAGACTTGCGCCTCTTCTTCCCCTAACGATTTAGCGGCCTTGTCGCGGATGATCTGTAATTCATCGTTGCTTTGCGAAAGCGCCTTGTGCAAACGGTCGATTTCTTTTTCCGGATCCTGGATCGAAGTCTGAGAAAATGACAAATCGGGTTGCACTAAAAGATAAGCCTTCGCGGTTGCGATGCCATCACTAGCGGCGATCCCTTTCAGTGACTTTGTCATTAGTCAGACAAGCCTTCCTTCTTCATGGTGTCTTCGATCGCAGCGATCGCGTCTGCTTCGTCTGCGCCTTCAGCGGAGATGGAAACATCAGCACCCTGGCCGACGCCAAGACTCATCACACCCATGATGGACTTCAGGTTGACGCTCTTGCCCTTGTATTCAAGGTTGATATCGGAGTTGAACTTGCTTGCCGCCTGCACCAAAAGAGTGGCCGGACGTGCATGGATCCCTGTTTCTGCAATGATGTTAAATTCACGTTTTTCCATGACTAATCTGCTCCTTCGCCTAAAAGAATTCATTTGCCGAATAGAATTTTCGATTCTATTTCTTGTAAACCTTACCATTATTTGGCCATCTGGACAAGTGGCTACGCACTATTAATCCGCATTTGACGAGCGAAAATGGTAGTTGATCTTGCCGCCGCGCTGGGCGTCTCCGACGATCTCTTTGCGCGCCGGATAATTCGTCCATGCTTGGCGAAAATCGTTGAAGTGTTCTGGGTCGATCTCGAGCACTTCGAGTTTCCCTGCGCGCAGGTCGTCCATCAGTGATGTGTAATCCGGTGCCATTTGCTTGCCCCCTTCCTCTCTACAGGACTACGATAGCATTGTCCAAACGACCAGACAAGCAAACAGTCGTCATTGGTCAAAACTCCCAGAATATCACGATGGGAGCGGTTGCAATCTTTTTTAGCACTCGTCAGGCGCGAGTGCTTGATTTTTGCTTTTGCCGGTGTATACTAGGGTCAAGGTCAAAAAAGGTCAGACAACCTTTTTGCGACCATTTACGTCTTATCAATGGAAGGTCGTGACATGATGCTGTGTGAGAATTGTCATCAAAACCCAGCCACGATTCATTTATATACAAGTGTTAACGGTCAGCGCAAAGAGATCGATCTTTGCCAGAACTGCTATCAGCAACTGAAAGCACAAGCAGGTGGAAAAATGAGCCCAACAAATGCAACAAATGATCCATTCGGCTTCAACAGCCTGGACGACATTTTCCGCGCAATGAGCCAAGGTCAAGGCCAAGCGCCACAGGACCAAACTCCGCCGACCCAATCAGGCCGCGGCGGCGGGCCGAGAGACCCACGTGGTCCTCAAGGTAATGACCAAAGCATTTTGGGTCAGTTTGGCGTGGACCTGACAGCCAAGGCACGTCATGGCGAGATCGATCCGGTGATCGGTCGCGACAAGGAGATCGCCCGAGTCATCGAGATCTTGAATCGCCGGACCAAGAACAACCCTGTTTTGATCGGTGAAGCAGGGGTCGGGAAGACCGCGGTCGTCGAAGGCTTAGCCCTGAAGATCGCAAACGGCGAAGTGCCTGCCAAGTTGCAGGATCGCCGCGTCGTTCAACTCGATGTTGTTTCGCTGGTGCAAGGCACCGGTATTCGTGGGCAGTTTGAGCAGCGGCTCCAGCAGCTGCTCGATGAGTTGAAACAGGATGCCACTGTGATTCTGTTCATCGATGAGATCCATGAGATCGTCGGCGCCGGTGATGCCCGTGGTGGCATGGACGCCGGTAATGTCTTCAAGCCGGCTCTGGCGCGTGGTGAGATGCAGCTGGTCGGCGCGACGACCAATAACGAATACCGCGAGATCGAAAAAGATTCCGCCCTTGCCCGCCGTCTCCAACCCGTCACGGTGGATGAGCCGTCGCAGGAAGAGACCATCGAGATTCTTAAGGGAATTCAGCCGCGCTACGAAGCGTTCCATCACGTCAAGTATTCTCCAGAAGCGATCAACGCAGCCGTTTCGCTGTCCGCACGGTACATTCAGGACCGCTTCTTGCCCGACAAGGCCATCGACTTGCTCGATGAGTCCGGCTCCCGCAAGAATTTGACCATCGATGTCGCCGACCCGCAGACGATCAAGGACAAGATCGCCGATGCCGAAAAGCAAAAACAGGCCGCGCTCAAACAGGAAGACTATGAAAAAGCCGCCTTCTACCGGGATCAAGTGACAAAGCTCGATGACATGCAGAAAAAGCAGGCCCTATCTAGTCAAAACGAGACCCCGACCGTCACTGAGAAGGACATGGAACAGATCGTCGAAGAAAAGACGCACATTCCTGTCGGCGAATTGAAGCAACAAGAGCAGCAACAGCTCCAAAACTTGGCGCCTGATCTTGAAGCTCATGTGATCGGCCAAAATGAGGCGGTCGATAAAGTCGCCCGCGCCATTCGCCGCAACCGCATCGGCTTCAACAAGACCGGCCGCCCAATTGGCTCCTTCCTCTTTGTCGGCCCAACCGGTGTCGGCAAGACCGAGCTCGCCAAGCAACTGGCCAAAGAGCTGTTTGGCTCGACCGATTCGATGATTCGCTTCGATATGTCGGAGTACATGGAAAAATTCAGTGTGTCCAAGCTTATCGGGTCGCCGCCAGGTTATGTCGGCTATGAAGAAGCCGGCCAACTGACCGAACAGGTGCGGCGCAATCCGTACAGCCTGATCTTGTTGGATGAAATTGAAAAGGCGCATCCGGATGTGATGAACATGTTCCTTCAGATCTTGGATGACGGCCGCCTGACCGACAGCCAGGGTCGCACCGTTTCGTTCAAAGACACGATCATCATCATGACGTCAAACGCCGGCTCCACCGATGCCGAGGCCAACGTGGGCTTCGGGGCATCGCTGAACGGCACAACGAAGAGCGTGATGAATCAGTTGGGCAACTACTTCAAGCCCGAATTCCTCAACCGTTTTGATGACATTATCGAATTCAAGACGCTGAGTAAGGAAAGCTTGATGCAGATCGTTGGGCTGATGATCGCCGATACCAATAACAACATCAAGAACCAGGGTCTGTCAATCAAGGTCACCGAGCCCGTCAAGGAAAAACTCGTCGAGCTGGGCTACGATCCTGCCATGGGAGCGCGGCCATTGCGCCGGGTCATTCAGGAGCAGATCGAGGACCGCGTCGCCGACTTTTACCTGGATCATCCAACCGCCAAAGCCTTGGAGGCACGCATTGCAAACGGTGACATCGCCATTTCCGATGCCGCCCCTGCCCAGGTCAAAAGCGATCAGGTGAAAAAATAATCAATGGTTATGAACGGAACTGGGACAAAACTTTTGTTTTGTCCCAGTTCCTGTATAGTGCACTAATGTTACAGCAGTGTCGTGGGCCAAATGTCCGGGTCCGAGCGGCTAAGGTCCCAATCACCTGGTCCAAAGTTCGGACCTGGCGCTTGGAACACTTACCTGTCGGACCCAAAAACGACATTTGTCCCACTTCCGTTTTTTTCCAAACTGCGTGAAGCCAGTGTCCAACAGTCACCAAGACCCATGGAAAAACTGTTTTGCGTGAGGATTTTTTAAGCATTTCGCACATGGCATTTGCGCGGCTGTGCTACAATATGAGTGGAAATAAATACTGGCTTTGTAGCGCGGGTGCTACAAACGTCAAGACTAGCCCACATAGGGGGTGAGCAGATGCGTCTGATCGATGTTACGAACAGTTATCCCAACTTGGTCGCCCAGCAGCTGGCCAATACAGATACCAAATTCATCAAGATCTATTCGCTTGGCAGCACCACCGTCATCTATACCAAAGCACCGACTCACACAGAGCTCTTGTTCACAAGTGAGACGCGCAATATCAAAGATACCGAGATCGCCTTTGCTTTAGAGAAGCTATGCAGCGTCAAATTTAAAGACGTGCAGGTGATCAGAGGCGACCGCCTCGCCGAGGTATCCCTTCCCGCCCGGGTCGAGACCCAGCAAGCGGAGTAGTAAAAAGCCGGCAGCGCCGGCTTTTTTTTCGGTTTTCGAGCAAAGGAGTCACCATGAGTGTTATCAGTCGCATCAAAACTTGGCTGACCAATCGCCGGCCGCCTCGCCGCCCTCGGCCCCAACGTCCTGCCACTGCGCCAGCCGCCACCCGACCACAGCCAGCCCCGATGCCGGCGTCGCAACCAGCCGCCACCGCAAGCGCCCCCGTTCAATATGGGCCAGCCGCGCCGCTAGTCCATGTGACGCTGAACTATTTTCTCAGCCGCTCAAGCCAGTCCTTGAAAAAAACGATCACGCTCACCGGCTATAGTGGTGCGCCCTTGACCCTGCCATGGACCGTCCTGCCCGGCTATGTGCTGGTCTCCGTCACGGGCTTCACCGCAAGTTTTCCAGCGACTAACACCACGATCACCTATTATTACGAGCCGCGCTTGGCTGGACCTGTCCTGGTCTATCACCGCACCACGACTGGGCGCCTGCTCAGCTTGCCGGAGATCTTGCGCGGCCCGGTCAACACCCAGTTCACGGCGGAGGCGCTGCCAGAAATGGCTGATCAGCTGCTGGGGCCGGCGCGCCAAAATGGGACGTTCACCACGCACACCCAGACGTTGCATTTCACATACAATGTGGCCCAGCTGGAAAATGCGCAAGCGCCCGAACAGGCCTACATTACCTTGAACATTGGCAAGACCGCGTTTTTGGCTCCAGAGGACACCGCGACACATGGTGCCTATCTGCCTGCGGGAACCGCGTGGCGTGTCTACACCATGGTGCGCGAGCCAAATCAAACAGTCTGGCTCAATCTTGGCGGCGAGCTGTGGATCACGGCAAGCGACACGACGCCACAGACCGACCTCCCATTTTTGCCAGGCCCGATGCAGCTCGCGTTGCCAACGGTTCATTTTGAAGGCACGACGACTGCCATGAATCAGCAAGCGCGCATTTCCGCAGGCCCAACTGGGGTCACCACTTGGGATGCCCCATACGGTCAGGCGATCGCGCGACTGGCCAGTGGCACCGCGGTTCATATCAGCGCGAAGACCGTCCTGGCTGATCACAGCGAATGGCTTGAGACCGACTGCGGCCTGGTCCTCGCCAATTACGTTGAGTGGCAAAACTGAACCTAACCAAAAGCGCGACCCTTTTTCCGCAATTGGAAAAAAGGTCGCGCTATTTTGTTGCGGGTTATCCGCGCGTATATTTCGGGGTGATCTGTTCCACCACGCCAGCCAGATCATGATCCATGGCTGCGATATTCAAACCATTTTCAGCTTCATCGAGATGGGCATGGCCCAAGTCAGCCAGCTGCTGGAAAAACTTGCCGCGAACCGTTTCGTCGATCGGCTCAAGATCCAAGACGATAAAATAATTCGCCATGTCCTGATACCGCATCATCAGCAACCACCCACGCTTGACGGCCGGTTGCTGCGCCAAGGCAGGTTCAATAGCTTCCCAGAACCCTGCCAGCACCTCTTGAGCTTCGCTGACTTCGATCGCCATGTCTTCGTCGGTGGCGCTGTGGCGATGGGCCGCCTGTTTCGCCAGGTCCGCCATTGCGTCGCGCTCAAGCGTGATGTTGTCGCTGAATGGATTGATCACGGCGCCGGCGAGATCCTCATTTTGCTCGATCATTGTGACCATGTCCTTGAACCGCACGGCCAGCCCATGCGCGCGCTCAACGTTTGCACCGATTCCCGCATTGTTCCAAGAGTCATACAAATCGTTGACCGCCAGCCAGTCGGTGAAAAATGGCTGGAAGGACTTGCCATCGGTGGTGGTCATGACCGGAAATTGAATCTCAGTGTCCTCATCCACCTGAATGTGGCCCTCCGCATCCGCCTTGATCGGGGCGTCGGACAACGCGATCACGATCAGGCGACTGTTTTCGATGAGCTCTTCCAAGAATTCACTCATCGCGGTGTCGCTTTGTTCCAGCGAGTAGGTCCGCCATTTTGCCAGTAGGTCATCGTTGGTGATGCCTTCTACATTCGCGGAAATATCAACGCCATCGTGCGCTGCTGGGGTCTGGTGCTTCACATCGTCTTTGCCAAATTCATGCAATGCCATGAGGTGCTCCCTTCTCGACTAAAGCTTAGCCGTCAACCGAACGTCTGGATACTTATCTTGGAACCAGCGCATCGCGTACTGATTTTCAAACAGGAACAATGGCGCGCCCGCCAAGTCCTTCACCAGAAGATTACGCGAACTGCTCATTTTTTCATCGAGCTGCGTCTCGTCGATCCACCGCGCGATGCGGCTGCCGATCGGCGTCATCACAACTTCCGAATTATACTCGTTTTGCATCCGGAACTTAAAGACTTCGAACTGCAGCTGCCCGACCGCGCCGAGAATGTAATCATCGGTGCTGTACGTGCGATACAGCTGAATGGCCCCTTCTTGGACCAGCTGCTGCATGCCCTTATGGAAGCTCTTTTGCTTCATCACGTTTTTGGCCGTGACGCGCATGAACAGCTCAGGCGTGAACTGTGGGAGTTTCGCATATTCCACCGGTTCCTTGCCAGCGAAAATACTGTCGCCGATCTGGAAATTGCCCGTGTCATACAACCCGACAATGTCGCCGGCCACGGCACTTTCCACGGTCTCACGCGAATTGGCCATGAACTCCGTCGAGTTGTTCAGCCGCATCACTTTGCCGGTGCGCGTCAGGGTCACATCCATCCCGCGTTCAAACTCGCCAGCGCCGATTCGCACAAACGCAATGCGGTCACGGTGGTTGGGATTCATGTTGGCCTGAATCTTAAAGACGAAGCCGGAAAAATTCGGATCGACCGGACTGAGCTTGCGGCCGTCCTCAAGTACATGCTCACTTGGCGAAGGCGCCATGTCCACAAAATTTTTGAGGAACGTCTCAACGCCGAAGTTGGTCAAAGCGGAACCGAAGAACACCGGCGTCTGATCACCCTGCATCACCTTTTTCAGATCAAACTGATTACCGGCATCGTTCAACAGCGCAATGTCATCCAGGGTGTCGCGGTAAATGCTTTCCTGGCTGATCGGTTCGCTTGGATCCAGCTTACCGTCTGCATCCAGCGGCAAAAAGCGCTCACCGGCTTCGTTTTCCCGGTACAACTCGACCTGCTTGGCGCGTCGATCGTACAGGCCCAAAAGACCCTTGCCCATCCCCATCGGCCAGTTCATCGCGTAACCTTCGATGCCGAGCAAATCCTCCAGCTCGGCGATCAAGTCCAGCGGCTCGCGGCCATCGCGATCCAGCTTGTTCATAAAGGTGAAGATCGGAATGCCGCGCTGTTTCACGACTTTGAACAGTTTCTTGGTCTGGGCCTCGATCCCCTTGGCGGAGTCGATGACCATCACGGCCGCATCCACTGCCATCAAGGTTCGGTAGGTATCTTCGGAGAAATCCTCATGCCCCGGCGTGTCCAAGATGTTGATGCGCTTGCCTTGATAATCGAATTGCATCACCGAACTCGTCACGGAGATCCCACGCTGCTGTTCGATTGCCATCCAGTCAGATTTCGCAAAATGCCCTGACTTTTTTGCCTTCACAGTCCCGGCTTCACGAATGACGCCGCCAAACAGCAAGAGCTGCTCGGTGATCGTCGTTTTCCCAGCATCCGGGTGAGAAATAATGGCAAAGGTGCGGCGCTTGTCTACCGCGGCTTGTAATTCTTGTTTATTCATAAAAGATCCTTTCAAAAGCGGTCGTGACGGACAGCGCTGCGACTTACATCCGAAACCCTTCTTTTCATCAAAAAAGTCCCGGACACTCCGAGACCAAGTCTTGTTCCATTATAAGGAAGAACCGACGCGACTTCAATCGATCATTCTTCTGATTTGCTGGTCGGCTCAGCGGAAGCCGGCTGACTGAGGTGCACATGCACATTGATCATCCGCGAGCCGTCCATTTTGCCCGTGGTCAACGTACTGCCGCCTGGCAATGGCAGCGATTCCTGCTGGCGGTTCGTCGGAATTTTGCCCAATTGGGTGATCACGTACCCCGCCAGCGTGTCGACATCATCGGCTTCCAGCGTCATGTGAAAATAGGCATTGAACTCGCTGATCGGCATCTTGCCAGCCACCAGATAATCATCGGCATCGAGCTTCGTGACCATCACAGTGGCCTGGTCGCTTTCGTCATCGATATCGCCAACGACCTCCTCGATCAGGTCCTCGATCGTGACGACGCCGACCACGCCGCCGTATTCATCGAGCAAGATCGCCATTTGTTGCTGGCGGATGCGCATCTCGGTCAACAGATCATCCACCGTCAACGTTTCGGGGACAAACAATGGGTCAGTCATGACATCTTCAAGCCGTACCTGCTCAAACCCGACGCGGCGCGCCTCTTTGAGCAGATTTTTGATATGCACGATACCGATGACATTATCCTTATCGCCTTGATAGACGGGAATCCGCGAATAAATGTTGTCCAGAATCGCGTCGATCGCCGTCGCATCAGGCGCATCCGCATCGACCATGAAGGCATCGATTCGCGGCACCATCACCTCGCGCGCCATTTTGCTGGTCAGCGAGATCACACCTTCGAACATTTCGTACTCGTCGTCTTCCAGCGCCCCACTTTGACGGCCCTGCTCGATCATCGACACCATTTCATCACGGGTGACCTGATCTTGTTTCTTGGAAAAATCGATCGGGGTCAGCTTCATCAACAGGTTTGTCGATGCCGACAGCAACCACACGAACGGCCGCATCAAAACAGACAGCCAGCTGATCGGCGTGACTGCCGCCTTGGCGACTTTTTCCTTCATTTGAAGCGCGACCTGCTTCGGATATAACTCCCCAAATACCAGCGACAGATAGGACAGGATGATCGTCACCAAGAGCACCGCGGCCTCATGGGCCCAGCTCAAGTTGCCAAACAATGGCTCGACATAACCCGCCAAGGTCGTGGCCGCGCTGGCCGATGCAAAGAAGCCAGCAAACGTGATGCCCACCTGAATCGTGGCCAAAAAGTTGGTCGAGTTCGCCATGATCGCGGTGAGCTTCCCCGCCTTTTTATCGCCGGCCTTCGCCTGCGCCGCCATTTTGTCTTTCGACAACGACACCACCGCGATCTCCGCGGCCGCAAAGCAGGCGTTGATCAACGTCAACACCACGATCAAGATCAGTTGGGGCCATATCGCACCACTGGCGCCTTCTGCCATCACCATCCACACCTTTCAAAATTGGGCACTCTGCCCATGTTGTTCTACTATCTTGAGGCCTGACCATCCCGCCGACCTAGCTGTTCCACCATCCCGCGCACCTACGCACCCTTTGTAGTTGGGCTTCGGCCCGCATGGTGGAAGCAGCTAGTCGTTCCAGTCGCCCGATGGCAAAATACGCCATAAACCGCCCAGGCCGAACTATCTGCTCAGACCTAAACGCTCGGCTACGCACCCTGTATTTGTCCAGTATACCACGCCACTTCACGGTTTGGGCTTTGAGTTCGGGAGGGTGCCGGTCAAGGCCGCGGTGCGTTTTTGGTCCTGGTGAAAATGGTAGAGCTCAAGCGCATAGGTCACAACTGTTTTGATCACCGCATAGGCAGGTACCACTAAGATGGTTCCAAGCAAGCCCCATAAGTTACCGGCGACCAGCAACAAGATAATGATCGTCATCGGATGGATGTCCAACGACCGCCCGATCACATTCGGATAGATCACGTTACCGTCGACCTGCTGCACGATGATCACCACGACGATCGTCAACGCGACCTCCGTCCAGCTGCGGGTCACGGCTACCAATAGTGCCGGCGCAATGCCAATGTACGGGCCAATGTAAGGAATCAAGGTCACGATGCCGGCAAAAAATCCCAGCAAAAACGCGTATGGCATCCCGATGATCAGATAGCCGATAAACGTGAAGGTCCCAACGAACAAACATTCAATGACCTGACCCGCGATGTAATGCGACAACGTGGCATTCATCCGGTGAAAAACGCCAGCGATCTCATCGCCATAACGCGCTGGCAGCAATTTTTGCACCGCGGGCACGAACCGGTCGCCATCCTTCAGCATGTAAAACAGAAGCACCGGAATCGTGATCAACGTGATCACCACGCCAACAACGGATCCGACCACACTGGGCAGGCCGCTGGAAAAATTGCCGAGCAGACTGGTCAGAATCTTCGCCGGATCGACTTTGATATTGGCGACCATGCTGGCGATGCCGAATTGCTGATACCATTTATAATGAGACAACTGAGTCAGCTCTTGGCGAATGAATTTGACAAAATCCGGTAGTCCCGCGACCAGCTGGGTGATCTGGGTGATCAGATTGGGAATGATGGCTGCGATCGTGAAGACAGCCAGTGCCACCACCACCGCAAAAACAAGCAGGATGCCCCAGCCGCGCCGAATGTGCAATTTTTCCAGTAAAGTGATCAGCGGGTTGAACAGATAATACATAAAGCCCGCGGTCAAAAGCGGCACCATCAGCGTTGAAAAAAATGTCGCGATCGGTGCAAACAAAAACGACAGATTTGTGAGTCCAATTACTAAGAAGACCAGAATAAGGGCTTCAAGTGACCAAAAGAGCAGTTTCGATCGGCGCAATTTTTCAAACATAACGCGTCCTCCTTGGCGGGTGAGAGTCGGCTGCCTGTCCCGATCGACAGCCATTGTTAGCCGTGGTCCCGCCATGTCAACTCAGTGCTATAATAACAGAAATAAGACCGAAACGTGAAAGCTGTGACCACTATGACCATTGAAGTGACAAAAGATCTGACCAGTACCACCTACCAAGATGCACTTGCGATTCGTACCACCGTCTTTGTCGAGGAACAAAACGTCCCGGCAGACCTGGAAGTCGACAGCGAGGAAGCCCGCGCCATCTATTTTGTGGCGTATGACCAAGGGCTCGCCTTGGGCACCGCGCGCTTGCTCAAAGAAGGCTATGGCTATCATGTGCAGCGCGTGGCTGTGCTCAAAGCTTATCGTCATCATGGAATCGGTGCCCAGTTACTTGACGCGATCGTGGACTATGCCCAGGCGCATGACGCGGGTGAATTGCGGCTTGGCGCCCAGCTGACCGCAGTTGGTTTTTACAAGGGGCTGGGTTTTCATCTGACAGAAAAACCTGAGTTCTTGGATGCCGGCATTCGGCATCGCGAAATGGCCCTGAATCTGACCGATTGATCGCGGCGTAAGCGACCCCCAGCGGTTCCGTTCGGGCGCCTGCCTCGCTGGCCGCGAAGAACATGCTATAATGAACGCAATACAATTAGGAGGTGCGCCATGGGCAATGGCAAGGCTACCTTGATCTTCACCTTTTTCTTTGGTATTCCCTATCTGTGCGCACAGCTGATGATCGGCATCGCCTACAACGCGTTGGTGCTGCATGCCGACAGTATCTGGCGGACGGCGGTCGGCGCGATCGTCGGCGCGACCATCATCTATTTTGCTAAGATTCCGCTGGAACGTCCGCTGCGCATCCTCGGCAAATACACGACCATTCAATTCATCCACTTGGCGGTACGCTTTTTCATGTTGCAGGAAGCCAAGCTGTGGAAGATCATCTTGAATTATCTGCTGGATCTGACGGTGGCCTTTGCCGCCATCGACCTGGTCCGCGTCCTCTTCCCAACTCCCGAAGCACACGCCTTCATCATTGGCACCCCATTTGGCTGGGTGCTGGCTCTGATGGTCGTGTCGCTGTGCATCGGTGCCTATATGGATCTGGATGCCATGTCGCTCGTACCGACGATGAAAAAAATGCGGAATCTATAGCTGCTGAAGCGAGCACCCCGACTGTGATGTGAATTTGATAGACGAATTTGTACGGAATGAAAACGCTAAGTCGTCCACTTTTTTGACAATCGGTGGTCCGATCGGCTCGGGCAAAATTCGAGTGTCCAGACGATTGGGGGTCACCGCGGACTGCAGTGCCTGCTACACGGCCTCAACGTCAGCGCCAATCAACGCGTGACGATGGGCAAATCTGCGCAACAAACTGAGCGGGTGGTGTCGCAATGCAGCCAGCTATATCGATAGTGGCAATCTGCTTTTCATTACCGGGCTGGAAAAGTTCAGTGATCTGATTGCAAGCCGTTCTGCCCGTTTATCAGCAGCCGACACCGTAACCCCACATTTGCTTGCAAAGCTCGCCCAAAGCGCATGGAGGAATAAGCCGATGCAGATCAGATCAATGACTGAGAATGACGAGCCTGAACTAGCACGCATCTACTTAACAAGCCGTCAAGCAACGTTTACATGGATGGCGCAGGCAGACTTCAAGCGCAGCGATTTCCAACACGACACGCTCGACGAGGAAGTGCTGGTTGCAACGATCGACCGGTGCATCCTCGGATTCGTCAGCACTTACCAACCCGACAACTTCATTCATCTATTATTCGTCGATCCGCAATGCTTTGGTCACGGAATCGGCAAGCAACTACTCACGACAGCACTGACCCATACAGGACGTCCAGCCCGTCTCAAGTGTCTAAGCGCCAATTACCGTGCACGCGAATTTTACCGGCGCAATGGCTGGGTGACGGAAAGCGAAAACACCACACCGCCCGCCTATTTGAATTTGGTTTACGGCGCTTAATTCAAAAATTTCCGAATCAGGTTCCGGTCTGAATGGAGGAAACATATCAATGTCCCAGTCACTTTGGGGATAAGCGGCCCCGAGCGCCTAGGGCATGTTATCGGTTCCACCATTCCGCGGACCTGCACACCCTGAATACAAAAAATCTCGCGCTGCAAAATGCAGATCGCGAGATTTTTTTGGCTAATCCCATTCATCGTAGCCCTTCAGCTGATCCATTGAAATGAAGAGTAAGTGCTTGACCGCGGTGATCTTGCCCTCCGTCAGCTGATAGCTTTCAAGGTAATACGGATTGTCCGTTTGACCGATGTGTTCAGGCAGCGGGAAGCCGGCTTTTTCGAGGCGCTCGAGCCCGCGGCTGAACATCGTCTCGACGGGAAAATTCGCCAGCACGCTGTCCGCTTTTTCGCTGACCTCCCCGACTGTGGCGGCTGGCAGTTGCACAGCTTCAAGGCCGGCTGGGGCCGCGGTGCCTGCCGGAAGCAAGCTGCCGATCCAATACTGAAACGCGCCATATGGGGAAAACATCAACAGCGCCGTCCGGTTCGGCTGGTTGGTCAGTGCATCCAGTGCCGCAAAGTGGCCAGCCGCCTCAAAGTCCTGCCAAGCCTGGTCAAACGTGCCGAGTTGGTCCATCGATTCTGTCATGTATACCTTGCCAGCAAACACACTTGCTGGCCGGTCGATCAAAGATGTCATATTGTGTCCTTCCTAATTGAAAAAAGCTCGAGCCTGCGCCCGAGCAAGAGCTACACCCGATGGGATAACTGCAGATAACGGTTGTACCACAAGTCGATATAGGCCTGGGAAAATGGTCCCTTGCCGTGATTGATCCAATCGACTAACACCCGCACGTTGGCCTTGAGAATCTGGTCTGTGGTGGCCGGATATTGCCATTTGCGGCGGTGCGCCTCATATTCATCGACATCCAGCAGGCGTTTTTCACCGTCTGGAAAGACCTTGACGTCCAGGTCATAATCGATGTATTTCAGCGCCTCTTGGTCCATCGTGTAAGGCGTGGCGAGATTGCAGTAATACGACACGCCCGCCTCGCGAATCATCGCGATCACGTTGAACCAGTAATGTTTATGGAAGTAAACGATCGCAGGCTCCCGGGTCAGCCAGCGCCGGCCGTCCGACTCGGTGACAAGCGTGTGATCGTTGCAACCGATCAATGCATCTTCACTGGTCTTTAGGACCATCGTATCCCGCCATGTGCGGTGCAGGCTCCCATCGTGCTTGTAACTTTGAATGGCGACGTAATCGCCCTCTTTGGGGATCTGCATAGGTAACCAGCTTTCTGATCGATCTGAGTTCACACCGATTATACCAGAAAGCACGGCCCTGCGGAAGATGACGGCAACCAACCGGACTGGGTAAAGGTTGACGCGCACAACGAATCGTTCGCTAGATTAGATTGAGTGCCAATTGAAAGACGCGATACGATCTTACCGACAATTGCGCAGTCCCCCAACCCACCGAACAACTCCCCTAGTCCAATTCCTCGCCGTTTTCCAGTTTGGCGAGCGCTTCGTTAATGGCGTCACCTGTGAACCCTTTACGAAACAGCGCCTGCTTGACGCGTTCCGTTCGATCACGGCCGGTGTAGCGCTGTTTGAGGCGCCATTGTTTGGTTGCTTCGCGGGCCAAAAGATCGGCTTCGTGGTCGTCGTCCTTGGCCAGGTCCAGCGCGGCCAGAGCAGCCGTTGCCTGTTCCTGCGTGAAGCCTTTTTGGGTCAAGGCAAGTTTGATGCGCCCAGTCTGCTCGCGAAAGGCGCGGCGCTGATTTTGCCGGGCCGCTTTGGTGGCGGCGCGCATCAACGCGTCGTGCCAGTCAGCAGGCGCCACATCGGCCAAGGCATCTTCGATCACATCCGGCGCCACCCCTTTTTCGCGCAGGGCGCGAGACACAGACTGGCTGCCCTTGTCACCGACCAACAGGGCGTCGTGCAAAAATGCTTGCGCGTATTGGGCATCGTTGAGGTAATTCAGATCCGTGAGGCGCACCACCACATGGTTGATGACATCCTCAGGCATTTGCTGGTCGCGCAGGTGGCTGCGCAGCTCTTTGACAGTGCGGGCCTGGCGATTGAGATAATCCAGCGCCATCGTGTTGGCCATGGCTTCCACTTCGCCGGCCTTGATCTCACTTTCAAGGGCGGCATCGACCACCAGCCCCCTGGCCAGCCGAAATTTGATCAGGGTCGTTTCGCTGACGGGGAACGCATATTTACCATCGAGAAAAATATTGTAGCGGCCTTTGCGCTTCTGTGCGCTGATCTGAGTGATCTCTGCCATTGCAGTCCCTCCATCTTTGTTCTGACTCTATCTATGATATACTGAAAGCGATAATAACGGGAGGTCAAGCCCATGTTCGAGTCCTATTTTTTTGATAAGCGGGCCATGATCAATTATCGTGTGTTCCGCGTGATGAAGGCGCTGGAAGACACCAATTTCACGGTCAATCGGCTCAGCGCAGAGACCCAGCTCAGCTATTCGCAAGCTTACAATGCTTACCAGGACATCCTCAACGGCCTTGCGCGACTGTCAGGGCAACCCGCTGATGCGACGGCCGAGTTCAGCACGCTCAGCGCCGGCGTGACCGTTGACCGCTACCGTTTCCAACTGCTTCAGGACAGCATGGCCTTTCAGTTCTATGATTACGCATTTCGCACACAAACCCCAAATGTCCACGACTTCTGCAAGAGTCGCGACTATAGTATCTCCACGTTGCGCCGGCGCATCGATCCCTTCAAAACTTATCTTCAGTCGCTTGGGCTTTCGCTCAATGCCAGTACTTGGGCAGTCGAAGGCGACGAGTTGCAGATCAGATTGGCGATGCTGACATTTTTCCAGCTGGCGTATCGAGGAGCAGGCTGGCCATTTGCCAGTCAAAATCTGCAGGTGGTCCAAGGACTGTATCAAAGCATCAGCGAAGACGCCAGCCAACAATGGTTCCCCGCCCCGCGGACCGCGACCAAACAGATTCTGTTGACGCTGGCGATCTGCTGGATGCGGATGCAGTTTGGGCATGTGCTGCCACCCAACGCAAAATTGACAAAATTGTTTGCGGACAAAGACGCGCAGCCGCTGCCAGTCGTTTTCACCAGCGAGCGATTCCCTGAGCTCAACGCGGTGGCCTTGACCACTGAATGTGCCGCGTATTACTTTCTTCGGTTACACTTCCTCACCATTGAAGATACCCCAGACGCACTAGACACCTGGTTGATCGATCAGTTTGATGAAAAAACGGATCCGGTCGGGGCCTTTGTAGCCGGCCTGATAAACACACTGCAAACGCACGAGCGAGCAAGTCGCCCTGATGCGCCGGCGCGTGATCACACCGTGCTTCGCGCCAATCTACTGCGCTGTGCATTCACGTTTTTGGTTTTGCAGGGTGGCTTCAGCAAGCGGCTCGATTTTTACCCGGAACAGATGACTGGCAACGCCCGCGGCCAATTGCGCACGCTTGTCGATCAATACTTCACGATGTTGCGGTTAGACGAACCAGCCGGTGTGTTCATTACCTATCAAGCGGACATGGTCAGCCTGCTGTGTGATATCGTTGCGGCCGATTTTCCTGGTCTGAATGCGGACCACCAGTTGACGGTCACGGTCCTGATCGAACCCGGGACGTTCGCGACGCGGGACTTGATGAGTTTCTTGGAGCGAATTCATTTTGTCACCATCAAGCTCCCAGACGCCGCACAGCCACCCGATGTGGTCATCACGACGCTCACGTCCGATATTGTGGTGAAGCATTTTTATACCCCTGCCCGGTTGAAAAATACGCAGGTGATCGGCTGGCACAACGAGGCTGGAGACAACGACTTCTTCTCACTCTACAGTGCCCTGTGCGACGCGCATGACCAGCAGCTCAAACTATTATCAGAATAAGGTAAAACGGCGGCAGACTGCGATGGTCTGCCGCCGTTTTACTCGCAACTAATCTGCCACCCCGTCAGCGATGATGCAGCGGCACCGCGCGATAGCCGATGAAATAATTCACCGCCTCATAGCCGATCAGCGCAAAAACAATACCGATCGCGATCTCATTGGATGGTAACTTGATCACCCACAGCCCGAGCACCAACAGCAATAGCGCTGTGAAGTAGATCATTTGAAGCTGACGGTTCGCGCGAATCGCAAAGCTGCCGTTCACATCCTGAAAAGGAATTGCCTGCCGCCGGTTCAATTTGCCGACTCGAAACGAAACTGTGTCGCCATGCTTCACAGGCAGATCAAGTGTCTCACCGGAGCGAAGTGAATGGACCTCATTGTTGTGCCAGATCGTCGTGGTCATGCGACTGCCACTGAGGGCATCATAAGTGATCTTCATTATTGTTTGTGACTCCTTCGTCTTGCGTTTCCGTCCCGCGGCGCGGACAACCACGCGCCTCCTGTGGACCATTACCAGCTGCTTGTTGCAACCTGGCAGATCCTATTTTACTTATTATACCGGCTGGCGGCGAACAACGGTATAATAGACGCCAGTTAGTTTTGATTTTCGAAAGGAGTCCGTTATGCCTACCTCTCCAGAACCCATTGCGCTCGGCCAGCGCTTCCCCCTGACAATCAAACGCCTCGATATCAATGGCCGCGGCATTGGTTATTTTCGCCGGAAGATCACCTTCGTTACTGGGGCGCTGCCGCAAGAAGTCGTGATCGCCGAGGTCACCGCCATTCATGACCGTTACCTGGAAGCCAAGGTCCACCGCATCAAGCAGCCGTCCCCGGACCGTGTGCCACCGCTGGACCCCCGCGCCGATACGGTGGGCGGCCTGGAGCTTGCCCATCTCGCCTACCCCGCCCAGCTCGCGTTCAAGCGGGATGTCGTGGCACAGTCGTTGGCAAAATATAAACCAGCCGGCTGGCAGCATTATCGCCTCGACGCAACGATCGGGATGGCCGATCCATTGCATTACCGTAATAAGGCGCAATTCCCCGTTCGCATGATCGATGGCCATGTGCAGGCCGGCCTGTACAAGCCAAACTCACATGAGCTGGTGCCGTTGACCGATTTTCCCACCCAACGACCACTCACGATGCGCGTGATCACGACACTTTGCGGCCTTCTAGAACGACTCAACGTCCCAATCTACGACGAAAAGACCAACAGCGGCATCGTCAAGACGCTCGTTGTGCGCGAATCTTTTGCGACGGGCGAGGTCCAAGTGACCTTTGTGACAAACAGTGCAAAGCTCCCACACAAAAGTGGTCTGTTAGCAGGCATTGCTGAGCAATTACCAATGGTCAAGACTGTGATGCAAAATATCAACCCAGGACGCACGAGTCTGATCTGGGGGAATCAAAGTCAACTGCTGGCTGGTCAACCTTACATCACAGAGCGCCTGCTCGGCAAAGAATTTCAGGTCTCCCCGCAAGCGTTTTTACAGCTGAACCCCACGCAAACGGAGATCCTCTACCAAACGGCGCTTGAGGCGCTGGCGCTGCAGCCGGGTGATACCTTGTGCGACGCATATGCCGGCATTGGCACCCTGGGCATCACGCTCGCTGACCAGGCAAAATTGGTCCGCGGCATGGATATTACGCCCGAAGCCGTGGCCGATGCCAACGCCAATGCGAAACTGAATGGCGTCACCAACGCGCATTATGAAGTGGGCAAAGCAGAGGAGCTGCTACCCAAATGGCTACAGCAGGGCTTTGCCCCAGATGCCATGATTGTTGACCCGCCGCGGACTGGCCTGGACAAAGCCTTTTTGCAGGCCTTGCACGAGGCGCGCCCGAAACGCTTTGTCTATATCTCATGCAACCCGTCGACCCTCGCCCGCGACCTTGTCGTTTTGGCCCGCGATTGGCGCGTGGACTGGATTCGCTCCGTCGACATGTTCCCGTACACCGCCCGCTGCGAGGCCGTCACTGCATTTTCCCGTCGCTGAAAGGAGCTTGCGCCCATGAAGATCTATTTTGCCAATGGCCTATTTTCCCAGGCCGATTTTGAATTCAACGCCCGGTTTGTCCAAGCGCTGCGCACCGCGCTGCCGGAGCTGGACATCTATCTTCCGCAAGAGAACGCGGCGATCAATGATAAAAATGCGTACGCGGATGCCCGCATGATCGCCCAAGCCGACACGGACCAGGTGCTGGCCGCCGACCTGATGATCGCCGTTCTTGATGGACCGGTGATCGACGCCGGCGTGGCTAGTGAGATCGGCGTCGCATATGCCGAGCACATCCCAATTCTCGGCCTGTACACCGACTCGCGGCAACAAGGCGCCGCCAATCAACAGAAGCTCGCGGCCCTGCAGACAATCGCCGAGAACCAGTTCCACTACATGAACCTCTACACCGTCGGCTTGATCAAGCTGAACGGCAGCATCTACAACAACCAAGACGAACTCGTCGCTGATCTGAAAAATCGGCTGGCGACTGCCTGACCCTCCCCCCGCTGCCTGTCAGCGGGGTTTTTGTTTACGACTGATTCGATCTTGACTGACCCGAAAAGGGATGGCCGATTCGAATATTTTTCGGAATATCTTTCACCTTGATGTTGATGGATATTTATTTGTCTCCGGAAACGGATTTTCAGACCCAGTTTTGAAATTGTTTCGTCAAAATGTGATCGCCAACCAAAAATTTTGTCTGATTCAAGAATGTTGTCCCGTCAACGTTTTCAAGCTGTCGAAAAAATAATTTCAAAATCTCGATCACATTTTCCGGCGCCCACTCGCTTACTATAGCGTAAGGGGAAGGAAGGTGGCTCCTTACCGACGTCCGGATGAGCATGCCCCAAGTGGAGACTGTCGCATGCATATTCATTCGACTCCATGGACGGTCGGGGGAAACAACACGCCTTCAGAATGCCTGTCTGTACAACAGGCACTCAGCACCACCCGCACCACGGGAGCCCGGGTTCCCATAGTAGTCTTTCATCAAACTGTCGTGCAGCCCACCTTCGTTTGCAGGACCAGAGTGCGGCCCAACGTGACATGGACGCCCAACTCTTCGGAGGAGGGAAGGTCATCGACCCTACAAAGCCTATATATCTATCCCCCTGCACCAGCGTCCGATATGGCGGCGACTCCAAGATCCAACAATGATGAAAGACGCACGGCTTGCCTCGGCGAGCCAGAAATGTTGCTCTGTCCCCGGCGGCAACGCCACGTACGCTCTTTGAAAGCTGAATATGTTCTTCAGGTATCCACACAATGTCGTGCAGCCCACCTTTGTTTGCAGCACCGGGTATGCGGCCCATCTTGAGAACGACGCCTTCTTCTTCGGAAGCGGGAAGGTCACCGAAATTCTAAGCCTACATGACCTAAGCTTACTGCACCAGCAATCGATATGGCGGCGGCACGGATGCCAACCAAGTTTCAAAGAGCATTATTTCACACAAGTTGCGACTGACGAGGGCCTGTCGATTACAACTCGTGTGGCCCTCGATCCGGTCAAAGGCCCGACTGGATCGGGGGTACATATCGGATCACTGACAGCTGAAATGATCCGACGAAAAGGAGCGTGGTCTAGTCCGTAGAATTAAAATTTGAAAAGATTCGCGGCATCTAAAAATCCGACACAACGGTATTTGATCTCGTATACAAAACATTTACACGAAAACACTTTACGTTTTGGGCCTCGAGAATCGCTTTATATAGTGTAAGGCCTAAGAAGGTGGTGGCCTTACCGACCCCCTGGGAGGCATGGCGGCATCCAGATAGTGCCGTCTGCGCGTTACCCTATCTGACCGGGCTGGGGAGAAACAACCACACCTACAGAGTGCCTGATGTACAGCAGGTACTCAGCACACGCACCATGGGAGCCCGGGTTCCCAATAGTCTTTCATCCCAATGTCGTGCAGCCCACCTTCGTTTGCAGGAGCTGAATGCGGCCCATCTTGAGAACGACACCTTCTTCTTTGGAAGCGGGAAGGTCACCGAAATTCTAAGCCTATATGTCACCCAACTTGCACCAGCGTCCGATATGGCGGCGACTCAAAGATCCATCCGAGATGAAAGGCGTCCGACTCGCTTTGGCGGGTCAAAATAGTTGCTCTGTCCCCGGCGGAAACGCCACGTACGCTCTTTGAAAGCTGAATAAGTTCTACAGGCATCCACACAATGTCGTGCAGCCCACCTTTGTTTGTAGGACTGGAATGCGGCCCATCTTGAGCCGGACGCCTGCTTCTTCGGGAGTGGGAAGGTCAGCGAAATTCTAAGCCAAAACTTCCTCCAACCTGCACCAGCAATCGATATGGCGGCGGCATGGATGCCACAAAAGTTTTCAAAGAGCAAAAGACTCATAAGTTTATGTTGCCGGCACAACACAGACAAGTGAGTCACCCCCAGTCGTGCCGGCAACTGGGGTACATAGGCGGGGACAACCACCCTTTTTCCGAGCTGATCATCGGCGCCTCGTGCGGATTCAAAACGCACCCACTGCCGGGTGGATGCGCATTCGAGACCCTTTTGGCTGGAGGCAAAACTAGGTCTCACTGTTTTCGTCGGTGCCACACACCCATCAGACCGCCGGCTCCTGCGAACAAGAGCAACAGCAACACCCCAGGCGCCACAAGCCCCATCGCACTGCCAGTCGCCGGAAATTGAGAGCGCCAACGAACCACTTTGATGGTGATGTTGTCTAGGTCATCGGCCGTGATCGTAATCGTCAGTGGCGTTGCGGCGCCGACCAGGTCATATCCGACTGGCGCCTGCGGTGAATACGTCAAGGTCTCACCGATCGAGCCGCTAAGTGTGACTGAAGCGATCCCGGTGCCGTCTTGGTCGCGATACGTGACCGTCGCGGTGGCGACTGCGGCCACATACCAATAGTCAAGCGTCATATTTTGGCCAGTCGCGGCGTCGACGATCTGTTTTGGCGCGCTGGTCGAGCCATCAGAGCCGCGGACTGCGTGACCGACGATGCTGGGCGGTGTATACGCCGGCCAGACACCCTCATTTTGCCCATCCCCACTCACGCCGCCATCAATCAAATTGCCCGCCGCATCGATGCCGGTCGCCAAGTGCCAGGCGGTGGCGGACCCGCTGACGATCTGAAGTGTCACCAGGTCATACGTCACATAGCGAAAATACGTCACCGTTTGCGCGATCGTTGCGTTCGTGCCTGCCAGATCAGTCACGTGAATGGTCCGTTTCAGGTCGCGAAAAATAGTGCTCGGTTGCATGCCACTTGGAAACGTGACACCGTCTGGCAGCGCCGTGATCATTGTGGGAGCGGAAAACAAATGGACCAGACGAATCGTGACATTATCCGTGGCATCTTGGGTGAGCACCGTCGAGCCAGTCAAACTTTGCCCCGCTGCCAGCGCAAAGTTTGTCGGCAGTGTCGCCGAATAGCTCGCCGTCGCTCCGACATCCCCGCTCACCAGAAAAGGGGTCCCCACAACCGCGCCACCACTGTCGTCATCGACCAGTGTCACCGTGGCCGTGGCGCGCCCCGGATCAAAAAGCACATAGGTGTCCGGATCTGCCCCCGTGTAACGAGACGTCACTGCGGCGCCGCTCACAGTGGTCAAATTGATCAGCCCCTGCGGCTTTTCAGTCGTCCCTGTGCCTACCGCGCGCCAGTTGAGCCGCGCCGTCGCATTGGGTAGCGCTGGCGTGATGGTGAAGTGCGGGCCAAAAGTGACCTGTTGCAGGCCAGTCGCCTGCGGATCATCCTCGTCGAAAAAGACGCTTTCAAACCCGTCTGCAGTCACCGCCCCTGTTTGCCAGCCGGTAAAATCAAGCGCCTGGATATTGGCATCATTCATAAACATCGAGACGATCGTCGTCACCTTGGCCACATTCCAATCGGCCACCGTACCGAATCGACTCAAGGCCGTGTTGGCAAACATATAATGCATGTCCGTGACATTGCTGGTGTCCCACCCGCTGATGTCACCGATATTTTGGAGGGCCGCGGTCCGGTTGAACATGTAGGACATATCGGTGACCCGCCCGGTCTGCCATTGGCCAAGATCACCGACATCCGTGACCCCAGACGATTCAAACAGATGGTTGAGATTGGTCACATTTTCGACATTCCATTTCGCTAGGCTCCCAATGCTGGCGAGCTTTGGCGTGCTCGCAAACATTGCGCTCAATGAGGTGACACTTGAGACATTCCAATCAGCGAGCCCGTCGATCTGGGTCAACGCCGCATCGCACTGAAACATCGCGAGCATCGTCGTCACATGCGACGTCTCGACCTGCGCCAGTCCGGTGACCTGGGCCAATTTTTGCCAGTCGCCTTCGTATTGACCGGGGTAGGATTCAGTGCCGAAAAGAAAGGAACAATCCGCCGGCAACACCAGGGGCCCGTCGATCGAGATCGCGGTGATGTCCTTGCTTTGCGCTTGCCACGGCGAGGTCCGGCCGGTATCGACCCCAGTGCCGGCGCCGATGTGCAGCACATTGCCCGCATCGATCGACCACGGCGCCGTGCCCCAGGTCCCGCTGGTCGTCGCGGCCTGAACGACCTGCGCCTGACCAGCCCATGGCCCGCTCAGCGAAAACACGCTGCGTCCGCCCGCCATAAGCGCTGCCACCCCAGCGACTATGCCAACCACCCATCGCCTGGCACGCCGCGATCGACCCGCCGCTTCAGCCACAGTTCTTCGCTGGTGAAACATTTGCCCCATCCTCCCCGCTTATGCGACGACTCTTTACAAATCGGCCGCCACCGCTGGCACCCCACATTATCGTCCTGCTCCCAGTGTACCGGATGCCGCAGAGAGACAGCCGCCGCGTGACACATCTGATACACCCCCGCGGACGCAAAAAGCCGCCGTCAGATGCGATCGATTTCTCGCAGCCGACAGCGGCTTATTTGGTCTCTCTATTTGACATTCTTTTGTTGTGCGTCTGGAATGGTCATGCTTAATTTTCATCCCCGGCATCCGCCAAAAGCTGACGGAACGGAATCAATTTTTCCGCGTGGTACTTCTTCACAAAAGCATCCACGGCGGCCGGATCTTGGGTCTCTTTATCAAGCACCAGTTGTTCGACTGGCAGTGGGCGCAGATCCGAGATCTTCACATCGATCACGACCGGCCCCTTGCGCTGCTTAGCGGCTTCAAACGCGGCCTTCAGCTCTGGCAAGTCGTGGACCTCAAAACCTGTGGCGCCAAGCGCGGCTGCGGCGGTGCCATAATCGGCATCGATCAGGTCAACGCCAGAATGTGGCTGGCGGGTGTCATCCTGTTCAGCCTCGATGAAGCCAAGGCTCTCGTTAGTCAAAATGACATTGATGATCGGCATGTGATACTTGACCTGGGTCAAAATATCCTGCATCACCATCGCATAGCCGCCGTCACCGGAGATCGACCACACTTGGCGCTCCGGGAACTCGGCTTGCGCACCGATCGCCGCGGGCAACGCGTACCCCATGGTCGCATACCAACCCGAGGTGGTGAAGCGCTGGTCCTGATCGATCTTCAGATACCGCATCCCGTTGATGGTCACATTGCCGACATCGACTTGGAAGATCGCGTCGTCGGTTGCCATGTCATTGATGGCTTTGAAAACAGGCTCCACGCGCAGCGGCGTTTCCGCATCATCTTCGAATGAGTGGATCCATTCGACCCAGTTGTCCTTGTTGGCAACGGCGCCTTGTACCAGGACGTTTCCGGCAACTGTTCGCCGCGTTTAAGGAGCAGGCCGATCGTCTTTTTCGCATCAGCTAAGATGGCCACGTCGACGCTGTGGCGGCGGCCAAACTTGGTGCCGTCGATGTCAACTTGGATGTACTTTGCGTCCGGCTTGATGAAATAGCCCTGGAATGGCATGTCAGAGCCCAAGAACAGGACGGCATCCGCACCGCCTGCGACTTCAACGCCAGGCTTGGAGGCCACGCGCCCGGCCGAGCCCATGTACGCCTTGTAGTCATCCGGCACAATGCCCTTGGCCAGCGCGGACGACAGAATCGGTGCATGCAACTGTTCGGAAAGTGCGATCACTTCCGCGCTTGCGCCACGTGTGCCTTGACCGATGTAGAGCAGTGGGTGCTTCGCGTTTTTCAAAATGGCCAGTGCTTCATCGACCTTCACCACGTCTGGCTCCGGCGCGATCGCCTTCTGGAACAGCGGCGCAGTCGAAACATAGGTGTCGTCGATCTCCTGCCAGCCGAGATCCTTTGGAATCGTGATGACCGCGACCCCGTGCTGCGCATAGGCCTGCCTGATCGCCTCATCCACCACCGCCGGCATCTGCTGGGCCGTCATCACGGTGCGGTTATAAACAGACACATCGGCGAACATTGGGTTTTCGTTCATTTCCTGAAAGTATGAGGTATTCATCGCACTTGTCGGCACCTGGCCAACCAATGCGAGCACTGGAATGTGATCATATTGGGCGTCATACAGCCCATTGAGCAGATGGACGGCGCCTGGGCCGGCTGATCCGAACGTCACACCGATCTTGCCTGTGATCTTAGCCTCACCGACTGCCGCCAATGCGCCGACTTCCTCATGGCGCACCTGCACATAATTGATCGTGTCCTTGCGATTGTGCAAGGCGTTCATGGTCGAATCGAACGACCCGCCCGGCAAACCGTAGATGTTCTTGACACCCCAGCTCTCGATGACCTTGATCATTGCATCAGACGCATTGATTTTCGCTACCATTGTCGTTCCTCCATATATGCTTACTTAATATAAGTATATTAACACTCTTCTTACAAAATACAAGTGGCCAACACGGTACAATTCAAGCGTAGCACGTTGGCGGGGAAAACCGGTGGATTTTGACTCGGCTGCTTCCGGCAAAATATAAGAGGTGTGATATTTCGCGTAGACAAGGTCAGCAGGCCAAGCCAGCACCCCGGCCCGCGCAAAAATAGCTCGAGCACCCGCGTTCTGCGGCGTTGCTCGAGCTATTTTTTTAGATCAACTTTTAGTCATTTGCGCGGTACTGCCGCTCCTGCCCGGTCACGCCGCTCATCACGAATGGCCCGGCAAACCAGGCGGGCTCGCTTTGATAATCACTGGGATCATTTGGCCAGCTGTCCGCAAAGAGCTGCTCATAGGTCGCGATAGCCAGCTGTTTGCGCTGCGCCAACAACGGCGCGTGGCCATGCAGCGGCACCGCCTGGCGGAACTGCGGCTGAAGCGTGGCGGAAAAGAATTCGCCGACTGCCCCCGACCCATAGGAGAAAAGGCCGAGCCGGTCGCCGGCCGCCAGCGTCTCGCTATTTTCCAACAGCGACACGAGACCCAGATACAAAGAGCCCGTGTAAATGTTGCCGATGCGGCGGCTGTATTGAATGCTGGCTTGATACTGTGCAAGCAGCCGCTCTTGTGCCGCCGGCGTGGCCTCAGCCAGCACCGTTTTCAGGGCCTTGAGCCCCATTTTCGTGTACGGCAAATGAAACAACATTGCGGCGTGATCCGCCAGTGTGCGCCCGGTTTTCTCACGATACGTGGCCCACACCTCATCGAAAAACGCGATGTACTGCTCGGTGGAATACTTTCCGCGGGCCAGCGCCTGGTCCGTGTACATCGGCCGCCAAAAATCCTGAATATCGTCGGCGTGCAGCGCCGAGTCATCGTTCACGGCCAAAATGCGGGGAGCTTCGGCCACCACCATCGCGACCGCCCCTGCGCCTTGTGTGACCTCACCGCCTGTCGCCAAGCCATAGCGGGCAATGTCGCTGGCGATCACGAGCGCTGTTTTGCCTGGATGTGCGGCGACATAATCGCGGGCCATCATCAACCCGGCGGTGCCGCCGTAGCAGGCTTCCTTGAGTTCAAACACGCGCATGCTGGCCGGCAGCCCCAACAGGCGGTGAATGTACAGCGCACCGGCCTTGCTGGCGTCAACACCGGATTCCGTGGCGAGAATCAGCAGGCCGAGCTTGCTGAGGTCTTGGCCGGCCAGCGCCTCCTTGGCCGCGGCGGCGCCCATCGTGACCACGTCTTGGCTGGATGGCGCCACAGCCTGCTGGTCCTGGCCGATACCGATCGTGTACTTATCCGGCTCGACTCCACGGGCAGTGGCCAGTTCCCGTAAGTCGATGAAAAATGGCGGGGTGTAAAGTCCCAATTGATCAATGCCGATCGTCATGAATGCTGCTCCTTTCGCATCTGGTCAAGCAGTGTCTGCGCCGCGGCCTCGCTCATGACGCCACTGCTCAAGGCAGCCGCAAGCTGACCGATCTCCTTGCCGGTCGCGCCAATGCTGATGGCGAGGTTGCGCGCCTGCAATTTCATATGGCCAGCCTGCAAGCCCGGGCCAACCTGCGCGCGCAAAGCGGCCAGGTTCTGCGCCAGGCCCAACGCGAGCAGTGCCCCTTGCAAGTCGGCGACGGTGGTGAAGCCGCCCAAAGCGAGGCTCGCCTGGGCCACCGGCAATGAGCGAATCGCCCCGCCCAAAATTCCGACCGGAAGCGGCAACGCGATCGATCCCACAAGCTCGGTAGCCGTCTGCCGCCAAGTCGCCAGTGGGCTCATCCGCCCGGTCGCCCCGGCATGCGCATAGATCGCCGCTGCAACGGCCCGCGTGTCATTGCCGGTGGCCAACACCGCCGCCTCGATACCGTTCAGGATACCCTTGTTATGGGTGACGGCGCGGTCCTCATCGACCTCAGCCAGCGCGCTCAACGCCGCGATGCCCGTCGCCACCTCAGCGCCAGTGCGCGTCCCAGTGGCCAGCGCGCCGAGTGGGACCGCCACAGTGGCCCGGCCGATCGCCTCGTCGCGATTGGTCAAAATCGCGGTGAGCGGCCGGCTGTTGAGCAGCTTACCAGCCGCCTGGCCAACTGCCTCGGCGATCGTGTTCGCCAAATTCGCGCCCATGGCCTGCCCTGGGGCGATGATCAACCCTATTTTCAAAAAACGGTCGGCGATGACCGCCACTGTCTGTGCCTTCAGCCCACCGCCGCGCTGGACGGCTGAGGGATGCGCGTCGTCTGCGACTTGCTTGAATAGCGCTTCATGCGCAGCCACCAGCGCCTGGGCAGCCGGCAGATCGGGCAGCCCATCGAACACGATCTCGGCGCGAACCGTGTGCGGCGGCAGTGTGATCTGCACGCCTGCTCCGGCCCGCAATAGGCGTGCGCCGTTGCTGGCGGCGGCCACCACGGAAGGCTCCTCGGTCACCATCGGCACATTGACCACCCGCCCCGCCACTGGAACTTGGCGAGCAACACCCAGCGGCAAGCTGAACTGGCCGAGCTGATTTTCACTGAGCGAAGCAGCCACGTCTGCGGACAAGGCGCCGGAGCCGGCAAAAATCGCGGCCGTTTCCGCAGTCATTGCGCCTTCTTCAACGAGTTGCGCCAGCCGCTGGGCAGCGGTCATTTCGTAAAACTTCATGCCTCGACCTCGATCTGCATCGCCACCCCTAGCCCGCCGCCGACACACAACGCCGCCAGTCCGGTACGCTGACCACGGGCGCGCAACGCATAGATCAATGTCGTGAGTACCCGCGCGCCAGATGCGCCCAGCGGATGGCCAAGCGCGATCGCACCGCCATTCACGTTGAGCTTTTGGTCATCAATGCCAAGCTCATTGGCCACCGCGATCGTCTGGGCGGCAAACGCCTCATTGATCTCGATCAGGTCGATGTCGGCCAGACTGCTTTGCGTTTTTGTCAGAAGTTTCTCGATCACTTTTTTCGGCGCGTAACCCATAAAGTTAGGATCGATGCCGCCTTCATTGTAGCCGCGAATCGTGGCCAGGTAAGACAACCCGAGCGCCTCGGCCTTGCTTTTGCGCATCAAGACCAGCGCCACGGCGCCGTCATTGATGCCACTTGCATTGCCGGCTGTGACCGTGCCGCCGCTTTCAAACGCCGGGCGCAGCTTCGCCAATTTTGCCAGGCTGGTGTCCGGCCGCGGCGCTTCGTCTGTAGCCACAACCACATCGCCATCGCGCGTTGGGATAGCAACCGAGGCGATCTCCGCCTCAAATGCGCCGGCCTGCTGTGCGGCGACGGCCTTTTGATGCGACGCCAATGCAAAAGCATCTTGCTGCGCACGGGTGACGTCAAATTGGGCCGCCACGTTTTCGGCGGTCATGCCCATCGGCTGGCCAGTGAAGGCGTCGCTCAAACCATCGCGCGCGATGCCATCGACCAGGGATAAGTCCCCAAATTTATGGCCAAATCGCTGCTGGGGCGCGTAGTACGGCGTGTTGCTCATGCTTTCGGTGCCGCCGACCAAAACGGCATCGGCATCCCCCAGCAGAATCGCGCTTTGGCCCAGCCGCACCGCCTTGAGTCCAGACCCGCAGACCTCATTGACAGTCATTGCGGTGCTGGCGGTGGTCATGCCACTGTTCAGCGCGATCTGTCGCGCCACATTTTGGCCAGAATTGGCCTGCAAGACATTGCCGAAGATCGCCTGATCGAGCTGCGAGGCCTCGATGCCAGCCTGTTTGATGGCGGCCTGCGCGGCGATCGTGCCCAGCGCAACGGCGTTCATGCCAGCCAGACTGCCGCCTAATTTTCCGATTGGGGTACGTTTTGCACTGAGAATGACGACCGCGTCCATGATAGCCTCCAAATGAGTTGAAAATGATGTTGTTCCTATTATACGATACCACCGGCCGCGCGCCACTGGCCTTACCAAAACTTAGAAAATGGGCTCGCCAGGAAAAAGGCGAAGCGTTATGCTCAAAGACGGGCGTTCTGGTCCGCGGTGTCTCGTGACGCCCACGAGATCAGCCCGCCACCCATTCATCCCGATTCAGGGACGTCAGGAGGCACCTCATGCGTACGATCGAACTTCTGGCCTTGCTGGCAGATCAAGGCAACAACACCAATGTTTATCTCCAAACGGACGGCCCGCGCACGGTCTTCCGCACCTTTCGCACGCTCACCGAAAACGAGAGCCTCCAGCTGATCTTCGAGCCGCAAACAGGCGGCCACCCGCTGAAGGTCTGGGAGTTGCGCGTCTTGATCAACCGCCCAGAGTTGCGCGGCGCCTACCTTCTCGGCGACAGCGCCACAGGGCCGCATGCGATCTTTGGCTTTCAGGAACAAGATGACGGCTTGGTGTTGCACTAATAGAAATTTCGCAAACAAAACGACAGGACACATGCCCTGCCGTTTTTAATTCGGCAACCGGCGCATGAGGCGCTTGAGTTGCTTACGGTCGATCAACATCACCCCGAGCTCTTCGGCGAGTTGCTGCGCCGAATCGGAAAATTCGGAGTTGGTGATGACCGCCGCCTGATCGAGTTTATAAAAGCTTTGGCCCGCCCAGGCCTCCTGCACTGCCTTGTTGCCGACGACGCCTTCATACCGTTTGCACTGGAAACCGACTTGAGCCTTTTTTTTCGTGCCGATGACATCGATGCCCTGATCGCCGGATTGTTTGGTCACCTGAATGTGTTTGAAGCCGTTGCGCTTGAGCAGGTATGCACAAAATTCCTCAAAGACCGGCCCTTCCATTGTGTCGATCTGCTCAAGCTGCAGGTCGCGAAACCGGAAGTGATGCCGATAAAAAAGGAGTGCGTTGACCACGACCCAGCCGCTGATGGCCGCAAAACTAGCGGGATCCAGCACCGGCTTGACCGTGCGCGGCAGCCAGGTGCGGCCCCCAAACGCATAAACGAGCGCCAGAATGAATGCCGCTGTCAATAACCCATAACATTTTCGCATCAAGCGATGCAGCATCGCAAACGCCCCCCTTTGAACCTTTTCCACCCTACCAGAGAATTATGAGAAAACCTAGTCACAGGGCGAAAATTGATTGATTCTTAGACTGTTCTTCCGTATCCTTGAAACTGTACGAAGGGAAGCGGTTGCATGCAATTATCCACGAAGCTGTTTGCGCGCGTCGGCAAACAGGAGATCACCCAGTATACGATCGAAAATGATCGCGAAATGTCGCTCAGTTTCATCACCTTTGGCGCCAGAGTCCAGCGGTTGCGCCTACCAAGTCCGCATCATCCAGGCGGCAATCCCAATCTGTTGTTAGGCTATGTCACCTTGCAGGATTATCTGGAGCGGCCGGGCACATTTGGCGCCGTCTTGGGACCGGACCTGCAAGACGCCACCTCGCATCCCCACAACGGCTGGCAGAATTTCAATTGGCAAGGCGACCTGCAGCGCCACGGCGACAGCGCGACCTTGATCATGAGCCTGCGCTTGCCGGATGGCGCGGATGGCCTGCCTGGCGCACGCGAGGTGAAGATCGCCCACACCTTGGACAATGATAACCACTGGACGATCGACTGGTGGATCGAGATCAGCGAACCAGTCGCACTGCGGCCGACGATCGACCTCGCGTTTGCCCTGACTGGCGACCCGGCTCAGACGATCATGGATCAGCAGCTGACCCTCGGCGGCAAACCTGTTGAGATGCCGGTGGTCGACCGCCTGACGAAGGAAACGACAGCCACCCTAACTGCGCCGCTTTGGCAACTCGCCCTTGAGACCGATGCGCCTGGCCTTTGCGTCAGCTCGTATCCGCAGATCAGCGCCGTTGATAACTTCAACGGCATCGTCGGCCAGCCCCACATCGCCGCGGGGCTGCGGCCACTCGTCGCGCCAGATGATGGGGCCTTGCACCTGCAACCAGGCGAGCCATGGCGCCAGCGCACTGTGATCACCTTGGCCAGCACACTGTAATAGTTTTTGGACAAAAGTGTCACAGAGCACCGCTATTCGCAGTGTCGCGAACCATCGTTGCAACTAGAAGCAACAAGGTTCTGAAGCTTTGACACGAAGAAGCCCGCGACGGGAAAAAACGTCGCGGGCTATTATTATCTCGACACGATCTTTTTTTACTTATTCACCGGCGTCGGCTTGGTGCGCAACAATTGGCCCGTCAACCCGAAACTGATGCCGCCGACAATGAGCAGCGCCCCGATCGGCCACACCAGCGCGACCAAGATACCGCCGAGATACCCGCCATACAGCCACAGCCGCGCCGCCACATTGTTCGAGACATCCCGACTGATGCCGGGGTTATCCTGGATCACCGATTCGTCCATCAGCTGAAACGCCAGCGACCATAGCAGGAGCACCCCGAGGTAAACCACTTCCGGCAGTGTTTTGTCCGCGTGCTGCCCCACCCAGGCAGTGCTGGCCGGCACCAAGGTCAGGCTGAACAACCACAAACCGTTGAAGAGGTATGTCCGGGTCGAGATGATCTTTGCCTTGTTGAAAAGATTGTGGTGGGAATACCAAACCACATAGATCATCGTGAAGCTGAACACATAAGCAACCATGATCGGCCAATCCGCCGCCAAACCGCGGAGACTGACCGATTTTGGCGGCCGCAGCTCCAGCACCATGATGGTCGCCGCGATCGCGATCACCGCATCCGTGAACGCCTCTAACCTGCCCTTGTTCATCGCGAACCCCTCCTGTCAGAGCGATTATCGCATACTTAGTCAGCCAGTCGCGCGTCACATTTCGGTAAAAATCATCCTGCGTCCTGCAATTTTTCTGGGGCCAATTTTCGGCCAAGGAAAGGCTGTTGCCCGAGAAAAAAACACACCCAGGCCACGATGCATGCCCAGGTGTATCTATTATCTCGCTTTATTTTGCCAACTCATGAACTTGAAATGTCAACGGCTCGATGGCCTGTTCGCGCCACTGATCAAACAGCGGGGCGGTCTCGATCTGTTCATCCAGCAAGACGATGCCGCAGTCGCCGCCGCCTGCCCCGGAGGACTTGGCGGCCCCGCCAACCGCTTCGGCGAGATCACACATGGTCGTCAGCTTCGGCGTTTCGATGGCGACGCCGGAAAAGGCCGCAAGCTCATTCAACAGTCGACGATTTTCGCGAATGCCCGCCTGAATCTTTTCCAACGCCTTATCGCGGAAGCCCTGAATGAGGCTTTCGATGGTCTCGCGGCTCGCTTCCAAAAACTGGGTGTACTGCGCCCGCTTTTCCGCCTTGGCGATCGCGATCTTGTCGACGAGCTGGCTGGTTGACGCCGGCGAGCCGGTCCAGCCGATCACCAACTTCAATGCGGCCGGTGCCGTCAGCAATTCGATCGACAGCTCCGGCCAAGCCATCGTGATCAGTTGACTCAGTGAATAATTGCGCCGCTGCGCTGCCAGCCAGCTCTTATCGAAACTGCGATAGGCGATCCAGCCGCCATACACAGACGCGGCGATATCGCCCAGGCTGCCGTTGCCCTGGATGTCCAGATGGGCGATCGCGGCGAGTTTGTAGATCATGTCCGGGGTCATGTTCAATTGGTAAAACAGATTCAGCGCCTTGACCGTCGCCACAGTGACCGCCGCAGAGCTGCCCAGCCCGTATTTTTTGCCATCAGTCGAATCGAGGTCCGAATCGATGTCCAGGCGATACAGCGCAAGGTCTTTCCCCTGCTCGCGGGCATATGTCTCGGTGAGCTTGATCGCCGAGAGAATATAGTGAAACGGATTATCGCGGTTGTCGAAGACCATCTCGTCGCCATTGCGCTGCCAAAAAAGGGAATTCTCCTGGTACTGTTTGGAGATAATGCTCCCATAGGCATCGGCTGCGGCCGTCACGTTCACGGTCACAAACTGATCCACTGCGACGATGATCGCGGGGTACCCCGTTTCAACGACTGCATATTCACCAGCCACATACAATTTGCCTGGCGCCTGTGCTGTTACCAATCCATCAGAACCCTTCACTTTTTGATTAACTCCATGCTGAAGTATACGCTTGCCCGCAAGCCGCGGGGCGAACTCGCGAAAAGCGTTACTCTTTTTGAAGAAAAGCCTTTTCCATTCTAGATAACGAACGGCTTTCATGCAACTTTTTTGGCTTATGAACGGCGCAAGGTGCTGACCGCGGACCGCCACACCCTTTTGTAGTTGGGTTCCGGCCCGCATGGTCGAGGTATCTAGTTGGCTCGTGCACTCGAGGCGAAGACCGCCTCAAGCTCACGAGCCAATCTAGCTACTCGACCATCCCGCGGGCCTTCGCACCCTGACACACAAAACGGGTCATCGCTGGGATGACCCGCCTCTGGATAGGTGATCGTTACAGGAGATATTTTGCGTCAAACTCTGGATCCTGACTGGTCAAGATCTTCGGGCCGTCATCGGTGATGACCAACGTGTGCTCATATTGGGCGCAAGGGGAACCATCGGCGGTCACATAATATTCCCAATCGTCGTTCGGGACCTGCTTAGCCTTGATCTTCCAGGTGCCGGTGGTGATCATCGGCTCGATCGTGATGGTCATGCCAGCCTTCAAACGCAGGCCGTGGCCGGGCTCGCCGTAATGCGGCACATTTGGCGCTTCGTGCATCGTGGGCTGAATACCATGGCCGATCAGGTCGCGGACATCCCCGTACCCATTTTCATCTTCGGTATAATGCTGAATCGCATAGCCGATATCGCCGAGCCGGTTGCCGACAACGGCCTGATCGATGCCAAGATACAACGCCTTCTTGGTGACATCCATCAGTTTCTGTTTTTCCTCAGAGATCTGACCGACCGCGTATGTCCAGCAAGAGTCGCTGAAGTAGCCGTTGAAGTCGACGACGGTATCGACCGCCACAATGTCGCCTTCCTTTAAAAAGAGGCCCTTGCGCGGCACCGCATGCGCAACTTCATCGTTGATCGAGACGCAGGTGGCGTATTTATAGCCTTCAAAACCAAGTTCCGCGGGAATCGCCCCGTGACTTTCAATATATTCACGGCCGACTTTTTCGATCTCCCAGCTCGATACCCCTGGTTTGATGATCTCTGCGACGGCCTTATGCATCCCGGCCAAGATCGCGCCGGACTTTGCCATGCCCTCAATTTCACGCGGCGACTTTAATGTGATCAAAATTCGCATCTCCTATTTAAAATGGCATTCTGCTTCAATATTTTCAAAACTTAGTGTAACACAAGATGCAAGTGAAAACAGGTAGGGGCATTGGTGGGGGGCATTCCATCCCGCGCACCGCCGTACCCTTTCCCAGTCGGGCACCGCGGGGCAGGTAGTCGGCCCGGTCGCTCGATGGCAAAGTGCGCCATCAACCGCCCAGACCGCACTACCTGCCCACCCCTAAACGCTCGGCTTCGCACCCTTTCCAGTCGGGCTACGGTGCGCATGGTGGGGACACTCAACTGTCTCATCCACTCGATAGCAAGGAACGCTATCAAGCGCCTGAGCCAAGTTGACTGCCCCACCATCCCGCGCACCTTCGCACCCTTTCTTTTCCCGCCGGTTGTCTGCTATAATGCTTAGGACAAAACGCAAGGATGGAAGGAAGTTAGCACATGGTAGTGGCAAAGATCGTCTATGCCAGCATGACCGGCAACAATGAAGAGATCGCCGGCATCGTTGAGGACGAATTGCAAAAATATGGCGTCGACACCACGGTCACCGAAGTTTCGCAGGCCGTCGCCGAAGATTTTGAGGATGCGGACATCTGTGTCGTCGCAACATACACGTATTCGGATGTTGGCGACGGCGTTCTGCCCGATGAAGCGGTCGATTTTTACGAGGATCTCAAAGAGTTGGACCTGACCGGCAAAGTGTACGGCTGCTGCGGCAGTGGCGATAAATTCTACGACGCGTTTGCGACAAGCGTCGACGACTTCGCCAAGGCATTCGCCGAGACCGGTGCCACGCAAGGCGCGACGAACGTCAAGATCGACCTCGCCCCAGAAGCCGATGACATCACCGCCCTTGAAAAATTCACGAAGGACTTGGTCGATAAACAAGCCGCCATGTAATTGGGCAAAAAAGATCGCTGCGGCGGTCTTTTTTCGTCTGGCCAAAGCAACGAGCACGCTTACAAAACGAAAGTGTATAATGAAGACAGAAAGAAGGCGAAAGAGATGTCGATCTATGATGAACAAGTGACGCTCGAAGACGGGACAGACTACACCCTAGCAAAATACGCAGGGCATCCGCTTTTGATCGTGAACACGGCGACCAAGTGTGGCTTTTCCCCGCAGTTTGCAGGGCTTGAGGCGCTGTATCAGGAATACAAGGACCAAGGGCTGGTCGTGCTGGGCTTTCCGTCTGATCAATTCCATCAGGAGCTGGCAGACGGGCAAGCCGCAGCGGAGGCCTGCCGCACCACATATGGCGTGACCTTCCCGATGCACAGCCTGGTCAGCGTCAACGGCGACGATGCCCTGCCGCTGTTCGACGCGCTCAAGGACGCCGCGCCGGGTGCGCTTGGCAAGGCGATCAAGTGGAATTTCACCAAGTTTCTGGTCGACCAAAACGGCAATGTGGTCAAGCGTTACGCTCCAAAGACCACGCCGGATAAGATCGCCCCAGACATCGCCAAGCTGCTCGCAAACTGACACGCGCTCAAACCGCAGCAGCTTCCCCCACTCACCCAAACCAAAAAGCCTGTCGCAACGCAATTGCAGATTGTGCGTGCGACAGGCTTATTTTATTCATTGAGCGACGTTGTTTCTTCGACCTCATGTTCGGCCGCGCGGGCATCGCGCTGGGTGCGAAAATGCGTTGCGCGTTTGCGCACAAAGTCATGGACCTTGCCGCGGCTACGGTGCAACTCACCTGTGAAGTATTCTGCGATCACGGCATTGAGCACCACCCCGATCAGCAGCATCATCGCCGAAAAATTCAACCACAGCAATAACACGATCAGCGTCCCAATCGTCCCATAGGAGTTGTACCGGGTGCCGAACTGCTTCATGTACCAAGAAAACGCCTGAGCCAACAGCAACCAGCCTACCGAGGTGAACGCGGTACCCGGCAAGATCGTCCGAAACTTCACGCGAACGTTTGGCAAAAAGTAATCGATGAACAAGATCACGATCAACAGTGCCGCCACCGTGACCGGCCACCGCAACGCATTGAAGGTGTTCAGCCAGGCATCCGACAGACCCACGATCGGCCCCAGCCATTCCAGGAACTGGCGGCCAAACGCAAACGCAATCATGACGGAACCCAGCAGGAAGATCAACACAAACATCGACACCATCGCCAGCAGCCGCTGAATCAGGTAGTTCGAGGACGAGGTCACCCCGTACGCGCGGTTCATCGCATTTTTCAGCCCGCTGATGCCAAGCCCCGCCGCCCACAACGTGGCGACGGCCCCAATCGAGAGGATGCCGCCGCTGGTGCTATTGAGCAGGTTTGAAATGATCGGGTCGATCCATTTCATGATGTCGCTTGGCACTACCTGCGTGAGATACCCGCTGATATTCTCGTAACTCAGGCCGAACACCGGCAGCAAGTTCCCCACCGTGATCAGCATGGGAAAAAGTGAAAGCAGCGCATAATAGGCCAAACTCGCTGACGCAGCCCCGATCTGCGCGTCGTTGATGCGCGTGAACGCCATTTTCAGAAATTCACGGAACTTGACTTTGCGCGGCAGCTTCATATCCGCCAGCGGCACGCGGCCGTCTTTGATCGCCGCCTGTTGCGCCGGCGTCAACCGTTGGACGGTTTTTTTTGCGTGCCGATTTGCCTTTTTCTTGGCCATACGCCCGCTCCTTTCCCCTAATTAAGTTAATTATATCAAAGCGGGGCCTAGAATTCAGTCGCCAGCCGTTTTGGGGAAAACTGAGCACAAAAACGGAGGCGTCGCGACGCCCCCGTTGATCGAATTTTTTTTATGCCGGCGTGATGGTGACATGGTGGTCGTTGCCCGGCATTGCCAGATACAGCCGCGGCGCCACGCGATCGCTGAAGACCGCGTACTGGAACTCAACATTCGTCGCCACACCGAAGTTGCCCTGATGATCCAGCGCGATATAGGAAAATTCGCCCACGGCCCCGTTGCGCGCCTGGAGCTGATCGATGAAGGTATAGACGGCCTTGTCCATCGCTTCTTGGACCGGCATTCCCTGCGCCATCAGCGACACGATTTCAAAGCACAGCGGCCGCTTCATCAGATCCTCGCCCAGGCCTGTTGCGGCGGCCGCCCCCACTGCGCTGTCGGCGTAAAAACCATTGCCGGGCTGTGGGGAATCCCCGACCCGCCCCGCGTGCTTCATGAACAGCCCGGATGTCGAGGTGCCGACGCGGATGTGGCCGCGCGCATCCAGGGCAATCATGCCGACCGTGTCATGGCCGTCATACGGGGTCAGCCGCCCGCCTTGGCCGACTTCCACCTGCCGTTTTTGCCAAGCGGTCTTGGCGCCACTTGTCAGCATGTTTTTCCGTGCCAAGCCGTGCTGATCCGCATAGGCCTCAGCGCCGGTGCCGACGAGAAAATTGTTGACGCGCTCCTTAGCCAGCAGCCGGGCCAACGCGATCGGACTTGCGACATCTTCCACGCCGGCGACGGCACCGATCTGAAAATTGTCCCCGTTCATGTAGGCCCCATCCAGTTGGACCATGCCCTGTTCATTCGGCAGCCCGCCATAGCCCACCGAGGTCAACGACGGATCATCTTCGATCACCTGAATCGCGGTCTCCACCGCATCCCCCGCGGTGCCATCTGCGGCCAGTGTCGCCGCGGCGCGCTGCACGCCGCTCAGCGCCATCGCCCATGTGCCGATCATTGCGTATGTCATGCCTGCTCCCCCTTTACCCCGCCGCGAAACGGCTGCGGCGCCTCTGGTACTTGCTCAAAATAATACTGCACGGCTTGCAAAATACGCGCCGTTGCGTGGCCATCCCCGTATGGATTTTTTGCGCTGGCCATGCGCTGATACTCGGCCGGATCATCGAGCAATTGCGTCATCGCCGCCGTCACCGTGGCCGGCTCGGTGCCGACCAATTTCAGCGTGCCGGCCGTGACCCCTTCCGGCCGCTCCGTAGTGTCGCGCAACACCAGCACCGGCTTGCCAAGCGACGGCGCCTCTTCCTGCACACCACCGGAATCGGTCATGATGAAATTGCTGCGAGCCGCCAGATTATGAAAATCGAGCACATCCAGCGGGTCGATCAGATGAATGCGGGGCGAGCCGTCCAGCACCTCATGCGCGACTTGCTGCACGGCAGGATTGAGATGGACCGGATAGATCATTTCGGTATCCGGATGGGCCTCGATCACGGCGCGCATCGCTGTCAGGACCCGCCGCATCGGGGTGCCGAGGTTTTCGCGCCGATGCATCGTCACCAGAATCAGGCGTTTGGCCGGATCGACCATGTCGAGCACGGCATGGTGATAATCTGGCCGCACCGTTTCCTTCAGCGCATCAATGGCGGTGTTGCCCGTCACGAAAATGCGGTCCGCGGGATGATTTTCCTGCAGCAGATTCGCGCGGCTCTGATCCGTTGGCGCAAAATACAGATCAGCCAGGACATCAGTCAGCTGGCGATTCATTTCCTCGGGATACGGACTGTTCTTGTTCCAGGTACGCAGCCCGGCTTCCACATGGCCGACCGCCACGTGATGATAAAACGCTGCGACGCTGGCCGCAAACGTGGTGGTCGTGTCGCCGTGGACCAAAATGATGTCGGGCTTTTCCGCATCGATCACGCTACCCAGCTCGGTGAGCACATTGCTGGTGATGCCATCGAGCGTCTGGCGCCGCTTCATGATGTTCAGATCATGATCCGGCGTGATGTGAAAGATCGCCAGCACCTGATCGAGCATTTCACGGTGCTGCGCGGTGACCGTGACCACCGTTTCAAAATGCGCTGGATCTTTTTTCAGCGCGAGCACGACCGGCGCCATCTTGATTGCTTCCGGCCGCGTGCCAAATACGGTCATCACTTTGATTTTTTGCACATTGCCACCCCGTTCTTCGTTTGATTTCAGTATAGCAGAGATGGCGGGGCGAGCTCGACGCGATTTTTACCCGCAGCGGCGAATTCTTGCGTGGCTCAGGGCAGCGCCTTCTTGATGAAGACAAGGTGCGTCGGCGCAAGGAGGCGGATGCGATACGGCGCACTTGCGGAAAATAGCGCGCGGACCGCCCCAGCGTCTTCGTCAAAATAGCGGGCCAGCGCCGCATGCGTCGGCGCAAGAGTCAGCTCGATGTTCTGGTTGGCGGGATCCAGCAGCTGCCCAGCCACCGCGGCGCGGAACTGCCGAGGATCCACTTTGGTCGCCACACGGTTGCTCACCGGCGCGGCTGGCCAGTAATCGGACAACGCAAAGACCAGCGCGATCACAGCCGGATCGCTGCTGTCCACTTTCACCGCGTTGTCCGCCATTGCCTGCAAAACCGTCTCCAACGCCATTTTGCTCGCCTCCCTGTTTGCCGAAAAGGTTAACCCCGTTTGGCAAAAAAGGCAAAGATTTTGACTCGCCACGACATCAGACATCAGAAGTTCAAAAAGCTGAGTTTGTGGTTTCGCTCGGGTGGGCTGCGGCCAGGGGCTTCCGCAAAATAAGTAAAGAAGTTCGACGAGAGGAGATGCCAGTCTCTCTCCGCCCTTTCCGCTTCAGTTATCCTGTATAATAGAAGCGAGGTGAAAAAAATGAAGATCGCGTTGATCGCGCATGATGAGAAAAAGCCAATGATGCGCCAGCTGGTGCGGGCGTACCAGCCTTTTTTGCAGGGACATGAGTTGTTTGCGACCGGACATACTGGCCAGCTGGTCGCTGAGGAGACGGGCTTGCCGGTGCATGCGTTCAACTCCGGGCCACTTGGCGGCGACCAGGAGATCGGCGCGCTCATTGCCCAGAATCAGTTGGACCTCGTGATCTTTTTGCGCGATCCGCTGACCGCCCAGCCGCATGAACCTGATGTGAATGCGCTGATCCGGCTCGCCGATGTGTACAATGTCCCGCTGGCCACCAACCTGGGGTCCGCGGAGGTCCTCCTGCGCGGACTCAACGCCGGCTTCTTGAATTTCCGTTCGCTGGTCGCCGGCGACGAATCTCAACATGACCACTATACAGAACCGTAAAAAGTCAGGCACATCCGGAAGACCCGGGTGCGCCTGATTTTTTATGCCGAAGCGGTATCGAATTGGCTGTAGTAGAGCTTCGCGTAAAAGCCATTTTGCTTAAGCAAGGCCTCATGGGTGCCACGCTCGATGACGCGTCCGCCGTCGATCACCAAGATCTGATCCGCGCGGCGAATGGTCGACAACCGGTGGGCGATCACGAAACTGGTCTTGTCGGCCATCAAGGCGGTCATGGCGCGTTGCACCGCGGCTTCGGTGTTGGAGTCGATCGACGCGGTCGCCTCATCCAGCACCAGGACCGGTGCAGCGGCGGTGAAGGCGCGCGCAATACTCAAGAGCTGGCGCTGGCCCTGCGACAAACTGGCCGCATTTTCGCTAAGCTCAGTGTTATATCCCTCCGGCAGCTGGCTGATGAAGGAATCCGCCCCAGCATTTTTTGCCGCTTGGATCACCTCTTCATCCGTTGCACTTGGTCGCCCCAGCCGAATATTTTCCTTGATCGACAGGGAAAAGAGGTAGGGTTCCTGTTGCACCACGGTGACGAGGCGCCGCAGATCCGCCCGGCGAATATGTGCGACATCCACCCCGTCCAGCAGCACCCGCCCTTTTTGCAGCGGATACAGGTTGGTCAGGAGATTCATGATCGTCGTCTTGCCGGCGCCAGTCGGTCCGACCAGCGCGACGACCTGCCCGGGTTCAGCGGTCAAACTGACATCAGTCAAGATCGGCCGCGTGTCATAGGCAAATGACACATCATCGAAGCGGACATGGCCCGTCGTTTGCGGCATGGCGACCGCATCTGGGGCGTCCGCTTCCGGTTTTTCATCGATCAACGCGAAGACGCGCTCCGCCGAAGCCAGCGACAGCTGCAAGGTGTTGATCAGATCCAACACGTTATTGATCGGGCCGGTGAAGTTGCGCAGGTAGATCAGGAAGGTGAAGATCACCCCGACCGTCACCGCGGTGTTGCCTGTGATGATGGAGATCGCGCCGGCCGCTGTGATCAAGAGATACGCGATATTGTTGGTCATGTTGAAAAACGGGCCGATCATGCTGGAAAAAGTCTGCGCCTTAATGGCCGCCGCGGTGTACTGCGCATTGGTCCGATCAAACGTCGCCATCGTTTCGTCGAGATGGTCGAACAGCTGCACGACCTGTTTGCCGGAAACGGATTCTTCGATCTGCGTGTTGAGGCTGCCAAGCTTGTCTTGTTGGGTGGCAAAAGCCTTTTGCGTCACATGCGACACCGCGCGGGTGAACAAGAACGTGACAAACGAGGCAGCCAAGGCGATCAGGGTCAAAAGCGGCGACAGTAAGATCATCGCCAGCCCCACCCCAACGACGCTGATGATGCCGGTGAACAGCTGGACGAAGGTCTGCATCAGGGCCGTATTGATGTTATCGACATCATTTGTCAGCCGGCTCATGATGTCGCCGTTGTCATGCGTGTCGAAATACCGCATCGGCAGGCGCTGCATGTTGGCGAACACATCGCCCCGGATTCGCGTCGACGTGCGCTGGGCGACGCCGATGATCAAGGCATTTTGAAAATACGTGCAGACCGCCGACACCGCATAGATCACAGCCATTCCGCCGCAGACCAGCATCAGGGTCTTCACCAGCCCCTTGGCGATGTATTGGTCGATCACGATGCCGTTCAGCCGGGTGCCGAGAATGGTGACCAGGGTCGTCAACAGTGTCAACGCAAACACGATCACCAATTTTGTCCGGCCGCCTTCGAGGTACCCCCACACGCGGCGGACCGTCTGTTTCCAATCGACCAGAATGACTTTTTCCTGATGGATGTTGCGCGGGCCATGTCGTCTCATGTCCATGCTACTCGCCTCCTAACTGCGTCTGCACGAGCTGCGCATAAAACGGCGAGCGAGTGAGCAACTCGTCATGCGTGCCCCGCGCGGCGATGCGTCCGCCATCCAGCACGATGATCTGATCACAATCCATCACGTTGGTCACGCGCTGGGAAATGATCACGGTGGTCTTATCCCGCCGCGCCTTGGCCAAGTTGGCCTTGATCGCCGCATTGGTGACCTGATCCACGGCAGAGGTGGCATCGTCCATCACGAGAATCGGCGCATCCGGCACCACCACCCGGGCGATGTTCAGGCGCTGGCGCTGACCGCCGGAAAAATTTTTCCCGAGCTGTTCAACAGGGGCGTCAAAGCCGAGGTCCCGCGGGGCGATGAACTCAGTGGCCGCCGCAATGTCTGCGGCCGCTTGAAGCTGCGGGGTCGTCGCAGCCGGCGCACCGTACACGAGATTGCTTTTGATTGTGCCGGAAAACAGCAGGGAGTCCTGCAAGGCTACGGCGACTTCCCGGTGCACCGCCGTCAGTGGCATCTGCTGGATATCCGCGCCGCCGATCGTGATCGAGCCGGTATAGGCGTCATACGTCCGGGTCAGCAGATTGATCACAGAGGACTTACCACTGCCGGTCGCACCGATAATGCCCAACCAGCCACCCGCCGGCACCGTGAAGGTCAATTGATCCAAGATCGGCTCGCTTTGTTGATAGCCGAATGTGACGTTGTCAAAGGCAATGCTGCTATCCTGCGGGGTCGCCGGCGTCGTGGGCAATTCCTGCGGCTTCGGCGTTTCAGCCAGAACCGCCTGCACCCGGGTCGCACTGGTGATGGCGCGGGAAAAAGCGGTGATGATGTTGACGGTCTGGACCATCGCGTTGGTGATCTGGATCATGTAGTTCACGAAGGCGATGATCTGGCCATCACTGATCGCGCCGGCAATGGTCAGGTTGCCACCATAGGCGAGCGCCGCCACGACGCCGAGGTTCAACACCAACTGAATGACCGGCGCAAGCGGAACCGTCGCCATGGCCGCGCGTAAGCTCGTGTCCTGCAAGTTGACGTTGTCGTCGTCAAACTGAGTCTTTTGATGATCTTCCAGCACATAAGCCTTGATGGTCTTGGCGCCCTGCAGATTTTCCCGCATCACCAGGTTCACCCGGTCGACGGCTTGCTGCATCTTCGTGTACAGCGGAATGCTGCGGCGCACGATGACCAGCATGAAGATCACCAAGAGTGGCATCGCGATCAACAGAATCGGCGCCAAGTTTGGGCACACGATGACGGACATCACGATGCCCCCAAACAACAGCATCGGCGAGCGCACCATGCCGCGGGTCACCATCATCACCAGGTTTTGCATCTGGGTAACATCGTTGGTGATACGGGTGATCAAAGTCGCCGGCTTCAAACCAGCCGGGTCCCGATTTTCCAAGGCGACTTGGAGCATGTGGCTGCGCAGCGCCTCGCCCATTTTCAGCGACGCGATGGTGCCAAACACGCCGGAGCCTGCGCCGCACAGCAGCCCCAGCACCGCAAACAGCAGCATCAGCGCCGAGTGCCTGATCACATAGCCCATGTCCCCTTTGGCCAGTCCGTTGTCGATGATCTGAGACATCAGGGTCGGTTGCTGCAGGTCGCAGAAGACTTCGCCCAACATGATCAACGGCGCGGCAAAAAATGCGAGGCGGGCCTTGCCGCGCAAGTGTTGCATCACGATCGTAAACATTGACTCACATCCTTATTTCGAAAAAAAACGCGTCACTACTCCCCTACCTAGTTTGGTCTAAGGAGCCGTTACGCGTTCAGTTATTGTTGATAATTGTAAAACTCATTTTCGGGTGACACAAGTAAATTGCTTGAAAAATGGCTGGCCTGCGCCGGTCACTGATCCACGCCGTATTTTGCGACAAAGGCGGCGTAGTCATCGACCACCTGGTGCAGGTAGTCCTTCGCCCAGCCTTGGATGGCAATATCGACGTCGCGGTTAAGGTACCCATCGGCCACCGCGGCGGTTGGGCTTTGCGCATGCGCCATCGCCAGCAGGTACGCACAGATGCGGCAATAGGCTTCAAACTGCCCCCATTCGAGGCGGTCGAGGTTGATGGATTCCTTCATATCCCGGAACTGGCGGACATAAAAGCTTTTTCCATCCAAGTTGAACCAGCCTAAAAACGGATCGGAAGCCTTTTGCAGAATTTGCTGGGCCGCGATGATGCGCTGGCCCTCACTGACTTCGCGATCCAAGGTCACCGCGAGATTGTTTGGCGCAAGCTCGCGCCGTCGTGGCAGTGCCTCTTTGACCTGCAGGACCAGATGACTACCACCAAGCCCAGTGAGCAGAATCAGGTAACAGTACGTGCCAAAGCTGCCGATACCAACACTATGGCGAATAATATCAGAGACATGATATTGGCCCAGCAGCAAGGTGATATCCGCGCGGGTGGTTTTTTGATAATCCAGGTACCCACGCATCAACGCGATCTCCCGCCCCGGCTCCACATGCACCGATCGCGGGGCCGCATCCTTGAAACGAAGGCGCGTGGCTGTGGCGCGCTCGGTGTATTTGGCGACGACCGATTCATTGGTCTGCTTTTGCGCCTTGGCCATCACCCGCTTCACGAATTCGACATCGTCTTCATCCGGCAACGCCGCCAGCAGCTGCTCAACATTAGACGAGGCGTAAAACCGTTCAAGCGCCCCTTCCTTAAAAGCGTGCTTCAGCGCCTTGCGATACGTACGCACTAAATTTTGCACCAAGTCATCCATCGGCGCTTCATCAAAATGCCGCTGGGCGCCCAGCAAATAAACACTGGTGGCCAGCCGCTTGAGATCGAATTCAAATGAGTTCGGCGCGGCTTCGTCGAAATCATTGAGATCAAACAGCAAGTTGCGCTCAGGCGAAGCATAAAACCCGAAATTCTGCAGATGCGCATCCCCATCGCTGAGTACACGAATGCCTGATTGCGGCTCATGGCTCAGGTCATACGCCATCAATTCGGCGGTGCCACGGAAAAACGCAGCCGGACTCGCCGCCATTTTGGCATGACGCTGCGGCATGAGTTCCTGAATCAGATTTTGTTCGATCGCCTCGATGTAAGCCACCGGATCACGCCCGCTGAGTGTCCGTTCGCCCAGTGTCTCCGCCGGAATAGTGTCCCGCAGCGCCTTGCCCTGCGCCTTGAGCGCATCCAGTGCGGTGTCGTTTTTCATCACGCTTTGATCGCGCAAAAGCTGCTGAAGCATCGTCTTTTTCATCACGGGTCACCTCATAGCTAAGCTACAACAACCAAAGGGACGGCGCAAGGGAAAAGCGGCAGGGTGCGGCGGGGAGCGGGATGGTGGCCTAGCCTTTCCTAGAGAATCAAAAAAGAACCAGCCAATGGCCAGTTCCCACATTCAATTTTCGGTTCAGCCGGCCAAGGTCGTGGAAAGATCCACAATGCTTGCCTTGTCGGAGAAACGGCCGTTGACGATAAAGTCGTGAATGACCGCTTTGAGAATATCGATCATCTGCTCGCGCGTGATGTCGATGAAGCCCGGCGCCATCAGATTGGCAATGCCGGTTGCGACGATCCACAGCCCGGAGATGGTGTTGCGCTGCTGCTCGTCGCTGAGATGCTGCGCCGGCGCATATGTTTGCAGGCGCTCCATCGCGGTGCCAAGTGCGTATTCGCGCATCTCGTCAACGCCGAAGTGGTCCTCGACGAAAACGGCCCGGTACAGCGGCCGATTTTCCAGCGCAAAATTAATATAGGACAATCCCAGATCGACGATTGGATCCTGGGTGAAACGCCGCGCCATTTTCGTGCGAAGCGTTGATTTGATCTCGTCCATGACAGCTTGCTTGAGTTCGCCCATCGAGGTGAATTCAAGGTAGATCGGTTGCGTCGAACAATTCATGGCCCGCGCAATATTTCGCGCTGTAAAGCTCTTGAATCCTTCTTCAACAACCAGATCATATGCAGCCGTCAGAATCTGATCCTTGGTGATCGTTTTCTTCCGTGCCAAAGTGTTCCCCCACTTTCGTTGCTTACACTAGACGACAGCAGTTGCCGACCGCGTCCTGTCTTTACACCGACTCTTTACATTTACAGCAACTTTTAACGTTATTTTACCAAAGTCTAGCGGAAACGCAATCATTAAATACCACGAATTATGAAGTTTATCTTCATCCCTTGCCCGAAGAGCTTGTATAACAAGGACTGGCGGCCATTTGCCTCAGGGTCTCACATTATATTCGTTATATTCGATACATTCGCCCCGTGAATGGTTCAAGCCGGCTACGGCGCGTTTTGTGGCGCGGTCGACGCGCCTCCCTGGCATTTGTCAGTCCGGTCTATCCCACCACCATCCCGCGCCCCTCCGCACCCTTTTCCAGTCGGCGGAGCACCCTTTCTATGGTACAGTTAAGCAAACAAGCAGAAAGTTGGGAGACTATGACAGAGAAAACTTTTGACCAAGCGCTTCAAAGCTATGCCGAATTGGCCGTTGATGTTGGCGTGAAGGTCCAGCCAGGCGACACGGTGTATGTTCAGGTCGCGGTCGACCAGGCCGACCTGGCGCGCCGCATCGTGAAGGCCGCGTATGACCGCGGGGCTGCCGAGGTTCAGGTGCAGTGGCAAGACGACACGCTCAAGCGACTGGACATGGCCAACATGACCGAGGAGCGCCTGTTCAACATTCCGCCACACGTCGGCGTCCAGTTTGAGTATTGGCTCGCCCATCAGGCCAAGCGCATCACCGTGATCTCGGCCGATCCGGACAATTTAGCGGGCCTGCCCGCCGCCCGCATCGCTGGCTACCAGGACGCCTTCCAGAAAGTCTATGCCCCACTCATCAATGCGATCTCCAACAATGATATCTCCTGGACGATCATCGGGGCGGCTTCGCCAAAATGGGCACAAAAAGTCTTTCCGGAACTGTCCGCCGAAGACGCAACGACCGCCCTGTGGCAAGCAATCTTCAAGACCACGCGTATCGACCAAGATGATCCCGAGGCTGCATGGCAGGCCCACAATGCCAAATTGCATGCCAAGGCGGACTGGCTCAATGCCCAGCAATTTGACCATCTTCACTATCAAGCCCCAGGCACAGACCTGACTGTCGGCTTGCCAAAAGACCATGTCTGGGCTGGCGGCGGCACGCAAAATAATCATGGCGAGGCATTCATGGCCAACATGCCGACTGAGGAAGTTTTCACCGCGCCGGATAACCGCCGCATCGATGGCACCGTTGCCTCGACCAAGCCGCTTTCCTACGCTGGGACGATCTTGCAGGGCATGCACTTCACCTTTGAAAATGGGCAGGTCGTTGACGCGCATGCCGACCAGGGGGATGCGGTGTTGCAACATCTGCTCGCCATTCGCGGTGCCCGCTCGTTGGGCGAGATCTCGCTGGTACCGGATCCATCGCCGATTTCCCAGTCCGGCCTGATCTTTTTCAACACGCTTTATGACGAAAATGCCTCCGATCATATGGCACTTGGCTCCGCCTATCCATTTTCAGTGAAAGGCGGCACCAGCATGGATGATGCGGCGCTCACCGCGCATGGCCTCAACCGCAGCGATACCCATGTCGACTTCATGATGGGCTCCGCGCAAATGAACATCGATGGCATCAAGGCGGACGGCACCATCGTTCCTGTTTTCCGCAATGGGGATTGGGCCTAACGCCAACTATTTTTCAAAAGCGCACCTGACAATGTCCGTCCCACGCAAAAATCGCTCATCTTCCGCAACTTGCGGTTGGATGAGCGATTTTGCATTGAAGCAAGTTTACTCTGCGCGCAACGCCACGGCTGCGTCTTTCTTGGCCGCCATGCGAGCCGGCACATGGCCGCCAAGCAGGGTCAAGATGGTACTGATAATGACGAGCACGATGGCATGGACGGGATTGAGCACCGCCACGCCGGCCAAGCCGGTCACATTTTCTAGCACAATATTGATTGGGAAGGTCAACAGCCACGCGACGAAGATTCCGAACAGCCCGGCACCAAAGCCGAGGATGAAGGTCTCTGCATCGAACACGCGGGTGATGTCCTTCTTCCGCGCGCCCAACGCCTTGAGCACACCGATCTCCTTGGTCCGCTCCAGCACACTGGTGTAAGTGATGATCGCAATCATGATCATCGAGGTGACCAGGCTGATGCCGGCAAAGGCCACCAGCACATAGGTGATCGCGTCCATCAACCCGCCTGTCATGTCGGAAACGGTCCCGGCCAAGTCGGTGTAGATCACTTTATCCGCCTTGTCCTTGCCCTTGTTCCATTTGTCGAGGTAGCTAAGCACCTTGTCCTTGAGCTTGAAGGTCGTCGGATAGATCTGAATAGAGGACGGGGTACTGCTGCCGCCAAGCACGGTGAGGACGCTTGCCTTTGTGGAGGCATCCATCGTCTGGCCGGTCATCACGTTGGTCGCGCTTGCCTTTTGCGCCGTGACGATCGCCGAGTCCTTGTTTTCATTCAGGACCATTTCGGTGAGCTTGCTGCTGTAGGCCACGCCCGCCGCCAACAGGCCATCCGAGTTTTTCGACTTCACGCGCACGATGCCGGTGATGGTCAGCGTCTGGGTCTTCGGCTTTGCGGCCAGGTCGTCGAGCTTTTGGGAAGGGATGTAAGTCCCCGTCGGCAACTTGGTGTAGTAGTCGTCGTTGGCCACCAGTTTGATCTGAGTGCCAACCAGCTGATCGTAATCGAAGTGCTCATTTTCCTTGACGTTGAAGCCAAGGTTCTTCAGCGCGTTGATATTGATGCTGTTGTCCTTGTTGACCACCAGCACCAAATCGGTCGCCTTGGTCGGATACTTCCCGGCGATCGTCTTGTAATAGGTCTTCAGAAAACTCTGCTTACCATCGCGATCGATCGGGTAAATACTCCCGCCAACGCCGGTGGTGCTGGCCAACATGGCAGACGCGTTGAAGGTCGTGCTGTCCGGATTGCTGTTGGAGAACGAGACCGTCTTGTATTTACCATCGACTTCGCGCATCAGGTTCATGCCGGTGCCATATGAGACCGCGATGTTTTTGGCATCCTTCGCCGGCATTTTTTCCACATAGTCCAGATAGGCATCGGACAGCTTATTGACATGCTGCGCCTTATCCGCCGCAGAGGTCTTGGCCGTCACCTGGTCGGCTTTGGAAAAACTCTTCTGCGACGTGCCCGTCATGGCCGTGTTGTCGGAGCCGACCTGCGAGATCGTCACCGGCATGGAGGCCATCGCCTCGGATTGCGTCTGGTTGATCTGCTTTTGGAAGCCGTTGGACAGCGCGAGCACCACGGCGATGCCGATGATCCCGATGCTTGAGGCAAAAACAGTGAGGAACGTGCGCCCTTTTTTCGTCCGAATGTTGTTAAACGACAGATTAAGCGCGGTGAAGTAACTCATCTTGGTGCGCTTGAGGTTGAACTGGTCGGACTTTGTACCTTCGACATGGGGATGAGAGTCGTGCTGAATGCGTCCATCGGCAAACTCGATCACCCGGTCGGCATATTTATGCGCGAGGTCCGGGTTATGCGTGACCATGATGACCAGCCGCTCTTGGGACAATTCTTTGATCAGCTGCATGATCTCTTCAGACGTCTCGGAATCCAGCGCGCCGGTTGGTTCATCGGCCAAAAGAATCTCAGGGTCGTTCGCGATCGCGCGGGCAATGGCCACACGCTGCATCTGGCCGCCAGAAAGCTGACTCGGCTGTTTGTGCATGTGATCCTTGAGGCCGACGCGGATCAGGGCATCTTCGGCGCGCTGGCGCTTTTCCGCACTGGCCACACCGGACAAGGTCATGCCCATCTCGACGTTTTGAATGATCGAGAGATGGGAGATTAGGTTGTAGGACTGGAAAATAAAGCCGACCGAATTATTGCGGTAGGCGTCCCAGTCGGCATCCTTGAAATCCTTGGTCGACTTGCCCTTGATCAGCAGGTCGCCCGAGTCATAGCGATCCAGCCCACCGATGATGTTGAGCATCGTTGTTTTCCCGGAACCCGATGGCCCGAGGATCGCGACGAATTCCTGCTTGCGAAACGCCACCGAAACATCGTCTTGCGCCTTGGTGAGCGTGTCGCCGACTTGATAGTATTTCTTGATGTGTTTAAGTTCGAGCACGTGAGCACTTCCTTCATAAAAATTGACAGTGGTCGGGCGGCGACTGAAGGACTCCCCCGTCGCAATGATCGATCTTGCCAGTTATCTCTTTTATAGTAGCACGTTACGTCTTGTCACTTCGCCTGCAAAAAATTGAAACGAGGCACATCCGCTGGTTGACGCCAAGACGCCGCAAACGCCGCCTGGGCGACGCTTTGTCACATGGGTACGATCATCGCACAGCCGCGCCCCAGTCACCTCAGGCCAAGGACCGATATAGACCGCGTGTCATAGAAAAAGGGTGCGGCGCCGAGTGGTTTTGGGGTGGGCAGCTAACTTGGCTTGGGTGCTTGAGGCGGTCTTCGCCTCGAGTGCACAAGCCAGTTAGATGTCCCACCCCTGCTCGGCTGAGCCCGACTGAAAAAGGGTGCGCAGCCGAGCGCTTAGGGGTGGGCAGGTAGCTCGAGCTGGGCGGTTGATGGCGCACTTAGCCATCGGGCGACCAGCTTGACTACATGTCCCACCCCTGCTCGGCGGAGCCCGACTGAAAAGGGTGTGCAGGTGCGCGGGATGGTCGAGTCACTAGGCTAGCTTGGCGCATGGGCGCATTTAGCCCGAGTGACAGGCGTACCTAGAGACCTCGACCATGCGCACCGGAGCCCGACTGAAAAGGGTGCGGCACGGGGCTTTCGGGCGAGCGGCGCCGAGTGCCTTAGCTCACCGAGTGATCACCGCAGCCAGTCCGGAAAAACACCCAAGCAGCAAGACAACGCCACACGCCACAAGATTCACTTGCCGCCAGCCGAGCAACAACGCAGGCGCGAGCCACCAGCTAAGCGCAAACATCGCAAGCAAGACGAGCACGAGAAACGGCAATCCTTTCGCCGCCCCTTTTAGATCCTGCGATGACAGATTTGCGCCAAAGCTAAGCAGCAGCGCCACCCCCACCCAAAGCAAAATCTGCCACCAAGGCGCGGAAATTGTGGCCACACTGATTGCCCGCCACGGCTGACCCGGCCACAAGATCCATTTGCCACTCAGCACTAGGATCGCGGAAATGCCCCACAGCGGTGCACTGGCGGCAACACTCAGGCCCAGCCGTTGCCACAACGATTTTTTTGAATAAGTGAACGTCACATGTCCCGCGGTTCGGCCATTTGCATCTGGGCGCAACGAATATTCCGCAATGTGCAACCCGAATAATTTGCCGACCAGCGCGTGCAGACTCTCATGCACGAGCAGACCTGGTTTCATCAACCAAAGCTGACTAGAGGCCTTACCGCGCCGGTTCACAATGTGTTGCACCAAAAGGCCATTGAGCCAAGACAATCCAACCGTCGCGACCACAAGAAGCGCAAAGCTTGCGCCGGCTGTTTCAAGTAAATTCTGCCAAACAGACATCCACTCACCTCCGTTTAAATGAAAAAGGCCGCGACAACTGACCTTTGCCAGTGCCACGACCACGACTGCACTCTATCGGAATCGAACCGATGACCTACCGCTTAGGAGGCGGTCGCTCTATCCTGCTGAGCTAAGAGTGCGAACTTACCCATTTTGCCAAAAAGTGAAAAGGCTGTCAATGTGAACCGCCCTTTCACTTGGTTTTACGCCCCGACCGACCCGTCCCGGTAACTGGCGGCGATCTGGTCCATCATCAGTTTAAATTGGCGCTTGCGACGGCGGCCGAAGACAAAGGCCATGATGCCCTGATTGGCGTTTTGACTGGCGCTATTGAACTCACTGGTCTCGTTGTAGACCACATGCGTCGTGCCGGCTTGCGTTTCCTGAATGTCATAATCGACCGAGTAAGTCCCGCTGGCCGTCCGCGTCTCAAACGCATAGCCCTTGTTCAGGATGTTCTTGGTGATCACAATACGGCCGCTCTTGTTTTTGCCAAAACTCTTGCCGTAAGAATAGCCCTGGAGCTTCGACGCCGGCACATCCTGGCCAGTCGCCTGCTTGATATCGTACAGAACAGACGCGATCACGCGCTGATAGAAAAATGCAACTGGAACATCAACATCCGTTTCAATGACCATTATGGTTCCCCCTTATGACACACCGGGAAAAAACACGGCGTGAAGTGGCGGCTTATGTTACACTGAACGCCGCTTTAGTGATAACTCTACACGTCCCCTTTGCGAAAGTAAAACCGTTTCCACAGCCGGGACTTTTGAAAGGAAGCAAAATCATGTCCTTAACACCCGAACAAAAGGCCGCGACCAAACACGAACTCGCGGAGAATTTTGCCAAAACCGGGCTGACCCAAGCGCAGGTTTGCGCTGACCTCCGGATCTCAGCGGCAAAGTTCGATCACATCATGACGCTGACTCAGACCTCACTTGAAGATCCGTGGATCATGCGCAACTACCTATTGGAAAAAGTGGCTGCGGCCGGTCAAACGCCGCTGCCCTTTACAGCCTTGAGCGGCGACTGGCACCGCCACTGGTTCCTCAATAGCGCGGCGATCGATGCCCGCCAAATGAGTGCCGGCGACCGCTAACCAATTATTTTGCTTTCGGCTTGTGCTTCCCTTTGTTCTTTCGGTCGCGCAGCCGATTTTTTTTATGCGGTGTGCGCGGCTTTGGCGTCTGTGCGGGCCGGACAGTTTGCTCGGTCGCCTCACTTGCGGCCAAGGCCGAGCGGTGGGCCGATGCAGGGCGGGTCGAGGCGGCTGCCGGTGTTGCTGTCGCGTCATTTGCAACAGGTGTCTCGTTTTCCGGCGCGGCCGTCGATAATTTGCCATCGACCAGATAACCCCGCTGAATATCGTATTGCGGCAAGAGGCGCTGCAGGTCTCGGCGGTCGTGGTCATCGCCCAGCGTGATCACCGTGCCCGGCACGCCCATGCGGCCCGTCCGCCCGGCGCGGTGAATGTAAGCTTCCTTGCGACTCGGCGCCTGATAATTGATCACGGCCGGCAGCTTCGGAATGTCGAGCCCGCGCCCAGCCAGATCGGTCACCAGCAACAACGTGATCTTGCCCTTGCGCAACGCCGTCAACGCCTGCGCCCGCACGATCGAGCGGTCATTGCGCGACAGCATGGCGAATTTCACGGCCTGATGCCGCAACGTGCGCGCGACACTTTCCATCACCGCGTTTTGATTGAAAAACACGAGTGCCTGAAAGTGATCCAGATGGGCGAGGCGCCGCAACCACAGCGCGCGGTGGGCGTTGTCCGTCTGGATGAAAAGATGCTGCACGGCGCCTTGCGTGTGGTCGATATCGCGCACATCGATCACGTGCACCTCTTGGCCAAACCACTGCGGAATGCTGTTGATCATCTGGCTCGCCGTGGCGGAGAAAAAGGCCAGTTGGACTTCCGCCGGCGCGGCCATCGCAAGTTCGCGGACCTGATCCAGCCCAGGGTCGCGCAGCAATTCATCCGCCTCATCGATGACGATCGTCTGCAGGCCACTGAGCTTCAGCCGGCCACTTGAGACCAGCTCCAATACCCGACCAGCAGTACCGACGATCACTTCCGGCTTGGCTTTGAGTTGTTCCAGTTGGCGCTTCACATTCGCGGACCCGGTCACACTTTGCACCGTCAGTCCGGCTGCCTTCGCATACGGCCGCAAGACATCGCGCGTCTGCACCGCCAGTTCCTGCGACGGCGCCAAGATCAGCAGCTGAAGCCCATCGCCTGGCACCATTTTTTCTAGCAATGGCAGGCCAAATGCCAGCGTTTTGCCCGAGCCAGTCGGAGCGAGGCCGACGATGTTCTCATCATTTTTCAGCGGCGCATAGACCGCATCTTGAATCGGCGTCGGGGCCTGAAAGCCGGCCGCCTGCCACAGCGGCTGAAAGATCTCTGAAATTGTCATGTTCTCCTCCTAGTTGACCGGGTCGCCGGGAAAATGAATCCCAGCCTGCTGGCGCAGCTGCCACATCAGCGTGTGCACCTGCGTCGCCAGGTCGAATTGGCGTTGGGCAAATGCCTGGTCGCCGGCCGCGATGGCTTGGGCAAACACCCGCACCTCGTCGGCCATTGGGTTGTCGTCCTTGGGCTGCGTCAGATCTTGGCGCGCCCCATCGATCAGCGCCAGTGAATTTAATTCCCCGGGACTGTCGAAACTCAGTGTGGCCCGCCCGGAATAGATCTCACTTGGCGCGTATGAATTCGTCGTCTTGCCGCACAGCATTGTCACGGCAAAATCATCATACACAAAGCGCGCCACCCCATCGCCATCGACGCCGCTGGCCAACAGGTGTGGCAAATACTGCGCGGTGTTTGGCACGCCAAACCAGGCCACAGCCGCATAGACCAGATAGACCCCAAGATCCATCAGTGCCCCACCGGCAAATGCTGGCGAAAAAACATTTGGCTGCTCGCCGGCCAGGTAGGCATCATAACGGGACGAATATTTCACATAAGACAAGGTCGCACCACTGATCGGCTGTTTCTGCACGTAATCTTTGATGACCGCAAAATTTGGATCATACAAATGCCGTGCCGCCTCAAAGACCAGCAGCGTTGGGTGAGTTGCGCGCGTTTTTTCAAGGGCCGCGAGCTCTCCGAGATCCGCGACCATTGGTTTTTCACAGATCACGTGCTTGCCCGCGTTCAGGCCAGCAATTGTTTGCGAGGCGTGCAGGCTGTTGGGACTGGCGATGTAAAGGACGTCAAAGTCCGCGGCAAGAAACGCGCCCAAATCCACATAGGCTCGCGCCGGCGCCGTTTTGGCGATAAATTTTTCCGCCGTATCGAGTCGCCGGGAATACACAGCCGTGAGTTGATATAACCCGCTGGCCGTTGCCGCGGCGACAAATTGTTCCGAGATCCAGTTGGTGCCGATCACACCGAGTTTCATAACGTCGCTCCTTTTATGACAATTGTTGCAATTACTTTTCATTTTAACAGTAATTGCTTGAGAAAGCAGGCCAACCTACCCGTCTTCCGTTGCTTCGTGCTATCATGATGGGGAACGAAACGAGGAGGGACGAAAATGGCATTGGGCTTTCATCGACTCGCAAGCGGCCTGAGCCAGGCGCTGCGGAAAAAGCCAAAAGCAACGCCGAACCCAGCGTTGACGCTGGCCGGTCACTACACGGGCAAATATGCGTTTTTAGATGAGCTGACCAACAAAAGCCATCAGCTGAGTGTCTCGCCTGAGCTGGACATTCAGATCGACGGGCGTTCCCTACCTGGCCAGGTCACCGGGATCACAACGGCCAAGCTGACCTTCCTCGACCATTACGGCTATGAGCTGATCATCACCAACGGCGCGCATGGGCCGGAATCCGTTTATGATGAAGCGGAAGATGCGACCTATGCGATCTTTAATCCAAATAACCCCCGGCCGACCGATGATGAAGACGACCCGGACGAACGCGGGTAAAAACCGATAGACAAAAAGTGGAAGAGATGTCAGCGCAATTGCGCCTGCATCTCTCCCACTTTTTTTGTTACTCCTGTTCGAGTTTGGTCATTGCCTGTTTTGGCACATCGACGTCATCGACTGCTTCCCAGCTGGTGACGCCTTTTTTCTCGTTATAGACCAGCTTGAGATACGCGTTTTTCTTCAGGGGCCGAGCCTTGTTCGCGTTAAAATTCAGGGTCCGCGGTGCCCCATTTTCGTCATAGCCGACCAGGGTGTACTCATAATCGGTGTAGGTCGCGCCGTTATCGTCTTTTTGCGTGATCTTCTTGCCGTCCGTCGTGATCTGGGTGTAATACGACGTGCCGCCATAATTCGTGACACTGTAGAGTTTCAACCCGCCGAAGACCAGAACCACGAGCACAACTAGCCCGATCAGAAATTTTTTCATAATGAACTCACCTCACCGCTTAGTATGCCAACAATTCGGCGGCGATGCCATGGCTTTGGCGAACACTCAGCGAACAGTTTTGTTAGATTGATTGGCAAAATTGGCGACAGTCCCAAGAAATGCGACCCGGGTCAGCGACTGGCCGGCAATCTTGCCACTGCCATATTGCCAGTACTGCGCCTGGGCTGGCTTGGCAGACGCCGTCACCCACCGGCCGGCAGATGGCGCCACAGTCGACACCGCCCTGAGAACTTGCACGCTGCCCATCAGGATCACGACCCGGTTGTAATGCGCCTGAAGCAGGTTGATGAAGGTGGTCAGATCGCGCTGAAAAGTGGCGGCAGCCGGCGGTTTTTCGGCATAATCCCCGTAATAACTTAGCGCGATGCCGATGGGTAAGGTGCCGATGTCATGGCCGACCTTGGCGATGAAATGTTGCGCTTGTGCGGCAGGCGTGCTGTCGAAACTGAATTGATGATACACGCCAATCGCCAATTGCCCGCCTCGGCTCTGGTCATAATTGGCAGCGAACCGATCGTCAAAATAGCTCGCACCTTCTGTCGTTTTGAGATAAGCGAAACGCAGGCCCGCCTTCTTCAGGGCCGAAAAATCTTGCGTCGCGTCGTCTTGACTGAGGACGACACCTTGAACGGGATTCTCGCGCAAGGCAGGCGGCTTCTGCAGGTGCATGACCACCACGACCAGCACCAGCAAGGCGGCCACCACGAGCGCCGTGCTACCCGCCAGCACGAGGCGGCGGTGATGCCGCTGGTAGGTATCGGCGTAGATTGGTTTGACTTGTTTGCGCGGCATCTCGGTTCCTCCTTTCGCGAACGCTCTTCTGTTAGTGTAGCGAACTATGGGCGGAAAACCAGCCCTTCTTCAGAAATCGGGATGCGGGCTTATCATTCTGAAGTAAAACGTCATCAACAGCGTCAATCCCGGACGGTGAATCGCCAGGCCGAACTACCTGCCCACCCCTAACCACTCGGCGCCGCACCCTGTTTTGAGTTGGGCTTCGCCGAGCAGGGGTGGGTCATGTAGTCGTCCTGGTCGCCCGATGGCCAAGTACGCCATCAACCGCCCATGCCGAACTACCTGCCCACCCCAAAACCGCTCGGCTTCGCACCCTGTTTTTTCCCACGTTTTGGCGTATGATTGTGTTGGCGAAGCGCATTCATAAAGGAGGGACGGCCATGCTTGATGAACGGCTGATCGGCAGTGTTTTCATCCTACCAGAACCACCCGTACAAGCTGTCATGATGTTTGGCATCCATTACCATTTTCATGTGCTGGACGACGCGCGGCCCGGCGACCAGGTCGTGATTGTGGCCGTGGGTCGACTCGGCCTTGAAGTGCGCCGCGCGGATCGTCAGTTGAAGTACTGAGAAAAGCCTTCGAGGAGGAATTTGACATGACAGGTCTCATCATTGGTATTGTCATTGTGATCGTTGTCATCGCGCTACTGGTCATCCTGTTTTCCAGCGTCGCGATCATCCACACTGGGGAAGTTGGCATCGTCGAGCGGCTGGGTAAATACGTTCAGACGCTGCAACCCGGGTTTCATGTCGTGCCGCCACTGGTCTATCGCATCACCGAGATCGTCAACATGAAGCAGATTCCGCTGAAGGTCGACGAGCAGGAAGTGATCACGAAGGACAACGTGGTGGTGCGCATTTCTGAAACGTTGAAATATCACATCACCGACGTTAATGCGTATGTTTATCAAAACAAGGATTCTGTTCTCTCCATGGTCCAGGACACCCGCGCCAATCTGCGTGGCATCATCGGGAACATGGACCTCAACGATGTGCTCAACGGTACCGAGACCATCAACCAGACGCTGTTTCAACAGATCGCGACGACCACGGCCGGCTATGGGCTGAACGTCGATCGCGTCAATATCGATTCGATTCAGGTCGATAAGACAATTCAGGAATCGATGAACAAGCTCCTGCGCGCCTCCCGTGAAAAGGAAGCCAACATCATGGAGGCTGAAGGGCTCAAGCAGGCCGCCATCGCCAAGGCGGAAGGTGAAAAGCAATCCGCGATTCTCGAGGCTGAGGCCAATAAACAGACCCAGATTCTGGAAGCCCAGGGCCGCGCTGAAAGTCAGCGCCTGATCGCGGACGCCATCAAGGATCAGATCAACTCGATCAATGCCGGCCTTGAAAACAACGGCGATCGGTACCTCAAGTACAAGAACGTTGAAGCACTTGAGGCCCTTGCCAAAGGGACCAGCAACACCGTTGTTTTGCCAAGCACCGCCGTCGATTCGCTGGGCAGTTTGCCAGCAGTTGGCCAAGTGCTGGCCGCAACCACCGGCCAAAAGAAATAAGGCCACGCAAAAACCGGCGCGATGTGTCAGCTGCAAGCGAAAGCTTGCAGCAACATCGCGCCGGCTTTTTATTTGGTCAAGATCAGGCCTTTTCGGTGTAGGCCACGTGGTTCTCGTTGCACCAGGCAACCGCAAGTTCATAGTGCGCGGCCGCTTCAAACGCGTACCAGGCTTGGGCAACGCCGAGGCGAATGATCTCATCCTTGAACCGGCGAAACGCCCCGCGCCCCTGAATCGCGCGGGCCAACTCGCCATTGACTGGATCGTCCTGCGTGTCGACAAAGGCCGCCATGGTCGCATAATCGTTGATCTCATACAGATCGGGCAAGGGCAGTAACTGGTCATCCCCCGCGTCGAGCCTTTCTTGAACGTCATCTTCATCGGCGGCCATGTCTGAATAAAAGAGCAGGTCGCCCGTGCCCAGATCAAGATAATACTGATCCTCGGTGCCGGTCATTCCGATTGCATCCACAATATCCTGAATCGCCACTTGAACCATGTGAACCTCTCCTTTGAACTGACGAGAACAATTTTCCCCTACTCCGTGGCCTGATCGCCCAGCGTCAAAACGGTGACGGATTCGATGTGCGTCGTTTGCGGGAACATGTCCACCGGCTGGGTACTGTGCGCCGTATAGCCAAAACTGCGCAGCTCGACCAAGTCGCGGGCCAGTGTCGCCGGGTTACAGGAAATGTACACCATCTTCGGAGGCAACAGTTGACCCACGGCCGCCAAAAATTCTGGCGCCAGCCCTTTACGCGGCGGATCCACCATTAACACATCCGCCTTCATGCCCTGCGCCTGCCACGTCTGCATCACCTCTTCGGCCTTGCCAACCGTGAATTGGACGTTGGTCAGCCCGTTGAGACTGGCATTCAGCCGCGCATCAGCGACGGCAGCCGGCACGATCTCGACACCCTCGACGCGCCGCGCGTGCTCAGCCAGCGCGATCGAGATCGTCCCGATACCGGAATACGCATCGATCACGACCTCATCGCCCGTCAGCGCCGCCGCATCGATCGCGGTCTGATAAAGGACGGCGGTCTGCTGGGGATTGACCTGGTAAAAACTGAGCGCGGAAATTCGGAACCGGTGCCCCAATAGCTCATCTTCAATATGATCACGGCCGGCCAACAATTTGACCTCATTGCCCATGATCACATTCGTGCGCTTGGCGTTCAGGTCCTGCATCACCGAAACGACCTGTGGCAGTGCCGCCTGGATGCCGGCCACGATCTCATCTAGGTGCGGCACCGCCCAGTTGCGGGTGATCAACACGACCATCATCTCGCCGGTCGCACGCGCCCGCCGCACCATGATGTGGCGCACCAACCCGTGATCACGCGCCTCATCATAGCCGGACACCCCGTATTTTCGAAGCAGGTCGCGCACGACAACAACGGCCTGATCGATCAACGGGTCCTGAATGTAAAAATCGGTCAGCGGAACCAATTCATGGGAACGCCGCTTATAAAAGCCGGTCTCGAGTACCCCATTGATCTCGCGCACCGGAATCTGGGCCTTGTTACGGTAATGCGTCGGGTCCGCCATGCCCAGCGTCGGCAATACCGGAATGTCATCCAAATGAGCCTTGTGATAGAGCAGCTCGATCTGGCGTTGCTTGAATTTAAGTTGCGCGGAATATGCCAAGTGTTGAAGTGGCGCAATGCCCGTTTGCGTAAGCGCCGCATCCACTGGTGCCACACGTTCCGGCGACGCCTTGAGCAGTGTCACCATTTTGGCAAAGCCGTATTGTTTTTGCACCTTCAACACGTGAATGCGAACTTCTTCGCCGGGCAAAGCGTCCTCGATGAATAAGGGGTAGCCGTCGATCTTGGCGACACCCATGCCTTCATATGTGAGATCCGCGATCGTCACGGTCAGTTCCTGATTCTTTTGCACCGGTGTCTGCACGTTGCTGCCTCCTAATTAGTCTGCCTAAAGTCCCGTCCAGTGTACCAGAATTGCGCGGGCGACGCTAGAGGGAGAGGACTTCTGACGATTCGATGCAAGTTTGTGAAAACCCCCGGGTGGGCTGCGGCCGAAAATTGGCTGGCGACCGGAGTAGAGCGGACAAGTGACTTTGAGCCCGCCAAGTACGCGGTCTCAAAGCTCACTTTCGTTGTTAGCGGCTCGGCCGCTAACAACGACGAGGGGGCTTGCTCTTGGCGTTAGGCATTTATGCCTTACGCCAAGAGATGCGAAGCGAGCCGTTTTCGGCCGCAGCCCACCCTCACACAGTCCATTGTATCAATGGGGGTCGAATGCCCTCTGAATTTCACCCTAGTTTGCTGTATCGATTTCTAATCACTCTTCAACCCGCTAATTAGCATAAAGTGGGTTTCAGCGTCCTTCCGCCCAGAATCAAAAAAGCAGCGAATCGCTTCGCCGCTTTTCCGCTTGCTACTTAATGCCGATCTTGCCATCGCCGTCGATGTCTTGATGGGCAATTGTTTCGACTTCTTTGACGTGATCCGCTGCGCCACCGATCGCGGCCGCCGGGATCTCATCCACGTTGGCATACATCTCGATGTGCTGCTTCAAGTTGGTGAAGGTCATCGGATCCGAGCCGCCGTATTCGCCATCCAAGTTGATCTTCATTTCATCGCCATCGCCGCGCGAGGCTTTGAGCACACGCGTTTTGGTGTAGATGATATTCGGATCATCGACATGCCGGCCGCCGGTCAACACTTTTCCCATGAGGACCAGAATGTCGGCCATGTTCGCGGTCTTCACCACGATCAGGGAGAATTTGCCATCGCCCAGCGCGGAATCCGGCACAATCTGTTCGAATCCGCCGATGCTGTTGGTCATCGCCAGCAAAAACATGCTTGCTGGGCCGTCATAGGTACCTTCGTCATATTCCAGGTGCAGCGGGAAGCGCCGCACTGCCGGCAACATTTCTGCGCCTTTCATAACATAGGCAAAATAGCCGAAGATCGACTTGAACTCTGATGGTACGGCATAGGTCAGCTCGGTGAGCAGCCCGCCCGCCGCGATGTTCATGAAGTAGGTATCATTGGCCTGGCCGATGTCCATTCGCAACGTTTTGCCGGATGCGACGACCTTGGCCGCTGCGACCGGATCCTCCCGCGGAATTTTCAAGGCACGGGCGTAATCGTTCGTCGTCCCAGCCGGAATGATGGCCATTTTCGGGCGCCGTTGATGTGGCGCGATGCCATTGACGACCTCATTTATGGTGCCGTCGCCGCCTGCCGCAACCACGAGGTCAAACCCGTCTTCGGTCGCCCGGGACGCCTCTTTTTTTGCCGAAAATGGTTCCGGCGTTGTCTGAAAGGCGCTGGCTTCATAGCCGGCACTTTCCAGCACATTCAAGATCTCAGCCACGTAACGCGTCATGCCCTCGTTGCCGGCTGTCGGATTATAGATCAAACGTGCACGCTGTGTCATCGTCAGGTGCCCTCCGTTAGCGTTTCTTGATCTCAGCCATCAACAGCTGATTGACCACTTTTGGATTAGCCTTGCCATGCGTCTGCTTCATGATCTGGCCGACCAAAAAGCCGATCGCACGATCCTTGCCATCCTTGAAATCATCAATGCTCTGCTGGTTGGCATCGAGGACGCCATCGATGACCGGGGTCAATTTCGCCGGGTCGGACAGCTGAATGAGGCCTTGATCGTTGACCCATTGCTCCGGATCCGTGTCGTTGGCAATGATCTCCTGGAAGACTTTTTTGGCGATCTTGCTGGAAATGGTGCCATCTTGAATCAACGCGATCATTTTCGCCAAATGCGTCGGAGTCAGGGCCACTTGCGCCAGTTCCAAATGATTGGCGTTCAGATAACCGGAGACCTCACCCATCAGCCAGTTTGAGGCCAATTTTGGATCGGCACCCAAGGCAACCGTCGCTTCGAAAAAGTCAGCCATTTCCTTAGTCAGCGTGAGCACCCCGGCATCATAGGCGGGGATATTCCACTCACTCACATAGCGCTCACGGCGCTTGGCCGCAGCCTCTGGCAATTGCGCGGCGACCTTTTCGATCCAGGTCTGAGTGACATGAATCGGCGGTAGGTCCGGCTCAGGGAAGTAGCGGTAATCATCCGCCCCTTCCTTGACACGCATCAGAATCGTTTCCTTCTTGTCCACATCCCAGCGCCGGGTCTCCTGACGAATCGCGCCGCCAGCCATCAGCGTCTGAATCTGGCGCTGCTGCTCATAGGCGAGGCCATCGCGCACGTGGTTGAAGGAGTTCAGGTTCTTGATCTCCGTCTTCGTGCCATAATGATCCTGGCCAACGGGACGGACGGACAAATTCGTGTCCACCCGCATCGAGCCTTCCTCCATCTTGACGTCAGAGGCGCCGGTGAATTGCACGAGCTGGCGCAGCTGTTCAAGATACTGATAGGCTTCTTCCGGACTGGCGATGTCGGGCTTTGAGACGATCTCGACCAAAGGCGTGCCCTGCCGGTTCAGATCGACATAGGAATAGCCGTCATGTTCATGCTGGTTTTTCCCCGCGTCTTCCTCGACATGAAGCTCCGCGATGCCGATCTTTTTCTTCTTGCCATCGACTTCGATCTCGATCCAGCCATTCGTTGCCAGCGGCTGCTCGCTTTGAGTGATCTGGTACGCCTTTGGGTTATCCGGGTAAAAATAGTTCTTCCGGTCAAAATGCGTCCAGTGCGCAATGTCGGCATGTAGCGCTAAGGCCACCATGATACCCAGGCTGTAGGCGCCCTGGTTGATGCTTGGCAAGACGCCAGGATAGCCCCAATCGATCACATTCGTGTTGATGTTGGGCTCTGCGCCATAGCTGACCGGCGACGGCGAAAACATCTTCGACTTGGTCTTCAATTCCACATGGACTTCTAGTCCGATGGTCGTTTCAAAGTTCATTAACGCGCACCTCCCGGAATCTGAGCGACATAATCATTCGCAGCTTCAAAGGCGGCGGCGACTTGATAAACAGTCTGCTCGTCAAAATGCTTGCCGATCATGTGCAGGCCAACTGGCATCCCCTCAACGAACCCGGCCGGAACAGACGCAGCCGGCAGCCCGGCGAGGTTCGCCGGAATCGTCAAAATATCGTTCATGTACATGGTCAGCGGATCCGTCACTTTTTCCCCGATCGTAAAGGCCGTGGTCGGCGTGGTCGGGCCGATGATCAGGTCATAATTGTCAAAGACCTTGGCAAAATCATCCGTGATCAATGTCCGCACCTGGGCAGCTTTTCTGAAGTAGGCATCATAGAAGCCGGCGGACAGACTGAAGGTCCCCAGCATGATGCGACGCTTCACTTCTGGCCCAAAGCCTTCGGAGCGCGAGCGCACATAAACATCCTTCAGATTTTTGACATCTTCGGCGCGGAAGCCATACCGAATGCCGTCAAAACGCTGGAGGTTCGAGCTGGCCTCGGAGCTTGCGATGATGTAATACGTTGGCACCGCATATTTCGTGTGCGGCAAGGACACTTCATCCACCGTTGCACCAAGATCGCGCAACTGATCGGCGGCCTTGCGAATCTGGTCGGCCACCTTCGGATCAACACCTTCACCGAGATATTCGGTCGGCATGGCGATCTTCATCCCTTTGATGCTTTGGCCGATCTTAGCCGTGAAATCCGGAACCGGCTGTTCGGCGGTGGTGGCATCTTTGTCATCATGACCGGCGATCACATTGAGCACCAATGCGGAGTCCTTCACGGTGCGCGTCAACGTGCCGATCTGGTCCAGGCTTGATGAAAAAGCGATCAGCCCCCAGCGCGACACACGGCCGTATGTTGGCTTGAAGCCGAAGATGCCGTTGAACGCCGCGGGCTGGCGAATCGAGCCACCCGTATCGGAGCCCAATGCAGCAGGCACCAGACCAGAAGCAACTGCGGCCGCCGAACCACCTGACGACCCACCGGGCACCTTAGTGTGATCCCAGGCGTTCTTGGTGACCTTGAAAGCCGAATTTTCCGTGGACGAGCCCATGGCAAACTCATCCAGGTTGGTCTTTCCCACATTGATCGCCCCAGCGGCATTGAGCTTTTCAATGACCGTGGCGTCATAAGGTGGCACAAAATTCCCCAGAATTTTCGAGGATGCTGTGGTGGTCAAGCCCTTAGTGACGATATTATCCTTGATCGCGATCGGCAGGCCGGCCAGCGGGCGCTCAAATGTGCCGGCTTCATCCAAAGCCTTTGCTTGTGCCTTTGCTGCGTCATCGTTCAGCGCCAAAAACGCATCGACGTCATCGTGCGCGTGAATGGCCGCCAACGTCTCGTCAGTCAAGGCGGAAGCCGTCAATTCGCCGCTAGCAAGCTGATCATGCAATGCAGAAAGATCATTTTTGAAAAAATCCACGCTTAGTCCTCCTCCTTGTCGATGATCGCTGGCACCTGAATCAGCGTCCCCTTATGCGTCGGAACGTTAGCCAGAATCGGCGCCAAGTCGGTCGGCGCTGCGGCAACATCCGCCCGCATCACATTTTCCAGATGGACGCTTTGCGTGGTGATCGCCACGCCTTCTGTGTCAACTTCTGCCAGTTGGTCGACCATGTTCAAGATCTCATCGAGCTGGCTGGTGTATTGTTCAAGCTCGTCGTCCGTGAAACTGAGGCGGGCAAGATCGGCAACATGTGCCACACTTTCTTTGGTGATCATGTGCTCCCTACTTTCTTCGCTTAAATTGGCAAAACAGGGCCGCCGCGCATGACGGCAAGCCCTGTTTCTGCGCGAAACCATTATGAGTTTAACATAAATCAATAGCTTCCAAACACATGGGTGTAAAATCCCTTGGCGCCTGCCTCGCGTGTGATCAGGGCCTGGGTCCCGGCAGTCGAGGCGATCGTGATCTCGATCTTCGCGCCATCCGGCAAATATTTCTGCGCGGTGGTCGCGACATACTGGGTGAAACTCATGATCTCGGTTTCACTGTAGAACTGGGTGTTGATCGAGATGTTGAGCCCCGCCAGTGAGCCATCTTCATAATGCGCCTGGGCCGTGACCCCTGCCAGGGTCGGGAAAAAGTTCTCGATCTGTTCGGAAAAGTCCGAGAAATCAGTCGAGACATTGCTGTCGATCGGCTTCGCATTGTTCACGGTCGGCAGAGTCTCATTTTGTTGATCGATGGTCGACCATTTGCCGAGGTCGCTGCCACTGGTGGACAAGACCGAGCGGAAAAAGGTCCCGCCGACCAGGGCGTCTGATCCGGCGTTTTTATACAGCGTGACGAGAATCGGAACGTTTTTGCCGACGCCTGACAATCGCCGGAGCCGCGCCACGATCTCGGCCGCCATGCTTTCGCCTTCTGAGACGAGCTTGGCATCGCTGATGTGCGTGGTGTACGTCGCACCATATTTGACCTTCTGGTAGTAATCATACTCGTTCATCCCCAGCGCAATGGCGATGCCGCCGAGTTGGAGCTTACTACCGCTTTGGGTCATGAAGTCCTGTTCAAGCAGCGTCTGAAGGTAGATTGGGGCGCGGGTGTCCTCATCGAGCTTGCCATTGCTGGCCGGATTGAGGCCATTGGCGTTGTCCTTGCTTTTCCGGCCCAGCCAATTTTCCGCCGTTGCTTCGGTGATCAGCTGCCCTTCCTGAAAGACATACTTCGAGGTGGAAAATTGCTTCTTAGCCAGATCGAGCAACCCGTTTTCCATGCTCTTGATGTTATAGGTCCCGCTTTGGGTGTTCGTCGACGTGGCCAGCCCGCGCGTTTTGCTGGTCTGGTAGCGCCCGTTTTTGATCACCCCTTGGTACATGCCGGAGTCCACGGTCCCTGTGGTTTGGTAGGTCGCTGTTTTCGTGCCAGAGCTGGCCGTGCTTTCACTTGAATCATTGAATCCAAGATTGCTGCACGCGCCAAGCACGCCAGCGGTCAAAAGTAGCGTCACCGCCATCCAAAAACGCTTCATCAATAAGCCTCACTTTTCCAGGTTCTGCATCAATTCTGTCTCATTCATCACCGGCACTAATAGCGTCTGTGCCTTGGCCAACTTGGAGCCGGCGTCTTCACCAGCCACCACCAGATCCGTCTTCCTGGAGACTGACCCAGTCACTTTGGCCCCCAGCGCCTCGAGCCGCTTCGTCAGGGCTGGCCGGCTGAACGCCGAAAATTTGCCGGTGATCACCACTGTTTTTCCAGCCACGAAGCTATCCGTCGCAATCGGCGTCGCAGTGCCCGAGGTGTAAGCCATGTTCACCCCGGCCGCGGTCAGTTCGGCGATCAACTGCTGGGCGCCAGCACTGGCAAAATAGGTCACCAGGGCCGCAGCGATGGTTGGGCCGATGTTTGGCACATCGGCGATCGTCGCTTCGTCAGCCGCCATCAGCGTCGGCATGTCGCCGAACTGTGCCGCCAACAACTGCGCCGCCTTACTGCCGACATGGCGAATCCCTAACCCAAATAGTAGCCGTTCAAGGGAGTTTTGCCGACTCGCATCGATGGCCTTTAACAAATTATTAACGGACTTTTCTTTGAATTTTTCAAGCGTCAACAGTTGCGGTTCGGTCAATTGGTACAGATTCGCCACATCTTCGACCATCTTTTTTGCCAGCAATTGGCCGATGATCTTCGGACCGAGACCGTCGATGTTCATCGCGTTGCGCGAGGCAAAATGGGTCAGCTGCTCTTGTACTTGGGCAGGACACCGCGGATTGACGCAGCGCAGGGCGACTTCCGCATCCAAATGGACCAGCGGCTCCCCGCACGATGGGCAGTGAGTCGGGGCCAAGGCTGGCACGCTGGTTGCTGGTCGGTCGGCAAGCACCACTTCCGACACTTCCGGAATGATGTCACCGGCCTTGTAAAGCAAGACGGTGTCGCCAATGCGGATATCCTTGGCAGCGATCAAGTCGGCGTTGTGGAGCGTCGCCCGGCTGACCGTCGTCCCTGCCAGTGCGACGGGGTCCATCACAGCGGTTGGGGTGACGACGCCGGTGCGCCCGATCGTCCATTCGATGTCGCGCACCACCGTTTTGGCGATCTCGGCGGGAAATTTATACGCGATCTCCCAGCGCGGCACCTTCACCGTATTGCCCAATTCTTCTTGAAGGGCGAGGTCATTGACCTTCACGACAATCCCATCGATGCCATAGGCCAAACTGTCGCGGTCAGCGGTTTGGGCGGTGATGTAATCGTCGATCGTGGTCAGATCCTCGGCGACGATCGCGGTCGGATTCGTGGCAAAACCCAGCTTGGCCATAAACGCAAGCGCCTCATGCTGAGTCGTGATGCCATACGTTGCTGGGTCGATCACCGTATACATGAAGGTGTCGAGTTGCCGACTGGCGGTCACCTTGGAATCGAGCTGCCGAAGCGATCCAGCCGCCGCGTTTCGCGGATTGGCAAAGGTCGGCGCCCCGTCGGCTTCCCGCTGGGCGTTGAGCGCGGCAAACGCGGCCTTGGGCATGTAGCATTCCCCGCGCACCTCGATGTCTAGTGGCTCCGGCAAGGTCTGGGGCACCGATGCGATGGTCCGCACATTGGCCGTCACATCTTCGCCGATGCGGCCATTGCCGCGCGTCGATCCCTGCACCAGGCGGCCCTGCTCATAAACAAGCGACAGCGAAAGGCCATCGATCTTGAGTTCAACGTTATACGCCACCGGGTCGTCTACGCCAGCTTCCAGCCGCTGCGCCCAATCCTTCAACTCGGCCAGGGAAAAGACATCCCCCATGGACAGCATCGGAATCGGATGCGGGACCTTGGGCAGATCGCCGCTCGGAGTGCCGCCCACGGCCTGGGTCGGCGACTCAGGCGTGATCAGATCCGGATAAGCCGCCTCAAGGTCCTGCAGCTGACGGTAGGTCTCATCGTAAACATGATCCTCAACCGTTGGCGCGTCCTGGTCGTAATACTGCGTGCGCCAGCCATTGAGCTGGGTCACCAGGTCGCGCACTTTGGCGGCCGCAACTTCGTGATCATTGATTGATTGCTCTGCCATCGCTTGTTCCTCCTAAGATTCGGCCTTCACGATCGGGGCGAAGGCGGCCAGCAGCCGTTTGATACCTTGCGCCTTGAACGCGATGTCCAGTTCCTGGTCGTCGCCTGTCCCAGACACCCGGACCACGGTGCCTTCTCCCCACTTGCGGTGCGCCACCTTGTCGCCGACCGCCCAACTGGTTTGCCCGGCATGGGTCTGTGGCGCGACCGAATGCGTGACCACGGTCTTGGTCCCGCGCGTCTTTACCGTTTCCCGGCTATGGGCCCCATACACCGGGGTCACGGCTTCGCGCGTCCGGTCGACGAACGGTACCCCAGTCCGCGGAGCCGCCGCACTGCCAGCGGTTTCCAGCAGGCTCTCATCGATCTCGGCGATGAAGCGGCTCTCCGGATTATTTTGCCGCTGACCATACAGCATGCGGGCATACGCATTGGTCAAAAACAGCTTGTCCTTGGCCCGGGTGATGCCGACATAAGCCAGGCGCCGCTCTTCCTCGAGGTCACTTTCATTCATGGCCGCGCGACTCAGTGGGAAGATACCCTCTTCCATGCCAACGAGGAACACTACCGGATACTCCAACCCCTTCGCTGCATGCAGCGTCATCATCGTGACCTCTTGGGCTTCCTCTTCGATCTCGTCTTGGTCCGATAGCAGCGACAACTCGGCCAAAAAGTCCGCGTCGATATCGCTGTCTTCGTCTTCAGGCTCATAACGACTATCAAAATTTTGCGTCACGGACAACAATTCGTTCAAGTTATCGACCCGGGTCTCGGCCTCGACGCTTTCCGTTTGCATCTGCAGTGCCGGCAAATAGCCGGTGTCGGTCAAAATGGCCTGCATCAGGTCCGTGACACTGCCGGCCTCTTTTTTTGCCTGCAATTGCTTGATGATGAAGCCAAAATCACTGAGTGCCTGGCGCCCGCGGCCACCGATGTTCGACAGCTCGGCGTTTTGCGCCGCGGTGAGCAGCGACCAGTTATTTTGGTTGGCAAATTCCTGCAATTTTTCCAGACTGCCATTGCCGATACCGCGCTTTGGCTCATTGACGATGCGATTGAAACTCATGTCGTCATCTGGATTGACCACCAGGCGAAAATACGCGAGCGCATCCTTGATCTCTTTGCGATCGTAGAACCGGTGGCCGCCGACGATCTTGTAAGGAATACTGCTCTTGATGAACGCTTCCTCAATCGTCCGAGACTGGGCGTTGGTCCGATACAAGATCGCGAAGTCGCCAAATCGCCGATGGTGCTCGCGCATCTGTTTTTCAATGTTGCGGATGACAAAATAAGCCTCATCCAATTCGCTTTGTGCGCGGTAATACGTGATCTTGTCGCCGGATTTGTTTTCCGTCCACAGCGTTTTGACCTGACGCTTGGTGTTGTTTTTGATCACATCATTGGCCGCACCTAAGATGGTCTTGGTCGAGCGATAATTCTGCTCCAGCAAGATCACCTGCGCCTTGGGGTAATCCTTCTTGAAGTCCAAGATGTTTTGCATGTTCGCGCCGCGCCAGCCGTAAATACTCTGGTCGGCATCCCCCACCACGCACAGATTCTGCCACTGGTCGGCCAGCAAATGGACCAGCTGATACTGGGCCTCGTTGGTATCCTGATACTCATCGACGTGAATGTATTGAAATTTGTTTTGGTAAAACTTCAGGGTCTCTGGGTCTTGCTGGAACAACACGATCGTCTGCATGATCAGGTCATCAAAATCCATGGCTTGGTCGCCGCGGAGCCGCTTCTGATATTCCTTGTAGACGATGGCCGCCGTTTGGGCAAAAGGCGAGGACGCCGTTTTCGCATAGTCCTCCGGTGTCAGCAGGTCGTTTTTGGCATTGGAGATCGCACTCAGCAAAGACTTTGGATCAAATCGCTTTGGATCGAGATTCAGATCCTTCAAAATATGTTTGACCAACGTACGCTGCTCGGCCGGATCGGCGATGGTGAAGCTGCGGCTCATGCCGAGTTTTTCAATATCGCGTCGCAAGATTCGCACGCAAAGGGCATGGAAGGTCGAAACCCACACATCCTGCGCAAGCTCGGCGTCCAGCAGCTTGCCCACACGTTCTTTCATTTCTCGTGCCGCCTTATTGGTAAAGGTGATCGCGAGGATGCGCCATGGGTTGATGTTTTTTTCTTCTATTAAGTAAGCGATGCGGTGAGTCAGCACCCGCGTCTTCCCGGAGCCAGCTCCTGCCATGATGAGGACCGGTCCTTCAGTGGCGAGGACCGCTTCTGTTTGTTTGTCGTTCATTCCTTTAAGCATCGGTGCTGGCATTGATAACGTCCTTTCTAAAACGCGTTTGAGTCCTTCCCATTGTACCAGAAACCGCACTTGGCCGGTAGCGAGCGGCGGCTGAACAAATTAGCTCAGTGTTGGGGGTCCGGGTGGGCTTCGGCCGTCATCATGCGACTGGCCTGGCCTCAAACAGTTAATTTCTAGAGCATAATCACCTTAACTATGCGAGAAACCGGTCTAGCTTTACACACAACTTATACAGAAAAACGGCCTCACAGATCAGCGTGCCTCTGTGAAGCCGTTCATTGCTATAGACGTTTTTCGCCTTCTAGGGCGCGGATGCCTGTGATGTCTTGGGTAACTTCTAGACAGCCGAGATAGTGGCCGCTTGGGTCCGTAATCGCAAAATAGCGGATGTAGACCATTTTCCCGTGCATGTCGATCCAAAAATCGGCGTGCGTTTCCTTACCACTGTGAAAATCGGCGAGGATCTTTTCGACTTTGTCCACTGACTTTGGCGGATGGCAATTCTGCACTAGGCGGCCAATCACAGCCGTTGTCCGCGGAAAGACGCGACTGCCAGAGTCTGAGAACCAGCGGACAGTGTCGGTGTTGTCGACAAATGTCAGGTCCAGCGGCAAAAGGCGCAACACGTTGGTCAGCTGATCGAGGTCAAAACTCCCGGTCGGCAGGAGAATCTTGGCTGGGTTAATGCCATCGATTGCGATGCGGCCTTCCTCCGTGCCAGATGTCGCGTCGCTGGCCACGGAAGCTGGTTGCTGAGCTGGCCGGGCGACGTTGATGCGCGGGGCATTGCTGTCCCCGGCCGCAAGTGGCGCACGGGCGGTCATTGCCCCAGCGTCTGCGGCCTTAGCCGCCTGCAATTTTGCCATCACTTCAGGCGGCGCCACCGGCATCGGGGTATCCTGGTGAATCGCATTGATCACATCGCGGTCTGATGTCTGATTTTTCCGCGCAGAGCCCAGTTGCTGGCTATCAGCCAATTGCTGAGCCATTTCGTTGAGTTCCTTGGCCAGCGCGGATGGCTTCGGTTTTTGGGCCAACTCTTCTGCGGTTGGTTGCCATGGTAGCGGGTCTGGAATCAAGGTGTAGCCAATTGCATCCGACTCTTTGGCAATCATGCCCCAGTCGCTCGGGGTGAAGACCTCAAGCACCATCGGCAACATGATCTCCTCTTCCTTGAAGACCATCTCGTCGACTTCTTTAGCTGCTTTTTGAATCGCCGTCTCGACTGCATAGCGATCCGGGATGACCGGCGCGGAAGCGAGCTGTTGGGCGGCCTTGATCCAGCCGCGAATCTCGTCATCAACGCCCCACATAACCTTTGGCGGCGCGGTGATGCCATATTTATCCATCAACGGGAAAATCAGATTCTCCTTCCGCTGATAATGCTTATTGATGGTCGTCAGATCCGCCAGGGCGTTATTGATGCGGGCGAGCAGAATCGCATCATCTGGGCCGGCCGGTTGCGTGGGGTCTTGCTGCTGCCATTTTTTCAGGCTCGGTAAAAGCTCATCGTTCAGAAGGCTTTCCAACACCACGTTTTCAAGCTTCATCACTTGAACGGGATGGCCTGGGGTCTCTTCCATCGGCGTCTTCGCATGGTCGTTGATCTTGCCGCGAAAAACAGCTGCATGGACATTACAGAGGTTTTGAATCTCCATCGGGTTCAGGCCACTGGCGATCAATTCGCGCTCCGCACCTGTGATCTCGGCGACATCCACGCCGTCAAATGTTTCGTCGAAGATCTTTTTCGCGTCTTCAAAACTGCCGCCTTGGTGCAGCATCTGAAGAATTTCCACGATCTTTTTTTGCCTGTCAGTCGCATGTGTCTCAGTCATTATTTTCCACCTCAAAGCCCGTCGCAGTCAGCGCTGTCAGCAAATCAGCCAGCGCGATGTGCTTCATGCGGGCACCCTTTTCAAGTGTCATGAACCGGCCCACCGTATTGAGCAGTGCCGGATCGGTCACCCCGGACAGGCCCATCTTGACCATCACCGGCACGACCTCCGGATGCACTTGAACAAGCTCACGCACCGGCGTCTGTAAACTGATCTTCGTCATCACCATCAGCTCCTTCACCATAGTATAACAAACAAGGTGCGCAGGTGCGCAGGTGCGCGGGATGGTGGAACAGATAGGTCAGCTCGTGTGCTTGATGGCGCATTTGGCCATCGAGTGCACGAACTGCCTAGATGCTTCCGGCATGCGCACCGGAGCCCAGTTAATCAGGGTGCGAAGGTGCGCGGGATGAGTGAACGGCTAACTTGGGCTGGGTGCTTGGTGGCGCACTCGGCCACCGAGTGCACAGCACAGTTAGACGTCTCACTCATGCGCACCGGAGCCCAGTTAATCAAGGTGCGAAGGTGCGCGGGATGAGTGAGCGGCTAACTTGGGCTGGGTGCTTGGTGGCGCACTCGGCCACCGAGTGCACAGCACAGTTAGACGTCTCACTCATGCGCACCGGAGCCCAGTTAATCAAGGTGCGCAGGTGCGCGGGATGAGTGAACGGCTAACTTGGGCTGGGTGCTTGGTGGCGCACTCGGCCACCGAGTGCACAGCACAGTTAGACGTCTCACTCATGCGCACCGGAGCCCAGTTACAAGGTGCGCAGGTGCGCGGGATGGTCGAGTAACTCGGCTAGCTATAAGGAAAAAGCCGGCACGCGCTGACAGTGTTCAAAAGCCTCGAAAAATAGTTGATATCAGGTATAATTGACCCATCAAACAAGTTAAATTCTGGGAGGGTCACACAATGGCAGAAAAACCATTTTACTATGCACTGGCTGGGGAGAACTTCACCGGACTTTTTCCAAGCAATCCGGCACGTCAGGTGAAGATCAAGGCATTAAAGGCAACGAGTCGCGACGGCAAGAACAACACGATCATCCAAAGCTTCACGCAGTCGCAAAAAGCCGAGGCCGATAAGTTCGTCAACAGTCCACAGCTGAAAGAATTCTTCAGTCCTTTTGACCACACCAAGGGCCTGTTTGCATTCATCGACGGCTCCTTCACAAAGGGCGTGGCCAACTCTGGCTCCGGGGTGATCTTGGTCAAAGATGGCGTCGCGATTCAGGCATTTTCCATCACCAACACCACGTTTTCCAGCTCCAACCAGATCACCGGCGAGCTGAATGCCGCGCTGATCGCCATTCAGTGGGCAAAGGCAAATGGGTATGACCGCGTCGATCTTGTACATGATTATGTCGGCACCGTGGCGACCCCTTATGGCTGGGGCCAAAATAGTCCCGTCTCCATTGAATATGCAAAATTGCTGCCGCAAGCGGCGACCGGCATCGACGTCCATTTCCATAACGTCGGGGGCCACACCGGGGTCAAATTCAACGAATGGGCCGACCAAATGGCGCGCAACGCGGTTTCCAGTGAGATGCACCGCAATCCGACGTTGACGAGCACCTGGCCCGCGGATCTGCCGATCGAAACAAGTCTCCCAGCAAGTTACATTTCGCTGTAAGGACCAAGCTCGTAAAACATCAAGAGGGGCCGGAACAAAAATCGTTCCTACCCCTCTTTGCGTCCACTGCCGTCGCCGATCAGTGCGCTCAGTCACCTAACCCAATGCGGTCGAAGATCTCATCGACATGGCGAAGGTGATAATGATAATCGAAGGCATCATCCAGCGCGGGCTTCGTGAGGCGATCCGTGACAGCCGGATCGGCTTCCAGCAACTGGCGAAAATCGCGGTGCTCATCCCAGGCCTGAGCCGTCTTTGGCTGCACAAGGTCATACGCGGCCTCGCGACTGAGGCCGGTCTCGATCAGCTTGAGCATCACGCGCTGGCTGAAGATCAAGCCGTGCGTTTTTTGCATGTTCGCGAGCATGGTGTCGGGAAAAACATCCAACGTGTCGATGATGCCCGTGAAGCGATGCAAAATATAATCCAGCAGGCCAGTCGCATCCGGCAAGATCATCCGTTCCGCAGAACTGTGTGAAATATCGCGCTCGTGCCAGAGACTGACATCCTCCAGCGCTGGGGTGATATACCCACGAATGACGCGCGCCAGGCCAGTCACGTTTTCGGAGCTGATCGGATTGCGCTTATGTGGCATCGCGGAACTACCTTTTTGCCCAGGATTAAAATGTTCCTCGACTTCATGCACTTCGGTCCGCTGCAAATGGCGGACCTCAAGCGCAAAGCGTTCGATCGACGTTGCGATCAGGCCCAGAATCTCAATGTAATGGGCGTGCAGATCGCGCGGCAGCACCTGCGTCGAGATCTCTTGGGCGCGCAAGCCGAGATGCTCGCAAACATAGGCTTCGACAGCTGGTGGGGTGTTGGCAAACGTGCCGACCGCGCCAGAGATCTTCCCAGCTTCAACATCCGCGGCCGCTTCATTGAAGCGCGCCAGATCGCGTTTCATCTCGGAGTACCAGGTCGCAACGACCAGGCCAAAGGTTGTGGGCTCGGCATGCACGCCATGGGTCCGGCCCATCATGACCGTGTGCTTGTACTGCTTGGCGATGCGGGCCAGCACCGCCAGCAACGCCTCAATGTCCGTCCGCAAGATCGCGTTTGCCTGCTTGAGAACGGCGCCCTGTGCCGTATCAACAACATCCGTTGACGTCAGGCCAAAATGGACCCATTTTTTCTCATCGCCAAGGCTTTCGGACACGGTGCGGGTGAAGGCGACCACGTCATGGCGCGTCACGGCCTCGATCTCGTGAATACGATCGACGGTGAACGAGGCGTTTTTCCGCAGCGCTTTGACATCGGCTTCTGGAATCTCGCCGAGCGTGGACCAAGCCTCCGCCGCTAAGATCTCGACCTCGAGCCATGCCTTATAGCGGTTCTCTTCCGTCCAAACACTGGCCATCTCTGGCCGACTGTATCGATCGATCATTGGTGTGTTCTCCTCCTATTATGAGACAGGGTGTGGAAGCCCGCGGGATGGCGAGCCAACTAACCAGGCCCGGGTGCTTGATGGCGCACTCGGCCATCGAGTGCACGAGTCGGTTAGATGGCCTCGCCATGCGGGCTGAAACCCAACTATCAGGGTGTGAAAGCCCGCGGGATGGCGAGCCAGCTAACCTGGCTCGGGTGCTTGATGGCGCACTTGGCCATCGAGTGCACGAGTCGGCTAGATGGCCTCACCATGCGGGCTGAAACCCAACTATCAGGGTGTGGCAACCCGCGGGATAGTCCCGCCATTTCGCAACTGACCCTAGTTTCCAGTGCCGATATGAAAATGTTCCGTGGCGTTGATGCTACTGTTGAGCTCAGCCAACTCGCCGAACACAGCGATCTCCCCAATCAGCGGCGCACCTTCCGGGAAGAAATGGAACTGCCACTCCGGTTTGATCTGCACCTGCGTCATCGCAGCGGTACGATCGCCCAGTCGCAGCGGCAGCAAGGCACCCGGCCGCGTGACAACAGGCGTCGGCAGCGGCCAGCCCAACAGCGCGCGGAGATGGAGCTCATACGGTGAATACCCCGTCGTGTGCTCGAGGACATCCCCGAACAGCTGCGGGCCAGGATACAGACGTTTCACATAAAGGGTCCTATTTTTCGTCAAAAATAGCTCCACACCGAAGACACCGTTGTAGGCCATTTTTTTCGCCAGGACCCCGGCCACGCGCTGAATCTCCTCTTGAACCGCGTCGTCGCACGCCGGCGGGACCAGCGAGGCAGTCAGCTGATGCTGGTCGAAGAAATTCTGCACCACGGGCAAAACAGTGACCTGATCATCGACCTTAGCGACCAAAACGGAAAACTCTTCCGGCTGATCGAGCCATGCCTCGACAATATAAGGCCGCTGCTGCAGGAGCTGAGCCGCCCGCGCCACATCTTGCGGCTGCGTCAGGCGCAACTGTTGATCAACACCGACCCCTTTTTGTATCGGCTTGAGCAACGCCGGGAAGCCAACCGTTTCAACGGCCTTGGCGATATCGTTTGGGGTGACCACCTGGGCATAGGGCAAAATGTTCATGTTCAAGTCATCCAGATACACTTTTTCAAGATAACGGTCCTGGGTGACGGCCAGGATGTCGGTCCCAGATGGCAACTGCTCCGGCCGCGCCACGCGACTGAGCAACGTGCCGTCGATCGTTTCATCGGCATACGTGATCACCGTTGCCAAACTGGCCAGGCGCTTCAGGTTCTCTTCGTTGTTGATCTCGCCAGCCAAACTCATGTCGGCGGCTTGAAGCGCGACATCCCCTTGCCCCGCCAGCACCACCGTGTGCATGCCGAGCCGCCGGGCAGCCAGCGCCAGCCGGTAACCCAACACCCCTCCGCCGATGATGCCAACGACGCTTCCGGGTTCGATGAATTGTGCCACGCAAATCGCTCCTTTACTGCTTCTTAGTGTCTTCCGTGTCTTGCGGGACGTCCTGATCCGATGCACCCGGCGTCTCGGCGATCGCCTCAGTCGGTGCTGCGGCGTCCGCAACGCTTTCAGCCGGCGCAGCGCCTGCCCCGTCTTCGTCATCGCGTTCGTTCAACCCGTCCGCCGTCTCAAGCTCAGGTTGCGGTTCCTTGTTGTTGAACAGCCAATTGAGGACCACCGCGCTGAGGCTGGCCATCAAAATGCCAGACGACAGGAACAACTGCAGCGTTTTTGGCAAAAATTGCACGATGTCTGGCTGCACGGTGACGCCCAGGCCGAGCCCAATCGAGATCGCGGCAACCAACAGATTTTTATCATTATGAAAATCGACTTGTTGCAGCATCCGAATGCCCTGGACCGCCACCATGCCGAACATGACCAGCATCGCGCCGCCCAGCACCGGCGATGGAATAATCGTTGCCAGCGCGCCGACTTTAGGCAAAAGTCCCAGCAAAATCAGAAAGCCTGCAGAGTAAATGACCGGTTTGCGCGTCTTGATGCCGGACAACTGCACCAGGCCGACATTTTGCGAGAACGTGGTGTACGGGAAGGTGTTGAAGATCCCGCCAAGCAGAACTGCCAGTCCTTCCGCTCGGTACCCTTTTTTCAGGTCCTCTTCGCCGATCTTGCGCCCGACAACATCGCCGAGGGCAAAAAAGACGCCGGTACTTTCGACCATCGAAACAAGGGAGATCAAGATCATGGTCACAATGGAGCTGAGTTCAAAATGTGGCGTGCCAAAATAAAATGGCGTTGGCACATGGAACCAGCTGGCTTCGGCCACAGGCGTCAAGCTGACCATCCCAAAGGCCGCCGCCAGCAGCGTCCCTGCGACAAGCCCGATCAAGATCGCGATCGAGCGAATAAAGCCGCGGCCCCAGACATTGAGGGCGAGAATCAACAGGACGGTGAAAACACCAATGCCCAGATTGGCCAAGCTACCATAACTCTTCGCGGCTGTATCCCCGCCGCCGAGATTTTGAAAAGCGACCGGAATCAGTGACAACCCGATCACCGTGATTAACGTCCCGGTGACCAATGGCGGAAACAGGCGCCGAATCTTCGCGAAGACCCCACTGATCAAGAAGACAAAGATCCCAGCGGCAATGATCGCGCCATACATGGTTTGAATCTGATATTTTTGGCCGATCATGATCAGCGGCGTGACGGCCTGGACCGCACAGCCGAGGACGACTGGCAGGCCGATGCCAAAGAACTTATTTGCGAATACCTGAAGGGCCGTGGCGACCCCACACATGAAAATATCGATAGAGACCAGATACGTCATCTGCTCGGCGTTAAAGTTCAGCCCGTTCCCAATCAGAATCGGCACGAGCACCGAGCCGGAATACATGGCAAGCAAGTGCTGGAGACCCAGCACAGCGGCTTTTGGATTCGAGATATCCGCAGATTTTTGCATGACTCCTCCTCTTTAGTCTTGGGCGAAAACGACGTGGCCGTTTTCAAACGCTGCGATGCGGGCCAGAGACTCGACCCGGATGTGCCGGTCATCGAGGAGCTGGCGACCCTTCTGGAACGTTTTTTCAATGACGATGCCAACGCCTTCAAGCGTGGCGCCAGCCTGGCCGATAATGTCGATCAAGCCTTCAACAGCCTGGCCATTGGCGAGAAAATCATCGACGATCAGAACTTTATCATCGCTAGAAAGAAATTTCTCAGCGATCGCGATCTGGTTAGCGGTCTTCTTCGTGAACGAATAAACCTCCGAGGTGTACAAGTTGTCCTTGAGCGTGAGGCTCTTGTGCTTGCGCGCGAACACGACTGGCACATGAAACGCCATGCCCGCTGCCAGCGCCGGCGCGATGCCGGAGCTTTCCACCGTCAAGATCTTCGTGATCGGTTCATCCTTAAAACGGGCGTAGAATTCATTGCCCAAGGCGACCATCAGATCTGGGTCGATCTGATGATTGAGAAAACTGTCCACCTTCAAGACATCTTCACCTAATACGCGCCCATCCTTTTCGATCCGGTCTTCCAATAACTTCACCGTTGCCACATCCCTTTTCAAGATTCGAGTTTCACAAATTCTACCATTAATCACGCACTCGAACAATACGAAACGGCGTGAATGTGTGACTTTTTACACGGCCATTTTCCGGGATTTTCCAGCAAAAGTCGCGCGGCCGCCTATTTTGACTGGCGAATCAAAAAAAGATCCGCATCGCTGCGAATCTTCGATCATTCGGATTTTGAGTTTTTGGCGATCTGGTTGCGATACTGGTCCATCTTGTGGCGAAACAGCTCCCCATTGGTCGGTGGCGTGTACGTCAGGACATTTGCGCCAGCCGCCAGCGTCGCGCGAATCGAGTCATCCGTCGGTCCGCCCGTTGCAATGATCGGCAAGTCCGGATATTGCCGCCGCAAACGGGCCACGATTTCGGGTGTGTGCCGCCCACCCGACACATTGACTAACGCGACGCCGGCCTCAAGAAACGCATCGATCTCCTGATCGACCGCGACGACGCTGAGCACGAGCGGCGAATCGACCGTTTTTTTGATCATCTGCACCGTGCGCAGCGTCGTCGGGGCGTTGACGACCATGCCGATCGCGCCATTCGCCTCCGCCAGCAGCCCGATATCCGCCGAGCGCTTGCCCGAGGTCAGGCCTCCACCGATGCCGGCAAAAACCGGAATGTCGGCGACCTGACAGATCGCCTGAATGATCGCCGGATGCGGCGTGAACGGATAAACGGCGATCACCCCATCGGCATCTGTATTGCGAATTAGGGCGACATCGGTGCTGAACAACAGCGTGTGAATCGTGTGCCCAAGCACCTTGAGGCCAGGCGCTTCATGCATGATCTTCGGCACGCGCACAATGTCTTGCCGCAGCGTGGTCATGATCTCCGGAACTGTCATCAGCTCGCCTCCTTATTGGTGCGTGCGTTGTCGTGAAAATTCGTCCGACCAGGTGGCCGCCAGCCAGCGCCGAGGCAATGTCGCGCTTTAATTCCCATCGTATTGTGCGAGATGCCATTGCTGAATCAGCGCGATCAGCTTACTGGGATAATCCGGATCAGTCGCATACCCCGCTGTCTGCAGCGCCTTGGCCGCCGTGACATAGTCTTTGGCCGCCAAGACCGCTGCATACTGGTTTGCGTTCCAGTCGGTGCCATTCACCAACAGCAAGGCGTGATCTTTCATCGACTCCTGGTCGCTGGCATACACACGAAACCGCGCGTGGACCGTCACCCACTGATCATTTTGATATTCCTTGGTCGTCATGATGCGGCTGGTCGCCGGATCGGTACCTTTGATGCCAAAAAGATTATGGTAGTTGGCCGCCAAGGTGCTGGTGCCCCAATCCGATTCAAGAATGGCCTGGGCTAACGTGATGCTGGGCAAAACGCCATAGACCTGCTGGAGCTCTTGAGCATACGGGGCAAGTCGCGAAATAAATGCCTCTTGCTTGGCCGTGGCTTCTGACTGCGCGCGAGCCTCATCGGCGATCTGCGCGCGCTGACTCAAGATCTGGCCGCCCACCACACCGATCGCCGCGATAAAAAGAAGCAGAAAGATCCAGATCACGCGCGGCAGTTTCAATTTTCGTCTTCGATGACTCTTCCGCGCCATTGTCTCGCCTCTTTCCGTTGTGGTTTGGTGCAAATTCTTTGGCCGGCGTTCAGGCTTCGCGCTGGCGGACTAATTATTTACTACTCGCATTATCCGCGATCTGCTGGTTCGTCCAGGTCAGCAGATCGAGCTTGTCGTTTTGCAATTGCTTGGCCTCTTGGCTGGACACCACGAAGTCCAGGATATCCTCTAAGCCATGGTCGCCATATTGTAGGCGCAGCTGCAGGTGCACACTGACCGTCCCGTTTGCGCGTGGCTATTTTGAATAGCTTGTGGCCAAAAGCGGCGATGTCAGCCACTTTTTGGCGATCTGCAATTTTGCGTCTTGATAACGCCACGCAACATTGCGGACATCCGGGTCGCTGGCGGCCAGCACCGCAATTTTTTGCGCGAGCATCCACTCGTAATCAGTAAATAGGAAACGCAACTTCTCACGCTGCTTTGCCGTCAGCTGGGCATGGCCGCGCAGCACCGCGCCCACTGGAATGTACAGCGTATCGGTCAGATAAGTGCTGCGGGCGCCGTATTGCTGCTGGGTCGTTAAGATGGCTAGTTCAACTAATGTTTGATCATTCATCTTCCTCACCTCCTCTATATTGTAGCAGAAGCGCACCGGAAGAAAATAGTGCCGCAAGCGGTTGCAGGCGTGCTACGATAGACGGGACGAAAACAAAGGAGTGTTTGCTCATGACAACCTATAATTGGGGCATCATCGGAACGGGTCGCATCGCCGACTATTTTGCCGAGGTCTTCCCGACCAGTCAGCATCTTTATGGCGTCGCCGCGCACAAGGACGACGGCCGGGCCGCAGCCTTCGCAGCCAAACACAAGGTGGCGCATGCCTATCCAGATTACGCGAGTCTTTTGGCCGACCCAGCGATCGATATCGTGTATGTCGCAACGACGCATAATTTTCATTATGACAATATCAAGGCGGCGCTGAACGCAGGCAAGCATGTCCTTGCCGAAAAAGCGATCACCCTCAACGAGGCCCAGCTGGATGAGTTGGTGCTGCTGGCCGCCCAACGCCGTCTGATCTTGATGGAGGCGCAGACCATTTATCACATGCCGCTCTATCACGCACTTGATGAGTTCAAGGCCGCCCACCAACTTGGCCGGCCAAAAATGATCCAGGTCGCATTCGGCACCCATGTTCCCAATGACCCAGAAGACCGCCTGCTCAATCCGCAGCTCGCCGGCGGGGCCATGCTGGATATCGGCATTTATGCGCTGAGTTTTGCCCGGCGCTTCATGACTGAGTCGCCGACCCTTCTCGCCACACAAATGGTGCCGACTGCCACCGGCGTCGATGACCGCTCGAGCCTGCTGCTGACCACCGCGCATCAGGAACAGGCGCAGATCGCCCTAGCACTTCAGACCAATCTGCCCAACCGCGGCGTGGTCGCTTATGAAAATGGCTATCTGACGATCACCGATTATGGCCGGGCCACCACGGCGATCTTCACTGGCCTGGATGGTAAAAACCAGGAGATCGAGGCCGGCGATAACAGTCTGGCCTTTGTCTATGAGATCGAAGACATGGCGAACGCGGTGACGACGGGCAGTGACCCAACGCTGCGCTGGACCCGCGACACAATGACCATTATCACCGCGGCACGCCGGGCATGGGGCGTAACGTATCCGGACGAAACAGATCTGTGAGCAGGCCTGGTGCGTTCGTGCCTCGCATGATTCAAAAATAATTGGGAATCAAAATGGCATCGTCCACCCGAAGTCGAGTGTGCGATGCCATTTCGTGTCGATTAGTCTTTGTTGACGTTCACAGCTTGTGCGCCACGGTCGCCCTGCTCAACTTCGAAGGTCACAGACTGGCCTTCGTCGAGCGTCTTGTAGCCGTCGCCTTGGATCGCTGAAAAATGAACGAAGACATCGCTGCCATCCTCACGTGTGATGAAACCATACCCTTTATCGTTATCTTGCTACGGTTCGGTAATTGCGCAACGCGGTGATCAGGACCGGAACGAGCGAAATGGCGATGATGCCAATGACGACTAGGGAAAAATGGGCCTTGACGAATGGCTGGTTGCCGAAGAAAAAGCCGGCGACGCAGCACATGGTCACCCAGAGGAAGCCACCGAGAAGATTGTAGTGGATGAA
>NZ_BOLS01000003.1 GCF_016861785.1 Lacticaseibacillus mingshuiensis
AAGCGAGTGAGTCCAACTCGACTGCGTCGAGTGCCGAAAGTGTGGCCTCGAGTGCAGCATCCGAGTATCCGGATGATCCAACTGTCTCGAGTGCGGCTTCTACAGCAAGCTCCGCAGCGTCTGATGCCTCAACAGCCGAATCAATTGCCTCCAGTGCTGCTTCGGTAGCCTCGAGTGCAGCAAGTGAAGGCGATGAAGAGACTGCAAGCTCAGCGGCTTCTGTCGCAAGCTCGGCAGCCAGTGACGCGAGCTCCGCAGCGGATGTAGCAAGTTCCGCGGCCTCCGATGCTTCAAGCGCCGCAGATAGTCTGGCCTCCTCGGCAGCCTCCAGTGCCGCCAGTTCGGCCGCAAGCAGTGCTGCAAGCTCAGCGGCGAATAGTTCCGCCTCTGAAGCAAGCTCTGCCGCGTCCGAGGCTGGATCTTCAAGCTCAAATGCTTCTAGTGCCAACAGCATCGCCTCAAGTGCTGCCTCGGCTGATCCAGAGAATTCGGAAGTTTCGAGTGCAGCTTCTACGGCTAGCTCGGCGGCATCCACTGCAAGTTCAGCGGCTTCCGTCGCTTCAAGTGCAGCATCTACTGCCTCGAACGCAGCAGAAGCAGGGGACGACAGTACGGCCAGTTCAGCCGCTTCGGTAGCCAGCTCGGCCGCAAGCGAAGCAAGCTCCGCTGCCTCGACTGCGAGCTCCGCTGCTTCAGAAGCTTCTAGCGCCGCTCAGAGTGACGCAGATAGCAAGGCTTCATCCGCTTCATCAAGCGCTGCAAGCAGTTCTGCATCTCAAGCAAGTTCCGCTGCTTCTGATGCAAGTTCCTCCAGCTCGAATGCTTCCAGCTCTACCAGTGTGGCGTCCAGCGCGGCCTCAGCTGGAAATAGTAGTGCAGCAAGCTCTGCAGCATCTGTTGCTGAGTCGGCCGCAAGCACCGCCAGCTCCGCCGCTTCAACGGCATCCTCTGCGGCTTCTATCGCATCTAGTGCCGCCGAAAGTGATGCAGAGTCCAGTGCTTCGAGTTCCGCGGGCAGCTCCAATTCCTCTGGCGCTTCCAGTTCTGCAGGAAGTTCCAGCTCCTCGAGTGCCTCCAGTTCCGCGGGTAGCTCAAGTGCTTCAAGTTCCGCTGGCGCCACGGACAGTTCCAGCTCTTCATCGAGTGCTTCGTCCGCGTCCAGCGCAGGAAGCCATGCTTCCTCTGGGTCCTCATCTGAATCCAGCAAGGGAAGTCACGCAGCTTCCACGACCGGGGAAGGTTCAAATGAATCTGGCTCAAACGGGACAGGGTCGAACCCTACTGGCTCAACTGCCAAGTCTGGTCAGTCCAGTGCTGTGCCGCAATCGCAGAACGCGAATGCCAATAGCCTGCCGCAGACCGGAGATACCGATCAGCGCGGCTTGAGCACGATTGGCGCAATGCTTCTCGGGTTGTCCGGGATTCTAGCGCTGTTCGGGCTTGGCGAACGCAAGCGTCGTGATGATAAGTAAAAAATAAAGATCGTCATCGTCCAGCTATTGATGATCTAAAGAAAAAACCCCACAGGATCGGCAAGCCGACCTTGTGAGGCTTTTTTGATGTGCGTCTCCAAGGAATCCTGATGCTAGGGGAAATGTGGGAAAAACGAAAACGAGTCGCAACCGCCGCCCCAGAATCAAAAAAGCGAAGCCCACACTTCGCTTTCCAACTTACTTCTTGATGAAGGTGACATAAGCCCAGTACAGGCCGGCGACAATGGCGAGAAACAGGATAACTTTGATGATCAGGCCGATCACGGAGCCGACGAATGGTAACAGGACCAGCGCCAAGATGATGATGACGACCCAGGTGAGCAACTGCTGGAGTTGAGATTTTGACATGAGTGTTCTCCTTTCGTAAATAAATTTCTGTTGTCTCTATTATAGCAAAATCCTTCTGCGTAACTGTATCAGTCCGGTAAAATCAGTCGCAGGACTGAGCCGGTCAAAGCGCCAACACACGCGTTTTTTGCCTGAATGAACAGTGCACGATACAATTGAACGACACGCAATATATGGCCGGAAGATATAATTTTTCCAATGCTCGCCACTATATCTAGGGGGTGTCGCGTGCTATACTGAGTCTATCAGTTTGAAAGCGAGTGAGTGCCATGATCGATCTCAAGGTAAAAATCAATGTGAAAAAGCGCGACGGGCGGAGTGTCGACTTCGACCAGCAGAAGATCACCAACGCGATCATTAAGGCCGCGCGTGCGGTCGATGGCGACCTGACCCCGGCGGATTATCATCTGATCGATCAGGTCTCGGATGACGCCGTTGCCACGATCTGTGAGCGTTTTGCAAAAGACGTCCGCATCCCGGAAGTCCAGAGCATCGTCGAACAGGCGTTGCTGGATGCCCATCAGTACGAGTGGGGCAAGGCCTACACGGATTATCGCGTCCAGCGCGACATCGAGCGCAGCAAGAAGTCTGACGTCAATTACAACGTCCAGCGCCTGCTTGACCGCGATTCCAGTGTTGTCCACGAAAATGCCAACAAGGATTCCCGCGTTTTTTCCACGCAACGGGATCTGACCGCCGGGGCCGTGGCGAAGGCGATCGGGCTGAAAATGTTGCCGCCTGCCGTTGCCAATGCGCATCTGCGCGGCGACATCCATTGGCATGACCTCGACTACACGCCATACATGGCTGAGACCAATTGCTGTTTGATCGACTTCAAGGAAATGCTGACACACGGTTTTTGCATCGGGAACGCCGAAGTCGAAGCGGCGCACTCGATTCAGGTCGCTGTCACCCAGATGACCCAGATCATCGCGAACGTCGCCAGCTCCCAGTACGGCGGCTGCTCGTCGGACCGCACCGATGAAGTGCTGGCGCCATTTGCCGAGAAGAATTATCAAAAACACTTGGCGGAGGCCCAGACGCTGCCGATCGATGAGGCCGCGGCGGAGAAGTTTGCCAAGGAGCGGACCAAAAAAGATATCTACGACGCCCTTCAGACGCTGGAATACCAGGTCAACACCTTGTATTCAACGCAAGGTCAAACGCCTTTTGTGACGGTTGGTTTCGGGCTTGGCACCAGCTGGATCGAACGCGAGATTCAAAAAGACATTCTGAAGATCCGCATTGCTGGACTCGGCAAGGAAAAACGCACCGCGATCTTCCCAAAGCTGGTTTTCACCCTCAAGCGTGGGCTCAACCTGAATCCCGAGGATCCGAATTACGACGTCAAGCAGCTCGCCCTCGAATGCGCGACCAAGCGGATGTACCCGGATGTGCTGTCCTACGACAAGATCGTCGATTTGACTGGCTCGTTCAAGGCGCCGATGGGATGCCGATCCTTCCTGCAGGGCTGGAAGGATCCGGAGACCGGCAAGGAAGTGAACGCCGGCCGCATGAACCTCGGCGTCATCACCTTGAACCTGCCGCGAATCGCGATGGAGTCCAAGGGGGATCAAAAGAAGTTCTGGGACATTCTCGAACAGCGCCTCGCCATCTGCAAGGAAGGCCTGGTCTACAAGGTCGAACGCGCCAAGCAGGCCACCCCGGAGTCCGCGCCGATTCTTTACAAGTATGGCGCCTTTGGCAAGCGGCTGAACGACGACCAGAAAGTCGACGAGCTGTTCAAGAATTCACGCGCCACTGTTTCCCTGGGCTACATCGGCCTCTATGAAGTCGGCACCGTCTTTTACGGCTCGGACTGGGAAAAGAATCCGGATGCCAAGGCCTTTTCGCTGGCTGTCGTCAAGGATCTGTATGACCATTGTGTCGCCTGGGAAAAAGAATACGGCTATCATTTTTCCGTGTACGGTACGCCGTCTGAAAGTCTGACCGACACGTTTGCGCGGCTGGACAAGAAGCGCTTCGGTGTCGTCAAGGACATCACGGACAAGGATTACTACACGAATTCCTTCCACTATGATGTGCGCAAGGCGCCGACGCCGTTTGAGAAGCTCGATTTTGAAAAAGATTACCCGCAGTATTGTTCCGGGGGGTTCATCCACTACTGCGAATATCCGAACCTCAAGCAAAATCCGAAGGCGCTGGAAGCCGTGTGGGACTATGCTTACGACAAGATCGGCTATCTGGGCACCAACACGCCGATCGATCAGTGCTTCGAGTGCGGCTTCAAGGGCGAGTTCAAGGCGACGGAGAAAGGGTACGAATGCCCGCAATGTGGCAACCACAACCCGGACACCTGTGATGTCGTCAAGCGGCTGTGCGGCTACCTCGGCAACCCGAATAAGCGGCCGATGGTGCACGGACGCCAGGAAGAGATCATTCATCGCAAGAAACATTTGGTGCTCGGCAACGACAATCTGGCCGGCCAAGCGTAATGAAAAAACCAGCGATCGCAGCGACTGCGACGGCTGGTTTTTTTATTGTAGAAAAATTTCAGGGCACGTTTTCGCTGGACAGCTCCAGTCACGCTTCGGCGGCTGAATCGGCAACCGGTTCCGCAACCGGCTCAGGCACCTGATTTTCGGGCCGCTCGAGCAATTTTTCCCGGCGCATCTGGGTCATGATGGCGAGGGTCAGGCTGACCAGAATCAGGCCGGTGACGCCGAAAATCGGGCCGGCTGCGACGCGGTCAAATAGCATCCCAAAGAACAGGGTCCCCACTGGATTCAGAAGCGTGGACATCATGCCCTGAAGCGAGAACACGCGGCCTTGCAGATCGGCGGGAATCAGTTGTTGCATCAGGGTGCCGATCGGCGTGTTGATCAGGACGATGAGCACGCCGCTTGCCACGTTCAGCGCGAGGTAATATAGCACGTTGACCGCGCTTGGCCAGTGGAAAAGCAGCGGCAGGCCGTTGAGCATCAGCATCGCGCCCATCACCGCGATGAAGCGAAACGAGATCAGAATCGGGTGATGGCGAAAATGCAGGACGGACAGCAGCAGGCCGCCGGTGAACATGCCGACCGCAAAGCCCGCATCAGTCACGCCGTATTGCGTGTTCGATAGCTTCAAGGTGTGGACCAGCAGATAGGGCAGGCCCACGTTCAACGAGGCAAAAAAGAAATTGATCGCCGCCGAGGACACGGACAACAGCAACATCAGCCGCTGATTGGCCAGGTAGTGAAACCCGGTGCGGAAATTTGCCCAGACGGATTCGCGCGGTTCAGGGTCGGGGACCGGCGTGTTAGTGCGGCGCTCTGTCGTCACCGGCTGAAACTTCAGCATCATGATGCAGCCCAGCGCGACGAGTTCAAAGCCGATCTCGATCAAGGCGAACACATCGATCGAGACCACGGTGTATACCAGCGCGCCCAAGATCGGCGCCAGGAATGTGGCCAGTGAGCTGATCGACTGGTTGAGCGAGTTGACCTGTTGCAGGCGGCTCGTCGGGAATAATTGAATCAGACTCGCCGTCAGTGCCGTTCCCAGAAAATTGTCGGTGATCTGCAAAATAATGATCAGCCCGATCAACTCCGGATAGTACTGCGCCGGCCAGGTGTGAAAGACCAGCGCAAACGCCAAGAGGCCGAGACTGGTCGTGATCTGCGCGGCGATCATGATTTTGCGGTGCGCCATCGTGTCGACCACATAGCCGACAAACGGTGTGAGCACCAGCGCCACCAGTGGACCGGTGATGAGGCTGATGCCCATCGACAAGGCAGAGCCGGTGCGGCGCAGGATGTACAGGCCAATGGCAAACGACAACATGCCGCTGCCAAATGTGCCGGCGAAGCGCAAAATCAATAGTTTGACGATCTGCGCATCAAAGCGCTTGGGGGTCGCAGTCTCGGTCATGACGGTCACTTCTTTCTATTTTTCAACGCAACATCAGATATAGTGGACGGTCAGCTCGCCCATGCTCATGCGGCCGGTCAGATGCACTACCGGCCCGAGTTGATCCGCCTGGGTGCCTTTTTCCGTGAGCTCGGCGGCGAAGGTCTGGAGCTGATTATCGATGCGCCAATCGCGCGGCACGAAGAGCTCGAGCTCACCCATTTTCGCATCGAGGTCGATGGTGGCCTCGCCGGCAGGAATCTCGCTGCCGTCAAAATAGATCTTGGCATCGCCCATCTGCATGTCGATCTGCGCGGCGCGAAAATCGGGGAGCTGCACATACCGCACCGCGTTGCCGAGCCGGACGTGAATCTTCACGAGCTGGTCCTCCGAGGCGGCGATGGTCTCGGTGGAGTCGCCAATTTTTGTGGACCCGTTGACGATCACCTTGAGGCCATGACTGCGGTCGCGTTTTTGCAAAGGAGAAAGAATCATCGAGAGGCCAATGCTGAGCAGAAGCGCCGCACCGAGAATGGTCCAGGGCACAAGCCGCGTGATGCCCAGCGGATGAGCGAAGAGAATCGCCAGAAACGCCAGGGAAAAAACGATGCCGGGGGCGCTGATCTCGCCGATACTCTGGAAAAAGGTGGCGCTGAGGATCAGGCCGAAGACGATCTGCCAGAAGGTGAGGTGAAGGGTGAACCAGCCCATTTGACTGCCGATCAAGACGACCGCCGAGGCGAGGAAGAACAGGCCCCAGAACCACTGGCTCCATTTAGAATTCGTTGACATCAATATCCCCTCATTTCATTGAGCCGCGCGACCAACTCTTTGTAGTAGCGGCGCGAGGCGTAGACAGTTTTATGTGAGTCGTGGAACGTCACCAAGCAATTGGACACGGAGCGGTTGAACCCGCTGATCTGGGTGAGGTTGACGATGCTGGATTTCGCGACTTGCAGAAATTCGGCCGGCAAGCACATACAATTTTTCGTTGGTGGTGAACAGCTGCTCGCGCGTGTGGACCTGAAGCAGGCGGCCAGCGGTTTCGATGAACAAGACCTCGCTCAGCGCCACGAACGTCTCGGTGCTTCCTTGAAAAACAGGTAGTGCCGCCGGGACATCGTGCGCTTGAAGCTGCGCCTGGATCGCCTGCACGCGACTGTCGCCGGCTGGGGCGCGAATGATCACTTCGGGTTCTTTCAACGTGTCGTCTTCTTCGATCCGGATCCTCATCCGCGCCCCTCCTTTCTGAGTACATCATTATTACACCATTAAAAAGCGATAAGCGAAACCTCTTTGACGTGACCGGTCAAAAATCGTGCCTGAGCGGTTGACTAAGATGGGGAAGGAAGGGGTATCACGGGGGGCAGATCCGCGGTCATCTTTCTTGGGAGCGGTGCCCCACCATCCCGCGGGCCTTCACACCCTTTTATAGTTGGGTTCCGGCGAGCAGGGGTGGACATCTAACAGTCTTGTGCACTCGAGGCGAAGGGCGCCTCAAGCACCCCGCTACGACCCCTTTTATAGTCGGGCTGCGGTGCGCATGGTCGAGACAGCTAGGTACGCCCATCACTCGATGGCTAAGTGCGCCATCAAGTGATGGGCTAGCCTACCTGCTCGACCATAAGCGCGCACCTCCGCACCCTTGCCTTCACCCCCTGTAGTCGGGTTCCGGCCCGCATGGTGGGGTCATCTAGTCGTCCTGGTCGCCTGATGGCCAAGTGCACCATCAACCGCCCAGGCCGAACTAGCTGCCCCACCATCCCGCGGTCCTCCACCCCCTGGAATCAAAAAAATGGCCGCCCTGGGTGGGGGCGACCAAAGGAGTAAGGATTGACCAGCCGCTGGGTGGGCGACTGGCGATTTTTACTTGGAGGAGTAAAAATGAAAAAGTTGGGTATGGGTATGGAAACGAGTGGGTGGCTCGTTTCTATGTTTCCTATACTAAAGGCGAAATGTGAAGAAAATGTGACGAAATCGGCCAAATGTTGTGAAAGTGACGAGGTGTCGGCACAATATTTAGACAACCGTCCGCGAGACACGGACTGACAGTGGCATTTTCGTGAGGACGCGTTATCCGAGTCGTTTCAGTTGCCTTTTTTCCCGTCCGCTTCTATGATTTGGGCAAAGGGGATGAGTCTATGGAAATTCGTTTTGATGAAGGGTCGATCAAGAAGTTGACGCCGCATCTCGGCGCCGATAAAAAGTTGTTGCTGACGTTTGAAGATGGCGTCGGCCCGTATTCGCAACATGCGATGATCCACATGCAGACGCAGTTCAGCTTCAATGTGGTGCCGGCCAGTGAGGCGACGCCGGATTATGAGCAGACCGTCGACAGCAATCTTGGCCCAGTTTTGATCAAAGGCTACTCGCAAGAAGATCTCGACCCGCACATGGTGGTGCATTTCCACCCGACCACTGACACGATGGCGCTGAACGGGGATGGCGGGGAGATCGATGGCAACCTCGGTTTCATCGATTTTACTGAACCCAACGGCATCCGCGACAACCCGGCGCGCTGAGGCGAGGCACGGCGGTCGAAAGGACACACGCACCGAAAACACAATTGAATATAACGCATGACCGGTGACTTGTTGTGAAAATAGTCACCGGTCTTTTGTTGTCCCGTGGCGTTCTCGGCGCAAAATGAAATGTTATGAAAACACACTATCAGAAACGCCGCGAGTGGTGTAAAATCATCGTGACATAAGAAGTAACGGTGGAGGAATGTATTTTGCGGTATATGTTTGAATCGGCGCTGACAATTCATGAAATCAAGGCCCTGTATGGTTCGGTGGGCTGGGACAAGTATTTGGTCGACGTTGGCGAAACCGCCCGCGGCATCGCCAACTCAACGCTGCTGACGGCGCGCGATGACGAGGGCAAGCTGGTCGGCATGGTGCGCGGCGTGTCCGACATGCACACAATTGTTTTCATCCAGGACCTGATCGTCTTGCCTGAGTACCAGCACCAGGGCATCGGCGAGCAATTGCTCCAACAATTCGATGATTATTTCAAGCAGGTCGCCCGCATCGTAGTGGTCTGCGGGGACGAGCCCCTCACCGGTTTTTATCAACGCGCGGGATTTGACCAGGCAGAAAATGCGCAGGCGACCACGTTCATTCGCCCACGCAAGCTGCTCGAGCCACGGTATTAGACGCAAACGGCGACTCGCGCAGGCGACTCGCTATTTTTTTGGGGGAAAAATGATGGCAGAAGAACAAATGGTCAGCCGCATGCAAAAAGCGGAAGGCGCGGATACGATCATGGATCAGGGGTATATCACGGAGCGTGAGGAGCCCGCGATGATGGACAAAAAATGGTGCAAGCTGTTCGAGGCGCAGATCAACGACGAATTGCGCCTGCGCACCCTTGCCCAGCGCGTGGTGTTGAAGAAGTTCAACTATTACATGGGTGAAGGCCGCATCATCTACGACCCGAGCCGCCTGACCGAAGGCGACGCCAAGCAAACGTGCCAGGTTGCATTGGGGTATCACAAGTAACTATAATAGGAAGAAAATTTTGTCTGTAAGATGAAAAAAGCTGCCGGGACCCGCGTCCTGACAGCTTTTTGCTTATGAGGCGAATGGCCCGGTCAATACGATCTTGCCGGCTTGATGGCCTGCCTCACTGCGGGCCGTTGCGTCGCGCAGACTTTCTAGAGTGCGCGTGTCGTAATGGCGGGTGACACTTGCGTTGAGCTTGCCAGTCCCCGCAAGCTCGGCGATGCGCGTCAGAATTTTTCCCTGGCTGGTTATTTCCCAGGAAAAGTCGCTCTTGGTGAACATGTATTCGAGGTCAAAACTGGCAGCCTTGTCCTTCAACAGCGCGACTGGCAACGGGCGGTCAGGGGTGACGATGGTCGCAATGTGGCCAAACGGCGCGACCAATTTGCAGGCAAGCTCAAAATATGGCGCCGGGGCATACAAAATCGTAACGCCATCGACCTGCTGGATGTTGTTTTCGGCCAGCGCGGTTTCAAGGTTGCTGTGATAATCCAGCGCAAGCGCGACGCCATGTGCGATCAGCCAGTCATGGTTGACTGGGCTGGCCGTCGCGATCACCGTCAACCCGGCCCAGTTTGCCAATTGCGTCAGAAGCGACCCAACGCCGCCTGCCCCGTTGATCACCAGAAGCGTCTTGCCAACGTTGGCGTCTGCTTCGGGGATGAAGCCCATTTTTTCAAACAGCAGCTCCCACGCAGTCAGGCTGACCAGGGGCAGTGCCGCGGCGTCTGCATCGCTCAGCGCGCTTGGAGCCTTCGCGACCAGTCGGCTGTCGATCAGCTGTTGTTCCTGATAACTGCCGGCGCGGCGAGTGGTGCCGGCATACAGGACGCGGTCCCCGATGGCAAAATCGAGCACCTCTGCGCCGCGTGCGATCACCGTTCCCACTGCGTCATAGCCGACGATCTGTGGGGTCGTTGTCGCCGGCGCATTTTGCCGCCGTTTTGTATCGACTGGATTGATCGAAAAACCAGCGACTTGCACCAGTAGGTCATGCGGCTGTGGCTGTTCATCCGGCACCGTGATGAGTTGCAGGCTTGCCGGATCGCTCAACGGCAGGCCCTGATAAAAGCCAAATGCGTGATGTGACATAAGGCGCCTCCTTTGTTTGTATGCCTAGTGTAAATCTTGTGCGCTTTTTGGTAAACTATGGAGAGAAAAGAGGGTCGATCATGGCAGAAAACGAAAAAGTTGAGCCGGCGCAGGCCGCCGCTCAGGAACCGGTCGAGGCACAACCAAGCAAGTCAACGCGCAGCGATTCTCACGTGAAGCGCAGTGATCACCGCACCGTGATCACCGTCGTCTTGGTGATTGTGCTGGCCGCATTATTTTCCGGCTACGGCTGGTTCGTGTATCATCCAGATGATCTGTTTGCGATGGCGAGCGTCATTTGCTTTGGCATCGGGTTAGCAGTTGGACTGTGGCTGTTAGCTTGGCTGGACGGGAACGCTCATTCACGCTTCGGCCGTTTTTGCCTCGACTTTTTCTTCGGGGCTGCATTGATCGCCTTCATCTGGATCTTTTTGCTGGGGCTGACCTTCTACTTTGAATTTTTCATGGTCGCGCTGGGCGTCCTCCTGATTCTGAGTGCGCTGTTCACACTGCGCAAGATCTAAGTAAACACATCAATTTGAAATTATATCTGAGAAGCAGCTGCTATTTTTGGGCTGCTTTTTTGCCGTCCCGAGGCGGTGTTTTGCGCCTGGAAAACGTTGATATACCGGTCTTTTCGGTGCGCGCTTGGCGCAAAAAATTTTTTCTTGCGCCTTTTGATTAGGAAGGTTGATAGACCGGCATTCTTGACCTGAGTCGGCGGACGGCAGAGGCGTATTAGACGGTGCAGTTCGATTCATTATCCGCGTGTGAGGATGAAACGCACCTGTAAATCCGCCTGGGAGGATAGTGTTGTCGGGTGCACTCGTGAACTCTGGGTCCGTAGATGATGGCTTTTTCTGGCAATAGTAAAAATTGCGGGCCCGTGTTCGATCCTCGTCAACTACGCCCCGAAGTATCTGGCAGAAAGTAATGTGATGGCGTCACACTGATGTGGCCCGCACGCCCCCAAAATTGGTAGTCCCGGAGATCACGCCATTGAGGAGACGACAGATCTTCTGGTCCACTGGTCTGCGAATTTTCATGCTCCAGAATATCTGACAGAAAATAATGTGATGGCGTCACACCGATGTGGCCGCCCGGGGCTCGGTTTCCGTGATCTCTGAGATCGGAAACTTCAATAATCCAGTCCAGAAGAAGCAAGTTGGCAATCTTAGAGATCGGCCATTGCGAAGATGACAGTTATTACGGTCCACTGGTCCGCGAATTGCACGCCCAAATAATCTGGCAGAAAGTAATGTGATGGCATCACACCGATGTGACCCGTTGCCCGCGACACTTTGTTTCCGCAATCTCTGAGATCGGAAACTTCAATAGTCCAGTCCAGAAACAGTAAATTGGCAATCTCAGAGATCGTACGGTGGCCAAGATCACAGATTTCTCGATCCACTGGTCCGCGAATACTCACGCCCCAATGTATCAGGTTGAAAGTTTTGTGATGACGTCACACCGATGTGGCCCGTGGCTCGCGGGCTTTGTTCCCGCAATCTCTGAGATCGGAAATTTCAATAATCCAGCCCAGAAGAAGCAAATTGGTAATCTCAGAGATTACACGGTGGCCAAGATTACAGAAATCGCGGTCCGTTGGTTCGTGAATAGTCACGTCCCCAGATATCTGACTGAAAATAATGTGATGGCATCACACCAAATGTTGTCCGCACGCCCCGAGCGCCGTGATATCGAATCCATTTCCCGAAATCAGAGACTCACAAGCATATCGGTGTTTACTTGAGCACAACTCCCTCACGCGCATTCTATGACATTTTCGCGGCCAATCGACCGACTTCAATTCGAAATCGACCTTCTAGCGCGAATCTCAGGCTCTTAACCGGCCGTTAGAAACCGCGGTGGATCAACGTTTCTTCGAATCTCAACGGTGTCACTTGAGACTAGAAAAATCTCCAGTCATAGAAATGCCGTTAATTCAACGTTTTAAAAGTCGAGACTTGATCTCTGATCGACGCTGTTTGACTCACCAAATAAACGACGCATTTTGGCAATAAGAGCAGGGCCGCGTTCAAAAGTAATGTGACCGGGTCACACCAGTTTGTGGTATCACACCGCGGCCCCAAGCATCTGGCAGAAAGTAATGTGATGGCGTCACGCCAATGTGACCCGTTGTCCCGGGGCGCTTTGTTTCCGTGATCTCTGAGATCGGAAACTTCAATAATCCAGTCCAGAAGCAGTAAATTGGCAATATCAGAGATCGCGTCATTGCGGAGATGACAGTTCTTTCGGTCCACTGGTCCGCGAATAGGCACGCTCCTAAAAATTTGGCAGAAAGTAATGTGATGGCGTCACACTGATGTGGCCCGTTGCCCGCGGTACTTTGTTTCCGCGATCTCTGAGATCAAAAACTTCAATAATCCAGTCCAGAAACAGTAAATTGGCAATCTCAGAGATCGCGCTATTGCGAAGATGACAGTTCTTTCGGTCCACTGGTCCGCGAATAGTCACGCTCTCAAAAATTTGGCAGAAAGTAATGTGATGGCGTCACACTGATGTGGCCCGTCGCCCGGGGGCTGCTCTGTTTCCGCAATCTCTGAGATCGGTAATTTCAATAATCCAGCCTATAAGAAGCAAATTGGCAATCTCAGAGATCGCACGATTGTCCAAGATCACAGGGGTTCCGGTCCACGGGTCCGCAAATTTACCTTTTTTGATTTGAAAAGACAACATACGCGGTCCACGGGTCCACCAAGGTTCCGCTCCCGGCTGACATCAACTCGGATCGATGTGATGGCGTCACACAACTTTTTGCGGGCAATGGCGGGGCGTAAAAAGCCCTCGTCAGCAGGTGACGAGGGCACGGTCTTATTCGAGATGTTCTACGGTGATTGGGACCTGCTGAGGCAGGCGCGGCTGGAGTTGGGCGATCAATGTCTGAAGGTCACTGGCAAAACTCAGCCGAACCAAGCGGCGGTCGCCCATCGCAAACAGCGCGATCACAACGGTGCGGCCATTTGCAACGGAAAATGGGGTGAGGGTGACGGCGGTCATGCGCGACAGCGGAATGACGCGACCAAAGACGCCCACGGAGATCAGGCGTGTCGGGGTCGAGCCGCTGGTGCCGGTCAGGACGGTCAGGGTGACAAAGGCGGCCACGAAGATCACATACGCGATGTCATCGATGCCACCCGCCAACAGCCAGAGGCCGACGAGTACCGCGATCACGAGCTGGAAGCCTGAGTAACGGGCGTGGATGTCCATTCGGCTCAGCCAAAATAGGTAGTAGCCGCCCAACGCGAGCAGCCCGATGTCGAAGATCAGATAAAACAGTGTCATTTGTGCTCCTTTTTGGATGCAGACTTAGAAGATGGAATCGGCGCGGACGGCGCGGGTGAGTCGCTTGGTGGGGTGGTGCTGGTCCCGTCACCGGTTCGGCCAGTCTTGGCGGCGGCGGAATCATGCGGGTGGGGGGCTGCGCCATCGCTTGGCGGCGGCGTTTGATTTTGCCCATCAGCCAGCGCCGGCGTTTCTTCGTACAGGCCGGAGACTTGCTGGTACCAGCGGAACATGCGCACGGCGACGATCTTGAGGACGGCGAAACCCGGGATGCCGAGGATGACGCCGACGAGGCCGAAGAGGTTCCCTGCTGTTAACAATACCACAACGATGGTGATGGGGTGCATCTCAAGCTTGCTGCCCATAACGAGTGGGGAGATGAGCTGGGTCTCGAGGAGCCATTCGACGAAGAAAACGGCGATCACTTCGATCAGCATTTGCGGGCTGGTCATCGCGCCGACAATCAGCGCGGGGACCATGGCCAGTGCGGAGCCGAAATACGGGATCAAGTTCAGCGGCCCGGCGATCAGGCCAAAGACGAGGCCAAAGCGCAGGCCGATGATGGTGTAGCCGAGCATGAACATGATCATGACGGCAATGGCCACGGTGATCTGGCCTTGGACGTAGGAGCCGACTTTTTGGTTCATTTCGTGCAGCATTTGGTGCAGGCTGGTCCGCAGTTTGACGGGGAACAGGTTGATCACCAGCGGCGGGAATTTCTCGCCGTCTTTTAACATGAAAAACAGGATGATCGGGGCGGTCGCGACGGTGATGACCACGTTGCCAACTGCCCCGACGACACTTTGGATGCCAGACAAGGTGCCGGTGATTAGCGCGCTTTGCTTGGCGGACAGGGCCGCGGTGATCTCTTCGCCGATGTGGTTGAGGTCGCTTTCGGAGATCAGGGTCTGTTTTTCATTGAGATCGGTGAGCCAGGCGGTGAAGTTGTTCCACAATTGCGGCCAGTTGGTGACGAGGTTGGTGATCTGTTGTTCGATCGGCGGCACGAGCTTGGCGATGGCAAAGACTAAGATTGCGAGCACGCCGATGAACACGATCAAGATCGCCCAGACGCGCGGGATCTTCAGGCGCTGGAGCCAATTGACCACGGGATTGAGCAGGTAAAAGAGAATCCCGGCGAAAACAAATGGCGGGGCGACGATGCCGAGGAAGGACAGCACCGGCTCAAAGATCCAGGCGATCTTGGTGAAGACCCAGATCACCAACAATCCCAGCAGCAGATTGAACGCGGCGACGGCAAATTTACTGTTGATGAAGTGGCGGTAAAACCACGTGCGCTTGCTTTCCATGGCGAGTCCCTCTGTTTCGTTTTAGATAGGTCAATCATACCCAAACCAGCACCAGAAAGCGAATACGGCGCTGGTCTGAACTTTTATCTTTTGTGTAAAAACGGGAAGCGCTTACGACTTTTTATTGCCCACGCGCGGGCGTTTAATGTAAATTTTAAGTATCTAAACGGTTTACAATGGCTCGAGATCGGCGTAATGTTATAGCCATGGAAATGGGAACAGCAACTTATTCTTGAGGGGTTCTGTTCACGCGTGGGGTGTGCTGCCCCAAAAAGGAGGCGAGCCAGATGACGCTCACAGTTTTGAAATGGATCTTGCGCGGGTTGACCGGCTTGACCGTCGTATTGCTTTGCACAAATTGGGCCGCGATCGGCATTGGGCTGATGGCGATCGATATTCTGGTCGTTGTGGCCTATGAGATGAAGAAAACGGCATGCGACCGCCGGCAGATGCACCACCTGCCGGAAGTCCACCGGATGTAGCGACTACCAGCAATGGTGGCCGCTTTTTTTGATTTAGGGTGCGTAGCGCGGCGTCCAGATCTGGGCAACTAGTTCGGCCGAGGCGCGTATGGCGCACTCAGCCATACGGGACTTGGTCGACTAGATGTCCCAGACCTGCCGCGCGAAGCCCAACTTGATTCAGGGTGCGCAGGCCCGCGGGATGGCCGGACCGACTACATGTTCCACCCCTGCTCGGCGCTGTCCAAATGTGTCACTTGACGCGCGAATCACTGCCTCTGGTTCGCAAACGGCCCCGATTTTCCAAAAAAACGCATCCATTTCCCGCAAAATCGCGATTTGTCGCGGGTAATCGTTGCAAACGAACGTTCGGGCTGGTATGCTGATGTTATCATAGAAGAAATCGGGGGGAGTCATATGCCAATGCAGCCGAGCCAAAAGCGCTGGGGGGATATCCTACAAGTGATCCACGAGTCGCTCACTGAGCGGCATTATCCGCCGACCGTGCGTGAGATCGGGAAAGCGGTCGGGCTGAGTTCATCCAGCACCGTCGCCGCTTATCTGGAAAAACTGCTGGCCGAGGGATTGGTCGAAAAAGATCCTGCCAAGCCGCGGACACTTGAATTGACCCAGGCCGGGCGCGACTATATCGGCGTGAGCGAACCTGGCATTCCAATCGTCGGGACCGTCGCCGCTGGGGTGCCGATCACCGCGATCGAAAACATTGAGGACTATTTCCCGGTCCCAGACGACCTGTCGTACAATGCGCAGGATCTGTTCATGTTGCGCGTCCAGGGGAATTCGATGATCAAGATCGGCATTCTCAATGGCGATCAGATCATTATCAAGAAGCAGTCGGAAGCGGAAAATGGTCAGATCGTCGTCGCCATGACCGAAGACGACGAGGCGACCGTCAAGCGCTTCTACAAGGAAAGCGGACGCGTGCGCTTGCATCCGGAAAACGACGACATGGCCGATATGTATTTTGATGATGTCACGATCTTGGGTGTGGTCGTCAGCTTGTATCGCCCGGTGCTCGTTTAACTAGTTCAATAGGAAGAAAAAAAGGAAGTGGCCCGCAATGGGTCGCTTCCTATTTTTGTTGGGGGCGGGGCGCCTTGTCACACCCTACAGTTGGGTTCCGCCGAGCAGAGACGAGGCATCTAAGCCAGTAGCCACTCGAGGCGAAGTGCGCCTCAAGCGTCTACTGGACTTAGCTGCTCGTCTCTGAACGCTCGGCGTCACACCCTACAGTTGTTGCACAAGCACCATTACTACGGGAATCACTGCCATTGCGGCGAGGGTTGTGGTTGTGACGGTGATGGCGGCTGTGTTGGCGTCGGCGCCGTAGAGTTTGGCGACGACCGGGGCGTTGGTCATGACCGGCATTGCGGATTGCAGGATGAAGACTTGCTTCATCAAAAGCGGCATCGGCGTCCAGGCCACTAGCAGAAACATGACCAGCGGGGCGAAAAGAAAGCGGCCGGAAAAGATGCCAAGCATTTCCTTGTCAAAGCGGATATTCGCCAGCCCGGCTTGATGCATCGCGATGCCGATGAAAAACATGGAGCCGGGGATGGTCAATCCGCCGATGTAATTCAGGTCGGACATCAGAAATTGCGGCAGGCGAACGCGCGCCAGCACAAGCAGGACCCCCACGATGAATCCCAGAAGCGGTGGCGAGAAAATTTTGCCCAGCACTGTTTTCAAAGAGAGGGACGCATTGTGCGGGCCGTCTGCCTGAATCAGGTAGACGCCGACGGTCCAGAAGATCGTGGTGTTGGCCATGTAATAGACCAGCACGTATGGCAGGCTCTTGGCGCCAAACAGCGCGAGGTTCACGGGCAGGCCGATGAAGACGGTGTTCGAGTTGAAAAACATGGACTTGAACAGGCCGCGGCGTCCGACCGGCACGGCCAGGGCGCGGCAAACGCCAAAGGAGAGGCCAAACAAGATCGCCATGGACAGCACCGGAAAACGCAGATCCGGAAGCAGGCGCATGAGCTGACCCGCTGAGAATTTTTCATCAATGGTGACGATCATGTAGGCGGGCAGGGAGACTTGGGTGACGACTTTGGCGATGATGCGGCTGGAGCGGTCGTCGAACCAGCCGCGCGCTGTGAGAAAATAGCCGAGTGCGATCAAGATCAGAATCTCGCAGACGCCGAACAAACTGGAGAGAAAAACGGTCAAAACGGAAACCTACTTCCTAACTAAGGGACGAGTGATCGGGACGTGTCATGGAAAAAAGCGGCCCGAGTGTGGCATATTGCGGACCCGCGAGCCGGGCCAGTGGGGCAAGCGCGGCGACGTCCAGATGGGCGGTTGCCGGGTCAAACACGCTGGGGTCGAACTGAAACGCGACGACTTCCAGAATGAAGAGGTCGGTGGCGATGGCTCCGGCGATTTCGATCGGCACGTGCTGATACAGTTTGACCTCCAGCCGCACCAGCGCTTCCTGGAGACTCGGGGCGGCGACGGCGGTGCTGGCGGTCAGATGCAGGCCGGCCGTCGCCACTTCGCTTTCGCCAGCGGGTAGGGACGCGGCCGTCATGTTCATTTGCGCGGCGGTCTCGGTTGTGACCAGATGGATGACGCCTTCACCGGTCGCCAGCAAGTTGGCCGCGGTATCTTTGGGCTGGCCGTGGGCGCGGATGATCGCGATCGACAGCAGGGGTTTTTGATTGGACACCCCACTGAAAAAAGAAAACGGCGCCAGATTCACGTGGCCGTTTTCGTCAAGGGTGGTGATCCAGGCAATGGCGCGGGGGATGATGCTGGCAGCCAGCAACTTGTACTGGGTGCGGGCATCCAGGTCCTTTGAAAGGCGGGTGATCATGGCGTCTCCTTTCGCGCAGGGTCAGACAAACAGAATCTGATCAAGCGGCACGTCAAAGGGCTCGACTTCCCAAGTTGGCAGGGCGAACTGCATGACCGGCGGCACCAGAGCGATGGTCGCAGCGGCGGGATGCGCGGCCAAAAAGCGGTCGTAATAGCCCCCACCAAAGCCGACGCGAACCCGACCAAAACTGGCAAAGGCGAGGCCAGGCACGACGATCAGATCGATAGTGTCTTCGACTTTTTCAGCCTCAAAAGCAGGTTCGCTCAAACCAAATGAGCTGGTCACGCGCGCGGCCGGTCCGGGGTCAGGTAGGAAAACGAGTTGGTGCTTGGGCATCACGCGAGGCAACAGGACTGTTTTTCCCGCTTGGGTCGCGGCTTCGATCAGTGGCGCGGTCGGCAGTTCGCCAGGGCCGGCAATCGTGGTGGCGATCGTCTGCGCATTTTTCCAGGCTGGCGTAGTCATCAGGGTGTAGAGCAATTGGGCCGCCGCCGCTTCCGTTTCCTGGCGCGCGCTTTTGAGGCGGGGCAATTGTTGCTTGCGGAATTCGACTTTACTCAGCATCACTTCACCTTGGCCTTGAGGTAATCGGCGAGGACGACCGCGTTGTTGTGGCTGGTGTCCTTTGCGCCGAAAAGCAGGAGGACGGTCGGCGCGTTTGCGGCTTGAAGCGTGCGAATCACCTCGGCCACCGCCGGATTTTCATCCAATTCGGCGAGGTAACGCTGGGTGAATTCCGGAAACTTGTCGGGCTCGTGGCCAAACCATTCGCGCAGGTCGTTGCTTGGCGCGATCGTTTTGGCCCAGCCATCGAGGGCGGCGTTGACCTTGCTGACGCCGCGCGGCCAGAGCCGGTCGACGAGCAGCCGGTAGCCCGCGGGTTGAACGTGATCGTAAATGCGAACGGGAATGAATTCCATCATGATCTGCCTCCTTCAAGTTGCAACGATCTGGTGATGAACGCAAAAACGCCGACCCGCAAGCCGGCGCGATCTTTTTTAACGGGATGCGTGTGCTTCGAGGTAGGCCATCGCGCTTTGATAATCCGGCTCGTCAGTCTGCTCTTCGATCAACTGGCGATAAACGATCTTGCCAGTCGGGTCAATGATCCAAACACTGCGGGCGTCGGTGCCGTTTGCCGCAACAAACAGGCCCAGCGCCTCGCCGAATTCATGCGCCTGGTCGGACACCAGCTGCATGTTTTTCACGCCTTCAGCCGCGCACCATTGTTGCTGCTCGTCGGTGGTGTTCGTGGAAATGGTGAAAAAGTTGACGCCCATGAATTCATCCATGTCTTGGTTGAAATGCTTGGTCTGAATGCTGCACACCCGGGTGTTGATATCTGGCACAACGCTCAGCAGGGTGTACTGGCCGGAAAAATCGGTGGCGGTCAGCGAGGTCTTGTCAGCGGTCTGCACGGTAAAATTCGGCAGGGTGTGGCCGATCATCGGTGGTTCGCCTGTGGTCTGTTGTGCTTCGCCATGACGCGTGATCTTCATTGGAAATTCCTCCCTTGTGAAATGAACTATCACCGCAAGTGTAGCATATTTTCACTGACGACGCAGGGTGGGGCGGCGCGCGGTATGCGTCAAGCTTTTCTCGGTTTTAATAAATTGATCAGTCGACCGCTTGCCCTTTTGAGTTTGGTTTGCGGAAAATTGCGGGTGTGCTCCGGCCAGAAAATGGCTGGCGACCGTAGTAGAGCGGACAAGCAACTTTGAGCCCGCAGAGTGCACGGTCTCAAAGCTTGCTTTCGGCGTAAGCGGCACAGCCGCTAACACCGACGAGGGGGCTTGCTCTTGGCGTTAGGCATTTATGCCTTACGCCAAGACATGCGAAGCGAGCCGTTTCTGGCCTCCGCACACCCTCAGTTCGAGGAACATGGTTTAAAATCACATCAGAGGATTTGTCGAGATGGCTATACTGCGCAGTCACCGGATACGCCTAATTTTTCGCAGATTCTTTGCCTTGTTTCCTGCTCACTCTATTCATTCACAATCTTTCCATCTTCATCGGCCGTGCCTATCACTGAGAATCTAGCGTCCTGTCTGATCGTCTTCTTGTCTGCCTTTCAACCTAGGCCGATTTCCCTTCGCAAGACCGCAAAATTGAAAATCCGCGCCTCACCTCGCTACAATGATAATAGACCAATGCGGAAGGGGACGGCGGATGAAAACACTTGTGGTTTATGAGTCGCAAACGGGTTTTACCCAGCAATATGCGTTGTGGATCGCGCGGCGGCTCCATTGTCCGCTGGTCGACCGGGCGTTTTTGACGCCACAGGAAATGAGCACCTGCGACCTGTTGATCTATGGCGGTCATGTGTCGTCGCGCGGGGTGAGCGGGTTTCGCACGTTGCGTCGGCGGTTTGGCGCGCAGCTGCCAGATGCGCTGGTTGTTTTTGGCACCGGGATGTTGGGCCAGGAACAGATCGATTGTGACCGCATCCGCGCCCGGACCTTTCGCGGGTTTCCGATGCAGCCACAGTTCTTCTATTTTCGGGGCACGATCGAACCTGCGGATGTCCCGCTGCGCTTCAAGTGGCGGGTCCACATTAACCGGCGCAAGCAGCCAAAAGAGACCCCGCTCACGGATATCAATGCGGTGCGCCCGTTGCTTGAGGCGGTGCAGCTGATGCAGGATACGATGGGCGGGCCGGACCTCGATGACTTGAGCTGAAAACAGCGCGGCCCTGTACCCTGATACGGCGGCCTGCGATCAACCAAAGATGGCCCACTGTATGCTCTCGCGGTGAGCCACCATCAAAAAAAGACGGCCTCGCGCATAGTTGCGTGGAGACCGTCTCTTTTATTGCGCAATGCGTTAATCGATCTCTGCGCTCAACGCTTCGATCTGTTTTTCTGTTTCATCAAGGAAGGCGACCATGTTTTCGAGCGGCTTGGCCGTTGAGATATCAACGCCTGCGACTTTTGCCTCTTCAAGCGGTGTCTTGGTGTCGCCCAGCGCCAGAAATTCTTGCCAGTCATGGATGGCGTTTTCGTCACCATTTTGCAACCGGAGGAACGCGCCGGTCGAAATGACCATGCTGGCGGAGTAGGTGTAGGAATACAGGCCCATGTAGTAATGGCTCTGGCGCATCCAGGTCAGCTCTGGGCGGCCATCGGTGAGATCCACGGCGTCGCCCCAGAATTGATGGAGGACCTGCAACTTCAACTCGTTGAGCTTGGCAGCGTTGAAGGACTCGCCGTTGTCGATCAGCGTGTACACTTCGCGCTGGAAGGCGGCCTCGAGCAGATGCGTCACGCAATTGTGAAAATAGGTATCCGACAGCAGGCGACTCAGCGCAAACCGCTTGAGTCGCGGATCACTGGCCTTGGCAAGCAGACTCTTCGTGAGCAGGAGTTCATGGAACGTCGACGGGCCTTCCACAACATAGGTGGATGGGTTGGCGGCCATGATGTCGTGCTTGCGACTGGCCAACGTCATCTGCCCGGTGTGGCCGAGTTCGTGGATCAGTGTGTACAGGGCCGGCAGGGTGTCGCTCCAGCTCATCAGCACATAGGGATGAATCGCGTATGGCATCGTCGCAAAGGCGCCCGAAGCTTTGCCAGCGTTTGGGGCAAAATCCACCCAGCGCTGCGGAAATGCGTGCGCAATCAAGTCCTGATAAGCCGGCCCCATCGGCGCAAGGGCATCATTCACCATGCTCGGCGCCTCGGCCCGCGTCACGGCTGGCGCAAATTCGGGGTCGATATCGATCTGAAGATCCGTGTAGCCGATGTGGTCGAGCCCCCACAGTTTTTTCAAATGGGTGACATAGCGCTGCATCAACGGCGCCAGGCCCTTCATCAAGCCATCGATCTGGCGGTCGAACATCGCGCGAGTCACTTCCTGCGGGGCAAGCAGATAATCAAAGACGGACTCATACCCCCGCAACGTCGCCAGCGTTTTTTCCTTGGCGACCTGGTTGTAGTAGGCGGCTGCCATCGTGTTTTGATAGCGCGCCAAGGTGTCGCAGAATTGATGATATGCGGCACGGCGGACGGCGGTGTCGGGATGTTTTTGATATTCTTCTTCATATAAAGTGAAGGACAGCGGATAAGTTTTCCCAGCCACCGTGAAGCTGCCGAAATCCATGTCCGCAAACATCTGGTCGCGAATGGCGTTCGGCGTGTCCAAGGTCGGACCGAGTTGCGTCAGGACCTGTTCCACGGCGCCAGGCAGTTCATGCGCCTTGGCCGCCTTGATGTGGCGAATGACGGCGGCGGTATCTTCGTCGGTGGCCGCCACCTCGTCGAGCAGCTCATTGGACTGCGCCTGCAGTTCGGTGTCGAAGAAGGTCAGCTGGCCAAACACGCTGGCAAAGAGCTGATTGATGCGGTTGAGCTGATGATTGGCCGCCGGGTCCGTGGTGTCCGCGGATTGGGGCAAAAATGCGTAGTGGCTGAGATGATCAGCGATGGTCTGAATATTGGCCATATCCGCCAATGCGTCTTTGATCGCGCCGACTTCATTCAGACGCCCTTGATAAATGCGGGTGAAATCCTCGGCCAGTTCCTGAAGCTTCTTGATGTCCTGTTCATACGCGGTATCGCTGGCGTAAATGGCTGTCAGGTCCCATTTGTCAGTCTCCGGATAGTCCTTGCGCGGTGCTTGTGCAGCTGTCATGTGATCGCCTCCATTAATTAAAGCAAGTATAGCAGAAGGGAAGCGAGGCGCCCAAAGAAAGTAGCAGGAGGGAGGCAGATAGATAACGAAAATTTTTGACTCGGAAAATGTGTAAATCGCACGAGGAATTCGAAAAACGGCATTTATGTTGCAATTATGCACCCAAAAATTTATATACACGTATTGATTTTTTTCTGACTAATAATATAATGAAAGCGTTCTAAGGGGCGTCCTTGGTTTTCTGGATCAACTCACGTGGAGGAGTGAATAGTCATGAAGAAAATCTTTGCTCTGTTTGTAGTGGTGTTTGCTATTGGACTCGGTGGGCTCTCGGTTGTGTCAAGCCAATCTGTTGGCGCGGCAACTAACAAGGTGGTCAAGTCGTATCATTTTGATCACAACACGACCTTTAACTATAATACGAATTATACGCACTATGTTTATATTCGAGTACCTACCGCTGCCCGTTACCTAGATAAACAAGATGTCCCAATCGGCAGCGGGTGGAATTACGTTAGATACCAACGTTCCCTCTATTATACTGGAGGATATTAAGGTGCCTGGAGTCATATTTATTTTGGTTGTTCTGAGTTCTAGGGCTGGCTGCTCTGCCTAGTCGAGTCACAAAGATTATTCGAACGGTCATTTACCTCTTGGATTGACGGTGGAGGATTGTGACCGTTTTTATGTCATTGAACGAAATGGCTTGTATAGACAGACTGTATCCTTTTTTGCTTGGGCTTGATCTGTTTATACGGAGCGATACATACTCAAAATAAGATTGTCTGAGGGGAGGGGTACTGATGATCACTGCGCGAGATATCCAGCTCTCTACGCGAAGCTTGTTGATAAAAGATTTCTCATACGACTTTTTGGATGGTAGGTTATTCCTCATTACGGCCGAGAATGGCTTGGGCAAAACAACGCTTTTGCGATCGATGATGGGCCTTGTCCCACTCACTCACGGCATCTTCAGTTTTGATGGGGCGCCATCTTCCAGCAGGAGTCGTGATGCGTTTTTCTGGGAGTCTAGCAATTGGTTCAATTCTCAGTTGACTGGCCGCGACTATCTTAATTTTGTCCACGGCCAATGGCATTCGAGTGTAGCTGTTGATCCTGTGGTTGAATATTGGGGTATGGTAAACTACATTCGACTTCCCATACGAAAGTATTCCTTGGGTATGAAACAGCGGCTGATCATCGCGCTTTATGAAGTGAGTGGCGCGAAAAATCTTTTGATGGACGAGATCAGTAACGGACTGGATGAGGAGGCGCGTCAACTTCTTTATGAGCGGCTGAGGGCCATGGCCGATGCAGGCAAGTGTCTCGTCATCACCTCACACTACCGAGACGAGATCGCGTCATTTATTGATACCCAGTTGACTCTCCAAAATAGGTCGATCTTGGAGGTGAGGCTTTGAGTTATCTTAACTTTTTTATTAAGCGCGTTTTCAAAAGTACGTTGACGCTATTAATGACAGGGACCATCCTAATGCTCTTTATTTTTATTCTGGCTATGAATATTCGGACCTATCGCTCCTTCTCTATCGCATCGAATGCCAATGACAATCTACAGATTGCCAAACGTTTGAGAGCCGCCTCGAAGAATGATCTGTCTGTATATGATAAGAATTCTGACAGATATGAATCCGCATTAGGTAATTACCATGATGCGCAAGCGTCAATTGAAAAGAACACAAAATTAATCGATGCACTTCATGCGGGTCGGTACCAGGAAGCCTATGCCGTTGCACTTTCACAGACAGATGCTTCCCTAAAAATGGCAAAGGGAGATCCAGCGACGACGCCTGATCTACTGACTGGCCTCAAGCGCGAGCAATTACGACTCAAAGCCCTCGCAAAGGCTGATCTTCCTGAACAATCTTCGACGTATCCCGTCGATGGTCTCGGTTTTGTGGCCAATCTTCTGCGATATATTGCCCCGGTCGTGTTCTGCGTCCTGGTCATTTTTCTGTTATCCCAGGTATTTTCTGAGCGCTACCGGGAGGGCATCGATATTGGTGCAGTCTTTCCGTTTAGAATCTTGTCGTTAAGTGCTGTAGATTCACTGGCGGGCGTTCTTGTCTGTGTGGGACTTGTAGTGGCCATGATCGGGCTTGTGCTTGGCTTGGCCACAATTATCTCTGGGTTTGGTCACTGGTCCTATCCAATGTTTCGATATCATTCAGGAACGTCGAAAATGGAATATGTGTCGACTGGGACCATCATTTTGCAACAGCTGCCAATCAGTCTTTTGTATCTGGTCTTTTTGGTTTTGAGCTGCGAAGTGATCGCTATTATGGCCAAGAATCGATTCGTGACATTATTCGTTGCCTTGGTTGTGTTGATTGGACTGCCGCTCGGTACTTGGCTGGTCGTCCCGCTGCAATCAATCGCACATATTGTTCCAACGACATATCTATTTAGCGAACTGACTGTCACGGGTGAACTGGCAAACTCCTTTCATAATTCGCGGGTATGCTTGACTTCAGGACTTATCGTACTACTCGGGTCGATTCTGATTCTGGCTGTCTTGATTGTAGCGCTTGGACAAAAAAAGAAAAAATTTCAAAGTGAGGCGTCACGCATAGTCTCAAAGTGATGCGCGAAATAAGTGCCATCTTAGCCCAGCAATAGAGGGCCGAGATGGCTTTATTCGAAAACTCCGGCCGTCGAACAGCGGAACATAACTTGATTCGTCTCCTTATATGCGGTTTCGATCGGTCACCCCAGAAAAATTTGTCAACGGCTATGATTTCATTTATTTACACGTTAAACTTGTCAGAGACAAGGAGGATGATCATGGAAATCGACAACAATCATCTGGTAACAAAGTATTACGACTTACAGGCGAAAAACGCGAAGGTCTTCAAGGCAGTCGAACAGTCGGTCAATGATCAAGTGGCGGCCCTTTATCGCCAGCTCGATTCGCACTTTGTCGACACGTTGACGCTATCGATCGACGATGCGGTCAGCGTGGCAAAAGCAGCCGGGCTCGACATCGACCCAGCAGAAGCTGAGATCGCCGTGACGAATTTCATCCTGAAAGATCTGACGACGCTAGGCCTCTGGATTCAGCCGCTTGAGGAAAGCGACCCCAACACCATCGTCGCCAAACTGAACTTCGGCAACCGCAGTCGTTACTATTGAGCCGCCCGTGAGCCGCCCGGCGGCCTTTGCCGCACAGGAAAATGAAAGCGCTATTTAAAAACGGTGCAGCGCACGGCGTCTGGGGCTGATCGGCTAACTTGGGCCTGGCGCTTGGGGCGCCAGCCCCGAGCGACGGGACCGGTTAGCCGACTCAGCCCCGCTGTGCGCAGCCCAAGTAAACGGTGCGGAGGCTCGCGTTTAGGTCTGAGCAGCTAGTTCAGTCCAGGCGCTTGGTGGCGCACTTCGCCTCGAGTGACGGTTCCAGTTAGCTGTCGCCCCCCTGCGAGCCGCAGCCCAAGTAGACGGTGCGGAGGCTCGCGCCCAGCTCTGATTTAAAAAGTGATTCATAAAAATCAACAAAAATCAAAGGAGCACACAATAACCATGATTCCACGTCCGGAATATCCACTGCCGCAATTTGAGCGGCAAAATTGGGTCAACTTGAATGGCCAATGGCAGTTTTTGATCGACAACGGTGACAGCGGCCGCGAACAGGATTTTCAAAATACGGCCCCATTTGACCAGGAGATCACCGTGCCGTTTGCCCCGGAAAGCGACCTGTCTGGCATCGGCCACAAAGATTTCATGAACGCCGTGTGGTACCAGCGCACGATCACCGTCAGCGAGGCGGATCTGAAGCAGGTGTTGCGATTGCATTTTGGCGCTGTCGACTATGAGGCCCACGTTTACGTGAATGGCGTTGAGGTCGGCACGCATCGCGGCGGCTACAGCAGCTTTTTCCTCGACATCCAAGATGCGTGCACACCTGGCGACAATCGGCTGACGGTCCTCGCCCGCGACCCGATGCGCGCCCAGGCGTACCCGCATGGCAAGCAGAGCCACGTCTTCTATTCGCAGGGCTGCGATTACACGCGCACGACCGGCATCTGGCAGACCGTTTGGCTGGAAAAATTGCCAGTGGCGCATCTGGCGTCCGTCAATTATGCCCCGAACATCGCCGCGCCGGCTGTGACCTTGCAGCTGAAGGTGACGGCCCCCGGCACCGTGCACGCCGCGATCGCCTATGACGGGGTCGCATGCGGCGAAGGCGACGTCGCAATCGCTGGCACCACCGGCAGCGTCACCATTCCACTGAGCGAAAAGCATTTGTGGGAGATCAGCCATGGCCGGCTTTATGACGTGACCCTCACGTTTGGCGAGGATGAGGTGCACAGTTATTTTGGCCTGCGGGAAGTCGCCATGAACAACGGCCAATTTTTGCTCAACGGCCAGCCTGTTTTCCAAAAATTGGTCTTGGACCAAGGCTTCTATCCGGATGGCATCTACACCGCGCCGAGTGACGACGCGCTGAAAAACGACATCGCGTTGAGCCAGGCCTGCGGATTCAATGGCGCCCGCCTCCATCAAAAGGCGTTTGAGCCGCGTTTTCTCACCCATTGCGACGAGGCCGGCTACATCGTCTGGGGCGAAATGGCGAGCTGGGGGCTGAACGTGGCCAAGGCGGATGCGCCGCTGTGGTTCTTGCCGGAATGGGAAGAGGTCATGGCACGCGACACTGCGCATCCGGCGATCGTCACCTGGTGTCCACTGAATGAGACGTGGGACATCGATGGGCACCAACAGAACAATGATGTGCTGGCGCTGATCTATCACACGACCAAGGCGATCGATCCGAGCCGGCCGGTGGTGGATACGAGTGGTAATTTCCATGTCATCACCGATATTTACGATGTCCACAATTACGAGCAAGATCCGGCCAAGCTCAAGGAAAAATTCGACGGGTCCAAGCAACCGAATGGGCATTTCTGGGATGAACACGACGCCCGCCAGCAGTATGCCGGCCAGCCGATCAATGTCAGCGAGTATGGCGGCATTAAATGGGTGCCGGATGCGGATGCGCAAAATCGGGCCTGGGGCTATGGTGAAGGACCAAAAGACGAGGCGGATTTTGTCGCCCGATTCAAAGGCCTGGCGGATGTATTGCTGGACGATGCGGATGTCTATGGATTCTGCTACACGCAGCTGTACGATGTCGAGCAGGAACGAAACGGGCTGTATTATTATGACCGCACACCAAAATTCGACGTGGCGCAGTTCAAAGCGGCGCTGGACCGACCGAGTGCTAACGAGACAAAATAAGTGAACTTCAAAAAAACTGGGACAGAACTTTTGTCCCAGTTCCTGTATAGTGCACTAATGTTACAGCAGTGTCGTGGGCCAAATGTCCGGGTCCGAGCAGCTAAGGTTCCAATCACCTGGTCCAAAGTTCGGACCTGGCGCTTGGAACACTTACCTGCCGGACCCAAAAGCGACATTTGTCCCACTTCCTTTTTTTTCAGGGCCCGACACCGCACGACCTGTTCTAGCCCTGCTCGGTGAAGCCTGACTTGATGCGGGTGTCTGTCGATGTGAGGTGACACCAGACCCTTTCCGCGCGCGTTTGACCCCGCCAATGTGGTACAACTAAGAGGAAAGGGGTGCTTTGTGATGACAGAAAACGGTGTGCGAATTTTAGTCGCAGAAGATGGCTCCAGCGCCGCCCATGCCGCATTAGAGCGGGCGGTCGCGATCGTCAAAGACCGCGGCGGGGTGATCGACTTGCTTCATGTGATCGATACGCGGCAGTACAGTGTTTCGCTCGGCGAAGGCGCCGACGTGTCGGGCAAGGTCCTGTATAACGCCGAACAACGAGCCGAGGTGGCGCTCACGGACATGGCCGAGCCTCTGCGCAAAGAGGGGCTACAGGTCAACATTCACCTACGTTTTGGCAGTTCGCGCAGCGTGGTCGCCTATGATGCCCCGAAGGATTACGCGACCCAGCTGATCATTTTGGGCCGCTCCAGCAAGCGCCTGGTGTCCCGCATGTTCATCGGCTCCGTGGCGGGCTTTGTGGTTGAAAATGCGCCCTGCGATGTCTTGATCGTGGCCAATCCCGAGGCGGCCGCGGATTAATTTTTCACATAGTCAAAAGGCAATGCCGCACGCCCGAATTGGGAGGTGCGGCATTGCCTTTTGTTGGCCAGTGGCGTGGGGGATGTCCAGGCGCGAGCACCCAAGCCGGATCCCTCAAGCTCGCGCGACCCCACCGTTTCTTACCTACCGCCAGTTGATGCGCGACAGCACCCGTCGGCCCAGCAATTCCTGCAAGGCGTAATACACCGGCACAGTCGAGACGATCAGCGGGATATAGACCAGCATCAGTTTGAAGTCCCAGAGGTTGCTCATCGAGAAGATCTTGCCGCCGAAGAAGAAAATGGCAAACAGCGCGAGGTACAGGCCGATCACCATGACCGTCTTGTAGCGGTTGAACGGCCGGGCGACCAGGGTCAACACATGCAGCTCGATGACCCCGATCAACAGCGCGACCAACGTGGAGGTCACACCGAAGGACCAGCCGAACCAGCTTTCAAAGAAGGTCAAGATCAGCGCATACGCGACGACCATCAACGCCGCCGGAAGCGCCAGCGTCATCACCTTTTGCATGAATTGCCCGCGCACGCGCTCGAAGTTTGGCTCCAGTGTCAGGAAAAATGACGGGATGGCGACGGCGATCGCGGAGACCGGGGTCAAGTTGATCGGGACGATCGGGTAGTCCAGCGGCAGGAAAATGAAGATCGCGGTCAAGATGACGGAGAAAATGGTTTTGACCAGATACATCGAGGCCACGCGCTCGATGTTGTTGATGACGCGCCGGCCTTCGTTTAGGACCCAGGTCATCGCGTCGAAGTTCGAATCGATCAAGACGAAATCGGCGATCGACTTTGCGGCCTCGGCCCCGCTGGCCATGGCGATGCTGCAATTGGCTTGTCGCAACGCCAGCACATCGTTGACCCCGTCGCCGGTCATCGCAACGGTATGGCCGTTGTCCTGCATCGCGGCGATCAGCTTTTTCTTTTGCCCAGGCGTCACCCGGCCGAAGACGTTATTCTCGGCGGCCAGCGCGTGGAAGTCGGCGTCTTCAGCCACGGTGCTCATGTCGATGGCTTGGTCGGCGCCGGCGAGATCTGCGGCCTTGGCGACATTTGCGACGGTGACGGGGTCATCGCCCGAGATCACCTTCAAGCTCACGCCTTGGCCGGCAAAAAAGTTGAAGGTGGCCGCCGCTGTGGGGCGCAACTCATCGGAGATCAATAAGAGGCCCAATAGCTCGGCGTCTTCCAGCGGGGCGGTGAGGGGACGCGGCGTGCGGGCGACGGCGAGTACGCGATAGCCCTGCTGCATCGCCTCGTTCAGTTGCGTTGTGACAGACGGCGCCAATCCCTCTGGAAAAACAAATTGTGGGGCGCCCATCACCAGATTTTCCCCGTCGGCAAAACTGGCGCCCGACCATTTGCGCGCAGAGGAAAATGGCATGCGCGCGGTGACCTCAGTGTCCGGGGCCGCCGCGGTGGCTTTGATCGCCATCGCCGTTTCGTTGTCGTCGTTGAGCGCATAGGCGATGCGGCGCGCGGCTTCGGCGACCTGCGCCGCCGTTGCCGACACGCCGATCACTTTGGCGACTTTCAACTTGCCCGAGGTGATGGTGCCTGTTTTGTCCAAACAGATCGTGTCGACGCGGGCCAGCGCTTCGATCGCAGGCAAGGCGCGAACCAGCACATGGCGATTGGCCAGGTTGCGGGACGAAACGGCCAGTGCCACGTTCGTCAACAGGACCAGGCCTTCCGGAATCATGCCGATCATGGAGGCCGCAGTCGTGATGATCGCGCGGTTGTAATTCCCGCGGCGGACCATCGACACGGTGAAGAGAATCAGGCCCAGCGGAATCAGGACATAAGTCAACACGCGGATGATCCGATTGATCGTCGCCAGTAGCTGACTCTTGGTCTCATTTTCTTCCTTAGCTTCTTGGGCGAGCTTGGCGGCGAAGGTGTCACTACCAACTGCGGTGACCTGCATTGCGGCTTGGCCGGCGACGATGAATGAGCCGGAAAGCAGCTGATCGCCGGGGCGCTTGTTGATCGGATCGCTTTCGCCGGTCAGCGGGCTTTCGTCGGCTTCAAGGTCCTCGGTGGCCGCGACGACGCCATCGACCGGTATCTGGTCACCGCGCCTGAGCAGCACGATATCATCCTGGACGATATTTTCCTGTGGGACCGCGACCTCTTTGCCCTCACGCCGAACGCGGACGTTGCTTTCGGCGAGGATGCTCATTTTGTCGATCTTGCGCTTGGCGTTGATCTCTTGCAGGGAGCCGATCGCGGTGTTGATGATCGCGACACCCAGAAACAGCAGGTTCTGATAGCTGCCCGTGGTGAAGATCAGCGCGCCCAGCACCACGTTGACTAAATTGAACAGGGTGAACGTGTTGCCCGAAATAATCTGGCCGATCGATTTGGTCAGCGGCTTCATTGGCAAATTGTGCTGGCCGGCTTGAATGCGGGCGTTCACCTCGGCCTGGGTGAGTCCCATGTTTGGATCGACTTGGTGAGATGCCATGAACGGACCTCCTTGATGGTGGCACGGCGCCGCGCCGCAAAAATTGCGGGGGGGGGACAGTTGCGCATGAGGGTGCTTGCCGCAACCTGCCGCGTCTTTGTCTCTATTTTAACGGAAAGGCTCGGCCTGGCGCATGGAAAGTCTCAAGTTAAGGAAATATTATACCGAGTTGTGAGCGTTTTCGGTGTGATTTTTCCGCGAAACGGGTATGATTAAAGCAGGAGGCGATGTCATGTTCAGCGAAAGCAAAGCACTTGTCAACAAGTTGGTCGAAACGGCCAGCGCATCTAGTCACGATTTTAATGAGATGATCAAAGACGACCCAGATCTGTTGATCAAATTGGCGGTGGTCCATGTGATTCCCGTCGGCTTGTCCATTGTCGGTGCCGTTGCGATCATCCGCGGTCATCAGCGCCTGCGCATCGAAAAGGAGCGCACCCGCCAAGTCCGGCTGCGCGCGATGCTCGATGCGCACAAGGAACCGGGTCATCCGGGTTGCGGCCACCCAGGCTGCAAGCACGGCGAAGGCGAAGGCGGGCATCACGGCCATCATGGACACCACGGTCATCATGACCACGATCACGGTCCGGCCATGATCCCGCTGGAAGGAAGAAAAGGACTGCCAACGGATTAGGGTGCGAAGGCCCGCGGGATGGTCGAGTAGCTAGTTTGGTTTGGGCGCTTGAGGCGGACTTTGCCTCGAGTGACCGAGACAACTAGATACCTCGACCATGCGGGCCGAAGCCCAACTGAAAAAGGGTGCGGAACCCAACTCACAAACGATTGAGATAAAACAAACAAACGATCCGGTTCATTGCAATTGCAGTGGGCCGGATCGTTTAATTTTTGCCTAACGAACGGGGATGATGATATCGTCGAGACCGACGTTTTCATTGAATGCATAGTTGGCTTGTATCTGTAAGTCGTGAAGTTGTTTACCCTTGAGTCCCGATTTTTGATTGAGGTCAAAAGTCGTTTCGGCCTGTCCGGTCTTTACATCGAGCACTTTATTGGTGACGCCTTGGCCAACAGTAAACAGATAATTGTTGCCCAAGTTACTACTATAGTGATTATCCACATAGTCAGTCGTCATGATTGCCAGCGGCCAGGTGTCGTTTATTACGGTGGCCAATTGTGAATGCCCGGTAACGCCTGTTAGCTGATACCTCACTGTGACCTTATTGTCCTTGAGTGTTGCCTTTTCGAAGATGAATTGCGCATTCGATTTCGTGGCGTTGACTGTTTGAGGAAGGGTGTCTAACCCGATGCGCTCGCTCAATTCCGGTCGATAATACCAGGCCCGATGGAATGTGAGCTTGCTGACGTTTGCCGGCAAAGACTTGATCGGATAGCCGTCGTATTTTTCGCCAGTTGCCGTAGTGCCAGAGATTGTATCTGCATCCAGCAAATAGTCTTTCTTGCCACCATTCACGAACAGGGACCCGAGATACACCCTATTCTCACCAGCTGGCCGTGCGATCTTCAAAAGACTCGTCCCGCCCTTATATTCGTCGACGCCAAGCACTTTGACCGTGTACACGCCGCCTAAGATCGGCACGCTTCCGATCAGCTTCCGCGGCTTCACCGCACTCGGCTTGAGGGTGAGATCGAAATGCCATTTGCTTCGATGACCGAGAAAACCGTCGATCGTCAGCGGCAGATGCAGGGCCTTTTTGCTTTCTGCGGCGTTGACCGTCCCAGAGAAAAAGAATTTATAGGTCATCTTGCCATTTTTCGCGGTACCAGTTTTCTCGACGTCCATCGTAGTCACGCGGAAACTGCCTTTGTTACCTTTGCTGAGGCCTGCATCGAACCAATCGTCATCGCGGCTTGGCACCCCCGTTGCCGTTCCGCTCACCGAAATGATCTGGCCCTGCATCACCGCACTGTCGAGTTTCAGCGTGATGCCGCGCGAGGTGGCGCTTTGCCCGAGTTGTTGCGCATAGCCGGCATTTTCGACGACCATCCCGATCGCGTCATTGAAGGCCGCAAAATAGTGACCGATCAGTGGGACTTGCGCCATGACCCGATTGACTTGGGGTGAGAAAATGCCGCCGAGCGACAGGGCAACCGCCGCAGCCACGCCGATTCCGGCTGCAATCAGGCCACGATGCTTTTTCCGCGGCTTGGCGTTGGCGGCTTCGAGCATCCGGTCGATGGTGCGGTCGGCGCGCTTTTTTTCGTCATCCGAGACCGACACAGTGTGGTCGATCAGACTGGTCAATTTGTCATCCTTCAAAGTAATCCCCTCCTAACCATGCTTTGAGCTGTGCTTTCCCTCGGCGCAGCTGGGATTTAACGGTGTTGTCAGATTGCTCGGTGACACTGGCAATCTCGCTAATCGACAGGCCGTGGTAGTAATACAACAGAAGCACTTGCCGATATTGATCGTTGAGTTGGCGCAGGCCGGCCAGCAGATCGAGTTTTTGCTCGCTGGACGCCCATTCGATCTGGGCCGGCACATCGGGCAACGCGTTGATGTCGACAGCTTCGTGCGCGTTGACATCGTAATGGTGATACGTTTGCCGAATCATGATGCGCGTCAGCCATGTGCGGAATAAGGCCGGATCTTTTAATGAATGAATGCTTTTCAGCGCGGCCAGCGTGGTCTCGCCGATCACTTCTTGCACATCGGCATCCCGCGCAAGATACAGCTTTGCAGTCTTGACTAGGTAGGCCGACTGCGCGTGCATCAAGGCGGCGAAGACGGTTTGATCGCCTTTGATCGCTTTGGTGACCAGGCGAAGCTCCCTGCTTGACGCCGCCGGTAGCGCCTGACTTTGGGTCAATCGAATCACATCTGCCAATCCACTCCCCCCTTTCGCATGGTTAGTAGGCTTTAGGTGAAAAAAAGTTGCCTCCGCATGAAATTGTAACCGGTGCCAATTTTCGCGGCAAGGCGAGCTTTTCTGGGAGCATTGCGCGCGGGGCGAAAATAGGGGAAAATGGATTTACTATTATATAGAAGGAAGCAACAACATGGCAGAAATTTTTGTGCGGCCGGGTAAACCCGACGATATTCCGGCGATCATGGGCATTATTTCAGACGCCCGCGCCTTTTTACACGAGCAGGGCATCAATCAGTGGCAGGGGACGTATCCGGATCAGGCCGCGGTCGAACAGGATATTGCGGCCGGCACGAACCGCGTGCTTGTTTCCGCGGAATCGGTGGTTGGCACCGCCAGTTTGATCGAGGGACCGGATCCGTTTTATAAACGAATCGATGGCGACGGCTGGCTCGGCGAGGACCCTTACATGATGATTCACCGCTTTGCCGTTTCGAGCCAGATTCGCGGCCAGCACCTCAGCAAATTTTTGATGAGCAATCTGATCTCGATGGCCTATGCAAAGGGGTACCGCGATCTGCGCATCGACACGCACGCGCAAAACACGATCATGCAGCATGTCATCACCAGCAACGGCTATGAGTTCCGCGGCATCGTCTATCTCGACGAGCCGGTGCCCGAGCGCAATGCGTATCAGTTGCGGCTTGAGTGATCCCGGCGCACAATACGAATCAGTAAGGTGCGTTGATGAAAAGGAGGAGGGGCCATGGGATATTTAGGCACGTTGGCATTGATCTTGGCGGCGACGATGCTGCTGGCGCATTTTAGCCTGCAGATCGGCGTGCCGGCGGTGATCGGCGAATTGCTGGCCGGCATCATTTTGGGCCCGGCGCTGTTGGGCTGGGTCGCGCCGTCGCATCTGGTCAGCGAATTCTCCGAGATCGGCGTTATCATTTTGATGTTCATCGCGGGACTTGAGTCGGATCTGACCATGTTGAAAAAATACTTCCGGCCCGGTGTTTTGGTCGCGGTCATCGGCGTCATTTTCCCCATCGCCCTTATCGGCGGCTTTGCGATGGTGTGGGGCTTTGACTTCACCGCCGCCAGCTTTCTGGGCATCACCTTTGCCGCAACGTCCGTGTCGATCTCCGTTGAGGTGCTCAAGGAACTCAACGCGCTCGACTCGCGCGGCGGGGCGACCATTCTTGGGGCGGCGGTGGTCGACGACATTTTGACCGTGATCATTCTCAGCGTCGCAGTCGGGATGTTTGGCACAGGTGATGGCAACAAATGGCCATTGTGGCTGACGCTATTGTTGCAGCTGGCGTTTTTCGCCGTCATTTTCTTCGTCGTCAAATGGGCCGCACCATATCTGATGCATTTGGCGGAACGGTTGTTGCCAGGCTCCGCCGTGATGGTGATGTCCCTGTTGTTGTGCCTGACGATGGCATTTTTGGCGGATCAGTTCGGCTTGTCTGCGGTCATCGGCGCCTTTTTCGCCGGGGTCGCGGTCAGCGAAACGCCATATCGAGAAGAGGTCGACGTCAGCATTGGCGCGATCGGGTACGCGCTGTTCATTCCGGTGTTTTTCGTCAGCATCGGGCTGAACATGCGGCTTGACGGCTTGCTTCAGGATCTGCCGTTCATCGCGATCATCACCGTGCTGGCACTTTTGACAAAATGGGTCGGCTGCGGGCTCGGCGCCAAAATGGCCGGGCTCGATAATCACGATGCCGGGGTGGTCGGCGCGGGGATGGTCTCGCGGGGCGAAATGGCGTTGATCGTCGCCCAGATCGGCTTTGATGCCCATTTGCTGGATAAGGATTTTTATTCGGCCGTGATCTTGACGATTATTTTGACCACGTTGATCGCGCCATTTATGTTGAAACGGGCGCTGCGGCAAGGCGGGGATGTGGCTGAACAATAGGCGCAGATTTTTTGTTAGGCTGCCCCACCATCCCGCGGACATACGCACCGTAGTCGGGCTTCGCGGGGCAGGGGTGAGGCGTCTAACTGGAACCGTCACTCGAGGCGAAGTGCGCCTCAAGGCCAGTCCCAAGTTAGCCGCTCACCCCTGAGCGCCCCGCTACGCATCCTTAACTTGAAAGGATATAACTCTACTGATGCAGTATTTATTTTTTGATTTTGATGGCACCATTGCAGATTCACATGTTGGGATATTGAATGGCGTGCATTATATGGTCGCCCAGCTCGGCTTGCCGGATCTTGGCGACGAGGTCTACCGGACGTTCATCGGGCCGTCGCTTTCCAGCTCCTTGATCAGGACTTATCCGCAATTGACCGAGGATGAGATCAAAGTGGCAATCAAACACTATCAGAAGATCTATAGCGAAACTGGGATATTTGAGATGCGCCTTTTTCCTGGCTTGATCGAAGTGCTTACGCAATTGAAAGGCGCGGGGTATTCGCTGAATATCGCAAGCGCCAAGCCCGAGCCGATGATCGACCGCATCGTTGCGCACTTCAAGCTGGGCGAGTGGTTCGACGGTTGTTACGGCGCGACGCTGGATGAAACGGTGCGCGGCACCAAGGCACAAGTGCTGGCTTACGCGCTGGAAAATGCCGGGGCCACGCCGGATGCATCGCTGATGATCGGCGATACGGATTCTGATATTCGCGGCGGGCAGGCCAATCACGTCGAAACGCTCGGCGTGACTTATGGCTTTGGCAGCCGCGCCTCACTGGTGGCCGCAGGGGCTGACCTGTTGATCGATCGAGTGGACGAATTGCCAGGGGCGATCAACCAGCTTTTGGCATAAAAAAAAGGGACCGCCGAAAATGGCTGGTCCCAATTTTTTTACTCGCCGGCCGCGGCATTTTCAGCAGCCGTGTCCTTGTTAAACAATTTGGTGCCGGTCTCCTTCAACAGGCCAAGCAGCTCATTGAGCTTGGCTTCGCCCATCACCTCGACCCAGCGCGCGAATTCTTCTTCGACGGCCACTTCAGCCTCGGCCGCGACGCGTTTCCCCATTGGCGTCAGGGTCAAAATATGGCGACGGTGATCATCCGGCGCAAGTTTTTGCGTCAAATAGCCGAGATCGCGCAACACTTTTAGCTGCCGTGCGATCGCCGGTTTCGTGACGCCGCGTTTTTTAACGATGTCCGTCAGACTGACCGCGGGCAAATGCGCGACATCATAAAGGATTTCATATTGTTCGAACGACAGGCGGTATTTTGCCATCGGCCGCGAGATGCGTGCATCGATGTTTTTTATTGTGCTAAAATAGACATCAATAAACGCGGGTAATAAACTGGTTTCTGCCATCAATTTTTCCTCCCTCACGACTCCCATCGTCATTTTAGCAGATGGCCCCGCATAAAAAATGAGAATTAGCTGAAAATCCCCTGACAAGTAAAGGAGGTTCCCCATGCGTCATCGACATTACGGGACCACGGCAGTCTGTGTGGTCTGTTTATTGCTGAGTGCAGGCGTGTTCGGCGCCAGCCAATATTTTTATGATTATGCCTTTGTCCCGGCGAAAAAAACTTTTCTAAGTAGTCACGAACCGGCTCGTACCACCCGTGCAAAAACTTGGCTTGCCAAAGTGGATAAGGAGACGTGGCACATGCAGGCGGCGGACAGCGACTTGCAACTGGTCGCGGATTTTGTCCCGGCTGCGACCAAAACGGCGCGCACGGTGGTCATCGCGCATGGCTACATGAACACCAAAGAGGACATGGCCCCGCAGATCCAGCTGTTCCACGATGCCGGCTTCAACGTGCTGGCGCCGGATGACCGCGGACACGGTCAGTCGGAAGGCACCTACATTGGTTACGGCTGGCCGGATCGGCTCGACTACTTGAAATGGCTGGACAAGCTGCTTGCACGGACGGGCGAAAATAGCCAGATCGCGCTGTACGGCGTGTCGATGGGCGGTGCGACCGTGATGTATTTGTCCGGCGAGGCGTTGCCAAAACAGGTCGGCTGCATCATCGAAGATTGCGGCTACACCAGCATCATCGACGAATTGGCGTACCAAGCAAAAGCCATGTTCAAGTTGCCGAAGTGGCCGCTTGTGCCGGCGGTGGCCCTGAACGCCTCTGTGCGCGCGAAGTACAACGTGTTTGACGCGAGTGCTGTCGCGGCGCTTCATCACAACACGCGCCCAATCTTCTTCATCCATGGCGCGAAGGATGATTTCGTCCCGACAAGCATGGTCTATAAAAATTATGCCGCGACCAATGCCCCCAAGGAACTTTGGGTCGTCCCAGGGGCGGGGCATGCCAAGAGTGATGAAAAAGATCCGGCGGTTTATGCGGATAAAGTGGTTGGATTCATTAATGCCTATATGCCACCAGCATGACGGAAACCTCGAATTATTTTCGCGCTTGCGCGGCATATTCTGTGGTTGATCAAATTGCTAATGTGTCGCGCATCACTTGATAAATATGCGCGGCGTCGGCGTCGGTTCCGCGCAGTTCGTAATCGGCCAAAAATGGGGCGTTGAATTCGGCGGCGTAGCGTTTGGCGGTCAGGCAATACTGTTCGTTGAAGTTGCGATTGCCCGAGCCAATGATGCCGCGGCACAGCTCGGCGTTGCCGGGTTCGGCCAGGTAGTCGCCCATCGCGGTGGTCATCAGTTCCTTGACGCCGTTATCGATGCCGTTGCCGCCATCGAGATAGGTCGGCACGAGCACGAAAAACGGCTCGGTCTCGCCGGTCGATTGTGTGGCGTCGGAGATCTCTTTCAGCGCGATCAACGGCGCCTGGGCGTCGGCTTCGTGCGCGGTTTTTGCAAATTGCTGGAGATGCTGGGCGAAGGCCCGGGTGTTGCCGGAAATTGAGATAAATAAGACGTTGATCATGGTATCCTCCTTGGGCCAAGTGCGGCGGCCACCTCATACTTTACCACGCCGAACGCAAGATGTCGTGGTAAAAGGCTTACGATGCACAAGATGTATTGCCGTGGGTTTTGCACGGGCAAGCGCGTATTATAATAGAAGAAACACGAAAGGAAGCGCGACATGGCGAAGCAATATACCGCGACCAGCGCCGGTTGGCTGGCGTTTTTCTCGATCATTTATGGGGTCTTGCTCACGGTTTTTGCCGTCAGTCTCGGCTTTGCCCTGACGCTGGGCGAGCCGGCGAAACTCAGCGGGCAGCTCACGAGCCAACCTGCCCTTGGCGTCATCGAAAAAGACGCGAACCGAGTCGTGACAAAGACTGTCACGGACGCTGGCATCACGCTTCCTGATGACGCTGAGCTAGTGCCGACTGCGGCGCTGAAAGAAGCCCTCAACACCGGCGTTCACGCGGCGGCGAAGATGGATCTTGCCTATGACTTTTCCGCGTTTACGAAAAAGGTTGCGACCCATACAGAAGCTGTGGTGGCGGAGAGCGGTAAGTCGTTGACGACGAAGCAGAAGACAGCCCTGACCACGGCCTTGGATAAAATGATGGCCAAGCATGTGCGTACTGAGATCATGCAGCAGGGCTATGGGACCGTGTACGGGTTTGTCGCGTTGGCGCTTGAGACAGCGGCTATCGTTTGCGGGATTCTCGGCGTGCTGTGCCTCTTGATCATGGGCAAGAGCAGTCACTCCTGGCGCCGGTTCCTTGTGACGTCTGGCCGCATCACCTACGTCATCGGGTTTGTCGGTGGCATTGCGGCACTGGTTGTTGCGGTGCCAAACATCGCCGGGTCGATTCATTTCGGCGACCTGCATCCGGAAATTCTTCAGACCATGATCACAGGCTTTGCGGGGACGTGGCAAACGGTCGCTGGGGTTGTGATCTTGGTGGGGCTGTTGACGGCCGCCGTGGGCCATTTTTTCCGTGGGCCGAGTGGGGAAAAGACGGAGGCGTCGACGGAAGCGGCGTGACTGTTGCAGTTATCGAGGCCGAACTGCTCAGACCTGAGCGCCCCGCGCCGCACCCTTTTAAAATCATTTGACGTTTCTCATTTTTCTGGTTACAATCTGGGTAATACATTAGACGAATGCTTTGCGGAGAAGAGTAGCGCAGGCGCGACTGACAGTGAACCCGGCCGGTGGAAAAGGGACAGTCGCCAATGTGTGAAGATGAGCTCCAAATAGTAACGGGTCGGTTCACGCCGGCCCGCCGACTCGTGGCCGTTACCCCACCCGGTATAGATGTACCACAGAGGCAGCTTCGGCTGTGAACAAGGGTGGCAGCGCGAGTGATCGCCCCTTGACCGTGAATGGTCGAGGGGCGATTTTTTTCGTCCTATGATAACTGATAAAGGAGCACGAGCAGATGGCTTGGCAAAAACCGACAATTAAAAAGGCATTAGATGCACCGTACCGCGCAGATCTGGTTGGCAGCTTGCTGCGACCAGCAGAATTGAAAGAGGCCCATGCCGCATTGGCGGCTGGCACAAAATCGCCAGAGGACGTGGCCGCGATTCAAAAAGCCGCGATCCAGCATATCGTTGATGAACAGGTCCGCCTCGGCTTCAAAGCAGTGACGGATGGCGAATTTTCGCGTCGTTATTGGCACTTGGACTTTCTTTGGGGGCTTGAGGGCATCGATGAAATCAAGCACGCCACCTATGAGCACAATTTTAAGGGCGACATCAACGCCGCGGCAAATGTTGAGCTGACCGGCCCAATCAGTTACAACCCCCACCACCCATTTTTCAAAGCGTACAGCGAATTGCAGTCACTGCTTCCGGAAGGGGTCGTCGCCAAGCAGACCATTCCGAGCCCGATCCTGCTGTTCCGCGACCATCGCACAGACGGCTGGGAAAAATATTATGATAGCCGCGAGGAACTGCTCGACGCAATCGCGACGGCGTACGGCGACACGATCAACCAGTTCTACATTCTGGGGTGCCGCTACTTGCAGATCGATGACACCAACTGGGCGTACCTGATTCAAAACCTCAAGGACACGCAAAATGATATTGCCAAGCACTCCGAATTCGTGCAGCTCGCACATGATGCGCATGATGTGATCGAGGAAATGCTGGCGATGGCACCACATGACATGGTGATCACCAGCCACATCTGCCGGGGCAATTTCCAGTCGACTTATCTGTTTGAAGGTGGCTACGAATATATCGTCGAATTCCTGCAGGACCTCAAGTACGACGGTCTGTTTTTGGAATACGACACCGAGCGGGCTGGCGGGTTCGCGCCGCTTGAGACGCTGTGGAATCATGATCAAAACAAGCGGATCGTGCTGGGCCTGATCACGTCCAAGTTCCCAGAGCTTGAGGATGAGGCGGCCATTCGCGCGAAAATCGACGCGGCCAGCCAATATGTCCCACTGGAAAACTTGGCGCTGTCCACGCAATGTGGGTTTGCCTCGACCGAAGAGGGCAACAAGGTCACCGAAGCGGATCAATGGGCAAAGCTGGCATTGGTTCAGAAAATTGCTGGTGACGTCTGGTCGGATTGATTTTTTCGAAAGGAAGCAAGCGCATGGCAAAAGTTGAAAGTTTCACACTGGATCACACAAAAGTTAAGGCCCCGTATGTGCGACTGATCACGGAAGAGCACGGGCCGCAGGGAGATACGATCTCCAATTACGATCTGCGCCTGGTGCAGCCAAACGCTGCGGCGATCGATACGGCCGGTCTGCATACGATCGAGCATCTGTTGGCGTCGCTGCTGCGCGACCGGATGGATGGCGTGATCGACTGCTCCCCGTTTGGCTGTCGCACGGGCTTTCATCTGATCATGTGGGGCGAGCATTCCACGACGGAGGTGGCCAAGGCCTTGAAGTCGAGCCTGGAAGCGATCGCCAATGACATCACCTGGGATGATGTGCCCGGCACCACGATCGAGTCGTGCGGGAACTACAAGGACCACAGCTTGTTTTCCGCCAAGGAGTGGTCCAAGCTGATCTTGAGCCAAGGCATTTCGGACGAGCCATTCGAGCGGCACGAAGTTTAAATTTATTTCACAGCTCACCGGCGTCACGTTGGCAATACGTGATGGCGGTGAGCTTTTTTATTTCCCGGGAAAAGTTCGCGGCGGGTGCGAGCAAAATCCTGGCCTGTTCTTTGGTAACGTGGGTGGGACTTGCATATCTGCAAGATCCGGGCAATTTGGGTGCCCACTGCCCCTTATTTGCTTGTGAGGAGAGTGAATCTCACATAGACTGAAAAATAACGGACGTACCGTCATTTTGATATTAGTGAATCTGATCAGTTCACTGATGCTATTTTTGAAAATTATTTGGGGACGAATGCCGCGATACGCCGCGTCATTTTGTCTATTTATTGGAGGAGTTATTCATGGATTTTTTGAAAAAGATCAAACCGGCTTATCTGATCGCAATCGTCGCGGTTGTTGTGGTGGTCGTTGCTGGCCTGTTTTTTGCGATGAAACCAAAAGGGCTTGAAGGCAGTTACGCTTCCGTCAAGAATTCAGAAGATATGTTCACGGGTGAAAAGGTAAAAGACACTGACACCCTCACGTTCAGCGGAGATAAGTTCAAGGAAGTCACCACGACTGTTACGGCCGGCAAGGTTACGCATAAGGATTCCTGGTCAGGGACCTTCGAAGAAAAGGATGGCGATATTACCTTCTATGGTGAGACCAATAATGGGCAGACTGGCACACTGAATAAATCGCGGAAGGCCATTTTGATGTATAATGGCGCAACCTTGGTCAAGTCCGACAAGTAAAGATGGATCTGTCTCAACGGGATTGACCAGCGACAGGAAGAAGTAGCGGGGTGGCTGCGAAAAGATGAAGAAAACAGGGCTATTGATCGCATTGATGTTACTGGGCGGGTTGACGATCGGCTGCGGCAATCGCGGTAGGGTGCCAGCCACTGCGCCGGCGCCGGCCAAATCGGCAAAGACGAGCACGCGCGTTAAGGGCGAATCCGGCAACACAAACAAGGCCACTGACACATCCAAAACAGCCACCGCCAAGAATAAATCAGCTTTCAAAGCGGCCACTACGAAGATGAATTTTTCAAAGATCAAACGCGGCGATTATTCGAGTTTGATGGCGGGCAAGTGGACGGAGATCGCCAGCAGCATGCGGCTATACAATGGCACGAAGACTGCGCTGCACGCCGGTGGGACCCGGAATTTGACCGTCACGCAAGACGAGATTGCTGACGGGTCGATGCGGTTGCGCGGCGGGGACCTGCTGGACGCAGAAGGGGCGCACAAGCTGGTCTTTCGCCAGAAGCAGGGGCAATTGTCCGCGTCACTTGTCGATCAGATCGTGGCCACCAACTGGGCAGTGGACTTTTTCCCGTCCGGCACGACGAACGCTTATCAGTCGGTGACCGGTGAAGCGAAAAACAAATACAACCTCATCCAGGTCTGGAACTCGATCAACGGGCAGACTGCTGTTTACGCCGAAAATGTGAGTGCGGCCGACTTGAAAGCATACATGGGCCTTGATGTGCGGGCGCTGGCCAAGGGCGATTATGCCAGCCTGATCGGGACATGGAAAAATCCAACCGATGGCGAAACGCTTGAGGTGGTCGACAAAATGGTGAAGAAGCCCGCCAACGTCAAATTGTCTGACGGCGAAGGCATCATGGTCGCCAATCAGGACTACAAAGGCCGGCATGAGGTGATCATTGCCGGTAAGGTGGACATGGACGGTTTGATGCAGGCTAGCATCAGCTACTTCATTGACCCAACTGAAGAGCCATCGAGCATGCAACCACTCGTTCTTTTGCCCAAAGGCGTCCAGGCGCCAGCGCTTGGCGGGACGATCGAAGATGATTCGGACATGACCCGTGACCGTCTGATTTTAGGAGGCGGCCAAAGCGGATTTGCCAAACAGGCCTACTACAAGGTAGATTAGCCAACCACAGGTACGGGATTCGTGCATGACACTCAGAGCCCCGTATTGCTGTCTACCAAATAGTGTCAAAGGAGGTCATTCGCTTTTCGGCTTGCATAGCGGGGCTGGCACAACGTTAAGTGTCGGCGCCAATTACAGGCCACGCGCGTCAAGCCGCGCAAATAGGCACCCCAGTGAAAATTGCTGGGGTGCTTTTTGCGCCCCAAGGTTTGCGACGAAAAATAATGTGATGGCGTCACACTGATCTGGTGGTGTGCAGCTGGGTTCTCGGTTGCTGTGATCTCCGAGATCGGAAATGTCGAGAATCGTGCCCTTCAAATGTAAATTGGCAATCTCAGAGATTGCACGAGGCCACTAGCATCTGATCGTCCGGTCCCCGGGTCCGCGAATTTACCGTTTTTGCTCTGAAAAGACAACATCCGCGGTCCCAGGGTCCGAAAGACAAGTCACTTCCCCAGATAGCCGACGGAAAATAATGTGATGGCGTGACACTGATCTGGTGGTGTGCAGCTGGGTTCTCGGTTGCTGTGATCTCTGAGATCGGAAATATCGAGAATCGTGCCCATTAACAATAAATTGGCAATCTCAGAGATCGCACGAGGCCACTAGCATCTGATCATCCGGTCCCCGGGTCCGCGAATTTACCGTTTTTGATCTGAAAAGACAACATCCGCGGTCCCAGAGTCCGAAAGACAAGTCACGCCCCAGATAGCCGACGGAAAATAATGTGATGGCGTGACACTGATCTGGTGGTGTGCAGCTGGGTTCTTGGTTGCTGTGATCTCTGAGATCGGAAATATCGAGAATCGTGCCCATTAACAATAAATTGGCAATCTCAGAGATCGCACGAGGCCACTAGCATCTGATCATCCGGTCCCCGGGTCCGCGAATTTACCGTTTTTGATCTGAAAAGACAACATCCGCGGTCCCCGGGTCCGAAAGACAAGTCACTTTCCCAGATAGCCGACGGAAAATAATGTGATGGCGTGACACTGATCTGGTGGTGTGTAGCTGGGCCTTGGTTGTCGCGATCTCCGAGATCGGAAATGTCGAGAATCGTGCCCTTCAAATGTAAATTGGCAATCTCAGAGATTGCACGATGCCACTAGCATCTGATCATCCGGTCCCCGGGTCCGCGAATTTACCGTTTTTGATCTGAAAAGACAACATCCGCGGTCCCCGGGTCCGAAAGACAAGTCACTTCCCCAGATAGCCGACGGAAAATAATGTGATGGCGTGACACTGATCTGGTGGTGCGCCCCTGGGGTTCTCGGTTGCTGTGATCTCTGAGATCGGAAATATCGAGTTTCTTGCCCCTTCAAATGTAAATTGCCAATCTCGGAGATTGCACGATGTCGATACCATCAGATTTTCCGTCTTCGGGCCCGCGTGCCTGAAGGATTCCATTTCCGCATACCTGGAGTATGAGGAGCCAGCGCGATGATGCGGTGTTTGTGTTCTTAGCGAACGCGGAGATCGTGATCACTTTTCGAAAAATGCAAAGTTTCGGTCTCAGGAATCGCGACCGACCGACGCTCCGGCTGATGGCTGGTGGAATGGTGTCACGCCATCACATTAGTTTCATTGGCTCGCCCGCGGACTGTGGTTGTTACCAGAAATGATCAGTCTATACGTTGCGCTAAACTGCCAGAATCGGCAATCAAGTCTCGGTCGGCAAAACGTTGAAATAAAGGCGTTCCTATGGTCGAGAATTTTCTACGAGTCCGGATTATTCAAGCAGATTGCGGAAAACGCTGATAGACCGCAGTTTCTAACGCCCAGTCAAGCGCCTGAGATTCGCGCTAGAAGGTCGATTTCGCGTTGAATTCGATGGAATGGTCGTGAAATTGTCATAGAATGTGCGTGAGAGGGTTGTGCCCAAACAATTTCCGAAAACTGGTTGTTGCTCTGATCTTTAGGCACAATCCTGGTATCAAGAAGAAGATTGCGTGGTTCTGACGCTGATTGGTGTGACGCCATCACATTAGTTTCTACCCCAGCGGGCGGCGGGGGCCCAAAGGCAAAACTAATGTGATGGCATCACACCCAGCCGACCCACACGCCCCGCAAAACAAAAAAAGCCGCGGACACCGCGGCCAACACACAAGCATTATTCTTTGAAAAACGCATTCAGATAACTCGCCACGCCGTCATGCGCAACGTCGGTGGTGCGGTACGGCGCCTTTTCCAAGACGTTTGGGGCGGCGTTGCCCATTGCGACGCCATATTTAACGTACATCAGCATTTCCAGATCATTGTTGCCATCACCGAACGCCATGGTGCGGTCCAGGGGATGGCCGAGTTGCGCACACACGCGGCGGATGGTGTCTGCCTTATTCACGCCATGTTTGGTCAACTCGATATTGTCGATGAAGGAGCTGGAGGTATCTAGGCCCGCCACATTTTTTAGCCGGGCGCGCCCGGCTTCAAGCAGGGCAGCGTCGTGCGGCTCGATCACGATGCCGTTGGTGATCTCCTGCTGGTGGGCGCGCAGGTGCTCGGCGGAGTCGATGCGGATGTAGCGGTCGGGGTCCTCGCCGGCGACGCGCCGCTTGCCGTCTTCGGTGTAGTCGGCGGGCAGCTGGTCGAGGTAGAGCACGCGGTCCTTGGAGAAGAAAAAGGTCGGCAGGTGGAGGTCATGGGTGATGTTGTAGATGTCGGTCAGGGTCTGGGCGTCAAAGTGCACGCTGGTCACTTTGCCATCGACTTTGGTGACGGAGCCGTTGGAGGCGATGACGTTCAGGTCGGGGCCCACCATGTTTGCGATCTGCTGGGCGGAAAAGAGGGCGCGGCCGCTAGCGATGAAAAAGCGGTGGCCGGCTTGGCTCAGGCGGTGGATCGCGTCGAGGTTGGCGGGGGATGGTTTCAAACTGGGGCCGATCAATGTGTTGTCGACGTCCATGAAGATCAGATAGGGAGACATGACGAGACATCCTTTTTATTTATTTTTCCGCATTAATCTTAACGTTTCAGGGGGAGGGGTGCAAGCGCTGCCGCGGTCTTGGAAAAATTCTCATATTCTTCACAGCATTCACAGATTAATCCTATTTTGTGCATGAGTTAGCCAACTCTCTTCGCTATTTTGAAACTAGTCCCCAGACGGACAGAGAAGGGAGCATCATTATGAATTTTGTCAAACGCGCCTGGCTCAACTTGTGGGCGAGAAAGGGTCGGTCTGCTTTACTTATTCTTGTCACTGCAGCCATTATGCTTTTCGTGCTGGCCGGCCTTTTGTTGCGCTCAGCGGCCAATACCGCGGTCGCCAACGCGAAAAGTAGCGTCGGCGCCACGCTCACGCTCAGTGCCAACCGGGAAGCCGCATTCAAGAAGATGCGCGAGCAGATGGAGGACCAGAGCCAAGATAGCGATTCGGACAGCAAGACCACGCCAACGCGGCCAAGCCTCACGATGACGCCGGTCAAGCTCAGTGATGCCGAGAAGATCGCCAAGCTCAGTGGCATCGAAAGTTACAATGTGTCGGTGTCGACGTCCGCTAATGCCAGCGGGTTTGACGCGATCGAAACGTCGACCGGCACCAGCATCATGCAGGGCGGTGGCGGTTTTGGCGGCAAAGGCGGCTTTGAGGACAATTCCGGCGACATCACGATCAGTGGCGTTTCCAGTACGGCCGGCGCCACCGCTTTTTCCGATGGGACGAACACGATCACAAAGGGTCGCGGCCTGACGTCGGATGATATTGGCACGATAAATGTTGTGGTGGAGACCGAGCTGGCCAAGCAAAATGATCTGGCGGTCGGCGATACCATCAAGTTGAAGTCGCTGAAGACGGATGATGCGGCGGCCAAGAGCTACACAGTCACGATCGTTGGCATTTACAAGGCCAAGTCCAGCAGCACCGCCCAAATGGGACCTGGCGCGAGCGACCCAGCCAACACAATTTTCACCAGCTACTCGTTTGCCAACACCTTGAAGGGGAGCGATGCGAAAAACACAGCAGACTCCGTGATTTTCACCGTGTCCACGCCAAGCAAGGTCGATAGCGTGCAAAAAGCGGCGAAGAAGCTGATCAACACCAGCAAATTCTCCATCGACAGCAATGATGCCAGCTACCAAATGGTGAAGGCCTCGATGTCGTCGGTCACGAGCTTTGCGGATAAGATCGTTTGGCTGGTCGCGATCGCCGGCACGATCATTCTCGCGTTGATCGTCATCTTGATGATCCGCGAGCGGCGCTTTGAGATCGGCGTTCTGCTGGCGCTGGGCGAACGGCGGGGCAAGATCATCGCCCAATTCTTCTGCGAACTGCTGGTCGTGTTGCTCGTTGCGATCGGGCTGTCGAGTGCCGGCGGTCAGTTCGTCGGGGATAAACTCGGCGAGCAAGTCGTCGCTTCGGCGCAAACGTCGACCACCAGTAACTCGCAAGGCGGCTTCACCCGCGGCGGCGGGCAAGCGCCAAGTGGCGAGCAGGGGCAAGGCGCCCCGAGCGGCCAGATGCCTGGCAACATGGGCGGGCGCACGTCTAGCCAAGCGGCGATGCAAAAACAGGCGAAACTCTCGACGCGCATCACGCTCAAGGATGTCGGCTTACTCACCGTCTTTGGCCTCGCCATCATCTTGATCGCGATCACGGCGGGCGCCGCAGGTATCTTGCGTCTGCAGCCGAAAAAAGTGCTGATCGGTAGCTGAAAGGAGCCCCCTCATGTTAGAGACAAAAGATCTATCCTATTGGTACACAAACAAAGACGATTATCTGTTCAAGGATCTCGACTTGACGTTTGACGCTGGCATCAGCTATGCGATCGTCGGCGAAAGCGGGACGGGGAAGACCACGCTGATCTCGCTGCTCGCCGGCCTCGACAAACCCCGCGCAGGCAAGATCTTGTTCCGCGGCGAGGATATTCAAGCAAGCGGCCTCAGCAACTTCCGCCGCCACCATGTCAGCATTGTTTTCCAGGCGTACAATTTGTTCACCTACATGTCCGCACTGGAAAATCTGATGACGGCGCTGTCGATCACACATTCCAGCCACAACGGTGATCGCCAATACGCGATGCAGATGCTCAGCAAGCTCGGTTTGACCGAGGAGCAGATGAAGCAAAACGTTCAGCGTTTATCTGGCGGCCAGCAGCGACGTGTCGCGATTGCACGCGCTATGGTCTGCGATGCCCCGCTGGTTGTTGCGGATGAGCCGACCGGGAACCTCGATGAGGCCAATTCCGATGAGGTGATGGCACTGTTCAATCAGCTGGCCCATGATCAGGGCAAATGCGTGATCATCGTCACCCATGATGCGGCCGGCGCGGCCAAATGTGATGCGGTCTTGCGCTTGAAGCACCGCGAGCTGACTTGGCAAAAACAGCCACCGGTTCCCGCAATGGTGGATTAATCAGGATCTTCGAAGGATTCGAAAAACCCCGTCACGACTGCAAAAGGTCGTGGCGGGGTTTTCTTATGTTGCGCAGTCGTGCTTATTTTGCGTTGACGACTTGCCAATCGCTAGGTAAAACGAAAGTCACATCGGTAGAGGCAATCGAATTTTCCTGGCCGGACCAGCAAAACAGGAACGCGGACCAGGTGCCACTGTAGCGCCAGCGAGTGACTGAGCGGCGCACCTGCGCCTTTTGCCCATCGACAACGGCGGTGGTGGCGTGCAGGCCCGGTTTTGCGACCAGGACCTTGGTGCTCAGCGGATTGGTGCGATACAGATACGCATTTTCCTTGCCGGCTGTGCCGAGTGGTTGGGCCAGCAGCACTTTCTCCTGCTTGGCGCCAACCAGTGGGGCGGTGGTCAAGGTTGTTTTCTGGACCATGCCGAAATGATTGACGTCATTGGCGGCGATGCCCGCGGCGGACAAGATGATTAAGGCGCCGAACACGACCATCATGATGCGACGCAAGACCCCGCGCTGGGAAAGTACGGCGAAAAGGAAGAAGCACAGCGCCGAAACGGAAAGAATGGCTAAGATCATCGCGCGGCACCTCCTTTATCGGCTGACTCTTTTTTCAAAAAGAAACTGAGGGCAAAACCGAGCGTCGCCAAGATGACGGAAACGATGAAGGCCGCGCGGTAGCCGGCAACGGTCGCGTTTTGCGCGCCCAGCGCGTATCGCATCGGCTCGGCAAGCTTCAGCGCGGCGGTCGGCATCTGGCCCTTGGTGACCGTCGACAGGACGGAGACCAGGATGGCGGTGCCAATCGACGCGGCCACCTGGCGAACGGTGTTGTTGACGGCTGTGCCGTGGTTGATCAGGTTCGCGGGCAACGCGTTCATCCCGGCAGTCGTGACCGGCATCGTGACCATGGTGATGCCAAACATCCGGACCGTGTACAAAACAGTGACGAAAATGATCGGCGTCTCGGCAGTCAGTGTCATCAGTGGCACCGTCCCGACCAGCAGGAGGAACAACCCGGTGTTGGCCAGCCGGCGCGCGCCAATGCGGTCAAAAATATTGCCGGTGATCGGACTCATGATGCCCATCATGATGGCCCCGGGCAACAGGATCAGGCCGGAGTTGAACGCGCTTTGGCCGCGAATCGTTTGAATGTACATCGGCAGGACCATTTCGACGCCGACCATGGACATGAAGGCCACCGCGGTCAAAATGACGGAAAGGGTGAACAGCGGACTCTTGAAGACGTGCAGCTCCAGCAGTGGCGTTTCCATGTGTAGCTGGCGCCAAACGAAGAGGCCGACGAACAGCACGCCAATGAGCAGGGCCGCGATGACGATCGGGCTACCCCAACCTTCGTCGCCGACCGTTGAAAAGCCGTACAGCAGGGAGCCAAACCCGAGAGTCGATTCGATGACTGATAGTACATCGATCTTCGGATTCGTCGTGGGCAGCACTTTGCGCATGCTATAGCTGGCCAAGATCAAGACCAGCGCGGCGATCGGCAGAATGACTGAAAATAGCGAGCGCCAGGAATGATTGAGCAGGACCCAACCAGACAAGGTAGGGCCGATCGCAGGCGCCAGGCCGATAACGATGCCGGCCAGTCCCATCGCCGAGCCGCGTTTGTTCGGCGGGAAAATGGAATACATGACGGTTTGAAACGTGGGGGCGGACATGCCGACGCCCATCGCTTGAATCAAACGCCCGGCAAGCAGCGCTTGAAAACTCGGCGCGAACCGCGACAACAATGTGCCCAAAAAGAAAATGGACATGGCGGTCATGTAGAGATACTTAACATTGAATTTGCTCAGGAGCCAGGCGGACACCGGAATCATGATGCCCATCACCAGCATGAAGCCGGTGGTCAGCCACTGCACCGCAGAGGCGTTGATGTGAAAATCCTTCATCAGCGTCGGAAACGCGGTGGTCAAGATCGTTTGCGTCAGGAAGGTCGTGAACGTGCCGATCAAAAGCGTGGCGACCATCAGCCCACGATGATACGGCTTACCGTTAACATCAACGGGAGAATTCACGTGAATCAGATCCTTTCTATTGTGAAGGGTGCGGAGACCCGCGGGATGGTGGAACAGCTAGGTCAGCTCCTGTGCTTGATGGCGCACTTGGCCATCGAGTGCAGGAGATGCCTAGATGTTTCCGCCATGCGGGTCGAAGCCCAACTGTGAGGGTGCGGAGCGGGGCGCATAGGTCTGAGCAGCTAGGCTAGCCTGGCGCTTGGGGCGCTCTTAGCCCCGAGTGACTGGCGTACCTAGATGTCTCAGACCTGCCCCGCGGAGCCCAACTGTGAGGGTGCGGAGCGGGCCGTTCAGGGCTGGGCAGTTAGCTTGGCCCTGGCGCTTGATGGTGCACTATGCCATCGAATGCCGGGGACAGCTAAATGTCCCAGCCCTGGCCCGCGATGCCCAACTATGTGAGGGTGCGGAAGCTCGCGGGATGGCCGGTCGGCTAGTTTGGCTTGGGTGCTTGATGGCGTATTTGGCCATCGAGTGCCCGAGCCAACAAGACGACCCGGCCATGCGAACTGCAGCCCAACTATGTGAGGGTGCGGAAGCTCGCGGGATACTGGACCAATTAGACGAGCCTCAACTTCGAGCCCAACACCCCGCGAAGCGCACCCGAGTTCTATTTTCATTTCCGCACTCATTTTTAATGAAAATTGCAATTAATAATGATAGCACTTTTTTGCAAATCTGTATATTAAAACGACTCGGCGAAAAACGCGGTAGCCCGTGTCCCCATTGCGCCGAGCCGCACAGTAAAAAAATAAGTCAGCACGCATCTCGGCGTCCTGACTCAATTTTTACAATCTGATTTTCAGCTTGTTATTCGTCATCGTCCGTGGCGTCTTCGTCGTCATCGGGGATGATCTCCGGGCCGACCGTGACGTTGAACCAGTTCGCGAAACCGCGCGAGAAATCGGCGACGGTGAATGTGTAGCGGTCGACTTGAACGCTGTCGTGCAATTTGAGCTCCGGATGATCTTCCATCAAAAATCCAGCGACGGTGATGATCTCTGAATCCTGGAACTCGCGGAGCTTGGTGTGGAAGAACCGCTCGAAATCATACAGCGTGGTTTTGCCGCTGACCTTGTAGACATCGGGGTCGTCGGTTTTGATGATGTATTCATCGGAGACGTCATCGATCTCGTCTTTGACGGTCCCGAATAACTCTTCATAAATATCTTTGTCGGTGACAATACCCGAGGTGCCGCCATATTCATCAACGACGACCACGATCGGCGCCTGTTTTTGAATCATCTGCGTCAGGATTGTTGAGATCGGGGTGACTTCCGGCACGGTGATGATCGCACGCAGGAGCTTGGAGACATGCACGCTATCATCGACCTGGGCCTGTTTGACGAGGTCGTAGATGTAAACATAGCCAAGCACCTTGTCTTTATCGCCATTTGCGACGACCGGGAAGCGGCTGTAGCCTTCCTGCAGATATTTGCGCAGGACCTCTTTGACCGTCGCGGTAATATCGATGACGACCAAGCTGGTGCGGTCGACCATGATGTCATGCGCCTCTTTGTCATTGAGGTCAAAGGCGCGCTGCATGTACACCACATCGTTTTGATCCATTTCACCGGTGGTCACGGCCGCCTTGGAGAGATTGAGAATCTCCGCCTGGCTAAAGGCCTCGTTGCCTTCATCGGCGGGTTTCATCCCAAGCAGGCGCACCAACCCGTTCGCGGACACGTTGAGCAGCCAAACGAAGGGGTAGAAGACCAGGTGAAAATAGTGTAGCGGGGTGACGACCAGCATCAGGACCTTGATCGGAATGTCGATCGCGATGTTTTTCGGGACGATCTCCGTGATGACGACTTCCAGATAGGTCAACACGATGACCCCAAGCACGGCCCCCACCGCATGGAGCCCACCATTTGGCAACTGAAGATGCACCAGCTGCATCAGATCGATCAAGATAAATTCCATGAAATCCTCGCCGATCCAGCCGAGGATGATCCCACAGACCGAGGTGCCGACCTGTGTCGTTGATAAATATTCATTCAGCCGGTGGACCATGCGCAAGGCGCGTTGCAATTTCTTGCGGTTGCCTTGGCCCTGGTCCAGCATTTCCTCAAGTGCACTTGGCCGGCTTTGCACCAACGCAAACTCCGCCGCAACAAAAAAAGTGGCGAAGACGAACGTGATGACTAGTATTCCTAGATTAGAGGCAACTTGGCCACTATCCATTCATTCATTCCTCATTTCATGCATATGTGGCTCTATTTTAACATTTTTACTCGCGGTGTACACGGGGACCCGCGCGGCATCGCGTTTTGCCCAAGCTGGCGGGCGGTGGTGTAGAATAGAGGCAGCATGGACCGAAATGAAGGAGACGCAGATGGATCAAGTGACGATGTACCGCGAAACGATGCGCCGCTTCGCGGAAAAACCAGAGTGGCCGATCAGCGAATTGATCACTGAACCGCTGCCCGAAACGCCGGGCGGGCCGGTACACGAAACCCCATGGCGGCTGGTGAACGCCGATGTGCTTACGGTGATGGCGATGCTGCCGGGCCGCGTTGGCGTGATGAATTTTGCCAGTCCCACCAGACCGGGTGGCGGGGTGGAGCTGGGCGCACAGGCGCAGGAAGAGGCAATCGCCAAGGGGACCTACCTCGTGCCGGCGCTGGAACAATTTTCAACGACTTATTATGAAGTCAATCGCGCACATCCCAACCGCGGCCTATTTTCGCGATCACTGATCTATTCGGCGGGCGTGCGGCAAGTGTTTTCCGGAACAGGCGCGCCTGTGGCTGACCACCAAGTTGACATTGTGACGGTGGCGGTTCCGGATCGACGGCGCGGGCACTTGAGCGATGCCGAAGCCTTGGCGGACATTGAATTTAAGATCAGCCAGACCTTGCGCGCAATGAAAAATCACGGGGTGACCACCCCCATTTTGGGCGCGTTTGGCAGTGGGGTGTTCGGCAATCCGCCGCGGGAAGTCGGCCGCCTGTTTGCCCAGCAATTGGCCCGGCCGGAATTTGCCGGCGTGTTTGAGACGATCTGGTTTGCGGTTTATGACCGGCGTGGCACGGTTTTGCCCCTGTTTGTGGCGGGACTCGGCCGTGATCTGAAGGAGGAAACGATATAAATGGTAGAAGTTGTTGTTTTACAACATGCGGATAATTGTGGGCCAGGCTTTGTCGCGGATTGGGCGGCGGCGCATGACGTGACGCTCAAGGTGCTGAGGCCAGATCTTGGGGAAAATCTGATGCCGCTTCGGGCCAGCGAGTTGAACGGTCTGATCATCTTGGGCGGGCCGCAAAGTGTCAATGATGATCTGCCGTGGCTGTCGTCCGAGCGAATCTTGGTGCGGAGCCTGGATCAGCGCAACCGGCCGGTGTTTGGCATCTGCCTTGGTGCCCAGCAGATCGCGCGGGCGTTTGCGGCGGGGGTCGGCCCGCTGACGTATCCACAATATGGGCGCACCATGGTGACGAATACGCCGACTGGCGCGACGTTGCCAGTCTTTGAGGCGCATACGGAAGGAATCACCGCCTTTCCGGGGATGACGCAGACTTATTCGGATGAGCTTGGTGCGGTGCAGGGCTTCAAGTATCATCGGCATTTGGCGGCGGTCCAGTTTCATCCAGAGCTGGACGTGGCGGCGTTTCAGACCATCGCCAACGAAGAAGGCTTTGCGTCGGCCCCGGTCTTGACGGAAGCGGAAGTGGCCGCCAACAAGCAACTCCTCTTCAACGAACTGGACGCCTGCTTCGCATTTTAACAGGGTGCGAAGGGCCGCGGGATGGCGGAACAGCTAACTTGGGCCTGGCGCTTGGGGCTGCTTTTAGCCCCGAGTGACAGGCACAGTTAGATGTTTCCGTCATGCGGCCCGGAGCCCGACTAAGACAGGGTGCGAAGGCCGCGGGATGGCGGAACAGCCTAAGCCCGCGGTGCGCTTCCAAATTGGACATTCAAAAAAAGAGCCAGCGGAAATCTCCGTATCATGAGATTTTTGCTGGCTCTTTTGAACGACCTATTTTGCTTTTTTTGTCCGACTCGACAAGATGAATTGAACCGTCTCCTTGAGCTGCAGGCGCTGGTCGGAAACTTGGTACCATTGATCGATGGCCAGACGTGAGGTGAATAACTCGCGAATCTGGAGGCCACCGACTGGCTTGGGGTCAAGCGGGGTGGCCACCGCGGCGATCAGACGACCGCTTGGTTTGAGCAACCGACTGAGCTGGTGGCTGGCGGCGTGCAGGTCATCTTGGCGCAGGTCGAAGGTCCCGACAATCAGGTCATACGGTCCGCTGAGCAATTTCAGATATCCATCTGGCATGATGCGATAGCGCAGCCGATCAGAGCTGGCCGTTTCACGCGCCTCACTCATCGCCGCACCATCATTGGAAATGCCGAGGACCTCGATCGCCCCGTGGTTGATCGCATAGCGGCAAAACCAGCCATCGCCTGCATGAATCACAAGAACGCGCAGGCCGGCGAGCTTGGGCATTTTTTGCGCGAGCGCCTGCCACAGCGGCTGTTTATTGCCAGTCGTGGTGGGCAGTTTCTCGGGGCTAGGGGCCATATTGGGGTAATCCTTATCCATGCGGACACTTCTTTCTAGTCAGACAGCCGGCGATCAATCGACAAAGAGGAGCTGGAACTCGTGTTTGTTAGTGTCGATGTTGATCGAGATGTGGCGGTTCAGATCGGCCACCAGTTTGCGGGCAAAGGTCATTTTGCTTTCGAAATCTTTGAGGCCAGCGGTCAGCGGAATGCTGGCAAAATCGTAGTTCTCGCCGATGAATGCCGGGTCGGTGACGAACTTGAGATTATTTTCATCATGGCGGCTGCCGGGCTTGAGCACACTATCGATGTAGTGGTACAAGTCGTCGGGTGAAAAATTCAATAGCTTTTGCAGGTCAGTGGTAATGGTGAATGCAGGAGCGTCGTCAGCCAACACGTCGTTGACCTGGACCTGAGTCAATCCTTGATACAGTTTCATCGTGCGATCCCTTCTTTCTATTACCTATCAGTATACCGCATGCGGCCAAAATGTGGGCCGAGAATGCACGGCATGGCGCGGGGCCCGACTGTGAGGCGCGTCCCACGGGAATCAAAAAAGCCGCTCGAGGCGGCTTAAGCGTTCAGTCTTTATCGGCTGAGGCGATGATCAAACCGGCTGTAAAGGACGCGATCAAGTTTTTCTTGGAAGGCGTCAGCGGCTGATCGTTATAGGTCAACACGGTGGTATCGCTGAGCAGATCCTCGACGCGAATGACGGTGCTGCCTTCAAGAACGACCTTCTTTTCTTCGGCAGGTGCGTACTTGTCTGGAAAAGCAACGGCCAAGATCTCTAGCGGTTCCGTGTTGTAGTATTCTGCAAGTTTACGAATACTGCGTTCACTTGGCACCGTTTGATCGTTTTCCCACTTGGTAAAGCTTGCTGGAGAGGTGTGCGTTGCCTTTGCGACGGTGACGATCGACTCGCCGCGATTCTTGCGGATCCGGCGGAGGGTGCTTCCTACTGTTTCTGTCATGTGTCTCACCACGTTTCTATAAGTTAGAGGGGACGGACAGGCGCCCCGCATCATTGATTAATGTAACTGTATTTAATGTAAAATGCAACGAAAACGCTCGTTGTTATCACTTTTTTTATTTACGTATCTTGACACTTGTTATTAACGCGCGTGCAATCGTTTGCTTTGCCTCTCGGACGTAGCTGATACCGGGAACCGGTGGATGGAATTGCGGCGGAAACGGCAAGAATGGCAATTATTTTTTACGGCTGAAGGACAGGGGGGTGGGGAGTGACTTTGGGACTCATTGCGCCGCAAGCCCTGGCCCGATATAGTTGTTCCACCATCCCACGGGCCTTCGCACCCTGTCGAGTTGGGCTACACGGGGCAGGGGTGAGACAGGTAGTCGTCCCGGCCGCTCGATGGCCAAGGGCGCCATCAATCGTCCAGGCCGCCCTACCTGCTCACCCCTGAACGCCCCGCTTCGCACCGTAGTTGGGCTACGCGGGGCAGGGGGTGGCGCATCTAGGCCATCAGGCGCCCGAGGCAAAGAACGCCTCACGCGCCTGATGGACCTAGCTGTCCACCCCTGAACGCCCCGCTTCGCACCCTGTCTTTTTCTTGTTTTTCGCGGCTGGCTGGCGTAGGCTTATTGGTATAGAAGACAAGGAAGTGATCATATGGATCAGGAGTATACCACGATCTTGGTTCCCGTTGATGGCTCTGATGAGTCAGATCTGGCTTTCCATAAAGCGGTCAAGGTCGCAACGACGAACCACGCGCATCTCGATATTCTGAACGTCCTGGACACCAAGCAGTTTGTCGGTGGCTATGGCGGCATGATCTCCGGTGACGCGATCTACCAGCTGACGCAGGATGCTGAAAAGTACCTGGACGGGCTGGCGGAGCGGGCCAAAAAAGCCGGGTTGGACGATGTTGCGATCCATATTCGTTTCGGCAATCCGAAGACGGTCATCGCAACGGATTTTCCGCATGACCATCACACCGACTTGATCATGATCGGCGCCACTGGCTTAAATGCCGTGGAGCGCGTGCTGGTCGGATCTGTCACCGAGTATGTCAATCGCACAGCGCCTTGCGATGTGTTGATCGTCAAGACAAAGACAAACGACTAGGCAATTGTTGAGCCGTGGGGTGACCCGCGGTTCTTTTTTTCGCCAATTCGCGTCATTGATAGTAAGCTGAACGAAACGACACGCGACTCGTATTTTTCAATAAGGAGGAATCGGCATGGCACAATATTGGTATGACCGCGACCCTGTCTTGCGCGCGTATCACGATAATGAGTGGGGCAAGCCGCACCACGAGGATCAGGGATTGTTTGAATTAATGTCTTTAGAGATTCTGCAAGCTGGGTTAAACTGGCAGTTGGTGCTGAAAAAGCGGGCGGCGTTCAATGCGACTTTCCACCGCTTCGACCCAAGTGCAGTGGCCGTCATGACGGAGGCTGAGCTCGATGCGGCGATGCAAGATCAGGCGCTGATTCGCAATCGGCGAAAATTGAATGCAATTGTCCAAAATGCGCAGGCGACCTTGCGCATCCAGCAAGAATTTGGCAGCCTCGACACTTATCTGTGGGGCTTTGTGAATCACCAACCGCTTGTTCATGCACCGGCGACGCAAGCGGACGTGCCAAGTGCCAGCGATGAATCGCGGGCGTTGGCCAAAGATATGAAACAGCGCGGCTTTTCGTTCATCGGGCCCGTCACTGCCTACAGCTATATGCAGGGCGCGGGGCTGATCGATGACCATCTCCGGGGGGAGGCGCGCGGTAAGGAGTAGGGATATGAAGCATCAACGCGAGCTGGGCATTGGCCTTGCGACATTTGGCTCATTGCTGTGGGGTGTTTCCGGCCCAGCCAGTGAACATATTTTTGGGTATGGGGTGTCGGTCTCTTGGTTGATCAGCTCAAAAATGCTGATGGCGGGGGTCGTCACGATGATCTTGGCCCTTTTGATCGATAAACGGCATGTGCTGGATCCGTGGCGGACCAAAAAAGATGCGATTCAGATGATTATTTTCATCATCTTCGGCATGGTCACGATGCAGTACATCTATTTCAAGGCGGTCGAGGTGGCCAATGCTGCGACCGCGACGATTCTGCAGTACCTGGCGCCGGTCTTGATCATGGTGATCATGGCGATCCGGTCCCGGTCGTTGCCCCGGCGCATCGATGTGGTCGTCATCGCGATGGCGCTTTTTGGCACGGCGCTGGTGGTGACCAAGGGCCATTTTACGCAGCTGGCGATCTCGCCGCGTGCCTTTTTCTGGGGCATCATGGCCGCGTGGGCGGCGGTGGCTTATAACATGTTACCGGAAGGCCTGCTGGCGCGGCATTCCCCGCTGACGGTGACGGCCTGGGCACAATTGTTGGGCGGCATCGGCATGACGATCTATCATCCATTTTGGGTCGGCATCCCGCATATGCCAGCGGATGGCTGGTGGAGCTACGCGTTCATCGTGGTATTCGGGACGATCGTGGCGTATCTGGTCTATTTAGCCAGCCTGCAATATATTTCCGCCGAGGCGGCCAGCTTGCTCGATGCGTTTGAGCCGCTTGGGGCAACGGTGGTGGCGGTGACGCTGCTTCATTTGCACATGGGCCCGGCGGAGTTGGCAGGCGGGGCGATCATCATCGCGACGGTTGCGCTGATGGTGATCACCACGCCAAAAGCGCCGCAACTGAAAGAAAACTGAGGACACAAAAGACGTCGCAAACCGGCTACGGAAAGCCAAGTTCGCGACGCCTTTTTCATCGCGCGGTGCGTTTCTTCTATTATATTAGCGTTTCTGGCAATGCGCGTGAACAGTCATCAGATTTGGCAGCCGGACCTGGTGCTGGTCGGCTCGCAGGGCTAGGATATAGCCGTTTTTGACGCGCAACTTGTACGTGATGTGCGATTGGAGCCGCAGCGGGTTGCCTTCTGCATCGACGACTGGCAAAACAGTTTGACGTGCTGGCATGATGCTCGCCTCCTCACGTCTATTATAGCGATTTTTGGTGAGGGTGCGTAGCGGGGCGTTCGGTCTGAGCAGGTAGTTCGGCCGAGACGATTGATGGCGCACTTGGCCATCGAGCGGCTGGGTCGACTTAGCTGCCCACCCTAAAACACCCAGCTCGACACCCTTTGCGGCGCTTATCATAGGCGTGCCGCGCAATAAATGATACAATGAAAATGATTTTGACGCTCAAGGGAGGACGAACCCCATGGATCAATTCGGTATCAGTGACTTAGCAGACTGGCTTGAAGCACACAGCACCGCACTTTTGGAAAAGAAAGAGGCGATGCCGGTCGACCGCGTTTTTGCCGCCGTCGATCAGCTCAGTGTTTTGCAGCAGCCAGCGGCACACTATCTCAGTGTGCGGCAAGGTCAGTATTTTCAAAATGAATCCGATCATAAATTAAACTTGCTGGCGGATGACCAGCCGCTTTCTGCCTTGGAAGACCGCATCATGGTCAACCATGTGGATGGCTCGATCACGGAAGACACGCTGAACTTCACGTATAACCACGAGCCTGTTTTCGACGGGACGTATTCCCCGAAAAAAGACCTCAACATCGTGAAGTTTGGCCTGGAAGTCGTCGGCGCGGCCGCAAGCACGGGCGATGACGACACGCTGGCCGATGTGCTGTCACATGACGCCTTGGTGACGTTCATCGTGGCGGCGCAGGCATTTGCGGATTGGCAAAAAGCCTGAGTTGCTCAGCGCATTTCGGCTACTAGACCCCGCGTGAGTCAGGGCTCAGCCGAGCTGCGGCGCGGCCAGCCAATCTGTATCGAGCAATTGATGCAGGCGTTTGGAGACCGGTACCCACAATTGGGCTTTCAAGATGGCGCTGATGGCCTGCCAAAACGCAGGGTCGTCGCGCTGTTTTTTGTTCGTCTCGATGAGAATCGCCTGGCCGTTTTCCATGTGGCCGGTGATGTTGGGGTAGCTGATCTGATCGAGCTTGGCGGTGTAAACATCTTGTTGGTCGCGTAACATAAGCATCATTCCTTTCGACTGTCTCTATCATCGCAGTTGAATGTGGTCGGCGGCCGATGAGTTTGTGATGATTTTGTGAATAGCGCTTACATTTTTATTAAGACAAAGGAGTCGATGAGCCGATATGGCAGATGTGTATCAGATGCAGGAACAGGACCTGCCCGCTTTTTACGCGTTGGCGCGGTATGCCTTCAACAAGCCGCAAAGTCCAGCGCGTGATGCGACCTTCAAGAGCTTATTTACCCATAGCAGCGGCTGGGCGACAGGGGAGCCGCTGAGCTCCGGCCTGCTGGGGACGCATTTTACCGTTGACCTGGCCGGGACTGCCTTCAAGATGAGTGGCGTGGGCTACGTCGCCAGTTATCCGGAAGCCAGCGGCCATGGCGGCATCGGTGCGATCATGCGCCAGGCGTTTGCCGACATGCGGGAAAACGGCGAGACACTGTCCTACCTGGCGCCATTTTCCGCAACATTCTATCGGCGCTTCGGGTATGAAAATGCCTTCGAGCACGCCATTCATTCGATCGCGGCCCGCGACCTGCCCAAGGTACCGGTGCGCGAAAGCAAGACGACCGTGACGCGGCTGTCTTATGGTGCGGCGATTCCGGCCATGGCCGAGGTCTACAGCCGCAACCGCAATGCAACGCGCGGGGGCTTGCGGCGTGAAGACTGGTGGTGGCTGAATGTGGCCAGCCATTATCCGGCGCGGCAGGTGGCCGTGGCGGCGTTGGGCGATCATCCGGTCGGCTATGTCGTGTTTGAGAAAATGGGGACGACTTTCCGCGTTCATGAACTGTTTTATGATGACCTGGACGCGTTGTTGGCATTGGGCCGCTTCGTGACCGCACATCGCAGCGCATTTTCCCAGTTCGAGTATGAGGCAGGGGATGCGGCTGGGTTGCACGACCTGTTGCCGGAGCCTGGCGTGTTGACGACGCAACTGGTGCCGTTCATGATGGCGCGCATCGTCGACGTGGCGGATTTCCTGCAGCGCTACCCATATCAAGTGTCCGACCTCGCACCTGTCGTGATCGGCATCAAGGATGATTACGTGCCGGAAAATAATGCCAGTTGGGAGTTGGCGATCGATGATGGCCGCGTCCATTTGGCGAAAACTGATCAACAGCCGGCTGTGGTGATGACGGAACAACAGCTCGTCAAAGCCAGTTTCGGCGTCCGCCCGCTGCGCGAGGCGTATCAGCTCGGCTTGGTGGATGGCGATGCATTTGCCGCAGCCAATCTGTCTGACGTGTTCATGAAGACGCAGGGGCAACTGTACGATTACTTTTAATAGAAGAAAAACGTCAAGACAAAAAATCGGGATCTGAGCGGCAGGGGTAGTTGGCCCTGCACGTACAGATCCCGATTTTTTGGTTTTAAGCGTTCGCGTTCGCGGTAAAGCAAACAGGCCGCCGAGGTCCAAATTTTTCGCCAGCCTGTTTGGTGCCGGTGAGCCGCGGTCCTCCCTTTCCCCTTGGGTACAGGAAAGAAAACTGTCTCATCCTATTCAGTTGCCCTAAGCGCGGTATGTACCCCGGCCGCTGGCTTTAAACTCCGGACTTCCCGTCACGCGTGCATTGATGGTAGGAGGCAGCCCATGCTCCCTAATGTCTGATCTGAACACTATCAATGGTTGCGAGCCGCAAAGAAGCCGGCCGTTCGTCGCTTTTGCCTGGCAGATCAATGACATGCCTGCCGCCAGGTGCGAGCTTCTAAACTTTTAGTAAGTGAAGTATAGATCCGGGTCACAATTTTTGTCAAGTATGCGCTTACATCTTTTTTGAACTTTTTTCGTGGCCGCGCGAACGGCACTATTTTTCAAAGAATCACTGTCTCAGTCCGCAAGCAGTGACCGATAATCCTCAGTCAGGCGGGCCTGCAGTTGCGCTTTTTCCGCGTCAGCCAAAAATGCGACATCGGCGGCTTGATGATTGATGCGGGCGAAATCCGCGGCGGTCAGGCCGAAGTGTTCCTGGAACAACTCATACTCGCGCGTCAACGTGGTATTGGAAACGGTGCGATTGTCGGTGTTGATGGATAGCGACACGCCAGCGCGTGCGAGCACCGGATATGGAAATTCGGCATAGGTGGCGGCGGCCTTGGTCTGCAGATTAGAGGTCAGGCAGAGCTCGACGGCGACATGTTCGCTGGCAAGTTGCTGGACCATCGCGGGCTGATCGAACAGCGCGGTGCCATGGCCAATGCGGGTGGCGCCTGCCGAGAGCGCTTGGTAGACATTTGCCGCGCAGTGACATTCGCCGGCGTGGAAGGTCAGCGGCAGGCCGGCTTTTTTTGCGGCCTCACTGGCGATGGTCAACACATCAGGCGGAAAATCCGCTTCGTTTCCGGCAAAATCCGCCCCTGCCACACCTTGACCGCGAAATGGGCCGGCTGCCTGAAAAATCGTGGCGGAAAGTTCTGGGCGACTTTGGCGCATCCCGCAGATCAGGGCCTGGGCTTGAATATCAAACGCTGCCATGCCATCTTGAAGGCCGGCGATCACCGCCAAAATCGTGTCGGTGGCAGTCAGGCCTTTGTCCATTGAAAGCTCCGGTGCGAAGCGGACTTCGATGTAGCGCACGTTTTCTGCGGCCGCTTGGGCCAAAACATCATACGCGGCCAGGCGCAGTGCCTCTTTTGTCTGCAATAATGGGCGTACAAAATCAAACGGCCGCAGATAATCCATCAGGGTCTTTGCATCGGCGCGCGCCTGCACCAGCTGGCGAAGCGCCTCGTCCGATGCGGGGACGGCGATGGCGGCCATCTTTGCCAATCGCCGCACCATCGGCAGTGACAGCGACCCATCCAAATGACAGTGCAACTCGATTTTTCCCAGTTGGCGCAAGGCCTTTTCACTCAACATAATGTCGCCTCCTGCTAGTAGTGTAGCATATTCTGATTTGCGCCAACCGCGCGGGTCAATGCGGTACAATACAGATAAGAAAGAAAGGCGGCGATTTCATGCGGATGGTCGATCTGATCACCAAGAAACGCGATGGCAAAACACTTACCAAAGAAGAGATCACCTGGCTCATTGGCCAGTATGTGGCGGGCGAAGTTCCGGATTATCAAATGAGCGCCTTTTTAATGGCCACTTATTTTCAGGGGATGACGGACGAGGAGCAGTCCCAGCTCGCGTTTGCGATGCTTGATTCCGGCGACCGCTTGGATCTGTCCAGTATTCCAGGCATCAAGGTCGATAAACATAGCACGGGCGGTGTTGGCGACAAGATCAGCATTCCCCTCACCCCACTTGTGGCGGCGCTGGGCGTATCGGTGCCGATGATCTCGGGCCGCGGCCTGGGCCACACGGGCGGGACGCTGGATAAACTGGAAAGCATTCCGGGCTTTAAGGTCGATCTGACGGAGACTCAATTCATCGACCAGGTCCAAGACGTGGGCGCGGCGATCGTGTCGGCCAGCGGGGATCTTGCCCCGGCGGACCGGCGCATTTACGCGCTGCGCGATGTGACCGGAACGGTGGAGTCGATTCCACTGATCGCCAGCTCGATCATGAGCAAAAAAATCGCCAGTGGCACCAACGCCTTAGTCTTTGATGTCAAAGTCGGGGAAGGGGCCTTCATGAAGACCCGCGCCCAGGCCGAAAAATTGGCCAAGGCCCTGGTGGCGATCGCCAAGGCAGCCGGGGTGGCCAGCGTCGCGCTTTTGACCGCGATGGATCAGCCGCTGGGTGTGACGATCGGCAACAGTTTGGAAATCGCCGAATCCGTGGCAATTTTGCGTAACCAAGGCCCGGCCGATGTGCGGCAGCTGACGATCGCGCTAGCCGCCCAGATGCTGGTTTTGGCAGGCAAAACAGACAGTCTGGAAGTGGCGACCAACCTCGCCGAAGACGCGTTGCGTGATGGACGCGCATTGCGCAAGTTCAAACAGCTGATCACCGCACAAGGCGGCGATGCCTCGATCGTGGATCAGCCGCAAACACTGCCGCAAGCGAAATTGAAGGTACCCGTCAAGGCAACGACCAGCGGGTATCTCACTAGCATCGACGCCGAGGCATTGGGTACGGCGGTGATGCAACTGGGCGGCGGTCGCGCCAAGCAGGATGATGTGCTGGATCTCGCCGTGGGGCTGGTGCTGCACAAAAAAGTCGGCACACCCGTCCATGAAGGCGACACGCTGGCAATGGTCCATGCTGACAGCGAACCACAGGAAGCGCTGCTTGAGGCGGTGCGTCAGGCCTTTGTGATTGGCGAAGCGGCACCGGAAAAGACGCCACTGATTCTGCAGGTCGTGCGGCCGGAAGCGTAAGGGAAAGGGACAGAGCGAGACATACTCCCTAAACGCTCGGCTCCGCACCCTTCCGCAGTTGGGCTCCGCCGAGCAGGGGTGGGACATGTAGTCGGCCTGGTCACTCGGTGGCAAGGTGCGCCACCAAGCGCCCAGGCCGAACTACCTGCCCATCCCTAAACGCTCGGCTCCGCACCCTTTCGCAGTTGGGCTCCGGCCCGCATAGTCGAGGTAGCTAGTTGTCTCGTGCACTCGGTGGCTAAGTGCGCCACCAAGCACCCGAGCCAAACTAGCTACTCGACTATCCCGCGGGCCTCCGCACCCTTCAGTTGGGCTCCGCGGGGCAGGGATGAGACGTCTAGTTGGCTCGTGCACTCGAGGCAAAGTGCGCCTCAAGCACCCGAGCCAAACTAGCCGTTCATCCCTAAGCGCCCCGCTCCGCACCCTTCAGTTCAATTCCCGCTATTTATTTTTACTGAGGTCAAATCCCTTTTTATGGCGCAAGCGTGTATCATTAAGTTGAACGCTTGCGCCATTTTTGTCTGGTCAACCGCTTTCATTCTTTTCGCGCAAGTGAGATGACTTCCCGGCTCGTAGAAAGCCTGGGAGAAGGAGGAAAAGGGTATGCTATTTGCGATAGATGTGCTTGATCTGGCACGCTTCCAGTTCGCCATGACCACTGTCTTTCACTTCTTTTTCGTCCCGTTCTCGATCGGCATGGCCTTGGTCACCGCGATCATGGAGACCTTGTTCGTGCTCAAAAAAGACGAGATGTACAAGAAGATGGCTAAGTTCTGGGGCAAGATCTTCCTACTTAGTTTTGCGGTCGGCGTCGTCACAGGGATCATCCAGGAATTTCAATTTGGGATGAACTGGTCCGACTATTCGCGCTTCATGGGCGATATCTTCGGGGCCCCGCTGGCGATCGAGGCGCTGCTGGCATTTTTCCTGGAATCGACGTTCATCGGGTTGTGGATGTTCACCTGGGATCGGTTCAAGCCGGCGCTTCATGCGGTGATGATCTGGTTGGTGTGGCTCGGGACAACGCTGTCGGCAATCTGGATTCTGGCGGCCAACGCGTTCATGCAGCATCCGACCGGGTTTGCGATCAATTCGGAGACTGGGCGCGTGAAGCTGGTCGATTTTATGGCGGTGATCACCAATCCGCAGCTGTGGGTCGAATTTCCGCATGTGATCTTTGGCGCGTTCACCACGGCTGGATTTGCGGTCGCGGGGATGGCTGCCTGGCAGTTATGGAAAAAACGTGACGCGGTGTTTTACACGAAGTCGCTGCGCATTGGGCTGTGGGTCGGCCTAGTCGCGGTTGTCGCGGCGATGGGGATGGGCGATCTACAGACGCGCTTCATCATCAAGGACCAGCCGATGAAGTTTGCGGCGACGGAAGGCATCTACAAGGATACCGGTGATCCGGCGGCGTGGAGTCTGGTCGAGTTGATCGACACCGAAGATCACACCACCAAGGCGAACATCGAGGTGCCTTATCTGCTTAGTATTCTCTCTTATCACAAGCTTCATGGCTCGGTGAAAGGCATGGACACCGTGAATAAGGAGCTCGAGGCAAAATACGGCAAGGATAAGAATTATTATGTGCCGGTCAAGACGCTATTTTGGTCCTTCCGCGTGATGGCAGGCGGCGGGATGTTGCTGGCGCTGGTCGCGGTGCTCGGCCTGTTTTTCTCGCGGGCCAAGAACAATTCGCTGGCGCGCAAACGCTGGCTCCTGGTGACACTTGGGCTGACGCTGTGGCTGCCGTTCCTCATTAATACATGTGGCTGGCTGATCACGGAGCTTGGCCGGTATCCATGGACGGTCTATGGGCTGTACACGATCGCCGATTCGATCTCACCGACGACCACCGCGGGCCAGCTGTGGTTCACCAACATCACGTACTTCCTGATCTTCAGCCTGCTCGGTGGGGTGATGATCTATTACTGCCGGCGGGTCCTGTTCCACGGGCCGGATGCCGATCTTGACACGGATTACGGCGTGTCGGCGGATCCTTTTGCAAAGGAGGCGTTCGTCAAATGAGCGGATTACAATTATTATGGTTCCTCCTGTTGGCTGTTTTATTCATTGGCTTTTTCTTCCTGGAGGGCTTTGATTTTGGCGTCGGGATGGCGACACGGGTCCTTGCGCGTGATGAAAATGAGCGCACGCAGCTGGTGGCGACGATCGGTCCGCACTGGGATGGCAACGAGGTGTGGCTGATCACGGCCGGCGGGGCGATGTTCGCCTCTTATCCGCTGTGGTACGCGAGCCTGTTTTCCGGCTTTTACATCCTCTTTTTCCTGGTCCTGGTGGGATTGATCGTGCGCGGGGTGTCGTTTGAATTTGCCGCGCACGCGGAAACGCCGCGTGGCCGGAATATCTGGCGCTGGGCGCTGTTTGTCGGCAGTGTGGTGCCGCCGTTTTTACTGGGCATGATCTTCACGGCGATCATGCAGCCGCTGCCGATCGCCAATGACAACGGGGCTTACAACGTGTATGCGACGTTTGGCGACCAGGTCAACTTGTTGACGGTGGTCGGCGGCGTGGCGGTGACGCTGCTTTGCTTGATGCACGGGCTGAATTTTATTCGGCTGAAAACGACTGGGCCGCTGCGTGATCGCGCGCGCCGGCTGAATGCGAAACTCGCGTGGGTGCTGTATGCCGGCGAGGCGGTGTTTGCGGTGTTGGTCTTCGTCTTCACCGACTTTTTCCAAAAACGGCCGGTGTCCACGAGCTTGATCGTGATTCTGATCGTCTGCGCCGCGGTGGTCATGCATGTCGGGGCGCTGCAAAATAAGGAGCTCCTGTCCTTCATCGGCAGTGGGCTCAGTCTGTCGCTGGTGGTCGGGCTGATCTTCAACGGGCTGTTCCCGCGGGTGCTGATCGGCGTGGATCCGGCGAATTCGCTTCTGATCAAAAACGCGTCGGCCAGTCCGCTCACCCTGTCGATCATGACTGGGGTGACCTGTGTGCTGCTGCCGATCGCGTTGGCTTACTTCATCTGGGCGTATGTCGTGTTCCACAAACGTATCGCGCCGCTCAATTCATAGGAGGCGCAGCATGATCGATAAACGCTTGATGCGTTTGCCGGGAATGCGCGCGGTGATGATGATGCTTGCCGGGCTGACGCTCGTGCAAGCATTTGTCATTTTAGGGCAAGGCCACTTTTTGGCACTTGGCATCGTGCATTCTTGGCATCTGAAAACACTCGCCGGACTCTGGCCACTGATCGGCTGGTTTGCGGCGGCGTATGCGCTGCGGCAGGGGCTGACCTGGCTGAAAAATCGGCTGGCGGGGCATTTTGCGGCGAAAACGGCCGGCCAGCTGCAGGAAGAGTTGATGGCGCATTTGTTCGCGCTTGGCCCGCGGGCGGTGGCGGATGCGGGGACTGGCAATGTGGTCACCATGGCGCTGGATGGTATTCCCGAAACACAAAATTATATTGAGCTGATCTTGATCAAGATTCTGAATATGATGATCATTCCGGTCGTGCTTTTGGTCTACATCTGGGTGCAACATCCCGTGGCGGGCATTGCGCTACTGCTGATGTTTCCGGTGATCATTTTATTCATGATCATCCTCGGTTACGCCGCGCGTGATAAGTCCGAGACTCAATACGCCGGCTTTCAGCAGATGAGCAACCACTTCATCGATTCGCTGCGCGGGCTGAAGACCCTACAGCTGATGGGCATTTCCCGGCAGTATGCGGATAATGTCTATCAAGTCTCCGAAAGTTATCGCAAGCAGACCATGGGCGTGCTGAAGATCGCGATGCTGTCGAGCTTTGCGATGGACTTTTTTGCGACGCTGTCGATCGCGGTGATCGCGGTGTTCATGGGGGTCGACTTGCTGGCCGGCAAGCTTGCCTTGTACCCGGCGATGGTCGCGTTGATTCTGGCGCCGGAATATTTTATGCCGATTCGCGAATTCGGCAGTGATTACCACGCGACCCTGAATGGGAAAAATGCGTTGACGGCGATCTTAGCGGTGCTCGCGGCCCCGCTGCCGACACAAACGGATGCCTTGAAGACGCTGCCGGCCTGGACGAGTGCAAGCACCGTTTCCGCGCAGGACCTGTCGTTTCAGTATCCGGGCAAACGCGCAGGCGTCACAAATGCGACGTTTCGTTTTCAGGGGTTTGAGAAAGTGGCCATCATCGGTGCCAGTGGGGCGGGCAAATCCACCTTGTTGAATCTGCTGGGCGGTTTTTTGCAGCCGAATATCGCTGCGGCAGATGCGGCTGCGAATGCGACTGTGGCACTGGGCGCGGAAACGTCTGGGAAGGCGAACGCCACCCCTTTTGCCATCAATGGCCAGCCCTTGCCGCATCTTGCCCAAGAAAACTGGCAGGCCCATCTCTCGTATATTCCGCAACAACCGTATATTTTTGCGGATTCGATCGCGGCCAACATCCGCTTTTACCGGCCTGATGCCGATGATGAGGCAGTGCAGCAGGCGGCCGAAGCGGCGGGGATCCTGGCGTGGATTCAGACGCTACCGACCGGTTTTGCGACGTGCATCGGCGAAGGCGGCCGGGGCATCTCCGGCGGCCAAGCCCAGCGCATTGCCCTGGCCCGCACGCTGCTTGATACGGACCGCTCGATCTGGCTGTTCGATGAACCGACCGCGCATCTGGATATCGAGACTGAGGCCGCGCTCAAAGAGACCATGGTGCCGCTATTTGCCGGCCACTTGGTGATCTTTGCGACGCACCGCTTGCACTGGTTGAACCAGATGGATCGGGTGCTTGTGATGCAGGCGGGGCAGGTGGTCGCACAAGGCCGGCCAGCCGACTTGGCCCAAACGTCTGAGGCGTATCGCCAATTGGTCCATGAAATGCGAGGTGACTTCGATGCAATGGCTGAAAAATGATCACTGGGTCAAGCCAGATCTCAAGCGCTACCGCTGGCTCCTGTTTTGGTCGCTGGCGCTGGGCATTTTAACGTTCATGGCCGCCGGGGCGTTGATGTTCACCTCGGGCTACCTGATCGACTTTTCCGCGCGGATGCCGTTGTTTGCGGCGATCTATGTGCCGGTGGTCCTGACGCGGGCGTTTGGCATCGGGCGGCCTGTGTTTCAATATCTGGAGCGCCTGACCAGCCACAACTGGGTGCTCAAGGTGACGAGTCACATGCGGCGAAAATTGTACCAGGTGCTGGAAGGGGATGCCGCGTTCCTCCAGGCACATCATCAAACCGGGGACCTGCTGAGTCTGCTGGCGGATGATATCGGCCACATCCAGAATCTGTATCTGCGCACCGTTTTTCCCGCGGTCGTGGCCGGTGGTCTGACGCTGATCGCGACGCTGCTCTTGGGCTGGTTTGACTGGCTGTTTGCCCTGTGGATCGCGCTCCTTCTGTTGGTGCAAATTCTCTTGTTACCATGGTGGAGCCTGCTGGTGGAAAAACGGCGCAAGTCCGCGCAAAAACGGCTCAATCAGGAAGCCTATGTCGCGCTGACGGACAGCGTGATGGGCCTGAGCGATTGGGTGATCACGCATCGCCAGGCGGCTTTTGTCGACGGGGCGGTCGCCAAACCCCGACAGCTGGCGGCCTCGATGCAGCGCTCAAAGCAGTTCCAGTGGGTGCGTGACCTGATCGGTGAACTATTTTTCGGCCTGATCGCGGTGTCGTTTCTGGTGTGGACCAGCAAGTATTGGACCGGCGGCAAACTGATCGCCGATTGGGTCGGCAGTTTCGTGCTCGTAGTCTTTCCGCTGAACCAGGCATTTTCCGGGGTCGCGCAAGGCGTCAGCGAGTGGCCGACGTCGCGCGATTCCCTGGCGCACTTGAATGCCCTGACGCCGGTCACCCGACCGCTGCCAAAGCAGCTTCCGGCCCCGGCTGACGTGGGGACGCTGACGCTGTCGCATCTGAATTTTCGCTATGACCAAGCCAGTGCGCCCCTGATCACGGATCTGTCGCTGACCATCCACCGCGGGGAAAAATTGGCGATTCTAGGTCCCAGTGGGATGGGCAAGACGACCTTGCTGCAGCTGGTCCTCGGCGATCTCACACCAACGCAGGGTGAAGTCGCGCTGGCTGGGGTCAATGTGCTGGCTTATCAGGCGCAGCGCAGTTCGCTGTTTGCGGTGCTCGATCAAAGTCCGTTTCTATTTAATACGTCGATCTTAAACAACATTCGGCTCGGCAATGAGCAGGCCAGCGACGAAGACGTGGCGGCAGCATTGCAGGCCGTTCAGCTGACCGACCTGATCGCCCAGCTGCCGCAAGGGGTCAACACGCCGATGGCCGAAAGCGGCTTTGATTTTTCCGGCGGCGAGCGGCAGCGCATGGCCTTGGCCAGGATTCTGCTGCAGGATGCGCCGATCGTGCTACTGGATGAGCCCACGGTCGGCCTCGACCCTCTCACCGAACAAGCGCTGCTTGAGACAATGTTCACGGTGCTTCGGGATAAAACGGTGCTGTGGGTGACCCATCATTTGCAGGGCGTCTCGCGCTGTGATCAGGTGATCTTCCTTGAAGACGGTGTGCTGACAATGGCCGGGGCGCCGCGTGAGCTCGCGGCCACCAATGCGCGTTACCGGCGGCTGTATGCGCTGGATGCGGGCGAAGCCTAGATTCAAAAAAATCAGCCCCGAGTCGCTTGCGATGTGCAACGCTTGGGGCTGACTTATTTTGGCGACTTGGTTCACATCTTATTGCTGGCGCGCAAGCAGGGCTTGAGTCAAAGCCAAGAGGTCGCGTTTGACAGCGGTGTCTGGAAAAATGGCGAGGGCGGCCAGGGCCTTTTGTGTGTAGCGGGCGGCCAACTCAGCAGCTTGCGGCACCCCACTTTCAATGATGCGGGCCGCGGCCTGGGCTTGCACCTGGACATCGGTCTGGGCCTGAACCAACAGGGGCAAGAGGCTCGGGTCGGCTTGCAGCGCATAGATCGCGGGCAAGGTCGCCACGCCATTTTGCAAGTCCTCGCGCTTGGGCTTTTGCAGGCGGTCGTCGCCAGTCAGATCCAGCAGGTCATCCGTCATTTGAAAGGCCATGCCAAGCAGGCGGCCGTAGCGTTTGGCGGCTTGCTGTTCGGCGCGCGTGGCCCCAGACAGCAGGGCGCCTTCGTAGCAGGCCAAGGCGAACAGGGCCGCGGTCTTGCCACTGATCTGGCGCAAATAGCGGTGGACGGTCGGCATGCTGAGCGGTTCGGGCGGCTGCGCATTTTGGTCGAGCTCGCCGAGGAAAATGCGGTGCATGCTGCGGGCATTGACGCCCACGGTCCGAACATTGGGTGCGGCTTGAGCCAGAAGCTCAAAGTAAACGGAAAACAGCAGGTCGCCTGCATAGATCGCGTTGCGGGCGCCCACGGTTGGCTGCAAGGTGGCCTGCCCGCGGCGCGTGGCGGCGCCATCCAGCACGTCGTCATGAATCAAGGTGGCCAGGTGCAACGCCTCGATCGCCGCCGCAGCCGTCACCAAATCGGGATTGTCAGCATCATGGAAACGCGCTAGCATGAACATAAGGCCGCTGCGCAACATTTTTCCACCCGCGGCGATCTGGGTCTGAACGATCGTTTCGACCGCCGGCACACGCAAATGCGCCCGCGCGGCAAGTAGGCGCTGGGCGGCTTCAAGATGCGGGGCAATGTCTGGGTAACGGGACCAAAGACGATGAATCATCAGACTGGACCTCTTTCGTAGGAATTGTTTATTGGCGCGGGTCAGGTGAGGGAGGAACCAACGTGACACCAAGACTCTTTTTCGAGCTTGTCGAGATCAAGGCAAAAACAGCCTCGGTCTTTCCTTTTTTGATGGGCACCCTTTATGCATGGTATCATTATCGCATGTTACACCTGCCTGAGCTGGTGATTTTTTTCATTGCGATGCTTCTTTTCAACATGGCGGTCGATGCAAACGACAACTATCAAGATTATAAGCGTTCTCAGCGCACGCAGGCCCATCAGTTTCGAGAAAAGACAAATATTATCGGGGCCAATCATCTGGACCCCGGGCGCATCTTGGCGCTGATCATCGGCATGATGACCGTGTCGGCGGCGCTGGGGCTGTGGATGGTCAGTCGGACTGGGTGGCCGCTGCTGTGGCTGGGATTGTTCAGCTTCGCGGTCGGCTACTTTTATGCAGGCGGGCCACGTCCGATCTCGACGACTCCGCTAGGCGAATTTTTCTCCGGCTTCACGATGGGGTTTGTGATCTTCTTGATCGCCGTGTACGTCAACGTGTTTTCAGTTGCGGACTTCGACTGGGCGCTGATCGGCCGCGTCTTTTTGGCCAGCGGATTGGCGCAAGGCGCGATCGCGGCGTTGATGCTTGCCAACAATATTTGCGATGAGGTCGAGGACCGGGAGCTGCAGCGCCGCACGATCGTCTTTTATCTGGGCAAGCAAAACAGTCTGCGCTTTTTCACCTTGCTGTATGTGGGCGGCTTTGCGATGCTGACAGCGGCTAGTCTGCTGGGTATCTTGCCTCGGCTGACGCTTTTGGCGTTGGTAACGGTGCCGCTGGTCTGGCGCAACGTGGCTCAGTTTTGGCAAAAGCAGGTCAAAAAAGAGACCTTCATTCTGGCTGTTAAAAATCTGTTTCTTACGACGCTTGCACAGGTGCTCGCCATGGCCTTGGGCGTTTGGGTCAATATCTAAGGAGAAAAATGATGGCACTTCATCCTCGTAATATCACGATTCGCCGCTTTGCCAAACGTGACCTCGGCGCGTTTGCCCAGTGGGTGCGCCCGCAGATCACCGGCGCGACGCTGAATCTGGCGCTGATCACTGACACACATGACCGCACCCAGTTCAGTCGGACATTTTACGGACCGAACGGGTTTTGGCATGTGCAGGAGCAGCACTGGCTCGCCGGCGAGCTGCCGATCGACTGGCGCGTGCATCTCGGCGACTTGGTCGATGGCTCCGAGCCGTCTTTTCTCACCTTGTGGCGCTTAAAGAATATCATGAATGACTACAAGGCGGATAGTTTGCCGTTTGTGATCGCCAAGGGCAACCATGATGACAACGATAAATACGCGGAAAAGAACCGCCGCTTTTCCGGCAGCTTCCATCCCTGGGTCTTCAACGAAAATGTCTTTTTGCCGATGAAGGCGCAAGTGGGCGGGCCATTCGTGTCCCTGCATGGCCTTTCCGTGTTCGATCAAGGCACGTTGCGCGTGATCACCCTCAACACCAGCGACATTCCGGTGCGCTGGGTCGGCGGCCGGAAAAATTATGACCTGAAGAAGACACTGGGCGTCACGGCCGGGCAGTTGCAAGAGCTTGCCGATGCACTGGCCGGGGCGGGAAGCCGCAATGTGCTGATCATGGCGCATGCACCGGCGATGACCCGCAGCGGCAAAGTCGGGCTACGCTTCAATGCCCGGCAGCTACATGAATTGCTGCGCGCCTATAACGAAAAATTGAGCGGCCGGTTGAATTGCGGGAGTGATCCGGATTTTGGCGGGCAGGTGCGGTTTGATTTTGCCGAGACCAGCGGCCAGGTGATCGCGTATCTTGCCGGTCACTGGCACACTGAAGAGGATTTTGCCGTCAACGGCATTCATTACAGCCTGCAAAATGTGTCGGCGTTGATGGGCCGCAATCACGCGTTGACGACGCGCTTTAACCGCCGCCAGAACCGTGTGATCGCCACACCAAGCGAGTACGCTGGATATGTGGTCAGCATCGATGATCAAGCGCGATTGCTCAGTATTTTTGGCTATGGGGCGGCAGCGAAAACACGGCGCTTCCGGTATTGAGGCGGCGCGTTCGGCACGGGGCCTGTATGGACGGCTGGCTTTGAGGACCGTGTGGGACTGGAAAAAGATTGACCCGTTCAACCAAAAAAATAACGTGTAAGCGCTTGCTAAAATAGTGGGTGCCTGCTATACTAAAGTCAGAGTTAAGGAAGCAATACTCGGTAAGAACCACAGCAAGCGCGTGAATTCTCGACAGTCGTTCAACACGGTATCACTGACCCGAGGATGGTTCTCACGCAGTAGCCAACGGTCCGATCTTGGCCCGCGGCTCCTCAAAGCTAAGCACCATTTAACGCCTGCTGAGAAGTAGCCGCGATGGTCGGGCGTAGTGTAAGCGCCTCGTTCCAAGAATGTTGCTCATGCATCAGTTACAAGATCTAGGGTTACAGTGCCACATCAGTAGCTCTGAGTACCAAGTTCAAGTTCCACAGCATCATCGATCTAAGCTCCAAGAATCAAGTGCCATAACCGTTTCATCTAACCAAATTGGAGGTGTGAGTCTAATAACAAGGCTCATTGATCCAAGCGCAACGGCAGAACGTCATTAGATGGCTAAATAGGGTGGCGCAACCGGTCCACCAAACAACGCGAAGTTATCTCGCAACATCAACTATAACGTCCGCCCACGCGTAAAAGTGAATATAGAGGTGTCGTCGAATCACATTATCAATGATTTTATCAGCGCCGAGCGCATCCTTAACTTAGGGCCTAACTTGCTAAGTACGCAAGTTGGGTCTGTTTTTTTGCCGTCTGACTCAGGCGGCACCACTCGCCGGGCGGGCCTGACCAGCTAAAGCGGGTTGGGCAGGTCGGGGCGCAAGTGGTCGTCTCGTAGTTTTGCCATCGATGATTGGGGGAATCGGAGATGAATCGACGTCTTTTTCAAGTCTTTGTGGCGTGGTTCCTTGTGAGCAGCTGGCCGCTGGCGGGAATGCAGCCTGTCAGCGCAACGGCCGGCGCGCCTGTCAGTGGGGCGGTATTGCCCCAAGCGGCGGTGACGACGCCGATCGTGAATGAAAGTGTGATCGGCAAGGATACCCGCACGGTGGTCGCCAACACGATGCAATTTCCGTATCGGGCGATCGCGTTTTTGAAGGTGTATTTTCCAAAATTAGGTGGCGGGATGTATGTGCAAGGGACGGGCACGTTGATCGGCGCGGAGACCGTTTTGACAGCTGGCCATGTTCTCTATGATGCACGCTATGGCGGCTGGGCTCAGCGCGTCGAGGTGATTCCCGGCTACGACCGCGGCAAGGCACCTTATGGCATTGCGCGAAGTAGCCGGCTATTTGTGCCAGCCGCTTATGTGGCGACGCCCAATGACGCAGATCGGCAATCAGACAGGGACCCTGACATTTGGGACCGGCGCTTCCGTGGGTCAGCGCGTGACCTTGGCCGGCTACTCACAGGATCTGAAAGGTCAGCTGGGTGTCGCCACGGGGCCGATCACCTCGATGTGGTCGCCGATGCTGGCGCAATATCAGTTGCCGACCAGCCCCGGCGCCAGTGGTAGCGGTCTCTTCACGGCGCAAAATCGCGTGGTGATCGTCCACACGTCCGCCGGGGTCGGCTATAACCAAGGGGTGGTCATCACGGCCGCCGTTTACAAGGTCCTGGTGGCTTGGCGCAACACGCTGGCGAGCACCGCCATGGGGAAGACTGGCGTCGCAACCAAAGCTGGCTGGACCATTTGGCAGGACCTGAAGTTTTCAGAGAAGGTGCGTGTCACCACGCTCGGTCTGCGCGTTCGGCTGGTCAGCCAGACGCTTCACCCAAATGGGGCGATCTATTATCGCCTCAACACCGCCGCCGGGCAATTTCTTGGCTATGTCAACGCCGGCGCGATACGGGTGGTCACGCCGACCACGATCGCACGGACCATGGTCGTGGTCAGCCGCAACGCGTCTCGCTGGCAGAATTTGTTTTATACCAAAGCGCTGGGGTCCACGGCGCGTTATTATGGGCGTACCGTTTATGTGGCCACGCGGTACAACAATGGCGTGGCCAAGTATTACTCGGTGTACACGAAACGCGGCGGCACCTGGTTGGGCTATCTCAATACGGTCGCGTTGCGGGGATGAGGCGGAAGGTCTGCCTCTGTGAAAAAGCCATGTAAATGTAATCGATTTCATCAAACCGTAAAATTCGTTACACAACATTTGCACAGAGAACGCCGTCCCATCAAGTCGGCAAAACAAATGTTCGGTAGTCAATTTTCACTCGCCTCGTTTATACTGTGGGCACCAAATAGGAAAGGGGGTGAGGCAGTGGATCAAAGGCAACTCGAATTAGTGCAACGCGCCGTTTCTGACTCGGATGCGTTCAGCGAATTGTTCGAGCAATACAAGCCGATGGTGCTCGGGGTGCTCAAAGGGTATCGCCTGCAGGGAATGACACAAGAGGACTGGCTGCAGGAGGCGCGCATCGCGATGCTCAAGGCGGCTCGCCATTTTAACGGACGCGCGGGCTCGCAGTTTGGACCGTTTTACAAACTCGTCTTGGTGTCGCACATTCGCTCGCGGCTCCGGTATTATTTTGCCCAAAAGCGCAAGGCGGATGCCAATGCGGTGCTGATCGGGGACACGCCGGCGCTTGATGTGATCACGGCGCGCCCGACGCCAAAGCAGATCGAGGACCGGATGCTGATCAGGGTCACAATGGACGGCTTTTTGCTGACACTGAATGAAGCTGAGGTGCGCGCATTACTCGACGCGATCTCTGTGCGCGATGCGAAAAAAGATCGTGTGCTGCGCCGGACGCGCGAGAAACTGAGCAACTATCTGCAAGAAGATGGGCCGCCGTGACTGATTCGGTGGGACACAAAAAGGGGAAGCACGCGGCCTCCCCTTACATAATCAATTTTGCCGGCTCAACAGCTGTTGGGTCAGTTGCACCAAGGTATCCTTTGCGGCGCCAGCGGGCAGTTTTGCGAGGCCAGCCAGAGCCTTGTCAGTGTAGGTCTGGGCCATGGCCTGCGCCTTTGCCACCCCGTCATGGGCGGACATCAATGTGGCGATCTGGCGCATGTCTTCAGGCTGCATCGTCTGTTTTTTCGCCAGAAGCGGTCGAAATGCGGCACGGTCGTCGTTCATGGCGAGAATCAGCGGGGCGGAGTAAACGCCTTGCTTGATGTCCTCGTGCACCGGTTTGCCAAAACTGGTCGCGTCGCTGGTGTAATCGAGGATGTCGTCGCGCAGCTGAAACGCGATGCCGATATTCAGGCCGATCGTCTCGGCGCGTTTGGCGAAGGCCAGGCTGTTGCCGCCTTCGTAGGCCCCGATGAAGCAACTCAAGGCAAAAAGTTGCCCAGTTTTGCCCGAGACTTGATGTAAGTATTGATCGATCGTGATGTCGTAGTTATAGCGCGTGGCCATTTGCGCGAGCTCACCGTTGAGGATGCGCTCCATGCTGGTACCATCCTTTTGGACACTACGCAGCGAGCTGGCGTATTGGGCCAGCAGTTTGAAACACACGACAAACAGATAATCACCTGCGTAAACTGCGACGTCGGGGCCGAATTGGGCCGCGACCGTTTTTTGATTCCGGCGGGTCGCGGCGCGGTCGATGATATCGTCATGCACCAAGGTGGCCGTGTGCAACGTCTCAACGGCGGCAGCCAGCGCGATCATTTTCTCGCGATCTGTCTCCTTGAACTGGGAAAAAAGCAGGCAGTAGGCAGGCCGCAACAGCTTGCCGCCTGCGTTGATCATTTGGAGCAATGCCTCTTTCACCGGCACGCTATCGGGGGCGATCTTGGTCTCGATCAGGTCGAGCGTTGCGACCAGTTCCGGTGCCAGGGTTGGATAGTCCGCCCACATTGGGTGAATCTGCATGACTAAGTCTCCTTCTTCTTGCGACGGCCGCGATCAAAACGCAGCCGCTGCAGTGTGTCGACATGTTCGAATAAAAAGTTTGCGGCAACGCCGACTGCCAGCCCTGCCAGAATCCCCATAAAGGAAAGAACCGGCAGATAAAGCATGACTGTCCAGCTCTGGGCGATCCAACTGGCCACGGTCAGCTGCCCGACGTTGTGCAAGATCCCGCCCGCCGTGGAGATGCCGATCATGCTGACGCGTTTTGGCCCGAGCTGTTTGATCAGCAGCATCCCACACCAACTCAGTAAGGCGCCGGCGCCACTGTATAAAAAGGTCGACAGCGTGCCGCCAAGTAGGGTGGTCAAAACCAAGCGAAGCACCATCAGCAAAAAGCTGTCCGGGACCGACATGGTAAACAGCGAGACGATCGTGATCAGATTGGCGAGGCCCAGTTTTGCCCCAGGCGCAAACGCAAACGGAAACGGAATCATGCGCTCGAGCAGGCCGATGATGACGCCTTGTGCGCACAGCAGGGCGATGTAGATCACCTGTCTGGTGCGTTCGGGCCGATAAACGCGGGTCATTCTGTCACCATCCCGCCTGTGTTGTTGCCGCTGCTGGCCGTGGTGCTCTTGATCTCGATCAGCAGTTTATGTGGCAAGCAGACGATGGTTTGACCGGGCCGACTGATCTGGCCTTCGCGCACGCAGACCTGATCCTTGCAGTTGGCCTCTTTGATCGCGATCTTCGAGCCGGTCGCGACGATCTCGTTCCATTCGTCGCCATCGTTGTAGCGAAAACGTGTGGTGCCCTTGTGGCCGGTGAGCTTTAGCCGGTAGACCTCTTTGCCGTCATGCGTGACAACGGCGGTGTAGACGGCGGGCTCAGTGCGGGTCGCTTTTTCCTGCGCCTGCTGCCGGGCAAACACGACATAAGGAATGAATGCGGCAAGCATGAGGGCGACCACAATGATCACGTCGAAAGGGCGGATCATGTGCAAATATTTTCGAATGCCATGGTCCATCCTTCGTCCCTCCTTTTTTGCCAATGAAAAAGTCCTGAGGCCAGTCTACCTCAGGACCTTTCTAGCGGGCAAGGGGCATCGAGGCCACTTGCTTGCGGGCAGCTGACTTACTTCATGACCGAGCTGCCATAAAGTGCTTTAGGTTTCCCATACCGCCACTTGCCAAAGACCTTCTGCAGGTAAGGAACCACCCACTTGTCGAGCCCGAAGCTGCGGCCTGAACCGTTCATGACGGCGATGGCCATCGGGATCATCCAAATGTTGACCCAGTAGAACATCCCGCTCAGGCAGAAGATCGCGGTGAAGGCAACGGAGACGGCGCCGCTCAGCCAAGTGAAGAGGCCAGCGACAAGCGCCAAGCCGATCAGCACTTCGATGACGGTCATCGACTTTTGCATGAAGAAGGCGACTTGCTGGTTTGGAATCAGCGTCTTGGTGATGCTGTACATCCAGTTTGGCATTTGATCAAAAACCATCATCGGATCCTTGCCATATTGATAGGAAAGGGAGAAGACAGCCTTAGCCGCTTCCTTGGTGGCATCAGCCGCTGCGCCAGACGCCGCGCTTGTGGCATCAGCGCCGGCTGCGGATGCACCACTGGTCGCCGCTGGCTGGAGCCAGGAAAATGGCAGGCGCAGCTTATCAACGAACCAGGATTCGCTGGAACTGAAGATCTTCGGCCAGCAATCCACCAACCACATCAGACCCAAGAAGATACGCGCCGGCACCGCCCAGAGCACATTGCCTTGACGGGAAATGTGGCCGCGCATCAGGTTGCGGTCGTTGCGGGTACGGAAGAACTCGTGCATGAAGTATTGGAACAGATAGTAGCCGGAGAAGATCTGGACGAAGTAAAGCATGTTGACAAGATGCTTCATCAACATCGCGAAGAACCCGGACAGATGCAGCCAGCCCATGATGTTGGCCACACCGTAACGGGAGCCAAGGGAGACCATGAAGCCAGAATAGGAAGCCTTGTAATCCGTGTCACCGGCTTGGCCAGCCATCTTCTTTTCGATGTTGGTCAACGCGGTCTGGGCACTGGCTTCGGCGCCTTGAACGATCTGAGGTTCGCCGCGATCTGAATTGCCAGCGAAGAAGGAAACGTCACCGACGACATAAACGTTCGGGTCGTCTTGGCTCTCCATGTGAGAGTTGACCACGATGCGGCCGGCGCGGCCCTGGGTCAGGCCAAAATTCTTGGCTTGGTCGGTGGCCTTGACGCCAGCGGTCCAGATCAAAGTCGAAGTTGGGAAGGTCGAGCCGTCTTTCAGATCGACATAGTCTTCGTGAACGCCGATCACACCGGTGTTTTTCATGACCTTGATGCCGCGCTTGATCATGTAGCGTTCGGCCTTATCAGCATCGCTGCGGTCGAGCATGTTCATGATCGTTGGGGCCATTTCCATCAAAGAGAAGGTGATCTCTTCAGGGTCGATCTTATTTTCCTTGGCCAGCACATCGCGCCAATCGCGAAGCTCGCCAATCGTTTCGGTCCCGGTGAACCCGGAGCCAACGACAACAATGGAAAGCAGAGCCTTGCGCTTGTCGGGATCTTGTTCGACCGCCCCGCGGCGAACAACGTCTTCAATATGCGCCTTGAGCTGAATGGCCTGTTCCCATGAACCCAATGTGAAGCCATTCTCTTTGACCCCAGGGGTGCCAAAATCATTTGGCTCCGAGCCGATGCCGAGCATTACATAGTCGTAGGGATAAGCACCGTGTTTGGTCTTGACGACCTTATTTTCGCGATCGATGTTGGTGACCGTGTCGGTGACCAAGTTGACGTTCTTGCGGCGACAGAAGAGACGCTGCAGGTCGTATTGAATCGCATCTTCAGGTGTTCGATCGGCTGCGATCTCATGTAGCTCGGTCATATAGGTGAAATACGAGTGACGGTCGATCAAGGTGATGGTGACATCTTGGTCTCGCTTAAAATGTTTTGCGAGTCGCTTCGTTGCGTAAACGCCGGCAAACCCCGCGCCGACAACAACGATATTTTTTTGCGCCATGGATACACACTCCTTAGTGTAGATGATGCCAGATAATGGCTGATTGCATGACAAATTATACCCTCTAATTGCGTTCATTGTCCACGCCTTCACGAGGATTGATACCGTTTTCTGTGAAATTGATGTAAGCGTGTCAAAAGCGCGCGCTTATCGCAACCGCAAACGGTGCCATAAAAATGAGAAACCGCTCATAATCGAATGGCTATTGTTGCTTTTTGCACATGCTGTGAGTACACTTGGTTTGTGTGAAATGTAACACAAGGGGCAACAAGTGTTGCAAAAAAAGGCGCAAAGGGGAAAACACCATGAAGTTAAGTAAAGTATTCGCAACTGTCTCCGTACTCGCAGTGTCTGTTTTGACATTGTCTGCATGTGGGAGCAGCTCATCCAGTGACTCGAGCTCCAAAGCAAGCAGCTCGAAAGTTGAGAAGTCCTCGTCAAGCAAGACCGAGGAATCCTCAGAAGCCAAGCAGACTGCTGGCGGGGCGCTGAAGGACGGGACCTACAAGCTTGAAGAAGCTGACTTCTCTCACGGCTATAAAGTGGAGATGTCGATCACTGTCGCAGACGGCAAGATCTCTGATTCGACCTATGACTATGTCGACAAAGATGGCAAGTCCAAGCAAGATGATGCCGACTACGAAAAGCAAATGAAGAAAGTCAACAACGTCGGCCCGAAGGAATACATTCCTGAACTCAAGGAATCCCTCGACAAGAACGGCACGAATGTTGGCGCCATCGACGTTGTGTCCGGTGCGACCGATTCATCCTTGACCTTCAAGAACTATGTCCAGCAACTGATCCAGGCTGCCCAAGCTGGAAGCACGGACACGATCAAGATCGACAACACCGCGAAGATGAAAGACGGCACTTACACGCTTGAGGAAAAGAACTATTCTCACGGCTACCGTGTCCACTTTGAGATCGTGGTTGCTGGCGGGAAGATCACCGAAAGCAAGTACGACAACATCGACAAGGATGGCAAGTCCAAGACCGATGATGCGGCTTACGAAAAGCAAATGAAGAAAGTCAACAACGTCGGTCCTAAGGAGTACACCAAGGCCCTCAACGAATCTTTGGTCAAGAACCAGGAACCAGCCAAGGTCGAAGTTGTTTCCGGTGCGACGAGCTCCTCTGACTCCTTCATCCTTTATGCACAACAGTTGATCAACGCTGCTCAGGCTGGCAACACCAACACGATCGAGATCGACAACATCGTTTACGGCGAATAACAGTCGCGACGCGCAACTTAACTCGCGATTCATAGTACGGCGAAGCAGGGACAAAACCTCGGTTTTGTCCCTGTTCCTATGTCTAGGGAAAATTGGCGGCGGATGCAGCGCGGCTGGCTAGCCTAGCTGCTCGACCATAAACGCGCACCTTCGCACCCTTTTCTTTTTGGTCAAACGCCGGTATATTTAAATCGATAATACGCGTGGGAGGCGCACTCGAGTGAAAAAAAGATGGCTCAAACAAGCAGCACTGGCGCTTATCGCGCTAGTCATTTTACCGCTGGCGGCCTGCAATCAGGCAAAACCGGCGACCAAGGCACCGGAGTTGGTGAAGACCCCGTATCAGGACACCCAGTTTCTGATGGGGACCGTGGTGACCTTGCGCATTTATGACAAAGGCAAACAGCCCGTTCTTGAAAAGGCGTTCGATCGCATCAAGGAGCTGGCTGATGCGATCACCGTCAACCAAAAAGGCTCGCAGGTCGATGCGGTCAACGCCGCAGCCGGCAAGCATGCGGTGAAAGTCGACAAGGACGTTTTTGACCTGATCACTTACGCCAAATCATACAGTGAACAGTCCAATGGGAGCTTTGACCTCGCGATCGGGCCAATCACCAGCTTGTGGCACATTGGCTTCGCGGACGCCAAAAAGCCGACCCAAAGCGAGATCGATGCCCGCCTGCCGCTGGTCCATTATCAAGATGTGACCCTGAATGCTGCCAAGCGCACCGTCTATCTGCAAAAAAAGGGGATGGCGATCGACCTGGGGGGCATCGCCAAGGGTTACATCACCGATCAAGTGGTCAAGGTCCTCAAGAAAAATGGGGTGACCACCGCGATCGTTGACCTCGGCGGAAACATTTATGTGCTCGGCCACAGTCCCAAGGCAAAAGACGCAGATTGGACGGTCGGCATCCAGGATCCCAAACAGACGCGCGGGAGTTCACTTGGGACGATTCCGGCCAGCAATAAGACCATCGTCACCTCTGGCATCTATGAACGGTATCTGAAGGTCGATGGCAAGATTTACATGCATCTGATGAACCCAAAGACGGGTTATCCATTCGACAACAACTTGATGGGGGTGTCGATCATCACGAAACATTCCGTTGACGGGGATGCGCTGTCGACGGCCACATTCGACAAGGGGCTCAAGGATGGCTTGGCCTTCATTGAAAAACGCAAGGACACCGAGGCGATCTTCATCACCAAGGACAAAAAAGTGTACATCAGCAGCGGGCTGAAAAAGACGTTCAAGCTGATCACCGGCCTTGGCTACACGATGGGCAATTGATCGGGTGTCATTTTTCTAACGCATATATTATAGAAGAAAATCATTTGCCGGCCGGTCGGCAGATGCTGGAGGCAACGCGACAACAAGTTGGGGGTCAACATGAGTATTCGTGCATTTTGGGAGTTAGTTGAGGGACCGACAAAATTGGCAAGTATCTTGCCTTTTTGTGTGGGGACCTTGTTTGCGGCCGTGGTGTTAGGACAGGTCAATTGGGTCAACAGCACCCTGTTTTTCATCGCGATGCTGTTGTTTGACATGACCACCACCGCGATCAATAACTGGATGGATTATCGCAAGGCAAAAGACGACCAGTATCGACAAACGGTGAACGTGATCGGGCGCCGGCAGTTGCCGATTGCCTTGGTGCGAGCCGTGATCTGGGGGATGCTGGCGGTGTCCACCGCGCTGAGCTTGGTGTTGGTCTGGCGCACGGACTGGCTGTTGCTGCTGGCAGGCGGGGCGTGTTTTGTGGTCGGCATTTTCTACACATTTGGGCCGCTGCCGCTGTCTCGCATGCCGCTGGGCGAACTTTTTTCCGGGGTGGTGATGGGCCTGGGCATTCCCGGTATTGCCGCCTATGTGACCGCGCGCACAACGCCATTTTTGCAGCTGACGTTTGCCTGGCCAAACCTGGCGCTGGCTGGGGATTGGCCGGCGCTGGTCGCTTTGGCCTTCGTCTGCGTCACGCCAATGGCCACGATCGCCAATGTGATGCTGGCCAACAACATGTCTGATCTCGCAGAGGACACCGCCAACAAGCGCATGACCCTGCCGATGTATCTGGGGCCAGCCAACAGCCGACTGCTGTACACGCTGCTGGCATACGGCGGCTATGCAGCAGTGGCGCTGGCGGTTGCAGTCGGCCTGCTGCCGTGGCCGACGCTGGTGGCACTGGTGACGCTCCCCTGGGCGATGCGCAATACGAACCGCTTCCGGCATCGCCAGGACAAGCGCCTGACGTTCAAGACCTCGCTGTACAACTTGCTCCTTGAAAATGGCGGGCTGATCGCCGGTCTTTTGCTCAGCCTGCTAGTGAAGGGAGGGGTGCGCTGATGGATGAGGAAACCGCATACCGGCCGCTGACCTGGCCACTTTTTCTGGAGTTGATTCGGTTGCCTGCAAAAGCAGCGAGCCTGCTGCCATTTTTGCTCGGGGTGGCTTATGCAAAACTCGCATTCGGCCAGCTGGATTGGGTCAACACCTGTCTGTATTTTGTCGGGCAAATGAGCATCGCGCTGTTTGTCACCGGCTTCAACAATGTGCAGGATTACTACAAGGCAAAAGACTTACAGTACCGGGCGACCCAGAACATCATCGGCCGCGAGCATCTGTCTCCGGGGCGGATGCTGGCCTTGATGGGGGCGTTTCTCGCGCTGGCGGTGGCCATGGGTTTGGCGCTGGTCTGGCGGACCAATTTGAGTCTGCTTTTGATTGGTGGCGCCGGAATCTTCGTGGCGATCTTCTACACCTTTGGCCCGGTGCCGTTGTCGCGGATTCCTTGCGGGGAGCTGCTGGCGGGGCTGTGTGAAGGCTTTGGCACGATCTTCATCGCGTGCTTTGTGAATATCACCCCGCGGCCGGTCGATCTGACTTTCACAGTGAGCCACTTTGTCTTGTCCGCTGATCTGGGTATGATCCTGCAACTCCTGCTGGTCGCTCTGCCGATCGTGATTCTGGATGGCACCGTGATGTTTGCGGACAACATCTGCGACATCGACCAGGATATCCGCAATCAGCGCTTCACTTTGCCGTATTACCTGAGCAAGGAAAAAGCACTCCGCATCTACCCATGGTTGCCGCGCCTGGCTTTTGTCTGTGTGGTGCTGGCCGTGCTGCTTCGGCTACTGCCGTGGCCACTTTTGGCGGTGCTACTGCTTTGGCCCTTGGTGCGGCGCAATACGCAGCGCTTCATGGCAAAACAGAGCAAGCGGGAGACGTTCAATACTGCGATCTCGTCGCTGCTGTTGGTGGCGAGCGGGGAAGTGGTGCTGATGGTGGTGGCGATCTTGTTGTGAGCACTGGGTCTCCCGCGGGCCTGCGCACCCTTCAGTTGGGCTACGCGGGGCAGGGGGGAACGTCTAACTGGGCCTGTCACTCGGGGCGAAGAGCGCCCCAAGCGCCAGGCCCAAGTTAGCCGCTCACCCCTAAGCGCCCCGCTGCGCACCCTTCAAATACTTCATAGTTGTCTCACTCGCCTTTTTTTGATATGCTGAAGTGCGAGTATGGAGGTTCAACATGTCTGTAAAAAAAGTAGCGATGGCGTGCAGCGTCTGCGGCCGGCGTAATTACTATGTGCCGGAGAACAAACGGCGCACCGAGCGTCTGACCTTGAATAAATTCTGCAAGTACTGCGGAAAAGTGACCGAACATAAAGAAACGAAGTAAACGGAGGGTCATCATGAAGTTTATCAAAAGTGTTGTTGCTGAAATGAAAGCTGTCACTTGGCCGACAGCAAGTGAGACCCGCCGCGATACGACGACGGTGGTCATCACGTCCTTGCTTTTTGCGATCTATTTTGCGCTGGCCGACTGGGCGATCTTGGCTTTGCTCAACGCATTTGTCTTTTAGTTGAAAAATCGGGCGAGTCTGCTATACTTGCCTTAGCGAAAAAACCGCTGCACATGCGCAACGGTTTTTTTATTTGCAACTAAACAAAGGAGCTTAACGATGGCTGAATCAGCAGAGAAACAATGGTATGTGCTGCATACCTATTCCGGTTACGAAAATAAGGTCAAGACGAACCTCGAGAGTCGCGCCACCTCGATGGGCATGGACAACAACATTTTCCGTGTGATCGTGCCTGAAGAAGAAGAGCACGAAATGAAAAATGGCAAGGACAACGTCAAGATGGAAAAGACGTTCCCGGGCTATGTGCTGGTCGAAATGGTCATGACCGACGAAAGCTGGTTCGTGGTTCGAAACACGCCAGGCGTCACCGGATTCGTTGGCTCTCACGGGGCAGGCTCCAAGCCAGCGCCGCTGTTGCCGGAAGAAGTCTCCTCAGTGCTGCACAGCATGGGGATGGCCACCGCCCGCACCAATGTGTCCTATGAAGTGGGCGAAACAGTCACGATCATCGCCGGCGCATTTTCCAGCATGACCGGCAAGATCACCGCCAACGACGCCGACAAGCAAAAATTGCGCGTCACCATCAATATGTTTGATCGCGAAGTCGCCGCCGAACTCGACTACGACCAAGTGGACAAACTGTAAAATGGCTTGGCTCATTCTGATCGGGTGTCTCGCGTTCGGCGCGGCACTCGATTTTTATATGCTTGGGCGGCCGCAAAAAAAGCGCGAAGCAGCTATCGGTGATCACACACCGACGTTATTTGTGCCGGGGTATCTCGGCAACCGCCTGTCGTTTGGCCATATGCTTAGGCGCCTGCCGATCGACAAACAAGTCGTGGCGGTCGTGACGCGCAGCGGGCGGGTGCGATTGCGCGGCCATCTTCAACTCGGCCCGCATGTCGGCGTGCAGGTGCTGTTTGCCGATAAGCGCATCCGGCCTCGGGCGCAACGCGAGGGCTTGATGCGGGTGGTCGCTGCCTTGCAGAAGCAGGCGGCTTTTTCTGAGATCAATCTGGTCGCGCATTCGATGGGCGGGGTGACGGCGCTGCTCTACACGATCAGTCGGCCGCCTGTGCCGGTCGCGGCGCTGGTGTCGATCGCCGCGCCGTACAATGACCTGGAAGTCGCGAAGAACACGCCGATCTTGGATTGGCATCTGACTGGCACTGGCCCCGAGCAAACGGCACCGGTGTATGATTTTTTCCAGGCCCACCGCGCGGATCTGCCGGCGCAGTTGCGCTGGTTGAACATCGCAGGGGACTTGTTTACCGGCAGCCTGGCCCATGATGGCGTCGTCGGCGTGAATTCAAGTTTTGCGGTTCGCTTTTTAGCTGAAAATACGGTGGCGGATTACCGCGAGGCGGTGGTCCGCGGCCCCAGAGCGGCACACAGCTTATTGCATGAAAATCCGGTGGTGGCTCATGACATCACCACCTTTTTGTGGGGACCGAGGCAGCTTGCTGCAAAGACGCGCTGACCGATTTTTCCGTCAGGTCGTGTCCCGCCGTTGAATCCGCTTGAAGTTTGGCGGCTTTCATGGTAATCTACTCAGGTATGTTTTTGCATACGCGTGGGAGGTCAAAATCAACTTGGCCATCATCACCACATCACGGACTTAAGGAGGTTATGTTTCGTGGCTAAAAAAGTAGCAAACATCGTTAAACTCCAGATCCCTGCTGGTAAGGCAACTCCGGCCCCGCCAGTTGGCCCAGCACTGGGCCAGGCTGGGATCAACATCATGGGCTTCACCAAGGACTTCAATGCGCGGACCGCAGATCAGGTCGGCATGATCATCCCTGTTGTGATCACCGTGTACGAAGATCGTTCCTTCGAATTCATCACTAAGACCCCGCCGGCAGCAACCCTGCTGAAAAAGGCCGCTGGTGTTGAACACGGCTCCGGTGAACCGAACACCAAGAAGGTCGCCAAAGTGACCAAGGATCAGGTTCGCCAGATCGCGGAAACGAAGATGCAAGACCTTAACGCCGCAGACGTTGAAGCTGCGATGCGCATGGTTGAAGGGACTGCACGCTCGATGGGCTTTGAAGTCGAGGGCTAATGTCCGGATCATCGGCGAAAGCTGAATGAATCAAGTGGAAGGGCTCCGGCCCGTTGACCACATTTGCAAGGAGGAAAATCCAGAATGGCTAAAAAAGCAAAGAAGTATCTCGAAGCGTCCAAACAGGTCGACGCGACTAAGACTTACACGCCGGAAGAAGCAGTTGATCTCGTGAAGAAGATCGATTTTGCCAAGTTCGACGCAACGGTTGAAGTTGCTTACAACCTGAACATCGATGTCAAGCAGGCGGACCAGCAGATCCGTGGCGCCGTTGTCCTGCCAAACGGGACCGGTAAGACTCAAAAGGTCATCGTGTTTGCGGAAGGCCCGCAGGCACAACAGGCAAAGGATGCCGGTGCTGATGAAGTTGGCGGCGACGACTTGGTTCAAAAGATCCAAGACGGCTGGCTCGACTTTGATGTTGCCGTTGCGACCCCGCCAATGATGGCGAAGGTTGGTCGTTTGGGCCGTGTCCTTGGCCCGAAAGGCTTGATGCCTAACCCGAAGACCGGCACCGTGACCATGGATGTCACCAAGGCGGTCAACGACGTCAAGGCAGGCCAAGTGGCATACCGTGCTGACAAAGCTGGTATCGTTCACGCCCCAATCGGTAAGGTCTCCTTCGACACCGCGAAGTTGCTGGAAAACTTCAAGACGATGAACGACGTGATCACCCGTGCACGTCCTGCATCTGCGAAGGGCCAGTACATCAAGAGCTTGACCGTGACCTCGACCTTTGGCCCTGGCGTCACAGTCGACAGCAACGCCTTCTAAGGTCGTTTGCAAAAAGTCGTCGCCACGTGCGACGGCTTTTTTATTTTCTCCGGTTGACGCGTCTGACCTGGAATGTTACACTCGTTTTTGTGTTAATTCACTCTGCCTAAGACTCAGGTGGCGCAAGCCTTAATTATCCTGCCGAGGTGGTATCGGTTCAACAGATACCTCTATGTCTTGGTAGACATGGAGTTTTTTTATACCTAAAAGAACTTCGATCAACTAACAGGAGGTGAATCAAATGAGTGAAGCGATTCAAGCACAAAAAGCCGAGATCGTCAAAGGTGTTTCCGAGCAGTTCAAAGCCGCATCCAGTGTTGTTGTTGTCAACTACCGCGGCTTGACGGTTGCCCAGGTCACCGACCTGCGCAAGGAGTTGCGTGATGCAGGGGTCAAGATGGAAGTCATCAAGAATACCTATCTGCGTCGTGCTGCTGACGCCAACGGCTACGAAGATCTCGACGAGGTCTTCACTGGCCCGACTGCTGTTGCCTTTTCCAACGACGATGTTGTCGCTCCTGCCCGCATCATGAAGAAATTCGCGGACAAGATCGAGGCATTGGAGATCAAAGGCGGCATCATCGAAGGTAAGGTTGCCACGCTTGACCAGATCAATGAACTGGCCAGCTTGCCAGATCGCGATGGGCTGCTTTCCATGCTGCTCTCCGTTCTGCAGGCTCCGGTACGCAATGTCGCATACGCGATCAAAGCGGTTGCCGAAAGCAAGGACGAACAGCCTGCTGCCTAAGCGTTACGTTTTATATTCCCGCCGCATTGCGGCATAATTTCATTTTAATTGGAGGAAACAAACATGGCTTTAGATAATGAAGCAATCATCAGCCAGCTCAAAGAAGCTTCCATTCTTGAACTGAATGATCTTGTAAAAGCAATCGAAGAAGAATTTGGTGTCTCCGCTGCTGCCCCTGTTGCAGCTGCAGCTGCTGGCGCCGGCGATGCCGCTGCTGAAAAAGACAGCTACACCGTTGAACTGACCGAAGCAGGCCAGGAAAAGGTCAAGGTCATCAAGGCCGTTCGTGAGATCACTGGTCTCGGCCTGAAGGATGCGAAGGGCCTCGTTGATGCTGCGCCTTCCGCAATCAAGGAAGACATCACCGAAGACGAAGCAAACAAGATCAAGGCTCAGCTTGAAGAAGTTGGCGCAACGATCACCCTCAAGTAATTTTATTGATTACTTGAATCAGAACACGCGCACCGCATGCCAGCAATGGCGGCGGTTGCGCGCGTTTTTTTGTACCTGGAATTCGCGAAGATCGACATCATCTCGTTCTTTTGATGGCCAAATGACGGTACAAATACGGTACAAGTATGGTACAAGTCCACTCTAACCCGGAATACTTCGATAAGAGGGCGAAAAACTCAAGTGCGCCGTAAGCTGTACCGTTGCTGAGTCACGCGATGTTTTACTCAGCGGGAAAGCTGTCCGCGCATGCCTCACCGCGATTCAGTGCCTCCCGCGTGACTTTTCACCGGCCAGTGCCTTACGCTTTTGTTACCGTATCGCCCGCCGCTTTTCGATATAATGGTCAGGATAAGAAACGGAGGAATCGATCTTGAAAAAAGTCGCGATGCGCGTGGTCGACTGGGTGCGCGCCCATCTCACACTGCTGAAAGTGCTGTTCGTGCTTTCCGTCTTGGTGCTGGTCTTCTTTGAATTCGGCCGCATTGCCAATGACCTGAATGGCGCCGCAATGAAGGAGAGCCTGGCTTCTCAGGGGCCGCTGTCGCTGCTATTGATGGCGGGGGTCGGCTTGGTCGCGGTGCTGCCGATGCTCAATTACGATTTCACGATCGTCGAGATGTTGCCGGGGACGTTCAAGCCACGCTACATCGTGCGGTCCGGCTGGATCGTCAACTCCTTTACGAACATCCTGGGCTTCGGCGGGTTTCTCGGCGCCAGTCTGCGGGCGAATTTTTACCACAAGGGCGCGACGCAAAAACAGATTCTGTTTGCCATTTCAAAGATCGCCTTATTCCTGCTGGCAGGGCTGTCCCTGTGGTCCATGATCGCGCTGATCATGATCTTCGGTTTTGGCATCGGCAAGATGTACACCGACTACTGGGTCTGGCTGATCGGCGGTGCGGCGTATTTTCCGGTGCTGATGCTGATCACGCATTTGACCAACAAGGCGTTTTTCGCGGATATGCCACTGGCTCGTCAGTTGCGGCTGACGCTCGGCTCGTTCCTGGAATGGGGCGGGTGCGCGTGGTTCTTCATTATGATCGGCGCAATGCTGCATGTGCAGATCAACTTGCTGCATGTGCTGCCGCTGTTTTTAGTTGCCAACGTGATCGGTGTGCTGTCGATGGTGCCTGGTGGGCTGGGTTCTTTTGACGTGTTCATGCTGATGGGGCTGGGGACGATCGGTGTGGATCCGAACCTCGCCATGGTGTGGCTGCTGTTTTACCGGCTGTTCTACTATGTGATTCCGTTTGTGATCGGCGCTGTGCTGTTCATCGAAGATGCCGGCCGGCGTGTCAATGAGTTCCTTGAAGGCCTGCCGATGCAGGTGATTCGCAAAGTGGCGTTTGGCTTGCTTGTCGTCTTTATGTATTTTTCCGCCATTATGCTCCTGCTCCGCGGCGTCATTCCGGAAGCGGCGATGCATAATCACCTGTATACGCGGCTGTATCCATACACTTTCTTGTTTCTCAGCCGCGTGACTAACATCGTGATGGCCTTTGTCATTTTCGGGCTGGCCCGCGGGGTGGCGAGTCGCGTTCGCCGCGCATTTTGGCCAAGCATGGCGGTGATGGCCTGGGCGCTGATCTGGTCGCTGCATCGCGGGGCAAGTGGTCGCTTCATTGCCTTTTTGGCCATCATTTTGGTCGCCGGTTTCTTTGCCCGAAAAGAATTGACGCGCGACCGGATGGATTTTCCGTGGGGCAATCGGCTGGTCGATGGGGGTATCTTCGGCCTCACCGCTCTGTTTTACGGCATTGCCGCGTTTTATAATGCACCGAGCATTCATCACCGGCGGCCGGTGCCGCAAGTCTTTCTCTTTCCGTCTGAGCGGATGTGGTTCACGACGCTGGTGGGCGTGATCGCGGCGGCGCTAACGCTGGCGTTGATCTATCATTACCTGTCGCGCCCGCTGAAGACGCTGGATGATCCGTATGATGAAAAACGCATCCAGGCGTTGATCGATCGATTCGGTGGCAACGAGATCTCGCATCTGGCGTTCACCCGTGACAAACGCGTGCGCTTTTACCAGGTGGATGGCGAAGACCGGGTCATGTTCCTGTTTCGTAAAAAAACGGATAAGTTAGTCGTGTTGGGTGAACCGATCGGCGATCCGGCTGAGGTCAAACATGCGATCGGCGATTTCATTCGTGCGGCTGACGCACAGAACCTCTCTCTGGTCTTTTACGAGATCACCGAAGAGCTGACGATGTTGCTCCATGAATTTGGATTCGACTTCATGAAATTTGGTGAGGAAGGCTACGTTGACGTCACCGCCTTCACCTTGGCCGGCACCAAGCGCAAAGGGGAACGGGCCTTGATGCATAAATTTGAGCGCGAGGGCTATCGCTATGAGTGGCTTCAGCCGCCATTTGCTGCCGCGACCCTGGCGCAGCTGCAGGCCGTTTCCGCCAGCTGGCTCGCGGAGCGCCCTGAAAAAGGCTTCTCGCTTGGCTTTTTCGATGCGCATTACCTCAACAGCGCGCCAATCGCCGTGATCAAGGACACGGCCGGCCAGATCGTCGCGTTTGCCTCGGCCATGCCGATGACGGCCGGGAAGATCACCTCGATCGATTTGATGCGCTCAAGCGAAGAAGCGCCAAGTGGCATCATGGACGCAGTGTTTATCAACCTGTTTGAGCAGGCCAAGGCGGACGGCTACACCCAGTTCGACATGGGCATGGCGCCCCTAGCCAACGTCGGCAAGTCCGACTACGCGTTTTTGGAAGAAAAGATGGCGCATCTGGTCTATCGATATGGCTATCGCTTTTATGGCTTCGCTGGGTTACGCTCTTATAAGAATAAATATGTGACCACCTGGGTGCCAAAATATGTCGCGTACCGGAAACGCAACTCGCTACTGTTCACGTTGCTGCAGATCTTACTGCTGGTGAACACGCGCGTCGATGCGCCAAAGTCCAATGGCGGCATCTTGGCACGGCGGCTGGACTTTATCGATAAAGTTTCCGACTGGGTGAGTCGCGCAGGAAAGCGGGACAATGAATGACGCAATATTTTGAAAATGATCCGGCGCTGGCCCATGACGAGCAGACCTTTCAATTTGACTTGGCCGGCCATCAGCTGACCTTCACCACCGACAACGGCGTGTTTTCCAAACATACGGTCGACTTCGGCAGTCGCACCCTGATCGACACGGTCATGGCGCAGACGCTGATCGCCGGGCCGGTGCTGGATGTCGGCTGCGGCTGGGGGCCGATCGGGCTGAGCCTGGCCAAAGCGATGCCGACGCGCCACGTCGTCATGAGCGACGTGAACGAACGGGCGCTTACCTTGGCAAAGCGCAACGCGACGGCGAATCAGGTCGAGAACGTTGAGATTCTTGAGTCCTCTGTTTACGACGCGATCGAAGGGTCGTTTGCGGCGATCGTCACCAATCCGCCGGTGCGGGCAGGCAAGGCCGTGGTGTCCGCGATCTTGAGCGGGAGCCTGGCGCATCTCTTGCCAGGCGGCGAACTGTTCGTCGTTTTGCAGAAAAAACAAGGCGCCCCATCGGCCTTGAAGTTGATGAAGGCGACATTCGGGGACGCGGTCGTGTTGCAAAAGGCCCATGGCTATTATATTTTGCATGCACAAAAAGCGTCGGTCTGACTCGCTCGACCGACCTTCATTCTACTTGAAGCGGTGTTTGCCTAGACTGGGCGACGCCGCTATTTTGTTGGCGTGCGGTCTTCGACTGTCAGTGCATCGATGCCACGTTCGATCATCCAGCGAAAACTGTCTTCTTGCGGCAGCTCTGCATTGTTGAACCAGCCGGAGGAAATATTGATCAATTCCCCGATGATCAGATCGCGCAGCAGTCGGCCGCCAAGCAGGCGCGCACGCTCGCTGGCCACGACCGCCGCGACCGACTGGGTCAAGAGCGTGCGAAAGGCGGCCACCGGTTCATCTGCGATCGCATCCTCGCTTCGCGGTAAGGCGACGATGAACTGACTGAGGCGGGGATGTTCCAGGCAGACCCTGCGGCAGATCAGTGCAAATTCGACTAACGCTTCGCGACCTGTCTTGCCGAACAGATCCGTTTTCAAACGCTCGACGAGGCTAGCAACCGTTTGATCGAGAATCGCGTAACTGAGGGCTTGCTGATTGGTGAAGTAGGGGTAAAGCGCCTGCGACTTGGTGCCGAGTTCCCGGGCGATGTTGGCAAAGCTCACTGCGCTGCCATTGTTGATCAATGCGATGCCGCATTCGATGATGCGCGTTTGAGACAGCACTTGTTTAGACGTAGTGACCTCCAAAAAAATTTTATGCCGGTATTTACAACTAGTAAATGTGAACTACAATGTGTAATTGACGATGCCATCAGTATACTGCTATTTTCAGATAGCGGCGGCACCAATTCACAACAAGGGAGATCTTCTAGATGATGATCGTTGGGCTGCTCGTGATCGGATTTGTGATCGGGGTCTTTGTGATCTCGATGGGCGGCGGCGGGGCCGCATTTTACTTGGGCGTCTTGACGGCGATTTTTGGCCTTGATCCGCACACAGCGGCAGCCACCTCGCTGGTCACCGCGCTACCATCGCTCGCACTTGGGGCTTTCACTTATTATCGTCAAGGCAAGGTGAACGTGAAGCTCGGCAATCAGATGCTGCTGGCGGCGTTGCCAGCGGTGATCGTCGGCTCGCTGGTTGCACCCTATATCCCGCAAACGATCTATAAATGGGTGATTGGCCTGATCTTAGCTGGACTTGGTGCGAACATTCTCTTTCAAAAAAACGGCGGTGCCCCAAAGCAGCAGCGGCGCTGGCTGGCCAGTTTATTCGGCGTGCTCAGCGGGCTGATGGTCGGCATCGCGGGGCTGTCCGGCGGTGGGCCGATCATCGCAGGCCTTTTGATGATGGGCCTGGATATGATGGACGCCGCGGCGACGTCTTCATATGTGCTGGTCTTCATGTCGCTGGTCGGCGCGCTGCTGCATCTGACCGGCGGCGCGGTTGACTGGCATGCTGGGCTCGGCCTGATGATCGGGGCGCTCGGCGGAGCTTTGGTCGCGCCGCACTTGATGACACATCTTACCAGCGGCAAGTTTGCAAACTATCTCAAGCCATTCATGGCGCTGCTGTTGATCGGGATGGGCATCAAGACGATCATCTGACAAATAAAAATGCGCGGAGCCGGAAAATCTTGGGCTTCGCGCATTTTTCTACTTGCCTTGCACCAGCAGGTAACAAAGCACCAGATCATCCATTTGCTTCAGGGAAAACCCGGTCTGACTCTGAAATTTGTCGATTCGATATTGCAGGGTGTTACGATGCAGGTAAAGTGCCTTGGCCGCCGCGGTCAAATTGCCCTGATTCTGATAAAGCGCATTGATGACCGGTTTCATGTCCAGATCATCTTGGTTGATCTGCGCCGTCAGCGTCTTCATGATCGTGCTTCGGCTGCGCGGGTTTTGCGTGTAAAAATTCAACGCGATACTCTGCAGATCTTCGAGGCGCCCGCTTGTGCTTTCGGCGAGGCGACTCTCTTCGGCAAAAAGATTCGGCATGTCATCACTCGGCTGCCAAAAATGGCCGACAAAAAGCCGCGTCTTGGTGCCAAAATCCGTATCGAGCGTGTCCATCATGCCCTGTAGCTCATCAAGGCTCGCTGGCGTTTTAGATTGCGGCTCCACGATCACGCCGCGGCCTGAGGTGAGGAAAAAGCCTGTGGCCTTGCTCGTGAACAGTGAAATGAAGGCCTCGAGCCAATCTGCCTCGCTGGCCGCCGCTTTTTCAAAGCTCACCACAAACTGAAGGAACCGGACCTCTTTTTTGCTCGGAGCCGGGCCTTGGCCTTGCAAATAAAGGGCCCACGGGTGGGTGCTTTTCAGCTGCGGGACCAACGCGGATAACAGCGCGAGCTCCCGCGGCGATAGATCGCCCTTCGCGACGGCGATCACCTGGCCATCAATTGCCATGGTCATCGTGTCAGCCGGAAATGGCGGTGCCTCATAGACGGTAAAATATTGCTTGAGTAATGGTAAAATAGTTGTCAATGATCGTCCCTCACAGAAAAGTTTCACCCCCATTGTAGCATAGGAAGAAGGCGAGCCTCATATGGAAAATGAAAACCGGTGGATGGCGCTGGCGTTAGAAGAAGCAAAGGACGCGGCGGCGATCGGTGAAGTGCCGATCGGGGCGGTGATCGTGCATGACGGGCAAGTCGTGGGGCGCGGCCACAATCTGCGCGAACATGCCCAGGACAGCACGCTCCACGCCGAGGTCTTGGCGATTCAAGAGGCGTGCATGACGCTTCATACATGGCGGCTGGAAGATTGTGACCTGTATGTGACGCTGGAGCCTTGTCCGATGTGCGCCGGGGCCATGATCAACAGTCGCATTCGCACCTGCTATTTCGGCGCGCACGATCCAAAAGCTGGTGCGGCCGGCAGTTTGGTCGATCTGCTCAGTGATACCCGGTTCAATCACCAAGTTGCGGTGGTCGAAGGGGTGCGGGCTCAGGAGGCTGCCGCGCTCTTGCAAACATTTTTCCGCGGCATTCGTCAGCGGCGCAAGCAAAAACAGGCTGGTCAAAAGGCATCAAAGCAGGTATAATTGTTTTTGCCGTAAGGCCTTGAGGCAATGATGGCTCATCGAATCGTGTCAGATCCGGAAGGAAGCAGCACTAAGGTGAGTTCGTCATGTGCCTCTTGTTTTATGCCATTATTCATGGAGTTGCCTGCGGGTGGCTCCTTTTTCTATGGTCGGGGCCGGTGGCAACCTATTTTTCGTCTGAGGGCTGGTGACCTGGGCCAAGGGGGCGACAGTTGTCCACTGGGTCTGGCGGCATTCTCCGGCTTATTTGCCACTGGCGATTTTCCGGCGACACCGGGTCGAGTAAACCGATATTATGGTACACTGAGACAAGACGATTTCATTTTGAAAGGAAGGCGTGACGATGGCATATCAAGCATTGTACCGGGTCTGGCGGCCGCAACAATTTGCCGACGTGATCGGGCAAGAGGCGATCGTGCGGACGCTGAAAAATGCGCTGATCACTGGGCAGACCAGCCACGCCTACCTCTTCACGGGGCCGCGCGGGACTGGCAAGACCTCAGTCGCGAAAATTCTGGCCAAGGCGCTGAATTGTGAGCACCTCCAAGATGGCGAGCCGGATAATACTTGCGAGCTGTGCGTGGCCATGAACGAAGGGCGCCTGACGGATGTCATCGAGATCGATGCCGCGTCCAACAACGGCGTCGATGAGATCCGCGATATTCGGGACAAGGCAAAATACGCCCCGACCCAGGCGCGGGTCAAGGTCTACATCATCGACGAAGTGCACATGCTTTCGACCGGCGCGTTCAATGCGCTGCTCAAAACGCTGGAAGAGCCGCCTGCGCATGTGGTCTTCATTCTCGCCACGACCGAGCCGCAAAAAATTCCGGCGACCATTATCTCGCGGACCCAACGCTTTGATTTTCGCCGAATCACGCCGGAAGATCTGATCAAGCGCATGGCCTTCATTCTCGACGACAAAGGCATCACTTACGACGACACGGCACTGGCGGTGATCGCCCGGGCCGCGGAAGGCGGGATGCGTGACGCCTTGTCCATCCTCGACCAGGTGATGGCGTTTGGCGACGACCATGTCACAACGGAAAATGCGCTGGATGTGACCGGCAGCGCCAGCACCGCCGAGCTTGGGGTGTATCTGGCGGCCATTGCGAGCCGCGATGTGGCCAAAGCACTGACGACGATCGCGGAGTTGCTGGCGGCGGGCAAGGACGCGGGGCGCCTGATCGAGGACCTGATCGAATATCTGCGCGACTTGTTGGTCTATCAGGCGGCCCCGAGTTTGATCGATGCGACCCAGGCAGCACTGTTAGATGATGCCTTCAAGGACCTGGCCGGCCAGTTGAGCGCCGAACAGCTCTACCACATGATCGATGTGCTCAATGAAACGCAGCAACAGTTGCGCCTGACCAATCATCCGGCGCTGTACCTGCAAGTCGCAACGGTTCGTTTGGGCGAGCGGCCAGCCGTGAGCGTGCCGGTCGCCCAAGTCGACCCCGCTGGCAGTCAAGAAGTCGCAGACTTGGCGCAACAGGTGACGACGCTCAAGGAAGCGCTGGGCCGCCTGACTGCGAAAAGTGCGCCGGCCTCAGCCAAAGGGCCAGCGCGGAAAAAAGGCCCGAAGCAGGTCGACAAGGCGCACATCTACCCGATTTTGGAAAAAGCCACCAAAGGCGATCTCGAATCGCTCAAGGAGGTCTGGCCGGATCTGCTCAGCATGCTGACGCCGCCAAAACGGGCGATGATGAACGTCTCAAAGCCTGTCGCGGCCAGTCCGGATGGGGTGATCGTCCAATTTCAGTTCGACATCTTCGTCGCACGCGCCAACAGCGACGAGACCCTGATGGCGGAGCTGGAAAATGGGCTGGAGCGGCTGACTGGCAAACGACCGGTCATCGTCTTGGTCGAGGCCGTGGACTGGCCGGACATTCGCAGCACCTATCTGAAAACAAAAGGCGCACCGACGACGCAGACCAAGAAAAAGCCGCAAGCGGATCCGGTCGTGAAAACGATCGGCGATCTTTTTGGGCAGGCAGACAATATCACGATCAAAAATGATTAAAAAGGAATGGTGACGACTATGCGTGGCATGGGCAATATGCAAGGTATGATGAAACAGATGAAGAAGCTCCAAAGTAACATGACGGCAGCTCAGGATGAATTGAACCGGACCGAATTCACCGCCACGTCGGCTGAAGATATGGTGACCGTGGTCTTCACCGGCGACAAGAAGCTGAAGGATCTGACCATCAAGCCCGAGGCGATCGACCCTGACGACCCGGACATGCTCCAGGATCTGATCATCGAAGCGGTCAACAAGGCGCTTTCTGATATCGAAGAAAAGACACAAAAGACAATGGGCAAGTTCACACAAGGCTTGCCGATGTAGCGAGGTTAAGATGCAATATCCAGATCCGATCGCAAAATTGATCGATAGTTATATGAAGTTGCCGGGTATCGGCAGCAAAACAGCGACCCGGCTCGCTTTTTTCACCATCGATATGAATAAAGAGGACGTCGAGACCTTCGCCAGCAGCTTGACGGCTGCCAAAAACGACCTGCATTACTGCTCGATCTGTGGCAATATCACGGATGAGGACCCGTGCGCAATCTGCAAGGACCCCAGCCGGGACCACAAGACGATCTTGGTGGTCGAACAGCCAAAAGATGTCATGAGCATCGATCGCAGCGGGGATTATCACGGCCTGTATCATGTGCTGCATGGTGTCCTCAGCCCGATCGATGGGCGCGGGCCAGAAGATCTCAACATCTCAAGTCTTTTGCAGCGGCTCAAAGATGACGCGGCGGTGGACGAAGTGATCGTTGCGACTAACGCCACGCCAGAAGGGGAAGCCACCGCGCAATATCTGGCTCGTTTGATCAAGCCGGCCGGCATCAAGGTGACGCGGCTGGCACATGGCCTGGCGGTGGGTTCTGACATTGAATATGCCGATCAGATGACCTTGTTGAAGGCGGTCGAGGGCCGCACTGAGTTATAGGAGGTGCGCGATGTTTTTCAAAGCAAAACCGGCAATCAAGGAAAATGCGGACCAGGCGCTGATGGATGCCGTGACAGATGTTCGCGGCCGCATGGCGCATCAAAGAAATTTGCTGCGGACCTTTCGCGAGGTCGATGAGCAGACCCGTGCCAGCCTCGCCCTGCAGGAAGCCCTGTTTGACTTTTTATACCGGGAGGCCCGGGTGCGCAAGGTCTCTGGTGCGATCATTCAAAAAACGGCGGCCGAGCAGCTCAGCGCGGCAAATGGCCGCTAAACGACGGACGGCCGGGGCGACCCGGCCGTTTTTTAGTAGACGGGCATGATTTCCGAAGGCTGGCAGTTTCTTTCACGTCGTTTTTCAAGTAAACTAGGAGTAACTGGATGAGAAATGGGGGCGTTGGCGTGGGCCAATTGATCACTTTTGAGGGACCCGACGGCGCGGGCAAAACAAGTGTCTTGAACGGGTTGATGCCACGATTGAACGCACATTTGAGCCAGCCGGCCCTTTTGACCCGCGAACCAGGCGGCACACCGATCGCCGAACAGATCCGCGAGCTCATTTTGGACCCGGCCAACACCGCGATGGACGCGCGGACTGAGGCGTTGCTATACGCGGCCTCACGCCGGCAACACTTGGTCGAGGTGATCGAGCCGGCGCTGGCGGCGGGGCGCGTGGTGATCTGTGATCGCTTTGTCGATAGCTCGATCGCTTATCAAGGCGCCGGGCGGGGCATCGGGGAAGACGCGGTGCGCGCCATCAACCTGTTTGCGACAGCGGGCCGGCAGCCGGATCTGACGCTGTACCTGGATGTGCCAAGTGCAGTGGGCCTGGCCCGCATTAAGGCACATCAAGGCGAGCGGCAATACGACCGGTTGGATCAGGAAAAAGAGGCGTTTCATCTGCGCGTGCGTCAGGCGTACTTGGATCTGGCGGCCGCTTCGCCGACACGCATTCACACGATCGACGCCACACAGCCGCTGCCGCAGGTGATCGCCGAGTGTCTCAGCGTCCTGCAGCAACATTTAGTCTCAGATTGGCAGTCATGACCAGCGATTAAGGAGGGAATCATCATGAAATTGATCTTAGCCATCGTTCAGGATAAGGATAGCAACCTGCTTTCAAGCGAGTTTATCGACGCAAACGTTCGGGCAACCAAATTGTCGACGACGGGCGGCTTTTTAAAGTCTGGCAACACCACGTTTTTGATCGGGATCGAAGACGAGCGTGTCGATGAGGTCTTGCAGATCATCAAAGACAGCGCCCAGACACGTGAACAGTTCATGACCCCGCCGGTCCACCTGGATACCACCGCGGATAGCACCATGTCCTACCCGATCGAAGTGCAAGTCGGTGGCGCGACCGTGTTTGTGCTACCAATCGAACAATTTGAGCGGTTCTAATGGGTGCTTTTGATATTGCGACGCTGCAGCCCAAGCTGGTTCATCAGTTTGCCTCAGTGATCGCGCGCGGGCAGTTGTCGCAGGCCTATGTATTTAACGGTGCAAGCGGAACCGGCAAGCATGACTTGGCCGCGTGGATCGCCTTGCGCCTTTTTTGTGAACATGTCCAGAAAAATGGTGAGCCGGATTACACCTGCAGTGAATGTCAGCGGGTGCTGACGGGCAATCATCCGGATGTGGTGATCTTGCAAACGGCCTTGCGCAGTCTGAAGGTCGATGATATTCGCGACATGAAGGCGGAAATGGCGAAAACAGGCGTCGAGCGCAATCAGCGTGTGTTCATCATCGATGATGCGGATAAAATGACCGCCCAGGCCGCCAACAGCCTCCTGAAATTTTACGAGGAGCCGGTGCCGGGGATGGTGATCATCCTGACCACCACCGCGAAAAATCAGTTGCTGCCGACCATTTTGTCACGGGCGCAAGTGATCAATTTTCCGCCGCCACGTCGCGAGACCGTGATCGCCGCGCTGGATCAAAGTGGCGTTGCGCCTTCGCTTGCCGCAGTGGCTGCGGCCTTGAGCGCGGATGTGCAGACGGCCCAGACCGTGGCAGCTGATGAGACGTTTCAGCAACAGGTGGCGAAGGTCCAGACTGTGATCGGGCTGGTCGCCGCCCATGACGACGAGGCCTTTGTGCAGGTGCAAACGACGCTGGTGCCGCTCGCACCAAAGCCGGCCGATCAGCAGGTCCTGCTGTCGCTGATTGCGCTTGTCTACCAAGACGCGTTGAACCAACATTTTCACGCGAAGGTGCCCGCGACGTTCGGTGGCCCCTTGATCGAGCTGCTGGCGGACCAGTCGGAAAAACAGCTGGAAGGTGCCTTGAGCGCGGTGCTCAAGGCGCAGGTCCAGCTCAGCCAAAACGTCACCTTTCAGTCCACCACGGAGCAGTTGATACTCACTTTGTTAGAAGGATAGATATGGAAAAAAAAGCGCTATACGACGGCATCGTCAAATTGGAGCAGCAAACGTCCAGCATCCTTGCCCAACTCGGGGCGATCAAGGCCGAAATGGCAGATGTCTTGGCCAAAAATTCGGAGCTTGAAATGGAGAACCAGCACCTGCGCGAGCACTTGCAGGCGATGGAAAATAGTCCCGAGCATCGCTCCAACGGCGATGTTGAACTGTCCAAATCCAAGCAGAACCTCGAAAGCCTGTACGAAGAAGGATTTCATGTCTGCCCCTATTATTACGGTCAGCGGCGAATCGATGATGAACCCTGCGCCTTTTGCGTGGATATCATCTATGGTGAGCAATAATGCAGCGCGTGTCGAGTTTTGCCGCGCATGAGAGTGGGACGCTTTATTTGGTGCCGACGCCGATCGGCAATCTGGGTGACATGACGCAGCGCGCCATCGACACGCTCCAGGCCGTTGATCTGATCGCCGCTGAGGACACGCGCAACACGCAAAAGTTGCTCAACCGGTTTGACATCGCCACCAAGCAGATCAGTTTTCATGAACACAATACACAGGCGCGGATTCCGGAGCTCTTGGCCCGCCTTCAAGAAGGACAGAACATCGCCCAACTATCCGATGCCGGCATGCCGTCCATCTCAGATCCGGGCAAGGAATTGGTGCACGCAGCGATCGAGGTTGGCGTGCCGGTCGTGCCCCTGCCTGGCCCGAATGCCGGATTGACTGCATTGATCGCGTCCGGATTGGTGCCACAGCCGTTCCTGTTTTACGGTTTTTTGCCGCGAAAACAGGGGGAGCAGCGCACGGCACTTGAGGCGCTGAACAACGAGCGGGCCACCATGATCTTTTACGAATCACCATTTCGAGTGGCGAAGACGCTGACGATGATGCAAACAGTGTTCGGCGACCGCCAAGCTGTTTTGGCCAGGGAACTGACCAAGAAATTCGAGGAGTTTTTGCGTGGGACGCTTAGCGAATTGGCGGCGGCGATGTCGGAAGAGGCGCGCGGCGAATTCGTGATCTTGGTGGCCGGTGCACCGGATGAGCCGCTGCAGGCGCCTGACTTACCGCTAAAGGCGCAAGTCGAGGCTGCCATTGCAACCGGGGCGCGGCCGAATGATGCGATCAAGACAGTGGCCAAACGCAACGGGGTCAAGAAACAAGTCGTCTACAACGCCTATCACGAGTTGGATGAGGGGGATGCACAATGAATTACGAAGAGCCATACCGAGTCCCAGTGTATCTGGGCAATCAAAAAGGGCAGATCTCGCTGGCCAGCGCGGTGGACATCGCGCTGATGGGGTCTGAGCACCAGCTCGATCAACTCGACGCCGGCATTGCGGCTTTAGCCAAACACGGCGCAGGCTGGGTGATCACGCAGTACGAAATGACGATCAACCGGATGCCAAAGGCCGAAGAGCAATTGACCTTGGGAACCGCCGCCACGACTTACAACAAATTGATGACGTATCGCGATTACTGGATCAAGGATGAGGCTGGCAACGAGCTGATGCGGTTCACTGGGGCGTGGGTGATGATGGACCTGACGACGCGCAAGCTGATTCCCGTAATCGCCGATTTTGCGGCGCGTGTCGGCGCGCCGTTTGACACCCACGTCAAACGCTTTCCGCGGCTGGCCAAGCTGAGTGGTGAGGTACAGGCGGTGCCATATCGTGTGCGGTATTTTGACATCGACGAGAATGGCCATGTGCACAACACTCGGTACTTAGACTGGATGGAAGATTCGCTCGGGGCAGATTTTCTCAATTCGCATGAATTGACCGGCGCCAGCATCAAATATGCCCGGGAGGTTGCTTATGGGACGCAGCCCGAGGCGCAATTCACCGTCAGCGCGGATGGCCTGGAAACGGCGCATCAGGTGGTCACGGATGGCGTGGTGAACGCCGAAGCCCAGCTGCGTTGGCGCGACCGGCACTGAGTTCGCACCGGCCAAAAAAGCACCACAGGCACACGCACATTGCTGCGGTGTCCTGTGGTGCTTTTTGAATGGCGAAAAATTAATCCGGCTCATCGGCCTCACAGAACCAGCGTCATGCCAGCCAGTGAACTGGCCGCAAAAGTCGCCGGATCTTTCACTGTTTTGCCAAAATTATCGATCAGGCCATGCAATTCCTGCGCGTCGTGAAGTGGCCAGGCGTCAACTTCGTGTGTCTTGGCCTTGAAAGCGCTGTATGTTGCGGTGGGCTGGCCGAGCCAAGTGAATAATCGCCTTGCGTAGGTGTCGGCGACAAATACCGACTGGTCGAAAACAAATAGTAGCATGGCATCCGCTGTTTCCTGACCGATGCCGGGTAGCGCAAGAAGCTGTGGGCGCAATTGGTCAAGCGGGGTCTGGGCGATCGCGGGCAGGTCAAAATCGCGACGTTTCAGCCAGGCAAACAGCGCGAGGAGGGCCCGACTCTTATTTTGGTAAAACCCACTTGGGCGAATCTGCTCGATCAGTGCTTCTTGCGACATGGCCGCAAGTTTTGCTGGATCAAATTCGGTGCTGGCGCGTAAATTCGCGAGACTCTTTGCGACATTGGTCCAGTTGGTGTTTTGCACCAAAATGGCGCCGACAAGAATCTCGTATTTTGAGTCGGCGGGCCACCAGCCAGACGGTCCTTGTTGCGCGAGCTTGTGGTACAGCGCCGGCAATGTGAGCTCAGCTAACGGCATTGTTCACGTACCGCGCGAGTTGGGCGCCGGTCTTGCCACCGGACAACCCGACGATCAGTTTGATGCGTGCTTTTTGGCCGTTCAAACCCTGGCAGAAGATCACGCCCATTTGTTTGAGCTGCACGCCGCCGCCTTCGTAATCGTAAAAGTCTTCCGCCACGCCGTTGAAACAGCGAGAGACCAGAACTATCGGGACGCCGCGGGCAAGCAGGCGGCCCAGCGCTGGGAGACTGGCAGGTGGCAGATTGCCGGCGCCCAGCGCCTCGATCACAAGGCCGTTGGTGTTCTCTGGCAGTGCGTCGAAAAGTGTGCCGTCCATGCCGGCGTATGCTTTGAGCAAAAAGACGTTCTCAACCACATGATCGATCGGGCAGGCGCGATAGTTGATCAGCTCCTGGAAGAAGCGGACGCCATTTTTGGTGACCAAGCCGATCGGGCCAAAAGTTGGGGTGCGGAATGTCGCCACGTTAGTCGTATGGGTTTTCGTCACAAAACGCGCGGTGTGCACCTCATCGTTCATCACGACCAGGCACCCTTTGCCGCGGGCCCCATCACTGGCCGCCGTGCGAATGGCAGAAATAAAGTTGTAGCTGCCATCGGTGCCGATCTCGTTGGCTGAGCGCATTGCCCCGGTCACAACGACCGGAATCGTGCTGTCCAGGGTCAGATCGAGAAAATAGGCAGTCTCCTCCAGCGTGTCGGTGCCGTGAGTGACCACGACGCCATCGATGCCATCGTCTTCCGCCTGATGAATGCGCAAGGACAGGGCGAGCATCTTTTCCGGGGTGATGTGCGGGGAAGGCAGGTTGAAAGCCTCTTCGGTGATCAATGTGACATTGGCCGGCATTGCCGCGTCGATCGCCAAAAGTGGATTGGTCTCGCTGGGCAAAATGGCGCCGCTTGCATCTGCGTGCATCGAGATCGTGCCACCGGTATGTAGCACAAGAATTTTTTTCATTGCGCAAGCTCCTTTTTTCGGGTTTGCTCTGAGCTTATGCCGTACCGCCAAAAAACGCAAGCGGTAGGCGTCTGAATCGCCGCTGAGTGGGCGGTGAAGTCGCGATGAGGGTCATCCCATTTTCATGGCACAGCGGCAAAACACGAATATTTTCTTTTCATGAAGGCTGCGGTATGATGAAGCCGCACCAAAAAATAAAGGAGTAGGTTGCCGTGCGTTAAGTGCCGCTGGAACGGAATGTGAACAGCGGACGAAGGCTTTGGCCGCGGTACGGCAGCCGCATTCGCCTATTGGGTTAGGCGTCTCCTACAAAGGGAGATTGTCATCATGCAACAACCTGTTTTATCTTTGTCTAGTCCCAAAATGTCCACCCGCACCGTGGTGTACATGGCCATGTTCATGGTATTTTCCGTGATCTTGAGCCGATTTTCGTTTGGCAACACGTGGCTTCAGATCTCGCCAGCGTTTCTGGCGACGGTTCTGATGGGGTATTACCTTGGCCCATGGTGGGGCGCGGTCGATGCTGCATTTGCAGATCAATTCAAGACCATTTTGTTTTCGCCAGGGAGCAATTTTCCCGGCTTCACATTGACCGCCGCCGTGGCCGCGATTCTGTATGGCCTGTTTTTGCACGAGCGGAAGGTCAGTCTGGTTCGCACGATCATTCCGTTCGTGTTGGTCATGGTGATCGCCAACATTTTTCTGAACACGCTGTGGCTGAATATCATGGGCACGCCATGGCAGGGCATCATCGGCGTTCGGACGGTCAAGAACCTGATCGAGCTGCCGATCAACGTCGCGTTGGGTTATGCTGTTTTGAAAACAGTCGAGCGGGTCAAACCGCATATTGCGTTTTAGTACCACACGCCGGGGCGATGGCCTCGGCTTTTTTAATGCGCGGCGCAGCGATACTGAACCGTTGCCCGTCTTTGCATCTTCGCAGGTTGTGTTACAATCAACAAAGATATGATGGGAGGACTTTTCATGAAGCTGCTGGCGTTAGATACATCTGAGCAGGCGATGAGTGTGGCGGTCATGGAAGATGCGACACTACTGGCCGAGACCACCCTGAACCGGCGGATGAAAGATCACAGCGAGCAATTGCTGCCGACAATTGAAAGTTTGCTGGCGGCCAGCGGGCTTGGCGCAGACGACATCGATCGGTTCGTGGTGGCGGCGGGTCCCGGGTCCTATACGGGATTGCGCATCGCGGTCACGACGGCTAAGACGTTTGCCTCGACCCTGCATAAAGAATTGGTCGGCGTTTCGAGTTTGGCAGCGCTGGCTGCTGGTGAGCGCCACACGTCAGAGCTGATCGTCGCCTTGATGGATGCCCGGCGTGGAAATGTTTTTGCCGGCGGGTATCAATGGACGGATGATGGCCGGCTCAAAACGGTGATCGCGGATCGACATCTTGCACTGACTGAGGTGTTGGCACAGATCGCCGCCCTCGGTCAGCCAACTGTTTTCACCGGCCCGGACGCTTTGAGCATGCGGGAAACGATCGTCGAACAACTTGGGAGTCTCGCGCGCTTTGCGGATCCGGTCTCGGCCTTGCCGCGTGCCAGTCGGTTGGGCGCCTTGGGACGGATCGCGGCGCCTGTCGCAGACATCGATGCTTTCGTGCCGCGCTATCTGCGGCTGACAGAAGCCGAGACCACCTGGCTGAAAACACATCAAGAAGCAGGACATGAGCCTTATGTTGAGAAAGTTTAGATCATGGTTTGACCGCGGCGGAGAAGATGATCTGTTGTTTGAACCCCAAGTGGTGACAATCAAGACGCGGGTCTATCATCTGCGTAAAATGTCGACCGATGATATCGATGCGGCGTTGGATCTTGAGCGCCGCATTTATGCGGAGACGCCGTGGGACCGCGTGGCCTTCATCTCCGAGCTCCGCAAAACCGCGCATTCGCTATATGTTGTGGCCGAAACGGAAGATGGCCAGTTAGCCGCCTATGTCGGTTGCTGGTTCAGTAAAGACGAGGCCCACATCACCAATATCGCCGTGTCGCCGGTTTTTCAGCATCAGGGACTCGGTCGCTTTTTGATGCAGGAAATGATCGATCGAGCGATCGCAAGTGGGGCGACGAAAATGACGCTTGAGGTGCGAACGGACAATGTGGTGGCCCAGGCGCTGTATCATGCGCTGGGCTTTAAGGATGGCAAGATCAAGAAGGGGTACTATGTGGCGCATCACGAAGACGCGATGGACATGTGGTTACCTTTGAATTAGAAGGGGAAAAAGATGGCTGAGCGGGAATTGATTTTAGCTTTTGAAAGTAGCTGCGACGAAACGTCTGTGGCGGTGATCGAAAATGGTGAGACGATCTTGAGCAACATCATCGCCACCCAGATCAACTCGCATAAACGTTTCGGCGGGGTCGTGCCAGAAGTCGCGAGCCGCCATCATGTTGAGCAGATCACCGAATGTATCGACTTAGCCATGGCCGAGGCCAAGGTGACCTTTGACGAGCTGACGGCGGTCGCAGTCACATATGGCCCCGGCTTGGTCGGCTCGCTGTTGATTGGGGTGACTGCGGCAAAGGTCGTTGCCTTCGCGCATCATCTGCCGCTCATTCCCGTCAATCATTTGGCCGGACACATTTACGCAGCGCGTTTTGTCAAGCCACTGGTCTATCCGCTGTTAGCGCTGGTGGTCTCCGGTGGGCATACGGAGCTGGTGACTGTTTCGGCCCCCGGCGAGTTTGCCATCATCGGGGATACTCGCGATGATGCCGCAGGGGAGGCTTACGACAAGATCGGGCGTGTGCTTGGCATTTCGTACCCGGCAGGCAAGCAGGTCGATGCGATGGCACATCTGGGCAAAGACACCTTTGATTTTCCACGCGCGATGGATCAAGAAGACAACCTGGACTTCAGCTTCAGTGGGTTGAAGTCAGCGTTTATCAACACGGTCCATCATGCGGATCAATTGGGGCAAGCGCTGGATAAAAATGATCTGGCGGCGAGCTTCCAGGCCGCGGTCACGGATGTTCTGACGCACAAGACGATCAAGGCGCTTCAGCAGTATCCGGTTCAGCAATTGATCGTCGCCGGTGGGGTCGCGGCCAACCAAGGCTTGAAGGAAAAATTGACCGCCGCGCTGGCCGAGGCGTTTCCAAGCGTAGATGTGATCGTGCCGCCACTTCGGCTGACCGGCGACAATGCCGCGATGATCGGGGCCGCCGCGCACATCGAATTGGCAAAAGGCCACTTCGCCGATGCGACACTGAACGCGGTGCCGGGATTGGATCTTCCGCAGGCGAGTGAGGCCTGAAAGTATGGGAACAAAAAAATGCAGCACCGGTGAAAATCGGCGCTGCATTTTTCTATGGCTGGAAAATTTTGCGTGGTTCGAAAATTTTTTCGAAAAGTGGATTTGTTCTCGTCGAACCCACGACAAAGAGGCCCCGAAAGGCCCCAATTTTGATTTTATGCGATTACGTGACTGCAGTGCCCTATGTGACCGCCAGCATGCGACCAACTGGCGGGACCCTTTTCACCTTGGCGGGTAACGGCGATGGAACTGTCGCTACCTCTAGTCACTATAGTAGTAATGGTGACCGTCGTGGCTTTATACCACTTGAACTAAGTCAGCGGACCTCGCCCAAGTGGCCCCGGGAAAAGCTGATGATGCTCGGAACCCGGCGCACCGGGTGGATCTCCGACTAATTGTACAGGGGAGCAGTAGGTTAGCAAGGCCTACACCTGCAATCGAGAATTCTACTTTATTTTAGATGGTAAGCGGTTTCTTGTCAACAATCTGAACCGCCACTCGAAAGCCGCACCGCGCAGACAAGAACCGCGCCAGGACGCGGTTTCCGGCCATCCGCAGACAGTTGCGACCCCCAGTTTGGCGAATCGTTCATTTTATTGGCGAATCGTCAACTTAACAGCGCTTCGAGTTGACTAAGTTGGGCCTCAAATGTCGCAAAGGCTTCCTCGAGATAATCGGCCTTGGTGACATCGATCCCAGCATTTTTCAACACATCAACCGGCGTCTGCGAGTCGCCAGCGGACAGGAACTGCTTGTATTGCGCAGCGGCAGCGTCGCCTTCCGTCAAGATGCGGTGGGCAAAACTAGTCGCGATCGCCTTGGATGTCGCGTACTGGTACATGTAGTAGTTATAGAAGAAATGCGGAATGTGAGCCCAGTAGGCTTTCGGCCAATCATTCGGAGTCACGGCCGGCCCGGCGTACGCGGCATCGATCTCATCCCACTTCGTCGTCAGGGTTTCCGGAGTCAGCGGCGTGCCGTTCGCCTCTGTTTCGTACATGAATTGCTCAAATTCGGCGAATTCCGCCTGCCGATACAGTGTGCCAGTGAAATCACTGACGGCCTCCGTCAACAGGTAGATCTGTTTTTCCTTGTCGTCCTTGGTCTGCTCAAGCATGTATGCATTCAGGAGACTTTCGTTGGTCGTCGAGGCGATCTCAGCGGTGAAGATCGGATACCACGAGTTCCATGGCAACTGATTCTCATCCGAGTAGACACTTTGCATCGCGTGGCCACTTTCATGGACCAGGGTGCTCATGTCGCCGTATGTGTCCGCCCAGTTGAGCAAAATATACGGATGGGTGCCATTGGCGAAGTTCTCAAAGCCACCAGAAGTCTTACCCTTGGTCTCAAGAACATCGACCCAGCGCCCATTAAATTCAGCGCGCAGATGAGCTAAATAGTCCTCGCCAAGTGGGGCCAGGGCCTTCAGCGCCGTGGCTTTGGCTTCCTCATAGGTCGGCGCGATCGGCGGCTTTTTTCCGGTCAACGGCACGCTGCCATCATAGCCGTACATCGGGTCGAGCCCCAGCACCTTTTTGCGGAGGGCATAATACCGATGCAGCAGGTCCAAATGCGCGTGTGTCTGTTCGATCAAGGTGTCGTATACGGATTCTGGCACCGCGTTGGCCGCCAGATCCATCTGCCGGGCGGAGTCGTAATGCCGGATCTTCGCAATCGTATTTTGCGCGTGCATGTGGTCGTTCAGCGTCTTCGCGAAGGTAAAGCGATGGTCATAATAACTGGTCTGGAATTGTTTGCTGGCGATACGGCGGACGTCACGCGGCGCAGAGGTCGCGATCGGCCCCATCAAGCCCTTGGTCAGCGCCTGCGTCTTGCCATCATAGTCGATCTGGCCAAATGTCAGGTCGGAGTCATCCAGCGTTTCTTGAATCGCACCGGCGCTATTGAGGCTCGAGCTGAGTTGGGCCAGCAGGGCTTCTTGTTCTTGCGGCAACACATGGCCGACCTGTGTGCGAATCTTGGCAAGCTGGCGCGCGTAATCCGCGAGTTCTGGCGTGTTGTTCTGAAATTCGGTCAGGGTCGCCTCATCCAGCGCCACGATGGCCGGTGCGAACCAGGCCGTCGCTTGGTCAAAGGCCGTCCCGACCGCCTGGACATCCGCCCAATCCTGAAGGCCGGTCGCGTCGGTCGTGTCCTGCGCATTTTCCAGTTCCGCGTACAAATAGGCGCGGGTCAACTTTACCAGGGCATTGAAATAATCACGCACTGCCTTGAGAAAATGGTCCCCGTCTTTGGTGAACTCGTCGGCTTGGGTCGCCAAATCGGCCCCGAGTTGCTTCAAATCCGCCAACGCGGCCGCAAAATCCGCCGGTGTTTCGAAAAGATCCTGCAAATTCCAAGTGAGCGCCAGTGGTGCCTCACTCCGTTTCAACTGATCTGCCATGATACCCCTCTTTTCATTTTTCTCATATCGTTCTCATCCTAGCATATCTGGCCTGTCAGTGAAACGGGGCGTAACTTGGCCGTGCCGGATTCATTTCCAAATGAAGTCATCCACGGCTTCGGCCACCTGGGCGTTTTCGTGCAGCGCGCTGTGTTGGGCGGTTTTGCCGGTGAAAATGCGTGTCGCGTACAAAGTAGCGGTCGGCACCAAATACCGCAGGCTGCGCGCACTTGCGACCGGAACCCGGCCATCACTTTCGGAGCCGTCTTTGAGGTCGCCAATCAAATTGAGAACTTCAACGCCTGCTGGCCATTGGTTGCGGCGAGCGGCCATTTGCCGATAATCTGGCGTTTGGTATTTCGGTCGGCCATCTTTGGCAAAAACATTATGCGTGAACTGCGCGCCGGTCGCGTTGCCCGTGATGCCGGTGAGCGCAGCATCCCCGATGTTTGGGTCCACAATGCCATTGATCGAGGGCGCGATGGCAACGTAATGCACGAGTTGCGGCTGGCCAGGCTTTTTCCCATCACGCAGCTCATACGCCAGGGTCGCGTTGTTGCCCATGGAATGCGCGACGATGCCGATCTTCGTGACGCCATAGCGCTGCTTCAAGGCGCGTGTCACATTCCGGAGCCACAATCTCAGGTGTGCGGGGTCAGGGTCGCGATTCTGCTGAAAAATCACCTGCACAAGTGGCCGCGTCGCAGTTTGAGGCCAGCGCCCGGTAAAATGGACTTTCCCGGATCCACTGACAGTGGCCACTAACGCCTTGGTCGCGCCGGCATGCGTCACTGCATAATTGATCAGAAAATTGGTCGAGCCTTTGCCCCCGCTGTAGCCATGAACATACAGCACTGTTTCCGGCGCGGGACGCGCTGTGTTTTGCCGACTGGGCTGGCAGCCAGCCAGAAACAAGAAGCCCAGCGCCAAAACCAGCGCAGCGCGCCATTTTTTCCCCAAAAGAATCATGTGCCCACCTCCAGTTGCGCCCATGATACCCGCGGCCGGGTGTGAAAACAAGCAAACAGCCTTGACCTTTGGCCCTGCGCAATGGCTATAATCGAAGGCATAGACAAACGGAGGCAAATTATGACAGGGACCCTTTTCAATACGGTGATGATCATCGTCGGCAGTGCAGTCGGGGCGTTATTCAAGCGCGGCATGAACGAGACCATCGCGCGCGACCTGATGACCGGACTGGGCTTGGCGGTCGTGTGTCTCGGGCTGAACACGACGATCAGCCACATGGGCGCCAGCCATTATCCCGTCCTCTTCATCGCCAGTCTTGCGATCGGCGCGGTGATTGGGAGCGCGCTTCGCTTAGAGGACCGCTTCGATCACCTGTTGGCGCGGTTTGACCACGAGGCTGGCGGGCCGTCTTTGGCACAGGGGCTGGCGACTGGCATTTTGCTCTACTGCATCGGGACGCTGTCGATCGTCGGGCCAATGCAGGCCGCGCTCAAAGGCGACCAGACGTTTTTATTCACCAACGGCATGCTGGACGGCATCACCGCGATGGTCCTCGCCTCGACGTTTGGCATCGGCATGATCGCCGCCGCGCCAGTCCTTTTTTGCTGGCAAGGCGCGATCTTCGGGGTAACGCTGCTGGCCAGTGACGCGATCTCCAGCGCCATGATCACGGAACTAACGATCACCGGCGGCGCGCTGATCTTGGCGTCCGGCCTCGGCCTGCTGAAGATCAAAGACTGTCATCCCATGAATCTCCTGCCTGCGCTGGCGGTGCCGCTGGTGGTCGTGCCGATCTTGCAGGCACTGGGTCTTTGATGAAAATCGAATTCAATGAAGGAATGTGAAAAAATGAGAACGATCGCAGTTTTATCTGATTCGCATGGCAATTACAGCGCGCTACAGGCTGTGTTAGCAGATGCCAAAAACCAAGGCGCGACCGATTATTTGGTGGTTGGCGACATGGTCAACCGCGGGCCGCGGCCCCATGAGGTCACGGCGGCGCTGCAGGCGCTACATCCCCTCGCCTGGGTGATCGGCAATCACGAGGAAGTCTATCAAAGCCTGCTCGCGCACCAGTTCAAGGGATTTGAAGACAACGCCAAGGCGATCATGGCCGTGGTGACCTCCGGGTATGACCGAAGCCAACTGTCCGCCGATGAATTTCGCTTTTACGCCAGCCGGCCGCTGCAACAAGACGTCGATATTGATGGCTTGCTTCTGTCTGTTTTTCACGCGACTCCAACCAGCTGCCGCGGCTCATATACGGCTCCAGATGCGCCGCAGGATCATTTTGATAGCCTATTTGACGGCTCTAATGCCCTGATCGCCTTGTACGGGCACACCCACCAGCCACTTTTGCGACCGACGACCCATGGCCAACTCGTGTTGAATCCAGGCAGTATCGGCCAGGCGGTCACCATTAATCTACGGTTGGCTGGCGCAAAGGCCGAGTACGGGCTCCTGCGCATCGATGACGGCCACTTCGCCGGGTGGGAGCAGCGCAACGTCCCTTACGACCTCGCCCAGGAAATCGAATGGGCTAAAACCAGTGACCTGCCATACGCCGATCTGTATCTCAAGCTGATTCAAACAGGCGGCTTCACCTACAATCGCCCGGCCGTCGCCGCAGATAACCTGGCAAACGACTTCTTGCGCCAAGCCCAGCAACTAATAGAAAAAGACCCGTGGTAAAAGAAAGGGTGTGAAAGCCCGCGGGATGGTCGGTCGGGTAGCTTGGCTCGGGTGCTTGAGGCGCTCTTCGCCTCGAGTGCACGAGTCAGCTAGACGATCCGACCATGCGGGCTGGAACCCGACTATAGGGTGTGAAAGCCCGCGGGATGGTCGAGCAGATAGGCTAGCCTGGCGCTTGGGGCGCACTTAGCCCCGAGTGACGGGCGTACCTATCTGCCTCGACCATGCGGGCTGGAACCCGACAAAAGGGTGTGGAGGGGCGCGTTTAGGGGTGAGCAGTTCTCACCGCAGAAATTTCACACGCGTCATCCGACACAAAAACGGTCCAGCGCAACTCGTTCACATTCCGTGCGAGTTGCGCCGAACCGTTTTTTTCGTCAAATCAACTTGCCAGCGAGATGATCGCATTCATGCTGGATCACTTGCGCGACAAATCCGGAGAACGCCTGCGTACGGGCGACGCCACCACGATCTTTGAACGTGACCGTGATCGCCTGATACCGGGTCGCGGGTCGCTCGCCGAGCAAGGATAGGCAGCCTTCTTTTGTCTCGTAACGCCCGCTTTGTTTGATGATCTGCGGAGCGACCATCACCACTGGCAAGACGCCAATAAACAGCACGATCATCGCTTTATTGACGCCGATCATATTCGCGGCCATGCCGACGCAATGGTCTTGATGCGCAAGCAATGTGTCCACCAAATTTTGTGCCAATTGGTCATCCGGCAGCCCAGTCGCCGGAGCCGGTTGACTCAAAAAAGTTGGATCTTTCATGATCTGTTGCTTCATCAGCTTGCCTCCTAGAACAATGCGCCGACGATTGCCTGGCCAGCGTGGAAAATCAAAACGACCCCATAGCCCATGACGATGAACCCCGAAATAATATTGACCCACATCAGTAGCCGCCGCGGCAATCGATTTTTCAATAGGCCGATCAAGGTCGTGATGGCGACGAACCAGATCGCCGTCGATGTGATAATGCCGAGCAGAAACGGAATCGCCTGTGCGGCAGTCAGCGTGCTGCGCAAGGCGCCGAGGGTCACGCTAGTATCGACCAACGCCTGGGGATTGGCAAACGCGACGATCCAGGCTTCGCCAAACGCCTCTCGCAAGGTCAACACCTGGCTGTCGTTACCAAATTGGGCGCTGTGCGCGCTCCGCAAGATGCCCCAGCCCATCCAGACCACGACCGCCCCGCCGATCAGCATGATCGTCACCTTGAGCACCGCGTTACTGGCGATGATCGACCCGAGGCCCAAGAACGCCACAGCAGTCAGTGCCGTATCGGCGACCCAAACGAAAAACGCGATCAGAAACGCGCGGCGCAATCGCTGACTCATTGCCTGATTGAACATGAATATATTTTGCATCCCGATCGAGCTGACCAATGCAAAGCTGACGAGCATTCCCCGTAAATAGACCCCTGCCATGTTGCCTCCCCAAATTCAAAAAAATAGCATCCGCCATGCGCTTATGGGAGACCCCCGTATCTGCGCGCATGCGAATGCCTGACCCACCGACCCGATGATCGATGGGAAAATAGCCATTTAGTCAATAGTCTTATACTACTGGTCAACCACGGTGGCGTCAAGAACGCCGGCGCGGATCACCCTACTGGCAGGCCAGCGCACGCAGCGCATTGCCCCCGGGCCACTTTTTCACGCCAGCGCACAGCGCATATTCACCTCATGGACGGTCGGCGTGTCGACCACATCCGTCTGGGTGAACCCATGATGTCGATACAGCACCTCGGCGCGCTGATTACCACGCGTATACGTCACGGTCATCACTTTTGCCCCGGGCAGTGTGCGCCCGTATGCCTTCAGCGCTTCGAGCACCTCGCCGCCCAAGCCTTGGCCCTGCTGATCGTGCCGGATCACCAGCTCCCAGAGAAACAGCGTCTCCTGCCAAGGCGCCAGCAGCGCAAACCCGACCAACTCGCCATCTCGCTGCACATTGAGCCCAACCACGCCTGGCTGCATCAGGCGTTCATTGAATTTTTCCGCGGTGCAGACCCACCGCAGCTCCGTTTTGGTCAGCGGCAGGTCAAAATGTGTGGTCGGTGTCAGGTCAAGCACGGCGCATCCCTCCATATTCTTGTCTGGCTTCAGTATAAAACACGCTGCCGGGAAAAACACGCGGGTTGTATTTTCATTAAAGCGAAGGCGCCGGCGTCGACCCATTCGCCTTCCTGTGGTATCATTGCGTCAAACCTAAAAGGGAGCGACGCAGATGGCAACGATTCGAATCGCCTATCTATATGAAGACCTGATGAACACCTATGGCGACAGCGGTGACGTGAAGATCTTGCGCTACTGGCTGAATCAGGCCGGCTATGACGTGCAAGTCGACGATGTCTCACTGGATCACGAGTTCAACGCCAGCGACTACGACTTTGTCTTTTTCGGCGGCGGCCAGGATTATGAACAGACCGTCGTTGCCAAAGACCTGTTTCGGCATAAAAATGAGCTGGCGAAATTCATCGATGCCGGCAAACCGATGCTGGCGATCTGTGGGGGCTATCAGCTGCTGGGCGACTATTATGAAACGTCTGATGGCACCGTTATCAAGGGCCTCGGCATCCTGCCACTGCACACGATCTTCAAGGCGGACAGCCGCATGATCGGCGACACCGAATTTCAAACGGAATTCGGCCTAGTCCGCGCATTTGAAAATCACAGCGGCCGCACCTATTTTGACGACAAGGAAAAATTGCAGCCCCTGGGCAAAATGGTCGAGGGTTATGGCAACAACCCCGAAGACGGCGTTGAAGGCATGCGCTACAAAAATACGATCGGTAGCTACGCCCATGGGCCAATTTTGCGAAACGAAAACATCGCCAAAGCAATCACCGAAATGATCATCAAAAGCCACGACGAACGGGTCGGCCAAGCAACGGCCTAGCCCATCTCGCGCGCACAAAAAATCCTGTCTGCACGCTGGTATTGACCAGCTGCAGACAGGATTTTTTGATTCGGTTAATCTTCGACGATGACCGTCCCAGCATTCGGGCCAGCATCGAGCTTGATGATGCGATGCACATCGATCACAACGGCCGCGATCGCTGCTGGCAGATGACGGGCCTGCGCAAACGCCTGAGCGTCGTCGAAGATCTTGCCATCCTTATGAATCTCGACCGTGCCTTCGAAACGGAAACCCTTCAGCGCCGGCCGATCGACTGTCGCAACGGCGACTTTGCCTGAGGCCTGCAGATTGTGCCAAGCATGACGACCAGTCTCCTCGTTATAGATCAATTGATGATCGGAGAATACACGCAATGTGCCTTTAGGGCCGACTTGCGGGTTGCCATCTTCATCGGCAGTCGCCAAAAAGTTGAGCTGGGCGCCGATCATGTCTTTCATCTCTTGTGTCAATGTTGCCATGTCACTCAGATCCCTTCATCAAAATCAGATGTGTCTTGACAGTTTTTTCAGGAATGCGATGGCCACCAGAGTGCGATCAAAATGGCGATCAGCGCCCCGCCGGATAACCCGGCAAAACCGACAGCAAACGGATTCGGCAGCGGCTCAGCCAACAGCCAGGCGATCAGCGCCACCAATCCTGCCAGCAGAGCCACTAACCCCACCGTGAGCCATCGCCGTTTTGCCCCACTCATAGATGGGCCAAAATCGTGTATTTACTTGCCGGCACGTCGCCGTAATCATTTGCATTCAACATGCCTGCCGCCTCATAGAAGACGGCGAACTCGCCGCTATCATCTTTGCCAACGACCAGGCCTTGGTCGGTCGGGTGATCGACCTTGAAGACCTCGGCACTGCGGCGGGCGGCTTGAAAATCATGGTCACGGGCAACCGCGTCACCCGGATTGAAAAATACGATCTCATCCATGTCTTGTCCCTGCCTTTCAAATTGACTTGCGCAACTGGGCTACGCTGTGACCTCTTTGATCTTGGCCACAACATCTTTGGTGAGTGTTGCAAACAACGGCACGTCTTCTTCGTCTACGCCTTGCTCGATCTTGATCGTCTTTGCCCCGCGAATCGCCCCGCTACCGCGCAACGCGCCGGAAAACAGATCCGGTGCGGTGTTGTAATCCTTGCCGTAAAACAGGTCGCCAGTGCCGGCAATACCGAACACCAAAGGCTTTTGACTGTAATCCGTTTGGGCCAGATCCGCGAAGAAATCCTCGGACTCCTCGGGAATCGTGCCGCCGGACCAGGTATACGTCGAGATGATGATGCCGTCGTACGCTTTCAATTTTTCCGCGGCGGTCTGTTGCATGGTGCCAACGTCGACTTCAGCGCCTGCGTGTTTGAAAAATTGTTCGAGTAGCCGGGCCATCCCCTTGGCGTTCCCTGTGATCGATGCGTATAGAATCAAGACTTTCATTGCGCTCACCCCTTTACTTCAAGTATACCTTGTCAGGCATGGGTGTAAAAGCTTTCAGAACTGATGGGTGGAAAAATCGGGGGCTGGGACGCAAACGCCGTAGCAGGTCACGCGTACGAGCCAAGCTACCCGCCCGACCATACCCGCGGGCTTCCACACCCTTTTACTAATCCGCGTAATTAAAGTGGGTCAGTGGGGCGTGCTTCACGTCTTCGATCGTCCTGGTGCCTGCGAGCTGCATGGTGATCGTCAGTTCATGGTCAAGTTGCTCGAAGACGCTTTGGACGCCAAGCGCACCACCGAGGGCCAGGCCGTAGATCGCAGGCCGGCCGATCGCGACCAGGTCGGCGCCCGCTGCCAGCGCCTTGAAGACGTGGGAGCCGCGCCGCACACCGGAGTCGAAGATGATCGGCACTTGATGGTTGACCGCCTTGGCGATCGCTGGCAAAACGTCAAACGAGGCCGGGCCACCGTTTAGCTGACGCCCGCCATGGTTGGAAACGTAAATGCCAGCCGCACCGGCGCCGATCGCCCGCAGCGCATCTTCAGGCGACTGCACCCCTTTGACGATCACTGGCAGATCTGTGTAAGCCGCGATACGGCGAACATCATCCTCGCTGATCTTCTGTGCTGCAGAAGCGTAGATCTCGCCAATACCCTTGCCTTTGCCATCACCTTCGGAAAACTTGGTGAGGTTAGCCATCGGAATCGGGAACTGGAAGTTGTTGACGATATCCTCTTCACGATAGCCATCAACAGTCGCATCGGATGTCAAAAGAATCGCTTTCGCGCCGGCTTTTTTCGCTTCATCCAGCAAGCTCTCATTGAACGTCCAATCCTTGCTCATATACAGCTGGAAGAACTGAGGCGCGCCTTCGCCCGCCGCCGCGGTGTCTGCGATCGAGGTCGAGCTGTAAGTACTCTGCGCCATCAAGCCGCCGACTGCCGCCACGCCGCGCGCAGTGTCTTTTTCGCCTTGGCTGTGGGCGAGGCCCTGGGCTGCGGTTGGGGCCATCATCACAGGCGTCTTGAGGGCGATGCCAAAAATACTGGTGGATAGATCAGGCTGCTCGATATTTGACAGGACTTTCGGGACGATCTGCGCGTGACTGAACGCCTTGGTGTTTTCCGCCAACGTCCATTCATCTTCGGAACCGCCGACAATGTAGCCGAAGCCGCCCGCCGGAATGATCTTCTTCGCCTCTGCCTCAAGACTTGGCAGGTTCAAGATATCAAGTTTCTTTTCGTTATCGCTTTGTTCATAGCCATTCACAATTGTCATGATGATTGCCTCCTACAACAATGATTGTCTTAACCATATCACTTACTAAAAAGAAGTTAAAGGATTTTCGCTTACTTTTCCGCAGAAAAACAAAAAGCGGCCGCCTATAGGGCAAGCCGCATCACTGATCGTGTCAGGGCGATCAACTGACCGTCAACGTTTCGTCAACATGTAAGAGGTAATGAATGGCCGCAGCCAGATCATTCTCCGAGAAAAAGCGAATATCCGCCTGTGCATCGAGCCGGTCGATCTCAATGACCGTCTCAAAGCCACCAAAAGGACGGAGCACTTGGTGAAGCCAGGCGTCCCACACCTCGGTGATCAGTCCGCGTTTATTTTGCAGATTGCGGTGGATGATCACATTTTTATTTTCCCAGACCCGCACCTGCAGCGGGGTGGTCTGGGCGGCGGCCAAGTCTTTCAGATAGGCAAATCGGTCCATGCAGATCACAGTCCTTTCGTCATGACCCACGTCTCTCATACCTTTATTATACAAACGCACGTTCGATTTTGCAAGTCATGAGACTTTAAGTGCGCGCTTGCGCCAAAATTCGGTATACTAAGAGAGTAGCTTATCGAGGAGGGATAGATCTTGACTGAAAAAGACCAACTAAGCGAGTTCGCGCGTGAGATCATCGACTTTCAACGCAAAAACGACCTGACGGATGCGGAAATGGCGCTGAACAGCCATGTCTCAGTGGAGCACATTCACAACATCAAGGCCATGCGAGAAGCGCCGGACCCGACCATTGTGGCCAGCCTTCGCGATTACATGGAACACAAACCAAACGGCAAGTAAAATAAACGGCCCGTCTCGACATGAGAGGGGCCGTTTTGAGTCTGTGTGCTTATTTGGTTTGAAAGATGGCCAGCTATCTGCTCACCCATCCCACGCACCCGCGCACCCTTATTAGTCAGGCTACGCGGGGCAGATCTGAGGCAGGTAGTCGTCCTGGTCGCCCGATGGCCAAGGACGCCATCAAACGCCCAGGCCGCACTGCCTGCTCAGACCTAACCGCCCCGCTTCGCACCCTTATTCTCCTCGCGGCAGCACGCGCAGGAAGGTGTCGTTTGGAATGCGGATGATCGAGTAGCGTTGGGCAACGTGGCCCACGTGCATCCCGAGGCCGTTGAGGAATGTCGGCTTGTAGGTCGCCGTGAATGTGGCGATCCAGGCTTTTTCCTCAGTCTTATCCAGCTTCTTGAGCTTTTTCAGCGACCACGGATAGCCCGCCGCCTGTACATTTAGCGGATCCGTTCCATCGCTGATGGTCGCGTTTCGGCTTGTGATGGCGTATTTTGCGCCTTCGCGCCAATAGGAAAAATACTTGACCGGGTGATTGCCATTGCCTGACCGCGCCGTCACATAGTAGGAGCGATTCGTGTTGACCTGCAGGACGAGCGGGGCGTAGCTGTAACTACGGCTGACCGTCGCCTTGTCTGCATAATCGACCTGGCGGAAAAATGAGACCCAGCCCATCCCGACGATAGCGGCCAGCAACACGATCACTTCGAGCGTATCAAGGAGATGGTTGCGGTGCCGCCATTCTGTTTGGCGTGTGATCACCATTTTAATGTGGCGGTTGCGGATGTTAAAGATCACGAAGATCAAGTAGATCGCCAGTAGCACCCAAGCGCCAAGGCCGATCAAGTTCCATGCGTTCATTACAGTCACCTTTTATTCTGACGATCCGCTTCCGCGACCGCCGCTTGTCCGAGCAAATTGAGGTAGTTCCATGGCTTATCATAATTCGGATTGAACAACATGTCGACATAGGCCAGGTCATCGATCGTGTTGCGATTTTGAATCATCACCGACAAAAGGTTCGCCGACTGCGCGATATCATAGGAAGAATAAAGTTGCGCGCCAAGAATCTGGCGGCTTTCTTTGTCCCACACAAGCGCCATCGTCACCGGCGCGGTGGTTGGCATGAACTCCGGCCGATAATTATCAGTCAGCGTCACCGTATCCGCCTCAAAGCCGTGATTGCGGGCGCGCTTCAGCGTCATCCCCGTGCACGCCATTGTTTTGTCATACAGCCGAAGCGCACTGGTCGCCTGGGTCCCCATGTATTTGACTTTATTGCCAAAAACATTGATCCCCGCCAACTTTCCTTGGCGCACGGCATTTGTGGCAAGCGGCGCGTAGGCATCACGGCCCGTTGGATTGTAGTGGACGGCCACGGTATCCCCTGCCGCATAAATATCAGGGTCGCTGGTCTGCATATAGTCGTTCACATGAATCGAGCGGTCCGGATTCATTTTCACCTGGTCGTCCAGCAGTTCAGTCATCGGCTGAAAACCGGTGCAAACGACCGCCAGATCCGCCTGATGCTCGCCTTTGTCGGTCCGCACATAAACGTGAGTCTCATCGCTGTCAAACTTCAGCGCGACCTCATCGAGGACAACCTCGACTTGATGCGCCTTGAGATCCGCGGCGATCACGCCGGCCAGCTCGTCATCGACGTAATGGCTAAGCAAGCCGTGGACACCATTGATCAAGATCACCTTGTGGCCAGTATGGCTGTACGCCTCCGCGAGCTCCACGCCAATGTAGCCCCCGCCGATCACCGCGATCGTCTCCGCATCCTTCGCGCTTTCCTTGATGGCGATCGCATCGTCATAATTTTTGCACATCAATACGCGCGGCAGGCTGACCCCCTGGACCGGCGGCACGACGGGATAACTGCCAGTGCAGAAGATCAACTTGTCGTAGTTTTCCGCAAAAGTCGTCTGCGTCTGCATGTTTTGCACCTGAAGCGTATGCGTCGCTGCATCGATGCTGAGGACATCATGGCGCATGAACAGACGCACATTCGGGCCAAGCGCCGCCAACCCAGGTGCGTCCGCGTAAAACAGCGTCGTTGGATCTTCAACAACGCCTTCAAGATAAAGATAGATGCCGCAGGATAAAAACGAGATATCGCCACGCCGCTCGAAAACATCGACTGCGGCGTCTGGATGAGTCCGCATAATTTCCTGAACGGCGGCGGTCCCGGCATGTGTACAGCCGATCACTGCGATCTTCATAATTCGTCGTCCTCACTTTACTGGCGGCCTCAGCCGCAACCCAAGTCGATAAAAAGGGTACTCTACCATTATCTTAGCGCACAGACACAGGCAACGCAAAAATAAGGGGTGCGAAGGACGCGGCATTTAGGTCTGAGGAGCTACTGCGGCCTGAGCGTTTGATGGCGCACTTGGCCATCAAGTGCACGAGACAACCAGATACCTCGACCATGCGGGCCGCAACCTAACTGAGGGTGCGGATGCCCGCGGAATGGTGAGCAGCTCGCGTGAGGCCTCGACATCAATGCACTGAGCATCTTCTGATTTTTCCCAAGTCTTTTTGCTTTCCAAACCCTCTTCTTTCCAGCTATACTGGCGCCAGAGGTAGCTTTCGGCACTGATACACGTCGCCGCCAAGTCTCACGTCTTAAATAGAAGGAGGCATCATTGCATGCAGATCGCATTGATTGGCGCTGGTCCCCGGGGCCTGCTCGTACTTGAGCGGCTGGTCGCTCTGCAGCGCGTCGCACCCCAGCCGACGCTGAGCATCACCCTGTTTGATCCATATGGCATCGGTGGGCGCGTCTGGCAAAGTGACCAGCCCCATGAGCTGATCATGAACACCGCCGCCCAACAGATCACCCTATTTTACGACCAGACCGTCGCCCATCCTGCGCCGTTCACCCCGGGCCCCAGTCTATATGAATGGGCGCGCGATGAGGCAGGTGCTTATCTCGCCGGGCGCACTGACCTCGGGCAAGCCAACACACTGGCAGCCGAGGCGGTAACGCTTGGGCCAAATGGGTATGCCAGTCGTGCGCTGTATGGCGCCTATCAGCAGTGGTTTTTCGCCAAGCTGACCGCCGACTTACCCAAGCAGTCCTATGTCGACCTCCAGAAAGAGACCGTGATAGCCGTTCGCAAAAATGGTCAGCGGTTCACAGTGGCGGCGCATCATGGCGGCGACTTTGATGCGGTCGTCATGGCGCTGGGCAATAGTGCGAATACGCTGACCCGGGAGCAAGAGACCCTGGCCCAATTTTCAACCGCCAACAACCTCCAATATTGGCCGCCGAACTGGCCGAGCGAACCCGATCTGTCCGCCATCACCACTGAGGACACCGTCATTTTGCGCGGGCTGGGCCTGAGTTTCTTTGACTTCACCGCGCGGCTGACGGAGGGGCGCGGCGGCCGCTTTGTTGAAAAAGACGGTCAGCTCGCCTACCTGCCCAGCGGCAACGAACCGCATCTGTTGGCGGGATCGCGGCGCGGCCTCCCATATCACGCGAAGGCGCGGAATGAAAAAGGCCCGAGCGAACTGGTGCCTGCGCATTTCTTGACCCCTGCCTATCTGGCCAAAATGCGTGCGCAAAAGCCCGCCAGTAGCAGCTGGTTTTGGGAAGGCCTGCAGCACGAAGCCGAGTTCATTTATTATTCGCTTCTATTAAAGGCAGACTATCCCGACCAGTCCGTCATCGATTTTCAGCTGCGCATGCTGGCGGACCCCGAGAAGACCGTGGCCGCGCTGGCTATCAAGGAAGCAGACCGTCTGGACTGGGCAACGCTGATGACACCACCTAAGCCAGCCGACAATGCGGCGTTTCAGCGTTTGCTGGATGCCCAGCTGCCTGCGGACATTGAAGCGGCCAAGGCAGGAAGCAAGCATGGCCCGTTAACGGCTGCGCTGGAAGTCTGGCGGGATCTGCGGGATGTGGTGCGGACCGTCGCAAGTGGCGGGATGCTGACGGATGACCAGTACCTGGATCAATTTTTGCGCTGGTTCAACGGACTCAACGATTTTCTGACCATCGGCCCGCCAGTGGTGCGCATCGCGGAACTCAAGGCCCTGCGCGATGCCGGCATTGTCACCTTACTGCCGCCACAGATGCAGGTCGCCGGAAAAAAAGGCCGGTTTGAAGTCACATCCGGGCTCTTCCCGGACTTTCGCGCGCGTGGCACCGTCCTGATCGAGGCCCGCGTGCCCGCCGCCAATGCGCCGACTGCCCAAAACCCGCTGATGCAGCAATTACTGCACGATGACATGGCAACGCTTTATGAACTCCAGCTTGCAGGTGATAGACGTTTCCAATCTGGGGCGGTCGTCAACGATCGCCGCACACTGCAACTCCTCAACAGCGCTCGAGACACCCAGGGGCTGCTCTTTTTCTGGGGCGTGCCGACCGAGGGGTATCATTGGTTGACCACGGCAAGCCCAAGACCGTATGTCAATGACGTCGCGCTGCGAGAAGCCGCCAGCATCGCCTCGGTGATCTGGGGGCAAGATCCCGCATAAGGTGTCGGCACAAGGTGGACCAGTCGGCCGTTCCCAGAACCGGTCCATGCCGTTTAAACCGCGACCCCATCGCGTTTCTCTCAACCAACAAGAATCCCGGTCTATCAACATCGGTCCCCGGACCGGTGTTTTTGTATACACTAATTTTCGTCCATTGGAAGCGGCTCCGCGCCGATTCTTTTTTGCGGAAAGTGACTGGTATCGCTGTTTTATAATCCCGCCCGGCGCCGTGGTTTCCACCAAACGCGTGTTACGTTTGACAAACGGCCGGTCAATGGTATACCGGGAAAATGCGTCAAACACGGGCACTCAAAGGAAGATGTTCACACGTTTCAAAAGATAAACGCTACACTTTTCTTGTTTCTTTTTGCGTATGATTTTCATGAATGGTCAATTATAGCAAAGCGTGTTAATCGGAACCGTGAATCTATTTTCGTTATATTTCAAAACTAATTGCCCTACCGTTATCTAAATATGCTACACTGTTCAAGTAATGAAAGCCGTTTCATTACGCCGCATCTCCGAGGCGGTCATTCATTTCGGAGGAAACACGCCGCAACTGCCACTGCGACGGGCTTCCGACAGCCATGATCACATATTCGCCGACTCGGAAAAGCGGAAGTTTGCATATAACTTAGGGGAGGTAAGTACATGCAAGTCATTATGAACTGGCTCGAGAAGTATGTCGTGCCAGTGGCTGCCAAGATCGGTTCGATCCCTTGGCTGGTCGCGCTGCGTGATTCATTCATCGCAACATTGCCGATCACCATGGCCGGATCTCTTGCAACGCTGCTGAACGCGCTGCTTTCGACATATCCAGCACAATGGGGCTGGACGGGCTTTGTCAATGCAATGGCACCAGTCATTGCCATCGACGGCATCGTCGGCACCGGATCTTTGTCTATCTTTGCGGTATTCTTTGCCGCTATGTGGGGTTACCATCTGTCTAACGCTTATGACGTTGACGGTGTCGCAGGGGCTTTGGTTTCTCTGTCCGCCTTCTTCATGGGTATCAACAGCAACGCAACCGTCACAGTTGCAAAGAACCTGTCCAAGAGCGTTTCCAAGCTCTTCACCGATGCTGGTGCAACCGTAACTGGCGGCACTGTCACCGTACCAAGCGCATTTGCGATTGGTAACATGGGTTCCGCATCTCTATTTACTGCCATGATCTTCGGCGCAATTGCGCTGGTCGTTTATATCTTCTTGATGAAGAAGGATATCTCCATCAAGATGCCAGATACGGTTCCGCCTGCAGTTTCCAAGGCATTCGTTTCCCTGATTCCTGGGATCGCTGCCTTGTACGCAGTTGCGATCATCGGTTACCTGTTCTCGCACTTCACTGGCAAGAACTTCGGCGACTGGCTGAGCGCAACCATCCAGGCACCACTGCTGCACGCCGGCCAAGGCGCAGGCATGGTTATCCTGGTTGCCCTGCTCGTTCAGATCTTCTGGTTCTTCGGTATTCATGGTCCTAACGTTTTGGCACCTATCCTCGAATCCATCTGGGGCACTTCCCAGATCGCGAACGTTCAGGCTTTCCAAAACGGCGATCCGCTTCCATTCAAGTGGGTTCGTGGTTCCTTCGATGCCTACGTATGGTTCGGCGGTTCAGGTGGTACGATCGTTCTGTTGATCGCCATCCTGCTGTTCTCCAAGCGTGCTGATGAAAAGACAGTCGCAAAACTTGCTTTTGCCCCAGGTCTCTTCAACATCAACGAGCCAGTTATGTTCGGTCTGCCAATCGTTTTGAACGCGATCTACTTCATCCCGTTCATCGTAGCGCCAGTTCTGAACACCGCTATCGCTTACTTTGTAACGATGGCTGGCTGGGTCGGCCCTGTTAAGATCGCTGTTCCTTGGATCACCCCGCCAGTTCTCAATGCCTTGATGGCTACTGGGTTTGACTGGCGTGCTGCGGTTCTTGCGATCGTCAACATGGTCATCGCGTTCTTTATCTGGGTACCGTTTGTCATGGCTTCTAGCCGTGTTCAACAGGACACAGTTGATGAATCCGCGAATGCTTGATCGCATCGCCTAGGCGTCAATAAAGTAAGCCACCGGTTGCCTCGTCGCAGCGGGTGGCTTATTATTACGGCGAGGGCTTTTGCCCATTGCAAAAAAATTCGCCGACTTGCTCGGCATCGATAAAGGAGTGACAACGATGATCTTCATCAATGCACCACTAGAACAAGACAAGATGATCGAAACACTTGAAAGCTACAACGAAAACGGTGTGACCTTCAAGCTCGAAAAAAAGGCAGGTATGAAGCTCACCTTCTCCACGAACATGGAAGACCTCGACGCAGCGGCCAAACTCGCTAAGTCGACGATCAAGGCGCAGCGCTGGGCGTCTGTGCTCTACTTCCAAGTCGGCGTCGAAAAGTGACCAAAAAAGCTGACGCGCCAACGCCTGAGTCCAAGCCGAAAAAGGACTACACGCCAGGGTTGCTGCCACTTGCCATCGGGTTTTTCATCATTATGATCAGCCCGACTGTGCCTGGTGCGACCCGTGCGGATCCCGGCCTTGTGACCTTGGGCATCGCGTTTGTGCTCGTCGGGTTCTACATGATGACCCGCAAGCACACGAAAAAAAAGCCGACTGACGCCAGCGCGCAGTCGAACAATAAGAAGTAAACGAAACGGCGACCTCTTCTGGGGCCGCCGTTTTTTTGTGTCTGGTGATCAGCCCTGCGATCGTCTGTGAGCCAGCCCCGCGATCGTCGCCTTTGGAATGGCAAAGCCGAGCGCGCCACCACCTATTTTCCGTTTCGCAAAAGGCCTTCGAATTGCGCCGATCGGCCTCAGCCTCGTATGATTAAAGTAAAGCCAGTTCACTAGGAGGGCTACCTATGCACCCAGTCATCGCGATTCCTGCCGATAGCCTCACCACGCCCAGCGCCGCCATTAATCTCAATCAGGCGGATTACTCACCGCACATGATCAAAAACGCGCTGATCGCTTGCAAAGCGGTCCCGATCGTCCTGCCATTTCCAGAAGTCGATGATGCCGTGACGCCGCTTGTCGATCATTACATCGGCCTGTTCGATGGGCTCCTGCTGCCAGGCGGCCCAGATATCGATCCGACCCTGTACGGCGAGAAGCCCATCCCAGAATTAGGCGCAGTCATTTATCCAGAGGATCGCTTTGAAGTCGCCCTCGTGCGCAAGGCGATCGCAGCCGGCAAGCCGCTTTTTGCCATCTGTCGTGGGATGCAAGTGTTGAATGTGGCGCTGGGCGGCGACTTATATCAGGATCTGGTCACAGAAGATCCGGATTCGCGAATCCGCCACGCCCAAGCAGCATCCGGCCAATATCCGACGCATCATATCAAAACAATGGCTGATAGCCGGCTGAAAATGTTGCTGGGCGAGCGCGTCTATGTCAATTCGCGCCATCACCAGGCAATCAGGCGTGTGGCCCCGAGCCTAAAAGTCACCGCCGTTGCCGAAGATGGCGTGGTCGAAGGCGTGGAGAGCCGCGATTCACATCAATTGGTCGGCGTGCAATGGCATCCGGAAAATCTGTGGGAAACGCAGCCCAGCCAGCTAGATCTATTTGCCGACCTTGTCGCCCGCGCCATCGCGCATGCCCAATAAAAAAGGAGTGAGCTCATGCGACCGCTGATCGCCATTGCCGCTGATGTGATCGAAGACACCAGCGTTTTCACCAAGCCCAATACTGTCGACATCGCCCCAACCATGTTCAAAGACACCGTGATCGAAGCCGGCGGGGTTCCGGTGATCATTCCGTTCCCCTCGCACATGCGCGAGGCTCCGGGGCTGATCGAGCGCTTCGTGAGCCTGTTTGACGGCCTGATCATCCCCGGCGGCCCAGATGTGGACCCCACGCGCTATGGCGAGCAGCCCGGGCCCTTCATCGGTGCCGCCATGCCGCGCCGCGATGCCTTTGAGCTCGCGCTGATCAAGGCGACGCGCGCCGCACGTAAGCCCATGTTTGGCCTTTGCCGAGGCAGCCATATTCTCAACGTCGCATGCGGCGGGAGCTTATATCAGGACCTCGCCAGCCAAAAACAGGACAGTCTGCGCCATCTGCAGCGCACCTCAGGCGAATACCCAACACACCACGTCACGATCGCACACGACTCGCGACTCTATTCGCTGATCGGGGAAAAAGCATACGTCAACTCCCGCCACCATCAGGCCGTCCGCAACCTGGGGCACGGCTTGAAGGCGATTGCCACCGCCCCAGACGGCACCGTCGAAGGCTTTGAAAGCACAGCCGACGACCTGATCTTCGGCCTGCAATGGCACCCGGAAAATCTTTGGCAAGATGACCCGGCGGAGCTGTCGATCTATCAGGACTTCATCGCCCGGGCAGCGGCGCACCATGATGCGGCTGGGGCGCTTTGAACCGGTGATCAACGACTCTTGCGTCCCGTCAATGTGAAGACAAGCATCGATTTAGATCCGTCGAATCAAAAAGGAGCGCCGACGTAACGTCAGACGCTCCTTTTTTTGCCCCCGCGCGCTTATTCTTCGCTGTAACGACGAATGGCTGCGGCTGCCGGTTCCATCAGATCACTTGGCAACACATTCACCGTGCCGCCCTGCGCGATCGTCAGGTCGGCCAGGTCATTGAGTAGATTGTTGTGCTTCGCCATTTCACTTTCGGTATCGATCTTTTGCCCATGCAGACGCCCATTGATGCGCGCGCCTTGGCGAATCACCAACTGCGCGATTGCCCGATGATGCAACGCATCGATAATGCCACCGACATCTTCGAGATAGCGGCCTTTGCTGCGCGCACCATCCAGCTGAGCAGAAATGGCCTCTTGGCGCTGGCGAACGTGTTCGAGCCGCACTGGGTCGACCGCTTCGTCCAATTGACTCAGCGTCATGTTAGCCGGGCTTGCTTCCACCTGCATCGACCCGGACAGATGCGTGTTGCGTGATACTTCGCAGAACATGGCAATATTTTGCGGTAGCCCCATCACGACCAGGCGACGCGCATTGGGCTTGGAAAAATGATCTGCGACATAGCTATCCACCGCCTGATAATAGCGACGGCGGTCGATCTCGTCTTCTTCGGACTTCGCATTGTGGCCATGATACGTGGCGCCTGGTCCGCCTTGGCGCACCGAATTGAGGGACCCGCCGCGCAGCTCAGTGCCCAACGTCCCCTTCAGCGTCAATGGGGCATCGGCACCAAGGGCAACCGGCGTCAGAACGTCCCCTGCATTGTGATACAACCCGATCTGATCGCCTTGCAGCGTCAGCAGGTCAAAATCCAAATGGCGTTGATCATCCAACAATAGTGGCAAGATCTGCGGCATTGCCGTGACCATCGCCATTTCTGAGACCGGATATTCCAGATCACGGATGTAGATCGCATCGCTGTTCGCAAGGACCCCCATCCCTTGACCGGAGAGACTGGCGATCTGGCTTGGATCGTCGACCAACGGCTGCAACAAGTCGGCAAACGGCGCCCAATCAACCTCAGGCCAAGCGGAAGCCATCACCTCTTTGGCGTGAGTGAGCAGGTGGCGCATCTTCAGTTTGGATTTATCCGCACTTTGATTTGCCTCGAGGGGCATGTAAAGCGAAACGAACGGACCGCTGCTTGCCTCGGTCAATAGATCTTGGAGCGTGGTATAGGTCATCGTAGCCATGAACAATCGTCCCCTTTCTGTAGTGGCACTACTATTTAAGTATAGCAAGAACCCCCGCGTTAAGGCAAAAAAGCGCTTGCACCGTGCCCCATCTGGTTTCTTTTGAAAATCATAACTTTCTGCTCACAAAATCTTCACAGCTGGCCGGTATTCTGATCAACATAGAAGCGAGCCAGTCACTTGTTTCATTACCCCAAACCCTTTTTCATTCAACACTCCTCCAAAGTGTGGCCGGTACCAGCCGGCATGATCCCGCCTTCCCCCCAAGGACGGGATCTTTTTTGTAGGGTGCGGAGCCGAGCGTTTAGGGGTGGGCAGATAGTTCGGCCTGGGCGGTTGATGGCGTTCTTAGCCATCGAACGACTGGGACGACTATCTGTCCCACCCCTGCTCGGCGAAGCCCAACTGAGGGTGCGGAGGCCCGCGAGATGGTGGGGCAGCTAACTTGGCTTGGATGCTTGAGGCGCTCTTCGCCTCGAGTACACAAGACAGTTAGATGTCCCCGCCATGCGGGCCGAAGCCCAACTGAGGGGGCAGAGCCGAGCGTTTAGGGGTGGGCAGAGAGTTCGGCCTGGGCAGCACGTTCCCCCGCACAATTTCCGCGCGCCAGTTTTCTCAATTCTGACCCCCTACCCCCCCTTTTCTCTGCTAAGCTCAAAGCAGAAAAGAGGAATCCCAATGCCAAGACCCACGCCTCCACGCAATCACAGCGGCTTGATCACCTTGCTGTGGTGTCTACTGCAAGGAACAAATATTTTTATCGCAGCTATTGCCGCCCAGACCGCCGGAATTATGACCACAGAATTCCTGAACCCTGCGATGGTCAGCACCTTTTTGCTGTTTTACCTGACCGGGCGGACACTCAACTATGGCCTCATTCACCTGCTGGGCTATCACGCGGCGGCGGCGCTCGACGACATTGGCGGCAGCGCGTCCAGTCGCCCGAGCGTCTCACTACCAGATTTTCAGCGGAGCAGCACCCATTTCAAACACATCTATCATCAGCGGGCAAAAGGGCACCAGCTGCTTTATCAGACTGGCTTCATCCTGATGGAGAGCGGCGTGACCTGGGCCACCACCGCGCTATTCAATCATTTTTTCCCCGCCGGCAGCGCCCGGATCTGGGTGTGGCTCGGGTGCTGGCTCATCGTGCTGATCGCCTGGACGATCGGGTATGAGACCTATTTTCCAAAAGTCTTCCGGCTCAACGTGCTGATGACGGAGCACGGCCAACCGGTCTTCATTCGCCGCGGGGTGCCCCTGCCGCGCATCCCCGACAACATGCGCGCGGACGACTGACCTAGCTGAACGCAAAAAGGCGCCGCACTCCCTCAATCAAGGGAATGTGGCGCCTTTTGCACGCGAGTTACTTGATTGGCTTCCAGGTCCAGTTCAGGACTTCAGGAATATCTTCGCCGGTCTCGCGAATATAATCGTAGTGATATTGAAGCGTGTCATCCATTTTCTGCACAAAGCCCGCGGCCTTCTGCGCGAAACTTGGGACATGCAAGATAATGTCCTTGGCCAAGTGGAAGCGGTCGAGCTCGTTGAGCACCCGCATGTCAAACGGCGTGGTGATCGCGCCTTCTTCGCGGAACCCATGGACATAGACGTCGCGGTTGTGGCGGTCAAAGAAGATATCGCGAATCAGGTCCTCGAAGCCATGGAAGGCGAAGAAGACTGGCTTGTCCGCGGTGAAGTACTGGTCAAAGACCTCATCGCTCAGCCCACGCGGATCACTCTTCTTCAGTTTCAACAGGTCCAAGACGTTGACAAAGCGAATCTTCAGCTCTGGGAAGTTGTCATGGAGGATGTCGATCGCGGCGAGGCTTTCGAGGTTTGGCTCGGTGCCGGCTGCCGCCAAAACAACGTCTGGTTCAACCCCATCATCCGTCGATGCCCAGTCGATGCGCTTCAGGCCGTTATTGGCCAGGACCGTCGCCTCTTCGATGGAATAGAACTGCGGCCGCGGTTGCTTTGATGTGATCAGAAGGTTGATCGTATTTTCACTGGAAAAGACTTTCGGCGAGATCGCCAACAGGGAGTTCGCATCCGCTGGGAGATATTCGCGAATGTATTCGCCCTTCTTTTCCGCCAAATGGGTGAGGACACCCGGATCCATATGGGTGTAACCATTGTGATCCTGCTGGAAGGAGGTCGACGTCGACACGACGTTCAGCGATGGATACGGCTTGTGCCACTTCTGCTCATGTGCTTCACGCAGCCACTTGAAATGCTGGGTGAGCATCGAATCGACCACGCGCAGGAAGGCTTCATAGGACGTGAAGACGCCGTGGCGGCCCGTCAGCGTGTAGCCTTCAAGAAAGCCTTCCGCCTGATGTTCGGACAGCTGCGAGTCGATGATTCGGCCACTTGCCGCCATGTCTTCATCGGAGCCATTCGTTGAAATGCCTTCTAACCACTGACGGTCAGTGGTCTCGAACAAGCCATACAGGCGGTTGGACATGGTCTCATCCGGCCCGAACACGCGAAAGTTATGCGCGTTGAGCTTGATCAGGTCACGCAGGTAATCCGACCAAATGATCATATCCTGCTTGACGTTTTTCCCATGCTCCGTGTTGTCCAGCGCGTATTGCTTATAGTCCGGCAACACCAGCGGCTTCGCGTTCAAGCCCATGTTGGTGATCGGGTTGGCGGTCATCCGCTTGGCCCCTTTTGGCGTCAACGCCTTCAGTTCCGGCTTCAGCACACCATTTTCATCAAACAACTCTTCTGGCTTGTAGGACTTGAGCCAAGCGACCAGCTCATCCGCATGGGTCATATCGTCGCGCTTGACCGGAATTGGCACCTGATGCGCGCGGAACGAACCTTCGATCTTCTCGCCGTTGAATTCCTTCGGGCCCGTCCAGCCCTTAGGTGTGCGCACGATCAACACCGGCCAATGCGGCATGGTCGCATCATGTGTCTCGCGGGCATGCTTTTGAATCGACTTGATCTCTTCGATGATCGTATCGAGCGTCTTGGCCATTTCCGGACTAAGTTTCTCCGGATCGTCGCCTTCGACAAAATACGGATGCCAGCCCATGCCTTCATAATACTTAGTCAGATCCGCATCGGATTTGCGCGACAAGATCGTCGGATTTGAGATCTTGAACCCGTTCATGTGCACGATCGGCAACACAGCGCCATCCGTGATGGGATTGATGAACGTGTTGGAGAACCAGCTGGTCGCCAGCGGCCCCGTTTCACTTTCGCCATCCCCGATCACCGTGGCCGCAATGACCTCAGGGTTGTCCAAGATTGCGCCGGTCGCATGGCTCAGCGCATAACCCAGCTCGCCGCCTTCATGAATGGAGCCAGGAATCTGCGCATTGGCATGAGACGCCGCACCACCTGGAAAACTGAAGCGCTTGAACAGCAACCTCATACCCGTCTCGTTTTGCGGCATTTCCGGATAGGCCTCAGAGTACGTGCCATCCAAATAAGCATTGGAGATCATGACCTGACCACCGTGACCCGGGCCTTCAATATAAAACATATCCAGGTCGTACTTGTTGATCACGCGGTTGAGATGCGCGTAGATGAAGTTTTGGCCGGCAATGGTGCCCCAGTGGCCCAGCGGATTGAATTTCACATCGCTTGATTGAAGTGGCCGCTTCAACAGCGGGTTATCACGCAAGTAAAGTTGGCCAACGGAGATATAGTTCGCCGCGCGCCAGTATGCGTTCAGTTTGGCAAAGTAGGCTGTGGAATCAAAATCTTTGATAGCTGCCATGACGTAATCCCTGCTTTCTTAATTGTTGACTTCAGTGTAGCACAAAATAAGCAAGTCTGCTTAACAATACTTACAACAACTTATTGCGATTTGTTGGTCACCCTTAGTCTAGCAACTCGGCCGCGCCGACCCAAACAATGTGTCTCGAGCAATCAGATTTTTGTAAAAGTTGACCCGCCGCGCCCCTTCACGGTGTTAAAATAATCACAAGGGGTTCGACCCCGGTTCATAAGGAGGCGGCGACATGACGAAAAGTCAACGATTGACAGCACTCGGCGGCATCTTGATCGGGGTGTGCGCCACGCTACTCGTTCAGTCTTGGCTCGACCAAGTCGTGGTGATTCATGACGATCGCCGACCGGCCCAGCCATAGTTTCAGTTCGCAAAGGAGTGGAGATCCATGAGACTAACATTTTTCGAATGGTTGATCGCTGCATTTGCACTTATCGCGTTGATCGCGCTGATCGCGATCGGCGCCTATATTAGCGCCATCGTCGTCGCCCTACTAATGGTGGGCGCGATCTTGATCGACCGTGACCCGCGCAACGATCTTCGCGGCAAGCATTTGATCTAACTAGACAAAGACGACGCCTTGCTCGGACAACAGACTGAGGTCTTACTCCGACCGCGCGTCCCTATCAAAAAAGTCCGCAGTTGGCCAAAATTGGCTTTCTGCGGACTTTTGTATTGCTTGCTTTGCGGCTTACTGGTTGTCATGTTCGGCATGCCAGGCCTTGATCTGGTCCAGCCGGGCCTTCACGCGTGCCTCACTGCCCTGATCCGTGGGGTGATAATAGGTGCGACCTTGCAAATTGTCCGGCATGGTCTGCATATTAGTCAGCTTATCGGCGCTGTTATGTGCATACTGATAATCCTTGCCATAGCCGAGGTCCTTCATCAGCCCCGTCACACCGTTTCTGATCTGCAGGGGCACCGGCTCCGCGAGCGTTTCCGTCGCATCTTTTTTTGCCGATTCGTAGGCGGTATACAAGGTATTCGATTTCGGCGCCATACTCAAATAGGTCACCGCATGCGTCAGGTGCACACTGCACTCGGGCATCCCGATGAACTGGCAGGCCTGAAAAACGGCGATCGCGATCTCCAAGGCGCGGCTGTCGGCCATGCCGATGTCTTCCGAGGCAAAACGCACAAGCCGCCGTGCGATATACAGCGGGTCTTCCCCTGTTTCCAGCATCCGCGCCAGCCAGTATATGGCCGCGTCGACGTCTGAATTGCGCATCGATTTGTGCAACGCAGAGATCAGATTGTAGTGCTCCTCACCGTTTTTGTCGTACAGCAGCGCCTTTTTCGTGAGCAACTGGCCCACGACCGCAGCCGTTAGCGTGATCGGCTCACCGTCGCTTTGATCGGCGTTCGTTACCGCCATTTCCAGCGTGTTCAGCGCGATGCGGGCATCCCCGTTGGCAAAATCGGTCATGCGTTCAAGCAGCGCCTCGCTGACCTGGATCGTTTGCGAGCCATAACCGCGGGGGTCGCTAAGGGTCTGGTGCAACACCCGCACGAGGTCTTGCGTCGTCAGGGGCTGAAGCACGAACACCCGCGTCCGCGACAGCAGCGCGGCGTTCACCTCAAATGAAGGATTTTCCGTCGTCGCCCCGATCAAGATGATCGCCCCGCGCTCCACATACGGCAGAAAGGCATCCTGCTGAGCCTTATTGAAGCGATGAATCTCGTCGACAAAGACGATGGTTTTTTGCCCGAGCTCGCGGTTGGAGGCGGCTTCTTCCATCACCACCTTGATCTCCTTGATGCCGGCGGTGACCGCCGAAAATGTGACGAATTGCGCCCGGGTGCGGCGCGCGATGATCTGCGCGAGTGTGGTCTTTCCAACACCAGGCGGCCCCCAAAAGATCATCGAAGGCACCTCGTCATTTTCGATCACGCTGGTCAACACTTTGCCCGGCCCCAGCAAATGACTTTGGCCGACAAATTCTTCCAACGTTTGTGGCCGCATCCGGTCTGCCAGTGGCTGAAACTGGCCGGGCTGATCAAATAAAGAGGCCATGCCGCTCACTTCCTTTGTTGCGGGCCTGCTATCCCGCGGGCCTGCGCATCCTTTTAGTTGAGCTCCGGCCCGCATAGTGGGTCCATCTAACTGGCTCTTGCACTCGAGGCCTAGTGCGCCTCAAGCGCAAGAGCCAAGTTAGCTGACCCACCATCCCGCGGGCCTGCGCATCCTTTTCTTCATAATACCATGACAACTCCTTGTTGGCGGGGGTATGCTACACTTAAGAAAAGCGAAATGAGGTGCAAGGATGACTGATACAAAAGTACTGGCAAGTTTTCCAAGCGGCGAGTTCGCGGCGTTTTCCACCGCAAAGATGTCGTATTTTTTGCCCATGCGTGCGGACATGACCCGCAGTGAGATCGAACAATTCTTCGGCGAGGACGCAAAATTCGTGGCGCTGACTCCGATGCCGACGGTCGAACTCCATTTGCCCGACACCAAAGTCCAGATCGCACACCCTGGCGACATCATCGCCCATTTTATCAACGGCAAGTATAAAGTGATCTCCGAAGAATACTATAACAAAAATTTCAACGCGCCGATCGTCGACAAAGACGACCATGGCATGATCTGAGGCGTCCCATGACTCGTTTTGAAAAATACCACCCGCTTTTATCCGCCCACTACACCATGGACTGGCTGACAATGGCCAAGCTCAAGGATGTGTTTGCCCTGCGCAATGATCCGCTGGTCGCCGCCATTTCGGGCCGCGAGCGCGACAGTAGCATCGAGGCCACCGCCCATTACGTCAATCAGTCGATGCGGCTCGTCATGGCGGACCGCGCGTTGCTCTATGGCGTGACTGCGCGCGATGACCGCAGTTTCTGCGGCAGTTTTTGCCTGTGGAATTTCAGCGAAAACAAGACGCAGGCGCAGATTCGCTTCGAGGTCCTCGCCGCCCAAGCGAGTCGCCCTGTGATGGCTGAAGTGCTGCCGCGGATGCTGGGCTTCGCCTTTTTCGAGCTCGGGGTCACTCAGGTCTATGCCCTGTTGCCGGAAACCGCCACAGCGGATGTGGCCCTGCTGAAGGCAAACCACTTCACGGCAACCTCGACCGGCCGGACGCGCACAATGCCAGACGGGCAAAGCGTGCCGCTGCTCAAATTGACATTGGCCGCAGATACGGTCAAAAATGACCCGCGGTATCAATTCTAGTTCAGCCACAAAAATGGCGCCTCCACCCAGTGAAGACGCCATTTTTTTGTGCCGATTTTTTACAAGACAGCCAGCACAATGAAGTTCAAGATGAAGCCGATCGTCGCAATGCCTAAGACCGGATGAATGTCGCGAATCTTGCCGGTCAGAATCTTGACCAAGCAGTAGAAGATGAACCCGGCGGCGATCCCGTATGAGATGTTGTAGATGAGGCCCATCACAACGGACGCCATGAATGCCGGCAGCGCCTCTTCCATGCTGCTCCAATCGATCTCCTTGAGACTGGAGACCATCATGACCCCGACGAGAATGAGCGCCGGCGCAACAGCTTGAGTCGGCACGATGCTGATCAGTGGGGCAAAAACGGCTGAGAGCAGGAAGCAAGCCGCAGTGGTCACGGATGTCAGCCCAGTGCGCCCACCAGCGCCGATCCCAGCGGCACTTTCAACATAAGTCGTCGTGTTGGATGTCCCGAAGATCGCCCCGATCGACGTGGCGATGGAATCGGCGAACAGCGCCTTATCCATTTTCGAGGAGAAACCGTGGCCGGTCTCCATTGCAATTTCGTCGGCATCGGAGAAGATCCCGGTGCGCCGGCCCGTGCCGATGAAGGTGCCCAGCGTGTCAAAGGTATCGGAGAAACTGAAGGCGAAGATCGTCATCAAGCTGATCACGATCTTATCCGGCGAGGTGAACAGACTGCCCATCCCCTTGGCGGAAAAGGCTGCGCCAAATGTGGTGCTGAGCTGGCCGATCGCGTGGCCGAGCGAATTGTTCGCGGAAAAGTCAAGACTGGTGACCCCCATCGGAATCCCGATGATGGTCGTGATGACGATGCCCAGCAGAACCGCGCCTGGCACTTTTTTGATGACCAGGATCGCCATCACGAACAGGCCGATCAGCGCAAGCAACGCGCCGGACTGCGTGAAGTTGACCAGCGCCGGCACGATGCCGCCGCCTGTGACAACACCAGTGACGCCATCTTTATAGGAAGTGGTGCCGGCGTTGTAGGCGGCATTGTTGATGCTCAAGATGTTCGAACTATCCGATGTGAATTGCAGGAAGCCGGCATTTTTCAAGCCGATGTAAGCAACGAAGACGCCGATCCCGCCGCCGATCGCGTGCTGTAAGCTTTCTGGAATGGCGGTGATGATCAGCTTACGCACTTTCGTCACGGTGATCAGGATGTTGATAAGCCCGCAGATGAAGACCATCGCAAGGGCCTGTTGCCAAGAATAGCCGAGGGCGAAGACAACGGTGTAGGTGAAAAATGCGTTCAGGCCCATCCCCGGCGCCAGCGCGTAGGGAACGTTCGCGAACAGCCCCATAAACAGTGTCCCAACTGCACTTGCAATGATCGTTGCGAGGAAAACAGCCTGCGATGGCATGCCAGCCAACGACAGGACTTGCGGGTTGACGAATAAAATATAAGACATGGCAAAGAATGTAGTAAGGCCCGCAAGAATTTCACGACCGGTCGTTGTACCGTTCGCTTTTAATTGGAAAAAGCGATCCATGATGCACCTCTTTGTTCGTATTTGATGATAAACCCAATATACCAAAAAATAGGCGACAGTCAAGCGGAAACACGTCTTATTTTTAGTTTTTTAGATTTAACGTTCGGTTTATAACGAACAATGTACGTGCTGCGTCGTGAGGCAGCCAACATCATGCCGATTCTTGCTGATCAACGATAACTAGCCGGCAATCTTTGCTTTTTCCTCGTTCGTGTTTTTGGACAAGCAAAAAGGCCCCGCGTTTGTTTACTGCGAGGCCCTCAGTCAGCTGATTCTTATTTTGGATGGACGATCGTTTCCGTGGTGCCTGTGGTCAACAACTCTGTCAGGTAAGTCAGCGAGAACGTCACCATGTTGTGGACCGCCGTCTCGGTGTAATAGGCGACATGCGGTGTTAGAAGCACGTTCGGCATTTTCTGCAGCTGGTCCCATTGCGGATCGGAAAACCGGCCGGTGTGCGCCATATCCAGCAGCGCCGCCGTTTCATGCTCGTAAGTGTCGATGCCGGCCCCTGCTAAGTGGCCACTTTCCAGCGCCGCGATCATGGCGGCGGTATCGACTAAATTGCCACGCGCAGTATTGATCAGCACCGCCCCAGGCTTCATTTGCGCGAGCGCCCGCGCATCGATGATGTGATCATTCGCTGGGACGCCTGGAATATGCAAGTCGACCACATCGCTGGCCGCCAGCAATTCATCCATATCGGCATAGCGGCAGGCCAGTGTGTCGTCCTTGGAAGGATGCGGATCATACGTGATCACCTTGGCGCCAAATCCCGAAAACATCTGGATGGCCGCACGCCCAATGCGCCCCGCGCCGATGATGCCGACCGTCTGGCTGCGTAGCTCGCGGCCGATCAATTGCGTCGACCCCGCATAATCGCCATGGCGCAGAGCGTGCTCGACTTCGCCCACCCGTCGCAACAGGTTCAGCGTCATCGTCACCGCAAACTCCGCGATGGCTTCCGGGGAATACGCCGGCGTGTTGGCCAGCGTCACCCCATTTTTCGCTGCGGCCGCAAAATCGACATTGTCCGTGCCGACGTTGCGCAACGTCAAATAGTGGATCCCGTAGTCGCCCATTTTATCGAAGACAGCCGCCGAATATGGGGTCGTCTGCAGGCAGTTGATGCCATCGTACCCCTTTGCCCATTCGACCGTGTCGGCTTCAAGCAGTTCTTCTTTGATCGTCAGTTCGTTGCCTGTTTCTTGTGCCCATTGCTTCATATATGGAATCTCGTCGACGCGCGCCCCATAGGCAATGATTTTCAAGTTCGCCACTCCCTTTTTCAGATATTTTCAGTATACGGGAAGAACGACCCAGTTGGCTAGTCGAACCGCGGGGAAAATAACGAGCGACATCAGGCAGCCGCGAAGCGTTCAACCAAAAACAACGAAGCCACTCGACTCCTTAATTTTTAGTGAAAGCGCTTCATTCGTTCCATTGACTGGTTCGTTTGTGCTATGCTTAAGGTTCTAAAACTATCGGCTGCGCGGTTCACGCCGCGCGGGAAAAATCAGGAGGTTCTACCCTTATGAAAATTGCCGTATTAGCCGGCGGGCGCAGTACCGAGCGCAACGTCTCGTTCTCCAGCGGCTACCGCATCACCAACGCCCTTCGCGAAAAAGGGCACGAAGCGACATTCATCGACCTGTTTCTCGGCTACGACTTGGCTGGCAAAGCGCCAGTCTCAGCCTTTGATGACGCGAACACGTCCAAAGATCTGAAGATCTCCGATGCGATCTTGACCGACGCCGACATCAACGCGCTGCGCAGCGACGGCTCAACTGAGCTTTTTGGCCCAAACGTCCTTGCCATTTGCAAAGAAGCCGACATCGTTTTCCTCGCCCTGCACGGCGGCGACGGCGAAAACGGCAAGGTGCAGGCCGTCCTTGACCTGAACAATATCAAATACACCGGATCCAGCTCGACCGCATCCGGCATCACGATGAACAAGGTCTACAGCAAAGAGATCATGCTGTATCACGGCATTCAGACCGCAGCCTTCATCGAGTACACCCGCGATCAAGGCGCCACTGGCCACGTCTTGCCATTTGCCTACCCAGTTGTGGTCAAGCCAACTTCCGGTGGTTCCTCTGTCGGCACCCATATCGTGCACGATGCAGACGAACTGGAAAACAGTTTGAACGATGTCTTCCGTTTTGACAACTCGGCCATCGTGGAGGAATTCACCCCTGGGCGCGAGTTCTCGCTGGGCGTTGTCAACGGCCACGCTTTTCCAGCGATCGAGATTCAAGTCCATGATGGCTGGTACGATTTCGAACATAAATTCCAACCGGGTCACACCGACTTCGTGACCCCGCCGCATGACCTTGACGACGACGTTCACCAGGAAATGAAAGACGTTGCGGTTCAAACAATGAAGGTCCTCGGCATGCAAAACTACGGCCGTATCGACTTTTTTGCCAACGACGGCGGCGTTTGGGTCATCGAAGCCAATAACCTGCCAGGCATGACCCCACTCTCCCTTCTGCCACAAGAAGCCGAAGCGGAAGGCGTGGCCTACCCAGACCTCGTCGAAAGCATCGTCGAAGGCAAACTCGCCCTCTATGAAAGTGGAATGAATAATTAAGGAAGGGTGCGGAGCCCAACTGGAAAAGGGTGCGCCGGCTCGCAAGCCGGCGCGCCTTTCCATTTGTCTCATTTGACAACTGCGCCATGACCCGTCATAATACAGGGCATGGTGCCAAACCATACTGTGAGTCAGGACGATCGGCGCGCAAGCGTTCAGAAGGTCGAAGGGGCTCACTTTTTTTGTACAGATTTTTAGTCGACCACAGCCTCCCGCTTGTGTTGGCACCCGAAGTCACATTGCCGTCTCACCGGCATTTCTCATCTATTCGCCATTTATGTAACCGTTTTATTAAAAATGTCAAGGGGCAATCTTACCTTTAATTTGTGTAGACTTTTATTGATTTTGGCTATTGAGGCAGAGGCGCTGCGATGAGATAGTAATCATGTCTTCAAGGGGACCTCCCCATCCGCTTGAAGGCGTAGCATCCTCTAAAGACTTTCTCTAACGCCTAGGCGGCAGTGCGTTGCACAGCCGCTATTTTTGTGCAAAAAAAGCATCGAGCCGCCCGACACTTTGGCGTCTCGATGCTTCTTTTTTGCGACCGGGTCCTCACCGCGACACTTGGTCAGTCTTGCCCTGCCAGTGGCTTCAATGCCGCCATCAACCGCTGTTGCTCAGTCCACGAACGCGCCTCGTTGATCGCCGGTGTCCATGTTTTTGCCGCAAACGCCTGAAGCGCCGAGCTGATCTCCCGCCTGATCGTCTTTTCATCCGTCAGATCAGGTTCATCGCACCAGATTGCCATGGCCGCCCCGCAGATGCGCGGGTCGTCGTCTGGCAGCTCGGTGCCGGCGAACAGCCCCGGACGCCAATTCTCGTAGATGTTTCGGTCTTGATCTGGGACGTCGAAACTGTGCTGAGCGCGCCCGTCTTCCGGCATCTCGGTGCGCAGGACATAATAGAAGAACGTCGAATTGACGTTGAATAGCCGGCGCTGGCCACGTGCCAGAAAGACCGGCAATTCGGCCACCGCCTTGTTCCAATTCATCGGACACCAGTAGTCGATGCCAAGCGCCGGATCGATCTGGATCCGCTGAGGGGCACCCTGCTCCCCATTTTCGCTATAATACAGGCCGTCATTCCAGACGCGCGCGTGGAAGCCGTGTTCTTCAGCCAAGTCCGCGAGATCGGCGACATAACCGGCCAGTGCGTCTTTGAACGTCGCCTCCTTGCCATACCGGGCCTTGGCATAGGCGTCCAACACCGGCTGGTAAGTGGTCAAAAACGGCTCGCGGTCCAGTTCCATGTATTCATCGCCGCCAATGTGAAAGTCATGACACCCGGCAAACAGGGTAAAATACTCCTCATACAGGCTGCGGAAGTACGCCTTGGCTGCCGGGTCGGTAATATCCAATCCAGTCGTCGAACGGGTGCCATCCACCCCGCGCTGGCCAAACTCCGGATGCACCTTCAAAATATGTTCAACGTGCCCTGGCGTATCAAAAGACGGAATCACATCGACCTGATACCGCCGCGCCTCGGCCAAGATCTCGCGAACATACGCCTTGCTCAGATGATGCGTCGACACGATCGCCGGGTCCGTATCACAGTCGATCCGAAACCCACGATTTTCCGAAAAATGGAACTGCAAGGTATTGATGCGCAGGTATGAGAGCCAGTGAATGAGGTCCATGAACCAAGCCTTGGAAAAATATTTGCGGCCGGCATCGACAAATAGCCGGCGCTCGCCTAATGCAGGCTGTTCATGCACACTGCCCAGCGGCCAACCGCCGGCCACATGCAGGCGCGCAATCACAGTCCGCAAGCCGTACAGCAAACCCCGCGTGGTCGCAGCCGAAATGGTCAGGCATGCTTCAGTCGCTTCGATCGCGAATCCATCCCCACTGGCCATGTCGTCAGCCAGCGCCAGCCGCAAGACCTGCTTGCCTGTCCCGCCCGATGCCGGCAGCGTCAGGCCCCAGCCGCTTGTCGCTAATTCATCGGCAACGATCGCGACCAGGTCTGCGATCGCCGGTGTCTCCGCCCCGCTCAAGCGCGTTTCTGCATTCAGTTGCCACATTGGCTCAGTCATTTGTTTCCTCCATTTGTGAAAAATCCGCTAACGTAAAAATTTTCAAACATAAGCGCATATGCGCCCAATCAGTTTGATCGGCAATGCGCTCGTACAGCACCGCAAACCGCTGATCATCCAGCTGCGTCAGGCAAGAATAGCCAAACCCCATCGTGGGCGGTTCGACTTGCAGAACTTGCGACCAGGTCTGGCCGCCGTCGCGGGAGAGGTGAATCTGCCCATTTTGCCGTGTTTCGGTGGCGCTCTCCGCATGACTCGCCAACAGAACTGTTTTGCCCCGATCATAGAGATAACTCGCCTGATTGATCGGTGTGTGGAACCCGGTGACGGGGCGCAGTGCGCCAAAATGAGCCCCGCCATCGCGGCTTGTCGCCACCAGCGCATACGGCGCCGGCAGATGATTGCGCATGAACAGCTGAACGGTCCCATCTTGCGCCACGACGGCCTGCGCCTCGGTCAAGTTGGCCGCGCCCACATCACTTGTCGCCGGGTCGATCGCCTGGCCAGCTACCACGCGGCCCGCATTCGGCGTTTCACCCAGCTGCCAGGTCGCGCCATGGTCATCGCTATAGATCAGCGCCGCCGACATGAAGTGCGCCGCATTGGCAAAATACACCGGAAACAGCAGGCGACCTTGATGCGCACCGGCCTCGATCACCGTTCCGATGCCTGGCCCCGCCCCGAGAAAAGACATCCAGGGCTGTTTGACCTGCGGATTGAGATCAATGGGCGCCGACCAAGTCACGCCGTCATCATCACTGAAGACCGTCTGCAAAAACACAGTGGGCTGTTCCATCAAGTCCTGCGCGTTGTCGCGGGCGTGATACCAGTGATGCCCATCGATCATCGTCCCGTCCGCCTGCTGGCCAGTCGGCGTCCCGGCTGCATCGCGCACGACCCCTGCCCCGTCGACTGAAAACAAGTGGCCGGCTTCGTCGCTCAGTCGCCGGCCAAACGGGCCAAACCCCGTCCCGACGACGGAATTGAACAGCCCGACACCACTGGGCGAATGGGAAAACAGGACCCAGATGCGCCCAGTGGCAGGATCCTGCAGGCTGCTCGAGTCGATCGCCGAGGCGCCATTCAATCCGCGTCCAGGATAGGCGACGACCGTTTGCATCGGGCCAAACGTCGCGCCGCCATCCGTGCTACGCCGCAGCACACAATGAATCTCATTGGGACTGTCATTTGAGGACGCCACGCGCCCATCCGCAAACGCCAGCACCGTGCCGGCCGCCGTGGTCAGCAAATTTGGAATCCGGTAGGTGGCGATGCCATTTGTCTCTGGTTCAAAAAGGGCCATTTGTTTCTCCTTTACGCATAGTCGCGTCAAAAGTCCATATTCACGAGCTACGTCGCCATTGTGTTTTCCTTCTGGCCTCGTATCATGGCCACAGGAGGACTTAAAATGAAACGACTGATCACATTCGGCGATTCGGTGACGTGGTACGATCGCCAGCGCTATTTAGCCACCACGCATACCCCGGGGCAGCACTGTGTCGGCTACCAACAGGTGTTGCGGGCGACATTCGGCGTGCCCGTCCGCAATGAAGGTGTCTCCGGCGAAACGCTCCAGCAGATCGTCCAGCGTGTGGCCACTTTTGCCTTTCGCCCTGGGGACGTGCTGGTGCTGTTCGGCGGCATCAACAACTTCAACAAGGAGGCGCTCAGCCAGATCGGCTCGCCAAGCACGCTGGCGCCCGAGACCTTTACCGGCGCCACCAGACACTGCCTCACCCAGCTCGCACAGACGCACCCAAGCATGCCCGTCTTGCTGGTAGCCCCATATCCCGTTTATAAACGGGAAAAAGGTTGGAGCGCCGGCGCCTATCGTGAGCGAATCCTAGCCCTGGGGCGGGAATTCGACCGGCCGGTGTGTGACTTATGGGCGCTGGACGTCAAGGCGGACGTCACACGATTTTTCGCCGATGACGTGGCGCAGACCGGTTTCTTGTTTCACCCGACCGATTGGGGCCATCGCCTGATCGGCCGCCAGCTCGCGGATGCGCTCGCCCAGCTCAATTGAAGCAGGCAAATGTTAAAGGCCAACGAAAAACGGCGACGGTCCATGCGGCCCTCGCCGTTTTTGTCTATCTCAACGCAATGCCGCCCCGCGCGCCTTGGCCGCCGATCATTGTCCGGCCGCCTCAAAGCGCAGCGTCCATTGCCAATCGATGGTTTCCGGCGTCAGTCGATACTGTGCCGGAAGCCACGGGCCACAGCTGTTTGAACCGATGCCGGCCTGGGCAAAATCAAGGGTGAGAACCGTTTGATCCGAAACAGGCAGGTCGCGCCGGTTTTCCGCCCGAGTCAGGGTTTCCGCCGTGTACGGCAACACGCTGAATGAGGATGGCTGTGCGAATTCCGCCGTCATCACCTCCGTGCCAAGCTCGATCTGGACGCACCAGGTATGAATGTGACTGCCATTTTCCTGAGGGCGGACATACGGCTCATAATTTTGCTGGGCATCGGTCTCAAACCAGCCCAACACGCTGCCTTCCTGCTTGTCGATATAACTTTCGCGCGGGCCTTTGCCAAAATAGTGCACCGGCTTGGCCCCGCCGCCCAGCGGCATCACCAGCCCAAACCGCGGCCACTCTGCCATTTCGCCATTGCGGGCCACATGCACCGTTGCCCCGAGCGTGCCGGCCGCATCGATCGTCCACTCGGTTTCGACCGTCGCGATTCGCTGCTTGGACACCGCGGTCAGCCCAACGATCGCGGTGACGGTCACCTGGCCATCGCGCGTGTTGGCAGTCAACGCGTCACCTTTGAACACGACGCGGTCAAAGCCGTTGTCCTGCCACTCGTTTTTGATATTGCGATCATTGTCCGTCGGCGCCCGCCAGATCGTCCAGTGGCTCGGCCCGGCCAATGTTTCACGGCCGTAGCGCACCAACGAAGTCGGCGTGCCGAAATGCCGATCAAAGCGATAGGCAAAATTCGGGCCGCTGACCGTGATCGCAAGTGGCGTTTCGCTGACGGTCAGCTTGCCAGTCGAAGCCGGCGCCGCCGAAAGCGTCGGAGCCGCATCCCGCAAGATGATCTGCTGCAAACCTAGTGCTTCATTTGGCGTTGTCGCGTCTGGTGCGCCAAGCGCCCATTCCAGCGTGACCGGCACACCGGCGGGAATCTGGACCGGCAACTCGTATGTCGCAGCCGTTAGCGGCGCCAAGCCTGCCAAGTTGACCACCTGCCACGCACCGGCGACGCCATCAGTGGTCACCCGCGCAAAGCCACAATAGCGCGCAGCCGCCGTTGTGAACGCAAGCCGGTTGAACGCAGTCAGTTGGTCATTTTGCCAAGCCGTCAGTTGCACCGGCAAATGGACCGCCTGATATTCTTTCAGCCCGGTGTGCGGCGTACGGTCGGGATAGACCAACCCATCCATGCAGAAATTGCCGTCATTCGGCTCGTCGCCAAACTCACCGCCGTACCCATAGACTGGCGCCTCATCGACTGCCTCAGGATTCATCAGCATGGCGTGATCGCACCATTCCCACACGAAGGCCCCGACGAAATTGTCATATTGCTGCATCAACTCATCGTAGTGTTTGACGCCGCCCGGGCCATTGCCCATCGCATGCGCATATTCGCATTGAAGCAGCGGAATCTTCGGGTGTTCCTTCAAGAAGGCCTCGCAGTCTTCGGGGCTCAGATACATCCGGCTGTAGCAATCCACCAGCGGCAACGTCTGCGCTGGATCCTTTTCAAACCGGCTGGAAAATTGTTCGTAGTGGCGGATGCGGCTCGGGTCCGCTTGCTTCGTCCAGTCAAGGGCGGCGGCAAAATTCTGCCCCCAACCGGACTCGTTGCCCATCGACCAGCCAAAGATCGACGTAAACAAGTGATCCGCTTTGACCATGCGTTTCACGCGGTCGACAAAAATCGGCTGATACGTGGAATCGTCGGCGAGCTTATCGCCATCTGCGCCTGCGCCGACCAACGCGCCCGTGCCATGAGTCTCAATATCCGCCTCGCTCAGCACATAAAAGCCCATTTCATCGCAAAGCTCATAGAACCGTGGCGCCTTCGGATAATGTGAGGTACGAATCGCGTTGACATGATGGGCCTTCATCAACTGCAAATCGCGGCGCATTTCGTTTTCACCGATCGCCGCCCCTAGCCGCGGATCGCTGTCATGATAATTGACGCCATAGAGCTTGACCGGCGTGCCATTAAGTACAAATTGGCCGTCTTGATGGACCCACTGGCGAAAACCGACTGCAAACGGAATCACTTCCGCACCCGCCGTGATCGTCAGGTGATACAACACCGGGTCTTCCGCATTCCAAAACCGGCAGCCAGTCACCTCAATTTGAGTGCTGGCATCAAGCGGCCCCGCCGCCACCACCTGGTCGTGATCATCCGTGAGCTGATACGAAGCCGGCCCGGCAAACTCAAAGCGCGTCATGACCAACCGGCCCGTTTGTGTCGAGGGATCCGTTGTGATCGTCCAGTCGAGATCACCCAGATGCGTCTCCGGCCGGGTCAGCAGATAGATCGATCGGAACAGCCCACTCACGCGGAACTTGTCCTGATCCTCAAAATACGTACCAACGGACCATTTCAACACCGCGATGGTGAGCAGGTTAGTTCCGTCCACCAGATGATCGGTCAGATCAAACTCACTGTTGGCATGGGAGACCGTGTCGTAGCCAACGAACTGATGATTGACGAAGACATACAGACAGCTGTCCTTGCCTTCGACGTTCAAATAGGTGCGATGCCCCGCAGTTGGTGTGTACGTAAACTGGCGCTCATACACACCGATCGGGTTTTCGTCCGGGACAAATGGCGGATCATAAGGAATCGGATAATTCACATTTGTGTACTGATGCCGATCGTAGCCCTGATTCTGCCAGTCGCTTGGCACCGGCGCCGTGGCCGTGAGAAGCGCGTCGCCATTTTCCCAGAAGGTGGCCGGAAGCACGGCGGCATTTGGAAAATAGCCAAACGCCCACTGGCCATCGAGCAAGGTGACCTGGGCTGACGCGGTGCGATCGCCGGTCGAGGCCGTTTCCGCCGACTCATATGGAATGTAATAGGCACGCGGTGGGCAAGTATTCACCGTCAACGTGGTTGGATCTTCTGCCAAATTCAAAATCGTCATCTTCACTACCTCCTGAGCTATCTGCGCTAGTCGATCCCCATCAGTATAGCGGGCGCTCGAGACCGCTTCCATCTGTAAAACACGCCCATATCAGGCATTATGTTGCCTGCCGGGTGCGGTCATAAACGGGCGGTCACCTTTTTGCCTAGTTTTCGGCACGACCGAATGAGCTGTCAGCCCTATCCGCCCCGCTTTGCACCCTGTTGAGTTGGGCGCCGCGGGCCAGGTCTGAGACAGATAATCGGCCCAGCCACTCGCTGGCCAAGTGCGCCAGCATGCGTCTAGGCCGAACTATCTGTTCAGACCTAAACGCCCCGCTTTGCACCCTGTTTAGCTGGGCGCCGCGCGGCAGGCCTGAGACAGATAGTCGGCCCAGCCACTTGCTGGCCAAGTGCGCCAGCATGCGTCTAGGCCGAACTATCTGTTCAGACCTAAACGCCCCGCTTTGCACCCTGTTTTCGATAGTCCCGTGGCGCGAGTTGGTAATGGGCCTTGAATTGTTTCGTGAAATGCAGCGCATCTCGGTACCCCGATCGGCTGGCGACCGTTTCGATCGACAACTGGGTGGTCTCAAGGAGCTGTTGGGCATGCCCGAGGCGCAATCGCTGAAGATATTGTTGCGGAGACAAGCGCAGCTCCTTCATGAACAATTTGTAGAGATAACTCCGCGTGATATGGACCTCATCCGCCACATCCTGCACCGTGATCGGTTGCTCAAACGAGGCATTCAGATAGGTCAACGCCCGCATCACCAGCTGCGGATGCGGCGGCTGTTCAGGCTCCGTCAACCCCTCTGCCTCGCAAAATGCCGAGAAAAATGCCGTGAGATCCCGCAGCCGCCGCAGACTATCATCTGACTGACCAGCCGCGGGCATCCGCTGTTCATTGAATGCCACCAACAGTTTTCCCGCCGCTTGGGGCATCTCGCCGAGCCACCACCCCGCCGGTAACACTGAATCCAGGTAGCGCCCCGCCAATTGCCCGCCAAACCCCAGCCAGCAATACTCCCAAGGCTCATCAAAGGCCGGCCAGTAGCTGACCTCTGTGCCACTTTTTAGCAAAAAACATTGGCCGGCGCGGAGCTCATGTGTCTGCCCCGCCACCTTGAGATAGCCGCGACCCCGTAACACAAAATGAATGATGTGATCGCACTGAATGCGATACGCATAGCGATCCAGTGGCGTGCACCGCTGCCAGCCGCATTCCTGTGGGGCAAGATCGAGCTCACGCGCCGGAAACTTTTGCCATAACAGTTGCATGCTGCCCTCCGATAAGTCGATTTGTTTCCTGTTCGGGCTGACTATAGCACACCCACAGCACGCTCGGTGGAAGCGTTGTCTAATTGTGGAAAAAGTGGAGCTAAGTGCCTATAACAAGCGCCCAAGAATAGGTCGCAAGTCATGCCCTATTTTCGAAGTCCCTGTCATGTCCAGCAATGACACGAAAACGCTGGTGCTGCGAAGCGGTTTGCGCGCCGCATCATTTGAGGTTGCATACTCGCTGTCGGTGGCTATAATAAGTGAGTGAACGCTCACCCACGCGGCTTAACCGTCAAATCTGAGCGCATCTTATTATTTTCAACGCGGTGAGCGCCTGCTCGCCGCATGAAGGAGGCAACGTCCATGGCAACTGTGATCAACGTGTCGCATCTCACGCAAGGCTATGGCAAGACGATCGTACTTCATGACATTTCGCTGCAAGTGGCGCCCGGGCAGATTCTCGCCTTGATCGGTCCAAGCGGGGCGGGCAAGACGACCCTGGTCAGCGCGATCATGGGCATGCTGCGGCCAAAATCAGGCACAGTCGAGGTCTTGGACACGCCGATGCCCGATCGCGCACTTTTGGCAAAGATCGGGTACATGGCACAGACTGACGCCTTATATGACGAGCTGACTGGCCGCGAGAATCTCGCCTTTTTCGGCACGATGCAAGGCGTGTTGAAGATCGAATTGAAGCAGCGCATCCCCCGCGCGGCCGCAGTCGTAGATCTTCAAGGTGATCTGGACAAGCCGCTCAAAGATTATTCAGGCGGAATGCGGCGACGGTTGTCCTTGGCCATCGCGCTGTTGGCTGATCCACCCTTACTGATTCTCGATGAGCCGACTGTTGGCATCGACCCGGAGCTTCGCCAACAGATCTGGGCGGAGCTGCACCGCATGGCTAAGCGCGGCATCACGATTTTATTAACAACTCACGTGATGGAAGACGCCGAAGAAGCTGATCAGGTGATGATGATCCGGCAAGGCGCCGCGATCGCCCAAGGCACGCCGGCCGCTTTGACGGCGCAATACCATGTCGACTCGATCGAACAAGTCTTTTTGCAGGCAGGGAGGGATCAGGATGCGCGTTAAAGGCATGATTCACCGTATTTTCACCGAGATGCTTCGGGACAAACGAACGCTCGCGCTGATGTTCCTCGGCCCCCTTTTGATCTTGACGCTGGTCTATTTTCTCTTCCAGGGAAACGGCACGCAGACCGCGACCTTGCTGGTGAAAAATGTCGATCAGTCACTGATCACGGCGCTGAAAAACGATCACCTCGAGATAAAGGCCACGCGTGCATCAAGTACCGCGAAGACGCAGATTCGTCGACGGGATGCGGCAGGCATGCTGGTGCAAAATGGCGACAAGCTCACGTTGACCTTGGCCAACAGTGACCAGAGCCAAAGCACCATCATCAAGCAGAGTCTCCAACAGGCGCAGGTCAAGCTGAAAATGCAGACAGCGGCCGCGACGATCAAGACCCAGGCAGCTGCCCTCAAGCAACTTCAAATAGCCCTCGCCAAGGCAACGGGCCAGGCTGGTATCAAAGGCGCCTCGCAACCGGCGACCACCGAAAAGGCTGTCACGATCAAAACGCATTACCTCTATGGCGGCGCAGACGCGACCTATTTTGAAACGCTCCTGCCAATTCTGCTGGGCTTCATTGTGTTCTTCTTTGTCTTCCTGATCTCCGGCATCGCACTGCTTCGCGAGCGCACGACTGGCACCTTGTATCGCCTGTTGGCAACGCCGGTGCGACGCGGCGAGATCATCGCCGGATACCTGGCCGGCTATGGCCTATTCGCAGTGGTCCAAACGCTTTTGATCGTGCTGTACACAATTGGGGTGTTCAAAGTGCAGATCATCGGGAGTCTGTGGCTGGTTCTGCTGATCAATTTGTTAATGGCGGCGGTCGCGCTGACAATGGGGCTCTTCATTTCGACTTTTGCCGACTCAGAATTCCAAATGATTCAGTTCATCCCCATCGTTGCCCTGCCGCAGATCTTTTTCTCCGGCATCATCCCCGTCGCCACCATGCCCGGCTGGCTCCAGGTCGTCGCTCACATTTTTCCGCTGTACTATGGCGCCCAAAGCATGACTGCGGTGATCGAAAAAGGCGCGACCCTGACGACGGTTGGCCCGAGCCTACTGATCTTGTTTGGCTTTGCCCTCGTTTTCCTGGTGCTGAACGGCCAAACGATGAAACGTTATCGGCAAGTCTGACAAAGGAGTGAACGCACAATGAGTGAACTAGCAAAGCTATTTGATGAAACCGTCGCCGCAACTGATCTGTCTGACAAACAAAAAGCGGTCCTGAAGGCAAGCCTGCAATTGTTTGCCGCCAAGGGATTCGACAATACCTCGACTGCGGACATCGCGGCCGCGGCCCATGTTTCAGAAGGCACCGTCTATAAACACTTCAAGACCAAGGACCAGTTGCTGGCGGCCGTCATGCGCCCCTTCGTGCGACAAGTGGTCCCGCGCGTCGCAGGGGACTTCATTGCCCGCATTCAAGGCCAGGCGGCGCCAGACTTTGGGACCTTCTTGCATTATGTGATCAAAGACCGTCTGCAATTTGCCCAGGAAAATCGGGCCGAGGCCAAAATTTTTCTCGGTGAGCTGATGCATGACCAGGCCATGCTGGATATGCTTCTCAAGGACTTCCAACAAGTCGCACAAGGCCCGTTGACCGCGATCTTCCAGCACTATCAGGCGACGGGAGAAGTCGTCGAGTGGCCGGTCAGCGAAGTGTTTTGGACGTTTCTCGGGGTAATGGCCGGCCATGCGGTGCCGCTGATCTTGATGCCGAGTAATAAGTTTGACCTAGAGCGGGCGGCAGACGAAGCAACCGCTGTGCTCGTGCAAGGGCTGCGGCCGGCATAAAAAAAATAGTCGTCTCTCAGTAGGATCGCAACGCCATGGGCTGCGATCTGTGAGAGACGCCTATTTCATTTGGTTCATCCGTGCGCAGCCCCCCAAAAATCAGGGCCGGCCACGACAAAGAGGCCCCGAAAGGCCCCATTTTTAACTTTATTCGATTACGTGACTGCAGTGCCCTATGTGACCGCCAGCATGCGACCAAACTGGCGGGACCCTTTTCACCTTGGCGGGTAACGGCGATGAAACTGTCGCTACCTCTAGTCACTATAGTAGTAATGGTGACCGTCGTGGCTTTATACCACTTGAACTAAGTCAGCGGACCTCGCCCAAGTGGCCCCGGGAAAAGCTGATGATGCTCGGAACCCGGCGCACCGGGTGGATCTCCGAAAAATTGTACAGGAGAGCAGTAGGTTAGCAAGGCCTACACCTGCAATCGAGAATTCTACTTTATTTTAGATAGTAAGCGGTTTCTTGTCAACAATCTGAACCGCTTGCCTCAAAATTGCAAGCGCCACAAGAACCGCGCCATAACGCGGTTCCAGGCCGCCTACAGACGGTCACGCGTCCCAGTTTGGTCAATCGTTCAATTTATTGGCGAATCGCCAGCCCAATTTGGCTTTTGTATGACCAATGTGTCTCAGATAGCCCTCCCGGAGCGCGCTAGCCAGCCCTCAGCCCCGATCAAGCCAGCAACCACGACACAGCATAAAGCAAGTGCAGTGCTCGCCGGCCATACAAGCCAAAGCACCAGCGCCGCGACCAGCACCAGTCTGGCCATGATGAGTAACGTGTGTCCGTAACGGCCAAACGCGAGCGCGGCGCCCCCAGCGATACTGAGCATCAACAGGACCAACAGCACGATCTCGATCGTCAGTTTCCCGGTTGCGCCGACATATGAGGCTTCCGTGACAGCAGCCAGCAGGTTGGCCGCGATCAAAAATTCTGCGGCGAGGCCAAAGCCAAATTGCAGGAAACGCAGCGCTAATTTCACGTACAGGCTCCTTTCGTATCAAAGCGCATTAGTGCCCCATCGCTGCCAGTAAGTCTTTCAGTACCGTCGCCAATTGCCCCGGCGTGGTGGTCGCATCCGCAAGAGCCAGGCGGGCCGGCATCAACGCGCGCGTCAGTTGCGGTGTTTGTGTGAGCGTCTGAGCCTGGCTGACGGTCTGCTGAAGCTGGGGCCGCTGATCGATCGGATAACTGGTCGATAGCACCCACGCCAGCGCGTCCAGAGCCTCCTGGAGCGCCGCATCACTGTACCGCGCAAGTTGGCCCCGCATCCGCGCGAGTCGGTCGAGCGCCTCAAAACGGGCGGTTTTGGCGGCCGGCGTGTGCGGGGTCAGCGCGGTCACTTTTTTCCCCGCTTCGATCAGCTGATCGAGATACAAATCGCGTGTCGCAAATACGACCCCATCATGGGCGGCTGACCACGGCGCCGGCGTCTCGCGCTTTCCGCCTGGCGCCGTTTCGATCAGTTCGCGCATCGTCGTCTGGGCGGCTGCGCCAAATAGCGGCGCCTCGAGCGCCTCCTCGTCGGCATCCACGTCCTGCGCACTTTGCGAATACGTCGCTGTCAAAAGCGGCAGTGCGCGGTCGAGCCAGGCGGTATCCGGCATTTTTTGGCTCAGCGCATCGGCCCACACACTGCCCAACGTCCGCGCCGGCAGGGCCACATCGAATTCCGGCAGCCGCTGGTCGTTGGCAAGATCCCAGGCGGCAAGCGTCAAGTGCGCGTCATCGAGCGTCACCTCGTAGCCGCACCCCGCGCTGTGCAGGCCGGCCTTGGCGCGACCGTACGCCGGCGTGTCGATGCACGTCGCATAGGCGCGCGGAATGGCCTCGGCCACGCCAAACGCATTGTGGATGTGCCCGCTGAGGAAAAACGTGTCCGGGTGCCGCCGCAACACGTCCTTGAGCAGGGCATCCTGCTGGCCCGTCCCACCGTATAGATCCGACAGGCGATGCGTATCATTCAGCGGTTCATGCAAAAACACGAGGTGCGGGCCGGCGTCTTCTGTCAGCTGCCGGTCCAGCCAATTGAGAGTGGTCGCGGGCAAGTAAACGGCATCCTTCAACCCTTTTTCCGTATTCAGGAAGATCAGTCGCGCGGACCCGGCGCGCAGCGTGTATGACAGGCCCTGCCGCTCGCGGATGGGCGCATTCGCCAGAAACCGCAGGAAAAATGGGGCCGCTACTTGATGAAAATGCTGCGGATCCTCCTCTTGCATGTTCGTCCACTCGAAATTGCGCGGGCCGCGCACATCATGGTTGCCCAGGGTCAGCGCGAAATCCAGCCGGTCGGAAAAATCGCCGAGCACCTCCGCAAACGCCTGATACTCCGCTGGGTCCCCGGTGTTCGTCAGATCCCCGTTGATCACCACCAGCGGCCGGTCCGCTTGCTTGCTGATCGTCTCCAGGCCGCGTCGCAGCGCCGCCTGATTGGCCGGATCCGTTGTCAGATGCGTATCCGCTAATAGGAAAAAATGTGTCTGCATGAGTCGATTTCCTTTCTTTGCCATCACTGTCTAAGAACGAGTTACGAATCGTCTTGCGCTTCTATTTTGCACGGATCTGCCGCTCAGTCAAAGTGAAATAGAAAAATTTGGCACAGCTGGCGACGATTTTTGCGGATGTCTCGTCTGTCCAAGCTACCCACTCAGACCTGAACGCCCCGCTCCGCATCCTGCTTAGTTGAGCTTCGCCGCGCAGGGGTGGAACATCCAACTGTCTCGTGCACTCGAGGCGAAAACCGCCTCAAGCGCCCGAGCCAAGTTGGCTGCCCACCCCTCCCGCCCCGCTCCGCATCCTGCAACAAAAAGCACGCCTCTTGGGGGTCCATCCAGAGGCGTGCTCGTTTCGCTGTTACCAGTCAGCGATTATTTGGCTGCGAGGAATTTGTCGTATTGGCTCTGCAATTCCTTGGCAACGGTATCCCAGCCAGCTGTCTTCAGCTCAGCGTTCATCTTGTTGATCGTCGGAACAGGATCCGCGGTACCGGTGTTGATGATATCCGAGTACTTGCTCATGACGTTCGCGATGTTGGTCAGTTCCGTCTTGTACTTATCAAGGTTCGGCATGAAGCCCAAGTCAGCGGCTTCTGAGGTATCCTTGATGCTTTGATCGCGTTCCTCGATCTGCTTGTCAGTGACACTGTCAAGCGTGTAGAGGTTGCGGTTGTTACCGGTCATCCAAGCGCCGTAGTAGGTGTTTTGCTTGTAGCCAGGCAGGGTCTTGATCTTGCCCTTGGCCTTGTCAGTGAACTCCCACTGCTTGCCTTCAATGCCCCAGACCATCGTGTTGATGATCTTCTTGTTGGTGTTGATCGCGTTGAGGACCTCGACCGCTTCCTTCTTGTGCTTGGAAGACTTGGAGATCACGTACAGCGCCATTTGTGCGTCAGCCGTGCTCTTGTACGGCTGGGAGATCTGCTTGGTGACAACTGGCTTGCCACCGCGGGCGTTCAAGATCGCCGTATCGCCATAATCGAATGGGCCGGTGGTCTCGATGCGGCCGAACCAGGTGTCGTCAGCCAGCGAGTACTGTGTGGTCGATGTTGCGGCATCCCGTGGGACATAGCCCTTTTGGTACCATTCGTGCAGGGTCGCCAGGTTCTTGCGCATGATATCCAGGTTGTAAGGATTTTGAACCTTGGTGTCCTTGCCGCTTTGGTCAACGACGAATGGATAGCCGTTGGAAAGTGGGTAGGACCAGCCTGGTGTCGGTGCGTGGTAGCCCTTCACGATCGCCATCGGGTTGATGCTTGGATCAGCCTTCTTGAACGCGGCCATTGCGTCGGTCGCGGTCTGCAGCGAGTCAACATTGTCCACGTTGATGTTGTACTTATCCGTGAACGTGCCGTTGAAGACCAACTTCTCCTGTGAAAAGACGTTGGCGTTGGTCGGGAAACCATAGATCTTGCCGTCCAGGGTCACGCCTTTCCAATACGCCGGGTCGATCTCGTCATATGCCTTGGACGCATATTTCTTGATCAATTCAGTCATATCGGCAAAGCCGCCTTTTTGCGCATTTGCGGAGTAGCTGTTCGCAAACGCAAGGTCAAAACCATCACCGGATGTCAGCATTACTGAGAACTTTTGGCCATAATCCCCCCAAGAGATCGGCTTGATCTGTAATTCGACATTCGGATATTGCTTTTGAATCTCCTTGTTGACGATCTTCATCATTTCGGTGGAGTTCGTCAGCGGATCGCCAGGACGATACATCGTGACAACGACCTTCTTGGACGAAGACCCGCTGCCTGAAGAACTGTTGTTGCCGCATGCTGCCAGTGTGACGGCACAGACAGCCGCCGCACTCAAAGCCAAACCTTTACGCCACATACTCATAACAATTTCCCCCTAAAAAACAAATTTGGTGTAGACCCTCCAAACAATTATTAATATGCGCCATGAAAGCGGTTTCGTCAAGTGATTGGACTCGAAACGCCACGAACCGGCCACATTCTTCACCATTTTCACATCGTGGCCTAATTTTCATAAGCCCTTAACCATTAACGAATAAATCTGTAATTAAAAAACAGCGTATACATTGGTATACACTGCTTTGTTTCTCATATTCGGGGTGTCAGTCGGCTGTGCCGTTGTCTGCGGCCGCCCGATATTCGCGAGGCGACATGCCGGTCTGTTGTTTGAAAAGTTTGTAGAAATAGCTTGGCGTCTGGTAGCCGACGCGTTCTGCGATCTGATTGACGTCCTCGCCCGAGTTGCGCAATAGGTCGATGGCGATGCTCATCCGCCAGTCATTCAGATACTGAGAAAAGCTACGGCCGACCTCCTGTTTGAACAATTGGCCTAGGTAAACCGCGTTCAAATGGAGCTCATCCGCGACCTCCGCCAAGGTCAGCGGTTCGCCGTAGCGTTCCTGGATCAGCCGGCGCATGGCCAGCACATTGCGCGAGTAACGGCGATCGCTTTCCTGAGCGGCGCGCTGGGCGATGTCGGCCAGAATCTCGGTCAGCTTGGTCACCGTCTGCGCCTGGTTGATGGCGTTGATCGCCGCGGGTTTGCGCTCGCTGGCTGTGCCTTTTTCGCTGATCACCAGCAGGACGATCATCGCGAATTGGCGGGTGAAGGCTACGGTGGCGTTGAGTTCCTTGAGTGTTTCGAGCTGCTCAACGAGCCATTTCTTGAAGGCCACCGGATCCAGCGGGCCAAGCGTTTCGCGCAGCTCGGAAAAACCGGGCAGTGTCGGCATCGTCTCGGTTTCCTCGGGCCTCGGCAGCCGGCGCAGGCCCGCATTGGTCTCGAAGAAATACTGCCGGGCGATCTCCCCGCGCATGGTGTGATAGGCCTCGGTCAAGGTGGTCATATTCGACACCGTTGGCCCGATCAATTCCGGCCGGCGCGTCGAGGAGATCGGCTGCGGCGCTTCATTGATGAAGGCATTGAGCTGATTGTCATCCCCTTGAAACAGGATGATGAAGTCCTGGCCCTCACGGAAAAAGCCAGGGACCGCCGCCTGTTCCTGCAAAAAATCTACCAGGTCCGTCGGCGGCAGTGGATTCAGGACCGCGATCAAGCGCACCGGCGCCGCGGGATTGGTGAAGACGATCTCAAGTCTTTTCAACAGGTCGTGCGCACTGCCGGGGTCGGTGCCGGCCACCAGCGCGCGCATTTCGGCCTGAGCCGCCAGCGTTGCGTTGTGATCGCTGGCCTGCCGCTCGTCGATGCGCTTGAGTGCCGCCTCGAGCGCCGTCACCAATTCCTCGGTGTCGACGGGCTTGCTGAGGTAATTGACCGCGTGCTGCTGCAGGCCCGCGCGCACGTAATCAAAGTCGGCGTAACCGGAGATCACGATCAGTTCCATGTCCGGCTGCAATTTTTTTGCCTTGGCCACAAAGGTCGGACCGTCCAGCTCAGGCATGTTCATGTCTGACAGCAAGATATCCACCGGATTCTCAGCCAACCAGTCGAGCGCCTTGAGCGGATTTTGCTCGGTCTTCACGATGGTCAGGCCGAGGCGCGCCCAGTCGATCAATTTCGGCAGACCGCGCAATAACATGTATTCGTCATCAACGATCATTACTTTTTTCATCGTGGTCTCCTTTGTCGGCAGCGGGGTCGCGGAATTGAATCGTGGTCTGGACCCCGCTCAACCCGTCGCTGGTCATAAACATATTAAAGCTATCACCGAAATAATCGGCGAGTCGTGAATAAACATTTTGAATACCGATCGACGTGCTCTGGTCCCCGGCCAGCGGCTCCTTCATCCGTTTGTTCAGGGTCTGGACCTCATCCAGCGCGAGCGGTTTGCCGTTATTGGCGATGCTGATGGTGATCAGGTCACCTTCTCGCCAGGACTTGATGCGAATCACGTTGTCGCCGCGCGAGAAGTCGACGCCATGCACGAAGTAATTTTCAACTAACGGCTGGAAGCTGAACTTCGGGATGCTCAGCGCCGCGATCGTCGGGTCCACCGTGATCTGGTAGGCCAAGCGGTCTGGAAAACGCACCTGATACAGGAACACATACTTGTCGATGAAATCCAATTCGTGCTGAATCGTCGTCAGCGGCGAAAAATCGGTGTTGTTCCGCAGCAGGGCGGCAAAATTATACACGACATTGGCCAGCTCCGGCTGATCGGCATCCAGCGCGGCCATGCGGATGTATTCCAAGGTGTTGGACATGAAATGCGGATTGATCTGCGCCTGTAGCGCCTTGATGTTGGCCTCTTGCTGGGCGATGCGCAACTGGTAGATCGTATAAATATATTGATCGATATCGCCGAGCATCCGGTTGATGCCATCCCCGAGCTCGCTGAGGTCGGATTGATCCACCGTGACCGGCACCCGCGCCTTGAGATCGCCATTGCCCACCGTTTTTACCGTGGCCAAGATCGTGTTGAGCTGGACCCGATACCGGCCAAACGTGACCCACAACAGCGCACTGAGCAGCGCCAGCACGAACAGCCCGAGCAAAGCGACCGACGCGACCCGCCAGAACATGAGGGCGCGCATGCCACTGCGGCTGACAACGAAGATCAAGGTAAACTCATTGGGCAGCTCCTTTTTCTCGACGGTGAAGTCGTGGAGCTTGCTGAAGTCGTCAAGTTTGGCGGCCTTGGTCGCCAGCGCGCGCTCATTTTTGTCCACTGAGCTGTCGCTAAAATGGTTGACCAACACGCCGCTATTATTGAGGACCAGCACCTGCAAATGCGCCCGGGCGTCGATCGCGGCGAGCTGCTGATCCAGCGTGCTCCGATCATAATCGATGCCCAGGGTCCCATCGATCGTCGCGTCGGTCGGATTGATCAGGCTCGTGGAAAAATCGGGACTGATATTCTGGTTCGTGAGCAGCTGGCCCTCTTTTTTCTTCTGGGTGGCCACAAACACCTGACCCGCTTTGGCCTTCGTCACATTCAGCGTCAGCGTCAGCCGCTTGACCTCGGGATGCTGCATCATGAACGTCGAGGATTCGTTGGACCAATTGTAATACTGGCCCTCGCCTTGACTCTGGGTGATCGCGTATTGCGCGTAGGCGGCCGGCGAAAGGGCAAAATACTGCGCGATATTCGTCAACCGGCGGCCATCTGAGGTGATATTTGCGGCGTAGTCATCGGCGATCGTTTGGTAGCGGGTCACCGTTTCGGTCGCGCGCTGGGTCGCCATGTTTTCCGCTTGTTCCAGCGACGATTGGTAGCTGCTGACCGAGCTGACGATGCCAACGCCGGTGATGCCTAAGCCCAAAACGAGCAGCACCACGGTATAGATCTGCATCAATCGTCGAAAATTGAGTTTCATCTCGGTCGCCTCCTGTCCCCTCAGTTTACCACACCAAAAGACGAGCCTCGCCGCGAGATTTCGCGGCGGAGCCCGTCTTTTGAGCGTGCAGTCAAAACGTGTTTCTTCTATTTAAATTGGGATGCAGCGCAGGGGTGAGGCACCTAGCTGTCTCGTGTGCCAGATGGCTGAGTACGCCATCTGACCCTCGAGCCAAGTTACCCGCCCCACCATCCCGCGGGCCTCCGCATCCTTACTTGAAAGTAACTTTGACTGTCTGTATTTCAAATGGCTTAAACGGCACGGTCACCGACCGACCGTCTTCGCTGATGGTCAGTGGGGTCTGCTCATTTTCCAGCAGGTCGCAGATGGCGGCGCTGGCCAGCGGTTTGGCAAAGGTCCAGGTCGCCTGGCTTGCGGCGTCTGCGAACTCATAGCCGCGCAGGATGGTGGCATCGCTGTCCTCGGCGACTTTGATGGTATCGATCAGGACGTCATCCTTGTCGCAGGTGACAAACGGTGCGGTCTCGCTGGCCGCATAGCCAGGCCAAACGATCGGCTGGTTGTTCAGCGCCAGCGCAGCCTGCATCGTGCCCGCTTGGACCCAGTCGCCGGCATGCGGCATCAAGGTGTAGGTGAAATGATCCGCGCCTGTGTCGGCTTCCGGATCCGGCATCGTCGGGCAGCGGTGCAGCGACAGGCCGAGATGCTGATAGGCGGCATCATAGCCGTACTTCGCGTCGGTCAAAATACTCAGGCCATAGCCGCGATCGGAGAGATCCGCCCACAGCTGGGCCGGTACCTCGAATTTGGCCTGTTCCCAGGATGTATTCTTGTTGACCGGCCGTTTGAGGGTCCCGAACTGAATGTCATACGTCGCATTGTCGGCGTTCACATCCACCGCATTTTCGCTGCGCAACAGCATGTGGTCGTCGTGCCAGTCGAGGTCCGTTTCAACCGCAATCTGCGTGGTGCCATGCGTGAAGTGCCAGCGCTGGTCGATCAGCGACTGGCCGAAGCGACGAACGATGTGCAGGATATCCTCCAGCGGGCCGCGGCTTTCGATCGTTGCGCTGACGACCTCGCTGACCGGCCAGGACTTCGCGTGATACGTGCTGTCGATATTCCAGGCGTCGTATTCCGTCGGCAGATCCTGGTAGACGACGAGTTCATTGAGCTTGCCGCCCGCCGGCACGACCTCGCGCCCGGCGTGTTTGTCGATCAGGCTGGTGATGGCAAAATTCGCATCGAACGTGACCGCTAGATCCGCGGTCTCAAACGACGTCCCAAGAGGCTCTTCTGCTGGCAGGGCCGCGGCCGCTTCAGTGCCAGTCGTGATCGTCGTCATGGAAAATGGGGCGGCGGCTGGTACCCGCACCAGCGCCCTTGCGTCGGCCAGATGCTGCACCGGCAGCGGCTTGCCCGCCACGCTGGCCGTTTGCGTCAGGCTCAGCGGTAAGACCACATCCATGTCGCGCGTCTCGCCCAGTGGGTTGTACAGCGTGATGGCATCCGTCTGGGCGGTCAGGTGATCCGTCGCAACAGCGGCCAGGATCTTGTCCAGCTCAGCAAAGCCCTTGGCGTAATCCTTGTCCGTTTGATCGTAGACTTCTTTGATCGAACTGCCAGGCAAAACGTCGTGGAACTGGTTCATCATGGTGCGCTCCCAAATGTCATCGAGCGTTTCGTGATGGGCGGCCGCTCCCGGCACCGTGGCCAACAGCTTCTCGGTGGCGGACAAAAGCGCCTCAATGGCCCGGTTGTTGTGTTTATTTTTCGCAAGGCTTGTGAAGACGCCGCGGTGGAACTCGAAATACATTTCCCCCATCCAGGTCGGCACTTCGCCGGGATGTTCGGCGAGCTGCGCGGCCAGGTGGTCAAAGTATTCGGCCGCGCCGGCGTTTTTGATGCGCGGCATGCCGGCAATGCCCTGCTTGAACCGCTTGAGGTATTCCATCATCTCGGCAGTCGGGCCACCCCCGCCATCGCCCCAGCCGTATGCGACCAAAACGGAGTCGGAGACGTCTTTTTGCCGGTACTTGTCCCAGGTCTTCTTGAGGACGTTCGGGGTGACGAGGCCGGAATAGGTGGAGTACCACTCGTTGAGGCTCCAGAATTCGGAGATGGTGTTGATGATGTGGGCAACGACTTTGGATCCATCGATGCCTTGCCAGTAAAAACTGGTGTCCGGCCAGATATTCGTATCGTTCCAGGCGAGCTTGGTGGTCATGAAATAATCCACGCCGGCCTTTTTCATGATCTGCGGCAAGGCGCCGGTATAGCCAAACGCATCCGGCAGCCAGAGCACGCGCGAGTCGAGGTCAAATTCCTTCTTGAAGAACCGCTTGCCGTACAAGATCTGGCGGACCAGCGACTCCCCGGATGGCAGGTTGGTGTCAGGCTCGACCCACATGGCCCCCTCTGGCTCCCAGCGGCCGTCCTTGACCGCCTGCTTGATCTGGGCATACTCCTCGGGGTATTTTTCCTTGATCCACTTGTAGAGCTGCGGTGAGCTGTGCATGAACTGAAAATCGGGATACTGCTTCATCAGATTCAGCACGGTCGCCCAGCTGCGGTTGGCCTTTTCAACGGTCTGGCGAATCGGCCACAGCCACGCCATATCGATATGCGTGTGCCCGATGGCGTAGATCGTCCCGTTTTTCGCATCCGGCGCCTCGTCGAGTTGGCTGTGCAGGAGGTCAGACGCCTGGCGCAAGCTCTGCTCGTAGTCATCCGAATACGGCGCGCGCAGGTCGACAAGATTGGCCGCCGCCTCCAGCGCGCGGTGGTAGCGATTGTCCAAATTATCGTCGCTGTCGACATTTTGCCAGCAGCCCAGATACGTCATGAAGTCAAAATAGGTCGTCCAGCTCTGTTCATCCAGCCAAAACGCCTCGATGTCGACGGGGAACTGCTTGTCGTCGCGCCCAGCATAGATCTGCAGGCGCAGGTTGATCTGATCGTTGACCACCCAGCTCGGCTCAACGCGCGTGGTGCGGTGATTGACGTCCAAGCCTTGGACCAACTCATCGCCGATAAATAATTTCATCTGCGGATTACGACTATTGTCATCGTTGTACCCGCGCGTCGCGATCGACAGCGCATAATGGCGGCTTGCATCGTAATCGGGCAGCGGCACCGTGGCGGTCATATCGTAATTACCATCGGCCTTGCCAAAATAGTCCCCGGCATGATAGTCGCGGGTGGGCATATCGCCGCCAACCGTTGCCTTGGAAAAAGGATAATGTGCGCGCTGAATGTTGTCCTTCAACGCTTCCGCGATGCGGGAGATTCGTTTAAAACTCGCTTCGTTCATACATTGCCTCCAGGAATATGGAAAATTGAGATGTGTGTGATGTGTGGGTAGTGGTTATAGGTTTGGAAAGTGCGGTATGCGGGACGGTTTCAGGGCCGGATCGTCTAGCCGACCGACCATCCCGCGAGCCTCCGCACCCTTTTCTTAGTCGGGCTCCGCCGAGCAGGTCTGAGACGTCTAGCTGGCGTGGGCACTCGAGGCGAAGTGCGCCTCAAGCGCCCACGCCAGACTAGCCGCTCAGACCTAAGCGCTCGGCTCCGCACCCTCAAAAAAAGGCACCGATGTCAGCCATCGATACCTTTTGATTAGGGAGGCACTTAGTTACTTGCTTGCAAGGAAGGCGTCATACTGCTTTTGCAGGGACTTTTGCACTTTATCCCAGCCGGCAGCCTTGAGTTCCTTGTCCATCTGTTTAACGGTCGTTGTCGGATCGGCAGTCCCGGTGTTCAGAATGTCAGCGTACTTGCTCATGACGTTCGAAACGTTGGTCAGCTCGGTCTTCACATCATCCGTTGTCGGGTTGAAGCCCAGCGTTGCGGAGTCCTTGGCAGACTTGATGGAGCTGTCGCGGGTCGCAATATCGTCAGGTGTGATGTTGGACTTGGTGTAAAGCAGACGGTTGTTACCAGTCAGCCATGCGCCAAGCGCCTTGGTTGCATCGTAGCCTTTAAGCGTTTCGATCTGGCCGTTGTCCTTGTTCGTGAACTTCCACTGCTGGCCTTCAACACCCCATACCAGGATGTTTTCAAGCTTCTTATCAGTGTTGATCGCGTTCATGACCTGCATGGCTTCCTTCTTGTGGTTGGAAGTCTTGCTCATGACATAAACGGCCATCTGTGCATCAGAAGTCTGCTTGTAGGCATCGGTGAACTTGTTGACAATGATGTCCTTGCCATTCGCCGCCGTCTTCAACGCATTGTTACCATAGTCGAATGGGCCGACCGTCTGGTTCTGAACGAACCAAGTGTCATCCGCCGCATTGTATGTGGTGGATGAGGTCGCGGCATCCTTTGGCAGGTAGCCGGCTTGGTAATACTTGTGCAGCGTCTTCATGTCGTCCATCATTTCCTTGGTGTCATACTGGTTGACGACCTTGGTGGACTTGCCCGAAGCGTCGATCGCAAATGGGAAGTTGTTCCCCAGCGGATAAGACATTGCCTTCAGGGAGATACGTGCACCCTTGACCAGTGGGAAGGCCACGACGTTCGGGTTCTTTTCGTGGAATTCCTTCAAAACTGGCTCGAGTGACTGATACGAATCAACTTTGGAGACGTCGATGCCGTACTTCTTGGTGAAGGTCGGGTTAAAGACGAAAGCCTGCTGAGAAAAGACGTTGGCGTTGGTTGGGAAACCATAGATCTTGCCATCGACTTTGACACCTTGCCAGTACGCAGGATCGATCGCGTCATAAGCTTCCTTGGCGTTGTCCTTGATCAATGAGGTCAAGTCCTGGAAAACACCTTTGGACGCATTGGCTGCGTAGTCCTGAGAAAAGGCCAAGTCATAGGACTCACCAGAAGTGACCATAACGTTGAACTTCTGGCCATAATCGCCCCAGTCGATCTGCTTGATCTTCAGTTCGATGTTCGGATACTTCTTTTGAAGTTCCTTGTTCGCGGCGGCCATCAGCTTTGTTTCGTTCTGAATGCCACTGCCTGGTTGGATCATCGTCACAACGGTCTTGCTGCTGCTTCCCCCGTTGCTGCTACTGCTACCGTTGCTACCGCAAGCTGCCAGCAAAATGGCACTGGCCGAAGCGGCGGCGATCATCAAAACACGCTTAGAATAATGCATGAATGAACCCCTCCGTGGATTTATTTAAAACTGGACAAACTTTTCATAACGCCTGGAACACAAGATTAGGTAAAACGGATCAGCCCTTGACCCCGCCAATGGTCATACCCTTGACGAAGTACTTCTGGAAGAATGGGTAGGTCAATGCAATTGGCAAGGTCGCCACAACTACGACCGCGAACTGCATGGATTCCGTTGGGAGCTGGGATGCGATCTGGGCAGCGCCGCCCTGAGCGGCTTGCTGCGACAAGATCTGAATGTTGTTTTGAATTTTGACCAGCAAGTACTGCAACGGAATGATGTTGCTGGAACTCGTATACAACAGGGCGTTGAACCAATCGTTCCAGTAGCTGAGCGTCGTGAACAAGGAAATGGTCGCGATGCCAGGTACCGCAAGCGGCACAACAATGCTGCGGAAGGTGCGGAACTCGGATGCCCCATCCATCCGGGCACTTTCGATGATCGCCTCAGGAACGCTGGTCTTGAAGAACGTCCGCATGATCAAAACGTTCCAGACTGAGAAGCTCATCGGCAAGATCAAGGCCCAGATATTATCTGACAGGTTCAACATCTTGGTGACAACCAAGTAAGTCGGCACCATGCCAGGTGTGAACAGCATGGAGATCAGGGCAAAAACGGTAAAGAACCGAGCAAAGTGGAAGTTCGGCCGGGAGATCGCATACGCGTAGGTCGAAACGAACGTGGAGTTGATGATGGTCCCGACGATGGTGACAAACAAGGTGACACCCAGGGACGTCATGAGCTGACCGCCCATGCTGCCGAGGTATTCATAAGCGCCAAACGACCAGTGTTTTGGCCAGAATTGGTAGCCATACAAGGTGATGTCGCTTTCCTTGGTCAGTGACAAAACAACGATGAACAGGAATGGTGCCACACAGCTGATCGCAAAGAGGGCTAAGAAAATGTTGAAGAACACGTTGGTTCCGTAGCTAAATTTGCGAATCTCTTCTGAAGTAATGTGCCTTTTTTTCCGCAAAACGTGTCCCTCCCCTCTAGAACAATGCGGCGTCTGGCTGACGCTTGCGAACGATCAAGTTGGTGATGATGATCAGCGCGGCCCCGACAACGGACTGAACCAGCCCTGCGGCGGTCGACATGCCGATATCATTGGTGGTGGTCAACGCACGATAGATGTAAGTATCAAACGTCTGCGTGACGTTGATCAGCGTCCCGGATGTTCGTGGTAGCAAGTAGAACAGCCCGAAGTCGGAACGGAAGATCCCGCCGATGTTCAAGATCAGCATCAATGTCGCAACTGGCATGATATGTGGCAGTGTGACATTGCGGATCTGTTGCCACTTGTTGGCACCATCGATCATCGCGGCGTCATAGTATGACGGGTCGATCCCGCTGGCAGTGGCGAAGTAGAGAATACTGTTGTAGCCGATGCCCTTCCAAACACCCATAAAGATGATAATGAAAGGCCAGAACTGCGGCGCGTTGTAGAAGTCGATCGCGGTCCCACCGCCACCAGTGATCCAGTGGTTGATGATCCCTTTGTCCGTGCTCAGGAAGGCATAAACGAAGTATGCCAGGATGGCCCAAGACAAGAAGTACGGGAACAGCATCGATGTTTGATAAACGCGCAGCGCCCGGTGGTTACGCAACTGACTCATGACGATCCCAAAGAAGATCGCGAAGAAGAAATTTAATAGCAGGAATGTCAGACTGTACCCGACGGTGTTACGCAAGACCAGCATGAAATCCGCTGACTTGAAGAAAAATTCAAAGTTCTTGAACCCGACAAACGGACTGGTGAGCAGGCTCCAGAGGAACCCTTTTTCCGAATATTGGAAGTTCTGGAATGCGACGACGTTGGCAAACACTGGAATGTAGAAAAAGATGATCAGGAACAATGTCCCAGGCAAAACGAACAACAGATAGGTCTTGTTTTCGTTGACCTTTTGGAAAAAGTTCTTCTTCTTTTTCTTGGTCCGTACCGGTGCTTGTTCAATAGCGGCACTATTTTCCACGTTGACCCTCCCCCTTACTTAACTGATAACGGTTACATTGTAGAAAACGGTTGTTCCGATGCCAATATACATATTTAAGAGATTAGTGTCCAAATTAAAGTCTCGGAAGTTTCAAAAGTGTCGCAACCCGGAAACACAGGGCTTCGGCAGCCGCATTCGGGCAACAAAAAAACGGGCATCGCGGCCCGTTTCGGTGACTTACTTGACTTGTTTATCGACAAACTTGTACCACTTGGTCGACATGTACGAGGTCCAGACCAATACGCCTGGCACACTGAGAAACAGAATCAGGCCCGGCCATTTGGCACTGACCACAATGATGATGATCAGCCCTGCCCAAAACAGCAAGAGCCGCGGGAAACTGGCGAAAAATTGGCCCGCTGCCAGACGCAGCGCCGGTTTAAAGCTTACATCATAATGACTGTGCACCCCGTTCAGGAACAGCCAGAGACTGGCCACCAGAAGCAGTGCGAAAATGAGAATGAAGGTAATGACCAGCATCCAGATCACTTTAAGTTGCAAGGCGAGATAGAGGTTATACCCCAAAATCGCGCTGACCGCCGCAAAACCCCAGAATTCCAAGTTGGCTTGCTTGAACACTTTTTTATAAACGGCCCAGACATCTTTGAAATGATATTGCCGGTATTCCCACTGGTTCTGGTCGAACACCTCTGCGATCGTGCGATACGCCGGCCCGATGCCGAGCACGACCACCCCGCACAAGGTGAAGACCCAGAAGAAGAAGCTGAGCATCAGCAGGACATAGACTTTAATAAAAATATTTTGTGAGGCCTTCCCGATCACGAGCGGCACCATCCTTTATTTCGATTTGCCTTTCCAGTGTAGCACAGCCTTTCAAGTCCCCGAGCGAAAAAAATGCGGCGACCCCGCCAAATCGGTCCAAAGCCTGAGAGACAGATTCCCGCGTTGCAAGGCGTCACGCGTCGCGCACAAAAATGGCCGGTGCCAATTTCGAGGCAGCGTGCCGCCAACAGCCGCATCCTGTCCCACCATGTATATTTTGTTTTTATTTAGCCAAATGCGATGGTGGAAAATTCATTTCACGACGGGTTAATGGTCAAAATCAGGAAAACTGTTCATTATCGCAAAAATACTGAACAAATCATGTATAAACGTCAACCGTCGAGATCGGAATTTCAAATAATTCTTACGAATGTTGACAGAAATTCCCTTTAAAATCCGATTGACGTATCCGCTTACCGGGGTTATTATAATCTCGACACTGAGAGGCGTGGAGGAGCTGGCCACGAGTTCTCTCCCAGCGTCGGTCAGTCCGGCGGGAGACAACCCGCGACCCACCCCGAGCGACGCAATGACGGTTACCTGCAGTAAGGGGGTAACCCAAAGGGCTAAACGGACCCAGTGCTGAAAGGCACCGGAAAAATGTACCACCGCATTTCTAACTGAATAAGTTCCCTAACACCGACGGGAGGAATCTCGAAAATGAAGAGGGAAAGGGATCCAACCTAAAATTTGGCAGGTCGGAGGAGACTTCGGCCTGTTTGCTGTGCCCTCGAAACGGTGGCACCTGTGCACAAGCTGTTAAATCATCGAGAACCACCAAAAAGGCCTGGACAAGAATTTTTGTCCAGACCTTTTTGCGTTCAGTCAGAAACCGATTCGCAGCGCGGCAATTGCACGTCCTCAGGAAACACGGTCACAACAGACTAAAACGAGATCATATCCGCACTGACGATCTGCTTGTACAGTCCATGTCCGATCGGGCCGCTCGTCCACTTGTCCATCGGCAGTTTTGGCTCGGCGAGCTCCGCCAGGTCATCTTGACCAAGTTCCCACTGCTGCAGGCGCCAGATGACCGTGTCCGCGCGGGAGGCCTGGCCGCCGAGGCGGATGTCCAGGATCTCGTAGCCTTGGCCGCGGCGCTCATTGTGCCAGACAATGCGGGCGAGCGGCTGAAGCATGTCCAGCGCCTGCTTGAAGCCGGCGATCGCCGCGATGGCGGGATCCGCGTCACGATTTTCACCTGCAAGATCCAGGCTGGCGACGGCTTGCAGCGCCCGGGCCTTCGCCGCATCGGCGGTGGCCAAGGCCTTGAAGTAGGCAAAAAGCGGTTGGCTGGCTGGCGACGTTGGCGTGGTGGCCAGCGCCAGGGCGAGCTTGCTGTAATGGCCCACCAGATCAAACGGCTTGAGGTTCACCTGGTAGCGCTGCAGGAACAAGTCTTCATATAAAACGATCTTGCTTGGGTTCTCCGCGCTGAGGTTGTCCGGATTGGGCTCGATGTGGTCAAACTCATCCAACAGCATGTAGCTGGCCATGTCCTCGCCTTGCATCAGCTTGAACTGGCGCGCCAGATCCGCGTCGCTCACCGTTTCGTGATACGCGTATTCGACAAACGTCTGCAGGCCCAGCCACGCGGATTCAAACGGGGTCTCGGCGCCGTCGTCGAACCACATCGTCGCAACGACTTCCTTGACGCCAGTCTCGCGCGAGCCGGTCATCCCCGCCCGCACGCTTTGCAGCATCTTTTGTTGATGCGGCGCCATGCCGCCCCAGGTCCACAAGCCGCCCGCATACACCACCGGCTTTTTCAGCTCGAAATGCTGCTTGAGGCGGGTCACATAGGTCTGGACGTCTTCGTGGTAATAATCCCAGTACGCCTGGCCGACATCCGGCATCGCATCCGCGAATTCCTTGGAAAAATGGACAGTCTCGTCGTACATTTCGTGCTTCGGACTCGCCGCGGTGAACCAGAAGTCACTCCACATGTAAGGCCGCAGATGCAGCTCGCGGCACAGGCCATCGACGGTCTTGATGTGCTTGGACAACAGGCTCAGCTGGTCCTCGTACCCGACCTTGATCAGCCGGTCCCCGGTGCCCAGCCCATACGCCTCGTCCATCCCAATGTGAATCTTCTTGGTCAAAAATGGGGCGCTGGCCGCCTTCAACAGGTGGCGCAAAAATTCGGTCGTTTCCGGCTTTTCCACCCAGAGCACTTCTGGCGTGTCCTTGATGTCCTGAAACGCGGTCCACTTCAACGCGTTTTGCAAATGGGCCAGGGTCTGAATCGCTGGCACCATCACCAACCCGAACTGATCGGCGTACAGCGCCAATTCATGCAGGTCAGCTTGGCTGTAGCGGCCGCGTTGCAGGCCAAAATACGGCTCTTCCGGCACTTCAAAACAGTCTTCCAGATACATCCAGGCTTCCGTGTAGCCGAGGCTGGCGAGCTTTTCGATAGTCCGGTGCCACTCGGGCATGGACAACACGCCATTGCGGGCGAGATCGATCATCGCGCCGACTTCGGTGAAGGCAGATTCTTCGTGCAGGTCAAACGTCGTCTCGGTTTGCGCATGCCCCAGCCACAAGGTGATCGCGCGCATCAGATCATGCACGGTGCCATACGTGATGTGGCCATATTCGCCATTGCGCGTCAGCGTCAGCCCGGTTTCGGCTTGCTCGACCGTGACCGTGGCCGCCACCGCGTCTGCGCCATGATGGCCGGCAATGATCAATGCGCCTTGTTCATATTTTGCGGGCAACCCGCGCCATTCAACACTCATCTTTATCTCCTTTTGGCAGACACCCCGCCTGCCCTGAGTCAATTTCGCAGACGCCCAAGCGCCCGCCGTCTTTTATTTGAAAACACCTAGCACAACGACAAACAGCCCCGCATCGCGAGGCTGCGTCCTGTTTACTTGAACTGATACGTCCGGATCTCGGCCGGGGCAAGCTCGCTGTTGACGGGCTTAGCAATCGCATCGCCGTCAAAATCAGCCAGCGTTGCGGCATCCTTGCCAGCGGCCAACACCGTCAGCGGCTGACTTTCGCCGGTCATGTTGTAGCCCCGCACGATCAATCCGTGGTCCTGGCTCATCTTCGTTGCGGTGACCGCAAACGCATCCCCTTCGATATCCAGATACGTGTTGCTTGGTGCCTTTTCGCCGGCATGCACGCCGGTCTGGCCAAAGATCACCGGAATCTGAGCCGCCCGGGCTGCCTGGTATGCGGCCAACTGCTCGGCTTCGCTGCCATCGGTGAAGGCCACCGACAGATCGGCATGGAAGTCGCCAAGGCACTGCGCTTCAGGCGTCGCGAAGTAGCCCCAGTCGCCCATTTCGCCCACGCAACGCAGGAAGGTGACCGCGATCTGACTGCCATCCGGCGTCACTTCGTATTCATTCAGGCCAAAGTTGCCGACGACCACGCCACGCGTGTCGTCATGCACCGTGGAAAAGGCCTGCTGGTGCTGCGGATTGGTCGGGTTCCGCCAGTTTTTGCCCACCTTGTTTGGCCGGGCCACAACTTCGAAGATCGACTCCGAGTCATTCGTTTCGCTGGTCAGATCCGTATTGAACAACGCGCGCAGCCGGTGATCCTTGAGCTGGTTATCGCCGGTCACGTGGATGGCGAGCTTGTTGCTATTCTCCGCGAGGGTCAAGGTCACATGAAGCGCCAGCGGCTGCAACTCACTGCCGCGCACACTCTTGCGGTTCGTGATGTCGATGACCGCCTCGCGCTCATAATCCAGGCTCGCGGCGGCGCGACTCGGCAGCTGGTAGGTCAAGGTGTAGGACAGCTGCGCCCCGGCCGCTGTCTGAACAGCCGCAACATCGGACAACGCCGCATCCTTCGCGGTGAAGGTCAACTTGTCGGCGCTTTGGCGGAAAATATATTCGTTCCCCATGTCACCGACGTCCTCAAAATCAACGGCGTCGCGGTATTCATGGCCAGTCGCCTGATCCGTCACGGTGACGGTGCCATCCGCCTCAAGCGTGACAGCGAGGCGGGCATTGCGGAGGGTCTGCCCATCGATCGAGACAGCCGCATCCAGGGCAGCTGCGCCTTCGATCACGGCAAAACTCTGCCAGCCAAATGGCCGCAGCGTGGCCGCCACATCAACATCCACATAAAGCGCCATGTATGGTTCGCGGAAGGTGCGATCCGGCAGATCATAGTTGAAGCGCGCATGCGGGTTGGTGATCTTTGCGGCGATTTTTTCGCCCACCGCATCGATGACGGTCAGCTCAGGCAGATTTTTGCCCAATTCGACCATCTTGTCGTACTGCGCTTGCGGGGCGCCGTCCTTGAAGTAGGCACGGGCGATCTCGACTTCGACCGTGGTGTCCTCATGCTTCTCGGCGCCACTCGTGTTGATCAGCACAAACGGATGGCTGTCAGCCGGGAAGTTGTGCGTGTCGAGGCTGTTGGTGAAGCTGGTCAGCGCGTGCTCGGACAGCACCTCGGCGACTTGTTGGGCGCCATGGAAGCGCGTCATCATCCGCTGGTGGACCGGATCCACGGAGCAACCGCAGATGCTGTCATGTGGATTGTTGCGAAGCTTCATTTTCCAGGCAAAATCGAGCCGGTCCTGATTTTCCGCCGTCGCTTCGCCGCCCAAATAAAGCAGTGGCTCCACCTGGTTCTCCAGCGTGCGCTCCGTCAGGGTGTTTTCCTGCTTCAGGTAAACGCGGCTGGACGCCGTATTGGCCAAGGTGTACCAGCCATCGGTCGCCTGAGACGTCAGCTCGCCTTCGATCGTCGAGAGATCCTTTGGCAGGTCCGCCTTCAGCGCCTTGATGTAATCCGGCCAGTTGGAGTGGATGAATTCGTAATCCGGGAAGAGTTTGTTGGCGACCTTGATCGCCTTGGTGACATCCATTTGAACCGGCTGGTGGTCGACGCCGTTCATGAACAACAGATCCGGCGTGGACGCGAATTTCTCGGCATCCGCCAGCTTCTTCGTCCAATAAACTTTGGCCTCGTCCTCATCCACCGGAATCTCGTTGCCGTTGGAGTACCAGTTGGCAAAAAGAATCCCGAGCACCTTGCTCTTGTCGGGGCCTTCCCACCACATTTCGGAGAACGTCGAATCGAATTTGCCCTGGCCGACCTGGTTGTTCAGGCCAGTTGGGGTGACGCCGCGGCCAAACGCCACGGTGTCGAGCTTGGACAGCTGCATCATCTGTGCCGTCTGCCCCATGTTGCCAAACGTATCCGGGAAGTAGCCAAGCGGCACCGGCTGGCTCCATTCGCTGGCCTGCTTTTTCCCATATTGCGTGTTACGGACGTTGGTCTCAGGCGAGATCAGAAAATCGTCCTGCAAAATATAGAATGGGCCGACCTTGAGTTTGCCTTCGCGGACATATTGCTCGAGCTCCTCGCGCTTTTCTGGGCGCACGGCCAAATAGTCATCCAAAATGATGGTCTGGCCATCGAGATGGAACGAGTTAAAATCCGGATCATGCTTGAACAGGTAAAACAGATCATCCATCAAGCTGATCAGGCGCATGTGGTGCTTTTCAAAGCCCATGTACCACTCACGATCCCAATGTGCATGCGAGACGATGAATACTTTCTTCTTTGCCATGATTGTTCCTCCTGTTAAGTTGGCACTGGGCAAAAGCTGGCTTGTCCCCAGTGCCAGTAATGTGTACGACTGTGACAGCAGTGTCGTAGGCCAACTGCCCGGGTCCGAGCAGCTAAGGCGCCAATCACCTGGTCCAAAGCCCGGACCTGGCGCTTGGCACACTTACCTGGCGGCCCCAAGCCCGACAGTTGTCCCGCTTCTATATAAATAACAAGTTGACAGACTCGTTTTGGTGAAAAATGGGTACAGAAACCAAAGCCGCTTTTATTCGCGCGGCTAAATCAAATGAAACGGGGTTCGAGAGATCAGTCACCTATCGTCATAGATAACAGGTCTCAGGTTACGCCTGCTTCACATGCAGATCGAAGTAGTCCATGACCAGCTCGCAGAACATCATGTTGGCCCAGGAGAACCATTCGCGGGAATACTGCGACGGATCTTCGACGTTGTAGCTTTCGTGCATCATCTTGGTGCCGGCCGTGGTCTGCGTCAGCAGGTCCAAGATCGCCGCCTTGTTTTCCTTGTCCGGATCCGTCAAGCCTTCGATCGCCTTGGCGATAGGCCAGATGTATTCCGGCAGGGTGTGCGGGGAGCCGAGCCCTGCGCCATATGTGCCGCTGTAGAAGTACGGGTTTTCCTTGCTTAAAATCGTCTTGCGGGTCGCCACATACACGGGATCCTCGCGATCGACCGCGCCGAGATACGGCAGCGCCAACAGGTTTGGCACATTGGCGTCATCCATCACGGTGGCGGTGCCGAGCCCATCGACTTCATAGGCATAGATCGCTTCGCCGGCCGCATTGGTGGTCTCGCCGTATTTGGCGACGCCGGCATCGATCTTTTGCGCCAGGAACGTGAAGCGCTCGCTTGGCTTGTGCAGGACATCCTTGTAGATCTCGGCAAGGTCGTTCAGGATCTCAACGGCAAACAGGTTCGCCGGCACCAGGTAGCCATATTCGCACCGGTCATCGCTTGGCCGGAAGCCGCTCCAGCTCATGCCAGTTTTCGCGACCGGGGTGCCGACGCCATTGGCCAAAATTGAGCCAGGATCCGCATCCGGGCGAACGAAGGAATACGGGGAATGCGCGTGGTCCTGTTCCGCAGTGATCGTCGTGAGGAGCCGCTCGATCGCCAGTTCAAAGGTCTGATTGAAATGGCTGGTGCGGCCCGTGTTTTTCCAGAAAAGATAGGCCAACTGGACCGGGTAGCACAGCGAATCCAGTTCGTACTTGCGCTCCCAGATCCACGGCGTCATCTGCGTCTTGTCGGTCTGCGCGCCGGCGTTGTTCGCCTCTTGGTTGAAGGCGTTGGCGTATGGGTCAAGCGCCATGTTGAAGAACTGGCGGTTGAGCACCTTTTCGATCACATCAGCCAGCTCCGGATCGTTTTGCGCGGGCACGAGGTACGGCCGCATCTGCGCGGTCGAGTCGCGTTGCCACATCGCCGGAATGTCGCCGGTCAAAACAAAGATGCGCTCGTCGCCATCTTTGACCAACGCGTGCTTCAAGGTGTCCGCATAAGTCAAGGCGAACGTCTCCGCCCAGGCTTTGTGGTCCTCGCCGCATTTGGCAACAATGTCGTCGATGAAGGCGCTGGCGCCTTTTGTCAAATAGTCTGTCATGTTACAGCTCCTTGGTATGTTTTTACCCTTGAAATATATCATGCAATGTGACAATATGGGCGTAACCGTTATCATTTTTCCAAAAAGTCGTCTTGTGACCTTATACCAACTGGAGCGATTCAATTGACCAAATACCAGGAACTCTTCGAAAAACTGAGAAAGGCGATTCTGCGCGGGGAGTATGCGCCAAACGCGCTACTGCCTAGCGAGAACGCGCTGGCGATTCGCTATCAAGTCAGCCGCATCACGACCAAACGCGCGCTGAATGAACTGGCCAAGGCGGATCTTATTTACCGTGTCCAGGGCAAGGGCAGCTTCGTCAAACCGCACACGACCACTGCGGTGCGCAAGCTCCTGCTCGTCCTGCCGTTTGCCAATGTCAAAATGGGCGATTACGCAGGCGCGATCTCGCGGGTGCTGCAAGGCACGACTTGGCAGCTTGAGACCATCACCAACCACCAGTTTCAGCGCATCGACTTGTACCATTTCAAGCGCGATTATGCCGGCGTCTTCTTTTATCCGCAAAACATGACCGAGGATCTGCCCACGCTGATCACCTTTTATCAGCTGCACATCCCCACCGTTGTGCTGGACGACAAACCCGGCGCGCTGGCCCTGCCAAGTGTCTCCTCGGACAATACCGGAGGCGGCGCCATGGCAGCCGCGCATTTGATGGCGCTGGGTCATCAGCGCATCGCCTTTTTCAGCCGCGTCCCGTTTTGGCGCGACTTTGTGGGCACCGTGCCGGAGCGCTTTTTCGGCTATCTGAACACGTACCATCCCCACACCCTGTTGCCAACGCAACAATTGTTGTGGTCCAAGGCGCTCGGCACCTTCACCTCGCCCAGCGAGATCGGCGCGTATCTGCGCCAGGAAAACATCACCGCCGTCATTGTTGGCAATGATGTGGAAGCCGTGAAGCTGTCGGTGGGCCTGACGCGCCAAGGCTGGCACCTGCCGCAGGAACTTGCGCTGGTGGGCTTTGACAACTTGGAGCTCGCCGCCACCAACGACCCGCCGCTGACCACGTTGACCCAGGATTTTGCCGAGATCGGCCGCCAAGCCGTGGACCTCATGCTGGCCCAGATCAACAATCCGGAAAAGGCGATCACCAAGCACGTCACTGTGCCGGTGCGCCTAGTCGTGCGGGATTCGACGGCCAAGTGCACGCCTGAGCCGTAGACCCGCGGTGCGTCCCTGTTGTGGGGAAACGCATGCCGCTTCCGGTGTGCCTCCGCTGAGCGCCACGTTCTGCTTCCGGTGCGTCCCTGGAAAATAGGGACCCGTCCTCATGCCATCTGACTGCCCCGATCCTCGCTGGCTTCCCAAACGCCTGAGCGAGCTTGGCCGCACCGGTGGCATGGTTGACCAAGGACGGTCCGAGCACCGCATTGTTTTGGTAGCGACCCGCCTTTTAAGGCCACTACTTTGACGGCGAGCCGCCTCTTTTGGCGCGCCACTTGCACCCGGCGAGACTCTCCCAAACGCCTGCGCCTCGTGCTTGTGGACGCGCCAACCGCCGATCGCCGCGCCGTGCCACATGCCGGCACGATCTTGCTTTGACCTTTTATATAGAAGAAACGCGCGCCCGCCAGCCAGCGGACCGCGCGCAAACGCACCAGCCTGCGTCACGCAATCATTCAAATCTAACTGTTAGGGCCCATTTATCTGGCCGGAAAGGAATTTCCATGTTTTCAGTTGATCAGATCGATACACGCACTGGCACAGCCAGTACCTACGAATTTTCCCATGGCAACACGCTGCCATTGACCGGCGTACCGTTTGGGATGAATTACCTCAGCGTGCAGACCACCCAGGCGGATACCCCGTGGTGGTTCGACCCGCACCAGACCGCGTTTGCCGGCCTGCGCATCACCCATCAGCCAAGCCCGTGGATCGGCGATTACCAGCACGTCCTGTTCACCCCGCTGAGTGGCGACGGCTTTGCCGAGACGCCGCTTCTGACATATGACCCCAAGGCTGCGACCTTTGCCCCACACCTCCTGCACCTGACCGAGCAGGGCCAACAGATCGCCATGACCGCCACAGCCGGCTTGACCGGCGGCGCGATTCGCCTGCATTCGCTGACCGGCACGACCTTGCGCCTGCGCATCACCTCGCCGAAAAGCGCGTACGTGAATACGGAAAATAATGTGATCACGCTGACCACCAGCAATTTTTCTGGCAGCGAAGATCCGGATTTCACCATGTGGCTGACGCTGACTGTTCCGGAAGGCCAGCCGCTGCCAACCGTTGAAGCGGCCGGCACCGACGCGACGGATCTTGTCTTCACCACCGCAACGGCCGAAGTGCGCTTTGCCACCTCGTTCTTGTCCGCGCAACAAGGCAAGTTGAACCTGTCGCGCCTGGCACAATTCTCCTTCGATGACCTCGTGGCGGTGCATCGCGAAGCTTGGCAGACCCATTTTGACCAGATCGAAGTCAGCGACCATCACGCGGACCGCGAAAATCTGTTTTACGCCAACTTCTACCGCGCGCTGCTGTTTCCGATGCGGTTCTACGAAGAAGATGCCAAGGGCGCGCCGCAGCATTACGACACCACCTCGAAAACCGTGCGGCCTGGCAAGCTTTTCACCAACATCGGCTTCTGGGATACTTACAAGAGCAGCTTCCCGCTGTACACCTTGCTCATGCCGGCGCAATACCACGACTTCCTGGAAGGCTGCCTGAACTCGTTCAAAGAGACCGGCTTCTTGCCGCGCTGGCTCAGCCCGGATGAACGCGGGATGATGCCTGGGACCATGGTCGATGCCGTAATCGCAGACGCCGCCGTTAAGGGCCAGGCCCAAGACCTCATGCCGCAGTTCCTCGAGGCCATGATCCACGGCGCCGAGACCATTTCCCACGATCCGAAATACGGACGCGAAGGCCTCGCCGAATACCTCGAGCTCGGGTACGTCCCGGCCGAGATTCACGAAAGCGTCAATAAGACCCTCGATTACGCCTATTCTGACTGGCTGATCAGCGTCGTCGCCACCAGCCTTGGAAAAACCGAGATCGCCGCGAAATACGCCAAGCGCTCGGAAAACTGGCGCAACGTGTTTGACCCAAGCGTTAAGCTCATGCACAGCAAGGACAAGGCCGGCCACTTCACCCCTGGCTTCGACGACCTCGCCTGGGGCAACGGCTTCACAGAAGGCGGCGCCTGGCAAAGCAGCTTCGCCGTGTACGAAGACCTGCCCGGCTTGATCGAAGCCACCGGCGGCAAGGACGCCTTTGTGGAAAATCTGCACAAAATGGTCAACCAGCCGGCAGTCTACCATGTCGGCAGTTATGGTGGCACCATTCACGAAATGCGAGAGCTCGCCGCCCAGCCATTTGGCCAGCTCGCCATTTCCAACCAGCCAAGTTTCCATCTGCCATATCTCTTCGCCATTGCGAGCGACTCCCACAGCACGGAACTCGTCGTGAAGCAGCTCTTACTGCACGCCTTTTCCACAGCGCCGGAAGGATATCCAGGCGATGAAGATAACGGCTCGATGGCCAGCTGGGTCCTCTGGTCCGGCCTCGGCTTCTACCCTGTGACGCCGGGCTCCGGCAAATACGTCCTTGGCGTGCCGTTCTTCGACCATGTCGCCATTCACCTGCCAAATGGCAACACGCTGACCCTGACGACCCCGAACAACCACGACGCATTGAACTTCGTGGGCGAACGGACGCTCAACGGCAAGCCGCTCAATGGCCCATTCATCTCCCATGCGGCGCTTGAAGCCGGCGGGGAAATGCGGACGACCTTGCAGCTGCTGGGTTAACTTGATTTGAAAATTGGAACGTCGCTTGCTGATGCAGGCGGCGTTTTTTTGATTCTGGAGGGGCAACGCGCCAGGCAGCCCCGTGTCCATCGGGTCGGACGCAAAAAATCGCAGAGGCGTCTAGTGCGCACCTCTGCGATCTTCGGATCATTCTAATTGATGCTCATAGTTGCGGTCAGCCCGCTGCAATCAGTCTTCCGCGTCGTGTTTGCGCTTGGCGCCAAAGCCAAACAGCAAACCGATCAGTGCCAGCCCACTCAATGCAATGGCTGGGTTCACGGCATCGCCAGTCTGTGGCAGGGACGGGTCGTTCTTGGTTGCGGCCTTCTTGCCAGCTTTGTTCGAGCCGGTCGCTTGGTCGCCCGTCGTTGTGCCAGTCCCCTTATCGCCAGTCTGATCACCGGTTTGGTCGCCGGTGCCGTTGGTGTTGGTGCCGGTTCCGTTATCGCCGGTATTGCCACCATTGCCGTTATTGCCGTTTCCACCATTATCGGTGCCGTCGCCGCCGTGATTGTCGACGATCGGGTTGCCATTGGCATCATAGCCGCTATCCGCCAATTCATCGACGGTTGTAGAGACACTGTCGCCATTTTCGGTAATGGTCTGACTGCTGGTCCCTTCATCTGGCACTTGTCCTTCTGGGTAGCCATCTGGGCCATAGCCCTGATCATGCAGGTCCGCCGGCGTCGTGGAGACGCTATCGCCATTTTGCTCGATTGTTTGCGAGCTTGTGCCTTCGTCTGGAACCTGACCTTCTGGATAACCGTCGGGGCCATAGCCTTGGTCGTGGAGGTCCGCCGGCGTTGTGGAGACGCTGTCGCCATTTTGCTCGATTGTTTGCGAGCTCGTGCCTTCATCTGGAACCTGGCCTTCTGGGTAGCCATCCGGGCCGTAGCCTTGGTCGTGGAGGTCCGCTGGCGTCGTGTAGACCCCGTCACCATTTTGCTCGCGGAAGGCAGTGCCCGTGTCCGGCAGCTGAGCCGCGTAATACGTGATCGTCGTGGTATCGGTCAGCGACTCGATCATCGCGGTTGGGTCCTGATCGAACGTCATCCCGTTCAGCGCGGAAAAATCGTTGGTGATCGTGCTGCCAAAATCAGGTAGATAGGTCGTGCCATCCCCAACGTTGATGATTGGGAAGGTCATGCCATCCAACACAGTCGGGTCGGTCGTCGAAACCGTATACTTGCCGGTGACGGCATCATAGGTGATCGTCCAGTTGATCGTCTCCGTCGTTGATTGTGGAAGCTTCGAGGCATCCACGTCATCCGTTGCGGCCACCACATCCGTCGTCAGGGTCTGAGTCACCGAGGTAATGGTCTTCTGGTGAACCAGGTGGACGGAGAAGCTCTGATTTGGGTTATACGAGTTATACGGCACACTGCCAGTATCCGCTTGGTCCGCCGCTAATTCATATCCTTCCGGAACGGTTGCCGTCCATGTTGGCGTATCGAAATAGGATTCGGAGCCAACAATTGTGCCATCATTGTCATCATCGACATAATTCAGGGTCGTGATGACGCGCTTCATCCCAAAATCGACTGAGCCATCGCTGTCCGGAATCGTGTATTCAAGCGTATTTCCATTGGCATAATAGTACCGATCTCGGGTGCCAGCACCATATGCCCCAAAAACAGCAAGATTCGTGCCCTGCACCGTGTACGTGCCGGTCGAGCCGCGCTTGCCAGTGATGGAATCCGTGCCGATCACCTTGTTGCCGTCATCCACATCCACATAATTGATCGTGAGCGTGATCAGCGGCAGACCATCGTCGTCATAGCCACTCGCATTGAGTTGATCCGTCGTGACCGAGGTCGGTGTTGGATCCACCTGTTCTTTGAACGCGGTGTAGTTGTAAGTGATCGTCTGTTCATTTGGCGCAGCCGCCAATGCCGCCGTTGGATCTTGGGTGAAGGTCTGCCCTACCTGATCCTCAGAGCTGCGCGTTGGGACCTCCGTTTGATCCGGCACATAGGTCACACCGTCGCCAACATCGATCGGATCCACTTTGAAGCTGTCGAAAACAGCATCATCACTCGTCAGCGTGTAGATTCCTGTGGCCTCGTCCTTGTCGATGGTCCATTTGATCGTTTGGACAACTGGGGAAGGAAGCTTGCTGGCGTCCACACCTTCGCCGGCCGCGAACTTAGTCGTAAACGTCTGGTCGTATTGGGTCACCGTGTGCTTGTGCTTGACGTGAATCGTGATGCCATCCATATCCGGGCTGAAGGTGATCGAGCCAGTGCCAGACTGGCCATCTGCAAGTTCATAGCCAGCTGGCAAGTTAGCGGTCCAATTGGTGGTTTGATCCGTGTAGCCTGTTAGCAATTGAGAGCCGATGACAGCCCCAGGATAGTCCGTGTTATCGTCATCCGCAAAATACAGGTATTCGTACTGCGTATCAGGTGTATACGTCACGGTTGTGGAATAATCCGCGGCACCCGGATTCTTTTGAATGTCTGCCGCAATATCTGCCTGGGTCTTGTCCGCTGTGTAGCCGTATACTTCCGGAATCTTGATCTGACTCGTTGTGTCCGTGTTATAGGTATACGAATGGATATCGCCAGTCGCCCGGCCAACCACCGTCGGCCAGGTACTCGAGATGTTGAGCGGGGCAATCTGCTTGTCGGCCGGAAGACCTGCGTAGTTCACCGTGATGTTGAGGGGACTGGTGTCGGTTTTAGTGTTCTCAACAAGAGGGAACGTAGCGGTGTAAGATCCACCAGCTTTGTCAGCTGGTACATTGATCGATATGTCGGGGGACCCGCTTGCATAGCTATATGCCTCAGGATCAATGGCCTCATTCGTTGAATACCCATACCCGCCAAAAACAACAAGATTGTCGCCCTGGGCCGTATAGCCAGCAGAAGTGCCTGCTTTTACATATCCAACAAGGTCATGTTCTACGACCTTATTACCATTCGTTGTATCGACATAGTCCACTGTTAGCTTGACCGCATCTGGATCATCAGCGGTGGTCAGCGACCCAGAAAAAGCTGCTGGAACGGTCACGGTTGGCGCATCATCACTCGCCACCTGCGTCTGCCCGTCATCGGCGCGCACGGTCTGCGTGTTGCCCGAGATGAACGCCGCGCCCGTCAGCAGGGCCAGCGTTGTCAGACCCGCTGCGACCCACTTGCGGCCGCTCTTATACAATTTAACGCGATAAGTTTTTTCATGATCAAGTTTTGTCATTCGATTGACCTCCCAAAAATCATTCCGACGTCAGTTCACAATTGCGTCCGTCTGCGCCTTCGCGACAAGTTCTTAGCCCCAACCACTGCGGCTCACTTGTTGCGTTGGTGCAGGCAGACATCACACAGGCCGGTGTCCCACGACTGGCCTGTGCGGCGTGCTTGACATTCGCGGGAGACCCACGAATGCCATACTTATACATGTGGGCTTGGTGCCCAAAGTTGCGTGCGAGAAATAGACCGTCGCATGATCGCGGTTTTCTGAATTCGAAACTCGCAAAAGCGTTTGACCGCTTCCACTAATTCAGCTCTCGAACCGTCATGAGAATATTTATTTCTCAACAAATGAAGCTTACCAGCAAAATTAGATTATTTTACTTCAGATATAAAAAACTACATTTCGAAAAATGAACTCCCTTCCAGTCCCGCGCTGTTGGGATTTGCCAATACGTGATTGAGGTGAATCGTGATGTGATCCGAATCGTCAGCAGTAATCGTGTAATTGACTGTTGAGCGCTGACCGGCCGCGAGTTTATAACCTGCCGGAAGTTTGGAATCGACGGTATAGGTACCCGTCGAATCGGTCAAGCCGCTGATAGTCTTGACTACGCCTCCTACCTGCTTCTTGGTTGCGTCGTCGAAATATGTGACCTCAAGACTTTCTTCGACCGGTGTATAGGTCACGGTGATTGTTTCATCTTTGAGATCGTCAGAATTTACGGCTTGTGGCTGTTCACTTGCGACTTCCGGTTTATCGACCTGATAGCCATCCAAGGTCGGCGAGATGAGCTCGTCATACTGGCCCTGAGGCGTCGCAAAAGTTTCACCGGTCACTTCATCGGTGACAGTGTTGTACTTAACTGTTTGCGTAACGCTGTTTGGAGTCTTGCTCTTGTCGCCGTTCTCGATCACATAATTGATTGTCCGGGTGGTATCAGTAGTCCCTTCCGTCAATACGTGATTGAGGTGAATCGTGATATCGTCCGAGTCGTCGGCCTCAAACTTGTAATCAACAGTTGATTCTTGCTTCTTCGCAAGCTTATAACCCGTTGGAAGATCAGATTTGACAGGATAGGTATCCGTCGAATCAGTTGGGCCGCTGAGGGTGGTCCTAAGATCTTTCAATTCTTTGCCCGTTGCATCGTCAATATACGTCACCTTAAGTAGTGACTCGACAGGTGTGTATGTGACCGTGACAACCTCATTTGCATTCAGGTCATCAACGGCGCTCGCTTGGGGTTGTTTGCTTGGCACTTCTGCCACATCAGCAGTATAGCCTGCAAGGTCTGGTGAGGTGACTTTATCGTATTGGCCCTGAGGCGTCGCAAAAGGCTTACCGGTCACTTCATCGGTGACAGTGTTGTAGGTAACTGTTTGCTTAACGCTCTCCGGGGTTTTGCTCTTGTCGCCGTTCTCGATCACATAGTTGATTGTCCGCGTAGTTGTCGTAGTGCCTTCAGATATCTTATGAGTTAGGTTCACGGTGAAGTCATCAGAATCATCCGCAGTCAGTACATAGGAAATCAGCTTTGCTTGGCCTTCAGCCAGGACATATCCAGAAGGTAATGTGACGATGTAATCACCCTGCTGGTCTGTTTTCCCCGAAATCGTCTTCTCCGATAATTGTTGCTGTAATGCGGTGTCAAAATAGGAGACCTTGAGCGCAACATCCTGCGCAGTGTAAGGTACTTCTACAGTCGTGTTACCTGCAGGAAAATTGGTCGGGACCTTCGAAGTATCGGCGGTATACCCCGGAAACATCGGCACAGTGTAATCACCGACAGGGGCATCGGTTGTACCAGTGATCACCTGATCAGCCGGCGTCTTGTCTGCTGGCAAACCTGTGTAGTGAATTGTTAACGTTGCTTGGTCCGCAGTGTAAGTAACAGTCTTTGTTTGATCAGTAGGCTCAACAGTCGTGGCCGTTGGGTTTTCAAATGAGACAGTCTTCTGGTCAGCGGTATACCCGTCGATCACCGGCGAATCAATCGAGTCAAGATTGCTGCCAATGGGTGCCCAGGTTTGAATACCAGTCACAAGATCAGTGTCGTGTGTCCACTCAACTGGTGTTGCTACATCTGCTGGCGTCTTATCTCCCGCGCCGGTATAGGTCACCTTATCAGTTGTCTTGAATGTGTCAGCCGTATGCTTGTGTTTCAGATGAATAGTGACGGGCTCACTGCCTTTATTGAGTTTCAGTGTCCCTGTTGTCTCTTGCCCATCAGCAAAAACATACTTCTCACTCGGCAGCATCGCGGTCCAATTGACTGTATCGTCCGGATCCCCTTTGACCGTCGTAGTGGTATCAACCTGCTTGCCACCTTCATCATCCCAGAAAACAAAATCTTGCGAGACTGCCTTTTGTAGATTGATGGTCACCTTTTGGCCGCTACCAAACGTGACCTGAGTGCCATCTTCATTGGTGTCGCCATCGCCCTCGACGCTGACCACCTTGTACTCTTTGCCAATGTATTCGTTATAGAGGTCGGCGTATTCCTTGCTTTCCTCCATCGTCGCGGTTTTCCCAAGCTGGCCAGGCAACTCGAGTGTCTTATCAGCGGTCGAATTATCGACGTCATGGAAAACAACCTGCGTCACCCCAACAGGCGCGTAGGTGAATCGATCAAGTACAAAGACCTGTTTATCATGCTCCTGCCCGGTCGAACCAGAAATGATAAACGAAACGGGTTTTGTGGTGCCATCGTCGTTGAAAAAGTCAGCAGGAACTGGCATCTCTTGAGTCCAGGACTGGCCATTAATTTTGTCGGTGACCTCTACAGAAAAGACACCACTATTATTGGTGGCATCGTAATGATATGAAGCATCGATGCTCAAATTAAACTTGATGGTGTTTGAAGAATTTCGTGTTGGTTTAGAAATATTGACAGCATGCTCACCAACGTTTCGACCGTTATTCTTGCGAGCATCGACAGGGCTTTCAGCTTTTCGATGGGTTGCCACGCCATTGAGTGTCGTGAGGGTGCCGCCGTTGCTGGAGGTAACAAAAGAGGTTTGCCCCTCTTCGGTGCCATCAAATTTATCCGCCGTATAGTTCGCGACTCCCGAGTGCATATCCTTGACCTTATCTGAAGAAACTGGCCCATTTGAGAAAGTATCCAGCTTCCACCCAAAGACATCTGGCAAAGACCCATTCGTTTTGTCCGAACTACTTAATCCGAGAGAGCCACCATCTGCCCCAACAGCGGTTGAATTGCCCGTATGAAAACCGAAGGCAAGACCATCCGCATCGTTTGCACCGGTGGTATTGGTCACAACAACATGGCCAACAAGTTCGAAATCATGACTCAGGTCAATTTTGTTTTTAAGAGTGACGTTACCTGACTGATTAGGTGTATCCGGCGTCACAAGAATCTGGGCTGAAGTGGAGTCTCCGACTCGGGAAACATCAACCTTGCTATCTGCTGTGTTCGACAGGAAGTTAGCATAAAAATTGTCATAGTTAACGTTGATCGCGGTCCCAGCCTCATCAACGAACGACTTCAGATTCTTCTCTGGTTCTCCCGGCATAACCGTATTTGACGTATTTAGATCCGTCGTCAAAGACGTATCCGGCTCACTTACATCCGTTGCCGCAGCCGCCGCGGTCACCGGTGCCGCACTTTGCGTCCCAACATACACGCCGGCCGTGCCGATGCCAAATAAGGCGATCCCGGCAACAAGCCATTTCCTGCCAGCTTTGTACATTTTAAAATGGACTTTCCTATCTCCGTTGCTCATCATTAGTCCCCCCGACTATGAATTTATTATGAGAGATAAAACAAAAAGCACCCCCATTTTCAGGGAGTGCTTTGAACAAAGCGCGGCAAATAAAGATCGCCGAGCTTATAAGATCGGCCGGTTATGCAGATCATCTCGCACAACTTACTCCGACCATCGTCAAAAGTCTTCCCCAAAAGGCTCTCATATTCAGCTAATATATCACCGCCAAATAATGTAGGCAAAATATTGGAAACTTGCATAAATGCAATAAATCATTTTACTTTTTAGAAAAGTGACGATTATCGGTTTTGCAAAAACGGAAAGCGCAAAATGGAACGCTTAGAAAGTCCTGAATATTCAATATAGTTGGTTACGAAGATGAATGAATTGAGCACTATGCGTTAGCAAAGAACAAAATAGAATATTTAAATTAACAATTTATTTTTAGATTTTTGTCTGTTAATTCACAGTCTCAACTTTTAACATAATTTACCCTGGATTATTCACCTCGGTATTTGGGACATGAAATCGCATCTGGCCGGTCTGAAAGCAACGTTTGGAGCGTTGCGA
>NZ_BOLS01000004.1 GCF_016861785.1 Lacticaseibacillus mingshuiensis
AATACTGGAATGAAGCCATTTAGAAACAGACAAAATTTTATATTATTTCATCTGTCAACTTGACAGGGCCGACCGCATTGGGATTGTGAGCGGCTTTTTGTGACCGTCGAGCTACTTGGCTCGCCAAGCTCTCACAAGATCGCGCCAAGCCAAAATGCAGGCGGCCGAAATGATCAGCAACCCCAGGCCTTCTCCTAGCAGCTGCCGAAGCAGGTTGGCCACGGTACGAAAAAGCCTGTAGAAATAGTTGACACAAAAGTACAACGTGTTTTAGAATGTGTTTAACGGTACCCCACATACCTCTGCATTTAGGTGCATGTATCCTTGGTTGGGGTCTTTTTTTGTATATGGGGGAAGACATGGCTTATACGCGCGTAGCAACAACAACCCATCAGCAAATTGACATCTTGAGAAGCCGTGGCCTTCAGATTGCTGATGAAAAATCGGCGATGGCGATTCTGGAAGAGGTTGGTTATTTCCGATTTAAGGGATACTGTCTTCCATTTTATGGGCCTGAAAAAGAAAGATTTCGGTCTGGTGTCGATCTTGAGCAGATCTACCAGACCTATCGTTTCGATACAGATGTTAAAGCATTAACCCTACAAGCTTGTCAAAGAGCAGAGACCAGATTTAAGTCAATTATGGGCAATACCTTGGCATTGACACTCGGTTCTGTTCTGCCCGATACTGCTTTCTATTCTGTTGACAGAGCAAAACAATGGCATGCGCGAGCTGCTAAGGCCCAAGTTGATGGCTCCTCGCGAGGTGAATTATATGTTGATCACTATACTGTTGAGTATGAGGAGTTTCCAATTTGGGTGGACCTGGAATTGACCTCGTTTGGCAACGCTTCAATGCTTTATTCGTGGCTTGATCGTGATCTACAACGTCAAGTGGCAGCAAGATATGGCGTCCGGTACCCCTATATTCAGAACTGGATGCATGTGTTAACGGTTATTAGGAATACGTGCGCACATAACTCTCGAATTTATGGGCGTCATTTGGCTCTCAATACAAGAATTCCCAGCTCACAAAGCCCATATTTTGTAAACGGAAATTTCTTCTCTGTACTGTTCGTTTTGTACAAAGTCCTAGCCCGGAAAGACTTTGCGGTGTACCTGCAACGCATGAAGACTTGCTTTGACAGTTATCAAGGTTGCGTCGCTATCAACTGGTTGGGTTTTCCAGACGATTGGTTTGAGCACTGCCTTGGTATGATGTGAGCATGGCGGCCGATATTAGTTTCCTTGATCAGCATGATTGACTGTAACGAGTCAGTGTCATGACGTTTCCCTGAACCAATGCTCAGTTTCGCAAATAACCTTTCAGTTCTTCAAACTCGACACCGCCAACAGGGACGGTTATAATCATTCTGGAACCTCGGTGCATCGCCCTGATCAGGTCGCACCGGCATGCTTTTGCATCGTCTTTCGGTTGTTGTTTGCCTCCCGTGGGCCTCTGTCTTGGGCTTACCACAGGAGGCGGGCGGCAGCGACCCGGCATCGCCGTGATTCAAGGAAGACGGGCTCGCGCCTGATCCGCGCGGCACCGACCCGAACCGGTATCGTCGGTGTTCCATAGCGGTGGACAACACAGCGGAGGCGCCTCCTCGTGCACTGGGGAGGCGTTTTTTGGTGCCTCCAGGAAAAATAGGTTGGCGCTGGCCGCCATTCTCGTGACCGGATTCACCCTAGTGGGGATGCCACTTACGTATAAAAATCCCTGATACGAGGAAATTGAGATGTTTGAAAAAGGTGCAGTCAGAAGCCGGCGCTCATTGACGCAGCGTCTATCGGCGGATGAATCCGGTCATAAAAACCAAAAAAATCCAGCACAAGGCTGGATGATAAAACGATATAAGGTGAAATATCACGGGATATCGGTGGCCTCTGCTGGCATCGTATCTTTGAGCCAACTCCAGGTATAATGCACCGTGCCATCTTCAAGCTGGACAGAATATGCAGTCGCCTGGTCATCGGATCCGGCGGCTTTTTGCGCGGCTTTCATCGCGGCAACGGCTTCGGCCATCGTCGCGTACAAGCCGTTTTCGCCAATCACAGCCGGGTCGGTGCCTTTTTCGGTGGCGGCGTCGGTGCCAGTTGTGTCCGTTGTGTCTGTGGTCGCGTCCTCATGCGCCGGTTTCTTCTCGGTATTGGCATCGGTGGCCGGCGTTGAGGCGGCTGTGGTGTCTTTGGCTGGCTTGCTCGTGGTAGTGGCTTGCTCATCCGTGGTGGTTGCGGACGAGGACTGGGCCGCCGCGTCGCTCGCTGGGTGTGCCGCGGTTGCGGTGTCGGATGTCGAACTGGCCGTGGCCGTAGCCGCGCTCGCGTCAGCCTTGGTCACCTTATCAGTTGTGGCGTCTTTGGCAGGAGTCTTTGCCTCGGTGGCCGCTTCAGTTGTGGTTGATTTCGCCGGGGCCGCTGCCTGTTGCGCCGCACTATTTTCCGCGGGGACCGCGGTTGGCGTCAGGGTATCGAGCAGGGGGAGGTAGGCCTGGCGAAACGCGGCGACGGGGACCGCTTCGATCGCCGTTTTTGCGGCGGCGAGTTGGGCGGCAGTCGGGTCGCTGGTGGTTGCGGCGCGAATCGCAGCGAGGGCCGTCGCCTGGGTGTCGACCAGTTTGACGTCGGCCGCCGCAGCTTTGGCGTAGGTCTTGTCCGCCGCCTGGAGCCGCTGGAACGCGTTGTTCAGGTTGGTGTTGTCGTAGCTAGTGTCGCGGATCACGTGGTCGGTGTTCAGAATTTGCTCGGCTTCGGTGTGGACCGCGACGAATAATTCGGCATTTTGAATCTGCTTTTGGGCGGTGGCGAGTTGTGCCTGCTGGGCAGGGGTCATCGTCGCCTTCAACTTGGCGGCCTGGCCCGCCGTGTAACTGGCGCGGTTGAGGTAGGCGGCTGCGAGATTGCTTTTCGGCGCGCTGACAAAATCGGCACCGCGCAACGCTTTGGTGGCTTTTGTGACTTGCGTGATGGCGTGTTCGGCTTCGTTGGCGCGGGTGAGCTGGGCGCGCACCTGCCAGCCGACCGCGATCGTCACGACCGCCCAGAGGATGACAAAGACAGTCATTTTCTTCTTCACGTGAACGCCTCCAATCGACTTGGTTGTGGCCATGATAGCATAGACTTTCGCGTTTCGACACGATGATAAGACGATGTGACAAGGATGTTAGCTCGTCGCAACGTTGTCATGTGGCTTTAATATTTCGAGTTCCTTCATTAGTATGGCGGATGGCAAAAATAGTTGCAATCAAAATCCAGCGGTCATTATATTTTCTTATTCCAAGTTCGTATACGCTGCCATACCAGGTTTGGCCCGCTTATTTGTCCGCCATCTAATTTTTCGTGATATTATTTTTCCGAAAAGGAGGCGACGCTCATGATCAGGATTCAGGGCGGCACTTATAACATCGGCACCAACGCCGATGATGGGTTCATCGAGGATGTGGAAAAACCGGTGACTGCGGTGACAGTCGCGCCGTTTGAGATCGGCGAGACCACCGTGACCAATGCTGAGTTTGCGGCGTTCGTGAAGGCGACTGGCTACCAGACGGACTCCGAGCGCATCGGCTGGAGCTACGTCTTCCATCTGTTGATGAGCGAGGCGGCGAAGCAGGACGCGATGCCGCTGCCCCGCATGGAATGGTGGTATGGCGTGCGCGGCGCCACCTGGGACCATCCATTTGGCCCGGATTCGACCATTGAAAATCGGCTGGATCATCCCGTTGTGCAGGTCTCGCGCAATGACGCCGTGGCTTATTGCCAATGGGCCGGCGTACGCTTGCCGACTGAGGCTGAATGGGAGATCGCGGCAAAAGGCGGCACCACCAACACCAAGTGGCCCTGGGGCGATGACGCGCTGGTCCCAGATGGCACCTACATGGCCAACACGTTCCAGGGCGATTTTCCCTGGGTCAATGAAAAAACGGATGGCTTCGTCGGCACCGCGCCGGTCCGGTCGTTTACGCCAAATGGGTACGGCCTCTGGCAAATGATCGGCAACGTCTGGGAATGGTGCGTCAATCCGCGCTACATCCCGCTCGCGGCGTTCCAGACAACCAGCGGCCCGGCGTTTTGGGCGCAGTATCAAGCACATGACGACGCCGATTACGCGACCAAGGGCGGCTCGTTTCTCTGCCATGAAAGCTACTGCAAACGATATCGCATCGCGGCGCGGAATGGGAATACCGGGGAAAGTGCCAGCAGTAATATGGGGTTTCGGGTGGTCCGGGATCTGTAGGAATAGGGAAGGCGGCGTTGAGAATGCGCCGTCTTTTTTGTATAGATCAGGCTATCAGTACTGACTGTTGTGCATGTGGTCGAGAATACTAAAACTGCATTTCTATGTGGTTCACGAATCAAGATAGATAAACCAGACTCTGTGTACATAGGCAAATTAGGTCTTGCGATGTTGTGACTTGTTTTCTGTGGATCCGTAAAACGGGACCGTGCAATAAAAATAAAATTAAAACATTTTCTCCGATAAAAAGGGCGGCCATCCGCTCATTATATATTTTCATATGTATTTATTCGATATACAAAAAACCCTTGGCGTGCTTTAATTGACATATAAGCCAAAAACAGCGTGAAGCTGAGGGGGAGCAAATATGGGACAGACAAAGGAATACGGAATCGGGCTTGATATCGGTACGAGTTCGATCGGCATCAGTGCCGTTGACGGCCAAGGAAAACTGCTCAATCTCAAGGGTAAGAAAGCGTACAGCGTTTATCTTTATTCTGAAGGCCAGGCTGCCGCGACTCGTCGCCAACAGCGCACCACGCGCCGTCGACTCAAACGTCGGCGCCGACGTTTGGGTCTCCTGCGAGAATTATTCCGACCGATGATCGAGGCGCAAGACCCTGAATTTTTCCTAAGACAGAAATATTTCGGCATTTCGCCTAGAGACAAAGACAATGTTCAGACGGCCAAGCGGATTTTTAATGACCGCACTGACAAAGACTTTTATGACCAATATCCGACAATCTATCATCTTCGCCATGCACTGATGACCAAGCCCGAGCAATTCGACATTCGGGAGGTCTATTTGGCCGTTCGCCATATCATCAAGTATCGCGGCCACTTCCTGACCCAGGGCAACGCAAAAGATTTTGATGCAAAGAAGATTGATTTTTCAGCGGCGTTCGCCACTATGGATGACTGCTATCAGCGCCTAATTCCTGATTCCTCGATTGTTCTGTCGGGTCTTCAATACGATGAGATCAGCCTTATCTTGCTGGATAACAACAGCAGTCGCGCCGATCGGAGGGGTAAGTTAGTCACGCTTCTGATGGCGGCACAGACGCTCACGGATAAGGATGAAATCAAACAGGTCAAGCAACTTATCACCGAGCTAGCAAACGGCATTCTTGGCTTGAAGACTAAGTTCAATGTCCTGGTCAATGTCGAGGGGGATGGAACCTGGAACAAGTCGTTTGACGCCTTTGATGACTTTTTCGCCGATCATGGGAGCGAACTGTCTGATGATGCCCAGACTGTACTTGAGACGGTTCAAGAACTCTATCGAAGCATTTTATTGGCTGGCATCATCCCGGCCGGTACGACCTATTCTGAGCACATGATCGAGCGGTATGAAAAACACAAGGAAGACCTCAAGTTGTTTAAAGCCTATTTGGCGACGCTTGAGGCAAAAAAGCGGCGTGAATTACGAGCGCTCTACGATCAGTATATTGATGGTAAGGACAGCAAGCCCCTGATCAGGGACGAATTTTATAAGCAGTTGTCCAAGGCTATCGCTAAAGATGACTCCGAGATGGCGCAAACAATCAAAGACGAAATTGTCGCCGATAATTTCCTTCCAAAACTGCGAACGAAAGACAATGGTGCAATCCCATATCAGGTCCAGCAACGCGAGCTTGATGTGATTCTTGCCAATCAAGGGAAGTATTATCCGTGGCTTGTCAATCCTAATCCTGTCGAGGCGCATCGTTCCGCAGCGCCATATCAGATCGATGAACTGATCACCTTCCGGGTACCTTATTACGGTGGTCCGATGATCACGGAAGAAGATCAACGTGAGACCTCTGGTGCTAAGTTTGCGTGGATGGTTCGGCGCGAGTCGGGTGAGATCACCCCGTGGAACTATGAACAAAAGGTAGACAAGCCGAAGACTGCTGCCGGCTTTATTGCACGCATGAAGACGACGGATACTTATCTTCTGGGTGAAGATGTAGTGCCGAAGCAAAGCTTGCTGTATCAGCGGTATGAGGTGTTGAACGAACTGAACATGATTCGAGTGGAGGGTCAGCCGCTAACGGCTACGCAAAAACAGCGACTCTATGTTGAATTGTTTCAGAATCGAACAAAGAACAGTGCAGTGACCGCTAAAAAACTGCGTGAGAATTTAGTGACCCACGGGGAGTTTCCTCCTAAGATGGAAATCAAGATTGAAGGGCTCTCCAACGGTAAATCATTCTTGAGTGGCCTATCTTCGTATCACCGCTTGCGTCAAATACTACCCGAAGCAATTGACGACCCAAGCCGCCAAGAAGACTTGGAGACAATTATCGCCTGGGCAACAATTTTTGAAGATAGCAACATTTTGCGAGATCAGTTACAAACCATTAATTGGCTGACAGACGATCAGCGTCAGTCACTTGGTGGCTTGCGGTTGCGGGGATGGGGGCAGTTCTCCAAAAAACTTCTCGCGGAACTGAAAGATAGTCGTGGCAAGACTGTGATCCAGGAACTCTGGGACACACAACAAAACTTCATGCACATCATCAGCGATGATCAGTTCAAGCGGGCAATCGACGAGGCAAACCAGGGCCGTCTCTCACCGAGCACCGTCGATGAATTACTCGACGAGGCCTATACGTCGCCAAGTAATAAGAAGGCTATTCGAAAGGTCATGACGATCATTGCGGACATTAAGCGAGCTAATGGTGGATATGACCCGACTTGGCTCTTCCTCGAGACCGCTGACGGCCCATCTGGCAAGTCTGATCTCTCGCGATCGCGTCGCCAACAGGTCGCAACGCTTTTTGATACGATTGCCTCTGATGTCGTTCGTGAGAGTGTGCGAGAGGAGTTTCATGAGCGCCAAGGTTCTGCCGACTTCAGCAAAGACCGCCTATTTCTGTACTTCATGCAAAATGGGGTGGACCTCTACACCGGCGAGAAGTTGAACATCGATAATTTAGCGGGGTATGACATCGACCATATTATCCCTCAGGCAATCACTAAGGATGACTCTCTTGCAAATCGTGTGTTGGTCTCGCAATCTGCCAATCGAGAAAAGGGCGATCGCCTCGCATTTGATGTATACGGACCCGCGATGCAATGGAAGTGGCGGCATTTGAGCGACGACGGCTTTATTCCAAAGAATAAGCTGGCAAATCTGATGCTGCGGCAAAGCGATTTTGACAAACGAGCTGAAGGCTTCATCGCCCGTCAGTTGGTTGAGACCCGTCAGATTATCAAGCTGACCGAGCAAATTGCGGCAGCATTGTTCCCAGATACGAAGATTATTGCGGTGAAGGCGGGATTGACCCAAGGATTCCGGCACGCGTATGGTCTACCAAAGAATCGTGACGTCAACGATTATCACCATGCATTCGATTCATATCTGGCTGCGTGGATCGGGCTCTATCTACTCAATCGCTATCCGAAACTCACACCGTTCTTTGTTTATGGTGACTACAGTAAGGCCTATTACAAAGATATTCGTCAGTTTAACTTCATCGCTATGATGCAGAAAAACAATCTGACCGTAACGAATGAGAGCGGGGCTGTGGTCTGGGGTGGCCCGCAGACGATTTCCGATATGAAACGGCTCTATGAATATAAGCATGTTACGACAGTTCATGAAGTGCTGGAAGGACATGGCGCGCTGTATGACGCAACGAGATATCCTGCCAGCGATGCAGCGCGTAAGTCGCTCATTCCTCTTAAGGCTAATTTGCCGGTCGAAATATATGGCGGTTACGCGAAGGAAGCTGCAGCATATCTCTCGTTGGTCCGACTGACTGATAAGACACCGGTGACTTATAAGATCTTCTCTATCTCAATTCGAGATGCTAGTCTCATTGCCCAACAAGTGAAAAATAGTGAACTTAGCTTTAGAGAGCTTATATATATCCAACTGAAACAAGAAAAGTTCCTTTCTAAAAGCAACTTTGAGGTTGTTATTCCGAAACTTGCGCTGAACAATCTCTTTCACAATAAAAAGTACGGGTATTTCTTGGTGAGATCTGATAAGATGTTTAGGAACTACCAACAATTGTGGTTATCACTCGCGGATCAAAAACGGTTACAAGCACAAGCCTCTGATACTGTAGAACCTAAAACGATTACAAAGGGATTGGACACAGTCTTTGAAAAGATTGTCGATCAAAGCGACCGTTTCTTCAATCTTTATGATATTCGTGCCAATCGTGCCAAGTTGTCTGAATCTATAGCCGGCTTCAATACTTTACAGGCTAATAACGTATTAGATCTCATTGGGCTCAAACGTATGGTGATTAGCCAGGTTTTGACCGGCTTACATGCAAATCCGACTGCCTTGAAGGTGCCGGATTTAGGTATAACGACGCCGTTTGGCTTTTTACAAAATAGTAGTGGTGTTAACTTGGCAAATGACACTGAGATTATCTATCAGTCACCATCGGGTATGTTTGAAAAACGTATCCCACTCTCTTCTTTGTAGATAGTGGGTCTGATCTCGAAGAAAAGCAAAAGAGCTGCAAGGCATTTACCTCGCAGCTCTTTCTTGTACTATGTATGCCCCACAAAGGGCCGATGAATTTAATCAGGAATGAAACTTAGCCGAAGCTTTGTTTGACCTTAACGCTAGATGTCAGTTCAATCAGGTTCAACTGTTGAGGATGTCAAACTCAACATAATAAGTATAGCATCTATCAACATTTTTTGACAAGGAGGTAAGCCGATGAATTTCAGGACAATATATGTGACTAGCCATGCAAAAGTCACGACACTCAGTAACAACCTTGTCGTGCAAACTGACAACGGAACGAAGACGATACCTTTGGAAGATGTCCATCTATTGGTGTTAGGAACACCGCAAGTAACGGTGAGCGGTATGGCTATTAGTGCGTTAGCGCGAACAGGTGCAAAAGTTCTCTTTACCGGACCGAATGGCAAGCTATCGGCCGAGACTATGAATATGTATAGCACTGGGCGCAGTGCTTCAACTATCGTATCGCAGGTCCTGTGGGATGTTGAGTTGATGAGTGTTGTATGGACAAAGATCATCGGCGCGAAACTGAGCATGCAGGTACAAGTTCTGGAAGCTATGCAAAAGAATGCTTCCTTGGTGCGGATGCCCCTTGAAGAAATGGAACTGAATGATGTTACAAATCGAGAAGCCGTCGCCGCTCGCAAGTATTTTCCGGAGCTGTTTGGCAGTGGCTTTTCTCGAAGCAATATTGATGCAACGAATGCAGCCCTCAATTACGGGTATCAGATACTACTGTCGCATGTGAATTTAGAAATAACGGTCAACGGCTATATGACGGAGTTAGGAATTCACCATCAAAGCGAAGAAAATCAATTTAACCTAGGATCGGATCTTATGGAGCCCTTTCGTCCATTCATTGATTTGTGGGTGTCACGCCAGAAATTCAAGGAACTCACGCCTGATGTAAAGGTTGGACTGCTTGATAATATGAACACGGTCATCAAGTATAACGGAAAGAATACACTACTCCGAAATGCAATTCCTGACCACGTTAATCGTTGCTTGCGTTTTTTAAATGGAAGTCTTGATGAACTCCAAATGGAGGTGCGACTAGCTGATGAGGTATCGAGTGATGAGACTAATGGTGATGTTTGACTTACCAGTTGAAACGAGCGCAGAACGCCGAGCATATCGCCAGTTTCGAAAAGGGATGATCAGGGAGGGCTTCTTTATGATGCAATACTCTATATATGTCCGGGTTTGTCCTAATCGAAAGTCTGCTCAATTTCTTGAACAGCGTATTGCTAATTTGGCTCCAGAGGCCGGCGTGATTCAGACGATGCTTATTACTGAAGCTCAATATCAAGCCGTGAATTTTATTGCTGGAAAGGCCAGCGATGACATTCGAAATTCACCAGAAAGGACGATTGTCATATGACTACTTTGACATATTTCCCGTATGCACCAATCACTCTATTACCAGGAAAGGCTACAGTTGTTGACACTGCGTCTCCTCGAGTTTATATGGACCTTTTAGATGGTATTCGCCAAGAGAAAGATATCTTGGTGTTTGCCAATGAGCAGACGAAAGTGGTTGATACTAGCAAAGCTGCAACTTGGTATGGAGATATTCTGCTGGAGGTGGATCTAGACAAACTCTTTCAACGGCTGATTATCAAACAACTTCTTGCTGTTATCTCAGATGAATCAACAGTCAAGTTGATCGATGAGGCAAAGGAAATGCTTCGTCTCGTACTTGAAAGCTCATTCAATTTAGACATTCCGCTCGACGTCTCGCTGACACCGACATTGGAGAATATTGTTAAATTTTCAGGATTAAGTTTCAGTCCCGAAACAAAAGCAGACCCATATGCTACACTTGAGGTACTTCTAAGGACACTTGTTGAACTGGAAAATGTCAAAATTCCGGTTCTAACAAACCTGAGCCACTATCTTGATGTCAACCAGTTGAATCAACTAGCAGGATTAGTGGCAGGAACTGGCATGGCCGTTCTTGACATTGAATTTTCATCTATCTCTCGACATAGCTTATTCGAAGAATGCCAGTATATCTGGATTGATTCGGAGTTTAACGATTCTCGAGGAGAACGAGAATGAGATTTTCATGTCAGAACATCGGCCTTAGATAGATGTCAGTTCAATCAGGGTCAGCACTTTCATACCTTCGGCCAAGACATCTTGACGGCCTTAGATAGATGTCAGTTCAATCAGGGTCAGCACTGAATTTGGCTTTGCTCGGCTGGTCTATCGGCCTTAGATAGATGTCAGTTCAATCAGGGTCAGCACGCGTGCTGTACACGCCTTTAGACCTTGTAGGCCTTAGATAGATGTCAGTTCAATCAGGGTCAGCACACGCAGTTTACCTGGGTCAACGAGCAGTTCGCCTTAGATAGATGTCAGTTCAATCAGGGTCAGCACTTGAAATTGAAAACCCATATCGGTACCGGGGCCTTAGATAGATGTCAGTTCAATCAGGGTCAGCACCACGCGTTTGTGCCTTAGACCATACATTCGGCCTTAGATAGATGTCAGTTCAATCAGGGTCAGCACACGGGAACCCGTTGCGCCACCACGGTTAGTGCCTTAGATAGATGTCAGTTCAATCAGGGTCAGCACGTAAATTGTTGTTTTCTGTAGCCATAACTAGCCTTAGATAGATGTCAGTTCAATCAGGGTCAGCACAGCCGTGGCTACTGAAACTATTCCATTCCAGCCTTAGATAGATGTCAGTTCAATCAGGGTCAGCACAGAAGCAAGATAGACACCGCAATAGATACGGCCTTAGATAGATGTCAGTTCAATCAGGGTCAGCACTCACCGAAGCGGCTGACGGCATGAGCACGCGCCTTAGATAGATGTCAGTTCAATCAGGGTCAGCACGCAGCATTCGTGACTTCTACTGGCGACACTGCCTTAGATAGATGTCAGTTCAATCAGGGTCAGCACTGAAATGAAAAGTGATACCGTAACAATTACGCCTTAGATAGATGTCAGTTCAATCAGGGTCAGCACGCTGGTGTGTTGGTTGATGGCTTGACGTAAGCCTTAGATAGATGTCAGTTCAATCAGGGTCAGCACTGACTGGATCATCACGCATCCGTATTCTGCGCCTTAGATAGATGTCAGTTCAATCAGGGTCAGCACTGAACATAAGAGAGACGGACCTTGCCGGTTGCCTTAGATAGATGTCAGTTCAATCAGGGTCAGCACTGATAATTAAAATGGCACGTAAGTCTTACTGCCTTAGATAGATGTCAGTTCAATCAGGGTCAGCACATCCAAACATTGGTATTTAATACAAAAGATGCCTTAGATAGATGTCAGTTCAATCAGGGTCAGCACCTTTCTGTATCTACTATAGCTCCATGAATGGCCTTAGATAGATGTCAGTTCAATCAGGGTCAGCACTGAATGGTCATGAGCTTGCTGTTGCCCTTCGCCTTAGATAGATGTCAGTTCAATCAGGGTCAGCACAACAGCACCACAAACTACAGGGTGGCGCTGGCCTTAGATAGATGTCAGTTCAATCAGGGTCAGCACCCGCATGTTGGGGTGCACACGTCGTGATGGGCCTTAGATAGATGTCAGTTCAATCAGGGTCAGCACTCCCTGTGGCCAAGCTACGTCCAGTTGGTTGCCTTAGATAGATGTCAGTTCAATCAGGGTCAGCACACAAAGCTGGCAAGATAGGTAACCTTGACTGCCTTAGATAGATGTCAGTTCAATCAGGGTCAGCACAAACTAACCCAGCAAGAAATCGACAGCATGGCCTTAGATAGATGTCAGTTCAATCAGGGTCAGCACAATCTGGAACGGGCTTCGCTCATTTGCTGGGCCTTAGATAGATGTCAGTTCAATCAGGGTCAGCACTAATTTCCAGCGTTGCGCTGGTCATGCCAGGCCTTAGATAGATGTCAGTTCAATCAGGGTCAGCACAGGAGAATAGCGAGCGTGGACTAAATGCAAGCCTTAGATAGATGTCAGTTCAATCAGGGTCAGCACTTGCTCCCTTCCCCCCGTGGTCGGAAAGATGCCTTAGATAGATGTCAGTTCAATCAGGGTCAGCACCGTTGTCCCTGTGTAGCTGTTAGCAACAGTGCCTTAGATAGATGTCAGTTCAATCAGGGTCAGCACTCAGGGCCTGCAGGTTCAATACGTTGATGAGCCTTAGATAGATGTCAGTTCAATCAGGGTCAGCACAGAACTTGAGGCGTTTTCTGCCAAGCGCGTGCCTTAGATAGATGTCAGTTCAATCAGGGTCAGCACTGTTGTCAGCGTAGGATTGCTAAGATTTAAGCCTTAGATAGATGTCAGTTCAATCAGGGTCAGCACGCAGGTTCCAGGTCTGCATGGCCAGCATCAGCCTTAGATAGATGTCAGTTCAATCAGGGTCAGCACCGTATCGCTTGGCCTCTTGGTCTTGGTACAGCCTTAGATAGATGTCAGTTCAATCAGGGTCAGCACCCAAATAAAGAAAGGACATTAACAATGAATGCCTTAGATAGATGTCAGTTCAATCAGGGTCAGCACACGCAGTGCGGCGAGCTTTTCGTCTAAAGTGCCTTAGATAGATGTCAGTTCAATCAGGGTCAGCACGTCAATTATGAGGTAGTGTTTTACGAGTTCGCCTTAGATAGATGTCAGTTCAATCAGGGTCAGCACCATTCTTCGGAATCACCAGTTTCTTGATCTGCCTTAGATAGATGTCAGTTCAATCAGGGTCAGCACACATCAATAGTGTTTTCGCACATCCGATTGGCCTTAGATAGATGTCAGTTCAATCAGGGTCAGCACAAGCCTGGGCCTTAACATCTCCAATGTCGTGCCTTAGATAGATGTCAGTTCAATCAGGGTCAGCACGAAAAAATATACGATTGCAGAAGGTAAGTTGCCTTAGATAGATGTCAGTTCAATCAGGGTCAGCACAAAGGGGTACGCGCTTTCCACCTTGTATGAGCCTTAGATAGATGTCAGTTCAATCAGGGTCAGCACCATCGAACATGCCATTGTGGTCTGGGTCATGCCTTAGATAGATGTCAGTTCAATCAGGGTCAGCACTACAACGTCTATCTCGGCACTGGCGGGGTAGCCTTAGATAGATGTCAGTTCAATCAGGGTCAGCACCATCGACACCAGGCAATGGCGCGGTGACAGGCCTTAGATAGATGTCAGTTCAATCAGGGTCAGCACCCCTCATCCTCGACGCCCTGACCAAGCTCGGCCTTAGATAGATGTCAGTTCAATCAGGGTCAGCACCCGACGACCTAGACGACATCGCCCCCGACAGCCTTAGATAGATGTCAGTTCAATCAGGGTCAGCACCTGCCGGGCGGAAGCTTCGACTGTGATGACGCCTTAGATAGATGTCAGTTCAATCAGGGTCAGCACCAGTTGATGAGCTAGGCGATGTAATCATGGTGCCTTAGATAGATGTCAGTTCAATCAGGGTCAGCACGTAAACATTCCCGCCGCCAATATAGATCTTGCCTTAGATAGATGTCAGTTCAATCAGGGTCAGCACCGGCGGCGTCCACGTACCAGCCTAAGGGAAGCCTTAGATAGATGTCAGTTCAATCAGGGTCAGCACAACGCCGGGCTTCAAATTCAAACGACCTCAGCCTTAGATAGATGTCAGTTCAATCAGGGTCAGCACCGCCACGCTATACAAGTCAATAGTGTGAACGCCTTAGATAGATGTCAGTTCAATCAGGGTCAGCACCGATGCATGGACTTCGACACAGCCACGTCTGCCTTAGATAGATGTCAGTTCAATCAGGGTCAGCACCAAGGCTCAGCAGTTCGACGTGAAGCGCATGCCTTAGATAGATGTCAGTTCAATCAGGGTCAGCACTTTATCGATTGCTGCATATAGTTCTCGAGTGCCTTAGATAGATGTCAGTTCAATCAGGGTCAGCACCGCTTGTGCCACCGGTGAATGAGGCGGTCGGCCTTAGATAGATGTCAGTTCAATCAGGGTCAGCGCCGTTGATGACGAGCTCGTCAATCGAGTAGAGTCTTAGATAAATCTCAGTTCCATCAGGCTCAATATATGATCAGACTATGTATTTACTACCCCCGTACCTTAGATAGATGTCAGTTCAATCAGTGTCAGCTCCATAGGCGAGGACAACTCAAGATGCGGCGTACTTCAGCAAGCATTCAATACAACAGGGGAGAAATTCAACCTTGCTCATGATTGCTCTTTTTTAAATGTCATATTTGGGTGGGTGCGCTTTTACATCGCAGTGATCAGTCCCCATGTTATAATTGTAGTTGTTGGGATAGCTCCTTTCGCAAACGCGAAGGCTGGTTAAAAGGGGTGATACGAAGTGTGGCTTGTAATCAAACTTGCATTCTATCTCTACATGATCTTGCTCACTCTATAGAAAATGGTGGTCGCCTCTAGGGGCGGCTATTTTAGTATTTGACTTAAGCACTCAGGGTGTCAGCACAGACCATTCTTGTCTGAAAAATCAACATAGATCGATTGACATGCGCTACACTGTTCATAAATGGTGTCACCAAGGGGCTCAACAAATAGAGTTGAGCATCAAAATAGTCGTTTATCCCTATTAAAAGGAGAACTGCACAGTCAATGACAAAACACTTTGAGCTTGATGGCCAGACATATGAGCTGGTCACGATCGCACAGGATCAAAGTCATGCGCAAAAAGGGCCAATCGTGATCTATCGGCGGCCAGGCACTCAGCAGTATTTTGTGATACCTCAAGATGAGCTGATTTCTAGAACGAAGCAGCAAAAACCGGTGGATTGGTCAGCGCGCTTGACTCTATTTAAGTCACTTTTTGTGGGCCGAACTGATGTGTATGCGAACCGGTACTGGAACAAAAGGGCAGAGAAAAAGGCTTATGCGCCAGCCGCGCCATTTGAGAACGGCCGGCCTTCTCGCACTCACCATTTCGAACTGACCGATGCGGTTTTGCTTGATCATCTGCGTGGCAGTCAAACACGGTCAGGAGATACGGCGATTGGCCTTTATCCTTTGGCGGAGGACAACACCACTAAATTTTTGGTATTCGATATTGATGGTCACCACGCCGATCAGCCGTGGCAAGGGCTCAGCGAGTCGATAGTAAAAGTTTGCCGAGAAGCGGGACTCGCGCCACTTGTTGAATTGTCGCAATCCGGCAGTGGAAGTCATATTTGGCTGCTTTTCGCGACGCCGCTTGCGGCATCGATCGCGCGTCGGTTGGGGGATGAGTTGCTGAAGGCCACGCAGGCAATCGACCCGCGCCTACCGTTCACGGCATTTGACCGGCTATTTCCTGCACAGGACCAACTTGGACCCGGACAATTTGGTAATTTGATTGCCGCGCCGTTGGAAGCTCATGCGGCTAGAGATGGGCAGAGTGTCTTTGTGGATGAGGCTTGGAAACCATTTTCAGATCAATGGGCCGTTCTTGCGAAAGCTGACCGGCTCTCGTCTGCAAAGGTGAAAGAGACGATCGATCGGCTTTCGCAGCGGGCTGGCTTTCGACTGTATGATGAGGCGGATGAGGAAGACGAACCCGACATCTTTACCCAGCCTTACCAGATCACCAAGCCGCTGACGATCATTCGCGCCAATGCGCTATATGTGCTGAAGGCGGATCTAGATGCAGAGGCGCTGTTGCATTTGAAGTGGCTCGCGTCGTTTCGCAATCCTGTGTTCTATGAGCGCCAGAAAAACCGTATGCCGGTTAATCTGACACCGCGCATCATCAGTCTTTATCGCGAATCGCCCACGTATCTGATCTTGCCGCGTGGGCTGGAGGATCAGCTGGCGGCAATGGTGGCCTCGATCACTTGGCAGGATAAGGTGGCAACCGGCACGCCGCTTGATGTGCACTTCAATGGGACGTTGCGGCCGAATCAGGTCCCCGCATTCAATGCCATGATGGCCAACGTGAACGGGATTTTAGCTGCGCGAACCGGGTTTGGCAAAACGGTGATCGGCGCCAATCTGATTGCCAAACGCGCGGTCAGTACGTTGATTCTTGTTCCCAATAAGACGCTGGCTGAGCAGTGGCGGAAAAGTTTGCAGCAACTTTTGACGATCAACACTGCGCCGACTGTAGTGGAACACACGCCTTCTGGACGCAAACGTCGTAAGCCCATCATTGGGACGTATTATGGACAAAAGAAAAATTGTAGTGGCCTCGTCGATATTGCGACCGTCCAAGCTGTCAGCCGGCTCCAAGATTCGCGCACTTTTCTAGATCGATACGGTATGGTGATCAGCGATGAGGTCCATCACGATGCCGCGTCCACTTTTGACCGGGTGATCGGTGGGCTTCGTGCGCGCTACCTTTATGGGTTGTCAGCGACCCCATACCGCCGCGATGGGCAGGCACCAATCTTGACGATGCGTTTTGGACCGATTCGTTTTCGCACTGAGGCAGTGGACCCTGAGTTTGCGCTGAGCGTGCAGCGGACGGTGATCCCGCGGTTCACGAATTTTGGCATGACAGATCTTGAGACTCTGAAAAATGGAATCGTGGAAAATCGTACTGCGATGCTACATGATGAGGCGCGTGATGCCGTGATCATTCGCGATATCAAGAATGCATTGAAGGCCGGTCGACATCTCATTGTGCTGACCAGTCTCGTGGAACATGTGGATCAACTCTATAGTCGGGTGAAAGACGCCAATGTGTATCGCATTTACGGCCGCTTTTCAGCAAAGGAACGCAGTGAAGAGATCACACGAATCAAGGCAGAGACCGGGCCATATGTGATTTTAGCCACGACAGCTACGGCTGGAGAGGGGCTCGATATCGCGACGCTGGATACATTACTGCTCGCGATGCCGATCGGTTATCACGGTAATCTTGAGCAGTACCTCGGCCGGATGCATCGAGACCTCGGGGCGAAATCGTCGCTGATCGTGTACGATTATGTCGACATGTTTGTGCCGATGTTGATGCGAATGTATCGCAAGCGACGCAAGACCTACCAAGCGCTGGGGTACACGATCTCGGAAGATGCCTTCACCAAGCAGCGTGGGCCACAGGTCTTTGACGGCCATTGCCAGGTGGCGCTGTCGCAGGCCCTGTCAGCTGCGTCCTCTGTTATGGTGGTTGTCCCGCGGGCCGGCCGATTTTTACAAGCAAGATTGGAAAATTCGCTCATGCCGGAATGCACTGCAGAGGTCTACACGCAATTCGAGCCAACCCTGCCAATCTCAGCCAACAGCCACTTGCACCTTGCCGCTTTCGCTTTGCCAAATTGTGTGGTCATCGATGGGCGTCAGCTTTGGATCAGTATTGATGCGGGATTTGAAAATAATCGTGGGATGACGATACGGTTGGATCATCCGGAGCTCGTTTCTCAGTTAGTGAAGATGATGGCGGATAATGAAGGGCGATTGCCACTTTGAGATTTTCTCTTTGCACGACGACGTTCCACCTAATTCATTCAAAAGGGCGATCGCAGATCTTTGCGCGGTGTGCCTTTTTTGAATCTCGGGAGGCCTGAGCAGCAGACCTGAGGCCGCTATGTACCTCCGACCCCACTGCAAGTCGGAGGGTGGCACGTTTCGCTTCGCTGCAGTGGAAACGAAGCGAGCTGTGCCGTTAATGCTCTTTGGCGCTTTCTTTGGCATCCGTGCCGCCGCCATATCGATTGCTGGTGCAGGTTGGAGGAAGTTTAGGCTTAGAATTTCGCTGACCTTCCCGCTCCCGAAGAAGCAGGCGTCCGGCTCAAGATGGGACGCATTCCAGTCCTACAAACAAAGGTGGGCTGCACGACATTGTGTGGATGCCGGTAGTGCTATTCGGTTGTCAAAGAGCGTGACATGGCGTTGCCGCCGGGGACGTTGCAACATTTCTGGCTCGCCGAGGCGAACCGTGCGTCTTTCATCATTGTTGGATCTTTGAGTCGCCGCCATAACCAGACGCTGGTGCGGGTTGAAGGAAGTATTGGCTTAGAATTTCGCTGACCTTCCCACTCCCGAAGAAGCAGGCGTCCGGCTCAAGATGGGCCGCATTCCAGTCCCACAAACGAAAGTGGGCTGCACGACATTGGATGAAAGACTTAGGTGGGAGTCCGGACTCCCATGGTGCGGGTGGCGCTGAACGCTGCTGATCGGGCGTGCATTCTGTAGGTGTGGTTGTTTCTTGTCAGCCCGTGTGAGATCGGATGAGTTGCATGCGACTGATCTCACTCGCCGCATACCTATCCGGGGGTCGGTAAGGCCACCACCTTCTCAGGCCTTACACTATATAAAGCGATTCTCGAGGGTCAAAACGTAAAGTATTTTCGTGTAAATGTTTTGTATACGCGTTCAAATGCCGAAAAGACTGGTTTTGTGAGCTAAATATATTTCCATAAATTTCGGCGTTTTGGGCTAGACCAGACGCTTCTCATCGGCGCATGTCGGCTGTCAGTGATCCGCTATGTACCCCTGATCCGGTCGGGCCTTTGACCGGACTAGGGGCCACACAAGTTGCAATCGGCAGGCCCTCCCCAGTCGCAACTTGTGTGATTACAGTGCTCTTTGAAAAGCTTTTGTGGTATCCGTGCCGCCGCCATATATCGATTGCTGGTGCAGTAAGCTTAGGTCATGTAGGCTTAGAATTTCGGTGACCTTCCCGCTTCCGAAGAAGAAGGCGTCGTTCTCAAGATGGGCCGCATACCCGGTGCTGCAAACAAAGGTGGGCTGCACGACATTGTGTGGATGCCGGTAGAACTTATTCAGCTGTCAAAGAGCGTGACATGGCGTTGCCGCCGGGGGCGGTGCATTTGTAACGACCTGCTTGCGCAAGCCGTTCGTCTTTCATCTTAGGTGGATCTTTGAGTCGCCGCCATATCGGACGCTGGTGCAAGTTGGGTGACATATAGGTTTAGAATTTCGGTGACCTTCCCGCTTCCGAAGAAGAAGGTGTCGTTCTCAAGATGGGCCGCATTCAGCTCCTGCAAACGAAGGTGGGCTGCACGACATTGCGATGAAAGACTATGGTGGGAACCCGGGCTCCCGTGGTGCGGGTGGTGCTGAACGCCTGCTAGCTAGACAAGCTTTCTGAAGGTGTGTTGTTTCCCCCGACCGCCCATGGAGTCGAATGAATATGCATGCGACAGTCTCCACTTGGGGCATGCTCATCCGGGCGTCGGTAAGAGCCCACCTTCCTGACCCTTACATAATATTAAGCGAGTGGGAGCCGGAAAATGTGATCGAGATTTTGATGTTATTTTTCGATGGCGCCGGAAACGTTGCTGTGAAGGGGTTTTTGAATCACCCCAAATTTTGACCAAGGAATCTTTTTTCGACAAAGTGCTTTCTGAATCGGCGCTTATCTCGGGGCAAACCGAGATCAAAAAATACACAAAAGTGAAAATATTTCCGCGAGAAATTCAAAAACAACTTTTTTGCCGAGATTGCCGAGACGTCTCCGGGGTGTCGGTTCGAGATGGGCGGACGTACCCCTAAGCCGCCGCAAAAATCGCGCCACAGAAAAACGCCGCCTCCACTGGAAACGGCGCCTGATACAGTTTAGTTTTCCTGTTCTCCCACTGGGCGATGCTTGAACATCGTGGTGGCGGCGACGGGTTGTTGCCAGCCGGCGTAGAGGTTTTCGCGTTCTGCGGCTGGCATGGTTGGCTCGAAACGGCGGCCGATGGTGGCGATGGCGGCCAGCTCATCCGTATTTTTCCAGAAACCAACGGCCAGGCCGGCGAGGAACGCGGCACCCATGGTCGTAGTCTCGAGGTTGCCGGCGCGCTCGATCGGGGTGTTGAGGAGGTCTGCCTGGAACTGCATGAGGTAGTTGTTGTTGGCGGCGCCTCCGTCGACGCGCAGGGCGGGAATGGTGATGCCGGTGTCCTTGTACATGGTGTCGACCACGTCGCGGGTCTGGTAGGCCAAGGCCTGCAGGGTCGCCTTGATAAAATCGGCGCGGGTGGTGCCGCGGGTCAGGCCAAAAACGGCGCCGCGAGCTTCGGCGTCCCAGTATGGCGCGCCGAGGCCGGTGAAGGCAGGGACGACATAGACTTCGTTGCGCGAGGTCGAACTGAGCGCCTCATCTTCGGAATCGGTGGCGTGGGCCAAGAGCTTCATGGCATCGCGGAGCCACTGGATGGCGGAGCCGGCGACGAAGACGGAGCCTTCCAGGGCATAGTTGATCTTGCCGTCGATGCCGTACGCGATGGTGGTCAGGAGGTTGTTGGCGGACATGACGGGTTCTTCGCCGGTGTTCATGACGATGAAGGAGCCGGTCCCGTATGTATTTTTCACCATGCCAGGCTCAAAGGCGAGCTGGCCGAAGAGGGCACTTTGCTGGTCGCCAGCCATGCCGGCGAGGGCGACGGGGCTGCCAAAGAAGTGCTCGGGCGCGGTGTAGCCGTAAACTTCCGCATTGCTGCGGACTTCCGGCAACATAACCCGGGGAATATTCAGGAGGCGTAGGATGTCGTCGTCCCATTTGAGGTCGTGAATGTTGAAAAGCATCGTGCGGCTGGCGTTAGTGTAGTCCGTCACATGAATGGCGCCGCCGGATAATTTCCAGACGAGCCAGGTGTCGATGGTGCCAAAAAGCAGCTCGCCGCGCTCGGCACGGGCCTGGGCACCGGGCACTTGGTCCAGGATCCAGCGTATTTTGGTAGCGGAGAAATAAGCGTCGATGATCAGGCCTGTTTTCTCATGAATCGTCTCAGAAAGGCCATCTTCCTTCATTTCTTCGGCGATGGCGTTGGTTTGGCGGGATTGCCACACGACCGCGTTGTGAATGGGCAGGCCGGTCAGTTTGTCCCACACGACCGTTGTTTCGCGCTGGTTGGTGATGCCGATGCCGGCGATCTGCTTGGGCTGGATCCCGGAGTCGATGAACACGCTGGAAAGTGTCGCCTGCACGGCATTCCAGATCTCGTTTGGGTTGTGCTCGACCCAGCCGGGCTGGGGAAAATACTGCGGAAACTCGCGCTGCGCTTCCGCAACGGTGCGGCCGGCGTGGTCAACGATGAACGCGCGGGTGGAGGTGGTGCCCTCGTCGATAGCGAGGATGTAATTTTCAGTCATGTGAGGCGACTCCTTATTCCGCGAAGGCGGATGATAGGGCTAATGTTAGCGCTGACAGGGGAAAAATTCAATTGCGCAGCGGGGTGACGCAGGATAGTTGGGCAGCTGGGCAGTGGGGCGCCTGGGCCGAGGCGGCGAGCAGGACGGGTAGCGGCGTATGGCGCACGAGGCGGGTGGCCGGATGCCAAGGCCAGGTGGAGCCAAGGTTGGGCGTTCAGTATGCAAAAAAACACCCGCCAGATGGAAATGGCAGGTGCGAGCGAATTTTTCATTTGGAATCAGTAGATAAAATCGAGGATGAACCAGCCCATGATGCCTAGAATCAACAGGCCCAAGAAGTTGAAGCCCAGGAATCCGAGGAAGAAGCGGCCTTTCTGGTGGTTGCCCCAGTTGACGTATTCTTTGTAAACAAGCAGGTTGCACATGGAGCCGACCACAGAGCCGAGGCCGCCGATGTTGGAGCCGAGGAACAGCGCGCCGGCATACGTGGTGAATTTGCCGATCAGGATGGTCGATGGCACGTTCGAGATGAGCTGGCTGGACAGGAGGCTGGTCATGTAAACGGAATGGTCGGTGGACATCAGGCTGGCGATCAGAGTGGAGACCCACGGAATCTGGCGCAGAACGGACACGATCACGAAGAAGCCGGTGAACGTGAGGACGATGCCATAATCCACGTGGATCAGGATGTGCGGGTCAAACAAGGCGGCAAGCACGAGGGCCACGACCGCGCCGACCCAGGATGGCAAGAAGCCCAAGACGCCGGCGAAGATCACAAGGGCGGCCACGCCGGTGATGACAGTCGGCCGCATCATGATGTGGATGTCTTCAACAGGTACAGTCGGCACGGGCGTTTTTTTCACCATCAGCGAAAACAGCGCCAGCAGGATCAGGCTGGCGATGAGCAACGGAATCGACCAGGAAAAAAAGGTCCCCAGTGACACCTGGTAATGATTCATCATGAAGATGTTGTGGGTGTTGCCGAAGGGCGTGAAGGCTGAGCCGAAGTTGGCGGCCATCCCGATCAAGGTGACGGGTAGGATCTCCGGCAGGTCATATTTTTTAGCGATGCGTAGATAAAGCGGGACTAAGGTCAAAACGGTGACGTCGTTGGTCAGGAACATCCCAGCCACGACGGCAAGAATCAAAAACATCCACGTCAATTGACGGGCGTCATTGGCGTGACTGGTGAGGCGATATGCGCAGTAATCGAGCACATGGAGGTACTCGAAAATTTGGATCAGCGTCATCATCGCGGTGATGGACCACAGGGTGGAGAAGTTGATATCGGCAAGACGCGGCCGCGCAATGAACAGGCTGAGCACTGTCAGGACCGCTGTGATCTGAAAAACGCGGTCCTTTACAATGTTTTTAAGTATGGTCATAGTTACACTCTCCAAAAAGACTCAACAGCTCTAGTTTGCGCCTAAATCAATGTACTGACAATGTATCGCGTGTAAAACTCGTGTAAAGCGAAACGTTCGGGAATCACGGAAATGACGGTGGATCAAGGTTTGTGAAAGCCCATACAAAAATCAAGACTGATGCGCTTTCATGGCCGATCATGCGTGTTTGTTCCGGAAAGTGGCCCACAAAATGCCGAATGTAAATTTTTTGTATCGGCATCCGCTGCCCTATTTTTGCCAAGTCGTCTGTTATACTGGACCCCGGAGGACTGTTGTATGAATATCACGGTGATCGGTGTCGGTAAGCTCAAGGAAAAATATTTCAAAGATGGCATCGCTGAATATATGAAACGACTCGACAAGTTCGCGAAGGTGAAGCTGGTCGAAGTGGCGGATGAAAAAGCGCCGGAATCGTTGTCCGAGGCGGAAATGGCGCATGTCAAAGAGGTCGAAGGTGAACGTATCCTGGGGAAGATCAAGGACCGCGATTGGGTGATCGCGCTGGCAATCGAAGGCAAGCAGCGGCCCAGTGAGGTCTTTGCCAAGGAACTCGCGGATCTCGGCACATATGGCCATTCCGATATCACTTTTGTCATCGGTGGCTCGCTTGGCCTTGCCCCGGCTGTGATGACGCGGGCTAATGATACGCTGTCGTTTGGCAAACTGACGATGCCGCACCAGTTGATGCGCCTGGTCTTGATGGAGCAGATCTACCGCGCATTTATGATCAACGCGGGGAGCCCGTATCATAAGTGAGGCCGGCGTCTTGCTTTTTCACAGGCGCGCGGCTGTGGGCAGGGTCGATTTCGACGCTCGCCGAAACCGCTTGCAAAATCCCCGTTTTTCGCTATAGTCATGGTGACAATAACGAGGAGATGGCTGAATGACTGAACTAAAGGATCTGCCGGGCAACGCGGCACAATTTTTGCCTGAAAATGCCGAGAAACATCTAGGAACCAGCCTGGAGGGCGCGTCGATCGCGTTTCTTGGGTCGTCGATCACGCTTGGCGCGGGGGCGCTTGACCGTTCCTATGTGGATTTCTTGGCGGCCCAATATGGCGTCAAGGCCGTGAAGTCGGCGATCAATGGGACGACGTTGGCAGATGCGGATGACGATTCCTATATTGCCCGCCTCAAGCGCGACATTCCGACGACGCAGGACTTTGCCGCGCTGGTGGTGCAGCTGTCCACCAATGATGGCCGCCGTGGCTGCCCGGTTGGCGCGATCGCCGCCGAATCTTCCGCGGATGCGTTTGATCCGCACACGACGATCGGCGCCATCGAATTTATTTTGGCGTATGCGAAGGCACACTGGGATTGCCCCGTGCTGTTCTACACCTGTCTGCGCGACCCGGCCGAGACCGACTACACAGAATTAGTTGAAAAATTGATCGCGGTGCAGGCCAAGTGGCACTTCGCCATTCTCGACTTGCACGGGGATGCGGCAGTGGCCGAAGAGACTGCGGCCCAGCCTGCCAGCATGCTCGATGATGCCCATCCGACGATGATGGGATACCGCGACATCTGGACGCCGAGGTTTGCCGAAACACTGGAAGCGCTGATCAAATAAGCCATCGCTAACAAAAGACGGCGCAAGTCACCTGGATATTTCCCAGGCAATACTTGCGCCGTCTTTTTGTGTTCAGTCCGTCACCGGCGCTGAAAATTTTTCCAGTTGCGCCCAACGTTGGGCCAACTCGATGCGTTGCGCCTCGACGATCGGGGCGGGCACGAAAAGGGTGATCGCGGCCAGAAGCTTGTCCTTCAAGGCGGTGGCGCCAGGAATATCGCCGTCGAGGTACGTCGCGACGACATCGCCGATCTTCACATAGAAGAAATAATAGAAATTATGATTTTGTGTCTGGCGGCTGTGCATCAGCGCAATCGCCTCGCGCACATTGGCCTCTTGCCGGGTATCCAGCGCACTGCTCAAGAGATTGATGTAAAACGAATCAATCACATACTCGGCGGCGTCATCGCTGGCCGACCAGCTGCCGGTGCGCCGCTGGACGAGAAGATTGCTGAAAAGCATTCGGAGCTGTGCATAGGGCACGTAGCCAACAATCGTGCTCAGCATGCGAAAATCAAAGCTGGTCAGCTTCTCATCGTTGGCAAAAAGCGCGAAGATCTCTTGCCCCAGGCGTTTGGCGCTGACGTCATCCTGCCTGATCTCGGCTTGCAGGGTCTCGGCGAGGCGAATCAACGCCAGTAGCCCTGGCATCGGTGTCTGTCGGTATTGTGTGCGCAGCGCCGTTTTGACGGCTTCGAGCTTGCTGGGGTCTTTCGGGTCGGTATTGTTGATCACCGCGCGCTCGCCGTCGAAGACAAAATTCGCGGAAAGGCCTGCGCCTTGCACCAGCTCCTGAAAATCAAATGTGAGATACTGCGCCAGCGCGAGCAGTTGCGGCAACTTGATGTCCACTTCACCGCGGAGGATGCGCTGGAACGTTTTGCTAGACCAGCCCAGGTCCTGGCCCATTTGCTCCAAGGTGATGTGTTTGGCGCGCCGCAGTTCATCGATGTACCGTCCAACTTTTTCTTGATCTGTTAAAGTCATCCCAGTTCCTCCATGGACCCGCGAATGGCGGGCTTAGCCATAACGTAGTGTGAAGACACGCACACTACACAATGGGAAAAACATATATGCCTATTTATTAGTAGCGTATTTGAAATACATATGCAAGGCGGCTACTTTCGCTGCTTGCTAAAAACCACCCCAGACCCTTGATAATACAATTCTGACACACTTTCAACCGGACTGTAAATTGAAAATGGAACACAGTGGACACTTCTGTCTGTTTTTTGTTATATAACCAAAAATGGGTATAAACTTGGTAAAAATAGGGTTTTTAGTCGGCCTACGAGTCGGTATTTTTTTGAGTGGTTGATACTCAAACCGGGCGTCAGGGTCTGCTTAACCAAGGATGATTATTTCGAGAGTTGAGTTTGACCTAGTCGCGGCCACTGTGTCACTCGCAAAGAGGGGACAATTATATGAAAGTAAATCAATTAAAGAACTTTTTCCCCAAGACTGTGTTTGCACTCGGACTGTTGCTCAGCTTGATCGGGTTAGCAGGCTCAGCTCATAGTCTGTCAATTCAGGCGGCCACAGCACCCACGGGCACGTTGGCGATCTCGGATGTGCGTGATTCAGATAATTTCTACACAGGGACTCAGGAAGCGGATCTGTATTCGTGGCAACCAGATGGGCAAGACGTCCAAGTCAACCGCAATTCCGTTTATCATTTTGCCGATAATTCCAGTATAACAGTCAAACTAACAAACTCACAGGCTCAGGGGTCTGTCGTTACCACTGGATTGCCGACCGGTGTGACTGTTGATATGGCCGCAACGAAGGCACTTTGGCTCGCTACGGATAGCACTACTAGCTTAGATGCGACTCAACAGGTGTTGAAATCGCCAGTCACCGGTGCAAGTCTAACCGTCAGTGGCAGTTCATTGCAGATGTATGTCGCGACTACTGGCGCAGCAGTCAACACCTTAACGTTTGTTGTCAAAGTAGGGGCTGGGCTTTCGTCATTTACCTTGACCCCACTTTTGGCCGGAAACGTGACGGGTGCCTCTGCCACATGGCAACATGATGTCTCACGAGTCACGCCAGACGGGAATGTTGCGGCTTATGTGAGCACTTGGTACGGTAATGCGGATCCCTACAAGGTTGGGACTGATTTTCGCTTTCAGCTTTGGGTGGACAATGTACCAGATGACCAATTGCAAGCAAATTTTGTGACAGCGTATCTCGGCCCGGGCTTAGCGCTTGACTTCGACCAGCTGATCGCTCGCCAGTCGCCAAGCACTAATCCCAATGCTGGGATTGGCACGATCTTGAGTGATACGACCAGCGGGAATACTCGGACTGTGGTCATGGAAAACAAGTCATTATTGAATAAGTTGGCAGACGGGACATTGGTGCCAGTGAAGGTCCAGATCTCCTATAATTCTGTTACCCACAAGATCACGTTGTATTGGCTTGAGGCCTTGACCTCTGCACAGTTGGCAAATATTAAGGGCTATGTGGCAGTCATGCCAATTAAGGTGCTACCTGGTGGCGGCAGCGGCGGGTATACGATCACCCCTTATTTGGCAGATGTTAAGCAAGGCACTGCTGATAGTTTTAACGTTGCTGGAGACACAACGGCCGCGGCTGATCGTTATTATCTTCAGGCTGTTTCTGGGGGGACTGCCAACACGCCAGTTCCAGGCTGGCGATTTGGGCCAGGTTATGGGCCTAAGATCACAGCTTCAGATGGCAAACTATACAATGGCGAACTCTTCTTGAATTCCGCTATGACAGCGGCATCCAGCGATGAACAGCTTACTGATTCAAATGGTGAGGTGAGCTTGTCCAGTGTCTATTTTGAAAATCGTGAGACCGTCGAGCCCGCAATACCCTGGCCTGAGGGGGCAGAATTTCAGTTCAACTGGTTCCAGAACCAAATTTACGATTATGACAAAGCCCAAAAAATCGGGTATTACACGCCGGCAGGCTATCCTTATATCACCTTGAAGAATGGGTATCTCACTGTTTCTCGCCTGATGAACCCATTGAATGGGCAAACGGCTGCGCCAACGAGCACCTCCCAGTTCGATGTGGTTGATTCACCGTATGGCGGCGTAAAGAAAATGGTGCGGCTTCATTTGACCGCGTTGAAGTACATCAAGGTCGTTGATGAAAATGGTGATCCAATTGATCAGGTCAAGGTGCCTTTGAACGATGGGACGAACACCCTGACTTCCACTACTGGATCACTACACACTGGCGGATATCTGGCTACGGCAACGGCAGGACAAGATTACATTCAAGTCACGCCGGGGACACTATTTCCTACCAGCTTATCGGTGCAAGGCAGTGCCATTACAGCGAAGAGTTTTCTGTCACCAACTGGCAAACTCGGGCTGACTTATGACAAAACGACTGACAAATTAGTCCTCAGCAATACTGACAATCTCGGTGGCGCGGCGACACTATCGGCGGATGGTCAAACCGTCACTATCAAGTTACAGTTTGGTTCGACCGCACCGCTAAATCCTAGCGACCCCAGTGCTAATAATGATCCATCGACCAATCCGGGAACCGGCGATACGGGTCGACTGACGCTAGATAGTATTCCAAAGGTGTTTAACTTTGGGGCGCATGATGTGCCGGTCGGCGGAGGCACATATAGCCTCAACGGAGCGACCACACCAACGGATGATAGTCTTGCGACCTGGTCGTTAACAGGCGATGGGGAAAAGGCGCCTGTGACAAGCGTTGCCAAGAGCAATGGTACGGTTGTCAAGAACTCGGCCGGCGACTCTGTTGTCTTTTCGCAGGTCACTAACCGCGCGAAATATCGCGGGTTTCAATTGTCAGTGACCGGAAGCCCGTTGACCAGCAAAGAAGGTCGCCCGCTGAAAGATGCAGCAATCGTGTTTACTCAGCCCACCGTTCAACAGCTGAGCAATGATTCTGGGACGCTGAAATGGACGAAAATGGCGCCATCTTTTCAGGTCACCAGTCCAAGTAGTAGTGCCTTACCGCTGGACGGCGAAAGTGCAATCACGCTGATGGATGGTACCCCAGATGGAACTTTGAGTTCGAGAGGGACTTACCAAACTGTTTGGAGCCTTTCAAACGTCAAGCTCCAAGTGCCGAACGGGGTGTTGGCGACGGATTATAAGGCTGATCTGACGTGGACTTTGGTCTCCGCACCCGAGGATTGAGGTTCGGCCAGTACATCGTTTCATCATTACGCTAGGATCTAACTTTGCGCATCAACGCGCACCTGTTGTCACTGCTGCCAGTCACCTTTAAGGAGGTGGGGCCCACGCTCATGTCCAGGTTCGGGGGAGCCGTTTGGGGCTGTATGGAGATGTGAATCCGATCAACAGAATGATCACACTTATGGAGGAAACATCATGAAAAAAACAACACTTGCAATGACTTTATTTTCTGCTGCGATCTTAGGGGCCGGTTTTGCTTCAAATACTGTATTCGCTGCCGATGAGGCGCAGACGCCGCAAACGCACCAATATACTGGCGAAGCTTACGTGTCCTTCAGCAAGACCACATCAACTGGTCCAATCGATCCAAGTGACCCTAACAACTCCGATCCTAGCAACGGCACCTCTGATCCTGGCGTCAATGGGCTTTCGCTTGATGCGATTCCAAAGGTCTTGAACTTTGGTAATCACGACGCAGTTCAGGCTAACCAGGCTGGACAGAGCTACACGCTGCTGGCAAGTGCGGCCACCACTGAAACAGAAAACGATGCCAAGGAAGGCGCAAAGACGATCGACGGCACGTATGCACCAAAGACGACAGACGCCAGCGGTTTGATCGACACGCAGGTCACCAACGTTGATGCGAAAGTCACTTCCTGGACACTGAACGCGCAACTTTCCGATTTTGTACACGAAGATGGTAGCACAAAGCTGGCTGGAGCATCGATCGACTTCGGGGCAGGAACGTTCCAGACACTTGGCACAACGACTGCTGACGATGGCACTAGCTCTCTGGCATGGTTGCCTGACAGTACCGGTGTGGCCGCCTTCAATTTGCCCGCCGGCGACGCAGATGGCGTGAACTACTACACTTCGTCTGTTGCGACTGGGACAACTCAGCAGGTCTGGAATACAGACGATGTTAAGCTCAACACACTGGCACCAGTCTCGATGGGGCAGTACAAGGCAACAATCACCTGGACGCTGACCTCGACGCCAGATGGTGAATAACGCATAATTTTCAGTCAAGTTAGGAAGATGGGTCTTCAATGAAAAAAACGAGCTGGTTGCTTAAGGCGCTGGTCGTGCTCTTGGCGGTAAGTGGACTGGGGTCACTGACACAGGTCCAGGCAGCGGATACCGGCAATTCAATGGCGGTACCACTGTCGCTTGATCCGATTCAAAATCGATATCAGATCAACAAAAATACCTACTATTACGACCTGCAAATGAAGCCGAACACCGAAACAAAGCTTGGCCTCAAATTGGCGAATTCAGGCGATAAGCCGCTCACCGTTCAGGTTCAAGCCATCGCCGCTCGGACCAGCGACCAAGGTCAGGCAATCTATACGAGCCTGTCGACGAATTACGATAGCTCGTTGAAATATCCCTTACCAACGCTGATCGACCTGCCAGAAAAGTATCAGAAGATCACGATTCCGGCCCATCAGACAGCGACCTATTCTCTGCCATTGAAGATGCCAGCTAAGCAATTCAAAGGAGTCATTCTCGGGGCGTTGCTCGTACGGCCTAATCTGAAGACTGCGGCGAAAAGTGGAATCACTAATAAGTATGCTTATTCGATCGCGGTTCAGTTGACGAATGGTATTGATGAGACGCCTGACCTTCGGCTGAACACGGTGAAAGTGCAGCACGATCAAGTTCAGACGAATGTGTTGGCGAACCTGCAAAATTACAAGGCCGCGCTGGTGCGTAAAGGGACGATCGCGGCACGCATCACCAAGCAGGGCCAAAACCGAACTCTGAAGTCATTGGCTGTTAACCGCTCCTCGATGGCCCCAAATTCCAACTTTGATCTGAAAATTCCGTGGGGGGCTGGCGCAATTGCGCCTGGTGATTACACCCTTCATTTGACCTATACTTCCCAAGACCCGCTATACACTAAAGCTAAGACCTGGCAGTTCACAAAGAATTTTCATGTCTCCGCACTTGAAGCGGCACAATTGACCCTTCAGGCGTTGCATATTCCATGGTGGGTCTACCTGATCTTAGTTTTGATCCTAATTGCCTTGATCGTGTTGATCGTGATTTTGATCAAGCGCAGGAAAGGGGGAAAAGCGCGTGACAAAGATGCCTAAACGTGTCGTGATGGTTGTGCTGGCGATTGGCCTCGGTGGCTTCCTGACAGCCGGTAGCAGTTATCAGGTCCATGCCGATAGCACCGCGGATAGTCAGGCAACTGTTAGTTTTTTTGGCAAAGCGCTGAACCCACATGATCCGTCCCTCCCCGTGACCGATGGTGGCAATGGCACAAGTACCGTGACACCGCCTAAAACGCCGGCTCGAATTGTCGCCAATACGACGCCGGAGCAGACCAAAGTGACGGCCAAGGCCCCTGCCAAGCAAACGAGTGCCACTACAACGCTCCCGCAAACTGGTAGTGAAACAATGCCATCCTGGCTCATTGCCTTGGGACTTGCGATGACGCTATTGCTTAGTGGTGGCGTGATGCTGGCACGGAAAATATGGGCTTGACCCAACACCAAAAAGCGCGGGAGACCGCGCTTTTTGGGTATGGTGCGGACGCGGACCGCCCTATGCCCAAGAAGCGGGGACAATGCGAAAGGAGTGGCAATGATGACCAAGCATCTGGCAAGCGACCGATCCAGCCGACATCAATGCTGGCAGCGGATGAACATGGGCTTGGCGATCATCGCGCTAGTGTTGGCGTTGATCGCAGTGGGTCGCTTCGGATGGGGATACTGGGCCGACCAGTCTGGTAGTAGCAAGCCTGTGGTAGTGCGCGCACCGGCCGTTACTGCTGAGAGGGATACCGGCGTTGGATTGAGTCTGATCAAATTTTCAGTCGGACGAGACTGGCTTAAGAGGCCTGCATTGGTGATTCACTACGAGATACAAAATGATGATGCAACGGCGCTCCTGCCACAGTACTATTTTGCCCGGACCGTCGTCTTCCGTCAGCTTAGTCCTGGCCGGTCGACGGTGGTTCTGGCGCGGACTACGCTACCATCGAAACAACTGAGCGCACTAGAGCGAAATTTGGCGGAAAATTCGACGATCATGTTACGTCATGGCGAAACGGTGACAGTGCTAGAAGCAGTCAGGCTGGAGAGTCTCGATCAACCGGTCACCGTGGCAGTTGCCGGCCGGCCTGCGCAAGTCATTAAGCCCTGGCAGCTCAAGGAGGTGGCCGACGATGGCAAAAAATGAGCGGGCATTTTCTTCCAACCAGCGCGCCAAGTCGGTTGCCAGTTGGCTTGGCCGGCTGATGGTGACGCTTGGGCTGATCATCAGTATTCTTTTCTGCCTCGGCTATCTGGCGCACGATCAACTCGCAAAGTGGCTTGTGACCCGTCAAGATGTTGCAGTGACGGCGACCACGATCAAAAAGACGCAGCGTGTGAAAACGAAGCCGACCTTTGATCTTGCCAAAGTTGCACCGCTGACATTACGGACCTTGAGTCAGGCGAATTTGGCGCAAGGACGCCTGCCTGTTGTGGGCGAGGTCGCGATTCCCGCCCTGAAATGGGTATTGCCGATCTCAGAAGGCGTTGCCAATCGCAACCTTGCCTTTTCCGCGGGGACGTTGAAACCAGGACAAGTGATGGGGCAACGTAACTACGCGCTGGCAGGGCACCACATGCTCGATCAGGAGAGCATCTTGTTCGGACCTTTAGTCAAAAGTACGGTTGGCATGCAGATCGTGCTCACCGATATGACGCACGCGTATGTGTATGAGATCTGGTCGCGTGAACAGATTCCGGCCACGAGGGTCAGCGTGATCGAGGATAATACGGACTATCCCACTTTGACTTTGATCACTTGTGATGATTACGGCGAAGGTCGACTCGCTGTCCAGGCACGATTGACCAATGCGGTCGATTTCGGCGCATTGCCAGCGGCGTGGCAGAAGTTGTTGACCGGTAAATAGGAGGACAAGATGCATTATTTTATTGGTAGCGGCGTTAGCACGCGGAAAAGTGGTGTTGAGCAAGCACAGCTGCTGCGCCTCGCCCTTTTTCGCAAGCAGGGAATGCCTTCCTGTATTGTCACGTTGGACCAATCGATCAACGCGCACGCACTGATGACGGCACGAGGCGCGCAGCCGGGTGAGTTTATGACGCTGATGGACTGGTATCAGCACAGCACCACCATTGGCCAAACGAGCTGCACGCCAGATATGGTCGCCCCTCATGGCAGTGTTCCGCAGTTTGGCGGTCGCGAAGGGGATGTTGAAGCCACGAATTTTTTGAAAAATGGTCAGGTCCTGGTTCAAGTTCGGAGTCGTGTCAGCGATCATCAGGTTAGCCAAGTGCTGTGGCCAGACGCTCAAGGTCGGGTGCGGCGTGTGGATAGTTATGATTCTCGAGGCTTTTTGAGTCGGCAAAGTCAGCTGGAATCAAATGGTCACTTAAGCGGGGATCGATTTTTAGATGTCGCCGGTCACGTGGCGGTCACGATTCTCTATAACGGCGATATCGACCATGGCATCACTCAGATCACCCTGGCGGATGGACGCCATTATTCCGACCAAGCGCACTTTGAATATGCTTTTTTGCAGGAATTGGATGCCGCCGAACCAAGTGTTTTCTATTTTGATCGAGGCTATGATTCTTACATGACACATGATCTGTCGTTGCGGGGCCAACGCGTCGTTGTTGTCCATAATGACCACGAAGATTACGAGAAGGAAAACGCGGCAGCGTATACCAAGGTTTATCAGCAACTCGGCATACCAGTTACTGAGCGGGCGCATCAAAGTGGTTATGCGACGCGCCTGGCGGATCCCGGCCTGATTGATGCCTTCTTGGTCTCGACGCCGCAGCAGCAGGCTATGATCCAGCGTGACTACCCGCAGACTGCGCCTGTATTGGTCGCGCCGGTGGGGGTGATGCTTGAGCCGCCGCGCCGTGTCGCGTTTGATGACAGAGAGCGGCTGGCACTCGTGGTCGCCAGTCGAATTTCGCCGGAGAAGGGTCTGGATGATCTAATCAAAGCCTTTGAGATGATTCACGGCCGACTTCCGCTTGCGACATTGACAATCTATGGGGCAGGCGGCGGAGCAGTCGCTGACAATTATTTACGTTTGTTGAAGCAGCACGTCCTGGCAGCAGGACTCGAAGAGGCGGTCAACTTTCTTGGCTTTCGGGTCCAGGCGGCAACCACGTTCGACAAGTATGGTCTGTATCTGATGACTAGCCGGACCGAGGCGTTCAATATCGGTATTCAAGAGGCACTGAGTCATGGGCTGCCGGTCATCTCGTATGATGTGCCATATGGACCACAGGCACTGATTCAAAATGGCCAAAATGGTCTATTGACACCGCCAAATGAACCACGCCAACTTGCTCAGGCGGCGCTTCGAGTACTTGAAACGCCGACACTTCAGGCCAATATGAGTCTGTCGGCATATCGGAGCCGCGACCGCTACAATAGCGATGCGGTTTGGCAACAATATCAAGCACTGTTTGAGTTGATGAAGTGATTATTTTCTTTGGTGGAAGTGGGACAAATGTCGCTCTTGGGTCCGACAGGTAAGTGTTTCAAGCGCCGGGTCCGAACTTTGGACCTGGTGATTGGAGCCTCAGCTGCTCGGACCCGGACATTTGGCCCACGATACTGCCGTAACATTCAGGCACCATCCGGGAACTGAGACAGTGCCCCAGTTCCGCCTTTTTGTGCTTGGGAGAGAGCTTGCCATATGCGGACTATTTTTAACCGCCTGATTTTTCCAAAAACCCGCAACGTTCGTGTCTAGGCTAATGCAACGCGTGCCAAAATGAAGTAACTTATTAATGATAGGATCATTGCATCTGACGCGCAGGCTGTTTAGCCGAAAGGAGCCGCTATGACAAACGTTGAAACGATGTTGCACCGGGTGCGCCCGGACTTGCTCGCGATGAAGCCGTCCGCTTTGCGGGCATTTGATGAGGAGGTCTCTGCGATTCCCGGCATCATCAAATTGACGCTGGGCGAGCCGGACTTTAACACGCCTGAGCACATCAAGCAGGCGGGTATTCGCAGCATCGAACAAAATCATACCCATTATCCGCAAGCGGCGGGCATTCCTGCTTTGCGCGAGGCGGCGGCCGGCTTTTTGAATGAAAAGTATCGCCTGCATTACACGCCAGAGGAGATCATCGTTACAGTTGGCGCCACCGAAGCCATTTGGGCGAGCCTGGGCGCACTCATTCAGCCTGGCGACAAGGTGATCGTGCCGATTCCGGCCTGGGGTCTGTACATGAATGTGATCGAGCTGCTCGGTGCGACGCCGGTCTTTATCAACACCGAACCGGATGGCTATGAGCTGAATCCCGAGAAGTTGCGTGCCGTTCTTGATGAAAATGGCGACAGCGTGCGGGCACTGGTGTTGAATTTTCCCAATAATCCGACTGGGAAGACGTTGCGCCGGCCGAAGCTTCAGGCGATCGCTGATGTGCTGAAGGACTACCCTGTTTTCGCCATCGCCGATGAGGTCTATTCCGAGTTGACGTTTGGCGAGTCGCATGTGTCGCTGGCGGAATTGTTGCCCGAACAGACGCTGCTGCTCAACGGCGTCTCCAAGTCACACGCGATGACGGGCTGGCGTATCGGTGTCATCGCCGGCGCACAGCCGATCATCGACCAAGTCTTCAAATTCCATCAGGCGTCGGTCACTTCGGCGGCTTATCCCATGGAAGATGCCGCCGTTGAGGCCTTCACTGCGGGCAAGGACGATGGCCGCGAAATGGCGCAGGACTACGAGAAACGCGGCCGCTTCCTGTATCAGGCGCTGGTCGACCTCGGCTTTGATGTCGTGGAACCAGAAGGCGCGTTTTACCTGTACTGCAAGGTGCCGGCTTGGCTCAACGAGGACGAAGCGACGTTCTGCCGGCGGTTGGCCTACGAAGCGCAAGTGGCCGTCAGCGCGGGCACGGCGTTTGGGCCAAGTGGGAAAAATCACTTCCGCATCAGCTACGCCTCAAGCCTGGCTGATTTGAAGGAAGCGGCTCGACGCATCGGCGTGTACCTCGAAAAACGGCGAGCGGAATAGGCGTGACGCAAAACAGGCCGGTGCGCATTGCGGCCTGTTTTTGCGTGGCTTGTGTTTTCCCCGAAAATCGCTAGACTGGAAATAATCTGAGAGGCGCGGGCTGGCAGGCCGAGGTGCGCCAGTGGATGCGGCGAAAGCGAAAGGTGGCGGCAAGATGGACATTGACTTATCAGCAAAAGCGGGGCTCAAGGATGTCATGCCGACCGCCTTTGGCTATATTGGCGTGGGTCTGGCGTTCGGCATCGTTGCGCACACCAGCGGCATCGGGCCGTTCATGGTCCTGTTGATGTCGTTGATCGTTTACGCGGGCTCCGCGCAATTCGTGTTGACCTCGATGCTGCTAGCGGCTAGCCCCGTTAGCGCGATCGTCGCCTCGGTTTTTCTCGTCAACGCCCGCATGGCTCTGATGAGCATGACCGTGGCCCCTTATCTGAAAAAAGAATCGCTGACCCAAAATATTCTGATCGGCTCGCTTTTGACCGATGAGACCTTTGCGCTGTCGATGAACAAGCTGAATGTGACGCATCGCCCGCTGCGGCCAGCCTGGTTTCATGCGGCCAATCTCGGCGCGTACCTGATCTGGGCCGCGGCGACGGTTGCCGGTGACCTGGTAGGCAGTCTGATTCCTGATGCCAAGGCGTTTGGCCTGGATTTTGCCGTGGTCGCCATGTTCATCGGGCTACTTTACCTGCAAATGGTGACGGACCGGTCGCGCCGTTTTTCCCGCCATCTGGAAGTTGCGGGGACGGTGATGCTGCTGATGGTCATCCTGATGCGCTTCATGCCAGGGAACACCGCGATTCTGGTGGCCACAGTGCTCGGTTGCTTGATCGGCATGGCGCTGGAACACCTGCGCAAGGAGGCGCCGACGCATGACTGACGGAAAATTGTTGGTGACCATTCTCCTTTGCGGCCTGGCCACCTGGCTCTTGCGGGTGACCCCATTTGTGCTGGTCAAAGCGGCGCGCCTGCCGAAATGGCTGCTGTCGTTTTTGAGTTTTGTCCCAGTCGCGATTCTGGCCGCCATTTTCGCCGAGGAATTGCTGGTCTATCACCCAGGCGCCTGGCCGACTTTGAATGTAGAAAATACGTTAGCGGCGTTGCCCGCGATCGTGGCGGCCATCGTTTCAAAGAGCCTGCTGGTGACCGTGGTCGTCGGGGTCGCCGCCATGGCCGTGGTGCGGCTGTTAGGGTGGGGCTGAGAGACAGGGACATCAGACAAGATCGTCAATTAGACCAAGCGGTACTTTGTCGACCGCCCCTGGCCGACTTTGACGATTTTTTTTTCGTTTAGAAGCGCGTTTAATTCACGCGCGATCGTGACCTCGCTATAAGTTGGAATCAGCCCCATGAGCTCGCGTTTTGAGAGTGGTTTGAGCGCCTCTTCCAGTGCCGTCTGAATCAGCGCTACGGCCGACGTTTTTGTGGTGGCCGGCCGAACGCGCGCGACCAAGTCTCGGTAACTCTGAAGCAGAATGCTGAGAAAATAATTGAGAAATGGCGTGTAGGTATTCGCATTGGCCATCCAGCCGTCAGAGCTTTCCTTCAAAACCCGATAATAGTCGGTTTTTGTCTGCTCGATCAGGGATTCGATGCTGATGTATTTTCCAACCTCAAAACCGCTACGATACAAGACAAGCAATGTGAGCAGGCGCGACATGCGGCCGTTCCCGTCACGAAACGGATGAATTGAGACAAAATCAAAAACAAATGCGCCCGCCAGCAGGACTGCCGGCATTTTTGCTTCCATCAACGCGTGTTCGTAGCCCTGGCAAAGGTCGGTCATCAGTTGAGGGGTGGCGATTGCTGGGGCAGGGGTGAAGCGTGTCTCAGTAGTGCCATCTTCGAAGACTGTCACGATCTGATTATCACGGTCTTTGAACTGGCCTCCCCAAGTGCTTGCCGTGAACGCAAAGAGTTTCTTGTGTAGCGCGAGAATGGTCGTCGCGCGAATCGGCATGTACGCGTACTGGTCATGAATCAGGTCTAGAACATCTCGGTAGCCGGAGATTTCTTCCTCACTGCGGTCGTGCGGCTGGATCCGGTGTTGCACCAATTGACGAAGCCGGGTGTCGCTGGTAAAGATACCTTCAATTCGATTTGACGCGTCCGTACTTTGAATTTTCGCGACCTCAAGCAGCCGGTCGAGTACGGCCGCTTCTCGGGGTGCCAGTTGAGCCAGCTGCCCACGCAATTCGCCGATCTGGCTGATCTTGGTCGTCATTTCTGGGGTAATGACGAGGTTATTGAGCGTTGAATAATCAAAAGTTTTCATCGTGTTTCGACACCTCCTAACTCTATTCTACATCATTTGTGACAAAATGATGTAGAATAGAGCGAAGCCAAGACGAAAAATCGGGGAGACTGGTTCACTGTTTTGTGTTGATTCCTCGTTCCGAGACCGATGTCCGCTATCTCTCCAAGCTACCTCATCCGCTCTTCACGCCGCCCTCATTTCACCGCGATGTGGGTGGCGTTTTTTTCACCAAAAATGCGGCTGGGTCCCCATTTTCCGTTGATATACTCAACAGATCAACTTTTTGGGGGAACGGAAAATGACGAGACGATCGATGTGGGGCTTTACAGGGCTGGCGATGGGCTTGCTTGCGGCTGGATCGACGGGCTGCAGTGAGCCGACCGCCACTTCGCACTTGGCGAGCGTTGGGCCGCGCCATGAAAAAACGGCCGAGGAGGCAAAAGCGGAATCCTCCTTCGATGCCATGGTGGCCAGCAACCAGGTAAAAGCTGAAGCGGACACGGCGGCCAAGGCGAAGCTGCCGCGGGTGCCGGTCACGGCAGAATTTTTCAAGAGTAAGCCGGTCTCTTACACCTATGAGGAACGCTACTTTAGCGATGAGAATGACACGTTGCTCGAAGTATTGCCGGAAAATCGAGACAAGCTGGCGCCGTTTGGCAAGGATATGACCCGGCTAGAATATCGCATCGTGACCTTGATGCCCAATGGCGATGCCTACTCGTACGACGTGGTCAAAACGGATGACGGCGACAAGCAGGCATCGGTCGTGATGGACAAGGGGCGCTACACCGTGGCTGGGACGCAGGTGACGGTAATGGCGAACCGCCAAACGATGCGCCACGAAGCGAAGGACGCGGATGGCACGCTTTTGGAGCTCTACGGTGGCTCGAGTTATAGCCCAGGTTTGAACACGACGCACTACAAGCTTGACCCCGAGACTGGCTGGCTCATCGCAGAGGGTAAGGCGAAAGCGCGCGAGGAGGCGACTATTTATCCTGAGATCACCGAGACCCCGTTGACCGATCTGCCTGCGTTGTATCGGCAGATCGAGGCGGATCTTGCCAAGCACGGGCATATCGACCGGCACCATTGATCGCACAAAAAGAGCTTGTTTCCGAAGCCGCCGCATCTGGAGCGGGAGCTGGGAACAAGCTCGTTTTTATTTTTCCGCTTGCAGATCGCGGTCATAGTGGCGCGCGGCTGGTAAAATCAGCGTTAATAGGCCACACAGAAGGCTGCCAATGCCGCCGATCAGGAAGAGGTTTTGCACGCCCAGCGCATCGCCGACCGGGCCGGCCATGATCAAGCCGATCGGACCGCTGATGCTCATCAGGGAATTCAGGACGCCCATCACGCGGCCAAGCGTGCTCGGGGCAAAACTCTGCTGAATCATCGCCATCAGGAGTGTGTTGAAGAATGGCACGGCCAGGCCCGCCACGGCGTTGAGCGCCACGAACCACCAGAAACCATGGGTGTTCCCAGGTAAAAAGGCGGCGGCGCCGATAGTCACACCTACTACGAAATAAGAGAGAATCATCGGTCGCATGCGGTCGGACCAATTTTTCCAAATACTGATGATAAAGCCGCCTGCTAACATGCCCACTGACCACACAACTTCGACAATGCCAGCCTGCGCGACAGTACCGTGGAAAAATTGGACCGTCATCAGCGGATACATCGAGCCCACCGGCATGAAAAATAGGGTGAACAAGGTGCCAATCAGCGTGATGATCAACAGGCCACGGCGTGTTGCCAGCAATTGTAGCCCGGCTTTCGCGTCGGCGAGGGGATGCACGGGCTCGCTGCGCGTTTCGTGATGATGGTCCGGCAGTGTCACAAGCAGCAAAAGGCCTGCGCCAATCAAGAAGCCGATCACGTCAAGCAAGATCAAGAAGCGGATCTCAACCAGTGAGAACAAGAATGCGCCAAGCGCCGGCGCAATGATGAAGTTAGCAGAGCTGATCATGCCGAGTTGGCCATTTGCGCGCGTCAAATCATCAGCGGGCACCATCTCCGGCAAGACGGATTGAATGGTCGGTTGCTGGAAAGTCTGCGCGAGCGCCCGCATGAATAAGCTGATGAACACCAGCCAAAGCGGAAAAGTCGCTTGGAGACTGCCGGCGACGAACAGAATCACTGCAAACAGCGCCACCACGGCATCCGAGATAATGAGAAGCGCCTTCTTGTTTGTCCGGTCGATCAATCCGCCGACAAACGGGGAAAGTAGGACCGTTGGCAACATGCCAAGCAGTGAGGCGAAGCTCAACATGCTGGCTGAGCCCGTCTGCATCGTCAGATACCAGATGATTGCGTATTGCACGATCATCGAGGTGATACCGGACAGAAATTGGCCGGTGAGAAAGATCAAAAAATTACGCCGCCAGTTGGGAATGGCAAGTGGGGATGGATTCATAGGAACTCCTTTTTGAGGGCTTTGTGCCGATTTTAAATAGGTCGCGGGGCGTGAATTGTGGCGCGTACAACAAACGATTTTATTCAGAATAGCATAACGCGAAAGATTTGAATATGGGAAAGCCAATCACGAAAAGTGTACTGCCCACCCCCTAACCGCTCGGCTCCGCACTACAGTCGGGCTTCGGTGCGCATGGTCGAGCCAGATAGGTACGCCAGTCACTCGGGGCTTAGAGCGCCCCAAGCGCCAGGCTAGCCTAGCTGCTCGACCATCCCGCGCACCTCCGCACCCTTTCTACTTGGTATATCCCTCCGATCCGACTTTTCGCCGCTTGCCGCCTTTTGCATCGGGTTCCGTGTTATTCTGCTTGTGAGAAAGTGCTTACATTAATGGAGGGACGAATATGGCAGTGACATGGCAAGGGGTGCCTGCGCAGTATCAACAGGCGCTAACGCAAGTGATCGATGGCCGCGATGGGGGAATCGACGGTCAGGTGCAAGTCGCGTTTCAACAGACGCCTGGACTCGCGATCGAGCGCGATGGCGATCAAGGCATGGTCACGTATCATAGCGAAGCGGACCTGCTCAGGGCGGCAACGCTGTGGCTGGGCCGGGCGAAAACAGAAACGGCGTTCACGGAAAGTCAGCGCGCCCGCTACGACACGGTCGGCGTGATGATCGATGTCGCCCGAAACGGCGTCCCAACCGTGGCCACGCTGGAATCCGCCTTTGTGCGCCTTGCGAGTTTGGGGTACAACGAAGTCTGGCTGTACCTGGAGGATATTTTTGAAGTGCCGGGCGAGCCGTATTTTGGCCTGCAACGCGGCCGCTATTCGCAGGCAGACCTGCACGAGCTGGCCGTTTTTGCCGATGGGGTCGGGATCACCTTGGTGCCGGCCATCCAGACGCTGGCGCATAACCGGGGGATGTTGCAGTGGCGTGCATTTGACGACATTCGCGACGCACCGGATTGTCTCTATGTTGAAAAGCCGGAGACGACGGCATTTTTGCGCCACCTCCTGAAGGCAGCTAGTGCCCCGTTTTTGACGAAGAAAATTCATATCGGCATGGACGAGGCGAACAGCCTTGGCCGCGGCGAGATGTTGAATGACCGCGGGCTGGTCGATCAAACTGAGCTGATGGTCGCGCATCTGAAGACGGTCGTGGGCCTATGCGATGAGCTCGGGCTTCAGCCGATGATGTGGAGTGACATGTGGTTCAAAATGGCCAGTGAACAGCATCGTCTGTACGACCCCGACACTGTTTTCACCAAAGAGTTGGTTGACTCGATTCCGCCCGTCGCCCAAGTTTATTGGGATTATTACAAAGATCGTGTCGAGCCATATGCGAAACTGTTTGACCTGCATAAAGACCTGAAGCAGGAGCTGATCTTTGCGGCGGGCGTGTGGACCTGGAACGGGATGGCGCCGAATCAGCAGACGATGCTGGCGACGCTGCGGGCCGGGATGCAGGCAGCTAGTGATGCCGGGGTCAAGCAGGTGATCGCGACGATGTGGGAGGACGACGGCGCCGAGGTGCCACTGGAGGCCGCATGGTTTGGCTTGCAGACGTTTGCCGAATATCAATATCATGATACGGTCTCATATGAGGAAGCCGCCCACGCATTTTCGCTAATGCAAGGCGAGGATGCGGCGAGCTTCATGTTGTTTGACCGCTTCGACAACCTCGAGCATCCCGATCGGCCGAACCTAGAGATGGATGACCCCAGCAAGATCGTGCTTTACGAGGATCTCCTGCTCCAGCGCTATCAGGTCAACTTGGCGCCGTTTGATATCAGCGGCTGGTACGCGAAGCTGGCGGTGGACCTGCGCGCGGCGCAAACAACGCCTAGAAGCGCTGCGATGTTTGCGCAGTACGCGTTGTTGGCGGACTTATTAAGTAAAAAGAGTTTGGCGCTGCAGGCCATTGCCACGTTGCCCGATGCTGGGGTGGGGGCTTTGCCTGCGGTACGCGCGGCGCTTGAGACTTATCGCACCGCGTTGACGACGTGGATTCCTGTTTTTCGTAAACAATGGCATGATGAGCGGCGCGGCGAAGGATACGAGATCATGGATCTGCGCCTGAACGGCTTGCTGGGCCGCATTGATACAGTCGAATACCGGCTGGATGAATGGGCGGCCGGGCGCGACGACCTTGCCGAACTCAAGGAACCCAAGCTGCCGATGGATAAATACACCAGTGGCCAGATCGGGCGCGGGCGGTATTACCAGATCTTCAGCGCAAGCGGCATCGGGCAAAATATGTAACAATCGAAGCCCGACAAAAACGACGACGTATCCGAAGTGGGTGCGCCGCCGTTTTGCGTTACCTCGTAAAATGTTTCACGAGAAACATTTTGAGCTATCAGTGTGATTGCGAGCCGCTTTGCTTGAATGCGTTGCCTCATCCTGTTGATGCCTGTAAAATCGTGGACTGTTGGAAATCCACAAAAACCGCTCGCAGCCTTTGCCGACTGCGGGCGGTTTCGTCATTCACGCGTTTGCACTAACGGATCATAGAATTGATGATAAGCCGCTTCAGACACGGCTGGGCCGGCCATCAAAACAGCGTACGGCACGCCCCATGTTGAATAGCGAATCTCACTGTCAAAGAAGCCATTTTTGAAGTAAAAATGCTGACGAGATAGCCGCTCAGCGGCATTTGGCGCAGCGGGGTCCGGCGTTTCGATCTCAAGCGCCAGCGTTTCCGGCAAACAGGCGTCTTTTAAAAGTGTGATCGCCTGACTGCCATAACCTTTGCCGCGCAGGCTTTCGTCGATGGCAAAATAGCCAAGCAGGTGCAAGCCATCGCGCGCAATCGTGGTGGCCAGCCCGATGAAAGTCTCATCATCGTTGAATGCATATAAGTGGGTGGTATAGCCAGGCCGTTGTTTATTTAACAGCACATCAAATTGAACCCGCTCAGCTTTGGGAAAAGCCGTTTCGTACAGCGATTGAATCTGGCTGGCAAGCGGATCGCCAGCGGAAATGGTGGTCATGGTGAGGGACATCAAGCGCCTCCTGCATTCGTGTTATTAAGATGATTATAACCGATTTCGGCAAGGAGGAGGGATGGCCCTGTGGAAGATAGCCGGCCAATCATGTGAGACAAACACAATTGGTGGGTCTTGTACGCCGTATCAAACATCTGTAGTATATTGGTTAATTATACGAAAAAAGAGGCGTCGCAAATGAGTCAGATGACGATCGGCGAGTTCTTCAAGAAAATGAGAAAAAACCGTGGCCTGACCCTTGAGGAAGCGGTGGCTGGCGCGCATTATTCGCCCGCTGCGTTGTCGCGGTTTGAACGCAACGAGACAGACCTCAGCGTTGAGGACGCGGTGCCCATCATCGCCAATCTGCAGATCACGGCGCCGAATTTCAAGCGCTTTATGGACAATAACGATGGCCAGCTGACCACACAGCTTTACACGGCCTTTTTTTCGCGCGACAAAGCGGCAATCGCAAAATTGGCCGCGGGGTTTGAGACGGCCCACAAAGACGATCATCGGCCAACAACTGATTATGCCCGCTTTTTATTTCGCATTTCCGCGGTCGACCACGACGCGCCCATTCACTTGAATCACCAACAAGAAGCCGCTGTAGCACGCTTTCTCAATCCGTTTCCAGGCTGGAACATTGGCGTCCATCAATTGACGATGGCGGCGGCGATGCGTTTTGCCAGTCAGGATCTGTTGGGGCTGATCACTGCGCGGCTCGACGCCTATCAACAGTTGTTCACGGCCGAGTCGATCAATGACTCGAAAATCCCGGATGCGGATTATGGCCTCTTGCTGATTCACCTTGTGGCGCGGCGGGAAATGGCCCTGGCAGCGCAGATGATGGCGGCGACCACGCGTTACCACGGGCTACGTATCGCGGTTCATGTGCCCGGACCGCTCAATGTGCTGGCGATGAACGGCGCGCCGTTTGTGCAATTTGCGCAGGCTGCCTATCGCTGGGCGAAAGCGCCGAATGAAACGGATGCCGCCGCGGCGCAGCGCGTGATCGATCAGGCGCGCGAGCTGATGGCGCCGGCCTTGGCGGATTATCTGGCGGCCATGTGGTCTTTTATCCGCGTTGGGCGGTCAAGTTGGCGTAATTTGAAACTGACGGCGTCGCCAGCCCTGACTGATTTTTCCCAGGTGGAATGGACCTTTAATGGCGCAACCATCGCAGCGGTGCGCAAACATTATCAGCTGACGCTTGAGGACGTCATCACTGACCGGACCGTGTCGTCGCAGTCTCGCTTTGAAAAAGGGGCGACGCAACTCGGCTTCCGCGCCGCGATCGGGTTGTTGCAAACGCTCCTGCTGGAACCCACGATGTTTTATCGAAACACCTTTTTGTCGACCTACATTGAGCTGGACCAACTATTGGCGCCAGCGTCGCCCAAGACTGGGGCGGCACGGCTGGCCGAAGTGCGCGAGGCTGTCGAAACGGCTTGTGCTCGCTTGCCGGAAAAACCGGCTGCGCTTCGTGATCTGAATAGGACAACATTTTGGATTCGTGGGGCTCAACGCCTGATGAACGAAGGGTTTTCCAGCGAGGAATCAGTTGCAGCAGGGTTTGACACCGATGTTTTTGCCGAGTGGGCGATGCGCGGGGTGCGCGGATTGACCCATGTGCAGCTATCGGACTTTATCGCTTTTTCCGAGTGTACCAATAGTCTCCCCGGGGAGCTGTCCTATGAAGGCTGGCGGATTCTTTTCTCGCACGCGGATTTTGACCTCAGCACCGCAGCGGTCTGCACCGATATGCTGGAGAATGTGGTCTTGAATCTCGCGCTCGATGGGCATGTTGACTTGATCTTGCAGCTGCAGCACGCCCTCGACAATCTCTGGCAGGACAAGGTGTGGATCGCGTCCAGCATGACCGTGGCCGTCTCCACGTGCCTTTTCCAAATGTACGCGGATCCCGCTCGCGCCGATGACTTGTGGGCGCTGAACAAGCGGCAACAGGAAGCGATGGCCGGCTTTGCCGAACGGAACGATAAGGGTAGCGTTTGGATCGGCAATACTTTTGAAGTCACGGAACGTTATGTCAAACCGGCTTTTGATGAATGGCGTGCAACTCACTAGCTTTTGAAAATTGATCCGTTAGCGATGCGGCCTCTGGTTTTGCGAGGTGTGGATCGCGACCGGCCATCAAAAGGAGTAGACCCATCAAGCTGATATCGCTTGTGGGACTACTCCTTTTTGCGTTAATCGAGGAGGGCGACAACATTGCCCGTGAAATCTCTTGAGCGTTCGGTGTCTGGCAACACTATCGATATCTTAGGATAGTCAACGAAATTGCTTAGAATATCAAGGCGCCATTCATAGTAATCTGTCGTATCGGAGCTGCTGGTGCCGGTTGACCCGCCGACCATGACACCGGTATCGCCAATCATCGTCCCCGTGCCAACGCTACTCGAAGAGGTCGAAGTGGATGAACCAGTATGTAAGTGCTCACGGGTTGCATGTTTGATATTCTCATTCGAATAAGCGACTAAGGTGCCCGTATCTTGATTCACAAAAGTGCACGCAGTCGACCCATAGAGCAGTCCCCAATCGCCATAGCGGTGAGTCCAATACTTACCATTCACAGTCAAAGGTACGACCGCTTTTAGTAGCTTATCTGTGTACCGATACCGGCCCTGAATCATATCTTCGCGTGCCTGCGAACGCGCGCGGCTGGCCCGGCGTCCCAAGAAGCTACTCCCACGGAAAACAAACAACAGGATGAAACAGATGAAGGCGACACCAAGTGATCCACCGGTCTCTGAAGTGAACATAAAAAAATTCCAGATAATAATAATCACGCAGAGCCAAAAGGCCACTCTGTAAATACTAAGCGTTGACTGTGTCTTCGCGGCCGTCTCGTTGTACTTCTTGATCAGCGCGCTACCTTCCGCTGACTGATCGAAAGGTGGCAACCCCGTTGCTTTAAACAGGTTCCAGTAACCCGGTAATGGAAATTTTGCCATAGATGTCCCTCCAGAAAATAATTGCGAATAACTGCTTTTATTTTATGGAGAATTCACGGAGTCAACAATAAGCAGCGGGGCCAAATCGACACAACTTGGTCCTAGTTTGCAGATATGCAAGTTAATGGCCTCGGAGACTGTCAGCACGCCCCGAAAAATTCCGCAGAATCAAACAGCGGCCAGCGCACACAAGCCGCTGGCCGCCAAATCGATTGCTTTATTTTTCTCTTGTAAACCAGTCGCGCACCGCGCTGGCCGTCTTGAGATCCAGATAGCGGACCTCAATGGCCTCGTTGCTATTGCCTTTGCGGACATTCACGGTCAAATGCGCGCGCCCCGGCTTTTTCATCCAGATGCTTTGCGCGAGCTCGACCGCTTGGACGTTGGCGCGGCGGACGAGGAAGCGTTCACGGGTAAAATAGTGGCCTGTCTCAAGCATCAATAGGTCCGGGGACACGATTGCCACACCGGCGCTGCGGCTGACATAACGGCCTTGGAAAAAGCCGAAGAGTAGGATGACTGCCGCAAGCACGAGGTAGGGTGCCAGCCAGGTCCGGGCAAAAATGCCGACTGCGAGGCCCCCTGCCAGCAGGATGCCCGCCCAGATCAGGACTGCGTTGCGAATGAATAGCCAGCGATTGCCGGCGGGGACGCGCCTGACATCTGGCACTTCTTCGGGCAGCCAATCAATGTAGGGCTGCATCGTCGTCAGCGCCGCGTCATCGCGCAGGACGGGCATCAAGACGAGCTCGTCATCGTCCTCATCCTGGCCGGCGTTGCTGGCGATTAGGACCTGGACCGTGGCGAGATGGAGCCACTGCCGCAAGATACTTTGTTTGATGCGCACCGCCTGCACATGGGCGCTGCGGACGCTGACGGTGTTGCGCTTAAAATAGCCTCGCGCTGTCGTCAGCTGCTGGGCGCTGCGTGTCAGGGTGAAGTGATAGAATTTTTGCAAAATACTGAGGTATGTCACCATCAGGCCCAGCAGTAAGGCGCCGATCACCAACGCCACGACGACCAAAAAAGCCAGGTGCGCCAGGGCATTGGCGGCGTCTGTCATCGCGTCGTCTGGGAGCCGTTGCCACAGCGCCAACAAAAAGACGATGATCGGCACGAAGCCAACGGAACTCAGCGCGTATAAATTGAGGTCATGGGCATTGATCTGATACGTTGGGTCGGCGGCGACGTCTTCCGGGTGCGTGATCGCCTGAAGCGCCTCGGCGAGCTCGGCGGTATGCGCCGCTTCCGGGTCTTTAGCTGGAGCGGTCGTCGGTTGTTTGCCAGTCCGCAACGCCTCGATCTGGTCGCCAACCGCCACCGGCACCGCCAGCAGGGAGGCCTCGGCTTCCTCATCTTTGTGGCTCGCCGTTTCGATCGTCAAAGACTCCAGCCTAAATGGCCTCATGAAAAACCATTGCTGGCGCTGGACAGTCTGAATCCTTGAATAGGGGATGTGCTGGGTTTTTTGCTCAAACAGGCCGGAATTGATGGTCAAGCCATCGTCGCCCACCAGGTAGGTGAACCGCCAGTAGCGCACAGCCACGGCAATCACGGTGATCACAATGATCGCCACCACGATCAGCCCGAGCCAGATCGTCCACCAGTCCAGTTTCGACGCGAGGGCCAGGACGGCGACCACGGCCCAAAATGCGCTGCGGAGTTCCTTAACGCCCATGCCGACTAGCGCCAGTGGGGCCAGATGCTTACCCTTCATCGCGTGCCTCCTTGGCCAGCAGGAGAATCTGGTCGCGGAGCTTTTCGGCCACCGGTTTCGTCAGCCCATCGATCTTGTGGCTGGTCGAAGCCGTCTCGATATTGACCTCCTGCAGCTGAAAATGCCGTAGAATTGGCCCGCTCGATAGCGTCACATTTTGCACTCGGGTGATCGGCACGGCTTCCTCACTTTGGATGATCGCGCCTTTTTGCATGTAGACCGCGGTATCCGTGATCCTGTACCGCCAAAATTGATAGCGGTACGGGACCAGGCTGAGCATGATGATGGGCTGCAATACGGCCAGCGCCGCAGGAAAGGCCAACAACCAAAGCGGCCAGTTCCACAAAATGTGGCCGGCAAACAATCCAGCGGCGGCGACCAACCACCAGAAAATGGTCAACAAGGCCGAGATCGTCCAGACTTTGCGTATCGCGGCAGGTAGTTTTTCTTGCACAGATGTATCCCCCTCGTCTGATTTCTGCGACCAGTATAGCATAGGGGGTTACCGATTCGTGGCCGGCGCGCCCACATAAAAACGCGGCGACCCGAATGACGGGCGCCGCGCTAGTTATGGGGGCGAACAGTTTTGTAAGGTAGGGCGGGAGAGGGGGAAAAGAGACTGAATCATGAGCGTCTCGTGCCACCGCTCCCACGGCCCTAATTAATTACTCAATCCGACAGCTTTCTTTGCCTCGTTGTTTGCCTCTTTCATTTCGGTGCTGGTCTCTTTGCGGGTATGGACGAAATAGAGGGTCATTTCGCTTCGCAGTTGCGCCATTTTGTCGCGGTAGGCCACGGCGGTTGGGTGGTTGGCTTGCCAGCGCCCGGTGCCCCAGCCTTCGATGCCATTGTAGTCATAAACAATGGTCAGTTCTTTGATGTTGGCCGCTTGCGCCTTTTTGAGACCGGCCAGCACGCCGGCCATTTCGCCCCCGTAATCGCGGAGGTTGAGCGTGATCTTTTCTTGACCGGCGCCGGAGATCACATCCGTTTTGCCATCTTGCGCCAGCATGCCGCCGTAGCCATACGTGCCGGTCTGCGGGTTGAACGCGCCGTCGACATAAAGGACAGCCGCAGTCTTGAACGTGAGCGGCGGGGTCACCTTGATCGCCGCCGCGCGCGCGACGATCTTGTCGTCGCCATCCACATCAACGTTGATCTGGTGCGTGTCTTCGGTGGTCAAAAGCAGGTCGGCGATCGGCCCCATCAACGCGTCGTCGATCGCACGCTCCAGCGGCCGGGCGCCGAGGTCGGGCTTGTAGCCGAGCGCCACGAGTTTGGTTTTAACGGCGTCGGTGAGCGACAGACTGATGCCCTGGCTCTCAAATAGCTGGTAGAAGTGCTTGAGCTTGATCTCCAAGATCTTGAACAGATCAGGCTTGCTGATCGGCTTGAACTCGATGATGTTTGAAAAACGGTTCTGCAGCTCTTTTGGAAACGCCTTGGTGAACGCCTCTGTGGAAAAGGCATAGTCGGCGCCGGCCTCGGTGTTGCCAAAGCCCATGTGCATATCACTGGGCGCCATTCCGGCATTTGAGGTGAAGATCATAATGTTTGAACGCAGAGAGAAAAGCTGCCCATCGCCTGCGGTCAAACGCGCGTCATCCAACATTTGCAGCATCAGATTCTGAACCGGCCGCGCCGCTTTTTCGAATTCATCAAACAAGAGAATCGCGTTGGGATGTTCACGCAGGGCGTTCGTCAATAACCCGCCTCGCTCGCTGTTTTTATAAACTGCTGCGATTCCGATCAACTTGAACACGCCATCTTCCGGATCGGAAAATTCGGACATGTCAAAACGCAGATACTCGGTTTCGCGGCCATACAGCGCCAGGGTCAACTGCTTGGCGAGCTCTGTTTTCCCCACCCCGGTCGGCCCAACAAACAGGAACGTCGCCAGGGGCCGGTGCGGGTTGTTCAGACCGACGCTGGCACGTGCCATCGCCTGAGCGACCGCATGGGTGGCCTGCGTCTGGCCGATCACGCCATCGTTGAGCGTATTTTCCAGGCCGAGAATGGATTCTTTGTTAAGGACGCTGGCTGGAAAAGTGTTGTAGCGCGTGGCCAGGGTGCCCTGCACCATTTCTTTCGTGATCGTGCCCGGGGCGTCCGCCGTGCCGGCAAATTCGCCGCCGAGTTCGTCCATCAGCAGAATCGCTTTTTCCGGATCCGGCAGGTTGGTCATGATCGCGCGGGAGCCGGACGCCAGCTGCACCAGCGCATCGGGCGCAAAGGTGACATGGTGGCTGGTTTCGTAGTGTGCGCTGAAATGGCGCAGGACATAGGCGACATCGCTGACGCCAAGTGTTCTGAGCGGCAAGAAGAGCGGGGCGGTCAGGCGAGACTTCTCAAAGGCGCTCGTCCTGTCTTCAAAATGTGGAGTGAACGCGGCGTCAGTGGTTTTGCTGCGAATCACTTTATACTCGGCCGGCGTCAAATGGGCGACGTAGATCAAGTCGTCTGCGCTCTCGGCGAGTTGCCAGCTGCTTGCGGTGAGAATACTCTTGTGCGCCAGGCTCGGCGACGTTGAGGCGGCCAGGTCATGCGCCAGTTGCGTGAGAAACAGCGTGTAGGCCAGCGTGGAGTCCGTGACAATGGTGAGCTTGGTGTTCGCGTCGCGCGCCAACGCGTTTTCCGCGCGCTCGCGGTCAGCCTTGAACAGATCCATGTCGTCAGGCCCGGGAATGACGAGCTTGCTCGCGGAACCGGGGCCGGCGAAAAATTGGAACGCTGCTTCTTCGTCTGGGCGCGGGTCGGCCGGCATCACATCCGCGGTCACACGGAACAGATTGATCAGGCCACCTTGATCCGTGTATTTATGAAACATCCGCGTGGCAGTGGCCATCAAGTCGGCGTTGGAAAACGTCCCCGTCGCTTCCTGGGCGACATCGCTAAAAACCGTATCAAAGTCGAGATCAAAATCATTTTCTGACATGAGGCGTCCTTTCTGAGGAAAAGGGTGTGGCGGCTCGCGGGATGGCGGGGTAGCTAACTTGGCTCGTGTGCGCATGGCGGACTTGGCCATACGTGCACAAGCCAGTTAGATATCCCCGCGATGCGAGCCGGAACCCAACTACAAAGGGTGTGGCGGCTCGCGGGATGGCACCAACCTTCTTAATCAGGCACCGGCGCTTCCCCCCACTTCCGAAAAAATCAACAAGGGTTTAATCCAAATCGATTTTACCCCATAATGAATGGGGAAACGATGACATATTTTGGCAAGTTGGGGGAACTGTGATGATCTCAGATGACAAAATGACTGAATGGGTCAAAGGCGTGCGCACCGAGTTTTCGGACCTGCGCGAAACGCTGTCAGACCAGCTGACCGGCTGGCAGTTGACCCTCAATAAACAAGCCGATTACGCCGGGCGCATTCATCCGTTGATGGAAGTGACCAGTCGCGTCAAGACGACCAGCAGTATTCTTGCGAAACTCCGTGATCCAGCCAAGCAACAGCTTGCCGGGGTCAGCCTGGAAGGACTGGACAACCAGGATGACTTTTTGAGCGCGGTCTTTGCGGTGGTGCCGGATGTGTTGGGTTTTCGTCTGTTATGCCCGACAACGGCCAGTGTTTTTTACGTGGTGGAAGCCTTGAAGGAGCGCCTGGCTGGGGCAGGGTACACGAACATCGCGGCGCTTGAGCGTAATTATGTCGCCCCGCGCCCGGAAGATGCAGACCCGGCTGATGTCGCCGAGTTTGCGGCGGATTCCAAGGAGGTCCAGCGCAACTACCATTCGTATCACTTCACGGTCCAGGCCCCGGCGCATGGGACGCTTGGGCTGGTGTTGCCGGTGGAGATCCAGGTGCGGACTTACGGGATGCATTTTTACGCCCAGATCGAACACGAGATCCACTACAAAGGCGAGGAGCCGCTGATCGCCGATCGGGCCGCGGCGGTCGAGGCGGGGCTGACGAAGATCGCGCCGGAGATCTATGCGCTGGATGACAAGTTCAGCCAGATCTACGAGGGCTATCTTGCGGCCAAGGAGACCCAGTTCTCGCTGGTGCTGGCGGTGTCGGACAACAAGTGGGGCGTGTCGGTCCTGGACGCCGGCGACCAGCGCATCGACCAGTTCGGCGGCACCGGGGATGCGGATGTCTCGCACATCCAAGCGGAGCTGATCGCCGCGGCCGCCGCCGTTGACTGGTGCCGGGAAAAAGGGTTGGCGGATCCGGCCGCGCGCACCTTCAGCATTTACTATGGCTGGGACAAGATCGCGGACCTCGCGGAAAAGCGGGCCAAGCCGAGTGCCTCGACGCGCAGCTATGTGACGGTGTTGCAGGCGGCGCTGGCCGAGGCGGACCGCACGCGCATCACGATCTTGTGGCGCTGGCTGGATGAGCATTACACCCCCAAGCAGATCGCGGCGTATCGGAAAATTCGCGGGAAGTGATGGCGTCGCGGGGGCGTGGCGGTGCAACGTTTGCTTTCTCTGGCTGTGTGACGCGCCCTTTTCATCGGGACCTGCCCCGCGCCCATTTAAATAGAAGAAAGGCGACAAATTGACCTCACGTTTAGCGGAAGATCTGACGACTGAACAGCTCCGAAAGATCGCCATGCATTTGCGGCCCGCGCTCACTATCACCGCGGTGCGCCCATTGGCTGGCGGTCTGTTCAATGCGGTCTATCTATTGACAACGACTGACGGCCCGCTGGTGTTGCGCATCGGGCCGGTGCACAGAGACCTTCTGTTGCCATATGAGCGTCACCTGATGCAGGCGGAGATGGTTGTGGATGACCTGCTGGGCCGTCGCCAGATCCTCGCCACCGATTTTTCCAAAACGGTGGTGGGTCGTGATCTCATGCTGCAGCGATATCTGCCTGGCCAGCCGCTGAGCGCCTTGATGGAAAAGGGACCACTGCCGGATGCGCTGCAGAACCAGCTCGGCCAAGCGGTGGCGCGCATTCACCAAGTGACCGCGCCCACCCAGCAGTTTGGCCGGGTCGCGCTTATGGCGGCGGATCTCGGCGAGCGCTTTGCGACATGGGGCGCGTTTTTGACCCACGAGATCTTGACCACGGCTTCACGGTTGGTGGCATGCGGGTTGTTGACGGGGGACCAAGCCGCGATGCTTGGTGATTTGTTTCGGCGTGAGGAAGAGGCGCTGAATGAGGTAGCCGAGCCGCATTTGGTGCACGCGGATCTGTGGTCGGGCAATGTGCTGGTCAGCGAAGATGGCACGCGCATCGTGTCCGCGATCGATTTTGACCGGGCAATCTGGGGAGACCCTGAGTTTGATTTTTCCCCGACCTGGGCGTTTGGTGCGGATCCGGCATTTGCGCGCGGGTACGGCGACGTGCCGGCTCACCCTCGGCGCCGGGCGCTGTACCAGATGGTGACTTGCGCGCTGGATGCGTATGTGTGGCAAGTGGAATATGGGGATGAGGCGCAAGCGCAAGTGAATCGGGAGAAACTTCTGAACCTGCTTGATGCGTTCGCGTGATTCAAAAAGAGGGGCGGATGCCTCTCTTTTTTATAGTGGATGATTATCAAATAGTATCAACTTTGGGGTTTGACGCAACAGGTGCTGTTATTAGAAGACTTATCCGTGATAAGTCATTTTTAGTGTATAAGATTTCATTTGCCCCTCCAAGACCGATAAGTTGTGAAAGCCTTGCCAATCTCGTATGCTCATTGTAAGGGAGATGGTTACGATGGAAATTGGAATTCCAAAAGAGATCAAAGTCAATGAGAACCGCATCGGGATCACGCCGACTGGGGTGCAGTTGTTGGTGGCGGCCGGCCATCATGTGATCGTTGAACGCGAGGCCGGCGCGGTCGCCGGATACAGCGATGCGGCGTATGCCGAGGCTGGGGCGACACTAGCCGATGCCGAAACGGCTTGGGCCGCAGCGTTAGTGATCAAGGTCAAGGAACCGCTGGCCAGCGAGTATCATTATTTGCGGCCGGATCTGGTCCTGTACACCTACCTACATTTGGCGGCGAATGCCGAGTTGACGGCCGCCCTGATCGAGCACGGCACCACCGCGATCGGTTATGAAACGATGACCGCCGCGGATGGCAGTTTGCCTGCGCTGACCCCGATGAGTCAGGTGGCCGGGCGCATGGCCGTGCTCATCGGCGGTCAGTTCCTGCAGACGCAATTTGGCGGCAAGGGCCTCCTGCTGACCGGCGTGCCCGGCATTCGTAAGGCCAACGTGGTCGTGATCGGCGGTGGGGTCGTCGGGAAAAATGCGGTGAAGGTCGCACTTGGCCTGGGCGCCAATGTCACCTTGCTGGATATTGCCCCCCATGTGCTCGCAAAAGTCGACGACGAGTTCGGTGGCCGCGTGCAGACCCTATTTTCCACCTCGGCCAGCATCGCCGCCGCAGTCAAAACGGCGGATCTGGTGATCGGGGCGGTGCTCATCACCGGGGCGCGAGCGCCAAAATTAGTCACCGAAGAAATGATCGCCAGCATGGCCCCCGGCTCAGTGGTGGTCGATATTCCGATCGACCAAGGCGGCATCTTCGCTACCTCGACGCACGCGACGACATTTGACGACCCAACCTATGTGGTGGATGGCGTCATTCATTATGCGGTCGCGAATTTGCCGGGCGCCGTGCCAAAGACGGCGACCGACGCGCTGACCAGCGTCACCATTCCATTTGCTAAGACACTAGCAGGCGGGGTGAAGCCGGCGCTGCAAGCCAGTCGAGAACTGTTTTCCGGCGTGAATGTGTATCAAGGGACGCTGGTCAATCAGGCCGTGGCGAAGAGCCTTGACCTGACCGCGAAAAATCTAGCAGAATTGCTCTAACGCAAAAAGCGCACGCCTCCGAGTAGAAGACGTGCGCTTTTGTTATACCCGCTAAAAGATCAAATAATACAGCCCGCTGAGGCCGATAAACGCGTAGATAAACGGCTTGACCTGTTTGAGTTCCCAGCGCGCTGACAGTTGGGCCGCGACCAGCGTGCCCACCACCGCCGCGGCCATGCCGCCCAGAATCAGTGGGAGATTCGCCGCCACCAGAATGCCCGAGTGAATGCGCACCGCGGTAATGTAAAACGTGTCCATGAGGAAAAAGCCTTGCAGGTTTCCCATATACTGCGGCGTGGTCTCAGCCATACTGAGAAAATACAGCGCCATCAAGGGGCCGCCGATGCCAAACAACCCGTTGAAGAAACCTGAGATGATCATGAACGCGCCGGCGATAAACCACGGGTAAGGATGCTCGCCCGCTGTTTTCGAAAAAATGAAGTAGATACTCAGTGCAATCAACAATCCGCCCAACAGTTTCCGCAAAAGTCCCGCGTCCAGCACGGTGCCCAGATGGACGGACCAAGTCGCCACCGCGGCGTAGACAACGAACGGAATGGCCACCTTGCGCAGGGAAAACGCGTGCCGATAATGCCACGCTAGCACGATCGTTGAACACAACATGATCACACCGCCAATGCCCGCTGCTCTTGCGATGGGGAAAACCGCTGGGAAAAACACCATCATGATGATGACCGACCCAAAGCCGGTGATACCTTGCACCAACGCCGCGAAAAATGATGGAATCAACACCAGTAACCACGCCACGCGCCCAACCTCCTTTTGTCCTTTCATAGTTTGGCGGGGGAAACCGCTTCTGTCAATTTTTCTTGGTGGCAAGTTGGCTTAGAACGAGAGGACAAGTGCGGCGACTTTCTCGAAAAAAGACTGGCCCCGAAAACAAAAAGACGGTCCGCACTCGCTGACCGTCCCAGGACACACTAAAGAGGCCTCGAGAGGCCCCATTTTTGAAATTTTCAGTTACGAACGTGCCGCTGTCTGCGCGGGGATGGGCGCCGCGCCCTATGTACCGTGTGTTCGTTACTCCACTGCACGCACACACGGTGATCCATCCGACCCATTTTGAACACCAGATGAAAATGGCATCCGTTGTTAACGCTTATACCCGAATCGCCAGACACGCGCCAGCGCGCTGGTGAGACAGGCCCCATGAGACTCAAGGGAAAGCTACGATCGTTCGGCAACCGGACAACGCCGGCAGGACCACCGAAGGAATTGGACAGGGGATCAGTGGGTTAGCAAGGCCCACACCTGCAATCGAGTTAACGCGGTTACTATAACACCGCTTTGGAATGCTGTCGACTATTTAGAACTTGCGGATGTATCCGATTACAAGCAACAAACCGCGCCATTAAAGGATTTTCAATTGACGACCGAAATCGCCACTAAAAATGACGATTGTGCAGCCTACCGTGCACATTTATGACCGCGCCGTTTCACCCGCCGGCCCACCCGCTCGCGCGAGAGTACAACGCCGTCAGTCAACAGGGATGACTTGTGACCGGCGCCGAAACTGGTACAATAAGGGCATTCTTTAATAAGGGGATTACATCATGAGCGAATACACCGTTAAGTTGAGTGAAGCGGACTACCAGATGATCCGCGATTGCCATTCCAAGAATGCCTCGATCATCAAGGCCTTGGATGAAGCAAAGAAGAGCGACAAGTAAGTAACAATAAATGGCGGCCACATTGCGAAAATGCGGCCGCTATTTTTTTGCTTTTTCTTGTGACCGTTTCCATCATCTGCTAAAGTCATCTTGAAAGCGATAGGAGGGACCAGCGATGATGAAATGAGCGCACAGATGAATTGTCATCCTAGGTAGTGCACTGCCAAGGGATGGACGCGCTCATTTTTTTCAAGATCCCGCAAAGGTCTGGCCAAAATGGGTCAGGCTTTTTTGTCGCATAGGGACGATTGGGTGAAAAAATGAAACTATCAACTTTACTATCATCGCGGCGCCGGCTGTGGCTGTTCTTGTTGGTGATACCAGTGACTGCCTGTATAGATGTCGCGACGTCATGGCTATTGCAGCTGATCACGGATGTCGTCACGCGCAAATACAACATGGCTTTTGGATTGTTGGTCGCCGTGGTGGTCGGCTATATCTTGATCGATGCTGTCGCGCTGGGAACGCGCAATGTCACGCAGGCACATCTATTGACTGATATTCAGGTCCATTTGCAAGACAAGTTGTTTGACGCAACGAGTCGCCTGTCATTAGGTGCCTTCACCGCCAATGACGCAGGCGTCTACCTCAATCATTTTGGGGAAGAGACCACAGAAGTTCGCAGCAAGTATTACGGGTCGATTTTTGACGCTTATGCTTTAGGATGGCAATTGGTGATCGCCTTGATCGGTACCTTGCTGATCAACCCCAAGATCACATTGGTCGCGCTTGCCCTGTGCGTGCCGGCATTGATCATTCCACGTGCGACCGCCCACATCTCTGAGCAAGCAGAGACCGCGCAGTTGGCTGCGTCACGCAAATTCAATAGCCTACTCACCGATTTTATTCATGGCTATCAGACGTTACGGCTCAATCTGCGTATTCCAGAATTCGGGGCACGTTTCAAGCGGCAGACTGCGGCATTTGGCCGAGCAGACCGGCATAACCGGAATGTCTCGGGCATCGTCAATGCGGTTCAGAATATGTGCCAGGATATCCAGTATTTTGGGACTTGGGTGGTTGGCGGCTTTTTCGTGTACCGTGGCACAATGTCGTTGGGCCAGCTGGTCGCATTCTCCCAATTAGTGATCTTCATCTCCTATCCGTTATTTGCGGCGGTCGATCTGTTGGCGGCTATGAATGCCGGCCGGGCGGTGAAAAAACAATTGAGCGCGTATCTTGCCTCGGCCCCAGAAGATACGACAGGGACATCGGCACTGCCGCTGGGCCAGATTCGGTATTCGAACGTCACGGTTCAAGCGGATGATCGCACAATTCTTTCTTCGATCACTGCGCATATCGACCCCACGGCAAAAACAGTGATCGTCGGCGCCAGTGGCAGCGGCAAGTCCACCTTGATGCGAAGCCTGTTTGGGTACTATGAGCATGTGACAGGCGGGATCACCATCGCTGGTCAGGAGACCAAAACCGCCGGCCAAGCTGCCGTTAGTTCAGTATTGGCGTATCTACCGCAGGATCCCTATGTTTTCAGCGGGACACTCAAAGACAATGTCACATTGTTTGCATCGGCTGAGGACGAAGATGTCGCCAAAGCGTTAAACGAGGCAGGCTTGGGTGACTGGGACAACAGATTGAACGAACCGTTGCACAACAATAATGGCCGATTGTCAGGCGGTGAACGGAAACGGCTAGGACTGGCACGATTAGCCTTAGGGAGTCAGCGTTTGCCAATTTACGACGAGTTGACCTCGGGCCTGGATCCGCTGCTTGCCGACACCATCGAACATCAACTGTTCGCGCGTGCGGGCGGCTTTGTCTATATCACGCACCGAGACAATCCCGAGGTATTTGAAAAGGCAACCCAGATCCTGGTCCTTTCAGCGGGCCATCTGATTGCTGCAGGGGCCATGACGGAGCCTGCCGTGACAGACGCGATGACTCAGATGGGCCTCTTGAGGAATCCGGCCTAAAAAAGAAGCCATCTTCTCGCAGCAACGCGAGGGGATGGCTTCGTTTTTATTGAATCGGTTTTGGTTTCGGCGCCGACTGCCACTTGCTCAGGCAGGCGCGGGCCACCAGCCAGGCCAAAAACGTGCCGATCGCGAGGGGCACCAAGGCGGTCGGATGCAGGTGGCTGACTTCAAAGAGCATGAACATCGCCATCAGGGGGGCCTGCTGGGACGCCGCGAGCAGCGAGGCCGCACCGAGGACCGCGACTTGCCAGATCGGCAGGCCGAGGCCAAGTTGCGCCAGCGCGATGCCGGCCGTCATGCCCAGCACCCCACCGATCGCGATACTCGGCGTCAAGGTCCCGCCAGCCGCGCCGGCGCGCAGGGTGAAAACAGTGACCAGTGCTTTGGCCAAGGCGGCAAGCAGGAAAAAGCCAATCAAGTTGGCCTGTGTGTTGGTCATTGCTGGTTCTGCCAGGGCGCGGCCATTGCCCATGATCTGCGGCATCTGCATCGCGATCAGTCCAGTGATGGCCGCCATCAGTGGCAGTTGCCACAGGAGGTTTTTGTCCCGCGTCGAATGCAGGGTGGCCCATCTAAAGCCCATCCGGAAAAGCGCGCCGACCACGCCGCAAACTGGGCCGAGCACCACCGCGATCAGCGCCACGCGCCAATCAAAAGCCCCACCGCCCAATGCGTAGTACGCGGCAAAGCCCCGGTGCAGCGAGCCGATCAGCATCGCGATCACCGCCATGGGCAAGCTGACGAGGACCGCGCGCAGATCCGCTTTTTTCAAAAGCAATTCGAGGGCAAACATCGTTCCGGTCAGTGGCGATAGGTAAATGCCGGCAAATCCCGCGCCGGCCGCGGCCGCGATCAACAGCCGCCGGTCCTCTTTAGACAGAGTGATCGCGCGCATTTTATGAAGTACGCGCTCCCAGCTTTGGGCGAGCATCGCGCCGAGCTCACGTGGGGCAAGCTCGCGGCCCACCGACCCGCCGACACTGACGTACAAGATCTGGGTGAGAACATGGACCGTTGTGGTGGCTGGCGGCATTTCCTTTTTTTCCAAAAGAGCCTGCGCGATGCTGACGGTGGGGCGCATGCGGCGCCGCATCAGATACCAGATCACCGCCGCCAAACAGCCGCCGATCAGCAGGCTCACCAGACGCCGCGTCGACCCCGCCGCCCAGGCTACCGGCTGCGCCGCGGTCTCGGTGAAGTTGAGAAAAAGATGCACGATGGCTTCGGCGATCAGGCCCAGCAAAAGCGACGCGAACCCGACACCGACGCCGAGCACAACGGTTGAAATGGCCAAAATTAGATCATGATGTTGCGATTTCATGTGGCAGCCTCCCGGAATTTCTTTTTCTACCTTATCGAGCAAAGGGCAAAATAGCAAGGGCCTTGGCAGCTGCAAGCAGTCCTCCATGCGGTAAGTGGGGTGGCGACTCACTTGCGCGCCCCCCTGGTCAGCAGTATCATTCGTGTGTGAATACAACTTTACGTGATGCGCAGAAAAGAGACTGTTATGTCAGACACTGAAGAATTGATGCAGCTCGTCACCCGCGAGCGCCAATATCGGGTGCGCCACGAAGATGCCAAGTTGGCCGCGCAATACTGGCCGGATGCGGCGGTCGAGACCTCTTGGCAGCGCGGTGGCGTCCAGAGTTTTGTCGCCCACGCCCCGGCGGAAATGGACACCGGCCTGCCGATTATCACCCGCGTTTGCGGGCCCGTGGTGCATCAGCGCAGTGCCACACGCGCCTATATCGAGGTCCCGACGATCTCCAACTATTGGGAAAGGCTCCATGGAAAAGAGGTCGTGCTGACGGAATATATGCGGCTTTTGGACCGGGCGGAAAAACGGGATGGTATCTGGAAGCTGGCGGGGATGTTGTCGATCTACGAAAGTGATAGCCTAGCCCCAGCAATTCCCGGCACGGCCCTGACCATCGACCCGGAAGCACTCAAGGGCCTGCGCCATCCGTATCGCTTTTTGGCCTACACGCGCCTAGAAGCTGGCGGCCAGATCAGCCAAGAGCTCTTAGGCATCGACCAACCAGACGCCCTGGCCGCCGCGTATCAGGAAGCGGAAGCGTGGGCGAAGGCCGGGGCATGACATCCTGCGTATCCGGAGAAAATTGGCCCACGAAAAAAGTCGATTCGGGCATCTGTTTTTCACGAAAACAGATGCCCGAACCGACTTTTTGAATCCAGAAGTTAACGAATCTCGCCGCCACGCGCCTTGATGATCTTTTTCCCAAAGGCACTGTTGTAAATGTGGGCCAGCTTGTCCGCAAACTCGGCGCGCGGAATCGCCTCGCCGAATAGCGGACTGCCAGGCTCGAGTACCAGCCCGAAGCGCAGTGGCCCGAGGTCGAAGGGGTCAAAGCCAAAGTCGCGCAGCACAGCCTCCACCACCGGCCGGATGTCGTCGTGGTCCGTCGCATACGCCATCGCCCGCGGCACATCGGGATGACGGTCGACTTCGATCTCCAGATCGTGGTAGCCCATGTGGTTGAACGCCTTGGCGACCTTGCTTTGGGCCAGATGCGCCTGGACGACCTCAGACGACGACTCGATGAGGCTGGAGATCGTATTCACGGTGCCATCGACCTCCGCCCAAAAATTCGTGGCGTCCAGCACAATCTTGTCCGCAAACGCCGCGGGCTCCAAGTCCTGCACGTGACTCAGCGGAATGGCGAGGATGATCACATCAGCCTGACGTACGACCTCGGCCGCCGAAAGAGTTGTGGCACCAGGCGCCAGGGTATCGATCACCCATTTGAGATCCGCGACGGAATGGCGGCTGCCAATCAAAATGGGCAGATCGCGCGATTCGCCGATGCGGGCCAGCGTCGAGCCGAGTTTGCCGGCGCCGAGAATGCCAATGGTTGGTTTGTCTGTGTTAGGCATTATCGTCATCTCCCAGCAGTTCCTTGACCCGCGGCACGACCTTTTCGCCAAAGTTGCGGATGGTGGCTTCGCGCTGGTGAATCAGCTGGCCGCCTGTGCCATAAACCAGGTCGAAGCGCGACATGTCCAGTGCCTTCATGTTATGCGCGATCTTTTGGGCGACCTGTTCCGGCGTGCCGACATAATAGGAGCCCTTGTCGATCTCGAATTCAAAGCGGTCGCGCGTCATCGGTGCCCAGCCGCGATCGATGCCGATGCGATCCATTTCGGCCCGGATGTATTTCCAGCCAACCTCGACCGCTTCGTCGGCATCGTCCAAAATAATGCCGTGGGCGTGCATGCCAAGTGGGTGCTCAGGCATGCTGAGCTGCGCGGCGGCCTTGTGATACAAGTCGACATACGGGCGGAAGCGCACCGGCTCGCCGCCGATGATCGCGATCACCACTGGAATGTTGTAGTGGACCGCGCGGATGATCGACTCAGGCGAGCCGCCGACCGCCAAGCTGGTGGGAATCGTTTCGCCACTTGGCAGTTTTGGATAAACCGTGGTGTCGGTGAGCTTCTGCGTGAATTCACCCTTCCAGTTCATTGGCTTGCCCTCGAGCAATTTTTGCCACATCGCGATCTTCTCGATGAAGAGCTCATCGTAATTTTCAAGCGAGTAGCCGTACAGGGGAAAAGACTCAGTGAATGAGCCACGGCCCAGCATGATCTCCTCGCGCCCGTGTGACAGGCCATGCAAGGTGGAAAAGCGTTCGAACACGCGCACCGGGTCGTCGGAGGACAACACGGTGACGGCGGTGCCCAGCTTGATGTGGTTGGTCACTGCGGCCATCGCCCCGAGCACGACCTCGGGACTAGAGATCGCAAACTCGCTGCGGTGATGCTCACCCAGCGCGATGCGGTCGAGGCCGAGCTTGTCTGCCAAGACCGCCTCCTTGACCACCTGACGCAGCGTCTCGTCGCCGTCCATGGCCGTGCCATCATCATGGAACCCAATATCGCCGAATGTGTTCAAGCCGAACTCATATTTTTTCGTCATCCTGTTGTCCTCCGTCTTCTTACTTTTAGTAAGTACATTTATAGTTTAGCAGGAAAAAACGCAATTGCAACCCTGTTTTTGTTTGAACTCTATCGGGGGGGGGGTTACCCCCGAGACTTCTGGTTGACTCACCTTAGCTAAAACTTGAGACTCGTCCCCAGTGTGAGTGCGGTATATTAAGGTGTCTAACCATTGCCCGCACAAACAGCGGGGCAGACCACTTCACGAAGACGGGGGATCATTCAGTCAATGAAAAAAATACTGATCGGTGGCATCGCAGCGCTTGTCGTTGTTGCGGCGGCGGTCGGCGGCTTCTTCGGCTACAAAAAGTTCGAAAGTAACCGCCAAGAAGAGGCTGCCAACAAAGCGGCGACCACGTATCTGAACGCGTTTCAAAAACGGCAATATGACAAGCTGATCACGGTGATCGACGGCAACAAGTTGAAGGGCAAAGGCTACCACTACACCCTGAAACAGGTCGAGGCCCGCAATCAGGCCGTCTTCGACCGAGTCGGGGCGGATGACATCAAGATCGAGAACAAGAAGGTGGTGCGCAAGAACGCGACGACTTTTACCTTGTCGTTTGATGTCAAAATGGCGACGACGGTGGGACCACTCACCGCGCGGGGTTACGAGACCACCGTTCATCAAGTTGGCGATCAATGGCAGGTCGTCTGGAATCCGCAGATGCTGTTTCCACAAATGTCAGGTAGCGCGACGGTTCAGCTGACGCGGACGGCTGCGACTCGAGGCTCGATTCTCGATCGCAATGGCGAGGTGCTGGCGACCAATGGGACCCGGGTCGAAGCGGGCCTGGTGCGCGGCCAGCTCGGGACCGGCGCAGCGAAGACCGCCAATCTGGCGAAGATCGCGGATGCGTTGGATGTGACGTCCGACTCGTTGGATAAGCTGCTCGCCCAAAGTTGGGTGACCGATGACAATTTTGTCCCGATCAAGGTTGTCACCGCCCAGCCCAAGCTGACTGGGGTCACCTATGAGAATGTGGCGATGCGGACGTATCCGACCGGCGCGGCCAGTGCGCAGCTGATCGGGTATGTCGGCGAGGTGTCGGCCGACGACATCAAGAAGGACCCGCAGCTGGCGGCCGGTGATGAGATCGGCAAGACCGGCCTTGAGCAGACTTACAACAGCGAGCTGGCGGGCAAGGCTGGCGGTGAGCTGTGGATCGAGGATAACGGCAAGACCGTCCAAACCCTGACCTCGCGCAAAATGGTGCCGGGGAAGAATGTTCAACTGACGATCGATGCCGCAGCGCAGGAAAAGGCCTATGCCCAGATCAAGGGTAAAAAGGGCGCGGTGGTCACGCTCGATCCAACCACGGGCGCTGTGATGACGTTGGTCAGCGCCCCCAGCTATGATCCAAACGACTTCGTGGCCGGTATCAGTCAAGCAGATTACGACAAGCTCGCAAATAATTCCGCCGCCCCATTTTCCAGTCGCTACCTGCAGGGGTATGCGCCGGGGTCGACGTTCAAGATGGTCACGGCCGGCGTGGCGCTTGACAACGGGACGATCACGGCGAGCACGACGCGCAAGATCAGCGGGCTGAAGTGGCAAAAAGATTCCAGTTGGGGCGACTACAAAGTGACCCGGGTCGAGGACGTGGCCAGCGAAAACATGGCGCAGGCCCTGGCCTACTCCGACAACATTTGGTTCGCCCAGACCGCGCTGGAAATGGGCGCTGATAAATTCACCAGCGGCGTTTCGCCGTTCTTGAAACAGGGGGACACGTTGCCGCTGACCCAGCAAAAGGCGCAGCTGGCCAATGACGGCTTGAAGCGCGAGGTCCTGCTTGCGGATACGGCATATGGCCAAGGCGAGTTGCTTTTGACGCCGATTCAGCAAGCCACCGCGTACACGGCCTTGGTCAATGGCGGCAAGATGACCCTGCCGCATCTGCTTGAGTCGGACAAAACGCAGACGAAGACCGTCCTCACTTCTGCCAGCGCGGATCAGGTCAAAACAGCCTTGCAGTCCACAGTCACCGATCCGGCCGGTACGGCGCATGCGCTGACCAGCCTCGGCCATTCGATCGCCGCCAAGACCGGCACCGCCGAGCTCAAGGAGAAGCAGGACACGACCGGCAAGACCAACGGCTTTTTAATGGCGGAAGACGCTGCGTCGAATAAGTTCCTGGTGCTGGCCATGCTTGAGGATTCGGACAGCGGGGCGGTGGTCACGGCTATGACGCCTTATCTAGCGAGCTTGTATTGAGGCGGGAGCGTCGAGTCATTGGCAAAGCGATCAAGTGAGAGATCGAAGCGTGGTGTGCACCCTGGAATGGGCGGCACGTCACGCTTTTTGAATGGCGAGGGGCTTATTTGCATTGAGCGGAGGGGCCTTGCTAAGCTGAAATTAAGAGGCGGTCTCATAATGCCAGAAAGGATGCAGGACCGATTCGAACCCAGACGCAACCTATATTGAGAGGTGAGACAAGATGGCAACCCATTTACCCCCAGGCTTACAGGACATGGCGACCCTGGCTGCGGCGCATGCGCTGCGCGAATTGAACACGGATCAGATGACTGAAGCGCCGGCAACAGATGTGCCCGACCGCATCGCCGAAACTTTGACGCGCCAAATGGCCGCAGTGTTTCAGCGAGACTTGGAGACCCAGCTCGAGGCCAGGAAACGGCAAGCACGATAAAAGTGAAGGGGCTGCTGGCTGGATGGCTGGTGGCCTCTTTTTTCGTGGGTGTGGCTGACTGACTCTTGAAACTTATGTATAGAAATACGGCCTGTTTTCCAAAAATGCGAACAGGCCGTATTGTCGTGTATTGGGTCACTTCAAGCGTATGCTTCGGCGGAAAACAGTGATTGCCTTAGATCCGCCTTTCGCTTGTCGCTGGGGGTGAATTTGCGAATCTCCGAGCGATTGAAGCCGACCAGCACTTTCTCGCCATCCATGATGATTGGGTACCGCAAAAGGCTGGGGTCTTCGACGATCTTAGCAATCAAGTCGTTAAGTTGGAGGTTGGCGAGCGAGTCCTTCAGCGAGGCATAGGCCCGACCGCGAACCGAGAGAATGTCGAGAAAACCGTGCTCGCAGCGAATCAGGAGCTTCAGGACTTCATCAAAACTTAGCGGCGACTCGCTGCTTGTCCGTTTGATGTGGGGGATATCATTGTCTTGGAGCCAGGCAACGGCGCGGCGACTGGAACTGCAACTTGTCCGGGTAATGACGGTAACTGGCATGGTGGGGGCCTCCTCTGATAATTTGATTCTCAATATAATCATAATTATATGGGGAGGCGCACACGCACAACAATAGAAAGCAGACGCGTTTTGGTCGCAAAAATAAGGTGGCAGACGTTATTCAATGACGCGCAGAAACAGGATATCGACAACACTCACTTACTAGCCGCCAAGCTCTCAAAATAAGCCTAAAAAGTTGAGACAGTGGTTGAAGCTGTCGGACACGGCATTCGCGACGCAGACTTAAGTGAACTTGGGGGCGGGTGGTCAGTGTTGCCGACTTTTTATCTTTCGCGCTTTGATCGCGTTACGGGGAGCAAGGCTATCGACAAAGCGCCAAGGATGAACAGTCCCAGTGGCATCAATGCAGAGGCTCGCTCGCCTGTTTTTGGCAGTACCTGATCTCGGGTTGGCGCAGCGGCTTTAGGTGAGATCGTAATGGCTGGAGTGCCTGATGGCGGGGTAGAAGTGGTTTTTTGGTGATTGCCGCCGGTCGCGGTCTCCTGACGTGAATAGACATAGACAACTTCAAGTGGCGTTGCGCCGAATACGCTCTTTTCAGAGCCAATCACCTTTGTCAGGGTATAGCCGGCGAAAGATCGACGGGGTGCCTGAAAGGACGTTCCGATCGCGCCCTGAAGATTCACTGAATCGGTCAGCGGCTGATTGTTTTCATCTACATAGCGAACCGTGACAGTTCCAATCTTTGCTGGAACCGGCGCATAGACATAGCGGACCGTCTGAGGCGCTGTTGTGAACACGCCGGTTGCATTGGCAGGAGTAGTGGTCAGGATGTAACCTGGAATCACTTCGGGATGGGTCATGAAAGCTTCACCGACGTTGCCATTCAGGCTAGTGCTTGCGCGCAATGGCTGATCATTCTCGTCGACATAGACGACGGTGACCGTCCCAGCCTGCACTGGGTCTTGGCGATAGATATAGGTGACTGACTGCGGCTCATCACTGAAGACACCTGTCGCATTTTTCGGCGAAGCGGTGAGCGTGTAGCCGGCGAAGGTCTTGGCGTCTGTGGTGAATGGGTCACCGAGGTTGCCAGTAAGAGTGAGCGGTTCAGTCAAAGGCTGCCCATTTTGATCGACATAGGAAACGGTGACGGCCGCACCAACCACTGGGTCTTGCCGGTAGACATAAGTCACAGACTGGGGTGCTGTATTAAAGTGGCCTGCCGCATTCGCGGGCATAGCAGTCAGTGTATAACCCGGGAAAATCTTGGCTTCGGTGGTGTACGCATCCCAACGGTTCTGGTCAGGGTAATCGGGGTCGCGAGTGGTGTACCGGCCTCGTCGACGTAATGGACGGTGACGGTGCCTTGCGCGACAGGAAGCGGGACAAACGGGTTGGTCGATTCGCCACCAAAAATATTGGCTGTGCCAGTGAACGTCGCGTCTTGTTCCTGCACGAGCGCGTTTGGCGCCAGAATGTGAATGCCATTGAAGTTGCGCCCGGCATTGACCGTATCAACGGTTGAGGCGGTCGGTAGATTGAACAGGATCTGATTTGGATTTAGGGCCGAATCAACATTGGATGTGGCGCCTTCAAAAGTCACGTGGTCGTCATTCGTCACGTTGACCACAACTTTTGCGTCAGCGGGAATCGTTTCTCCAGTGGCGGGCGCGAAATCATAGACGGCGTTTGGCTTCATGGCCGCGCCGTCCATCGTGAAGTAGTACGTGTTTGTGGCGGCGTCGTAATGCGCCTCGCCTGGTCCAGCGTGAACGTGTATTGATTATAGGATGGCTCCGTTGGCGTGGCGGTCTGCGCTTGACTGGCATAGAAGCTGGCCAGCGTGTTGACGGCGGTCTTCAACTTGGTGAAATAGTCCTGGTCAAAATTGGGGAATGCCTTCACTTGGTCGGCATTTGCCTTGAGCCAGTTGATCAGGCCCCAAGGTACGGTGCCGCTCCCGGTTAAGCCATGGTCGCCGGAAAAGAGAATCGGCGCAGTGGTCGACAGGGAAAAACTTTCGCCGGCCGCGAAGATCAGATCGCCGTTCAATAGCGCGGCATAGTCTTGCCCGGCCACGTTCGTCAGGTTGAGGCCACTGCCCGCATCGATCTCAAGGTCTGCCCCTGTGGCAAGACTGCCGGTGTAGGTACCCTGGCCGCGCAGCGTTGAGTTTGCAAAGACTGTCATACCAAAGCTGTTGAGATAGTCGACGAGGCGATTTGGATCTGTGCTGATCGCAGATGCGCTTATTAGATAGGTGTCCTCTAGAGTCGCAACAGTGCTGGCATCAGCCGTTGCGGTTGGGACGATCTTCCAACTATTGTTTTTGCCTTCGATCAGCTTGAAGCCATCGGGCAGGGTGACGCCGGATGGTAGGCTGGACTGTGTGCTGATAGATGACGTTGCGGCCGCTGCGACGGTAGAGATTGGCTGAATGATGGCGGTCATCAGGACGGCCACCATAAATAAAACTAAACGCTTCATGTTTGTTCCCCCAAGTGTGACCGTTTCTGTTGATGCGAAGTTTTGTGCGCTTCGTTACTAGTTCAGTCACGTATTTTGATGATTGCTTTTCCAAAACTGTGAACCGAGCTGCTTGCCCAGGGACAGGTCGATCATGCGGCAAAAGCAAAAATGTTTTGAGCATATCACATATTTGTAAAAACAACAACAGTCTGCTCATATTGGGCAACCAATCTTAACAAAATAATTCCGTTTTTCCCGTTGCGTGCCTATTTGAGACGAGCTTTCCAAGTGGCATATTTTTCTGTGTTTTTTCGTCATGCCGGGGGGAAAACCTTCTGTGTATCGCCCGACTAATTCAGTCGCCGCACCGTGTGACACCATCACAAAAGTTTTTGCTGGGCCGCCCCGGGCGTGCGGATCTTCCAAGATGAAATGGTGGTGTCGTAGTCGAGATCACCGTCGAGTTTAGATTGGTTAAAATTGCACCGTTTATTCTATCTTGTGTGCGTCCATGACCACTAATTTCAGTATAAAGCATGAACTATTCGCGGATTTTCAGCGATTGCCGGAACCCGCACTACATCAGCGTTTTAAAATTTCCGATCACATTTTTCTGCGCTCATTCGCTTTATATAGTGTAAGGCCTTCGAAGGTGGTGGCCTTAACGACCCTTTGGGAAGCATGGCGGCAAACAGATACTGTCGTCTGCGCATCACCCGTATCTGACAGGGCTGAGGAGAAGCAACCACACCTACAGAGCGCACGCCCGATCAGCAGCGTTCAGCACAAGTATTACGGGCACCGGTGCCCCAAAGTACCACCCAGTCTTTCATCACAATGTCGTGCAGCCCACCTTCGTTTGCAGGACCTGGAATGCGGCCAATCTTGAGATGGACGCCCAACTCTTCGGGGAAGGGAAGGTCAACGAAATTCTAAGCCAAGATTTCCTATGCTGACTGCACAAGCGATCGATTATGGCGGCGACTCCGAAGAACTCTTTTGGGATGAAAGGCGCACGGCCTGCCTCGGCAGGTCGTTACAAATGCGACGTCACTGGCTGAAAAGCCAAGTCACGCTCTTTGACAACTGAATAGTACTACCGGCATCCACACAAATGTCGTGCAGCCCACCTTTGTTTGCAGGACCTGGAATGCGGCCCATCTTGAGATGGACGCCCGAGTCTTCGGATAAGGGAAGGTCAACGAAATTCTAAGCCAAGATTTCCTATGCTGACTGCACAAGCAATCGATATGGCGGCGACACGGATGCCACAAAAGTTTCAAAGAGCCATAACCGGCACAGCTCACTTCGTTTCCACTGCAGCGAAGTAAAGCTTGCCGCCCTCCGACTTGCAGTGGGGTCGGAGGTACATAGGACACGCTGGATTCCAGAAAAAAACGAGTGGCTTCGCAAGAGATGATTTCAAGTTTGAGTTCGAAAGTGAATTAGTTTTGATCGAAGATGTTCACTCCTCTTTTGAAAGCCGTCTGCCATTTTTTCGTGATGGCCTGCGTTGTGCGAGTAAGTCATCTTTGATCAGTGCGCGCTCCATCGCAGTCCTGGCGGCGACGGCATCGGCAAAAGTAGCGAAGGTCTTGTTCAACACCAACTCACCATGCACGCTCATTCGCGCGACCCAGCGATGAGCCTGCTTGCTCCAACTCACCCCAGGGACGCCGCTTCGGTTGTTGGTGCGCAGGTTGATCGAGGTCTTCGCCCGCATTATTTCGGTCAAGCCTCGCGCGTTCATTTGTTCGAGCATGACGGAATCTTCCAAAATGCGGGCGCGTGATCGTTCACGACGTACACAGCCGCAACTCGTGGTCAGCCCGCGGCGGAGCTGTTGTGCGTCAACGGTTGCCTGTTTGCCACAGGTACAGATGCAGGACCATTGTGAGTTCCCATTTCGTGGATTTGTGCCAGCATATTTTTGGACCACGAGGCGGCCAAATTGCTGGCCGGTCAAATCAAGACGTTTCACGTGGCGGCCTCCTTTCATGCGCATGTCGCGTGTTGAGGCCAATTGTAGAAAGTGACAGGACCAAGGTTGCTGGGAGCCTCGATTCTGCGACTGCGAAGAAGCATCGATGAAAAATCAGTTGTCTCCGGCTGGCGGGGAAAAGAATCGTATAGGGAGGTTAGTCGCTTCACCAGACTCTCGAGAATGCGCTCAAAATTGAGCCTATTTTCGTATCGAAAGATCGAGGTGCGTCCTTGAAAAATTGCCAGAAATACATAATGAGCCCTTTTGCAATGGCGTTTTGAAGACGACAGAAAGCCCGGCCGATTTGTTTTTTAACTCCCAGAACTGCTTGAGCGTGTTAATTGCGGAACGCCGCCCGAACTCGATATGGTTAAAGTGCAGGGCGGGTCACACACGGTCCGCACCGCGTCTGTCTGCCATGACGAAAGGAGGTGCTCCATGTGAGCACGCAACCATCAAGCAACGAGAGTAAGCTCGGCTTTCTGGCACTGACCGCAATGGTGGTCGGGTCGATGGTCGGGGCAGGGATCTTCATGTTGCCCCGGCGCTTTGCGGAAGCGACCGGAGTGATCGGCACCGGGCTGACCTGGCTGATCGCGGGAACTGGAATGTTGATGTTGGCCCTTGTCTTTCAAACGCTCGCCGTTCGCCAGCCAACCTTGGACGCTGGGGTTTTCGCTTATGCCAAGGCTGGGTTTGGCAATTATGTCGGCTTCATCGCCGCGGTCGGCTTCTGGGCCAGCGCCTGCGCGGGTAACGTCACGTACCTGGTGTTGATCAAATCGACACTGGGCGCCGTCATTCCCGGACTCGGCGAAGGAGACACAATTCTAGCGCTGGTTTTGTCGTCTGCGATGATATGGGCGTTTGTGGCGCTGATCCTGCGCGGCGTCCAGCAGGCGGCCCTGATCAACACCATCGCCACCGTCGCGAAGCTGGTGCCGATCATCCTGTTTGTGATCGTCACCATACTCGCCTTTGACCACAGGGTATTTATCGACAACTTAATGGGCGGCGAGGCCGCGACTGCCGACGTGCTGTTCGGCCAGGTGCGGGCGACGATGCTGATCACCGTGTTCGTGTTTCTCGGCATCGAAGGCGCCAGCATCTACTCCCGCTACGCGAAAACACGTCGGGATGTGGGCCGTGCAACGGTGCTTGGATTTGTGTCGGTGTTGGCACTTCTAGCGGCCATCACCATGCTGGCGTACGGCGTGATGCCACGCGCTGAAATGGCGGCACTGCGCCAGCCGTCACTTGCCGGGGTCCTGACGCACGCGGTCGGGCCGTGGGGCGGGGTGCTGATCAGCGCCGGCCTGATCGTGTCGGTGCTCGGTGCGTACCTCGCTTGGACGTTAATGGCGGCGGAAGTCGTGCTTGCGGCGGCCAAGAATCAGGACATGCCGGCCGCGCTGGGACGTGTGTCGAAGACCGGCGTACCGAAAAATGCCTTGCTGGTGTCGGCCGCGTTGACGCAGCTGATCTTGTTGGCGACATTTTTGACGGATGGTGCGCTGGATTTTGCGCTCGATCTGACCGGGTCGCTCGCACTCTTGCCATTTTTCCTGACGGCGGTGTTTGCGGTGAAGATCGCGCTCACCCGCGATGGTTACGACGAGGTCTCAGCGAAAACGCGGCGACGGGACCTGATTGTCGGGGGCATCGCCGTCGTGTATACCGCGTTTCTCATCTATGCGGCGGGACTGAAATTCCTGTTGCTCTCATGCTTGTTGCTGGCGCCGGCCACGGTGCTTTATTTGGTGGCCCGCCGCGAACAACGCCACCCCTTTTTCAAACGCTATGAGACGCTGATTCTGGTGGTCCTCATCATAGGCGCGGCGGTTGCGCTGCATGGCTTGTTGACCGGCTGGATCGCGATCTGATGACGGCGTAACTCGATATTCAACTAAGGAGGAACTCTGATGACGCAATTCGAACCGAACTTCGGCGTGTATTCCGAGGTGGGCCAGCTGCGCCGCGTGCTTGTGTGCCGGCCGGGGCTTGCCCATGAACGCCTGACCCCCTTGAACAACCATGACCTGCTCTTCGACGACCTGCCATGGGTCGACCAGGCCAAGCGCGACCACGAGGACTTTGTGGCAAAAATGGTGGCGCGGGGTATCGACGTCCTGGAACTCCACACACTTTTGGCTGAGACCCTCGCTGTGCCAAGGGCCAAGGCCTGGCTGCTGGACCGCAAGATCACCGCCAATGAGGTCGGCCGCGGCCTGATCGCCGGCACCCGCGCATTTTTGGAAACGCTGGACAATGTGATGCTGGCCGAATATCTGATCGGCGGGCTGGCGGCCAGCGAATTGCCGAAGGAGTATCGAACCGACTACCTCGGGTTGGTGCGCGACTCAAGCGGCGTCAATGAATACCTGATGCCGCCACTGCCGAACACGCTGTACACGCGCGACACGACCTGCTGGATCTACAACGGCATGACATACAATTCGCTGTATTGGCCGGCGCGCCACGATGAAACGCTCTTGATGAAGGCCATCTATCTTTTCCACCCACTGTTTGCCAAGCAGGACATCAACATCTGGTGGGGCGACCCCGAGCGCTCATGGGGACAGGCCACGTTTGAAGGCGGGGATGTGATGCCGGTCGGAAATGGTGTGGTGCTGATCGGCATGAGTGAGCGCACTTCGCGCCAGGCAATCACCCAAGTCGCCCAGTCGCTGTTTACTGCGCGCGCCGCCGAGCGAGTGATCGTGGCGGCGATGCCAAAGTTGCGCGCTGCCATGCACCTCGACACTGTTTTCACCTTCGCCGACCGGGATCTGGTCACCGTGTACCCGCAGATCGTCGACCAGATTCAGCCCTTCTCGCTGTATCCGGAAGACAACGAGCAGCTCAAGGTGGTCCGCGAAAAACAGGGCTTCATTCCGACAGTCGCCGAGGCGCTCGACCTGCCGAAGCTGCGCGTGGTCGAGACCCCGGGCAGTCTGTACACCAGTGAGCGCCAACAATGGGACAGCGGCAACAATGTGGTGGCGCTGGCGCCGGGCGTGGTGATGGCTTATGACCGCAATACGCACATCAACCGGGCTTTGCAGGAGGCCGGAGTTGAGGTGGTGACCATTGCCGGGGCTGAGCTTGGTCGCGGGCGTGGCGGCGGCCACTGCATGACTTGCCCGATTTTGCGGGATTCGGTGGACTATTGAGTTTGATGCGCAGCTCGTGCTTGCCAGTTTTGGCGGGGCGGGCTGTTTTTTTGCTTTGGATTCGAAAATGGCGGGCCGGTCTCATTTTTGAGCGACTCGCGAAGGTGCCTGGTGCGGCGCGCTACACTACCTCAATGGAACATGTGGTCGGCTGGCTGTGGGTCAGCGGGTGACAAGACGTTACAACAAAACTAACTAAGGGGAGATAGTTATGAAGAATCGCGATGGAGCAAAAAAACTGTACCGAGCACATAAGACCTGGCTCGCCGCTGGATTGACCGCAGCCACGCTGTTGGGGGTCCAGGTGATGGGGGCCAACGCGCATTCCGTTTCCGCAGCTGAGGTCGAGACGCCAGCTGCACGATCGGCCGTAACTGTCACCGCACCAACGCAGGCGGAGATCGAGGCAATCATTGCCGCCGACCAAGATGATGCCGCAACTGGCGCTTATGTCGGCGCAGAAGCGGGGCGAACGGGCGGTGATCTCACTGATCTGAGTGCGCATAGCGCCGCCTATATCAATGCCTACAATGAGGCAAAGGCGAAGGCAGAAGCGGACAAACAACAAGCCGCACTCGCTGACACGGTCGCCAAAGTCACGACCCCTGGACCATCGGCTGAGGAACTCGCGGCAATCGTGAAAAAAACACAAACAGACGCGAAAAACGGGGCAGAGGTTGGCACAAAAGCCGGGCAGACTGGCGCAGAGCTGGCGGACCTTGACCAACAAAGTAGTGCCTTTATCAATGCCTACAACATTGCGAAGGTAGACGCCGAAGCCGGGACTCAGGTTGGTACAAAGGCTGGCGAAACCGGGGCAGACTTAGAAGATCTGGCACAACACAGCGATGCGTTTGTCGCCGCCTACAATTTGGCGAAGACCAAAGCTGCAGCGGAAAAGGCCGCGGCGCAACAAGCTGCCGAAGAGGCCAAGCTTTAGGCGGCCTACGATAGCGGGTTCCGCTACGGCTCGACCGGGGCCGACCTCGGCAATGTAGGCGTTGCAAGCATGACGCCGGACGAACAAACTGTTTTCAAACGTGGTTACAGTGATGGTGAGCGGGTCCACGCCGAAAAGATGGCGCAGGCTCAAGCTGCCAAAGAGGCCAAGCTTCAGGCGGTCTACGATAGCGGGTTCCGTTACGGCTCGACCGGGGCGGACCTCGGCAATGCAGGCGTTGCAAGCATGACGCCGGACGAACAAAATGTTTTCAAACGTGGTTACAGCGATGGTGCGCGGGTCCATGCCGAAAAGATGGCGCAGGCCCAAAAGGACGCGGCGGCCAAGGCACAACATGCCCAGGATATTCTGAACAGTCACAAGAAGGGGCAGGACTACACCGACTATAAGAAGATCGATGCCGCCTATGCGAAAGGCTTAGCCGATGCAGCGAAGAAAGCGGCTCAGACTACTGACAGCGGCAACCGGTCGACGGACACCTCTGAAAACACGCAATCCACAGAACCGGACAAGACATCGGCCACAAAGACTGATGGAACGACAGCTGCTACCGCCACGACAGCCACCCAAACAAAGGCCAAGGCAAGCAATAGATCTACGTCCAACGCCACTACAAGCGATAATGACCAGAAGACCGAAGCGGCAACGGCTAACGGGACAACGCAGGGACAGCTGCCAACAACTGGTGATCATGTAGACACAACGGCTGCCTCACTTGGATTTGTTGCGGTTATCGGGATGCTGTTTGGTCTGGCGGGGACCTCGTTGAAGAAGCAACGCTAATTCGGCGACATGGCGCCACCCGAGGCCTTTAAATCAATGCGCCACCACCAGACTGAAAATACCAAAAACGCGCCCCATTCCGATCCGCGGAATGGGGCGCGTTACTGTATCTGGTTTAGTCTGCTGGTAAAAGATTGGTCCACATTTCATCAAAGCTGATGTTAACGGCATGTCCCAGGAACGGGTCAAAGCGCACAAGAGTGGTCTTCAAAGCGAGAAAGTCGGCTTCGGCTGTCGAACTGCTGGCGATTCGCGCGCGGGCCAGGCCAGTAAACTTGGCGATCGACCGCGACATGACGGTGGTCTTATCAGCGGTGGCCCGGGCCAAAAGCGTCAAGGCTTCAGCTTGCATTGCGGCATTCTCGGCCAGCCCGGACGCGTTGATCAGGCTCATATAAAGGATCTCGCGCAGACGGTCATCCAGTTGGGCCTGGGCATCGACCTGTTTGATCACATGGGTGTAAGCGGCCACGACCGGTGCGATCGGAAGGAGGTCCGCCACGACTAATAGAGCGAGGTTCATAAAATGGTTCCAGTCTTCGATGCCAAGCACCTGATGGAGGACCGATAACGCCAAGGTCTGAGCCTGCGGGTAGTCGACGCGCAGTTTGGCATTTTAAAATTGCGCAATGGTGACGACTAAATGATTGGCCGGGGTTGGGACAGCCTGCGCCTTGGCCTCATATTCTGCGATCAGATCCAGCAACGCATGCTGTTGCGCGCGCGGCGAGATGTGGGCCACAAGTACCTCGTTGACCCGGCCGATGCCGTCAAAGGACCGTTCGTGGATGAAAATTGGCTCGGTATAGAGGCTTTGCAGCTCGTCGGCGCGCACATGGAGCCAGTCGAACACGCGCACAACGGTCGATAGCGGTAATTGTGCCGTTTCCTGGCGCACCAGCCGCCAGTAAGTGGCCTTGGAAAGGCCGACGCCGTGACAAAGGGTTGCTACGCTCATTTTTTTATTGAGGCGCAGTTCGTTCAGATCGATGGCGGCGTTGCTCGGCGGACAGGGGATGCGCGGCTTTTCGGTCAACGAGCGCCAGTCTGTGGCTTGGACTGCACGCCACAGATCTTGATACGCGGTAGTTAACGCACCATCCGGATACAAGAGTGTCAAGTCACGGTGAAAAGTGGGCCAGCCATCTGGCGTCTCTTGCAGGCCGATTTTTCCTAGGGCCATGCGGGCGAATCGTCGCTCCAGCGCACAAGTCCGCAAAAGATTGGCGCTTGAGCCGTTATGGTCGTTGCTCGCGACCCACAAAAGCGCCTGCGCCCGCTCCAGTGGCGTGGCGCGGCTGAGATACAGGCGGCCAATCTGTTGCAGGGTCACGCCATCCGGCCGAATGCGCGAAAGGAGGGCTTGATGGGCGGCGGAAAATGGGAGCCACGGGCTGATTAGATAAAAGAGGTTACGCTCAAAGCCGGTCCACTGGGAATAATTGCGTAATTTGATTAAAAGCGCGCTCGCCTGCCTTGTTTGCCCGGCGCGGTCAGGTTGGCGATACAGCGCAATGGCGCCGCTGAGTAGTTGATAGGCTTCGGGTTCCAACTCGTGGACGTGGACGAGGAGATATTTTTGCAGGTCTTCGCCTGCTTCTAGCGAAAGCGCGTTGGGGGCGATGGCGCCCAGCTCACCGATAATGTGTTGCGCCGTTGTGGCCAGCGGCATCATCGTATTTTCCACGCGGACTTCCACGTCTTCCCAACTGAGCGCAAGCGTGTCGAATGCGCGCAGGAGCGGTCCGAGGCGCCAGTCGGCCTCGCCGCGAACGAGTCGCGTGTAGGTCGCATGGGCGAGCCCGGTCTGCGCGCAGAAAAATTGAACCGGAATACCTTGGACGCGGCGCTGGTTGCCAATGTATTCGCCGAGCTCGAGTTCTTGTGACGCCATGCGGGGCCTCCTTTTGCAGTGGTGGTGGTTGATTCCAGTTTACAGGGCTGCTCAGGCGCGGGTCTAGTTTGTGCTCAATTTTGAGACGCGAAGTTGCCACAAATGAAAAAAGCCCGCGAGATGCGGACTGATTGGGGAAACCTGATTTGTAAGCGGCAGGCCTAACTTAGAGAACTGTCCGGACCCCGACGAGTTTTCAGCGCATCGCTTCTGCGCTTGTGCCGAGCGTTTCATTGATTGTTACCTGCTTGCCGGCACGATAGATGGTGAGCTTGACTGTTGCGCCCGGTTTTTGCGCATAAAGCGTTTGGTAAAAATTGCCCGCTGATGTGACGGGCTCGCCATTGAGGCTGACGATCACGTCCTGCGTTTGCAGGTTGGTGCCGGACCCCACTGCCACGACCACGACACCTTCCGTCACGCTGGCGGGCAGGGCAAGCACGCTGCGCTGCTGGGAGCGTGCGATCCGACTGAGGTCGATCGCGGTTGCGGCCAGCGTCGGGCGTTCGATCTCGCCGTCTTTTTCCAGCTGGGCGACGATCTCGGCCACTGTGGCGCTTGGAATGGCAAAGCTCATGTCTTCAATCGTGGCACCGCCACCGGATGTGCCGGAAAGTTTCATCGAGTTGATGCCGACGATCTGGCCGGCCATGTCCACCAGCGGCCCGCCGGAATTGCCACTATTGATGGCGGCGTCCGTCTGCAAAACAGTTGTCTGGATCTCTTTTCCAGTATTCCCGACCGGCAGCGTCATCTGGCGCTCGGTGGCGGAGATCACGCCCTTGGTCGCGCTTGCGGCAAAGGCCAGGCCCAGCGGTGAGCCGACCGCCAGCACGGATTGGCCGGTCGCCGCGGCGTTGCTTGCCGCAAATTGGGCAGTCGTCAGGGCTGAGTCGCTGGTGATCTTCAACACGGCCAGGTCGGTCAACGGGTCGTCACCGACCAGAGTGGCTGTGTGCGTCGTTCCGTCGTTGAGCACGACCTCGATCGCCGTCGCATCGGTGATCACGTGCTCGTTGGTCACAATAAAATACGTCTTATCATCGCGCTTGTAGATGACGCCGGACCCCGCGCCGCTGGATTGGCCGCTCGGTTGCTGGTAGGGGTACAGCGCCTGACTGCCGGCCGTGTAGTTGACCACGGTCACGACGGCTGGGCTGATCACGCGGTACGCCGCAGCGGCGCTGTCATCGGTGGTGACGGCGCTAACGGGCTGGGAGGTGGGGGTCATGGTGCTGTCCGCCAGCGTGGTTTGGGATTCCAGTACTGCGTGGAGATACAGCCGCGCACCCGCGTACCCAGCGCCAAGCGCCAGCCCAAGGCCAATGATTGCGAGGAGGAAGGGCCGGAGCCACTTTGAGATCGGTTGCTTCATGTTTTTACACCGCCTTCTTGTTGTTTGTACTTCAAGCGTAGCAAGACGGTTGGCGCGGTGTCGCGGAATAGGCGCGGGGACTTAAAGCGGTGAGAATGGTGAATTGACGGCGTTTGTGGGCTGATTCCTCATAAAATGCAGCGTGTCTGCTCAAAATTGAGACGGCCATCAGGGACGTTGAAAGGCGGACAACGGTCTTTTAAAGAAAACGAACAGATAACGAGCCGTTTGTGCTTCCTTGCCTTTACTGAGGTGAGCAGCTTTTTGAGGGCGAGTCAGAATTGTAGCTAAATATCAGTATGCTTATTTTTCTTTGATGAGCGGGCAGTCTATGATGGGCTCAAAATCGAAGGAGTTGATCAAGATGCAAGACATTTTTTCAAATACCGTAACAATCGCCGCGCCCGTAGCCCTAGTAAAAGCGTGGCTGCTTGACCCCGCAAGATTGAACGCGTGGAATCCGGAAATCACGGCTATTAGCCCCGCGCAGCCGATTGGCCGGCTTCACATCACCCGGAGCGGACAAGCGTTGAACCGCGAAGAGGATATCCAGATCATTGAAAGCGATGATCTCATTATTTACGCCAGCACAGGCGGTCGCCTCGCATACCGGCTGACGTTTCAATTGACCGACTCGGAAGACCAAACTGTCATTGAGGAACACCTGCTGGTGGACGGCGAGGCGCATCCGCTCTTGCCATTTGAGCTTCTTGCGCCAATCGCGAAGAAGGCCTTTTATGACAATTTGGTTCGGCTCAGTATTCTGGCGCAGGCCGACTCGCCGGCGGGGGACGACAAATGAAGGCAATTATTCAACGGAATTTTGAGGGTATCGCCGCACTGCAAATTGGCGACGTAAAACAGCCGCCTGTCACACCAATCACCGCATTGATCAAGACCGCCTTCACGCCAGTCATACCATATGACTGGATGACCGAGGAAGGGCGGCTTAAAGACTTACGACCGGTTCATCTGCCGATGGTGATCGGTTATGGCTTTTCAGGCGTGGTAACGGCAGTCGGGGCGTTGCGCAGTCCGGCTTTAGTCGGTAAGCGTGTCATCGGATTGAGTCAGAACGGAACGAGTCAGGAATATAATGCGAATCACATCCCGCCACTGTTGATCGAGGTCCCTGATCAAGTCTCCTTGGAGGCTGCCGCAACCGTGATCGGTGGCGCCGATACTGCACAGGCGGTGATCGATGAGGCACGTCTGGCCCCGGGAAGTATTGTTCTAATCACGGGCGCATCAGGCGGTGTCGGAACTGCGTTGATTCAGCTGCTTCGGCGGCAGGAGGTCACGGTGGTTGCAATGGCAAGTACGGAAAATACCGAGTTCGTTCGCGAAGTTGGGGCTACGATCGTGCTTGATTACGAGCAGTTCATAGCGCCACAGCTACAGGGGCTGCCGCCAATCGACCTGATCATCGATACAGTTGGATCAGCAGCACTATTGACGGAACTGTCTGCCGGACTTGATTATCCAGCAATTCTCTCGCTGTCATTACCAAGCTATCAGCCGCATTTAGGTCAGCTCTTTCGCTTCTTGAGTCGGCCAATCATGCCGTCTGCGTACCGGAACTTGTTGCACCTAATGGCAACGGGCGAACTCAAGGCGTATGTGGATCGTGTCCTGCCATTCGAGGAGGTTGTGCAGGCACAACTATTGGCTAAGACTGCCCATTCACGTGGGCGCACACTGTTGTCATACGAATAGACCGGCTCAATAAACGTGAGATAATAGAGACTGACTGGTGCTGAGGGAAAGGCTGAACATAACCGATACATTGCGTGCACATTCCCTGAGGCGCGGTTGTTCAGCACAACTGATCAATGCCTGAACTGTAATTCTCTTCGCCGAGTTTGTGGCCTGCAGTCTCACTATTTCGGCGCAAAAGTGGCGAGGGTTATAAGACCAGATCCGGCTCAACCGAGCGGTCCAACTCCGCCCGGTTGTGATAAAGCCGACCGAACCGGATCGCCAAGGCGGGCTGATCGAGCGTTTTGAACAGAGTGAGCGCAGCCTGCATCTGCTTTCTACCATCCGATTTGGATCGTGTAACGTACTTTAACCATCCACCCATGAAGCGGGCGACGATCCCCGCGTAGTGGTAGGCTTTTCCCAAATTTTGCTGTATCATAGGACGCTGGAAAAGTTAACGAACGTTGGTACCGCTTTCAAAAAAGTTGAGGTGCAACGGTGCAGTTTAGGACCGCAACCTTGAGCTCCAGTAGAAAGGGGGGAGGGGTACCCGTGATCGTCGTATCTGTGGTGGTCATTGCTTTGCTCAGCATACTGGTCATCTTAGTCAGCACACTTATGCGTATGGTCAAGGAAAGCAGCGAATTGTGCAATGTAACTCGTGAGCTAATCCAAGGAAAAAGAAGCCGTCACCTACATCCGGGGTAGCGGCTCCTTTTGTTTAGCAAATTCTTTTCAAAGGCAGTGCAGTATGGTTCCTAAGTTTGCTCGCGAGTATTCAGTACGCAAAAAGTAAAGATTCTAGCTACCTTAAGCATTGGCACTGGGGAGAGCAGCATGATCCTAAAGTCAAAAAAACTTGAAGGAGTTTGCACGCAACCTACAGAGCTTTTACAGCGTAGGTAGACCCGTTGACTGGATTATTCACCCCAAAATAGATGTACCCAGATAAAGACTTTAACGTATACGGGCTTCCACTGGGAGTAATATTCCATTTTTGAGTGATGAATCCGGGATCTGTTGAGCCGGTATTGAACATTGTGAAGGTACTCTTGTTTACTACGATTTGCATCGATCTTGTTGACTCAAGTCCAAACATATAGCCGCTATAGCGCATACCGGCACCCGTGAATGCATTTGAAAGGTATGATTGTCCCTTCTTTAGCCGCTTAATGGTTGTCGGCTGTACGGTACTCCGTCCGGTAAAGCCTGTAGAGGTTGAGTCCGTGGATGGTGGGACGATATTACCGTTCCTATCATAAAGGATTTGTTCTTGCGATGTGAGGCTTGAGTCGCTAACCACCGTGCCGGTACTACTGTTGGTACTAGTGGCCAGAGAATCACCTGGATGCTCTGCAGAGGAATTGGAGACGACGGTGTCGGCTTGTGGAACCTTGTTATTGTAAGCGTCATAAACAACTGCGCTCGCAGCAGTGGAAGTGGCGCCCACGGTTGTGCGAGGTGGATTTACAACAATGAGGCTGATGCCGAGCAGCAATATAGCTCCTAAAGAAACAAACAACATCTTTTTCATTTGAAGCACTCCTTTATAAAATTTCTCCTCTAGTGCTAATTAAGCGTAGCATGAGGGTATTCGTTTGGTTGCTCTGGGCCGGAATTCTTATTGATGATTTCAGCGGTTCTTACATTTGCCTAAAATTTGCGTGTACTCCTGCCTGTGTCGCAACGGGGTATGTTTAACTTAATGGACAAAAACAAAGGCTTCAAAAAGCGCCCGGAATTGTTAGTGTAAAAGAGATGAAAGTACATTGGGGGGCATGTGTCATGTGGCCTGAATGGGCTCTATGGGTTTTTTGGACACTGTGGGAAGTGGCTGCGTGGCTTCTTTCACTAAGCCTGTACGCGATGCTGGCGATTGCAGTGGTGATTTGTTTTTCCTGGGTTTGGGCGGGCGTCCGATATTGCCTCTTCAGGACTATAAAAGGGGGTATCGGAGCAAATTGGATACGGCGCAAACAAGCCGCTCGTGTTGCTTATAAAGAGCTCAATCGGCGACTCCGAAGAAAGTAGAACTTTGACAGATTTACTTGAAATTTAGTAATCATGGAATGGCGGACTGTGATTCGGAAATTTGCTGATTGATAATCTAATAGTTGAGAAGCGTTGCAGCAACAGCGGCTGCGATCTCTGGCTCGTATCCCTGAAAGTTTTGGACTCCTAAGGCGACCGTTAATATAGTTAGGGCTGATTTCAAAGCCGGATCAGCGGGTGCTAAATATTCAAGGGCAGCCAGCGTGACGTCGTCAGTTGTCGTGCCAAAGCGGCTAGTTAATACGCTAGGAATACGAGAGGATACGTCGGATGAATAGTAGTCGTCAAATAACGTAGTAACGAGACTATCGCTATTTTCTTCAGAAAGTACGCGTAAGTTAATGGCGTCTATGTCAGCAAGAAAATCACTCACGCTAAAAGATGAGTCAGTATGAGGCGTTGCAATGTAGTATTCAGCTGCATCGGTGACACTAGAAAATTTGTCTTTGTTGGCTACGGCCTGCCCTGCCGCTGTTACAAGGTCACCGGCCCAACCTGCATAGTCCTCAATTGGAAAAATGGTCGTCAGGATGTTTATGGATAGCAGGGCGTTTAGTGATGCCATCAAATGTTGTAAATCAATAACATTGCCAGAGATTGGGTCGACCAGATCGAGAAGTTGGGTGTCATGAGTGATACTGGTACTTTGTTCGCAATAGGTAAGCCAGGCATCATCAGGCAATCCCGTAAAAACGGTCCATGTGGCGCCACCATAACGGAAGTGCTGATAGAATTCCGCTACCAGTTTTAGAACACTAAGCGTAGCTCCAGTATCCTGTATATAGTCGACCGCGACAGCCTCGATTTCAGACATTTGTTCAAGCGTAGTGGCATTTAAGCCAATTGCGGGCACTAATCCTGTCACGGCTCCATCAAGTCCAGAGGCGGCATCTTGATCAATATCAATCCCATATGCCGTATATTCGACAAACTGATCAAAGGCCCAATTAGATGGCATCTTAAAGCCGAGGTTTCCACTCCAACCATAAGACATATTGGCGACGAAGCTGTAGTTATAGCCAGCTTGTGACTGTGCGTTGAGGCAAACGTTTCGTGTACCATAAACGCCTGCGGTATAGGGACTAATGGCTAATCCGGATACGACCGCTTTCAGATAAGGCAGGATGTTACTGTCAATGTCGCCTTGTTGGGCATCAACATCAACCGCAAAGTAGATCACTGTATTGCGCGGAAGACGCAGGTTGAAGGCGGCTTGCGCAGCAACGTTAGCATCAAGATACCCCTGCGCTGCGGTGAAGTAGTCTAGTGTATACCCACCATCTTCATAGATCGGGAAAAACCGCATCCCACCGTCAACAATAGCCTGACATTCAGGAATTGTGAGAAACTTTGGGGTTTCATTCTCGCCGGTTCCCACGGTACCGGTTAAATAGCGGCCGACATAAGTGAACCCAATCGAAACCATATTTGCGACATCTGCGGCTCCAAGTTGGGTAGCACAGTCCATGGCAGTAGAGTTTCGACTTGTGTCCCCGTTGCTGGTTACCAGACCTTTAATCACCGTGTAGTTAGCGGTTGTTGACGGATTGTCGTAGTGCATAAATTGACTGAAGGCTTTTACGCCATTGGCCGTAGCTGTTGTGTAGGTTGTGCCAAAGTCTCCGGTGTAGTAACCGTTGAGATACAGGCCATATTCAAGAATACGCACGATATCACTGGTGTCGCCAACACTCAGAGATACACTTTTAAGAAGCTCATCGGTTTGCGGGCCAAAGGTACCATTAGCGGTGTCGGGAGCCAGCCCAAGAGCAATCTGAAGAGCGTAAATCAAGCCAACATTAGTATCCCGTTGATAGATGCCATCACAAGGCAAAACTCCCATATTGGTGCTGTATTGTGCGTTTAGCCATTGTTGTAGGCTCCGCACAACCGGGTCGCCGCCTAGCACGAGAACAAAGGCGCTCATATCAAAGAGCGCTGCCATGAGATTTACGGTTACGGTCCCATTCGCCGTAAGGCCGGCGTCGGTTTGAAGTTCTTCAATTGCAGAAACGAGTGAGGAACCGTAAGTATCGGTAAAATCGCCGGGGGAAATTCCCTTACACCAAAATGCGCCTTTGATCAGCTTGGTAATATTCGGCTTTGCTGTGTACCCAGATTTTAGTTCTGGTACGACAGGTATGAGTGCAGCTTTAGTTTGATCACCGAACCCTTCAGCTAGACTTGCTATACCGATTTCATGCTGGAGTCCCATTCGCAAACTATAAATAGTTGGCCAGCCTGTCATACCGTCAGTCGGTGCTTTCTCAAATCCGGACACATCAGCGTAAGTGTCATTGAGCCAATTTTGCACTTCAAGAACCATTTAATCAGCCATTAGAGCTTCCTCCTTTTGGACAACAATTGATTACGAAAAGTTACAACCGGTAGAATGAAAATCGATACTATTCGAACACATTCATTATGAAGTCAACGTCCGCAAATGTAAATTAAAAAATAATACGCTTACACTGACGGCGCGAGGCGTTTCTTGTCTGCACCTGATAAACTGATTTCCAACCGGTTCAAAAAAATCGTTGCCCGAGCGCGAGTTTCGGTTCATACGCGTCAGCGATAAGAACCCTCTAAAGGTTAAAAGTTGATATTCAAGCGAGGACCCGGTGCGTCAGGGATCTCGTGTATAAAAATAGACACGAACCACTCCGCATCAGTATACTTGAGTCGACGAAAACCAAGATGCAAAGTAGAATTCATGTCCATGACAACTAAACAACAACCGGCTACTGATTTTTACCGTTCGATGCATCATTTTGCCAAATTGGTCCAGCTCGGTCATATCTTACGCTAGGCGAATATTCATAAAACTAAAGGCGTCCAGGTCGCGCGGCTCTTTGGTTGGGTGCTTGGCACGATCTTTGCCCGGTACTCGTTCGAGCGGGCCGATATCGATCCAACGTTCACGGCCAAAACGGTGCGTAATTGTCTCAACGACATGCGCACGAACTGGCACGCCTGGTTCTGCTAATGGCGATCCATTTGATCAATTTCGTCTAACACTTCGCCGATGCGCATCGTGCGCAAGCATTGATCATTGATGATTCACTGTTCAAGTGCGAGTTCTCGAAGCACACTGAATTGTTGGCCCGGGTCTTTGACCACGATAACCAGCGGTACTACAAGGGCTTCCGTGCTTTGACGCTGGGTTGGACTGACGGTAATACCTTCTTACCACTAAACCTTGCCTTGATGTCATCCAGGCAATCCCAAAATCAGCTTGCGCCAATGCGCGACTGCGACGAGCGAACATTGGTAGCTAAGCGACGCCACCAAGCCCGTCGTAAGATGAATGATGTTGCCCTTGAACTGGTGGATGACGCCCTTAATGCCGGTAGGCGTGCTAGATATGTGCTTTTTGATAATTGGTTCACCTCACCGCACATGTTTTCGGCCTTGCCTCAACGCGGCCTCGATGGCGTGGGTAGGCTCAAGCGGACTGAGAAAGTATATTTCCGCTACCGTAGTCGCCAAATGAACGTAAACTCACTGTGTCAATTATTACGGCGCAGTAAGAGGCCAGTAAACAACGATTATCTGTATTGTCCCATCGTGAACTTTAAGGTCGATGGCGCAGTAGTACCCGTCAAATTAGTGTTTGTGATGAACCGCGGTGATGCCAGCCGCTCCTTAGTTCTAGGAACAACGAAAACCAGTCTACGTCCAGAACAGATCATTCAACTATATGGTCGGCGCTGGCAGATCGAGGTTTTCTTCTAGGTCGGTGAACAGTACCTCCAATTCGATCATGCGCAAGTACAGAGCTACGACGGTCTCTGTGGGCATCTCGCGATGGTCACAATGAGTTACGATATCCTGGCATTGAATCAACGTAAGAACATCGATGAGCGAACACTAGGTGACTTATTTTATGATTTTGGTCGCGCTCTGCCTAGCGAAAGCTTTACGGTGGTTAATGGAACAGCTGATAGGTCTAGGTGCTCAGTCAGAAGATGCCGGTGACGCCGTGGCCGCGATATTTGATTAGTTTAGCCAAAAAGGCCCGGAAGAAAAAGTTGTCCCAGCTCCATGTGGCTTGAAGCGGATTTCGTACTTATTGTCTGAGATGCCTTGTCCCTCAACGGGTGAGGTCTTTTTAACGTCTTTCAACCATTAGTTGGAAATATATTAGTCGTTTTGATCTCTTAGAATGGCTGGCACACCGGCATCCTGAATCTTCATCAAATCATTTACGGGAATCACTTAATATTGGCTACACCAAGACAAAAAAAATTGTCCATTCGCGGTACGTAAGCTGTTGGCAGACAAGTAGAAACGCTCATCAGAAATGAGCTATAAGATATTGATCCGGTGCTGTCGTGCAGCTATATGAGAGCAATCAAATTGCTGTGTCGTTCCTGAGTGCCCCGACCATCAAGTGCCGCTGATCAATGCCTTTTCAGCAAATTTTCTCGATGAGATTGTGGCCCGGTAGGCACACCATTCCGGCGCAAAAGTGGCGAGAGTTATAAGACCAGATCCGGCTCAACCGAGCGGTCCAACTCCGCTCGGATGTGATAAAGCTGACCGAACCGGATCGCCAAGGCGGGCTGATCAAGCGTTTTGAACAGAGTGAGTGAATCCTGCATCTGTTTTTTGCCGTCCGATTTGGATCGCGTCATGTAAGTTAACCAGCCACCCATGAAGCGGGCGACAATCGTGTAGGCGAGCGCGTCCGCTTTTTTGGCGAGCGTCGCTTCGATCTCGATTGTTGCCGCAGCCGCGTCTAGCTTGTTGGCGGCCATGAAGACTTGAAATTGGGTGAAGGTGATCTCAAGCAAGGCGCTTGTTCCGCCTTCAAGCACCGTTGCTTCTGGCACATGGGTCGCGGCGGTTTTTAGTAAGGGCATATTGACGCTTGGCGGAAACACCAGCGAAAAGAAGCCATATACCAGAATGTCGAAAGTCGTCCAAGTGTCCAAGTTCAGGAGGTAATGCTGAATGACTGTGAGATCGACTGGCAGCGGCGTCAAATCAGGAAAGTGCCGGCGAACATTGTTGAGATGGACCTCGGCCATGCGCAAGGCGATTAGCTGCCAGCGGGTCGGCTGGGCGTGGTAAGCGGCTTGGTCGCGGTGGACCATAGCCTCAGCCTGGGTCAACGTTTGCGGCAACTGTGCCGGCGTGAGAGCCTCTGGCGTCAACCAATATTGCCAAAAGTCGGCAAATTCACCGCGGAAGGTCGATCCGGAGGTTGGGGTATCAGCGGCTGCCAACCGGAAAAACTCGCTGGGCAGGATGTGGAGACGATTTAATAGATGGGTAAATTTGGCCAGGGTGAGATCGGCCTCGCCACGCTCAACGCGGGACAACATTGGCTGGGACAGCTCCGAGTCGACCAGATCCTGCATGCGCAGATGTTGACTCAGTCTGATTTGACGAATGACGGTGCCGTATTCCATGGTGAACCTCCTATTTTAAGGCGATGATCTGATCGAACCGTGCTTGGTTGGCCTGATGTAGCTGATGGGTGATCAATACGACGGTCAGCTCCGACTTGCTGAGCAGGGCATCCTCGACTCCTAGGGCTTCTTGTTCCTCTAGGCTACTGGTCGGCTCATCGAGTAGTAAGATCGCATGCCCGGTCGCCTGCAACAAGCCTCGGGCAACTGCCACGCGCTGCTTTTGACCACCAGAAAGGGCGTGACCGCCTTCGCCAACGGGTTGGTCGAGCCCTTGTGGGAGGTTAGCCACAACGTTGGTAAGGTCCGCATCCTTCAGCGCCTGCATGATGGCTTCTGGGCTGAAGGACTGCCCTAACGTCAAATTTTCTCGCAGGGTGCCGTTGAACAAGTAGGGTGTCTGATCAACATACAGCAGATGACGGTGCAGGTCTGCCCGCGACAGGCTAGTCAGCGGGTGACCGTCAATGGTGATGGTGCCGTGGTAGTCGGTCAGCTTGCCAATCAGGATGCTCATCAGCGTTGACTTCCCTGCGCCACTGGGTCCTGTGACGGCAACCTTACTGCCGGCGGGGATGGCTACGGTCAGTGGAGCCAGGCCACGATGATCTCCGTAGTCGTAGCTCAGCCCCGTCACAGCTAGGGCGGCGGGCCCGACCGGTGCGGGTGTGGCGGACTCGAGCCCGGCTTGGACAGTTGTGGAATCGAGCCCGTATTTAGCAAGCACGGGTGTCAACGCGGTCATCCGCGCCAGGGTAGGACCAAACGCGGCAAACGAATTCAATATATTGAAAGAGAGATTGCCCCCTGAGTTGACCACACCGATTGGAACCAGGTTGTGGATGAACAGCAGGCCGGACCACGCGTAGATGGCGATCTGGCCGAGGATATTCAGGTAACCACCGGTGTTGGTGGCCCATTGCTCAATTTTGACTTGACGTAGCTTGACGTGCATTAACTTGGTGGCCGCGGCGGTGATTTTGGCCGTCAGTCTTGCCTCCAACCCCAGCGCAAAGAGTGTCGGGTAGCCCTGCAACTGATCAGTCACAGTGGCGGTAAAGTTCTCGGCCTCACGCGTGGTGGTTAGGCTCCGGGACTTGAGCCCCCGCCGGAACAATTGCGGGGCAAATACGGTGAGGGCGGCGACGAGCAGCGCGACCACCAACAGGGACCAGTGGAAACTGAGTAACGCGATCACAGAAAATAAGGGATCGAAAACGGTCTGGGCGCAGTCGAAGCAGGAATCAAAACCGTTTTGCTCGATCAAGGTCATGTCGTTGGTCAGCCATGACGCATAGGTGCCAGTGAGATGGGCGCGAAACTCCTGAAAGCTGGCGGCGGTCAACCGAGTCGTAATGTCCTGCCGCATTCGAATGCTCATCTGCTGGACTGCCAGAGCCCGCAGATACCCAGTCAGAACTAGAAGCAGGCACAGCGCGAGGAACACCGCGGCATCGACCAGCATGATCGTCAGGAACCAATCGAATTTCCTGGCGACAAGCGCGGTGAGAATCATTGCGTTGAGCAACGCGTGGGTGACACGAAGCGCAGAACACGCTGCCATCAATAGGACGACTGGCACATTCGACCGCCAACCAGTTTTAAAGTAATGAAAAAGCATGAAGACCCCTCCAATCAAGTTAGGGTCAGCTTAGACGATTACGGATTCTTGTCTCACGAAAAATGCATATCTGCATCTGAAACTAGCGTACCGTTTCTCTCGGATATGTAAACTCAAAGTTGGCGTGAAGTGCCCAGAAAAAAAGAGCGCTCCCTCCAGCGCTAGAATGTTAATTGCTATATAAACATTCTAAGTGAATAGGAGGAAACGCTCTTGTCATCTGTGGAACAACAAATCATCACTGAAATGGTCGAGGCTTTTTCAAAACTTCTGACATCTTTTTTAGAAGGCGAGACATTTATTTAGTCTGTGAGGTGGCTTGCTGACTGGATGAAGGTTTTGCAATTGAAAAAGGGGTAAGTTCAGTTTAGCTTCTGTACCCATACTGTTCGAAGCTACTTGGTTTCTTCTATTACAAGTGAGAATCGGTTTGTTGTAGGCGGGCGATGTCCGCAAGAAATCGGGCGGTATTGTCTTCAAGTTTCAACCTTGTGTCGTTTGTCGTTAGTACATCATTTGCCCGCCACCAAGTGCTAAGTGTGGCTGCGCCAAACGGGTGAGCCTTTTGGTGATTGTTGCGTAGGGTCGCGGCAAATGGCAGATCCAGATAGTAAACGAGCGCTCGTCCTGAAAAGAGGTCAATCAGATGTACCAGCATATTGCCGTAAACATCGCGCCTGAGGATACCTTCGAGGATGATAACAGAATAATAACTCGTAGCCGCGCAGACCATCGCTTCGAGCATGGCGGCCGCTGGGTGGCTGCGTGGTCATTGGCGTGCATAATCTCGCGTCGCATCACATCCTGACTGATCAAAAGACAAGCGTTCGTGCCTAGTGCTTCTTGCAGCTGATTGGCTAGATACGTTTTTCCACTGCTGGAATTGCCGCGAAGAAGAACCAAGATCGGTGCTGGGTGCTTATTCGTCATAAGTGCCTTTGATCACAAAGAACGACCCGCGAATGACGCCAGCCAACGCGGACTTTTGATGCGCGAACTTGAACTTGTCGGCTAATTACGCCGGCACTTCCATGCCATCGGTGAGCTTGAAGCCAACTGCGCGTTTCCCGCCCGCGGCAAGGGTGTACAAAATATTGATCGCCAGGCTATTTTCATAGAAGACATAGGTCCAGCGCACGCCATCGACGGTCAGGTCGGCGACTTCAAGCGGACGATAGGGCAACACTAAGTCGCGTTCTTTCAAGATCGTCGCCACGCGTGCCACCAGATCTGGCCGCTCAGCCGCTGGTTCGGTCGTGAAGACGACTTTATATTTATTCCAGAAATAGCGGGCTTCATTGGCGCGCAGCCCGGCAAAGGCCGTGGCCACAGGCGACGAGGTGAGGCCAACGGTATCTACGTTTTTAAAATCGACTTGATATGACATGAGTGCCTCCATTTATCAAAGAAGTGGTCGTTATGGAATGGATTGTACGCTATCGGCTGGGGACTGGCAACACGCCGAGACGGGTGCGACACGAATACGCCCCGTCATGTTGGCAGGAAAAAGCCGTTGGCAGTCACGCCGGTTATTAGCCCTTCGATATCTCAAAATCTGCGCAACAAATTTCTCAATTATGAGACTGATTTTTCCTTGCGTTTTCACACAACTATCTTGATAATGGCAAAGGTGGTATGGATCTCCCAGTCTTCACCACATATTGTTTGCACAACCCCATGTGCTCTCCAAGTGGCTTACCCCGCTTGGCTCAACATATCAAATAGTCCTCAGCCCGAATATGCCGGTTGAGGACTATTTTTTTGGATTTATGACTGTTTGACTAATTGGATGATCGCTGCCTCTGACAAAAATGGCATGAAGGAGCTGATCTGTTCCTCCGCACCATTTTCCGCGAGGCGGTGGATGTGCGCGGTCAACTGCGCTTCGCTGACAAATGGTGCCAGGGCTTGTAACAGTTTGTTCTGCGGGTCGCGTTTAGCCGTTTGCGCAAAGACGGCATTGTTCTGCTCTTTGGTCAAAAATGGTGCGGCGGCTTTGATCACTTGCGCGTCCGTGCCGGCTTCCTGGACAAATGCGGCCAGTGTCTGGTTCGCGACAAATGGGAATAACTTCTGCAACAAGTTGAGGGGGATGTTTTGGTCGTGCAGGCTCGCCAGCGTGGCGTTGTTGGCGGCACTGCTTCGAAATGGCGCCAAGGCGATGACTGTGGTAACGGTATCTGGCAACTTGGGTGTCACATATTGGGCGATCAGGTGCTCGAGGTCGCTACTCTGAAGAAAGGGTGCCAGTTTCTGCAGGTCATCGAGAAATGTTGGGGTCGCCGAATTTGCCTTGATTCCTTCGACTAAGGTGGTGCTACTTAAAAATGGGGCGAGCGGCACCAGTTCGGCCAGCGTCAACTGTTTTGCGTCGGCCCTGGCCTCGACTTGCTTGGGGGTCATGACCGGCGCGGCATCCTGTAGTGTTGTGGCATCAAGCGGGGCGGCACTTGCCACCTGGATCACGGTACGCGCGGCCTGACTGCCCAAGAGTTGCGCCAGGGGCAAGTCGAGCACCTTGGCAAGGGTCTCGTACTTATCGATATCCGGCAAGCTTTGGCTGCGTTCCCAATTGCTGACGGCTTGGTAGCTGACACCCAGTTCATCGGCTAGGGCACTTTGCGTCATGTTCTTCTGTTTGCGGGCCGCGGCGATCGTCTGCCCAATTCGTTCTGCGTTAAAGACTTCCATGGAGACTACCTCCTCGATCAATGAGATCGATAATTGATTTTGCGTTGGTTGAACGCTGACCTAAGCATCGCACCAGTCCTTTATTTTGCCTATCAAGCAGTGCTTGAGTTGGCCCGCTTGAGCGACTGCTAGCCGTGCACTGCTGATAATATCCCGTTTTTCCAAAGATTTACACAGCCAATTTACCTGAGATCATGTATTGCTCTCAGATCAGCCAGCGCGTAAGATGAAGCTAATCAAAAACGGAAAGAGGGATTCGATCGTGCGTAACTAATTAGCCCATTGCAAAGTCTCAAGCCACACCGTATTTTGGTGTGATTGGATTTGTGTGGTCTAATGCACGATGTCTCCCCCCTTTGATTGCGGTCGTAGTCTCGTGGGGCCGCTATTTTTATCCCGTGAATTGACCACACGGGGAGAATTACATGTTCAAATATCTGACAAAAAAGCGGGGCCAATTTGCCCTGACTTTGACTGTGGCTGTCATGTCCGTGTGCGGTTATATCGGGTGGAGTTTTTTGCTGCAGCTGATCGTCGACATTGCCACTGGTAAACGCAATGGGAGTTTGGTGGCCCTGGGCGGATTTTTCGTCCTGTATTCGATTGTGATGGATACGGTGGGCGGCACGGACCGGTATCTCAGGCCCCGGCTCAAATTGCAGGCGGCGGGATGGGCGCGCGCGGATCTGATGACGCATGCGTTGGCCCTGGCGCCCAGCGCGTTCGCGGAGGTCGGCGTGGGGACGATGATCGGGAAGCTGACGAAGCAGCTAGATAATGTCACGGAGAGCTTCTTTGGTGAGGCGCTGTGGCTGTTTTATATCTCGGCGCAGATGCTGTTCGCAATGATCGCCACGCTCAGCATCAGCCCGCTCATTACCCTGATCATTTTAGTGATGAGTGTGCCGTCTCTATTGTTTCCGTTTGCCCTGAAAAAAATCTTGAACGCTGCCTCCGATGCGCAAGTCGCCGCAATCGATCGGTATACGGCCAAGGCGACGGATCTGCTGGCGGGGTTTGACACGATCAAATTTGCGTTGGCGGGGCGGTCGGCACGCCGCGAACATGCCCGGGTCAATAACCACTTGGTGCAAACTAAGCTACGCAACACACGCATCGAGGCCATCAGCTTCGGTGTGTCGACCCTGTTGAATGATCTGACCTACATTGCCGCATGGTTCATCGGCGCGATCATGGTCCAGCGCGGGGCGATGGACATGGGGCAGATGGTCGTCTTCAGCACATTGACCGGCTACCTGACGTTTCCGATGATGTCGTTGACCCAAGATATTCCCACGATGATCGGCGGGATGCGCGCCGCAGACAAGCTGGCTGCCTTCTTGAAAACGCCGGTGTCGGTCGAAACGAGTGCGTCGGTGGTCTCCTTGACTCAGCCGTTGGTCAGCCTCGATCACGCTTCTTATACGCTGGCGGATCAGTCGGTGCTTGTGGATCTTAACCTAACGCTGCCGCCAACGGCCAAAGTCCTGGTCGTTGGCGCAAGTGGCAGCGGTAAGACCACCTTGTTGCGGCTTGTGCTTGGCGAGATCGCACCGACGAGTGGCCGAGCCGACCTGTTTGCCCAGCCGGCTTCTGAGCTGCCTCGCAGTTCGGTGTACGGCGAGGTGGGGATGTTGGTGCAGTCGGGACATATTTTTGAAGGGACGGTTCGCGAGAATCTCAGCCTCTTTACGCAAGCTTTCTCAGAGTCGCAAATGACGGCGGCGATGACGCGTGCCGGGTTGGGGGAGTGGCTGGCGCGCCACGGGCTCGACACGGCGGTCAGCGAGGCGAACCCGATTCTGTCGGGTGGTGAAAAACAGCGACTGGCCCTAGCCCGGCTGTATCTGCGCCACTACGATTACTTTGTCTTTGATGAGCTGACCACGGGGCTCGATCCCCATGTGGCCGCTGGGCTCCTGCACGATCTGTTTGCCATGCCACAGGGGTTCTTGCTGGTAACGCACACCTACGATCAGGCGGCGTTTGCGGCGGCCGACATGATCGTGGTCATGCATGGCGGGCAGATCATCGCCACGGGGCAGAGTACAGCGCCAGCAGTCGCAGCGGCACTGGCGGAGCTCGAGCTGACGCATGAGGAATTGGCTGTGTAGTTTAGCCTGAACGATGCATCAGTGGATGAGGGCGGGGCATACTTGGCCGAACTACCCCTTGCAGCCCCCTCCGCACGGTGTTAAAGTAGCGATGAAATCAATAGATGGCGATGACGTTCGCCGAAAACACGAGATACTCGTAATGACGCCTGCTGCGCCGCCCCTCACTGAAGGGCGGTGCAACAGGCGTCTTTTGTATAAAAAAGGAGTTGTGAGTGCGATGTTCAAAAGTCTTTTGTTCCCCGCTGCCAAGCCGCCGGATATTAGGGTGTCTGGCAAGGCGATGCTAACGGATCTTCATCTGGATCAGGTCTTTCATGCGATTCAACAGCTAACTGCCCAGCCACTGGACGAGTTTTTGCTGCGCCCGCTGACCACGGCGGATGAGATCACGTATCGGCAGGCAGTCTTCGCGGACCTCGCTGATTCGCAAGTACACGCTGCGCTGACAGCTTTCAGCAAAAATTATGAACCGCATCAGGCCTATGTCGGGCGGGTGACCCGTGTGTATGAGGATGAGGTGAAATGGTACACACTGCTGATTCGGCTGAAGCGCAACCAGGCGGCACTGCACGATCTCGCGACGCAGCTTGCGGCCAGTCACTGCCAAAGTGCGGCGTTGCTAGGATTGCAGGGATATCTTACTGACTATTTTGCCCAGCCGGGAATCCAGAAATTGGAAAGCGCGCTGGTTGCGATTCAGCAGGCACTCGGCGCACTTCGCTATCGGCTGGTGATCGATGACCTGCATGTGACGGTCGAGGAGACAACGGGATTTACTGATGGCCTGCACGAGTCGATCGGCGGCGTATTTGCGCCGATGCTGGCGGACCAGGCGAATGATGATGATTTCTCGGCGATCGAACCGCCCGAAACGGAGCTTGGCGTCAGCAATCTTCAAGCCATGATTCTGCGGGCGCTTCGCCAAGTCTTTCCCGAGGCATTTGCGAAACTGCTGGCCTTTTATCGGCAATATTTGAATGCGCAGGATGAGGTGCTGGACACCGTAGCGGCAGAGGTGCCATTTTATTTGGCCGTGCAGGCGTTTGAAAAACATCTCGGTGCGGCTTACGATTTGCCGTTTTGCCTACCCACGGCGGCGGGTCCGGGCGCCACAGAACAGGTGCAAGCCAGCTTTGATCTGGCATTGGCGGCGCAGCGCGGGCATGGCATCGTGACGAACGACTATCGGTTGGCGGCAGACGAACAGTTTCTCATTATCTCTGGGCCCAATCAAGGCGGGAAGACGACCTACGCGCGGATGGTTGGTGAAAATTATTATCTGTACCGACTGGGCATCCCGATTCCTGGCCGTGATGCCGCGCTGGGCCTCAAAACACAGCTCTTCACGCATTTTGAGAGGGCGGAGAGTGCCGCCAAACTCACCGGTCTGCTGGCGGCCGATGTCGACCGTATCTATGAGATCGTCAACGCCAGCGATGCGGGCAGTTTTGTGATCATGAACGAATTGTTTTCCTCAACCACTGCGGCTGATGCGGAGAAAATGGGGCGCGAGGTCCTGACGCTGTTGGCCGCGCGCGGGGCAAAAGGCATCTATGTCACTTTTTTGGACAGTTTAGCCACGCTGCCAAACGTGGTGCCAATGATGAGTCAGGTTGCGTCTGGCTCTACCGCTCGAACATACAAAGTCGTTCGGACACAACCTGATGGGCAGGCCTACGCGTTGTCACTGCTTGCGCAATACGGCTTGCGGAGCGCCGATATTTTGAAGGAGGCACAGCCATGAATGTTGGATTGCTTGGTGAACGGCTTGATTGGACCGGGCAGTGGACGCCGACTGAGGCACAACGCGCGGTGTTTGCAGATCTGGAAATGCAGCCGATTCTTGAGGCGGCGCTTGATGGCCAGCGGGATCTGGCGCAGGTCGTGACCCGCAGTTGGTTTGAACCGGTCACGGATGCGGCAACGCTGGTGTATCGCCAGCAAATGGCGGCGTATGCGACCCAGCACCTCGACTATTTTCGCCAGGTGCATCAGCTTGCGAAGGACACGGGCGCAGAGGTGCGGCGCAACAACTGGCTTGTTGGGACGCAGGCCGCGGCTTACTCGCTGTCCAGCACTTGCAGTCTGTGTGCGCGCTATCTCAAGGGCGTTGCGGCTATTCGTGCGTTGCCATTACCCCCTGCGCCTTGGCCGGCGGGGCTGACGGCTTTTCACCAGACGCTGACGACGCAATTCGGCGATGGCCGGTTGGCGAAAATGCAGAGTCTGCTCGCGGATCTGAGTGACAATCGCGTGTATGCAGTCGAAGGCCGGCTCAGCGCGAGCTTAGGCAGTGATGTCGGCGAGCGCGAGGTGCAACATGTCCATCGTCTGCTCGATCGGGTGAGCGAACAGCTGCATCTGGGGAAGCGCAAGGCAAGCTTTACCCTGTCGGCCCGGGACGATAACGGGACAAAGGCACTGGTGCGCGTGGAAAATCAGGCGAGTTATGCCAGCGCCAAGGCGATGATGCAGATCTACCATGCCCTTGCCCACTTTTTTGCCGAGCTGGAGGCTGAAACGGGCTGGCTGATCGCAGTCGGTCAGTTGAGTGCGGCATTGACCGGGCCACAAGTCTTCCCAACGGCTGCCCCAAAATTCACGGCCACTGGCTTGACCAATGCTGTCTTGCAACTCCAGCCCGACGTCTCCACTGTGATCGGCAACGCGCTTGATCTGACGCCTGGGCACGGGCTGATCATCACAGGTGCGAATCAAGGCGGGAAGACGACCTTTTTGCGCGCGGTGGGTCAGGCCGTGTTGATGGGCGAAGCCGGGATGCCGGTCTGCGCGGAAAAAATGACCCTGCCGCCTTTTGACCAAGTGCTTACCCATTTCAAGCGGGAAGAGGATGCGCAGGTGGTCAGCGAGAAACTCGATGAGGAGCTCAAACGGATGCGCGGGCTGGTCGATCAGTTGACACCGCAAAGTTTGGTGCTCATGAACGAATCCTTTTCGTCGACAAATGAGCACGAGGGGTCGCAGATCAATTCTGAGATCACCGGCGGACTGCTTGGCCGGGGGTGCACAGTCGTTTCAGTCAGCCATCAGTTCGAATATACGCAGCTTTTGCAGCAAGAGGCACTGCCGGTCCGATTTTTGCGGGCTGAGCGGGCGGAAGATGGAAGTCGGTCGTTCAAACTGATGGCAGGGGCGCCGCTTCCGACCAGCTATGGCCAGGATATCTTTGATCGGCGATTTGGGGCGCTGCGAAAGAAGCACCGGTGAGCTCGCAGTCCCAACACACCGGCTTAGGCAGACGAACAGTGTGAGTGACAGCTGCTTTCAGAGAGATTTGTCTCAGAAAGCCAGTCGTTTTGTCGTTGCACTGGTGACGTCGCCTGTTTTGATATGTTATAATCAAACCACAGAAAAAGGCCACGGGTTCCGCGACCTTTTCTGACGAAGCCGTTAGACGGCTGGCCGATATAAATTACGAAGACACAGAGAATCGTCTACTTCCGGCTAGAAGTTTGGTGACGATTCTTTTTGTGTCCTCTCAGTTCCGCGATTTCTTTCCAAGTCTTTCCACCCAGCCTAATAAGGCCGAACAGTCGGACGAGGAGGTCGATTGCATCATCGAGCGTCAACAAGGCACCTCCCTTCGCATAGAGTCTAACTGTACCCACATAGGTACCACCCCCAGACGATGGAAAGGCCAACCGGCATCAACTTCTTCGCTGGTCCATTATCACATGAATCAAGCGATCTGACCACTATAACGTTATTGATAAAGACTGATATGACGGGCTTTTAACAGGGTGAGGCACCCTGGTCAACTTGAACCAAAACACAAAAAAGATCCGCCCTCAGATTTACGAAGGCGGATCTTTTACTATCTTCTGAAAACAGCTTACTTAAGCCGATCATGTGGTGATTTGAGCTGATTGTTCGGTGGTACCAACCTTTTTTGCCGGCGGGCTTGCCGTTGGAGCACCGATTCGTGTGTTTGCGTTGCGATGCGCATGGTATCGCGATCGCTTTCGTGGACGAATGGCTGCGGCGGGGCGGTCAGCGTTTGGGTCGGATGGCTAGTCCGTGAGGTCGTGGTGCGGCGCTGTTGTTGAAGCGGGGTTGAATGTTGCGCCTGGCTCGCTTGGCCCTGCTGGCGCGCGCTGGCCTGGCCGCGAGACGACTGGCTCACGCGCGTTGCCGGTTGAGCCAGTCGGGTACTAGGCTGCGTTTGGCGCGCACGCTGGACTTGCTGGCTCGCTTGGGCCGGGGCCTGGCGTGCAGGTTGCGCGCGTTGTGACGTCCGGGCCTGTGGTTGTGCTTGGCGGGTCGGCTGGATGCCAGCGTTTTGTCCGGCCTGCTTGCCTTGATTGCGAGCGACGGGTTGTGATTGAGTTGGCCGGGCCGATTGAGCAGGGCGTGCCGCGGTTGTCCGGGCTTGTTGCGTCGGGCGTGCCGTGGCGGTCGGTTTTTGCGGGGCCGCCTGGAACTGGCGCACGATCTCCTTGGCGCGGTCAATGTTTTGCTGGGCGCGCTGGTCGCTTTGCTGAATCTGTTGCTTAGCTCTGGCCGTGATCTCAGCTGCGGTCGGCGTTTGCTTGCGGGCCTTCGTCGCTGCGTTCAACTGCTGGATGCGCTGTTTTTGTTCTTCTTCTTTCCGGCGGGTGCGGGCTTCCTGCTGGTGGTTGAAGAACCAGACCAGCCCCCAAGCGATGGCGGCGAGCCAGAAAATTGCGTTCATGATCAGTCCTTCTGATCAGGCGTCGACTTCGGCGCAGTCTTTTTTTCAATGGCGTTGACCACCGGCTTGTTGCCGGCCTGCTGGGTCAAGGCACCATTGAGCATCCCGCGAATATCGATGCCGGCGACTTCATTAAGCATATCGAGCTGCTTGACGAGGCTGCCGTTGGTCGAATTGGTCAGGTCGCCATCGCCGTAAAGCTTGATGGAATCGACGTTGGCGTACGGGCTCATTGCGGCTTCGATGATCTTCGGCATTGCCTCAATGGTCATCTTGAAGCGGCCGCTTTCATCCAATTGCTTGGCGGCTTCCGCCTGCTTGGCAATGGCTTCCGCTTGGGCGAGCCCCATGGCCTTGGTCTTTTCGGCTTCGGCACGACCGGTTGCGGTGGTTGCTTCGGCTTGGGCGGACCCAATCTTGGTGGTGCGTTCCGCTTCCGCTTCGGCCGCCAGTTTGATCTTGTTGGCATCCGCTTCGGCCGCGAGTTCGACTTGCTTCGCTTGCGCTTCGGCCGCCGCGATCTGCGTGGCTTTTTGCGCATCCGCAGCACGCTGCGCCTTATACAGATCAGCATCGGCTTGCTTGCGGACGGTGGCGGTCAAGGTCTGCTCTTGCAGTTCGGCATCCTTTTGCGCCAGTTCGATATCCTTTTCCTTTTGGACCTGCTTGGCCTTCATCTGTTCAACGATGGCTGCCTGATCCGCTTGGGCTTGGGCGATCTCTTGTTGCTTCTTGAAGTCGGCCAGCTTGACTTGCTGTTCACGTTCGGCGTCGGCGACTTGGGTCTGGCGCTCGATCTCTTGCTGTTTGGCTTCCTGGTCGGCCTGGGCTTGCTGGATCCGGGTGTCACGGTTGGCCGCTGCTTCGGCGATCGCTGCATTTTTCTTCACTTCGGCGATCTGCTTTTTCCCTAAGCTATCGAGGTAGCCGTTGTTATCGGCGATGTCCTTGATGGTGAAGGAAATGATCTGCAGGCCCATTTTGGCCAGGTCAGAAGAGGCAACGTCTTGGACTTTTTCCGCGAAGGCGTCACGGTTCTGGTAGGTGTCCTCAACGGTCAAGGTGCCCAGGATCGCGCGCAAGTGGCCTTCGAGGATCTCGGTGGCTTCGGCGTTGATCTGGTCGTCGTTTTTGCCCAAAAATTGTTCGGCGGCAGTGGCGACTTCTTCTTGGCTGGAGCCGATCTTCAGGATAACTGTCCCGTTGACGATGATCGGCACCCCTTGCTGCGTGTAGACTTCAGGGGTGGAGACTTCGATTGTCCGCGTGTTCAGGGAGAGCACGTCCCAGCGCTGCAGAATCGGCAGAATGAACGACCCGCCGTTGGTGATGAGTTTCACACGGTTGCCGTTGACGTCTTTGAAACTGTGCTTGCCGGAGATCAGCGCCCCGGAAATGATCAGCACTTCGTTAGGCAGTGCCGTCTTGCGGTGCGTGGCGAGAAACGCGAAGATCAAAATAATGACGATGGCTGCGATCAGCCAAGGGATAAGCGGTGCAAAATCCATGGATGACTCCTCCTTTATGCTCCCGGTAACACGAGAGCTTTGACATATGCGGTACCTTGTTTGACTTCAATGATGACGACCTGTGCGCCTTTGGCCAGCGGGGTGGTCTGCGACTCATAAGGCTTTGCCGGGTAAGTTTGGCGCGCCCGGCCGCCCCCGGTGATCATCACTTCACCGGTATGCACGCCGTCGAGCCCCAGGGTCAGGGTCCCCAGCAGATAATCCTGGTCGGGCATGACCGTTGAGTTTTCGCTCGGCTCAAGCGCTTTTTGAATCAACGCGATCACTGGCAGCAAAACCAGCGAAAGCAACATCCAGATCACGGCGACAAAGGCGGCTATCACTAGCAACCCGACGCCGATCTGCCCCCAAAGTGGCAAGGCAGTGAACCAATCAACCATAGCAAAGCCTCCTTTCATGGAAAAGGGTGCGCGGCGGAGCCCGACTGGAAAAGGGTGCGGCGCCCAACTGAAGGGTGCGGACCGCGGCCCCAAAATGCAGTCAAACCAGACGGGGTCAGGATAACATTTTGCTCCGGGAAAATACCGACTTGCTCGGCATTCATACTTAATTATAAAACAATAGTTATTACCCGTCTCGTCAAGGAAAGTATAGCAAACCCGGCCACAGTAAGCGACAATTTTTGGAAAGGGTGTGGAGCCGAGCGATTAGGTCTGAGCAGATAGTTCGGCCTGGGCGGTTGATGGCGTATTTTGCCATCGGGCGCCTGGGACAACTATCTGACTCAGAACTGCTCGGCGGAACCCAACTGGGAAAGGGTGTGGAGGCTCGCGGGATGGTGGGGCGCCGCTTCAACTACCTCTGGGTCCGCTCAGCCCACGGCCTCTCTTCCGCCCTCATAGATTTCGCCAAAATAATTCACGAAATCTGGCAGTCGCCGCCCCATCATATCCGTTATACTTGTCTTATCAATAGAGGGAAGATGACGCTGATGCCGCATATCACAAATGAGCAGATCGCCCCGGATCTGCGCAGCGCCGGCCGGACCGCCCGCACCATGATCAAGGGGATGTCCGTGAAGACTTTTCGCCGCAGTAATTGGCTCATGGCAAAGTTTATGAAGGGCCATTTTCCAAGTGATCTAAACGTTCAGACCCGCGAAGTGGCCCGGCCGGATGGCTCATGGCTGCGGCTGCTGGTGGTGTTGCCAAAAGACCCGAAGCCGCTGGCAACCGGCGTGCTGTGGCTTCATGGCGGCGGTTACGCGATCGGCTTGCCCGAGATGGATTTTGCCTATGTGCGCCGGATTCAACAGGTCGCCAATGCGGTGGTCGTGCTGCCGGATTATCGGTTGGCCACGGAGGCGCCTTATCCTGCCGCCCTGGATGATGCTTACCTCAGTTTGACTTGGCTGCGCGACAATGCGATCAACCTGGGCGTCAATCCCCGCCAGCTGTTCGTCGCCGGGGAAAGTGCAGGCGGTGGGCTGACGGCGGCTCTGCTGTTGTACAATCGCGACCATGGCAACGTCGATGTCGCGTTTCAGATGCCGCTGTATCCGATGTTGGACGACCGGCCAACGGAGACCAATGTCGATAACGACGCGCCAGTTTGGGATAGCACCAGCAACGAAAATGCCTGGAATCTGTATCTAGGCGAGCTGGCCGGGACCAAGGACGTGCCGATCTACGCCGCACCGGGTCGCGCCAGCAATCTCGAAGGCCTGCCGCCTGCCTACACCTTCATTGGCACCATCGAACCGTTTTACGCCGAGACGTTGACCTATGTCCGGCGGCTGCGAGCGGCCGGCATTCGCGCAGACCTCGACCGATATCGCGGCGGGTTCCATGCCCTTGACTTGTTTGGCGCGAAAAAGCCGCTTGGTAAAGAGACCACTGCGCGCTGGCAACGGTCTTTCCGGGACGCGGCCACACACAACTATAGTCAGATCAGACGATAAGGAGACCACCATGACTGCGATCACCAGCACTCGCATCACGCAACTTCTGCTCGGCGGCATGATCGCCGATGCATATGGCGTTCCGTATGAATTTCGGCCTCGGCAGGCAATGGCCAAGCGGCGGATGGATGGGTACGGGACTTATGACCAACCGGCCGGATCCTGGTCGGATGACTCGTCATTGACCTTGATCTTGGCGGCCAATTTACTTGAAAATGGCTCGCTGAACGATTTGATGGATAAAATGGTGACCTACCTCGATGGCGCCTATACGCCAATGGGGGAATGCTTCGATATTGGCAACGCCACGCGCAAAGCCATTATTGCCTACGCCCAAGGCACCGAACCGCGCATGGCGGGGGACCGCTCGCCGGCCGCAAACGGCAATGGCGCACTGATGCGCATCGCCCCGCTGGCTGTGAGTTTGCTCAACGAACCCGATTCCACGGTGCGGCGCCAAGTGATCACGGATACCACGATCGTGACGCACGGCCATGAGCGCTCGGTGATCGCGTCTGTCATTTATGTGGAGCTACTGAGGCACTTGCTGGCAGGAGAGCCCCTGGCCGTCAGCCTGACCGCCGCGCGCGATGCGATCAAGGATGTCGGCTTTTCCGCCCAGGAGCTCAGCTATTACCAGTGGCTTTTCACCCCCTCGTTTCCACTGTTGCCGGAAAGCGACATTCGGTCCTCCGGTTATGTGGTCGACACCTTGGAAGCGGCGGTATGGTTGAATTTTCAGCCGGAGACCTACCCGCAGCTTGTGATGCACGCGGTGGACCTGGGCGAAGATACCGATACGGTGGCGCAGATTGCGGCGACCATTTACTGTGCGGCGCATCCGAACGTGGAATTTCCCAAGGCGTGGCGCAACGACTTGATCTTGCCGCGCGACATCGCCGTGTTGATCGCACGATTTGCCGCCCGGTTCTCGGTGGGCAACTAGGCGAACGCATTGAGCCAATTCAGTCATTGAGACAACAACACCCCAGCCGCGGGTCGACTGGGGTGTTTGCGTTACTCGAATTCGTCCTGATGTTCTCTGAAAAATGCGGCGTAGGCCTGGACTTCCGGCAGTGCCTGCCATTTTTTCGTGCGGACCGGCACACTGTCGAGGTCATAGATCTTGGCATGCGGAATCGCGAGCACGAACGGCGAATGCGTCGCAATGATGAACTGATCGCCGAAAAAGCGGGCGCTGTCGGTCAATAACTTGGCGAGTTCCTGTTGGTGGGTCGGTGACAGCGAATTTTCCGGTTCGTCGAGCAGGTATAATTGATCGTCCTGCAATTTATCCTGAAAATACTGCATCGCGCTTTCGCCATTGGAGTATTCGCGCGCATTCTTCGCCAGGTTATCGCGAACATAGCGCGACTGGGTCTTGCGCCGCGTCTCGAGCACCTTTTTCAACTCGTCATAATCGCTCAAGTCGTGGTAGTGGAAGTCGCCGAACTTGTTTTGCAGATAATCCTTGAACATGTCTTCGCGCGCGTCGTCGATGCCCTGGTTCAGCGCGCGGGTGTGCAACATCGCATCGAACACCTCGTCGGACGTGATGATCGCCGATTTTGCTGGCAGGGCGCGGGCCAGCTGGAAGTCGCACCGCGCCAGATAATCTTCGAAAAAACTGGAGCGGTTGTAGAGCGCCGCCCGGGCCAAGCCGAGTTTTTCCGCAATGATGTTCAACAGTGTCGATTTGCCCGAGCCATTGTCGCCGTACAAAATGGTGACCGGCTCAAAGGAGAGGTCGGTCAATTGCTTGTCTGGAAAAATCTGGAAAGGATAGTAGTCACTGAACGCCCGACTTTTCTGACTGACGAAAAATTGCCACTCCGCGTCTTCATCCGGCAGGCGAAACGACTCGAGGTATTGCATCAGAAAGCTCCTTTACTTGCGTGCATGCGCCGCGGCGCGTTGATGCTTCCGCCAATAGTGAATGCCAAACGTGGCGGCAAACGCGACGAGAACGAAAATGGAAAAGACGGTGTTGGAGATCTCGATGCCGATCGCCGGCACCGATAGCCCGAGCTTCAAGGCGATAAAACCGATGAGCACATAGGCCATCACAAGGAGCTCCGGGATTTTCGCCAGCAGGACGATCATCATCGAGGCCACGAACCGCATGGCCAGAATACCGATCATGCCGCCGAGCAGCACGATCACCGGATTATTATCGATGGCCAGCGCGGTCAGAATCGAATCGATGGAAAATACGAAATCCAGGAAAATGATCGCGGCGACCGTGCCCCAAAACGAGCGCGGCTTGACCGCGGGCTTGTCGACTTCTTTGGGCTGGTGCTGCTCATAGAAGAAATGCAGCGACATCCACAACAGATAAGCCGCCCCCAGCGCCTTGATCACCCAGAACTTGATCAGGAAACTGCCCAGCCCAATGGCGATGAAGCGGAAAATGTAGGAGCCCCACAGGCCCCACAGCAGCGCGCTATTTTCTTTTTTCTTGTCGTGCAGCGAAGCGGTCTGCGCCGCGAGCACCACCGCGTTGTCCACCGACAGCAAGCACTCCATGATGGCCAGCGTGGCGATCGTCATCCAGCCGCTGCCGGTCATGACCGCCGCATGCCAATCGGCGGCGTTAAAAAATGGCGCATATGAGTTGATCAGGGTGTTCATCTGTTTCCTCCGTTTGTTACTGTCCATTATAGCGTAAAACGCGGCCAATTTTGCCCGGACTTGCAGGGGCGTCACTGGCGAGGCAGACAGGCGGCTTGCTACACTGAAGAAAACGGAGGTGTTGCGCGATGAAAAAACAACTCGTTCTGCTGGGGCTACTGGCACTCCTGCTGGCCGTTGGGTCGGTGCTCGTCAGCGTCAGCTATGGCATGGTCGAAGGCGGCGTTTCAGGGGAGGCCCTCTACGTCTCGATGTTCGGCTGGCCGCTGCATTGGCTGATTCTACAAGACGGCGCCACCAATATCGTTGGCGGGCTCTTGTCTCGTGGGCTCGCCCAGCCGGCCTTGCCAAATCTGTTTATGTTGGCGCTGAACTGGGCCTTTTTCTTCGTGCTCTTACTCGGTCTGCGCGCAATGGCTCGGGGCGCGTGTCACCGGATCCAGGCACAACGCGTCAAATAAAGCGGACGGTTCTTGCAATCGCTTTCATTACCTGTCAAACTAGGTGTCAGGTGTCAGGTGTCAGGTGTCAGGTGTCAAGAAGGCCTGACCCAAGCAAAACTGACCCAAGGAGGCAATATATGAAAAAGAAAATGATCTGGGGCTACATTGCGCTCTCCGGCATCCTGACCGCGCTGCTCACCATTTTGGCAAAAAGCGGTGGCGTAGCGGACGGCACAGATGGCGGGTATTTCACAATGTTCGGGTGGCCACTGGGTTGGCTAACGGTGCACAATGGGGAAAACTCGACTTCGGCCGGCTTATTCACTCAACTTGGCCAAGGTAGCGCAAGCGCCAATGTGCTGATGCTATTGATCGATTGGCTGATCCTTTTTGCGGCAGTCATGCTGGTTCGCCGGCTTGTGCTGCGCATCCGCAAGCAAAAAGAAGTCCACGCCTAGGGTAGGCGCAAATTGAATAGTGAGGGAGAACCGGGTCAACTGCAGGCAAAGCTGGCTTGGTTCTTTTTGTTTGAATGGAATCGGCCAAGAGCGGGCGATCAGGAGCATATATCGACTCGGCTAGGTGATTATGGGATATGGGCATGCGGCCCCTCTGAAATTTTGTCTATCGCCGCGCGAAAGGGTACACTTAATAGGAAGATTTTGGCGAGGAGGTCGGCAGATGAAACAGATCACGGCAGGCATTGTGGCGCACGTTGATGCAGGCAAGACTACGCTGTCTGAAGCCCTACTGTACCGCGCCGGCGCGTTGCGGCAGCTCGGCCGGGTCGATAACGGTGACGCTTTTTTGGATACCGAGGCGCTGGAGAAAAAGCGCGGCATCACCATTTTTTCCCACCAGGCCAGCCTCCAGTACGATGACCTGAACTTGACGCTGCTGGACACTCCGGGTCACTTGGATTTTGCCAGTGCGACAGAACAAGTCCTGCCGGTGCTGGACGTGGCGATTCTGGTCGTGTCCGGGCCGGCCGGCGTGCAGGGGTACACCCGCACATTGTGGCGCTTGCTGGCGCGGTACCAGGTGCCTGTCTTTATTTTCGTCAACAAGATGGACGCCGTGGGCGCGGACCGCGACACGGTCTTGGCGCAACTGAAAACACAGCTCGATGATGGCGTCATTGCCTTCGATGCGGACCACGCGTTGGCCGATGCCGCCTTGGAAGATGTGGCCACCACGGACGAAAACGCGCTGGCCACATATCTTGAGACCGGCACGTTGCCCGATGACAAGGTGCAGGACCTGATCGCTCGGCGCAAAGTGTTCCCGGTGTATTTCGGTGCGGCGCTGAAACTGACCGGCGTCGATGACTTGATGGCCGGTTTTGCCAAATGGACGCGAGAGGCGACATCAACGCCTGAATTTGGCGCGAAAGTGTTCAAGATCTCGCATGACGATAAAAATGAACGGCTGACTTGGTTGCGGGTCACAGGCGGGCAACTGCGGCCAAAAGATCTGGTGCTCGGCGACCAAAAGATCAATCAATTGCGTATCTATGATGGCGCGAAATATACCGTCGCGCCGGTCGTTGAAGCGGGGCAGGTCTGTGCGGCGGTCGGGCTGGTCGACACCTTTGCCGGCCAGGGCCTTGGCGTGGCCGCAAATGCCCAGGCGCCGTTGCTTCAACCGGTGTTGACCTACAAGCTCGACCCCATGCAGGAGGACCTGCATGCTTGCCTCGCCGCGCTTCAGACGTTGGCCGATGAGGATCCGCAGCTTCATGTCACCTGGTCCAGCCACTTGCAGGAGCTTCGCGTGCAGATCATGGGCGCGGTGCAGCTGGAGATCCTGCAACAGATCCTTCGCGACCGGTTCGGCCTGACCATTGGCTTTGATGCCGGCAGTATTTTGTACAAGGAAACGGTGACCCAGGCGATCGAAGGCGTCGGGCATTTCGAGCCGCTGCGGCATTATGCAGAGGTCCATTTACTCCTGCGGCCGTCGCCGCGGGGGAGCGGCCTCCAGTTTGATGCGGACGTCTCGCTGGAAGTGCTCGGGAAGAATTTTCAACAACTGGTGCTGGCCAGCCTGCGCGCGAAGGAACAACTCGGCGTGCTAGTCGGGGCGCCGCTGACGGATATGCGCGTCACGCTGGTCACCGGCCGCTCGCATCTGGAGCACACGGTTGGCGGGGACTTCAAGGAGGCCACTTGGCGGGCTTTGCGCCAGGGGCTCATGACGCTTCGCGAAAAAGGGGCCTGTCAGCTGCTCGAACCCTGGTACCGATTTTCCCTAGAGGTGGCTCAAAGTCAGCTGGGGCGTGCGATGACGGATATTCAGCGAATGAGTGGCCGCTTTGAGCCGCCGGTCGACGTTGGCACGGAGATGGCGCTGCTGACGGGCGTGGCGCCGGTGTCGGAGATGCAAAATTATGCGCAGGAAGTCAGCGCGTATACGCATGGCAAGGGGCAACTCGAGGTGTTGGTCGATGGCTACCGGCCGTGTCACAATGCAGAAGCGGTGATCGCGGCTCGCGGGTACGACCCGGTCGGCGATCTGGAAAATACGCCCGGCTCTGTTTTTTGCGCGCATGGGGCGGGGTATCCGGTCCACTGGGATGACGTACCGCGCACCCAGCATTTGGCAAATGTTTATGACGACGCGGCGCTGGCCGCAATGACGCAAGGAGATTCTGATGACAAGTAAAAATGAAGTGACCCCATTGCTCGATGCGTTTATGGACTCGCCTGAAATTGAGGAGATCATTGCGTTTCCGACTGAAGTGATCCGCAAAGTTGCGGAGGGGCTTGGCGATGTGATGGAAAAGGCGTATCACAAACCGATGCAGCAATGGAATGCAGATAGGATCAAGGGCGCTCTCGCGGCAATTATGCCGTCCGATAATGCGACACCAGACGAAGAGGAAGTTTTTGAGACGCACTATTCGATCTGGCGGGCCCTGCTGGTCCACTTGGCATATGAAGGCAAAATTCCGCTGACGCCCAAGACGCTCCAGCCGGTGCTTGATGAATACGAGTGGGTGAACGGCCTTAGTGACGATGATGATGCGTATGATGATGACGACGATCCGATGTGGGATATGGACATCAACGAGGATCCCTCACTGCCAGAATGGCGCGAGTCGGTGTATGACGATATTCAAGGCTATGTGGACGACTGGCTCCACGCGTTTTTCATCAGTCCCGCGTGGCGCAACCACCCGAAAAATGGGCCGGAGCTGGAACAGGACTTTCTTGAGGACATGATTCACGAAATGGTGGATGAAGGGTACAACGAGTACCGCAAAACCCCGAAGTCCTGGTCGAAAGCCGTGCTGCAAAAGATCTACATTCGGCTGGGCAGCACGCTGAACATGAGCCCCGGGGAATGGGTCTTTGCGGTGCAGGACACCAAGGCCTTTTTCACATTCCTGAAGCAGAAGAACTTGTTGCCGGCCAAGCGCGCAACGGATTATCTGCGGTATCTTGAGGAAGCCTCTTCGGCGCTGTTTGATGCGACGGAGGCGGGGCCCGAGACGCCGGCCGACAATGATGCGGTCAATCAGGCCGTGATGCAGCGCCTGGCGGCCAAGGGGGTCGACATTTCTGATGAAGGTGCGATCAGAATGGCGCTACAGGAAATGATCAAGAGTGGGGAATTAAATGAGCTGCTGGAATCGATGCCGGTTGATCAGGAATCGGATGCGGATGATGACGGTGGTGACGCCGCATTGTTGGCATCACTGGATGATCCGGCGCAGCGCGATCACCTTCTTGATCAGGCGGACCCGGACACCAAGCACACGTATTTGACCACGCCGCATACCCCAGTGCTGGCCGGCCGGAAGTGGCAGAAAAAAACGGCGACTGAGGTGCATCGGTTTGCAATCGAAACAGGCATTCGGTTGTGGATGGCGGGCAGTCAGTACACGTTGCCAAATGGCTGGCTCGGCGGGGATGTCATCGGGACTGTCGTGAACATGATGGATATGCAATATGCCAACTTTTTGCTGCAGCCAAAAGAATGGACGGCAGATCCGATCTATCAGATGGGTCGGCTTATGGGTCAGCTGGATCCATCTGAAGGGGCACAGGATATTTTGACTGTTATCTCCGCGATGTTGGCGTTTTTGACGGCGCGCGGCGTCTTGAGTCAGACGACTGGCGCGGCGCTGACTGGGGCCTTACGTGACGGCTTTAGTGGTAAGGAATTCGCGGCACCGGCCACCAAGCCGGGCAAAGTGATCTCCTTTGCGGATGCGAAGAAGAAAAAGAAGAAGTAGTTGGTATGCGGCGGCGTGGCCCTAGGGCGGCGCCGTTTTTTTGAGAGAAGGAGGCGAAACGTGGTGGCCGGCGCTTAGCGGATCGGCGATCACCGTCCGCCGTCCGCCCACTCTGGCCAATTTGAGGGCTTGCACGCAAAAGCGTATGATGGCGGTAATTAGAATGAAGAGGGCCAGACTATGAAAATTGAAGAAGGCTATATGCCATTTCGCGGTTACAAAACATATTATCGAATCGTCGGTGAGCGCACCCCAGGCAAGGCACCACTTTTGCTGATTCACGGTGGGCCTGGGTCGTCGCACAACTATTTTGAGCTACTCGACGATTACGCCGAGACCGGCCGCCAGCTGATCATGTATGACCAAGTCGGCTGCGGGAAGTCCAGCCTGCCCGAAGATGAGTCCGTTTACGTTCGCGAGACCTGGCGCGCAGAGCTGGTTGCGCTGCGCGAGTATCTGCATCTGGACGAGGTTCACATGCTCGGTCAAAGCTGGGGCGGGATGCTTGAAATGTATTACCTCACCACGCTGGATCCAAAGGGCATCAAGTCTGTGATGATCGATGGCTCGCCGTCGTCCATCAAGCTCTGGATCGCGGAACAGCATCGCCTGATTCAATACCTCTCTTATGAAGACCGCGAGGCGATTGCAGAAGCTGAACGCACAGGTGATTTTTCCGGGCCAAAGTACTTGGCGGCCAACGACCGCTACATGGAGCGCTATTGCTGGGATGACCCGACGCCTGATTCGCCGGAGCCGCTGCGCCGCCCGACAAACGGCAAGCGCGCCAGCCTGATCGCCGAGGGCCCAAATGAGTTCACGGAAAATGGGACGATCTCCGATTTTGAAGTGACCGATGACCTGCACAAGATCCACGTGCCGGTGCTGGTGACCAACGGGACAGACGATCTGTGCACGCCGCTGATCGCAAAGACGGTCTATGATCACATTCCCGGCGCCAAGTGGCATCTCTTCGCGAATTCCCGCCACCTTGCACTGCTGGACCAGCACGACGAGTTCATCTCGGTGCTGGATCAATGGCTGAACGCAAACGACTAAACTGAGTGGACCCGCCTGCGGAAAAGGCAGACGGGCCTTTTTATATTATTTAGTTAGTGTGTGTTGACAAAGACTAACTAAGTGATTGTTCTGTTCATTGTAGTTAGGAAGAGTGAAGACTAACTAACAACACGCGAGGTGAACGATGATGAGTGAAAAAGAAGAGACGTTACTGAAGCAATTCAGTCAGTTGTTTGATCACGGTCAGTTGATGTACCTGTTGATGCAAAGCCGCCGACGCCAAGGCGATTGGCGGGAAAATATGCGCGGTCCGCAGCGCTTGCTTCGGCTGATGAAGGACAAGCCCGAATGGACCAATGCCGAGATCAGCGAGGCGCTGGACATCAAGCCAAGCTCCGTGTCTGCGCTGGTCAGCCGGCTGGAAGAGGCGGAATTGGTCGAGCGCCACGCGTCCGCCCAAGACGGTCGGGTGATGTTGATCAGCCTGACGGAAAAGGGCAAGAACGTGATCGCTGACGCGGAAAATAGTCACGAGACAGAGGCCACCAAAGTCTTTGCCGCCTTGACCGAGGAAGAACAGACCGAGCTGTCTGCGCTGATGGCAAAACTGCTCAAGAATCTGGATGACCAGGACACCGTCAACGAGGCCACTGGCTGGGAGCCACCATTTGGCTCCCGCGGCTTTGGCGGGCGGGGTCCGTGGAATGGTGGACGCCCCGGCCCATGGAACGGCGGGCGTCCGGGCCAAGGCACCTGGAACGGCCGGCCGGCGCAAGGCTCGTGGCATGGGCGCGGCGGACAGGGCTTTGGCCCCGGCGCTTGGCAACAGGGCCGCGGTCCGCAAGACTTTGGTGGCCGCGGGCAGGATGATTCTGACGACAAGCCGCGCGCCTAAATGAGCCGAAACAAGGCGTCCGACTGACTGGAACGGATGCGGTCCGCGCAGGTGATGTGCCTCGAGACGATTTCGCATTTTCGCGGAGGGTTTCTGCTTGAAAAGAAACCGCTTCCATGCTATACTCATTCTTGTAATAAGGAATGAGCGATGTCCGTGGGAATGCAGGTTCATCGCCTGCCACCGCTATAACAGTTTATGAACGCCGTCCGAAGCCACCCATTATAAGGAAAAAAGTTCGCGAGCTTCTTAAACTGTTTCCTTGCAGCCGCTACCAGAAATGGTGGGGGCTGTTTTTTTGCCACAGAAAAAGGCCCGCGATGTGGCGGGCCTTACATATAGTCAGGTTTTGGGCCCACCATCCCGCGGGCCTGCACACCCTGTAGTTGGGTTCCGGTCCGCATGGTCGAGGTATCTAGTTGTCTTGTGCACTCGATGGCCAAGAACGCCATCAAGCACCCAAGCCAAACTAGCTACTCGACCATCCCGCGGGCCTGCACACCCTGTAGTTGGGTTCCGGTCCGCATGGCGGGGACATCTAACTGTCTCGTGCACTCGAGGCGAAGTGCGCCTCAAGCACCCGAGCCAAGTTAGCTGCCCCGCCATCCCGCGGGCCTGCACACCCTTACTTTGTCTTTGCTTCTTTTCGCCGGCGTTTCATGACATCGGCCAAGGCTGAGATCTCATTGGCTGAGGCTTTGCTGTCGTTGAGTTGCAGATATGGGAAACTCTTCAACAAACGGCGCTGGACTGCGTTGAGTTGCGGCAATTTATTTTCCGTATCACCGTGTTTGCGGTAGTCTTCCAGCCAGCCTCGATCCGCCGCGAGCTTGTCGGCTGCCTCGGTCGCCCGGGTGCGCAGCTCTGTTTTCTTCGCGTCGATCGACTCGCCGATGCGCTTGGTCGCCGCGCCGAAGGACAACATGTTGGCCAAGGTGAAGCCGAGGTCGAACATCATTAAGGCGATGAATACGATTGCGGCGAAAATGCCGTAAGCGGTGTCCAGGCGGGTGACGACGCTGGCGACCAGCGGATGGACGAATTTCACGATCGCGACGACGCCGAGGCCCCAAAAGGCGGAGATCGGCAGGGCGACGCGGCCGTTCAGGTTCAGGGGCACGTTGCTGTAATCCCACCAGCGGGCGTGGAAGAGTTTTTCCATCAGCCAGCTCGTGATGTATTCGATCACCGTGACCACCAGCGCGGACAGGAGATAGAGGACCACCAGATTATTTTGAAAAGGCGCGATTGCCGCAAGTACGGCGGTCATGGCAAAGCCGTAAACGGGGATGACCGGGCCGGTGAGAAAGCCGGAATTGACCCACTGGTGCTTTTTCACGCTGACATAGCCGCTTTCCCACAGCCAGCCGACAAAGGCATAGGCAAAAAAGTAAAGGACCCAATTCGTAAACGCCTGCTCAACCGCGATCTGATTCATTATAACGCCTCCATTCGTTGCTTTGACTTTAGCACAGGACTTGGCCTGCTGGCTAGCATGCGTTATTATTTGCACGAGAAGCGCCGCGGCTGGCAGGCGGAATCGCCGCGTTTGGTCGCTTGGCGGAAACGTTATTTGACGGTGGCTTTTGCCAGAGGAGGAAAAACATGTCGCTCGTTGCATTGATCTTGGTTGGCTTATTGGGCATCGAACATTTGGGTATTGCCGGGCTGGAAATGCTGGCAAAACCGGACGTGCAAGCAGGCGCCTTTGGGATGCCACTGTCGTTTGTCCAAGAACCCAACGCGCAAGTCGCGCTGAAAAATCAGGGCATTTATAATTTCGCGTTGGGCCTCGTCCTGTTATTGACGCTGGTCCTGCTGCATGGCCAGGCGCAAGTCGTGACGGCGGCGCTGCTGGCCGGCTTCGTGGCCTTGGTCGGGCTGTACGGCGGGGCGACGGTGACGAAGAAGATCTTTCTGCTTCAGGCGCTGCCGGGCGTCGTGACGCTGATCTTGGTGGTGCTTTAAGATGGCGGCGGAGAGCGAGCGCTTTTTCCTGCAAGGCGACCCCACTAATGCGGCGCCCATGGCCCATTACATGAAGGATCGGTTTCCGTTTCTCGGGGTCAAAACACCTGAACGGAAGCGGCAACTGCGACCGCTGCTTGCCGCCAGCCGGACCTGGTCGACCGAGGCGTTGCGGGCCGCTGTCGCAGAGCTGTATGCTCGGCCTGAGCGGGAATATCAGTATGCGGCGATCGACCTGGCCAGCGCCCGCGTGCAGCAGTGGACGCTGACGGACATGCGCTGGCTGGCCGATTTTGTTTCGGTAAAGGCCTGGTGGGACAGCGTTGACGCCTGGCGGATGGTGTTTGGTCGCTACATCGCGCGACATCCCGCGGACAAGGCGGCGATGTTCGACTGGTTTTTCGGCCAGGATGATTTTTGGCTTCGCCGCGTCGGCATCACGCTCCAACTGATGGAAAAACAGCAAACGGACACCGCGATGTTGGCGCGTGCGATCTTGGCGGACCGGACCACCCCGGAGTTTTTCATCCAAAAAGCGATTGGGTGGGCGCTGCGGCAGTACAGCAAGACGGACGCCGCCTGGGTGCGCGCGTTCATGGGGGGACCATGAGCTGATGCCGCTGGCGGTGCGCGAGGGCAGTAAATATCTTTGATTGGAGGCATCGGCGCTCAGGAACAACCGTGTCGCGCCGCCCCGCGAGTCACTTTGATTGACGAATGCGCCGGCCCCGCCGATAATTTGCCCATCACAGAAAGAGGAGGCGGCCGCGATGCAATTGACGATCGTGATCCCGACGTTTCAGCTGGGCAGCTATTTGCGGGGGATGTTGGATGATCTGACCCACCAGACGCAGGATTTTGAGTTGTGGTTGGTCGATGACGGGTCGACGGATGGGACGGGCAAAACGGTGGTGGACTTTGTGCGCGGGGTGCCGCAGTTTCACGCTGCCGTTTTTCCCAGCCACCGCGGCGTGTCGGCGGCGCGAAATTATGGACTGGACCGGGCGACGGGCGAAGCCGTGGCCTTTTTGGATGGCGATGACCTGATCGCCCCGAACTTTGTCGAGGTGCTGACTAGCGGATTTTCGGCGCCGGATGTGGTGGCTTCGAGCGTTGGCTACAACTGGTATTCGCGGCGTGGGGCTGGAAACCGGGCGATGATGCTCGATCAGCGCGCAATGTTTGAGCAGGTCAGCCATCATGGCACAGAGGTCGGCGGGTACGTCTGGAACAAGGCGTTTCGGCGGAGTGCGATCGAGGCGGCCAATTTGCGCTTTGATGAGTCTTTGACGTTGGCGGAGGACTATCTGTTTACCGCCGAGTTTGTCGCGGCAACGCCGGGCCGCTATGCGTATCAGCCCGCGGCGCTGTACACCAAGCGCAATCGCCCCGGAAGCACGATTCACACGGCCAGCTGGGCGGATCGGCGCGGAGAAGATGAAGTGTTTGCGAAAATGCGGGCGCTGGGGGCGCATTTGAAGTGACAGGAGGCCGCCGCGGGGCTGGTTTTTGGAGGGGTTGATAAAAGCCGGTTGCCTTGCCTCGTGCGTTTGGGGACTTGCCCTGCCAACTTGACATGACGGCCCATTCCAAGTTTTGCGGACGCCATCGTTTTTCCCTGATCCGGCCGGCATTTTCGGCGTAGGATGAGGATGACAACGGTTGCAAAACAACAAAGGCAGGTCATCAACGTGGAACTTCATGTGGCAACGTTCAACATCGCAGGTGGGCAGCATCCCGACTTGGAGGCCCTCCAGCGACTTTTCAGCCAGGAACACTTGGCGGTCATCGGGGTGCAGGAGATCGACCGGTTCACTGCGCGCAACCCGTTCGACATGCCGGCCGTGATCGGCGGCACGCAATACACGAATTCATTTGCCGAGGCGATGCCGCTGATGGGCGGGTCATATGGCATTGCGACTTTCGCCGACCGTCCGCTGGCAGACTGCGACGCCACGCATTTTGCCAGCCACGGCGAGGAACCGCGGGTGTTTCAGCGCGGCGTCTATCACGTGGCGGGGCACGACATTGCCGTCTACAACACCCACTTTGCCTTTGAAGATTCGGCGCTGCGGATCAATGAAGCGGCGCAGCTTCTGGACGCACTGGGCGCCGACCCACTCAAGGAGCAGATCGTGTTTGGCGATTTCAACATGGATCAGCGCCACGAGGAATGGCAGGTCCTGGCCGACCAGCTGAACATGGCCAATGGGCAGGACGGCAGGTGGCTGGACACGTACATGTGGCGCGATGCGACGATGCAGCAATTTGCCATCGACAATATCTTCACGAGCCGCATTTGACGATTTCCAATGTTCGCACCGTGACGCCGATCTTGTCGGATCATTTGATGTTGGCGGCAGATGTAGGATTTTATTGAAATAAGATTTTAGGGCCGTGACGGCGAGCTATTGCTGTCGCGGCCTCTTTTTTTGATTCAGGGTGTGCAGGCCCGCGGGATGGTGGCTCAGGCCGTCCCCCTTTTTCCCCGAAAAAACATTTCGCTGGCCGCCCCCAACGCGTAGACTGAAAGAGATCGTCACAACTGGAGGTTACGTCATGCAATTCACCTATCATCAGACCACCCTAAATTTTGAGACCCTGCCCACTGTTTTTTCCCCGACCGCCCTGGATCGTGGCACTCAGGCCATGCTGGATCTGGCGCCAGTGCAGGACGGCAGTCGCATCCTCGATTTAGGCTGCGGCGCGGGCTTTGTCGGGATTTATTTTGCCAAAACGCTGCCGGCCGCTCAGGTGACGATGGTGGATGTGCAGGAGGATGCGGTGGCGGTCGCGACGGCCAATGCCGCCCGCAATGGCGTTGCGCCGCGAATCCTCAAGAGCGATGGCTTTTCGGCGCTGGGCGGTGAGGTGTTTGATGTCGTGCTGTCCAATCCGCCGTACCACACCGATTTTTCCGTGGCCAAGGGGTTCATCGAAGGCGCGTACCGGCAGCTCGCGGTTGGCGGCACGCTGTACATGGTGACCAAGCGCCGCCTGTGGTACGAAAATAAGATTCGCGCGGTCTTCGGCGGGCTCCGCGTGGTCGAGCGCGATGGCTATTTTGTCTTCATCGCGGAAAAACGGCAAGGGGAGGCCGCGCGCCGCAAAGCCGCAACGGCCGCCAATAAGCACGGCCTGTCGAAAAAATTAGCCCGGAAACAAGGAAAGAAGTCTTCTCGTGAGTAAACGTGCCATCATGATCGTCACCGTTGCCTTATTGCTGTCAAACGCCATGAGTGGGCTCGACAGTACCATTGTGAACACCGCGCTGCCGGCGATCATCGCCGACTTGCACGGCCTGCAGTACATGGCGTGGATCGTCGCGTCGTTTTTGCTGGGGACCGCCGTGTCGACGGTCCTTTGGAGCAAGTTGGGCCAGCGCACCTCCAATAAATTTGCTTATGAACTGGCGGCCTTATTGTTTGTGCTTGGGTCGCTGCTTCAGGGACTGGCGCCGAACATGGCGTTTTTGATCGCGGCGCGGGCGCTGTCCGGGCTGGGCAACGGCGGTATGGTGTCCCTACCGTATATCATTTACGCCGATCTGTATCGTGATCCGCGCAAACGGATGCAGGTGCTGGGGCTAGTCTCCGGGTCCTACAGCATGGCGACGATCATCGGGCCGCTGGTCGGTGGGTACATCGTCGATACGTTTTCCTGGCACTGGGTCTTTTATCTGAACGTGCCGATCGGGCTGTTGTCGGCGTTGGTCGTCCAATCGTTTTATCAGGTGGCGAAAAATCGTCAGCAGCGGTCCCCACTGGATCGGTCCGGGGCCATTGCGATGGTGATCGGGCTGGTGTCCCTGCTGGCGGGCATCGAGCTGATCGGCACCGGCACCCTGGGCATGATCGTGTTGTTGCTGGCGATCGCAGCCGCTGGATTTGGCTGGTTGCTTTTTGCGGAAAAACGGGCGGTGGATCCGATCATTCCGGGCCGGCTTTTCAAAAATCGGGCGCTGGTCATCGATTTTGCCTTATTCGCGCTGATCTGGGCGGCGTTCATGAGCTTTATCACATACAGTCCAATGTGGGCGCAGGGCTTGCTGGGAACGTCGGCGCTGATCGGGGGCGCGACGCAGATTCCCAGCTCATTTGCGAATTTCTTCGGGTCGGCGTCGGTCGCCCCGATGCGTCGGCGACTGACGCCATATCGGGTGATCACGATCGGCATTTTGACCCTGACCATCGCGTTCGTCCCGCTGGTCATCGCTGGGGTCCACGCCCCATACTGGATCTTGCTGGTGGCTGGCGTGTTTGAGGGCTTTGGCAACGGGGCCTGCTTCACCGAACTGCAGGTCAAGGTACAGACCGATGCCGCAGCCGCGGATGTCCCAGTCGCCACGTCGTTCTCGTTTTTGATTCGAATGCTGAGCCAGACGTTCATCGCGGCCATTTCGGGCATCGTAATGAACCACGCGCTGGCCGCCGGGGTCGCCGCATCAGCCGGCCACATCACAATGGGCATGCTCAACAAGCTCAGCGACGCCAGCACCGTCGGCAGTCTGCCGCAACGTTTGCTGCCCGAAATGCGGACGATCTTGCATGGCGGGCTACACAACATCATGGCGGTGTCGCTGGCGCTGATGCTCGCGGCCTGGGTGCTGCATATTTGGTCCCAGCGCCGCGCGCGAGTGGCGGCGCGAACCGCGGGGTAGCTGACGGGCTCCCGGAAGAGGGGCGTTACTGCCTTGCACTGCCGGAACCGGGCGGAATGACCCAAGAAAGAAGGATGACACAATGACCGTGATCGATGATTATATTTTCAACCAACCCGAATCCGTGCAGCCACGCCTTCAGGAATGGGCGACGCTCTTGCGTGAGGCCCTGCCGCAAGCGGACGAGCGGCTCGCGTATGGCATGCCGGCTTTTTATCTGCAGGGGAAGGCGGCTGTCTATTTTGCCGCGAATCGCCAGCATGTCGGCTTTTACCCGACGCCGGCGACCATCACCGAATTTTCCGAGGAACTCCAGGCCTTTCACACGAGCAAGGGCGCGATTCAGTTTCCGTATGACCAGCCGTTACCGGCAAAATTGGTGCGGAAGATGGCCCAATGGCGCGCCGCCCATATGACTGATGAGCGGGCGACGGCGGCCGCGCCAGTTGCCCGCCAGCGGGAGACCATGCCGGATGCGGTCGCGGCGGCACTGGCGGCGCATGGCTTGCAAGAGGCTTATGATGCGCGCCCGCCGTATCAACAAAACGATTATCTGCGGTGGCTCGGCCAGGCAAAACGGCCCGCGACCCAGCAGGCTCGGCTGGCGCAACTATTGACGGAACTGGCGGCCGGCAATGTCTACATGAAGATGCCGTGGCAGCCGCGAAAGAGGTAAGCAAATGAAGACAAGTTATTACCGGGTGATTCAGACGATCGATACAAAAGATGATGATGGCCGGCCAGTCACATTGACGCCTGGCACCGGGCTGTACATCACGACCACGGCGGCGGTGAATGCGCAAGGGGATGCGTTGGTGGATGACGCGTATCTGCTTTTTGCAAAAGCGACGGGCCTGACCACGGAAGTCAGCCTTTCGAGTCAGCTGCTCGATTATTTAGCCCCGATCTCGGCCTTGGATTATCAGATCATCGCGGCCGAAGCCAAGTGAGTGTTGTGAGCAGGGACACAAACGAAAAAGTCTTGTGGCTGGCGTGCTTTTCGTTCTTTAATTGGAAGCTTTGAGCCGTGATTATTCGGCGTGATCTCACTGGCTAAAAGATTGTGATTCCGTTGCTTGACCAAGCGAAAGCGACGATTACATCGGACACTTTTCCGAATTGACGACAGCCAAGAAATTCACAAATGCAGGCGAAACCGATACAAACAATTTACAATTTTAGATGTTGACGTATCCGATTACTGGAGTTATTATAATCGCGACACTGAGAGGCGTGGAGGAGCTGGCCACGAGTTCTCTCCCAGCGTCGGTCAGTCCGGCGGGATCCAACCCGCGACCTACCCCGAGCGACGCAATGACGGTCACCTGTTACATGTTGGGTGACCCAAAGGGCTTAAACGGACCCGGTACTGGGGAGTACCGGAAAAATGTACCACCCAATTTCTAACTGAATAAGTTCCCTAACACCAACGGGAGGAATCTCGAAAATGAAGAGGGAAAGGGATCCAACCTAAAATTTGGCAGGTCGGAGGAGACTTCGGCCTGTTTGCTGTGCCGTCAGAACCTTTTTCGGTAATAGGCCCGACGCGAAGGCGCCGGGCAGACATAAAAACTGGGCGCAACCGCTGCGCCCAGTTTTTGTATGCGGGAATCTTCCCATTATCTTATTGATCCACATCTGCCACGCGCCGCAGGGTCACGGTGAGACCGGTCGCTTCGGCGTAGGTGTAGCGCGCCTCGATGCCTTTGACGATGCCACCGGCTTGTCCCTTCTGAAGGGCGGTGTGGTAGGTTTCCAGCCAGATGCCGACCGCCTCAAAGCCAAATTCGAAGCCTTCGAAGACTTGCATATACACGCGGCTGGTCGGCGAAGTTGTGTGAATGGTGATCGCCGTTACCTGGCCGCCGCGGATGTGCAGGGTCAGCGTCAACGTCCCATCATTGAGCAAACGTTGGTCGCCATCTGCGGCTGTTTTTGGCAAACGGTGATCAGGCAAAGCCATATTGCGATTATAGACGCGCTGGACATAGTCATAAGATCCCAGATCCATGGCGCTCGCCTCCTTATCGCCTGCATTATAGGCGCGGGGCGTGCAACCACGCAACGAATCTGACTCGCGCGGCGTGGGGTCAGCTTTCCTTTAAGTTAGGATGGAGCCAGCGCTCGACGAGTTGGCGGTTGGCTAGCAAAACAGGGACGAGAAGCACGAGCGCGAGGATCCCGCAGGACGGAAAGCCCCACAGCCCGGTCAATGCGTCCATCACGGAGCCGACATAGATCGAGCCGACCGGGGTGGTGCCTTGGTTGAGCAGCACGTACACACTCATGATGCGGCCACGCAATTCGTTTGGAATGTCGAACTGGAACGAGGCGTTGGACTGGTTGAGGAAGATCATGTTGCAAAAACCGATCAGAACCATCATCACCATGGCGAGCGGATACGAGCGGACGAAGAACATGGCCGCCTGCAAGCCCGCGGTGCCGACTGCGACCCACAGATAAATGTTGCGCTGCAGGCCAAACCGCGACAGGCAGCTCATCAAAAACGCTGCGGCAAGTGAGCCGATCCCGGTGGCCGAGAGCAGGTTGGCATAAATGTCCGCGCCGCCGCCCAGCACTTGGTTCGCGTAGATCGGGATGATGACATTATTGTTGAAGTTGAGCGTCGACACGATCAGCATCAATTCCGCACTCATGCGGATGCCGGCATGCGACCAAACATATTTAAGGCCATCTTTGACATCGGCCCACAACCGTTTCTTCGACGGGGTGGCGACGACCTTGGTCTGCTTGATCAAAAACAGGCCGCCGAGAACGGCTAAGTAGGAGATCGCATCAACGAGAAAACAGATGCCGACCGAGAATTTGACCATCAAGAGGCCGGCCAGTGATGGCCCGGCGATCTTGGCGAGGTTGAAGATCGTGGAGTTCAGTGAAATGCCGTTCATCAGATTTTTGCGGCCGACGAGTTCGACAACGAACGACTGGCGCGTCGGCGTGTCAAAACTCTGCAGGACGCCGTAACCGAGAGCGATGGCGAGTACCATCCAATACTGGACCACGCCAGTCATCACGATCACCGTCATGATGACACCGAGCACGAGAAAGCCGGCCTGCGTGATCATCAAAATGCGCCGCTTGGGATGGCGGTCGATCAATGAGCCTGCGACCAGCGTCAGGCCGAGAATCGGTAAAAACTGGCAGGCGGAGAGCAACCCCACCAGAAACGCCGACTTGGTCATTTGGTACACGAGCCAGGTCTGGGCGGTGCGCTGGATCCAGGTGCCCATGACGGAGATACACTGGCCGATCCAGAAATACCGGAAATTCTTTTCGCGAAGCGAGGAAAACATGGTGCCTAAGACGTTCAATGCGGCCGCATCCTTTACGGTAAGATAACTTCTACAATAGTCTTTAATTACACTGTGTCAATATAAAGACGGGTGTTGATCACGAAATCGCTCGTGGGGCATTCGATGGTGCGGCGAGGCGTAACGCACCCTTTTGTCTGGTGGTCTTGGTACAATACGGGTAGGCGGGGACGGCACACATGATTAGCACTATCTTCATTCAAGTGCTAAAAAAGTGCGCCGGTCGCCGGCAAATGCGTTATACTGTTGTTGTCCGTAAGGTAAGAAAACAATGATGGAGGTAAAGATCATGGCAGATGTTGAAAAGACGCTTGTACTTGATAAGCCGATGAACGCGGTGTTTGATTGGAGCGATTCCGAGACGCCGGTTCGCGATGCATTGTGGGACTACTACATGGAGAAGAACGGAAAGGATACGATCAAGACCGAAAAGGAAATGAAGCCGGTCCTGGACAAGAGCGATGATGAGGTCAAAGCCCTTGTGGAATCCGTTCTCAAGAAGTAATAGCCGACGCGTGCAACGCTGCGGCGACCCCGTTGTCCGAGGACAGCGGGGCTTTTTTTGATTCAGGGTGCGAAGCGCGGCGTTTAGGTCTGAACAGCTAGTGCGGCCTGGGTGGTTGATGGCGTCCTTGGCCATCGAGCGACCGGGACGACTAGATGTTTCAGACCTGCCGCGCGTAGCCCTACTACAGGATGCGGCGCCGAGCGTTCAGGGGTAGGCAGGCAGTGCGGGCTGGACGCGTGTGACCCGAAGTTGTTATGCTGCCTTTTTTTTCGAGGCGATGGCCCAGTTCTTTAATCAATTGGTCTACATCGCCAAAGGAAGATGAGTGCTGGGCTGGGGGTTCGGGCACTTTCCCTGGCGGAACCAGGAGCGGATGAGCCCGAAAAGTCGTTACCTGCGCGGGCAGACTGTGGTTCGACCTGTTTCGTTGGCTGATTGAAAGACGCAGGATACCGGCCTTTAAGACTACCGGTGAAGCTGCGAGAACGCCGCAGGGTCGCTGTTATTCAGTGGGCAGCATCTTGTTAAAAAATCGCCAATTATGTATAATTTATCTTCCAAGGAACAACATCGCCGTGGGGACGATGTGCGAGCGTTCGGGGGCATTTTTGGGAGGAAACCTGTATGGAGATCTTCGAGATTCTTGATGCAGATGAGCAGCGCCAGCTTCGATTATTACAATTTTTATTGCGGCAGAGTAAGCCGCTCAGTTTTGGTGCGCTCACACAACATCTTGCGCAGTCGCCAGCCACGCTTCACAGTGACCTGAGCGCCTTGTGCAATCGGTTGGTCCGGCTAGAAGGCGGGCTAACACTGGATCTGACGGATGATGTGATCGAGCTGCACGGGACGCATCAGTGGTCGGCCCAAGAAATCGACTATTATTGTTTTTTCGAGCGGTCGTTGTCTTATCGGCTCTTGATCGACCTGCTGATACATCCCGAGCTGAGTTTGGTTCAGCGTGCGGAGATGCTGCATATCAGCCGGGCGACGTTGGCGCGGCGGATTCGCGAACTCAATGGCCATCTGGAAGAATTTCAGGTGCAGATCAAGGCGGGGCGGCTGGCCGGCAGTGAGCCGCAGATCCGCCATCTGTTTGTTCAGTGGATCTGGGCGACGGTGCCGTATGATCTGATCGTCTCGCAGATCATGGTGCCTTCCGGAACAGCGGTGATCGAAGGCATCGAGCGCCGCAGCCCGGGACTTTTTTCCTGGGATGGGACAGTGCGGATGCAGCTGTATTTTGCCATCATGAAGGCGCGGGCGGCAAAACACACGGCGAATCTGCCCCGCGGGGTGTGCCTGGATGACGCGACGCCTGAGCTCGCGCTGATTCGCGATGTTGTGGCGACGCACGCCCATGCGACCGGCATGACTTGGACGGCCGGCGAACAACTGTGGCTCGAGCGCATGATGAAGGCGAACATGGCGTTTTCCACGGATAGCGAGGGTGGGCGGCGCGCGATCGCGGCTGAGACGGCCAAGGACCCGGCGATCACCGCACTGGATCGCACGATCGGCCAGCTGGTGCGCACATCGCTGGGCGCGTTCACGATTGCCGATGATGTGTTTGACATGCTGTCGTATTCCTTGCAGCAAAGCTATTTCAGCGTGCTGTATTTCAACGGCATCATCAACGTGCCCGCCAATTACATTCCGATGCCGGTCATGTTCCGGGTGCCAAGCGAACGCGTCACTAAGGTGCTTGTGCGGATGCGCCAGGCGACGGCCACGATCATGGCGACCCATGGCGGGATCTCAGCTGAAAAATTGGATGAGCTTTCCCTGCGTTACCGCATGGCAATGGATCTGGTGATCGCCAATATTCAGGATAAAATCGTGGTCGGCTGTAATTTTGGACGCGACCGGATGTTCACTGAGGCACAGATCGAATTGATCAGGCGTACGTTGCGGACCACGGTGACGGTGGATTTTGAGGCCTATCACCCTGCGCATCATTACGATGCCGTGATCACGGCGCGTCCAACCAGTGCCGCCGAGCGTCAGGACGCTCGAGTGTTCATTGTGCTGTCGCCGGATTTCACGCCGGACATGGGCGACCTGGAGCTGTTTTTGGAGCACATCTACATGCGCTTTTTAAGTGAGCGGTATGACCGGTTCGTCGCGGCCCAGCGGGAAACGGCCGGCGAAGACTAAGCGCTGGGAACTATTTTCAAATAAAACAAAAAAGTCATTTTCTCCGTCGTGGTTGGTCACGGAGAAAATGGCTTTTTCGGTTGAGCAGACGTCGTGCTAGATAGTTCGGAGACGCTGGTGAGCAACCGCTCTTGCTGTGGGGTGAGCCGGCTTGCTGTAGATACAAAGCCATGTGACCCAGCGCATTCACATGGCCGGCGGCAGATGCCGCTTCAAAAACAGACACTCAATTCGCGAAGAAGAGATCAAGCGGTGAAACGCCGCTGCCACCTGTTTGGACGCAGGTCTGAAGAGAAATGCCGCCGTATTGCGCCTTCAGTGCCTTCAGGGTTGTGATCGCTGCCTGGTCATTGACCACGTGGCGCTTGATGGCAACCAGGTGGTATAGATGACCGTTCACAGTGATTGGTGCGCCGATGCTGAGCTGTTGCAGGGCATCATGCGCGACCCCGGTGGCCTCGACCAGATAATGGTTGGCCACCGCCGTCCATGAATAGACGCGGTCGCCCGGCACGTGGCCAAGTCCAGTGAAGGTGCCAATGGTAAACGTTTGGCCCGCCATCGTGAGTCCACGGACCGGTTTTGGCGCGGTCGGCTTTTTGACGGTCGACTTTGCAGGCGTGGCGGCCTGCTCAGCAGGGGCCTTGCTGACCGGCTTTGCGGGCGTGGCCGTCTTGCGTTTGGTCGCAGGCTGAGCGGCTTTTGCAGAGGCGGCTTGTGCGCTCACGGTTGTGGCTTGCTTGGCTGGCGCTTGCGTTGCCGGTTTTGCAGGCGTTGCGGCCGGTTTTGGACTGGCCTGGACCCGCTCTTTCGGCTTTTGCACACGGACGGACGGTGCGGAAACGGCTGGCTGCTGCCGGTTGCTTCGGTTCACCACCGGGACGACCGGCGCTGGCGCGGAAACGACGAGCGCTTCCGTTGCGGCCGGGCTCGTGGCGCCTTGTTGTCCGCAGCCCGCGCCAAACACGACAAAAATCAGGGCCGCGACGGCTGCCGTGATCTGCTTCTTGTTGACCAAAAAAATTCCCCCAGAAACTGTAAAACAGATGGCGATCCCCATCGCCGCATTACTTACACACCTAGTATGATGTCACATGCCAACTTTCGAAAGTGCTCAGTAATTGATTCTAATAAATAAATTAGTGAGACATTCACATCGCGAATGCCAGTACCTCGGAAAGTGGTGGTTACGGCCTTTCCTATATAAAGAACGCCGGTTTTTTAACGAAAAATCGTCCTTTCGCCTAGACCAATTTTGCTGTTCGCGTCCAATTTCCGAAACGAATTTTGTCAATATTGGCAACGAACTTGTTTTTTTTAATGCTACGCTCAACTTGTTCGAAAACGGTTTCTATCTGCACTAATTAGAATATGGCATAAACAATTCAGCACGGGAACGGTTTTTTCACGGTCATGTGGGGACGGTGAAAATACCAACCGGCTGAAGGCTTTTCGGCATTGCTACGCGATCGATCGGTTATTTCCGGGCGGCTGGCGTGGCGGGCTAGACCAGACTGGAGGGTTCGGAGCATGAAAGAGCACTATAAGATGTACAAAAAGGGCAAAACGTGGTTGTTTGCCCTGGTGTTAGGCGCAACACTTGTGGTCGGCGGTGGGTCAATCGCCCAGCCGGTTGCTGCGGCGGGCGAGCCTGCGGGACAAAGCGAAGTCGCGGCCAACACGGCGATCGTCACGACAACGGATATCAATGGTGATCTGTCGGTCAATCCGGCGCAGACCGGGCAAGAGATCTCGGTCAGCGGCGATACGATGGCCCAAAACTTCACGGCGCGCTCCGCGACAAACGGAGATCCGTTGACGATCGACGGGAATGACGTGCAGCTGACGACTGGGTATGAGACTGAGTCGGATGGAGAAAATTCAAATTCTTATCCGGCTGGTATTGGAATGGTCGTCGCCAAACGGCAGGTCGACTTCACGACTGATTTTCATATCAACATTACGACGAACATCGCATGGGACCCGTCTATGAGCGATTGGCTGGGTGGGGATGGGACGGCGCTGTTCTTTGAAGACGTCTCACCTGAGGACGCACCAGTCACCGCTCAGACTGGTGGCCAACTGGGTATCAGCTACGATGCGACCAAGCTGCTTAGCTTCAATGTGTCCACGAATGCGCTGGGCGCTTCGCCGTCAAAATACTATGACGCTGATGGGAGCATACAATCTTGGACCACACCTGGCATCACGTATTACACGTCGGGCCTGAATCCCGGCCTAGCGTTGGACAAACCGGTCTCTACGGGTATCGTGCCATCTGAAGCCGAAGCAGGGGCGCTCACATACACATTTGACCTCAGCTATGATGCGGCCGCGCAGACAATCACCACGACGGTCTATGATGATAGCGGTACTCAGGTCGCGCGGTGGACGAACGACTACATGCCGAAACAGTACGCCGGCACGCCATTCTCCATCGTTTTGACCGGTTCCACTGCGGCTTCTCATGCCGCGTATTCGGCCACGTTCAACGATTTTTCCTATACGCCGATCGAGACGACACTGGACATTGATTCGACGGGGCTGCCGGCGGGTGTCACCGGCCCATCGCAGACTGGACTAAAGGGCCTGCCTGGCGACGTGATCGCATTTTATCCTGCAGGGACCACGGCACCGACGACGGATAAGGACGGTAATGCTGTGACAGCGGCTTATCCGGTCAACGCGATCGGCAATTCGCGGCTGGATGGCGCACAGTTCATCACCCTGTCTTCTGATGCGGCTCAAAATGATATTGAGTTGCCATTTGTCACATATGGCAATGTCACGGTCAATTATGTTGATGAAAATGGGAACGCGATCGCCCCAAGCAAGAAGCTGGACGAGGCACTCCTGGGGACGCCTTACACGGTTGAGGCCCCGAGCATCGAAAATTATATTTATGATCCGACGGCGGAGGGCTCTTCCCCGTTGACTGGCACTTACACGGCCGGCGATCAGCAGGTGACCCTGGTTTATCGTCCGTCTCACGTGGAGACGACGCCGGTCAAAGCCGGCGATCTGACCGTGAAGTACGTCGATGATTATGGCAATACGATCAAAGCGGATACGGTCCGCGCGGGCTATGTGGGCAATGGTTACTCGGTAACCGCGCCGGAGCTTGAGAATTATACCTTCAATAAAGTTGCCAGTGGCTCCGCTGCATTGACAGGCACTTTGAAGGCCGACGCTCAGACAATCACCCTGGTCTATACACCAAAACGCGGTGAGACGACCCCAGTCAAAGCCGGGGACCTGACCGTGAAATATGTCGATGATTACGGCAATACGATCAAAGCGGATACGATCCGCGCGGGTTATGTTGGAAATGGCTACTCGGTAAACGCGCCGGAGCTTGAGAATTATACCTTCAACAAAGTCGCTTCCGGCTCCGCTGCATTGACTGGCACTTTGAAGGCTGACGCTCAGACGATCACCCTGGTCTATACACCAAAACGCGGTGAGACGACGCCGGTCAAAGCCGGTGATCTGACCGTGAAGTATGTTGATGATTACGGCAATACGATCAAAGCGGATACGGTACGTTCGGGCTCTGTTGGGAATGGCTATTCTGTAACGGCACCGGAGCTTGAGAATTATACCTTCAATAAAGTCGCTTCCGGCTCCGCTGCATTGACGGGCACTTTGAAGGCCGACGCACAGACCATCACCCTAGTCTATACACCAAAACGCGGTGAGACGACGCCGGTCAAAGCCGGTGATCTGACCGTGAAGTATGTCGATGATTACGGCAATGCGATCAAAGCGGATACAAGCAAGTCTGGTTATATTGGCAATGGCTACTCGGTCACGGCGCCAGAGCTTGAGAACTATACATTCAAGAAGGTTGCCAGTGGCTCCGCCGCATTGACGGGTACGCTCAAAGCTGACGCACAGACCATTACCCTGGTCTATACGCCAAAACGCGGTGAGACGACGCCGGTCAAAGCCGGAGACCTGACCGTGAAGTATGTCGATGAAGACGGCAACGCCATTGCACCCGATGCGGTCCATACCGGCTCTGTTGGAAATGGCTATACTATCGCGCTGACCACCATCAAGGGCTATCACTACACGGCGCTGGGCGCGGGTTCTGCAGCACTGGCTGGCCGGTTGACCGCTGACGCACAGACTGTGATTCTGGTCTACACCAAGGATGCTGTGACCCCGTCGACGGATCCGTCCACCAAGCCAGCCACCAAACCTGAGTCCAGGCCTGATACAAAACCTGATTCCAAGCCTGCGACAACGGACGAGACGACGACCAATACGGAAGACAAGTCGACCACGACAAAGACGTCTGATCAGAAGTCAACGGACAAAAAAGATGCTGCTGCATCGCTTCCGCAGACTGGCGAGACTGCGACTGAACCACTGACCGCTTTGGGCCTCGTGGTTTTGGCAACGTCGGCGCTTCTGCTCGGTATGCGCAAACAGCGCCGCGAGTGATTGATCAACCCATCAAACAAGGCCTGGCCAACTCGCTGGGCCTTGTTTGATTCGATGAATACAACCGCATCTTGTTGTTGTGAGAAAAATAGTTATACCGGATTAACTAATTTCATCTTTTGTAAAATCCGATTGTTATTTTGGAACTGTGTTTTTGGCAAAAGAACACAACCGCATCACACCGCCGTTTGTTGATTAAAACCGCGCTATATAAGTGATAACGGTTAATCATTTCACGAACCTTTGCCAATTTGATATTGTTACAGATTTCGGTTATAATTAAGACAGTAATGATAACACTGATAATTTTTACGAGTTATTGGCTCGTGCTGTGGCGAGTTGCTGTTGTCGAGTGACATCGTGTCTAGGAGGTTCTTTATAAATGGCTAAAATGACAAATGAATCGAAACATCGTGTGAAGTTGTACAAGCGCGGCCGTCAATGGGTCGCGATGGGCTTGACGGTCCTGGCACTCGGCAGTGCGGTCGCGGTCACGTTGCCAATGACGGCCCCGGTCCAAGTGGTACAGGCGGCTGACGATGATGTCACGATTCCGACCTTTAATGGGGTTGGGCGGATACAGTTGACCGGCAATACAGCGACAAATCCGCAACCCGTAACGTTGGTGATCGAATATATCGACGTTGATAACAATAATGCAGTGCTGGAGCGCGACATCTTCGCCAACCAGCAGACGGGTAATACAGGTACGTATAATACCGTGGACACAAATTTGACCCCGCTGGATGCCTATAACTTTGGCTCGCAACCGAATCGCTATCAATACACGCAGGGCAACACTGTCAACTTTTCTATCCCCGAAGATGCCACCGGCGAATACGTGGTTCAATTCCCAATGAAGCAGGTCCACGCATATGACACCACGACGACCAGCCTCGCCGTCAGCTACACGGGTCTGCCCAATGCCGCAAGCTATGCGACAAACGCGACCTACACTTGGAACACGGACACCAACAACGCGACTGGCCAGGTTGTTTACACCTATGCCGGACTGAGCGGACTGACGCTGCCGACTGTGATGGGCTATTCGACGACCGCGACGCAGGCCAGCGCGACCCCTACCGTCACGACCTACGATACGCTGACGAATGGCGCGCCACAGGATACGTCGATCACGTTCAACTATACGGCTGACCCGCAATACTCGTATATCCAGTACATCGATGATGACAATAATCACTACCAAGTTGGGACGCTCGAGAACCTCTCCGGTGTGACCGACGAAACGATCAACTGGACGGCGACCGTCCCAGATGGCTATCAGCTCGCGGACGGCCAAGCCGCCAGTGGGACGTTGACCTTGTCTTACAACGAGGATGGCGACATGCCTGTCGTGCAGGTTCACCTGACGCACAAGCACACGCAATCGACCATGACGACCACGAATTCAGTGGCCTACACCTACGCGGAAACGGACGGCTTTTTACCTGCGGCCCAGCGCACGGCCTTGCCTGCCACGCAGAACGTAACGGTGCAGTGGCAAGGCGACACCGACGAAGCGACTGGCATCACGACCTGGACGCCAGGCACTGAGACAAATACGGTGACAAATCCCGCTGTGAACGGCTATCATGCGGCGGCGGCCACCACCGATTTTTCCCAGACAAGCACGACCGCGACGCCTGCGGATCAGACGCAGACGGTCGCCTATGAAGCGGATCCCGAAACGGTGACGGTCGAATTCGTCGACGCCGATGGGAATGTGCTGAAGCAGCAGGTCCTCAACGGTTACACGGATCAGCAGCTGACCATCGACACCGCGGCGCTTGGCTTGCCGGACGGTTATGTGCTGGCAAGCGGGCAGGCCGCCAGCGTGGCGTACGTACTGACGGGGGATGCGGACCAGACCATCCAGATCCACCTCATCAGCAAGGACGCTTCGACCGGCAATGACACCACGGATCCGGACAACAATACCGGCAACCCGGATACCAATACCGGCAACCCAGACACCAACACCGGCACCCCGGATACTGATTCGGACACCACGACCGATAATCAGGGCAAAGACTCCGAGTCGACGGACAGTCAGAAGCCGACAACACCGAAGTCCGAGACGACTACTGGCCAAGCGAAAACAGCGCAGACGACGAAGGCCAAGAATGGCCAAAATAGTCTGCCGCAGACCGGCGACGAAACAAGCCCGGCCGGCGTCATTGCAGGGCTGGTCGTGATCGGCCTCTTGTTCGGTTTTGCCGGCAAGCGCAAGCATGACGGTCAAAACGAGGCGTAATGGCTCATCGCCGCACGCCCGGTAACGCACTCAAGGCATCCTCATCAGGCACTTTCGCTGGTGGGGGTGCCTTTTTTCGTTACCGCGCGTTTCAGGAAAAATAATCCCAAGGCGCCTCAAACCGGCCGTATTTCACCCGTGACTTCTCGCCTGCGACGGTTGAGTGCCCGGCGGTTTTACGGTACACTAGACGGGTACGTGAAACGGCGTCTCTGTTTCACAAAAACCGGCGTTGAAACGCTGAGATAAAGGGCTGGTGCAAGATGGATCCAGAACAATTCAAGGCGGCACTGGCGGCGGCAGACTGGCCGCATGACCCGGCACAACTCGCGCAGTTTGCGACGTATTATCGCTATCTGGTCGCGGAAAACGAGAAGATGAACTTGACGGCGTTGACCGCCGAACCCGATGTGTACCTGAAGCATTTTTACGACTCGCTCACGCTGTTGCAGGCGGCACCGGATCTCAAAAACGCGGAGCTGGCCTTGTGCGATGTCGGCGCTGGGGCGGGTTTTCCGTCCCTGCCGGTGAAAATTCTGAATCCGCAGCTGCATGTGACCATCGTCGACGCGCTTCAAAAACGGATCGATTTTCTGGCCAGGCTCACCGAGCAATTGGGCCTCGATGACGTTCAGCTGGTGCATGCGCGGGCCGAGGCGTTCGGCGCCAAGACCAGCGGCTATCGGGCGAGCTTCGATGTTGTCACGGCGCGGGCGGTGGCTCCGCTGAATGTGCTGGCCGAGCTGTGCCTGCCGCTGGTGAAAATCGGCGGGCGGTTCATCGCGATGAAGGGCAGCCGGGCGGAGCGCGAAGTCGATGCGGCGCAAACCGCGCTCGATCTGCTTGGCGGCGAGGTGACGGCCGAGCTTGATGTGACGCTGCCGGAAACTGGGGATGCACGAGGCCTCGTGGTCATCACGAAGGTCGCCAAAACGCCAGGCAAGTATCCGCGCAAGCCTGGCACGCCGGCAAAGCAACCGTTGGGCGGCAAATAGGCAAGGAGGAAAAAGACGTGGCACTTTCGTTTTTTGGGCGTAAAAAACAGGAACCAGAACGGCCGAGCGTAACTGAGATTCCGCTCGCCGATATCGTGCCGAACCGGTTTCAGCCCCGCAAAGTCTTTTCTAAAGAGGCAATCGCGGAGCTGGCTGAAACGATCAAGGCACATGGCTTGCTTCAGCCGATCGTCGTGCGCGAATACGAGCCAGGCAAATATGAGATCATCGCTGGGGAGCGGCGGTTTCGGGCCATGCAGAGCCTGAAGTTCGACACGGCGCCGGCCTTGGTCCAGAAGATGAGTGACGAGGAAAGTGCCGCGATGGCGCTGATCGAGAACCTCCAGCGTGAGGGCTTGTCCGCCATCGAGGAAGCCGAAGCCTACACCGAATTGATGACGCTGAATCACATGACGCAACAAGCCCTTGCCCAGCAGCTGGGCAAGAGTCAGTCCTTTGTCGCCAACAAGTTGCGTCTGCTCAAGCTGTCCGAAGGCGCCCAGCAGGCCATCATGAACGGCGAGCTGTCCGAGCGCCATGGCCGCGAACTGTTGCGGCTGGACGATTATCATCAGGAGCTGCTTTTGCATGAGATCTTGGCCAACGACCTAACCGTCCAAGACACGCACCAGGCCGTGGAAAAAATTCTGAATCCGGCCGCCACCACGCCGACGCCTAACACGACGCCAGACGCGCAGGCCACGGCCCAACCAAGCGGCCTGAGTGACGCTGGCGCCGGCGCCCCAACCGATGCCGCTGCGTCGTCTGCGGAACCGGCCAAGTCGACCCGCGGCCGCAAGCCGAAAAATCCCAACCGCCACCAGATCGGCGGGCGGGATGCTCGCATGGCGGTTAATACCCTGAAACAGTCGGTCGAGATGATTCGCGACTCCGGCTTCAAGGCCACCGTCAAGCAAACGGAGACCGACGACGAGCTGCTTTTCACCATCGCGATCAAGAAAGACAAGAAGTAGGAGGCACCATGGCACATATCATTGCGGTAGCCAACCAAAAAGGCGGCGTCGGCAAAACGACGACCACCATCAATCTCGGCGCGTGTCTCGCCAACGCCGGCAAAAAAGTTCTGCTCATCGATGCGGATGCGCAGGGCAATGCGACCAGCGGCGTGGGCATTCAAAAATCCCAGGTGGTCAAGGATATCTATGACGTTTTGGTCAACGAAGATCCGATCACCGAAGCGATCTTGCCGACCAGTCACAAAAATCTGTGGATCGTGCCGGCCACGATTCAGCTGGCCGGCGCCGAGATCGAACTGACCTCCCAGATGGCCCGCGAAATGCGGCTCAAGCTCGGTCTTGATCCGGTGGAAGATCAATACGATTATGTCTTGATCGATTGCCCGCCGTCGCTTGGCCAGCTGTCCATCAATGCCTTCACCGCTGCACATTCCATCTTGATTCCGGTGCAAAGCGAATACTACGCGCTGGAAGGGCTGAGCCAATTGCTCAACACCGTGCGTTTGGTCCAAAAGCATTTCAATCCAAAACTCGCGATCGAAGGGGTCCTGCTCACGATGTACGACGCCCGCACAAACTTGGGCGCGCAAGTGATTCAGGAGGTGCGGAAGTATTTTGGCGACAAAGTCTATGAAGTCGTCATTCCGCGCATCACCCGCCTGGCCGAGGCTCCAAGTTACGGCCAGCCGATCGTGGATTATGATCCAAAGTCAAAGGGCGCAGACGTTTACAACGCGCTTGCAAAGGAAGTGTTGAAGGCCCATGGCGAATAAAAATAGCAAAGGCCTCGGTCGCGGCATCGATGCCATTTTCAAGGATTTCGAAAGTCCGGATCTCAGCTTGTCCAACGTGGAGGAGCTGCCGCTGAAGGACATTCGCCCGAATCCTTACCAGCCGCGGAAGACGTTTGACGAAGAGGCGCTGGAAGAGCTCGCCGCGTCGATCAAAAACACCGGCGTTTTTCAGCCGATCATTGTGCGCCAAAGCGTTTCCGGCTATGAGATCATCACCGGCGAGCGGCGCTTCCGGGCGTCCAAAATGGCTGGCAAGGAGACCATTCCGGCGATCATCCGCACCTTCGATGATCCGGCCATGATGGAGATCGCGGTGCTGGAAAATCTGCAGCGCGAGGATCTCACGCCGCTGGATGAGGCGCAGGCCTATGACACTTTGATCAAGAAACTCAAGCTGACGCAGGCGGAAGTCTCCAAGCGCCTCGGCAAGAGCCGGCCGTATATCGCCAACTACTTGCGCCTGTTGACGCTGCCGCCGGAAGTGAAGAAGCTGCTCAACACCAACAAGCTCTCGATGGGCCAGGCGCGCACCTTGCTTTCGCTGAAGGATAAGAAGAAGATCAATGCCGTCGCGAAAAAAACGGTGGCGGATGGCCTGACCGTGCGTCAACTTGAACGGCTGATCAATCAGATGAATGCCGGCGAGGCGCGGCCGCAGCACACCGAAAAGAAGAAATCACCGTATTTGCGCGCCAGCGAGAACCAGCTGGCCGGGCGCTTTGGCACCAAGGTCAATATCGCGCAGACCCAGCGCGGTAAGGGGAAGATCGAGATCGATTTTACCGACAACAGCGATCTGACCCGCATCCTGGAATTGCTGGATGTCGACTTGAATTAACTTGCTTCTATTAGAAGGAGGGACCACGCGATGTATGACTTACACGACCACGTCCTGATGAAAAAGGCGCATGCCTGCGGGACCAATGATTGGGAGATCATCCGGCTGGGCATGGACATCAAGATCCGGTGTTCGGACTGCGGCCACATCGTGATGATGAGTCGCCATGATTTTGACCGGAAAATGAAAAAGATCCTGAGCCACGCTGCCGAGGCAGAAGGCTAAACCAAACAGAAAGCGTGAAGATCACTTATGGCTTTAACAGCAGGTATCGTTGGCTTGCCCAACGTCGGTAAATCCACCTTGTTCAACGCAATCACCAAAGCGGGCGCGGAAATGGCAAACTACCCATTTGCCACGATCGACCCGAATGTCGGCATGGTCGAAGTGCCGGACGCACGGCTGACGCGCATCGATGAATTGATTCCGGCCAAGAAGATCGTCCACACGACCTTCGAGTTCACAGACATCGCCGGCATCGTCAAGGGCGCCTCGAAAGGGGAAGGCCTCGGCAACAAGTTTTTGGAAAATATTCGCCAAGTCGATGCGATCGTCCATGTCGTCCGGGCGTTTGATGACGACGAGATCACCAGCGTCACCGGCAAAGTCGACCCGATCGACGATATCGAGACCATCAACTTGGAGCTGGCCATCGCCGATCTGGACGCCATCAACAAGCGTTACGCCAAGGTGGAAAAAGTTGCCCGCACCAAGGACAAGGCGGCGCTGGCCGAATTTGCGGTCCTGCAGAAGATCAAACCGGCCCTTGAAGAAGGCAAGCCGGTGCGCGCCTTGGACTTCAATGAAGATGAGCAAAAGATCGTGAAGGGGCTCTTCCTGTTGACCTCAAAGCCCGTGCTGTATGTGGCCAACATTGCCGAAGACGACATGGCCGACCCAGAGCAGTCGCCTTACGTGAAGCAGATCGAGGATTACGCGGTGCAAGATGGCGCCGAGGCGCTGGCCATTTCCGCGAAGACCGAAGAAGAGATCGCCGAGCTCGATGATGACGAAAAGGCCGATTTCCTGGAAGCGGAAGGCGTCACCGAACCTGGTCTGGACAAATTGATTCGCGCCAGCTATCATCTGCTGGGGCTGGCCACGTTCTTCACGGCTGGCGGCCCTGAGACCCGGGCCTGGACGTTCAAGCAGGGCATGAAGGCGCCGCAAGTAGCCGGCGTCATTCATTCCGATTTTGAACGCGGCTTTATTCGCGCCGAGACCGTGTCCTTCGCGGATCTCGACAAATTCGGCTCGATGCAGGCGGTTCGCGAAGCTGGACGCCTGCGCTCTGAAGGCAAGGAATATGTCGTGCAAGACGGCGACATCATCGAATTCCGCTTCAATGTATAGGGGGAACAAAATTGGCAGAGAAAGACTTGAACCAAGAGGAACCAAAGACGACACCGGATGTCGCGCCTGAAGAGACCGCTAAGCAAGCCGCAACGCCTGACACGGCGGCTGAAGCGGAAACGACGACCCAGACCACGCCTTCGGAAGCAGCGCCCCAAGACGCGCCGGCAACCGAGACTGATACCGAAACGGACGCCCCGCAAACAACGGCGGAGGTGCGCGCCCAATTGGCCGAGCAAGAAGCCGACGCCAAGCCAGCGGGCCGCAATGCCAGCCGCGCTCAGAAACAGGCGGAAAAGCATGCCGCAGCCAAGGAAGCGGAAGTCGCAGACGCCGCCCTGGCCGAGGCCTCTGTGTCCGAGATGCTGGGCCAACTGACCCGCAAAAACGACGAGTACGTCTTCAAGCTGCGTCGCCAGATGACCGAAAGTGCGCTTTCGGATGAGCGGCAGGAACAGATTCTCAAGGATATTTTGCCTGAGATCCTGACCGCCCAGCGCAAGGGCCAACCGGCAACGGCGCTGTACGGCCCTGTTTCCGCAAAGGCCTCTGCATTGATCTATGCGCCAAAGCCGATCAAAAAGGCGCCCCTGTGGCTCTCCATGATCGATATCTCGCTGATCTTCATGGCGATCTTGGCCTTGGTCAACGGGGTGATGATGTACTTCGTGAAATCCAAAGATGCCGGCACCACCCAGGGCATCATTCCGCTTTTGATGATGTCCATCACAGCCGGCGTGATCTTCGCCTATTACAACGACTGGAGCATTCGCCCCAAGGATCAACGGCCAAAGTTCTGGCTGCTGATCTTGGCGGGCATCGTGGTCTTCATGGTCGGCTCCATCATCTCCGGCGTCTCGGCCCTGATTCCAGGCCCGTTGACACATGGCATGCCGTTCTGGGGTTACCTGATCGCCGCTGCGCTGTCGTACGGCATCCACTACCTGCTCAAGCGCCGTTATCACCTGCCAGGCTTGGTCGGTGGGGCCTTAGCCGCAACCAACAGAAACGCCAAGTAATGACTGTAAGCGTTCGGGATTTTTCCGAACGCTTTTTGTGTCGAAAAATTATTGGCGGAATAAAAACCGAACGAGTTGCGAATTTTCGGCGGATCCGCGGGACCTCGTTCGGTCTTTCTACGCTAAAATGAGGGCTTTATCATTTTAAAAGGGCGCTGCACCGGCTTTTTCCCACGGTTCGTCAGAAAAAATTGACGGGTTTTGGCGAAAATGCTACGATGGTCAACAACAAAATCGAAAGAGGGCCTTCCACTTGTCTAATTGGGATACGAAGTTTGCACGTCGCGGATTTACGTTTGATGATGTCTTATTGATACCGGCCGAGAGTCATGTTTTACCGCAGGATGTCGATCTTTCTGTCCAACTTGCAGACAATTTGAAACTGAATATCCCGATCATTTCCGCGGGGATGGATACTGTCACGGAAGCCGACATGGCGATCGCAATGGCGCGCCAAGGCGGCCTTGGTGTCATCCACAAGAACACCACCATTGAAGAGCAGGCAGACGAGGTGTTGACCGTCAAGCGCTCTGAAAATGGGGTCATCGCCAATCCATTTTTCCTGACGGCCAGCGACCCTGTCACGGCGGCCACGGAACTGATGATCAAGTACCGCATTTCTGGCGTGCCGATCGTCGATGACAAGGACTCGCGCCTGCTCACCGGCATCATCACCAACCGCGACTTGCGCTATGTGGAAGATCACAGCGTTGCGATCGGTACCGTGATGACCAAGGACCACCTGATCACCGCTCCGACCGGCACGAGCCTCAAGGAAGCCGAAGCGATCCTGCAGAAATACAAGATCGAGAAGCTGCCGCTGGTCGATCCTCAGGGCCGCTTGTCCGGGCTGATCACGATCAAGGATATTGAAAAAGTCGTCGAGTTCCCGAATGCGGCCAAGGACGAACACGGCCGCTTGCTGGTCGCCGCCGCTGTTGGCGTCACCTCAGACACCTTCGAACGCGCCCAGGCCTTGCTTGATGCCGGTGCCGATGCAATCGTCATCGATACCGCGCATGGCCATTCCGCAGGCGTTTTGCGGAAAATCGCTGAGATCCGCGCCCACTTCCCGCATGCGACCCTGATCGCCGGCAATGTGGCCACCGCAGAAGGCGCCGCGGCGTTGTATGACGCTGGCGTCGATGTCGTCAAAGTCGGCATCGGCCCTGGCTCGATCTGCACGACCCGCATCGTCGCCGGTGTCGGCGTCCCTCAATTGACCGCCGTTTATGACGCGGCCACGGAAGCTCGCAAACGCGGCAAGGCCATCATCGCAGATGGCGGGATCAAGTATTCCGGCGATATCGTGAAGGCACTGGCTGCCGGCGGTTATGCCGTGATGCTGGGCTCCATGCTGGCGGGCACGACCGAAGCCCCTGGCGACATGGAGATCTACCAAGGCCGCCGCTTCAAGACCTATCGCGGCATGGGTAGCCTCGGGGCGATGGAGCAGGCGCATGGCTCCAAGGACCGCTACTTCCAAAGCGGCGTCAACGAAGCCAAGAAGCTCGTTCCAGAAGGCATCGAAGGACGCGTGGAATACAAGGGCGCCTTGGCCGATGTGATCTATCAAATGGATGGCGGCCTCCGCTCGGGCATGGGCTATGTCGGCGCGCCAAACATCCAGGCACTGCAAGACAACGCCCAGTTCATCCAGATCTCAAACGCTGGCCTGCGCGAAAGCCATCCGCATGACGTGCAGATCACCAAGGAAGCACCAAACTATTCGATCAAGTGATCGATCATTGAAAACACCGAAGCCGGGGTCCCGGTCTCGGTGTTTTTTTGCGTGGAGAGATCATTGCCAGTATTTTGAACCGCGTGCTATGATGGGCGCAATCAAATGGGAGGTGTCTATGATGCCGCAGATCTATTTTCTGTGTACGGGGAATTCGTGTCGGAGTCAGATGGCTGAGGGATTTGCGCGCCACTATTTCGGCCGTGATTGGCAGGTCGCCAGCGCGGGCATTGAAGCCCATGGAGTGAACCCGCTGGCGGTGCGCGTCATGGCCGAAGCCGGCATCGGGATCACCGGTCAAACGTCAAAGAAGCTCGACCCGGAGTCTCTCGCACAAAGCGACCTTGTCGTGACGTTATGCGGGGATGCACGCGACCGTTGTCCGGTGACACCGCCCAGTGTCCGCAAGATTCATTGGCCGCTGCCAGATCCTGCCCAGGCGACGGGAAGTGAGGATGAGGTCATGGCGGTATTTCGGACGGTTCGTGACGAGATCGACAAACGGGTCCACGAACTGGCGAACCAGGTGGCACCATCTAGTTGAAAATAAACACGCTTTGATGCATAAGTCGAGGCGCTTTTTTGACCCTGCGTGTGAGTGCGGTGGCCACCGAAAAAGGCGGCGCACGCACGAAAATAAACTAATTAAACAAAAACGAGATAACTTGTATATTCTGTTCAAAATCGCTATCCTATCACTAACAGACAAGGAGGGACGCGATGCTTTCAGAGGATGAACGCAAAGATGATCTATTGACGCGCATCGATCAGGTGCTGGTGCGCGACGGCCTCAGTGGGTTGACCATGGGCACGCTGGCCAAACGCGTGGGCGTCAGTCGGGGCAAGCTGTATTTGTATTTTGAGTCGAAAGAAGCGGTGATCGAGGCAGTCGTTGCGCGGCAGCTCGCGATCATCGAGGCGGCCAGTGCTGGCAAAAATGAGGCGTTGGCGCTGCGCCTGATGGATGAATTGACAGTCCTGACGGCGGGGAGCCCTCTTTTCCTCAGTGACCTGATGCAACAATATCCGCGGCAGGGCGCCCGTCTCAACCGCGCCTTGAATGAGTGGCAGACGCAACTGGCTGATGAGCTGCAGACCGGTATCAACAAAGGCCGCCTGCAAGCCATCGACCCGGTCTTGCTGATCCGTGTGGTGAAGGCCGGTGTCGGGGACTTGCTCGCCGATCCGCGGTTTGGCGGCGATGCGGCGCGCGAGACGCTCACGGGCTTGCTTCAACTCCAACTCGTGGCGCTGGTTGGGCCGGACAAAGCGGCCAAGGCCCTTGCCAAGCCCAAGCTCCAACAACGCCTCAGCCAACTCGCGACGCAATTGGCGGAACGCTATCCGCAATGACGGCCTGCCTTTTTAAATTTTCTGGAAAGTTTTCACTGAATCCAGCGGCGCCGCGGTTTTTGTGGTGCGGTCTGGTACAATGAACTTGCAACGCACACCCATTTTTCCAAGGAGATCGTGCTAATGAAAATTCTGATCGTTGACGATGACAAAGAGATCGTCGAATTATTGAGTATCTATGTGCAAAATGAAGGGTATGACCCAGTCCTCGCGTACAGCGGCAAAGAGGCGATCACCAAGCTCGCCACCAATCCGGACATCGCGCTGATGATCTTGGACATCATGATGCCGAATATGTCGGGCATCGATGTGGTCAAGCAGGTCCGCAAAGACAGCGAACTGCCGATCATCATCGTGTCGGCGAAGACTGGCGACATGGACAAGATTCGCGGCCTCATTACCGGCGCGGATGATTACGTGACGAAGCCGTTCAATCCGCTTGAAGTAATGGCGCGGGTGAAGAGCCTGCTGCGGCGCACCGAGGGCAAGGTAACTAACGACGAGCCCGATGTCCTGGAAGTCGGCCCGCTGACCATCAAAAAAGACAGCCATGAAGTCACCACGCTGACTGGCAAACAGATTCAGTTGACCGCGCTGGAATTTGGCATTTTGTACCTGTTGGCCAGCCATCCGAACCGTGTTTTTTCGGCCGACGAGATCTTCGAGCGCGTCTGGCAACAGGAGTCGATCGTATCCGCGAAAACGGTCATGGTCCATGTCTCGCATTTGCGCGATAAGATCGAAGAAGCCACAGACGGCGAAAAAGTGATCGAGACCGTCTGGGGCGTCGGCTACAAAGTCGAGGCCTGATCATGGGCGAGAAAGTGCGCCTGACCGGCAAGGAGAAATCCGAGCTGTGGATCGAAGGGGTCGTCACGGTGATCTTACTGCTGATGCTGAACTTCGCGGTCCTGGTCCTGCTCAAGCAGGTCATCGCGATGAATCAGAATCTGCAAAACTCGATCTGGGGCATCAAAAATGTCCTGACCTTTGGCGACGGCGAGCACATTTGGAGCTGGCGGTATCTGTTCATCTGGCTGATGCTGTTGGCCGACGCCATTGTGGTGTATTGGCGGCTGATCAGGCGGTACCGCCAAATTCAGATGCGCCATGTCATTCGCGAGCTGCATTACATCGCGGATGGCCATTTGGATCACCGGATTCGCTTTGCCGTCAACACCGACCTGCAAAAGGTGATCAATTCGATCAATGCGCTGGTCGAGTCGACCGTGGGCTCTATGGAAGAAGAGCGGCGCATGGAGCAAAGCAAAGACGAGCTGATCACCAATGTCTCGCATGACATTCGCACGCCTTTGACCTCGATCATCGGCTACCTGGGCCTGATCGAGGATCGCCAGTACCGCAGCGACGAGGAGCTGTTGAAATACACCCATGTCGCGTACCTCAAGGCCAAGCAAATGAAAGTCCTGACCGACGACCTTTTTGAATACACCAAGGTCCGCCAGACTACGACGCCGCTGAATACCACCGAATTCAACATGGTCGCGATGCTCGAACAGCTCGCCGCCAGCTTTGAGCTTGAGGCGCAAAAAAAACAGATCGCGATCTCGGTATCGGGCAAACCGGATCCGCTGATGATGGAAGCCGACACGGAAAAACTCGGCCGTGTGTTCAACAACTTGATCGTCAATGCGCTGAAATACGGGCAAGGCGCCAAGCATATTTTCCTCACCGCCGAACGCATCGGCTCCGAAGTTGTCGTGAAAGTGTCCAATGATGGCGCCCAGATTCCAAATGATTCACTGAGTCAATTATTCGACCGCTTCTATCGCGTCGAGGAATCGCGCTCACAGGAAACTGGCGGCACTGGCCTGGGCCTGGCGATCGCGCAAAGTATCGTCACCTTGCACGGCGGGTACATCTACGCCGACTCCACCCCCGAGCTCACCTCGTTTGTCATGCATTTACCGCTTAAAGTCGGCCAGCCGCTTGAAAAAAAGTCGGCGCCGGCCAACCCACAGAAGGAGTTATGATCTTGAGTAAAAAATTCTGGCGTCACCTGGCCACTTTGGCCGCAGCAGTTCTTCTCGGCTTTGGCGGCATCGCCACCACCAGCGCGGCGGCGCCGGTTGCGGCTGCCGAGACTAGCGTGGACATCAACGCCAAGGCCGCACTTGCCATCGATGAAGCAAGCGGCAAGGTGCTTTACGCGAAAAATGCCGACACGCCACTGCCCATCGCCTCAATGACCAAAATGATCTCCATTTATCTGGTCCTGCAGGCGATCAAGAACGGCGACCTGAAATGGACAGATACGTTGACACCAGACAGCGGCATCTACAAGATCTCCCAGGACACCTCGCTTTCAAACGTCCCGTTGCGGGCGGACGGCAAATATACCGTAAAGGAGCTGTATCAAGCCAGTTTGATCTACTCGGCCAATGCGGCGATGATGCTGCTGGGGAATGGCGTGGCCGGCACCCAGGTGAAATTTGTCGACATGATGCGCGATCAGCTCAAGAAGTGGGGCATCAACGACGCCACCATCGTCAACGCGACCGGCCTGACCAACAACGCCTTGACCGCCGACCGCTATCCCGGCACCGGCGAAAATGACGAGAACACCATGACGGCCAAGGACTTGGCGCAAGTCGCTCAGCACCTGCTCAAGGATTTTCCCGAAGTCCTCGACACGACCAGCATTCCGACCATGACCTTCCGCGCCGGCACCAGTGATGCGACGCGCATGGACAGCTTCGATTGGATGCTCAAAGGCCTGATCTCCGCGCGCACCGAGTTGCCGGTCGATGGCCTCAAGACCGGCACCACCGATGCGGCGGGTGACTGTTTTACCGGCACGGTGAAAAAAGATGGCCACCGCATCATCACCGTGGTCATGCACGCCAATGGCAGTAAGACGACCCGGCGTTTTGACGAGACCACCAAGCTCATGTCCTACGCGCTGAATAACTGGAAACAAATGACTGTTTTGAAAAAAGGACAGGCCATCAAGGGGTCGACCAACTACACGGTGCCAAAGGGGAACACGACCTCTTTGAAGGCGGCGGCCGATAAGACCATCACGCTGTGGGTGCCAAAGTCCACAACGGCCCAGGACATCACCATCGCGACAAAAAAGACAGCCATCGTTGGCAAAAAGAATGAACTCGAGGCCCCAGTCAAAAAAGGGACAACAGTTGCCGGTTTGACCATCACCGTCAAAGGCGATACGCTAGGTTATGTGAACGGCGGAAAGACTGAAACGGCCTCCGTCAAATTGGCTCACGGCACCGCAAAAGCAAACTTCTTCGTGCTTTTGTTCCGCGGCATCGGCGATTTCTTCAGTAATCTCTTTTAAGCTAGAAGCGTGCCGATCACACGGCGCGCTTTTTTTCTGGGGTGCGGCGCGGGGCGGGTCGCTTTGACTGCACCGCTGTAAAGGAAGGTTGAACATGGTCACATATCATGACATCACACCCGATGGCCTCAAAAAGTTAAAGGCGGAAGTGATTCTCTTACAAGCGGAGCGGCCTCGGCGCATCAAGGCCCTGGCAGACGCCCGCGCACTCGGCGACCTCTCGGAAAACGCGGACTACAGCGCCGCCAAACGCGACCTGCGCCACCTGGAAAGTCGCCTACGTTACCTGGACAAACTGATCAGGTACGCCCAAGTCGTCACAGCCGGCCCAACCGACATCGCGGGCCTGGGCATGCACGTGACCCTCAGATTTGAAGACGATGACGACCTAGAAGTCTATCACCTAGTCGGCCAAGCCGAAGCCAACATGGCCCCAGGCAACATCGCCATCAACTCCCCACTAGGCCGCGCCATCGCAGCCCGCAAAGTAGGCGACACCGTCACAGTAGAAGCCCCAAGCGGCGCCTACCAAGTGACCGTGGTGAAGCTGGAAGCGTGAAGATAGGCAGGGAAGGGTTTAAGTCGTCATGGAAACTGATTGGCGGCTTTTGAAGTAGGCGGTGTTTCAACGGAATGAACATTACTTACTCAAATGAAGAAAATTCAGTCTCACAGGGTCCGAGTGAAACCTGACTGAGGCAATTCTCCTCCAGTCTGGACGCAAAATTTTGGCATGGCGAGCAGTATCTCCAGTGTGCGATATGAGGGTGGGCTCCGGCCAGAAACGGCTCAGCCCCCTCGTCGGCGTTAGCGGCTGTGCCGCTTACGCCGAAAGTGAGCTTTAAGACCGCGCACTTCGCGGGCTTAAAGTCACTTGGGAGCGTTCCAGCCGATTTCTGGCCGGAGCCCACCCGGGCGTTTACACCAAACGTTTTTCCCACCAGCTAAAGAGCTCAGCCTGCTATGGTATAATCGACGCAGTAGTTTGAAACTCAATTACGTAGATAAGGAGCCTTCATATGGCAATCTCTTTGAACGCGTGCATTCTTTTACTCAAAGAACATCACCTGCTGAAAAGCAGTGCAGTCCAAAACGACATCAACACAGAAATGACCGGCATCGCGTATGACTCACGCAAAGTCTCCGGCCCGAGCCTGTTCTTCTGCAAAGGCGCGAAGTTCCGGCCAATCTATCTCTCGATGGCCAAAGACAACGGGGCCATCACCTATGTCGCTGAAAAGCCATACGTGGAAGGCAATGGCATGAACGCCCTGATCGTCGTCAACATCACCAAGGCGATGGCGATCTTGAGTGCGGCCTTTTATGATTTTCCGCAAGACGACCTGTTCGTCATTGCATACACCGGCACCAAGGGCAAGACGACCTCGGCTTATTTCACGCGCGGCATCCTGGAACAGGCCCATCCGAAGCGCGTCGCCCTGTTTTCCACGATCGATCGGATCATCGGCCCGAATCCGGATCAGCGGTTCAAGTCGGATCTGACCACGCCGGAAAGCATGGATCTGTTCCACGACATGCGTCAAGCAGTCGACAATGGCATGACGCACCTCGTGATGGAGGTCTCCAGCCAGGCGTATCTGCGCAACCGTGTGTTTGGCCTGACGTATGACGTTGGCTTTTTCCTCAACATCACGCCGGATCACATCGGCCCCAACGAGCATCCGACCTTCGCTAATTACCTGCACAACAAGATGCAGCTGCTGGTCAACTCGCGCAAGGTCGTGATCAATGCGGAGACCGAGCATTTCGACGAAGTGTATGCCGCGGCGATGACAACGACCTATCCGGACAGTATCTATCTGTTTGCATCGGCCGGCTTTACGCCAAAACGCGATGATCTTGATATTGATTTTCGCTTCGAGAGCCAGACCTTGTCGACGACCCGCAGCCAGTTCACCCTGGTGCCGGCGTCCGACAAAGCCGCGGCCCTGAATGTTGGCGGCCAGTATCATCTGAGCCTCATCGGCGACTTCAACGAAAGTAACGCCACCGCCGCGATCATCGGGGCTGGTCTGGCTGGCGTCGATAATCGCAGCGCCGTCCCTGGCATTGCCGACGTCACCATTCCTGGCCGCATGGAGCACCAGGAGATTCCGGGCCACGGGGTCACATATGTCGATTATGCGCATAACTATGCGAGTGTGCAGGCCTTGCTGCATTTTCTCAAGGCGGAGTACCATGATCCGGCCATTCGCGTGGTCATCGGGGCGCCTGGCGACAAAGGGGTCTCCCGTCGCGCCGATTTTTCAAAAGTGCTCAGTGAATATGCCACCGAGGCGTATTTGACCACCGATGATCCGGGCTACGAGGATCCGGCGAAAATTGCCAGCGAGATCGATGCCGGAATCGATCATGACAAGGTCACGGTCCACATCGAACTCGACCGGGCCAAGGCGATTCGCGAGGCCATCGAAGCCAGCGGGCCAGATGATGTCGTCGTGGTTGCGGCCAAAGGGGCGGATCCGTATCAAAAAGTGCGCGGCGTCGATACCCCATGGCCGATGGATCTTGTTGTGGTCGGGCAAGTCGCGGACACGCTGAAAGAAGGCAATTAGATGGAGCGATTTTTCACCGTGATCGGCGGCATGGGGACCCCGGCCACCAATAGCTACCTGCGCCTGCTCACCGAGCGGACCCACGCGACCAAGGATCAGGATTACATGGATTACATCTTGGTCAACCATGCCACGGTGCCGGATCGCACCACCTACATCCTCGATCACAGCCAGCCGAGCTTTTACCCGGACCTGTTGTCGGACATTCAGCAGCAGAGCCTTTTGAAGCCTGATTTCATGGTGATGGTCTGCAACACCGCGCATTATTTTTACGATGAGCTCCAGGCCGCAACGACCGTGCCCCTGTTGCACATGCCGCGCCAAGCCGTGCGGACCCTGTGCAAGCAGTATCCAGATGAGCGGAAAATTGGCCTGATCGCGACGCAGGGCACCATCGCCGATGGCATCTATGCGCACGAACTTCAGGAAGCCGGCCGCGACGTCGAATTGGGCGATGAAGCCCTGCAGGCGATGGTCACGGACCTGATCTACAATTACGTCAAGGCCAAGGGCGAAGTCAACGCACCGCTGTATCATCAGATTCTCAAGACGATGCACGACCAATTCGGCGTGAACGTGATCGTGCTGGGCTGCACCGAGCTTTCTTTCGCCCAGGAAAAAGCCCCGGATCACCCGTATCACGTGGTGGACGCCCAAAGCATCATCGCCGACGAAACACTGGCACTCGGCCGCGCCTTTCGCACCAGCAAGGATGCCGGGGATAAGATGCTGGCAGAGTTGATGAAGTAGAGCTTTTGTCGCTGACTAGTTTCGGCCTGGATGGCTAGGGTTAACCAAGTAAATCAGATTCAGACACGCGACTGCTTCATTGGGTCGCGTGTTTTTTGTTGGGACGGTTCAGTTAGTTGGTGATCGTAGGATGAGGGGTTTCGAACAGACTGCTGAAAATAGAAAGCTGCTTCAGAGAAAAACCGTTTCTATTGCTGATTGTATTGTGGTGGAACCGGTAGATTGGCGTTTGGCATTTAGACAGTCTGTCCTATCAATGTTCAATGTAAGGGTGGGCGCCGGCCAGAAATGGCTCAGCCCCCTCGTCGTTGTTAGCGGCTGTGCCGCTTACAACGAAAACGAGCTTTGAGACCGTGCTTTTGGCGGGCTCAAAGTCGTTTGTCCGCTCTACTCCGGTCGCCAGCCAGTTCTGGCCGGCGCCACCCGGGGGCCAACGAACACTGAACGAATTAGCCCCGCTGTGTATGCTAAAATAGACCCCAAAGGAAGTGGTTCCAGTGGCCCATTTGACCGGACCGACAGATACGACCCAACTGAAGGATGGGACGCAGATTCCCATCATGGCGTTTCATGCCACAGATGCTGACACGCTGGCGCAAGCACAGGCGGCGGGCTTTACCCATTTTGTCCTCGCCACCCCAGATGACCTCGTGCCCACCTCGGCGCAAACAACCGTCACCATACTGGGCAAAGCGGTGTCCTCATCCGCGACAATAACGCCAACGCTAACAATTCCAGTCCCAACGGCACCCAACACGCCCGCATCGCCCGCTGTGCCCGTCGTGTGGCGCCGCCTTGACCTGCTTCACCAGGATGCGGCCGGGCGCGCGGAAGATCGCGACGCCGGCCAAGTGACAGTGGTGACCGACCTATTTTTCAACGGGCAGCTGAATCAGCTCAAACCCTTACGCAAAATGGCGGCGCGGTTCCAGAAGTTGCCTGAGCAACTCGCGCTTCGCTGGGCTTTGGAGCACGGGCTCCTGCCGGTCGTGGATAGCCAGTGGCTCACCCCGGCGCAGGCCACCGCAATATTTGATTTCGAATTGAGTTTTCAAGACATGCAGGTGCTCGACGCCTTGGATGGCCGGATCTTCAAGCCTAGCCGCTACCAGATTCCGGCCGCCGAACGCGCCGCGACGCACCGCCAGGAAAATGAGGCAAAACACCATGACTGAATTGACACCAGAGCAGATCGACGTCCAATATGCCTACGATGGGCCGCTGGGGCCAACGTACCGCAAGACCTTCACCCGTTTTCGGCTGTGGGCGCCGACCGCCCGCGCCGTGACCCTGAAGCGCTATGCCGACGCGACGCCGGACAGCGTGCTGGAAGAGACGATCGCCATGATGCGCGGCGATCAGGGCGTGTGGACGGTCGATATTGTCGGGGATATGCGCGGCACGGTCTACACATTTTCCGTGGTGCATGCCGACGAGACGCGCGACGACCTGTTTGACCCGTATGCCAAGGCGGCGATCGTCAACGGCAAGCGCTCAGTAGTCCTTGCGCCTGAAGACACGGTGCCGGCCAACTGGGGCGCACGGCTGCCGGCTTTTTCCAGTCCGGTGGATGCGGTGATCGTGGAGGCGGACATTCGTGATCTGTCCATCGCTGAAAATAGTGGGATAAATCACCGCGGGCAGTACCTCGGCCTGACGGAAGCAGACACCCGCACCCCGCGTGGCGCCGTCAGTGGCCTCGCCTATTTGAAGGCAAGCGGCGCCACGCATGTGCAGTTGATGCCGATCTATGATTTCGCGACCGTCGACGAGACCAAGCCGGACGTGCCTCAGCAAAATTGGGGCTATGACCCGCTGAATCACAGCGTTCCGGAAGGCAGTTATGCGACGGATGCCACGAATCCGGCGACCCGCATCAAGGAACTCAAGACAATGATTCAGACGCTTCACAACAACGGGTTGCGCGTGATCATGGACGTCGTGTACAACCACGTCTTTGATGCGGCGACCCACGCGCTGGGGAAAGTTGAGCCGGGCCACTTTTTCCGCCACAATGCGGATGGCAGCCTTTCCGATGGCACCGGGACCGGGAATGATTTTGCCTCCGAGCGGGTGATGGCCCGCAAATACATCGTCGACAGCGTGCGCGATTGGGCAAAAGACTACCAGCTCGACGGGTTTCGCTTCGATCTGATGGGCATTCTGGACGTGGCGACCATGCAGGCCGTGCGCGCGGCGCTGGATGAGATCGACCCCAGCATCATGGTGCTCGGCGAAGGCTGGGACATGGCCACGCCGCTGCCGACTGCGCAAAAGGCGATTCAGGCCAACGCCAGTCGCTTGCCGCACATCGCGTTTTTCAATGACGATTTGCGCGACCTGGCCAAGGGGGATGTGTTCATCGCCAGCAACCCCGGCTTTGTCAGTGGCGCCGGCAATGGGGCGGCCCTTGCGCCTCAGATGATGGGGCAGGTGGCGGTGCCTGCACTGAAGGGTCGGTATCTTGGTCCCGACCAGGTCATCCAGTATGTGGAAGCGCACGACAATTTGACCCTGTACGACAAACTGACCGCAGTCGCGCCGGATGAGCCGGATGCGACCCGTGTGCGGCGGGCGCTTTTGGCGATCAGCATCGTGCTTCTTGCGCAAGGCGTGCCATTTTTGCAGCTCGGCCAAGCCTTCATGCGCACCAAGGACGGCGACGACAATTCGTATCGCTCCGGCGACGCGGTCAACGCGATCGACTGGGACCGCCAGCTGCAATACCCCGCCGCCGTCGCTTATGTCCATGCACTGATTCAGCTGCGGCGCGCCCATCCCGCACTGCGCCAGCCCGATGCCAACGCCTTATTGGAAAATGTGGCGCCATTGGTGGCCACGGCGCAGCTTGTCGCCTACCAAACGACCAGCGGCAACGAGACCATGATCATCGCCGTCAATGCCAGCGACCAGCCGCAACAGCTGACCGTTCCCGCCGGCGAGTATACCGTCTTGGTCGATGATGCGACGGTGGTCGACGCGCCTCAGCTTCAGGCAACGACCACCCTGACCGTGGCGCCCCTCAGCGCCTTGGTCGCAGTGGCGGAGGCCCGTCATGCTTGAGGCGCAGGTGGTCTTAGGCGTGGACATCGGCACCACCAGCACGAAGGTGGCCGCATTTGGCGCCGATGGAACGCTGTACGCCGAAGCCGAGCACGGCTACCCAATGGCGGAAGACGTCACAGGCAAAGCCGAACAGAATGCGGATGCGATCGTTTTGGCAGTCGTGGCCGGCCTGCGCGATATGGCGGGAAAAATCGCCCCAGGCCGGATCAGCGGGCTCAGTTTTTCCGCCGCGATGCATAGTCTCTTGCTTCTGGACAAGGCGGGCCACCCATTGGCCCCGCTGATGACCTGGGCAGACAATCGGCCCGCCGAGGCAACGGAGACGCTGAAGGCCCGGCCGGATGCGGCGACGATCTTCGCCCGGACCGGGGTGCCGCTTCATCCGATGGCGCCCCTCAGCAAATTGCTGTGGCTTCGGCAAACGCAACCGGCGCTGTTGAATCAGGCCGTGCGTGTGTGCGGCATCAAGTCCTATGTGCTGTTGGCGTTGGGCGGCGACTATGTGATCGATCGCTCACTGGCCAATGCGACGGCGCTGTTTGACCTGCACACGATGGACTGGGCGGATGATCTGGTGGCATTGGCCGGCATTTCGCGCGCCCAGTTGCCACAGCTGGTCGAGCCCACTGCGGAAGTGGGGCGGCTGGCGGATGCGGTGGCCGAACAGACTGGCTTGCCGGCAGGACTGCCGTTGTTTGCGGGCGCGAGTGACGGCTGTTTGAGCACGCTTGGGGCGGGGGCCGCGACGGCCGGACGCCTCGCGCTTTCGGTTGGCACGTCCGGCGCGGTGCGCGTGATGACGGAAAAGCCGGTGCAAGATCTCGGCGGCCGACTTTTCACCTATTATCTGGGACAGGATCAATGGGTGCTGGGTGGCCCGCTGAATAATGTGGCCAATGCCTTGGCGTGGCTGCGCGACTTGGTCGGGGCGGGCAGCGTCGAAGTGTTGACCCAAGCCGCTGGGACCCGGCCAGTTGGGGCCAACGGGTTATTATTTTTACCTTATCTGGCCGGGGCTCGCGCGCCGTTGTGGACGGCCGAGGCGCGCGGCGCCTTTTTGGGGCTTGCGCGGCAACACACGCAAGCGGATATGGCCCGCGCCGTGATGGAAGGCATCGGGTTTGCGCTGCTGGATGTCGCCGAATTGATGTGGCCATTGATAGGCGAAATGGATCTGATCACAGCCACCGGCGGCTTTACCCAAAGCGCGCTGTGGCGGCAGATCGTCGCGGATATCTTTGGCCTGCCACTGGCGGTTCAAGCCGGCGGGCAGGCGGCGGCCTTGGGCGCAGCCGCGATCGGCATGCAGGCCTTGAATTGGGTCGTGGCAGCCGAAGACGTGGTCCCGCCAATCACAGGTGCCGTCACCCAACCGGATCCGGCGCGCCATGCCGCGTATCGCCAATTGTTTCATCTGTGGCATCAGGCCAGCCGCCAAAACGAGGCGACCGCAGCGGCCCTTGCGGCGATTCAGCGCCAGCCGCTGTTGTAGCACGCGCGGATCGCGGATATGGTATGCTGAGCCTATCAATTTTCAGAAAGCAGGGACATGATGTACGAGTCTTCAAAGCGCTCGCATGTGAGCGAGGCAGTGGCTGCCGTTTTTCCCAAAGAAGTGACCGATCAGTTGTTTGACGTGCTTCACCTCATGAGCAAAGCCGATCAGCTGGTCACGGCGCCGGTTGCGGTGTTTTTCTCCGATGATCATGATGAGGACGAGATGTACGCGATGATCGTTCAGGGCGACTTGGCGCCGGCCCAGGAATTTCCGCTGACTTACAGTGGCGACAAGCCGTTTCTCGGCCATGGCTACATTCTGATCGCCAAGGACAAGCCGAAGACGATCTACCTGGATTTCAGCGAAGCCAACGATCTCAGTCAGCTCAACCAAAAATAAGTGGAACGCTGCGTGCCTCGGTGCGCGGCGCTTTTTTTCGGAAGGGGGACAAATGTCGTTTTTGGGTCCGACATGTAAGTGTCTCAAGCGCCAGGTCCGCACTTTGGACCAGGCGCTTGAGGCCCTAGCTGCTCGGACCCGGACATTTGGCCCACGACACTGCTATGATATTGGTGCGCTAGACAGAAACTGGGACAAAAGTTTTCCTAGTTTCCTTTTTTTCGGACTTTTCGCCGGTGGGCCGCCTCACCGAGCTGAAAAAAATCGGGTGGGGCACTGGCATTTTCTGCAAACCTCGGGTAATATAGAATTATTAATCGTAACTGTTACTGTTTTGGAGGGATGATATGACGGCGCCATTATTGACCGTCGACCACCTGAGCTTCGGCTTCCGCGATCGGCCGCTTTATGAAGATCTCAGTTTTACCCTGCCGCGGGGCTCGATGACCAGTCTCATCGGGGCCAACGGGGTGGGCAAGACTACGCTGGTGCGCCTGTTGATGGGCGAGCTGCAGCCAACCGCCGGGACGATCACGTTCACGGCTGACATGAAGCTGGGCTACGTGCCGCAATTTCGCAACATCGATAGCGAATTTCCGCTGACCATTGCGAGCTTCGTGCAGCTCAATCAGCTGGGCCACGGTTTTCCATGGCACACCAAGCGGGAAAAAGCGGCGCTGCATCAGGCCCTGACGCAGACCCACTTGCTCGAGCGGCGAACGCTCGCCATGGGCCGGGCATCCGGTGGGGAAAAGCAAAAGGCGTATCTGGCCCAGGCGCTGTTGACGCAGCCAAACTTTTTGATTCTCGACGAGGCGACGGCCAGCCTGGACGTCAACACGAAAGAAGAGTTGATGGGCTTAGTCAAGGAGCTCAACGAAACGCTGGGCCTCACTGTTCTATTTGTCACGCATGACCTCGGCTTGGCCAAGGCTTACACCGATCAATACCTGCTACTGACGCCAGGGCATTACGAGATGCGGGCCACCGCCCAGATGGATATCGCGACGATGCCGGATGAGCTCAAAAGCGGCGAGGAAGAGGAGGCGGCGCACTGATGTTCACGTATGACTTTATGCAAAATGCGTGGCTGGCGGCCACCTTCATCGCGATCACGACTGGCATTGTCGGGGTCTTTGTCACTGCGCGGGGGATGTCGTTTCTCGCCCACACGCTGTCGGAAGTCGGCTTTGCCGGCGCCGCCTTTGCCGTCTTCGTCGCAATACGGCCACTGGATGGCATGCTGCTGTTCACGATTTTGGCCAGCCTGACCGTGGGCAAACTGTCCGTCAAACAGTCGCGGCGGGAGGCCTCGATCTCGGCGGTCTCAAGCGTCTTCATCGGCCTTGGCATCCTGTTTCTCTCGCTCTCCAACGAAAGCTCGAGTTACGCGACGACGATTCTGTTCGGCAGCATCATCGGCATCTCGCGCCAGGATGTGTGGCAGCTGGTCGCGCTGGCCGCCGGGGTGCTTCTGACAATGGGCTTTGGTTACCGCAAATTGGCCTTCGATTCATTTGATGCGGTGGGCGCGCGGGCCCAAGGCGTTCGCGGCAACTGGATCTCGATCTATTTTCTCCTGATCCTCGCGATCTCCGTGTCGATCGGGGCACAGATCGTCGGGTCGTTGCTGGTGTTTATCCTGTTGACCTTGCCGCCGTCTGTTGCCAAATACCTGGGCCGCACGCTGCCGCAGATGCTGGTGATCTCCGTTGCGGCCGGTTTGATCGGCGTGTGGGCTGGCCTGGCGCTGGGGTACCTCACCAACTGGCCGGTGACGTTCTTCATCGCGGCGATCGAGTTCGTTTTCTACTTCATCGCGCTTGGGGTGCATCGGTTGCGGGACTAATGTGGCACACACTTTGAGGGATAGCGGAAGATGGCGGTCCCACCCCTCAGTTTGAGCCCTTAACTGCCTCATCGAATGGCTATCCATGAACACGAGACCTGTAAATACAAAAAGACCGTTCAGCTGCAAATCGCACGCTGAACGGTTTTTTACGTACATTGAGAGCGGTATCGGCTAGATTACCCGATCAAGCCCTCGAGTTCGTTGAGGCGGCTTTCGAATAGCGCGAAGGCGTCTTCTAGGTAGTCTGGCTTGGTCATGTCGACGCCGGCTGCTTGCATGGTGTCGATCGCGTATTTCGAGCTGCCGGATTTAAGGTAGCCGAGGTACTGGTCAACGGCGCCCGGGACGCCATCGTTGATGCGGCCGGCCAGAGTTGAGGCCGCAGCGAAGCCAGTCGCGTATTGATAGACGTAATACTGGCGGTAAAAATGCGGGATGCGTGCCCATTCCAGGGCAATCTCTGGGTCTTTTTCCACGTCCGGGCCATAATAGCGGGCATTAAGCTCCCCGTAAAAGGCGGACATGGATTTGCCGGTGAGTGGGCGTTGGTGCTGATCCTGCTGATGGATCCAATGCTCGAATTCAGTGAACTGGGTCTGGCGGAAAATGGTGCCCTTAAAGCCGTCCAGATAGTGGTTCAGAATGTACGCGCGGACTTTCGGATCCGTTTGGGTCTTCAGAAAATAGTCCGTCAGCAGGTTCTCGTTTGTGGTCGAGGCGATCTCCGCCACGAAGATCGGGTAATCCCCGTAAACATACGGCTGGTTGTGGCGCGTGTACCAGCTATGCACGGAATGGCCGCTTTCGTGGACCAACGTGAACAGCTCATCCAGCGAGTCGTGCCAGTTCAGCAACATGAATGGGTTTGTATCATAAGCCCCACCGGAATAGGCGCCTGAGCGCTTGCCCTGATTTTCCACGACATCGATGTAGCGGTTGTCGTAGATCTCGGTCAAATGGGCCTGATAATCCTCGCCCAGGGGTGCCAGGGCCTTTTTCGCTTCGGCCTTGGCCTCGTCGATCGTGTAGGTCAACGGCGGCTCGCCGGTCAGCGGGACGTACATGTCATACATGTGCAGGTCGTCCACCTTGAGCAGGCGTTTGCGCAGCGCGACATAACGATGCAGGAGTGGCAGATGGGCCTCCACTTCATTGACCAGCGTTTCGTAGACGGCTTCCGGAATGTGGTTATTGCTCATTGCGGCCTGGCGCGCGCTATCGTAATGATGGGCGCTGGCGCGGAAGTTGTCGGCCTTCACGGAGCCGGTGAGGGTCTGCGCAAACGTGTTTTCCAATTGGCCGTATGACTTGTACAAGGTCTGGAAAACATCCTTGCGCACGCGGCGGTCAGTCGAGCTGATCAATTCGCCGTATTTGCCATGCGACAGCTGGACTTCGTTGCCATCCTTGTCGGTGATCGTTCCGAATTCGATGTCCGAGTTATTCAAAATGTTGAAGGTGGCACTGCTTGCGCCGAGCGCATCGGCCGCCGCGGAAAGCAAGGCTTCTTCGGAACTCGTGCGGATGTGGGCGCGGTTGGCGGTGATGCCATCGATGAAATGACGATAGCCAGCCAGCGTTTCGTTGGCATCTAGCCAAGCGGTCAGGTCAGCGGCTGGAATCGCCAAGATCTCAGGTTCCATGAAGGCGAGTTCGCTGTTCACGGAAGCCAGGGTGGAAGCCGCGCGTGCCTTCATGGCCTGATAGACGGCGTTGCCGGTATCCTGGTCGCTTTTCAGGCTGGCATAGACATAAACGGTCTCCAGCTGGCGGTAAACGGCCAAGATCGTAGTGATCCCATTGGCCAGCGTATCAGCGTCAGTCGCAAGTGTGCCGGCCAAAGCGCTGGCTTTTTTGCCGCTGGCCTGCACGTCGGCGAGGGCTTGCTCCCAGGCATCATCAGTTGGAAAAATCGTGGTCAGGTCCCAAGTCGATTCGGTTGGGACAGCATCGCGAGTGGGTAGTTGTTGCATCAAGACATCTCCTCTATTTCTAATAATAATCTAATTGTAACATTGCCGCTCGCCCGTTGCACCACGGCATTCGTTCGCTTTTGACCCGCCAGCGAATTTTGCCGACAGAGCGCAATTTGCTGGGAAATCGGGTAAAATAATTTTATGCCATTTTAGACGGAGGTCCGCCCATGGACGATGACAAATTGAACCGCACGCGCAAGCCATCCCGCAATACCAACCTGATCGGTAAATTGATCACACTGTTTGTTTTGACGGCAGTCATGCTGGTTGGTGGCTACGCGGCGCGTATTTTTACCCAAACGAAAGATGCGATCGCCAAGACCTATGTGCCGGTCAAGACCAAGGCAGGCAAGGTGGAAAAGCCGATCAACACCACGTTTGATGGGAAAAAGCCGCTGAGCATCCTGCTGCTGGGCACGGATACCGGGGCATTTGGCCGAAGCGACCGGGGCCGCTCGGATACGATCATTGTTGTGACGATCAATCCAACCGCCAAGCGCACCACGATGCTCAGCATCCCGCGCGATACCGCGGCCGAAATGATCGACACCGGTAGCGTTACCGGCATTGATAAGATCAATTCCGCCTATGCATACGGCGATTCCACGGCCGCAATCAAGACGGTGGAAAATCTGCTGAATATCCCGCTTGATTACTATGTCACCGTCAACATGGCGGGGCTCGTCAAGATCGTGGATGCGGTCGGTGGCGTCGATGTCAACGTGCCATTCACCTGGACCGACGCCAACACCGGCGGCCAGACCTTCACCAAGGGCCCGGCGCACTTGGATGGCTCGCACGCCTTGGCCTATGCCCGGATGCGCGACGAGGATCCAGAAGGCGATAACGGCCGGCAAAAACGGCAACAAGAAGTGATCATGTCGATCGTCAAGAATGCCCTGTCCGCCGGGTCCCTCAGCAACTATTCAAATCTGATGGACTCACTTTCCAGCAGCATGCGGACGAATTTTACCTTCGATGACCTTGTCGCCATCGTGCAAAATTATCGGGCATGCGCCAAAACCGTGCAGCGCAAGCAGCTCAAGGCGATCGGCGCCTACGTTGGGGATGCGGCCTTCCAAGTGGCCAGCACCGCCAATCTCCAGGCTGCGTCCGACACGATCCGCACTGAGCTAGGCTTGCCCAAAACGACCCTGAACAACCTGATCACCAAGGAAAACGCCCTGAACACGCAATATGGGTTTGACTGGAACTCCGGGGCCAATCCGTCGTATACCTTGTACAGCGTGGGCCAGTAACGCAGACCCCAAAATAAACAGCGCATCGCTTCTTCCGGGTGGAGAGGCGATGCGCTGTTTTTGTGGTCTTTTTGCGGAAGCGAGGTCCTTATTTCCCCGCCGCTGCCAGGGCCTGGGTCAGATCCGCCAGCAGGTCTTCTTTGTCCTCCAAGCCCACGCTGAGGCGAATGAGGTTCGGCGTGATGCCGAGGGCGCGGCGCTGGGCGATCGGCATGTCGTGATGCGTCTGCACATCCGGGACGGTGACGAGGCTTTCGACCCCGCCGAGACTTTCGGCGAATGAACAGACGGCCAGGTGTTGCAAAAAGGCGTTCACGTCCGTATTTTCCGTCAGGTAGAAGCTGATCATGCCGCCTTGCCCCGCGTAAAGCACCTTGCTGACAGCGGGCAGGGTCGCGAGGCCTTTCGCCAGAAACTGGGCGTTGGCGGTGTGCGCATGCATCCGCACGCTCAGCGTCTTCAGCGACCGCAGTAGCAGCCATGAGTCGAACGGGTCGAGCACTTGGCCGGTCGTGGTCAGCTGCGCGCGCAACGCCTCGGCCAGCGCGTCGGTCTTGGCGATCACCGCCCCGGCGAGAATGTCGTTATGCCCGCCGAGGTATTTGGTCGCCGAATGCACGACCAGGTCCGCACCCGTAGTCAGCGGCGTCTGGTAGACCGGGGTCAAAAATGTGTTGTCGACGGCCAACAAAATGTCGTCGCGCACCGCATGGACCGCCGTTGCAACAGCTTGAATGTCGATGATCTTCATCGTTGGGTTCGACGGGGTCTCCAGCCAGATCAGCTTCGTGGCGGGCGTGATCTTGGCCACCAGGTCCTCGATCGCTCGGCCGTCCCAGGTGGTGTAATCGATCTTGTAATTGGCCTTGCGCGTGTCAAAATAGCGGAACGTCCCGCCGTACAGATCGTCGCTGGCAATGATCTGGTCGCCGGTTTTGGTGAACGTGCTGAAGACCAGGTCGATCGCCGCCATGCCGGACGAGGTGGCCAGGGCCTGACTGCCGTGCTCGATCGTGGCGAGTTGCTGCTCAAGCAGGGCGCGCGTCGGTTCGGTCAGCCGCGAATAATCAAAGCCGGTCGACGCCCCCAGGCCGGGATGGCGGAAGGCCGTTGAAAAATACAGTGGGGCAGACACGGCACCTGTGTGGGCGTCGTCACTGCCGTTGGATCCTTGAATCAGAGTCGTTGCTAATTTTGTCATCTGTTTTTCCTCCTGGACTAAAAAACCGCAGTTCAAAATGAACTGCGGGACGATGGACTTCGCGGTGCCACCCGGTTTTCGACTGACGTCACCGCCAGTCGCTCACGAAGCAAACTGCTTCTGCGCGGTAACGGGCGGACCCGGCCAGAGTTTGGCGAATGCTTCACCCAGGCAGCTTCAAGACCATCTTCAGCTGCATGCGGCGATCGGCTTGCACCAGGTCCGACTCGCTAGGCGTCCGCAGGCAGCGTACTCATCTTTTCTACGCTTGCGCTAATCCTAGCCCAACCAGCCAGATGGGTCAATAGTGAAAATCAGATGAGAGATCAGTGGGTGCGGTGAAGGCGAGCGCTGGGCCAAGCCACGGTGATTTTGGGGACAGATTGGCTGATGATCGACGATGGGAAAGTTATTTTAAATAAATATATCTAGTGCTGACAAGACGTCATTCTAAACGCCTTTACACCGCATATCGCGGCCACTTTACTTGCCATCAAATAAAGTTGACAAAACCGTTTTCACGGTGCTATATTAATCGACAGCAGAAGGGGCTTCTGGTGTGGCCACACGGAACGATCTCCCCCGAGGCAGGCGGACCCAGTGCGGGGGATACCGTACGCAAACCTAGAGTGGCTGCTATGAAGGGCATCCGAGTCAGTGGTGTCATAAATTAGGCGAGTGGGTTGTTCCACAGTTCCATCGTTTTACCAGCTTTACCAGTACCACCGTTGTCCGGCAGTAAGCATCGAGCCTTGATCACGCTGTCGCCGTTGAAATCTGATCGCGCCAAGCCCCACAAGCAAGGCGCCTGCAGTATCCTAATCTAAAATCACGCAAACACACTGGCAATGCTTAAAACGACACCTCGACCGGTGTGTTTGTTGTACATAAGGGCCAGAATCTTTTTTTTCGATTCTGACCTTTTTTCAAAAAAGTGAGAATCGACAAAAAATCTAAACATGCACAAAAAATCGCGCCGGTTTTTGGGCACATTGACAAACTGGGAAAAACAAAGACGTTTCAACTCGACCACGCGCACACCTGGTCAGAGTTGAAACGTCTTTTTGCGTTCTGAGCGGGCGGGCAAGCGCGCCACTACCCGCTACCGACCGGAACGACACATCAAAAAAGCCAGGAGACGCGCTCCTGGCTTTGGTTGTGCTATTCAGTTGTGATCAGCCAACAACGTAGACCGTTGCGTAAAGGATCCCGGCTGATGGAATTTGGCTGTTTGGCATTGCGACATCCAGCTGGTTGGGGTTCGCATAGGCGAAGCCGCCGGTGTCGTTGACGGTACGGTACCAAACTGTGCCGTTGGAAAGGACGATCTTCAATTGTGTGCCACGCGGGAACACGGACAGGTTAGCGGCAACACCGCCGTAGCCCAAGCTTGAGCCCATGGCGGCAGGATCGTAGAAGCTGAGCTTGAACGTCCCCTTGTTGATACCAGTCGTGTTGGAGACAGTCGTGGTCGTTGTAGCCTGGCTAGCCGCAGCAGCTTTGGCGGCCGCCGCCTTTGCAGCAGCTGCCTGCGCAGCGGCTGCTTTCTGTGCCGCAAGGGCTGCAGCGGCTTTTGCAGCGGCCGCCTTTTGTGCAGCGAGCTTTTCAGCAGCGGCCTTCTTTGCAGCTGCAGCTTTGCGGGCCGCAGCGGCTTTCTTGGCAGCTGCGATCTTCGCTTCGCGTTTTTCTTCAGCGACGGCGTATGGGTTCACGCCAACGGTGATGACGATCTTATTCGGTTGATTGCGCAAGTCGTTAGTGGCCACGATGTTGGCGGCCATGCTTGCAGCAGCGTTGTCTGAGATTGAGGTTACTTGATCGGCTTGAACGATCTGGGTCCCGGTAGCCGGGCGCGCGATCGCTTCAACAGGTTTGTCAGATGAGTAGAACGCGAGCAGTCCCCCAAGAACTGTGAACATCGCGACTGCCATCATTTTGATTCGCTTCATTAAAATAAAAGTCACTCCCAAAAGTGTGATTCGCGGTTTTTCAACTTAAATCTGAGAGTAGTATATCGAGCTGGTGTGTCATGATAGTGCCAGCAAGTTTACAAATACGCCGTGGACTGTCACAATGTCATGCTCCTGTAATATTGGCGTATTCCCACTTCACTTGTCATAATTCCGTGCAAGCGTTCACACGGTGGGCTATTTTGCCGAAAAGCGGCCGCTCGCGTGGGCCAGCGCCCCACTTTACAAAAATCGTTGTACGTGCAATTTTTCACCCGAGTTCGCCATCTTACGATCCTGACGTAACAGTTGGGCGCCGGCCCGCAAGGTGGAAACATGCGGCAACTCAAGCACTCGACGGCAAAGGACGCCATCAAGTGCTTGAGCCGACTTAGCTGTTCCGCCATCCCGCGGCCTACGCACCCTATAACAAATCCAGTCATGGTAAGATAGACGTATCCCAACGGAACTCAGGCAAACAAACTATGTTGAAACAGCTGACCAAAATTCATCGCCGGATCTCTTTTCGTGCGGTGATCATGCTGGTGATCGTGATCACGGTCGCCATTGCGCTGATCATTTCCGGGCTTTTCGTCGCCGGGCAAACCGCGACCAATGAGGAGACCCGGACCAATCAGACCATTCATAATATCGGCGAGGCCGTGCGCAAAAATCCGGTCGTGCTCCAGCACCTCAAGGCGTATCAGGCCCCCGCGTCGGCGGATAATGCGATCGAGCGCTACACGCACCGCATTCAGACCACGATGCAAGTCGACGCGGTGGTCGTGATGAACATGGACCTCATCCGCTGGTCGCATCCGGTGAAAGATCAGATCGGCCGTTCCTTCCTATTAAGAGATGATGCGGCCAAGTCGTTGAACGGCAAGCCCCACTATTCGAAAACAGTCGGCGTGCTTGGCCCCGAATATCGCTATTTCACCCCGGTGATCAAAGATGGCCAGCAGATCGGCATCGTCTGCATCACCGTCACCGTGAAGACGGTTCAGGCGGAGATTCTCGCGGCGCAAAAACCGATTCTGATTGGTGGCCTCATTGGTCTGTTGCTCGGGGTGTTCGGAGCGGCGTGGGTCTCCTTGTATCTGCGCAAGCGGCTGCTGGGCATGACGCCGGATCAGATCACGGCCCAGGTCACTGAATTGACCGCGCTGCGGGAAAGTATGTCAGATGGCTTGATCGCGATCGATGACCAGCGCGTGATCATTCAGCTCAACGCCCAGGCCAGTCAGCTGTTTCCAGCGTTGACGGCCGGCAATGCACTGACGACAGATCTCTATGACGCGCTTTTTCATGAAGCTAAGGCGATGAATCGGCCAGTCGCGGTCAGGGGCAAGGAGCTGATCGTTTCGACCACGCCGCTGATGGCCGGCAAGCGCAACTTGGGGCAATTGGCCCTGGTCCATGATCAATCCGATTATCAGCAGCTCGTCGCCCAGCTGGCCGGCACCAAGCAATACATCGAAGCCTTGCGCGCTCAGCAGCACGAGTTCATGAACAAATTGCAGGTGATCTCCGGGCTGGTCGAGCTCAAGCAATACGATCGCCTCCAGACGCTGGTCTTTGATTTTCATCGCGATTATCAAAGTGAGTTTGGTAGCCTTAACAGTCGCATCAAGTTGCCGGCCGTCACGGGATTTTTGCTGGCGAAGGCCAACGAAGCCCATGAGCAGGGTAAGACGTTCACCGTGAGCGAGGACAGTCAGCTGCCGGCGCTGAGTGAGACAAATACCAAGATCGAGGCCGAATTGATCAAGGTCCTCGGCAATCTGATCGACAACGCGCTGGATGCCGTTTCGGTGAAAACAGGCACGGTTGCCGTCAGTCTGAATTATGATGAAGAAAGCCGCACTATTTTGCTTGAAGTGGCGGATAATGGACAAGGCGTTGCGCCTGCACTGAAAGACAAGATCCTGGCCAAGCATTTTTCCACGAAGGGCTCGGATCGCGGGTACGGGCTGGCGCTTGTGAATGATGTGGTCAAGGCCCATCACGGCTTCCTAGCGATCGAGGACAACGAGCCGGCCGGCACTGTGATGACCGTGGAATTACCACTGGCTGAAAAGGAGGATGCAGATGACCCAAGTGATGATTGTTGAAGATGACCCGATGGTGCGGGAATTAAATGGCCAATATTTGCGGCGGGTGCTGGGCACGGACCTGACCCTGCGCGAATTTGGCGATGCCCAATCGGCGCTGGATGCCTATCAGAGCCAGCCGGCGGACCTGATCTTGCTGGATGTCTACATGCCGACCCTGTCAGGCGCCGAGATGCTTCAGGAGATGACCGCCCGCAACTGGCATCCGCAGGTCATCATGCTGACCGCCGCCAGTGACCTCGGGCATGTGCGCGAGGCGCTGGATTACGGGGTGCTGGATTATCTCGTCAAACCCTTTTCCTTTGCGCGGTTTCAAACGGCGATTCAGCGTTTCCAGACCGTGCAGAAAATGACTAGCGGGGATGGCTCTGTTTCCCAGACCGACCTCGACCAGCTGTTTGTCGCCGAGACGCCGGCCGAAGCAACGCCGGAGCCGACGCTGCCCAAGGGCCTGTCCGCCTATACCCTCGGCCGCATTCGCCAGCAGCTGCAGGAAATGGCGCAACCTTTCTCCAATCAAGAGGTCGCCAAGGTCGTGAAGCTGTCGCGTATTTCGACCAAAAAATACTTAGATTACCTGCTGGCGCAGGGCGAGGTCAGCGGGGCGGTCAAGTACTTGAAAGTGGGCCGACCGGTCACCGTGTACCGGCTAACGGACAATGAGGGGCCAACGCAAGCCCCAAAATGAGCACGGTGAGACACAAAAGGGCACCGAGGAATTTTTCCTCGGTGCCCTTTGCGCGTTCCAGAGACTTGCGATCAGTCTTTTGGCAACGGAATATCGTTATCCGTATGGCCGGTTTGCTGCGCTTGCTCGACGTTGTCGTACGAAACGGCGATCATATCGTGCAAGGCCGGCTCCGTGTAAGAACCGATATGCGGCGTCATCAGGACCTTTGGATAAAGCTCGCGCAAGGCTTCCATATCGGCCTGCGCCAAGGCCCCATCAAACGTGTGGCCGAGCAGTTCGGTCTCGTTTTTGTAAACATCGGTGGCAAACCCGCCGAGCTTGCCAGACTTCAACGCGGCCAAGACCGCCTTGTAGTCGTTCAGCTCGCCGCGCGCGGTGTTGACCAGCATGACGCCATCTTTCATCTTGGCGATCAAGTCGGCGTTGACGAAATCATCGTTTTGGCCCTTGAAGTACGGGGTGTGAATCGAGATGATATCGGATTTTGCCAGCAGATCGTCTTGCTCCACGAAGGTCACGAACTGGCGGGCATAGTCGCTTGGGTAAGGGTCGTATGCCAGAACCGTTGCGCCCATGCCGTGGTACAAGCTGGCTTCGGTTGCCCCAATCTTGCCGGCGCCGATGATGCCGACGGTGCTGGAATGAATCTCCTTGGAAAAAGTGTTCGGATCAACGGCAAACTTGCCAGCGTTGGTATTGCTGGTGGCCAGGGCCGTGTGCCGATACAGCATCATGCCCAAGGTCATCGCGAGTTCCGCGACCGCATATGGGGAATAGGCAGGCACGCGCGCGCACTTCATGCCATATTGCTTGATCGCGTTTAAGTCGATGTGGTTGAAGCCCACGGTGCGGGTCATTACATATTTGATGCCCCATTCGTTGAACTTCGCCAGGTTCTGCGCGTCGGCGACACAATTCGCCCGTAGCATCACCCCATCTGCCCCTTTGGCCGTTTCGACATTGTCGTGGGTCAAGAATTCCGGCACCAGCTTCAGCTCATAATTGTATTTGTTGAGGGCCTTGAAATACGGCACCTCGTTGTCTCGTACGCCATAAGCAACGATCTTAAACATATCAGACACGCACCCTTTCTATTCACTCAGTTGTGTAGCGGCATAAGCTCGCTATTTTTCCAAAACAAGTCTGCTTGTTAAAACAGTCCTGCGGCATTGAGAATCTGCAGAATCGCGATCCAAAACGGCATGGCGACAACGGCAACGATGGTCGACAGCAGCGAGGCATCCGAGGCCATGACCGCTTCGTGATCAAAGCTGATCGCATACGCAGAGGTGACAGCGGCGGTTGGCGTGGCCATCATAATGCACATTGTGGCGATCGCCGTGTAGTCGACAGGCATGATGTGCGTCGCGTTCAGAATCAGCAGCAAAACCAAGTTGAGCAGCGGTACCAAGATGACCTTGTTGAAGCTGTAGTACCAGGAAGTCTTGTCGGACGCCGCTTCCTTGAAGGAAATGGAGCCAAGCGTGATCCCGATGGACAACCAAGCCAGCGGGGAGGTCAAGTTCGCCAGATAAGACAGTGGCTGGAAGAGCCATTTTGCTGTCTGGTCGATGCGGTAAAAGGCAACTGTTGCGGTGCCGCCAGTGGCAGCGGCCACGGTCACTTGCGGCATGGAGCCCTGGATCAGCCACAGAATCAAGCCGGCAAACGTTGCGATGACAACCGGGTTGAGGAACATTTTCTTAATATTGTCCTTGTCCATCTTCAGCCCAGACATCCGGATGTAGCCGTAGCTATAAAGGAAGATCCGGTAGCCAATGTTGAAGATCGAGCTGTACATGATCCCCTTTGGCCCAAGCACGGCGCCGACGATCGGAATCCCGAAGAACGTCGTCGACCCGAAAATAGTCAAAACAGACAGCGTGGTCCGCTTATCGCCCTTGTACTTCAAGTACGGCAGCGGGGTGACGAAGATCAGAATCACATAGATGATGATCCCCCAGATCAGCACGTTCATCCCTTGTGCAAGCGTCTTGGAGTCGATGTCGGCCATGAATGAATTGAAAGCCAACGCCGGCAATGCGACAGAAAGAACGACTTTGGACAAGACCTTCCCAAAGTTCTCGGCAAAAGTCCCTTTCTTTCGCATGTAGAACCCAAGCAGGATGATAAAGATCACAGACGTAATGGCACTAATAATGGCACTGTTCGTGAATGTCGCCTTGATCGCGTCTAACAAACCCATAGTATTTCCACCTTTCATGAATTGAACTCAACAACAGCTTCACCTTACCGTGCAATTGTGAATCCGTGAACATTTTCCAACTAACGAAACCTTCAGAAACAAAAGAAACACTGTGAAAAACCGTAAGCAACCGCGCCGTAAACCGCTTTCCAGAACCTCTAGATAACGTTCACGAAGTTTCGTATCAAAGTGAAAATAGATACAGAATGTGACGACAATGAGACACACGGGATAGCCGAAGTGGACCGCGATTTTAAAAGAGCTGTCCCAGTAAAAATGCAACAGATCGCGAGGAACGTTTCAAAGCGCGGCGGGCCGGCGCAGGGAAAATCGGCTTGCTCAGTAGAAAATGCATGCGGGAAGGGGCGTGAGGCGGTGAGAACGGAGGAACTCGGACATGGAAGGCGCCTGTTCATCGCTTCGGATTGATGGCGGTTAGAAATCGGATGCGGCCGCTTGAGAAGAGACTATTGCATCGCCTTCTCTGAATCTTTCGCAAAGGTTTTGTGTTTATGATTTAAGCTGAAGTCAAGTCAATGCTGGATGTGAGGGTGGGCGCTGGCCGAAAATGGCTCAGCCCCCTCGTCGTTGTTAGCGGCAGTGCCGCTTACAACGAAAGTGAGCTTTAAGACCGCGACCTTTGCGGGCTTAAAGTCACTTGGGAGCGTTCCAGCCAATTTTCGGCCGGCGCCCACCCGGGAATTTCGCCCAACCCCCGCTGTTTGCAGGTTGACCCCAATTTCCGAAAGTTTCAGTTATAATAGAAGCAATAGGTTATTTAGGAGGCAGCCACACATGGCCATGTATCGGGAAAAACGCTTCGAGGAGATCCGCCAGCTGCTCGCCGAGCGCAAAGAACTCAGCGTCGAGGACATCATGCACGCAGTCGGCGTCTCGCGTGACACCGCGCGCCGCGACATCGTGGCCTTGGTGGCGGCCGGCCAAGCCCGCCGCACCCGCGGTGGCATCGTGGCTCTGACATTCGGCCATTCCGTGCCCAGTTACACCGAGCGCCTCAAGCATTTTTCCAAGGAAAAGACGGCGATGGCCCAGCGCGCGTTGCAGCTGATTCATCCCGGCGGTGTCTATTTCATCGATGATTCCACGACGTTGTTGAAGCTGTCGCAAAGCGTGACCGATGGCGTGACCATCTACACCCATTCGCTGGACAATGCGATCGCGCTTTCCGTTAAAAGTGGCGTGGCGCTTCACATGCTTGGCGGGGAGCTCAATCATCACGGCCGCTTTTTCTTTTCGCCGTCCAATCTCAATACGCTCAGCCGCATCGCGTTTGACGCCGCGTTTATCGGGGCCACCGCGATCGCCAAGGACGGGGTGTATTTTCCCTATGCCAATGATGCCGAGGTGAAGGTGGTCCTGGCGGAAAGTGCGCGGCAGGTCGTTGTGGTCTCCGAAACGGAGAAGTTCCACATTCAGGCGCCTTATCGCGGTTTCGCGCTGAATGCCATCGACACTCTGATCACGGAACGGCCGCTTGCCAGCACCGAGCGCGCCTGGTTCGACCCGGTGACCGAGTTGCTTGACGCGGAAAATTAAGCGCAGATGCTGTTTTGTTTGGCGCTGTCACTTTCCTGACAGAAAAGTCGGGTATACTACGGATAAGGAAGGGATGGTGACAGTGGTTTGACGCCATTAGTCTCAGTGATCATGCCGATCTTCAATCTTCGGCCGTATCTCAAGCGCAGCCTCGACAGTGTGCTGCATCAAACGTATCCCGCGCTGCAGGTGCTGGTGATCGATGATGCGTCGACGGATGACACGGCCGACCTGATCGCAGCCTATGCCGCGCGTGATGCCCGCGTCGAACCAGTCTACCTCTCATTGAATGGCGGGGTGTCGGCGGCGCGCAATGCCGGCCTCACCCATGCCAGAGGCAAATATGTCACCTTTTTTGATGGCGACGACTGGGCGCTGCCTGCCCATGTGGCCACGTTGGTTGCGGCGATGGAACGTGGCGCCGATATGGCCATTGCGCCCTATTTTCTCGATGACACTAACGAACGCAGTCACCAACCGGCGGATCGGCTGGCCCGCCCGCTGACGCAAAGCCAGTTGCTGCGCGGGTTGTTGGCGCCGGTGGGGACGGTGCGCGGCTACACGTGGAATAAAATGTATCGCCGCGCACTGATCGCGGCGCACGACTTATCCTTCAATGAGCATGTCGCGATCATGGAAGATGCGCTGTTCAACGTCCAGTATGTGCTTGAGGGCCGCCGCTTTACATACACCGGGACGCCGCATTACCATTATGTCATGCGGGCGGATTCGGTGACCCAGTCGCTTGGCACCCTCGGCCTTTTGCCGCAGGAGATCCACGCCCTTTGGCTGATTCAAAAATTGATCCGCGTTCGCCATACTGAAGGGGAACGTGCCGCAGAAGATGTGATCAAACAGATGGGCTCTGATCTGTGATCACAAAAAGGAGACCACTGAATGGAAACTGCCTATAAGACGCGCCGAGAACTGAAAAAGACGGCGAAGCAACAGCTGCGCCAGCCTGGCCTGTATGGCGATCTGATCAAAGCGAATATCGTACCATGGCTGATCAACGTGTTTTTCGCGGTGGCGATGGTGCTGGTCTTCCTGCAGCTGCTTCAGGCATACGGCTTTGACAATTGGTTGCGCGATCCCGATGGCTTCATCGACTACTACCTCGGCCACAGCGGGAATACGACCGCGCGCACCGCGCTGCAATCGCTATTGTTGCTGTGGTTCGGCGCCGGCCTGAACTTCACCGCGCTGGATGTGACCCGGGGCAAATTGACCCGCGTGTCGCCGCTTCAAGCCTTGATGCGCACCTTCAATAGTCGCTACTTTTTCGGGTTATTGCTGCTGGTCATCGTCTCAACGATGCTGACCGCGTTTGGCACGTCGCTCTTTGTCATTCCGGGGCTGATGCTCAGCCTGGGCCTGGCGCAAGGCGAGTACCTGTATTACGACGGCCGCGAGCAGGATCCGCATTTTGGCGCCATGCGCGCGCTGGTCGGCTCCTGGGCCATGATGCGCGGCTTCAAAACAGACTTCTTGCTCCTAGAATTGTCGATCATCGGCTGGCGCCTTTTGGAAAATGTGACGCTGCATCTGGCCGACCTGTTGATCGAGCCCTATCTGCAACTGGTGAAGGCGGCGTACTACGACAATCTGCGCAACTTCATCATTGCCCGGGCACAAGAATAAAACGCCGGGTGGGCGCGATGCCACGGCATGCAAAAAAGGACTGGGGAATAATCTTCCGCAGTCCTTTTTTGCGTGCGTCAGGCACGTGGTCAGTCTTGATCTGATTCTGTTTCCTGCAGGTGCAGGTCGTACATGATACTGCGCGGATAGCTGCGCCAGCTCAACCAGGCGATCACCCCGAAGATGGCTGCCCCGATCAAATCGAGCCACCACGCGTGGACCAGGCCGCCGACCATGATCACGGCGAAGATCAGGACCATCGCCAAGCCGACCGTCACGCAGCCGATCGTCCCATTTTGCATGCCTTTTGTCGCGTTGAACTCGGCGGAAAATGGCAGGACTTTGCCCACCATGAAGCGGCCAAACAGGAAGGTGACCGCAAGCGACAAGGTGAGCACGAGGAGCCCCGAGGTCAGTGCGGTCGCCGGCGCCACTGCCAGCATCGCCAGCGGATAGAGGAGCAGAAGCGGCAAAAAGAGCCGGGCGAACATCGCCAGCACAATGCCACGCAGCAGCAGGCCTTGGGTGGCAAACGGCACGAAACGGAAAATGCCCATCGCCTCGGGCTGTGAGGCATACCGCAGCATCATCAAAGCCGTTGGAACGGCCAAGATCAGCCCTACCGACAAATACGGGGCAAAATTTTTCGCCATCGCCCAAGACATGTTGCGCAAAAACGCGCTGCCCATGATCAGGGGAATGATCAGGCCATAAGCGAGCTGCGGATACACGCGCAATTTGTACTCGCGCTCATATTGCAGCATCCGCCATCCCAGTGTGTAGTAGGTAGCCTCTTCGGAATTGGCGGTCAAGACGCGGCGCGACAGGGTGAACCACCAGCCATTTTTCCGGGAGGTGGCATCGCTTTGCTCGAGCTTTTCCAAATATTGCTCGAAGCGGCCCGCGTGCTTGAGGTAGATCACCAGCAAGACGGCCGGCACCACGACGGCCAGCACGGTCAGCAGCCACGCGCTTGGCGCAAACACGCCCGCCATGAGCAGTCCGGGGCCGGCGAACCACACTGGCACAGCCGGCAGGTACCACCAGAAAAAGACGTTGTTGGGGATGGTGAAATTGAACTTGGCCAACACATCGGCGCCGAGCAGGTTTGGCAGTTGGGCGGAGATGTAAAACCCGATGGCGATCACGATCTGCAGGATGTTCAGGATATTTTTCAGCCGCTCGCCGTCAAAGAAGCGCAGGACTAGCAAGTATAAAAAGAGGGAGAGCACGAAGCAAAATAGCGCCAGGAGCAGCGCGCCCAGCAGTGTCCCGAGCACCAGTGGAATATTCTGCTGGCTCATCGCGATCACGATCAAAGAAGGCCCGCCTAGCGACAGAATCGTCAGCAGCAAAAACATCCCGACGATCGACAGGCGCGCGAGGTTCAATGTGCGGCCGGACACACCGCGCACCGTGAAGATCTGGCGGTCGCGCGGATCGAGAATGAGGGTCGAGTAGCTGGTCAGCATCGTCAGGAAAAACATGATGAACAGGGTCGAAAACAGGGTGGTCAGCTGGGTCATCAGCGAGGTGTGGGCATACAGCGCCATCAGGAGGGCGATCACGCCGCCGATCAGCAGGTTGACCAGAAAACTGGTTCGCATGGGATTGGCGCTGGGCTTTTTCGGGCCATTGGTCTGCATCGTCAAACCGATGCCGTTTTGACTGCGCGCAGCCATTTCATATTTGGTGCGGACGACCAGGCAATACTGGCGGTAATCCACCCCGTATTTTTCCAGCAATGGGCGAAGCAGGCGGACCCACTGCAAGGCTTTGGGCATCTGAATGTCCGCCATCAGCGGTCGCCTCCTGTCACGATGTCGACGAACGCCTTGGCCTTTTCCCCGTGTTCCGCAAAGCCGGTCAGCTCGTTGAACAGCTCCTGCAAGTTGGTGTCGGCGCCGCTGGTGATCTCATTGAACGGCCCGTCCGCCTGCACCTCGCCATCGTTGAGCAAAATAATGCGGTCGGAGAGCTTTTGCACCACGTCCATGATGTGACTGGAATAGAAGATCGTCTTCCCGCGGTCGCGGAGCTCGTGCAGGATCTCCTCGATCACCAGCACCGTGTTGGCGTCCAGGCCGTTGAGCGGCTCGTCCCAAAACAGGATGTCGGGGTCATGCAACAGGCTGGCGATGATCAACACCAGCTGGCGCATGCCCTTGGAACAGGAGGTGATGCGGCGATCAAAAGCCGGGGCAAGGCCGACGATCGCGGCCAGCTGTTCCGCTTTTTCCCCGGCGACCGCTTCGTCGAGGCCGTACAGCTGGCCGATCAGCGTCAGGTACTCGCGGGCCGTCAGGGCATCGAAGACATCGACGGCTTCCGGGACATAGCCGATGTGGCGCTTGTAGTCGTTGTCGTCCTCGCGCAGCGGCCGGCCGTTGATCTCGATCGTGCCGGCGTCTTGGCGAAGCAGCCCCAAGATGATCTTGACCGTGGTGCTTTTGCCGGCTCCGTTTGGCCCAATGTACCCCACAATGGTGCCCGGATCGATCGCAAAACTGACATCTTTGAGGACCGTTTTGGCCCCGAAAGCTTTTTGCACGTGTGACAACTTGATCGCTGGTTCCATACCCTGATGCCTCCTTTATAGATGCCTCAAGTATGACAGAGGCAACTGGGATGTCCACTGCTTTTGCGTCGAGCTGACAAAATTGTTAGGGAGGTAAACGAAAACGTGGCGGGCGGGCGGCCAACGTGCAAAAAAAGAGCCGAGACTCGAATGCCTCAGCTCTTTGGTAAAATCAGAAAATCTTCATTTTATTCAGCGGCCAGTAGCGCCAGACCACGACCGATTGGACCTTACTCTTTTTGATAAAGCCAAAATCGCGCCCGTCATGCGACACCAGACGATTATCGCCCATCACGAAGTAGGAGCCTTTGGGGACCGTTTTCGACTTGGTGCTCGGCAGTGTCGCGATGTCGAAGTCATACGTGAACTTCAGCGAATTGAGATCGATGCCCTGTTGCGCGGCATAAGTCTTCATCTCCTGTTTCATGAAGCTCGCCTTGAGGTAAGGCTCCTTGGTCTCCTTGCCGTTGATGTACAGCTTGTCGTCCTGGACCGCCACCGTGTCGCCCGGCATCCCGATCACGCGCTTGATGTACAGCTGGCCCGGCTGATCCGGGGCATCGATGACCACGATATCGTTGCGATGGATGCTTTTGTTACGCAACGAGTACAGGCGGTCGCCATTTTCCAGCGTCGGCTGCATCGAGGTGCCCTGCACCACATCTTTTGAGACCACGTGATTCATGAGCAGCTTGGTGCCCACCAGCACCACCAAGATGATCACGACCATCTCGAGCAACCATTTCACTGTTTCGTTCATCTTTGAAGCTTTTTTGTGCGAATTGGTCGCGCGTGTCTCCCCTGTTGGACGGTCCGCCACGGTCACACCTTCTTGCATCTAATTTTCCCTAGCATAACACAAGCAAGGGCCCCGCGACTAGCATCACAGCAAGGATGACGGGAAAAATAGACAGAGGATGCCGATATTTCTTCTATTATATAGTCACGTGTGCGATGAGGCGGCTGCGGCGGGCGGCAGTCATGCGGGGGTCGGACCGCGATGTGTGCGGGGATGCTGCGGGCATTTTGGCGTGTCACGGGGATCAGTGGGAAGCAGCTCTCAGTCTTCGCCGTAAGTTGGAAAATGCCCGCTGGCTTCGGCTTCGTTGATGCCGGCGACGATCTCACTGTATTTCACCAGCGTCAGGCACCAGCGATGCGGAATCTTCGTGTAGCCATAGCCGAGCCCCGCGAGCCCGCCAGTCAGCGCGCCGGTCGCATCTGTGGTGCCGCCCAAATTGACCGCCGTCAGCGTCGCTTCGCGGTAATCACTGGTGCTGCCCAGCGCAAACAAGACGACGCCCAACACATTGCGCGGGGTGGGCGCCGCCTCGGCCATCGTTTGCGCGCGCCGGGCATCAAGCTGCGTCAGCACTTGAAAATCGAGCGCCTCGGGGACATCGGCAAAATAGGTCAGCGCCCGCTGCAAGGTTTGCGGCAGTGCGGCGGAGAGCGTCATGTCGCTCAACAGATAAAGCGCCGCCTGGACATAGATGCTTGCGGCGATCAGGTTAGCGGGGTCTGGACTAGTCACGGCCAGAAACGCCTGCAATTGTTGCATGGCGTCTGCGTTGCCAAATAGATCCGGCCCATTTTCCTGATAGAGAAAATACGCCAGTGGCAGGACACGCACGAGCCCGCCTGGATCCGCCGCCGTGTTGACCTGCGGCGCCCCATTTTCGACAGCGGCGCGGACACTGGACCACACTTCAAAAACCGGTCCGGTGTAAGGGGCGTAGACGCGGTCGTGAAACCAATGCTGGTACGTCGCCAGCAGGTCGGCCGGGTCAAAGCCGCGGCTCAGCGACGCCAGACTGGCCCGCATGAGCGAGGCCTCATCCGAATAATACCCAGCCGGCAGATCGAAGTGGCCATAGCCGCGCATCGTCGCCACAGGATCCGCCGCAAGCGCCGCCAGTGACTGGCCTTTGACCGGCAACCCAAGCGCGTCGCCGATCGCAAAGCCAATGAGGCCGTGCGTGAGTCGTGAATCGATGATCGCCATCCAGATCAACTCCTTTGATTTGTTATCTTAAGCGTACTTGCTTCAGGGAAAAACGCAAGGAATTTGACTTGCACGGGCTGTTTGAGAGTGAGGCGGGCGAGGCGCCTTCATTGCAAAAACCGCCTCGCTGTGCTAGCCTTAATATCATTGATTTTCAGAAAATAAACGAAGGAGGCAGCCCCGATGAGTGTGCTGACCGTAACGGGTCTTTCCCAGCGGTTCCTGGACAAACAGCTTTACCAGGATGCCAGTTTTCAAGTGAATATCGAAGACCACTTGGGGGTGATCGGCCAAAATGGGGTGGGCAAAAGTACCCTGATCAAGATCCTGACGGGCGCGCTGGAGCCCGACGCCGGGACGATCGTTTGGCAAAAGCACCTGCACGTGGGCTACCTCGATCAATATGTGAACCTCAAGCCTGGCCAGACCATCATGGAATTTTTGCGCACGGCCTATGCCGACCTGTACGCGAAAAATGCGAAGATGACGCAGATCTACAACGACTATGCCGAGACTCCCGATGACGAGCTGCTGGCCAAGGCTGGCGAGCTGCAGGAACAACTCGAAGCCGCCGAATTTTACGACGTGGACACCAAGATCGAGACTGTCGCCAGTGGGCTGGGCATCGATGCGATCGGCCTGGATCATCCAGTTGATGCACTTTCCGGTGGCCAGCGGTCGAAAATTATTTTGGCCAAGCTGTTGCTGGAAAAACCGGCGATGCTGCTGCTGGACGAGCCGACCAACTACCTTGATGTCAGTCACATTGAATGGTTGACCGGCTGGCTGCAGGACTTCGATGGCGCGTTCATCGTCATTTCCCATGATTACGATTTTCTCCAGGACGTGACCAACGCGATTCTCGACATCGAATTCGGCACGATCACCAAGTACACCGGCACGCTCAAGCAGGCGATGCGGCAAAAACAGGCGGATCACGACACCTACATGAAGGCCTACGAAAAGCAGCAGACCGAGATCAAGAAGCAGGAGGCCTTCATCCGCAAGTTCAAGGCCGGCACACGGTCGACGATGGCCAAGAGCCGGGAAAAGCAGCTTGCGCGGATGACCAAGCTTACGCCGCCGGGCAACCGGGCCCATGCCCATCTTGAGTTCCCGTATCTCGATGTGCAAAGCCGCATCCTGATCGACGTCAACGATCTGGTGGTCGGCTATGAGAAGCCGCTTTTGCCCGCGATCAATTTTTCCGTCAGCAAGGATCAAGTGATCGCGCTTGAAGGCTTCAACGGAATCGGCAAGTCGACCCTGCTGAAAAGCATTCTCGGTCAGCTGCCGCCCCTGGCTGGGGATGTGGCCATCAACGAAAATGTCGTGTTCGGCTACTTTGAGCAGGAGTTGAACTGGCCCGTGCCAAAACAGACCCCGCTGCAATTTTTGATGGCCAAGTATCCGGCCCTGTCTCAGCGCCCGCTTCGGCAGGTGATGGCGCGCACCGCGCTGACCCGCGAGGAAATGGACAAGCCGCTGGTCATGCTGTCAGGCGGGGAGCAAAGCAAAGTGAAGCTTGCGGACCTCATGCTGCAACAGACCAATGTGCTGATCATGGATGAGCCGACCAACCACTTGGACGAGGATACGAAAAATGCGCTGGCGGAAGCCCTGCAGGCCTACCCCGGCGCGATCTTGCTGGTATCCCATGAAGCTGGGTTCTATGACGACAGCTGGGTGGATACCACCTTGGATATTGAACGACTGCTGAAATAAAGAGATTCTGTGTTTGGACCCGGCGGCAGCGTCGGGCCTTTTTTGGACGGTGCGGCGCCGAGCGTTTAGGGGTGGACCGGTTGCTCGGGCTGGACGGTTGAGGGCGCACTTGGCCATCGCGTGCAAAGGCCGACTACATGTCCCACCCCTGCTCGGCAGCGCCCGTCTGCGTATTCGCGCAGGTGGCTGCGTGTGCGGGCGCCACCCCTTATTTTTCCGGCAGGTAGACAAGCCGGCCGTGCGTCGTGTCCTGCCAGGTGGCCTGCACCTGACTGAGCGGCTGCGCATTGACTGCGCCTGGCAAAAAGTTACCGCTGGTCAGATATGTCGCGAGGCGTGGCAATTCCGTCAGATAATCGTGCAACCCGACAGAACCGATGCCGCTGCCGCGCACCGTGAAGTCGCGACTGCGCAGCGCTGTGGCAGGCAGGGTCAGGGTTTGGCCGGCGATGCTGCCGATCTCGAGCCACGTTAACGGGCGCGTGGCTGGGGCGGTGGGTGAGCAGCGTTGACATCAGCGTTTGGGCAGGCGTCCCCCAGACAAAATCGAGGACCACATCGACGTTACCCAACGCCTCGCAGACTGCGTCGCTGATCGGGGTTTCAAGCTGCAACGTCTGAGTGGCACCAAGCGCAGGGAGCGTTGCGAGCACATCGGCATTGCGGCCAGCTGCAATCACGATTTTCGCCCCGAGGTGCCGGCAGATCTGAATGGCGGCGCGCCCGGCTTGCCCTGTGGCGCCAAGGATCAACACGCTGGCGCCTTCGATGGACTGGCCCAGCCGGGTGGTCAACGCCATCCAACTGGCCATAGCGGGATTCATGCTCGCGGCAATGCGCGTTGGGTCGGCTTGGGCGGGCAGGGCGATCAATCGTTGTGCCGGCACCGCGACCTGTTCGGCCAGGGCCCCATTTTCACTCATGAAATACACCAGCTGGCCATCTGGCGTGCGGCCGACGCCGTCCATACCGGGAATGAGCGGGGCAGTCGGTGCGCTGGTCGAATAATGGGTCCTAGCCGCGCGGGCCCGCGTGACGGTGCTGACGGCGCTGGCCAAAACGGACACCACCGTTTCGCCGGGCTGTGCCTGTACGTCTGGACTGGTTGAATAGACGGGTACACTGACATTTGGTTGGAGAATAGCTGCTTTCATTGATGATCGCTCCTTGTTTTTAAAAATGATTACCGGTAATATAAAGTCATCATAATCGCGTCGAAGACAGATGTCAATTTTATATTACGTGTAAACAAAAAGGAGCATCAGCATCGCCATGCAAGCAACAGCAGACCAGATCGAGGCACTCAAGCAAGTGATCAGGCAGCTCGCGGATAGCAGCCACGCCGAAGATCAACAATATCTAGCGGATCATCTCCCGGTCGCGTTCGCCAAGCAACCAGCCGGCGTGCAGAAAAAAGCACAGGCCGCGCACTTCAATCATTCGGAGCTCCAGCTGCTATCCGCGCTCGGCGATGAGGTGGTGCCATACAGTGAGCTCGCTGCGCGTCTGCCATTTTCCCAGGGCCTCATGTCACGTTACATCAAGCGTTTGGTCGAGACCGGTCTCGTGGTGAAACAACCCATCGGAACCAATAAAAAATCGTATGCGCTGGCCGCGACATCGCTTGGCAAACAGGCGGCCGCGTTTCACGCCGACATGCACGCCCGCGATGACCAACGACTGGCGGCGGCACTGCAGACGATCGACGCGCCGGCTCTTGCCACGACGCTAGAGGTGCTGAAACAATTGGCGATCGCCTTGGCTGACTGAACCCGGGGCGGGGCCATTATCGCGGCTGTGTCTGGCTAGGCCAGATCAACAACGTGTAGTGATACCGAATCGTCGTCTGAAACGGCTGCTCCTGATCCGGATACCCGCTGAGCGTTTTGGCCAGCGCCCGGGCCTCTGTCCCACTGACCGGCACGCCGAGGTCTCGAATCAAGTCAGTCGTCGTGACCGTTTCTTCTATAGAGTAGTCGAACTCTTTTTGCGCGGCCTGGATTCTTCGTATCGCAAGCCACTCTTGGGCGATCTCGATGCGCGACGCATCCGCCTGCAGCACCGGAGGCAAGGACACCCCAAGCGCCAGTGCTGCCTGAGTCAGCAACGTGTCGTTTTGCAGAACCTGACAATTCAAAGCGACCGTCTCAGACGCGAGCGCGGTGAGCCGTGGCAGATCCGCTGGCACCAGCCCGGGGAATTGGCTGAGAAAAACGACTTGGGCAATGGGCCGCGCGGGCAGCTTGCGCCAGTTGGCCTGACGGTAGGCCACGTTCGGCGCGGTCACGCGGCGTTGGGCCTCGCGCAACATCGCCTCCGACCAATCAATTGCCGTGACCTGGCCGGCCGTCTGGGCAAGGACTCCGGTATAACGGCCACTGCCGGCAGCCACATCTGCGACGGTCCGGCCAGCCAGCGGACTGACCTGATCTAGCGCGCCAACAATGTTTCGCGCCAGTGGCAATTGGGAATGATCCTGCACGGACGCGTACACCTTCGCAAACGCGTCCCAATCAGCTTGAGTAAACAAGACGAGCACCTCCTATCTGACCTCACATTCGCTTTTAAGAATTTTAATGTGAAAAAACCGTTGACGCAAGGCCGCTCACTTGGTATGATATCAAAGTTGTGTTTCAGGGAACAAGTTGATCGCTTCACTCATTGAAATGAGTTGATCTGATTGAAAAAGCTTCCTGCAAACGTTGCAACAGCGCGAAATGTTTCAAAAAAACATTGACACGTTCATCACCACGAGATATACTATATAAGTTGTCTGTTGAGACAACGTCGTCCTTTGAAAACTGAACAAAGTTTCGTAAATGTGTAGGTGATTCGGCCTTAATTGGTCGGAGAATTAAACATG
>NZ_BOLS01000005.1 GCF_016861785.1 Lacticaseibacillus mingshuiensis
CCGTGCCACAGGCGCTTTATGCCTACCGTCGGATTTCTTGTTACTTGTATTTGCCCCCCTATTAGACACTGGGGGCTACAGCGGCCGGCTAACGCCGACCGCCGCCGCTCGCGCTAGCGGCTTTCGCGCTGCACGCCGCGCACGGCGGCGAGGGTTCCTCCTTTCATCACTAATCGTATTGACAAGCTATACGTTAACGCAATGATATCAAGACTTTCAACAGATTTCCTTAGCTTTTTCATAGCTACATAACTTTCAAATATAGTTGTGCAACTTGGTATAGGTATTGCTGTTTGGTAATCTGATAACGAGGTGATTAATATGACAAAAGTGCACTATTTTGGCCCAAATCTAAAACGGCTCCGTATTCAAAGCGGGTTATCCCAAGCAGAACTTGGAGCTGCTTTGGATACTCCGGTTAACGGACAAGCTATTTCTAACTGGGAACGTGAGAATAACCACCCAACCTACGAGAACTTGATCGGCATTGCTAAATTTTTCAATGTTATGCCTTCAGAACTTTTGAGAACAGAAAAAGAGACCGCAGTTGGAGAAACTACGGCCATTCTTGATCGAATTGACGAATATATGCCAAAGGTGACGGAAATACGTCGGGTTATGCATATGATGAAGGATTTCTCACCGCGACAATTAGATGGATTATCGGAACAGCTTGATCAAATCATGCAATACTTTCGCCCGTACACACCTGTTGATGAAGACGGTGAACCGGAAACGGATCAGAATGGTCGAAAAATCACGAAACAATCCAAGTATCGAGATATACCTATTAAGGAAATTCATCAAGTTTACCAGGAGCTTAAGGCCATACAATCATACCGGGATGATCAGCAGAAACGGGATTGACTGATAACAATAAGGGACTAGATACAATTCGATTTTTCCAAGCAAAGTAACAACTGGATTATCACCGCCGGCATCTAAAAAAGCCTGGCATACATGCCCACTGCAATCCACGGGTATGTATGCCAGGCCTTTATGCTTTCCAGAAACCCAACAGAATTCTATTGCCAATTTCTATTTTTTGTTTGAGATACTCTCTCGATATTCCAACGGAGTACAACCAAAAAGTCTTTTGAAAGTTGCGCAATAATAGCTGACCGACTGGAATCCAGAATTAGAACTAATTTCCTTTACTGACATATCTGTCTTTGCAAGTAACTTTAGACTGATGTCGAGGCGGTATCGTGTGAGATATTCGGTTGGGGTCTGTGCCAAATAATTACGAAAAATATTAAAACATCGAGTTCGAGAAACTTTGCCAGCATCGGCAATATTATCGATCTGAACTGTCTCAAAATAATGGCGATGTATATAGTCAACCATTTTCCAAATTTCCTGATTATTTACAGTATGTTCAGTATTTCGCGTTGAGTGACCCATAAATTTGATGCACCTACTCATGGCTTTCATACATTCTACCTGAACATCTATCATATTCGGCTTGGGGGTACTCATTAACCCATGAATTATCCGCGCAGCGGAAGCAAGCTCTTGTGCTGCCTCGCTTTTACAATCAAACAACAGGTAATCTTCTGATGACCGTCCAAATGAATTATCTATCTGCTTTTGAATAGAGCTACAGCTACTATCGAAAAGGCTTGGTTCGACAATCATGTCAATGAACGTGCACTCATCTTTGGTGTCGGAAAATCCGTAGTGCATTCTCTTACTGTTAACAAGGAGAATACTTTTTGGTAAGAGTGTAACAATTTGACCATTTATAAAAAAATCCATAGTTCCATCAAGAATAGAAACAATTTCGACCCCACTATGCCAGTGACACGCGCCCCAATATCCAAACTGGGAAAGTTTATTGATTCGCACATAGAGTGGAAAGTCGTTGATGTTATACTGCATTTCTTCAGAAAAATCTGAGAATACCTTTATTTCCATTTTGTCGCCTCTGTACGATTTTTATATTCATCCGCGCAATATTAACATTCTACCGCTAATTTCGCGCCTTATAATGGAACTATACTGATACTAGGAGTGAAGTTCAATGAGATCCGTAAAACTTATCGCTACAGATATGGACGAAACTTTATTAACATCAGACAAACACGTTCCAGAAGAATTTTATAAACTTGTAAGTCAGTTAGATCATGTCGGCGTTGTCACAGCGATTGCCAGTGGACGGCCACTGTACGGCCACTGTACACACTGAAAGCTCAATTTCCAGATTTGCCTTTGGCTTTCATTGCAGACAACGGTGGCGTTGTTGAATTTCACGGAGAATTGATTCATCAAGCAAGGTTAAAAACAGAAGATTATCAGAAGATGATCAGCTTTACACTTCAACAAACAGCTGGAATTCCAATTCTGTGCGGCCTGAACTCAGCGTATATTCCAAAGATTTTTGAAGCCTCACTTAATCACCTCGAGTATTTTTATTCCCTCGGTTTAAAATCGAAGTGCAACACCTGATAAAGCAGACCAATTTGCAAAGAAAGGAGGTCCAGTCTTATGAACTTGAATGTTGGTATTGATGTTTCAAAAGCTAAGCTTGATTTTTGTGGTATGGATAGTGATCAGAAGGTCATCTTTCAGGACTCTGTCTTGAATCGACCAGCTGGCACAAATGCCATCAAGCAATGCATCTTAGATGCCAATGAGAAGCACGACTATGAACGTACTATCATTGGCCTTGAAGCAACTTCTGTTTACAACGTTCTGCCTTCTCGTGCCTTAGAAGAGGACGATGAGCTTCAGGCTCTCGGTCTTGAAGTCGTTACCTTGAATCCCAAGATGACGCATCGCTTCAGCCAAGTGTACGATCAGGATAAAACGGATAAGGTTGATGCCCGTAACATCGCCGACTTTCTTCGAGTAGGCCGTTATCAAGTGCCAGTGCCTCGCGATGAGCGTCACATCGCGCTTCAACGGCTAACCCGTGAAAGGTTTCATCTGACCAAGGAAATGACTTGGTGTAAGAACCACTTCCTCAATAACTTGTACTTTAAGATGAACACGATCGACGCAGAGCTACCGACTTCAGTCTTTGGCGCCACCATGATGACCGTTTTGACCGATGAGCGGTACTCATTGGACGAGCTTGCGGAGATACCGCTAGAACAGCTCACCGATGATCTCAACAAACTTGGTCGTGGCCGCTTCGGCGATCCCGAAGCAGTCGCCCAGGCGCTCAAGCGTTCAGCACGTGACTCATACCGACTCGATAAGCAAGTGATGGATTCTGTGAATCTTGTCTTGGGCATGTATGCCAACGAGATCCGCATGTTTGCCAAACAGCTTAAAGAGCTGGATAAGAGCATCACCGCCTTATGCGACGCCACACCTGAAGCGAAGTGCCTCCGCAGTATTCCTGGCATTGGACCAGTATACGCGGCGGGTATTGTCGCCGAGGTGGCACAACCAGAGCGTTTCAAGAATGAAGCAAGTTTAGCCAAATACGCCGGCCTAGTCTGGCAAAGAAGTCAGTCAGGCAACACGGAGCGTCAAGCGACGCCACGTGTTCACAGCGGAGATCAGTACCTGCGTTATTACTTAGTTGAAGCTGCCAACAAAGTAAGAACGTACGATCCCACATTTGCCCGCTACTACGACAAGAAATATCGGGAGGTTCCAAAGTATCAACATCGTCGCGCCTGTCTATTGACCGCTCGCAAGCTTGTACGCTTAGTTCTCACTTTGATGAAGAACCATGAATTGTACCAACCTGCGAAAATGGTCTAGCGTGACTGGCGAAGTTTAACGGACGCTTCCCCGCAACCGAAAAATAAGAAAGTTGTGGGCTGGGGGAAGTGTACGCTCAACTTTCAAAAATAGATCTTAGAATCTTGCCTCAACTCCTTGACTCTTTACCACAAGACTATTTTTTAACGTTTAGACATTTAAACGTATAGGCCTTAAAAATGGTCGTCCAAAACGACTATTTTTTGCCTGCGACATCTGCCTCAAGCGCGGTGACCAGTTGTTTGAGTAGTCCGAGTGCGTCTGCCATGTTGGTGCGGTAGTAGCGCTCTGTTCCGACTTGGTTGACCGCTAATATTCCAGCATCACGCATCAACTTGAGATGATGCGAGACTGCTGGGCGTGACAGCGATAATCGATCTGTGATTTCACTGACGGTAAGTTGATCGGTTTGGCAAAGCATCAGCAAAATCCGCTGTCGGTTCTCATCGAGTAAGATAGATAATACCGGAGCGCTTTTTTGAAAAATCGCCAGCGTTTCCTCTGAATTATGTTTAGTCATCGATATCTCCCGTATAATAGTTCTAACGTTTAACATCTTAAACACTAAAACTTATTCTGTAGTCTTTGTCAAGTACAATTTAGAGGACATAAACATAGAGAATCAGCTTTTTTTCAAGAACCGTAACCCAGGCTCGATGTGTGCTTCGCTTGAAAATGACGGCACGGTTTGCTAAAATTTAAAAGATGTTATTAAAACTTAAATAGATCAATCGGTTGACGTAAGCTCAAGGTTTTCTCTTTCAGGGGTGTGAAAGAGGTACTTGGCTTACGTTTTTTGTATGAGGAGGTTTTGGTTTGGAATTTTTAGGCGCACTTGTCATCATTTTGATTGCTACCAGTTTAATCGGCCACTTGGCAGCGCGGATTGGTATTCCGGCAGTGATCGGTCAGTTGCTCGTTGGTATCGTGCTTGGCCCAGCATTGTTGAATTGGGTGCATCCCAATGAGTTTATCCATATTTTTTCAGAAATCGGGGTCATTATCTTGATGTTCATTGCCGGATTAGAGAGTGACCTTACGTTGTTGAAAAAATACTTACGTCCTAGTGTGATTGTTGCATTGTTGGGCGTCTTGGTCCCGATGGCGCTGATTTATCCAGTCGGGCTTTGGTTCGGACTGACCCAGTTTGAAAGCCTATTTTTAAGTGTCATCTTTGCCGCCACATCTGTTTCAATTTCGGTGGCCGTGATGAAGGAGTTGAACTTACTTGATAGCAAAAGTGGTTCGACGGTTCTTGGCGCGGCGGTGGTCGATGATGTGTTGGCGGTCGTTTTACTCAGCATTATGGTCAGTGTAATGGGTACGACGACGGGTTCGACCACGCAAATCCCACTGGCCCTGACTTTTTTGGAGCAGTTGATCTACTTTGTCGCGATTTATTTCGTCGTGCGCTTCATCGCCCCGATTCTCGCCAAGCTCGGGACCAAATTACTGATTCCAGTCGGACCGACGTTGATGGCTATGATCTTATGTTTTGGCATGGCGTATATCGCGGATCTGATCGGGCTGAGTGCAGTTATCGGGGCCTTCTTTGCCGGGATTGCGATTGCCCAGACGCATGTCGCTCATGAAGTCGATCAAAGTATTGAACCGATCGGCTACGCGATTTTCATTCCCGTGTTCTTCGTTTCGATTGGGCTGAACATGTCGTTAGCCGGAATCGAACACGACTTATTATTGATCGTCGTCTTGACCGTTGTCGCTACGCTGACTAAGCTTTTGGGTGCAGGTAGCGGCGCCAAATTTTCCGGGTTTGCTTTAGATGAATCATACTTAGTCGGTGCAGGTATGGTTTCACGCGGAGAAATGGCCTTGATTATTGCGCAGATCGGCTATCAAGCCAAGCTGATCAGCGGGGATTACTATTCAGCAATCATCACCGCAGTCATCTTAACAACGTTATTGGCACCGTTTCTGCTCAAACATGCTGCGCGTCGCATTAACGCCTAGATACAAAGATACGGTCAATCCTTAAATCACGGATTAGCGGTATTTGTTTGCCTACCCTTGCGGATCAGTCACGCGGTATTGTAGCCACAGCGTATCTTCGTCTAATACCGTGGCGGTTTGTAACCTGAAACCGATTTGACGCGTATGCTAATCGTGATTGCGCCAGAACTAAGCCATCGCAACGATCAGAGGCAACGTCGCATTGATCCGCTCCAATCCATTATGAGATCGCCAGCTGGGATTGGTGAGGAATTTACTGATTTCTATGTTCAATGACACGGCGGCCACCACAATACGTTGGCTCAGCACGGCTCATCCAGCAACTCGGCGATCATAAATTTCGCGCTTTCATTTGAGCGTATTCTTAGGAAAGACCTTAGTTTGGACCTATAATGCAAGGAAGAAGTGTTTGTAGCACTTAATCTCAACAAAAAGAGCCTACTGAAAATCAGTAGACTCTATACTTGAGATGGCACATTAGTGGCACATTCCAATAGCGTTTTAAATAATGTTGGGACAACAATACGCTCTAAAAAGCGTGTTATACTGCGATTATTAGATTTAAGCATTCGAGAATATTATTTCCCGGGACATATCGGGTCCGTTCTGAGAAAATAGGCATGACGATCGAGCAAAACGGTCGAATCGGGATAACTTTTCGCCGGATTTTTTCCCCGCCGCACCTGATTTTCCCAGGTGTGGCGGGGATGGAACAGGTTTGTTGCTTGCCGGTGTGGGTGCTGATGGGCATGCTGAGGACATGGAGGTGAGCAAGATGATCAACGAGGTACTGCAAGTCGCGCGCAAGAATGCGGGGATGACGCAAGAGGCCGTTGCCGGCAAATTATATGTGACGCGCCAGACGATCTCGCGCTGGGAACAAGGAAAGACGCTCCCGAATATCTATGCGCTGAAGGACTTGGCCGCCCTTTATCAGGTGTCGCTCGATGATCTGATTGCCGCCACCAAAACTGAAGCAAAGGCGGAAGGCACTATGTCAAAAATCAATTGGGCGTCCTTATTTGGTCTCTTCTGGTTCAATCTAATTGTGACCCTCAGCGTTGTGTTACTGGTCGCGGGACTACTGGTCGGCGCATGGGCGAGTGTGATCGCGTTTATCCTCTCCCCTGTGCTTGCGGCAGGACAGCTGGTCGCAAGTCACTGGTTTGTCATCGATTCGGGTATCTTGCCATTGTGGGGGCAGATCGGTGGCGCATTGTTGCTTTGCGCGGGCGGCCTGCTGCTCTGGCCGCGGCTGTTACAGCTCACCCGGTATCTGTGGCGGCGGTTCAAGCAGTATCTGCGGTACAACGTGCGGGCGGTTTATCATTAAAAAAACGACCCCGGCTTGCCGATTCGGCAGGTTAGGGTCGTTTTGTTGTCTATCAGATTACTTGCTCAGCTTGGAAGCGGCTGCTTCGTCGATGATGATGATCGCATCATCATGGTTCTGCAACACGGAAGCTGGGACGTGGCTCGTGACGGGGCCTTCAACGGTGGCCTTGATGGCATCCGCTTTGTCTTCGCCGTATGCCAGCAAGATGATCTTCTTGCCCTGCATGATCGAGCCAATGCCCATCGAGATCGCGTAACGCGGTACGTCTTCTTCGCGTTCGAAGAAGCGCTTGTTGGCTTCGATGGTGCTTTCGGTCAGTTGAACCTTGTGGGTCCGTCCTTCAAGATCGGAACCCGGTTCGTTGAAGCCGATGTGGCCATTACGACCGATGCCCAAGATCTGCACGTCGATCGGGTTAGCCGCGATGATCTTTTCGTAGTCTTCCGCAGCCTGCTCGATATCCTCAGCCATCCCATCAGGCACATAGGAATGCGCAAATGGCTTCTTATTGAACAGATTGTCTTTCATGAACTGGTGATAGCTCTGTGGGTTGTCGAATGGCATGCCGACATACTCGTCCAGATTGATCGAGGTCATGTTTGAGAAGTCCAGATCGCTTGCGATCATGGCTTGGTAAAGCGTGATCGGGGTGCTCCCAGTCGCGAGGCCCAAGACCTTCGCGCCATTGGTGATGTCTTCCTTGATAATGTCAAACGCGAGCTGGCCGCCTGCAACTTTGTCCTTAACGATTTTTACGTCCATCATGAACCCTCCTTGTTTGGTCTAGTCCAATGTACAACGATGCAGTTGCTTTGTCAACTTTCTGATCCGCTTTTTTGGGGCGTGGCACGCAGCCGATGGATACCCGCAAACACATTGATAGATGGGCATTTGCGGCGGCGTGCGCTGGTCCGTGCTGGCAGCTGAAAAGGTCTGTACCATTTCACGGACAACGACGATGTTAGCCTGTCTTGTAAGCACTTGGGTCAAAACCAATTTAGGCGTTCGCCACCGGAGAAAAATATGGCGCGATGAATTTTTCAATATGAGCACGGTAGGCGGCCGGGTCGATCCAGTAACTTTCGGCGTGTTGCGCATGCGGGACCAACCACAACGCTTTGGGTCCCTGGCTGGCCCGGTAGTTGACCGGCCCCATCCAGGTCGGCACATACACATCTTCGGCGCCGTGAATGACGAGCAATGGCCGCGTATTTTTCCGTAAGGCGGCGGCGACATCGACCTGTTCAATGCGAAAGCCCAACCGACGATAATTGATGAAGCTGGCAAGTGGCACTAATGGTTCGCGCGGCAAGCGAAAAAGCCGGCGCATCAGGTAGGTCAGCTCGCCATCAAGACTGGAATAGCCGCAATCCTCAACGATTGCCCGAACTTGATGCGGCAGGGTGCTTTCCCCGGCCACCAGGCAGACTGTGGCGCCGCCCATGCTGGTGCCAAACAGTAGGAGCTCGCAATCAGGGCCAAGCGCCTCGACCATGCGGTGCAGCCAATCGAGATAATCGCGGCGATCCAGCCACCCGAAGCTGATGTAATCGCCATCGGACACGCCATGGCCGCGATCGTCAGGCATCAGCACGGAAAAGCCCATGTCGTAAAAAAGATGGGCGTAATTGCTCATGGTGATGCCGGTGCCCTTATACCCGTGGCCGATGATAACAGCGCGCTTGCTGCCGGGATGTTCGAGCCACAGCGCAGAGACCCGGTGGCCATCAAAGGTGTCGAGGTGCCAGACGACTGGGCGCTGGTTTTGCACCCAATCCACTTCGCTGTAATAGCGGTCCGCATACTGTGCCATTTCGCCGGTCGCAGCGGGAATATAATTGATACGCTTGAAGGCGTAGCGGTAGATCATTTCCGCGAGGCCCATGGTGCCGGCGGTCATGATCATCGGTAGGGTGAGTCCGATCAAGGTCCGTTTTTTCATTAGAGATCCTCCAGATAAAGTCGATCTAGGTCAGCCAGGTCTTGGCGGGAAAGCCCCACCGCCTTTTCCACATACTCGCGCCAACTTCCGAAACGGCGCTGGACCAAATCATGCACCGCTTGGTAATTGGTGGTCTCTGCCTGGTAGCGATTCATTTCGTTGACAAGGGCGGAGCCGCCGTGGCGCAGTTCGTCGTTCGTCACCGCGTTTTGACGGGCCAGCACCAAGTTCGTCAGTAGGTAGTCCTCGCGCAGAATCGGTTCAGGCACGCCCAATGCGCCTTCGATCATCAGCGCCGCCATGCCGGTGCGGTCTTTTCCGGCCATGCAATGAAAAAGCACGGCCTGATCTGGCTGCGTATTTGCCAGCAGGGCGGCAAAGACGGCGCGGAATGCGGCAATTGCGTGACTATCGGTAAGCATTTTCAAATAGGTCTCGAGCATCAGATCATATGGGGCCACAAATTTGGCCTTGACCCGGCGTGCGAGCTTCGCCCAGGGGCTTGGTTGATCCGTGAATGGGTAAACGGCCGCTTGCTGAAATGCGATCTGGCGAGGGAGGCGGTCCGGCATTGCCGTGGTCTCACTATCAGAGCGCAGATCGATCACTTTGACCACGCCATAATCGACTAGCAGCTGGCCATCCGCTGGGGTCAGATCAAATAAGGTGCCGGAGCGAAGCACCTTGCGCCATCTGATCTGTTGGCCATTTTCGGTGGGATAGCCCCCTAGCTCCCGCAAATTGACGGCATGTGGCACTGCCAGTAAGCGTTCAGATGCGATCATGATGCCCATCTCCTTTTCCTTCTATTATATAACAGTGACGCCGGAAGCGGTCGATCTGGCTTTGACCGGGATGGGGCGCCGTTTTATAGTCGGGCTCCGGTCCGCATGGCGGAAGCATCTAACTGGCTCGTGTGCTCGAGGCGAAGTGCGCCTCAATCACACGAGCCAAATTAGCTGTTCCACCATCCCGCGGACCTTCACACCCTGCAGTTGGGTTCCGCGCGGCAGGGCTAAGGCATCTAGTCGACCCGGTCACGTATGGCCAAGAACGCCATACGCGCCCAGGCCGTCCTAGCCGCTCAGCCCTAAGCGCCGTGCTGCACACCCTTCAGTCGTGGCGTAATAGGAAGAAATCGCGTATAATGAAGCGTGTCGCATCATATGTCAAATGAAGAGGGAGTCACTATGGCTGGACTGAAATTATTCACCTTGAACGGGAACCTGCCACTGGCAAAAAAGGTCGCAGAAGAGGTTGGCTTACCGCTGTCGCCGGCTTCGGTCAAACACTTCGCAGATGGTGAGATTCAGATCGACCTGGATGATAGTGTCCGCGGGGCGGATGTCTTTGTGATCCAGCCGGTCTCTGCCCCGGTCAACGAGAACTTGATGGAGCTGCTCATCATGATCGATGCGCTGCGCCGCGCAAGTGCCCACCGCATCAATGTCGTGGTGCCGTATTATGGCTACGCGCGTGCCGATCGCAAAGCGCGCTCGCGTGAGCCGATCACCGCGAAGCTGATCGCCAACTTGCTGGAAATGGATGGCATCGACCGCTTTGTGGCTGTTGATCTGCATGCCGATCAGCTGCAAGGCTTTTTCGACATTCCCGTCGACCACTTGAAGGCGAAAAATCTGTTTGCGGATTATTTTGCCAGCAAGCATTTTGGCGACAATGTCGTTGTCGTCGCGCCAGATCATTCCGGAACCAAGCGCGCGCGGAGTCTTGCGGAGTTGTTGCACGCGCCGATCGCGATCATCGACAAGCGTGAGGAAGATACGATCGGCGTGATCGGGGATGTCAAAGGCAAGCACGCGATCATCATCGACGACATCATCGATACCGGCAATAGCGTCGTTGAAGCCTATGGTGCTCTGAAAGCGGCCGGCGTTCTGGATATCTATGCGGCCGCCACGCACCCCGTCTTTTCAAAAGGCGCGGCAGCCCGGCTGGCCACACTTGACCTGCAGGAGATCGTGGTCACGGATACTATTGAGGTCGCCCCTGAAAATCATCTGCCAAATCTGGTCACCTTGTCCGTTGGTAAGATGCTGGGGCAGGCGATTCACCTGATTTCCACCAATCAGTCCATCCACTCGCTGTTTGAACGCAAGGACTGAGCAAGGCAAAAATTGCGATCCTACGTTTTGACGCTAGATAAGCCGCAATTTTTTGGCAAAAAGTGCTTGCACCGCCTAGGGCTGCATGATAATATAGTTAAGTCGTTAAGGCGGCAAGCACAAATGGGTGGTTAGCTCAGCTGGCAGAGCAACGGACTCTTAATCCGTGGGTCCAGGGTTCGATCCCCTGACCACCCAGAATAGCGTTATCAACCAGTAGCAAACGTTGTCAAAACAGCGTCGTTACTGGTTTTTATTTTTTCTTGAGTGTCACTGGTTGTTATAGATTATCAATAAAAGAAAACCACGAGAAAACCACGAGATTCATTCTGCTAGGCAGGCGGTGGCCACTTCAATATGAGGTGGCTATTTTTTGCTTTCAGAAAATCGGGCTGTCTGCTATAATATGGTGCGTTTCACACTTTATGGAGGCGAACAAAATGATTAAAGAGTTTCGTGACTTTATTATGCGTGGTAATGTTCTGGATCTGGCTGTTGGTGTCATTATTGGCGGCGCGTTCACCGCTGTTGTTACTTCCCTTACCAAAAACTTAATCAACCCAATTATTTCTATGTTTGTAGGTAAGGCCGACTTAAGTAAGCTATATTTCACAATTTTGAACGCAAAATTTACGTATGGTAGCTTTCTCAACGACGTCATTAACTTCTTGATTACTGCTTTTGTTGTCTTTCTTATCGTCAAGGCGGTAAACAAAATTATGCCACCAAAGAAGTCCGATTTGCCTGTTGTGTCAAAAGAGGAACTTTTGCTCACTCAAATTCGCGACTTGTTACGTGAACAGCATTAGTCCGGGCGGCTGGTCTGATGCGGCTGAGGTTTTTTTCTTTTGTTTTTTTCATTGAACCTGTACACTTATAATTAGTAACATAGTCTATCTTTTATAGGAGGGATTTATATGCACTTCATTTGGTCACTAATTGTTGGCGCAATAATCGGCGCTATTGCAGGTGCGATTACAAGCAAGGGCAAGTCTATGGGCTGGATTGCAAATATTGTTGCTGGCCTTGTCGGTTCCTCTTTAGGGGAAGCACTCCTTGGGCACTGGGGTCCTCAGTTGGCCGGAATGGCCATAATTCCATCGATAGTCGGAGCAGTTATTATTGTCGCTGTTGTATCTTTCTTTGTTGGCAGATCTAAAGACTGACGGGAGGTCGGACTATGGACGCATTAAAATCGGTTTTTAAGTTCATGGTAGCAAGCACTTTTCTTGTTGGTGGTGTCTTGGTAGCTGGTACAATTTGGGCAGCTAAGGGGATCGACAAGGCTGGAGATAAATTGCAAGATTCGATTCACGATTGATAGGTGTTCTGGCCGTCCATCATGGACGGCTATTTTTGTGCCAGTAACTGGTTCTGATATTCGTTGTCTAGTGCAGCCACGACCGTACCTCAAGGAACAGTCGTTGAAATTGTGTCAGAACGCGTCTGTCAGCGCCGTATTCAAAGTGGATTTGAGCCACTTAGGACTTTTCCAGAACTCCATTGTTCCAGGTCAATTAGATTGACCTTAAATCCTGATGGCTCTTGCCCATAACGGATTATCAGCACACAAAAAAAACGGGCATTTCTGCCCGCTAGATGAAAACGGCAAGTCACGTAGTCAGCTTCCAAAGCAGAACGATCTGCCGGTGAAGTTGTCTATTTTTGTGGCTACGGAGTACAAACGCTTCGCGATGATGAGCCACGGTCTGTAAAATGCGCCACCGGTTAGCTATGCCGTGCGTCGGTTAAAACGGATCTACCCGCTTATCGCCTAGGACTGTCTTAATTATATCATAATCTATTGGTTATTGATACTATACGTCTGCTGCGAACAAGCCACGTAGCTGCTGGATCATGCTGACCACTGAATACGGTGGTTCTTGACTCGCCGTGCTGACCTCACCCCGGTTTTGATACCAGAATTCGGTCATCATCGCCACGGCGACGTCGAACTGTGAATATTCTTCCAGCTTGGCAATGTCTGCGGTGCTGTCTACCGCATTGTGGACGTAGTCTTGAGCGGCTGTAATGTAGTTTTGAATGAGTGTGTCATCAGTATCAGTCTGCACACGCAGGCTATTTTTAATGTTATCAGTAGTGACAGTCATGTGCTCATCTCCTATATAAAAATAGGGCGTACCCCAAGGTACACCCCAGACTGTTTCATTAAGCTGCTGGCTTGGTTACCGGTGTGATGTCAACAATTCGAGCAGCGTCTGGATCAACCACTTCATAGTCGTTGCGAATGACCACGGCCAGCCCTTGGCTGTAGCTGTCGAACCGTTCCCACTGGGTGTTGACCTCGTTCTTCTGGGCTAAGAAAATTGCTTGAGAAAAGTCTCCGATGATGATCCGATAGGTGCCCGCCTTATCAGTCGGCAATACTTTGTTAGCAATCACGATCACCGGTGCACCGAACAGCTGCTTGCCAGATGGTGCCGTGATAGAGGGTTGAAGCAGGTAGCGACCTTCGCTGTCCTTGAGGGTGTCAAGGTAGTTGTAGGCGTCCTGATTAACGATCACAGACAGGGACAGCGCCGGGTCCAGTTCGATGTTGAACGTCTGCTTGATGTCGTCTAAGCCGGTACCGGTGATGTGCTTGAAGTTATCGTTGGTGCCCGTCTTGCCAGTCAGAACGCTGATAATGTTGCTATTGTCCGTGTTTTGTACCAGCTTCTTGAGTTGATTCTTAACCTCGGCAACAATATCAACTTCACTGTCTTCTACCAGTTCATTAGACAGATAGATCTTGCCAGCACGGGTCGCGACTTTGTAATCGACACCGCGGAACAGGGTTGCACCGATCTCTGGCACGTCGGCGAGTTCTTCCTTGGTGGCCAGTACGCCGTTGTTGGTGAGGGCAATCGGGTAGGTGCCGACTGGGGTACCAACTTGCTTTACCGTCACGTATTTAGCCAAGTCATAGTCGGATTCCTTGAGGTTCCAGACGTCTTCGATGACTTCTTTAGGAACGACTGTACCAGCAGTGGTTGTCGTTAATCCGTCACGTTGTTCGCCCATGCTACGGATGTAATCTTCATACGCGCGGGACTCGGTGTGTTCTTCATTATCAATAATGGTTTTTTCAGTCATGGTTTTATCTCCTTTTTCTGGTTGTTCAGTATTAGTTTTCAGCCACTCGGTGTAGCTGCGTTTGTCCACTTGGACGTTGGTATCGTCATACGCTGGAATAGCTACCAGTGAGACGTCAAACAGGCTCTTGACTTGCTTGATGGTACGGATCACTTGGCCACTGTCGTCCTTAGTGAACGTGTCACCATCGGGTGCTGCGTTGAAAGTGAAGCTCATGGCTGACAGGTTTCCAGCTTGGACGTTCGTGTACGCATCGTTGGCGGTGGTGGTGTCGGGGAGAGTAGCTTCAAAGTGAAGTCCCTTGTCGTCTACGTCAAGTTGTAGGGTGCCGGCTTTAGTGCTGGCGAGGACCTTGCTAAAATCGTGATCAGATACCAGATAGACGTCTGACAGATCCACGCCATCGAAGGCACTAGGATCGACGACTTCCTTAAAGCCACCTAGATCCTTGCTTGGACTATTGAAGACTACGGCATAGCCGGTGAGCTTCTTGGGTGTATCATTTGGTGCGGTGCTTGGATCCTTTTGGTCTTGGCTGTCGTCTGCTGTGGTAGGATCAGCGGCAGTTAGATCAGCGTCAGGATTCAGGCGCTTTTCTACGTCATCATTGTTCATTTGACGCACTTCCTTTCTGTTTATCTTGATAAGTGACAAGGTTGCTTAGCGGCGTATAGTTCAGGCTGGCCATGATCTCATCACCACCTGGAATTGGGGGTAAGTTTAACTTAGCACGTGCTTCATTGGTGGTCAGCAGTCCGCCTTGCAGCCCCTTAATGGCTAGTTCTTGCATCGTCGTGGGGTCAGCACTGAACAGCTTGTCTGTGTTGAAACTGAATCGATTATCGCCAGTTGAAAGCTTAGCGTCCATCTCACTTGTGAAGCAGGTAAAATACTGAATCAACGTGTTTTGCAGATAGACTAGGTTTGATTGCACGGCGTTAGAGTGCTCGCTCTCAATACCTAATCGATCTAGTGGTAAGCCGAACGCTTTGGCAATCTGTTTCGTTGTCCAATCGCTAGAATTGACTAGATTCAGCACGTCAGTATTAACTTCGAGTTGCTTGTAGTCCATATCATTGTCGAGAATGATGGTCTTGAGGGCATTGTCACCGCTGTTAGCAGCCTCAAACTTCGATCGGATATTCTCCTTGGCCTTGGCATCGAGCTGTGACTTGTTCACCTTGAGTATGCCAGTCCCTTGGACACCGGTATCGAAGAAGCCTTTGAGCAGCTTGTGCCCCGCATGTTGCACCCGAACTTCATCATGCAAGCTGTAAAGAGGCGATAGGCCCTTGTATCCGTCTTGTGTGAAGCACTTGAAGTGCAATACCTCGCTGGCGCTTAAACGCTGTGAGCGGCCATTCTGGGGCGTATACGTGTAGCTGATAATGCCGGTCGTATCGTCTTGCTTGACCACCATTTGGCTGTTTGGAACAAACTCGAAGCCGGTGACTTGTCCGCTTGGGTTCTTAGTAACGCGTGCGAAGCTATTGCCATTCAGTAGCATGTTGGCCACTAGGGCAAACTTGAACGACCATGCTGTCATGTGATCGTTAGGGGCCTTGTTGAGTAACCCGCTGATACGCTTGTCATTGTATTCAATCGGGTTAGTCGCGAGGTCGCTGGCAATCACGCGCACCGCCGTAAATACGTCCGAGTTCCGCAAAGCATGGACGCCCACATAAACGCCGCTGTCGTTGCTCGTCATGCTGACAAGGGCATCTAGGAACGGTTCGCTGTTGTCATCGCGAGGTTGTGTTGTGTCATTCGTGAAAAAGCTCATTGTTTCACCTCCCTTTGTTGAAGTTGATGATGACTGCGATGGAGATCAGGGCTGCGCCGATTGCTACCATGCCAACGCCACACCCGAACAGCCACCAGATACCAGTGACGATACAGATCAGTCCTAGCAGTAATAGCACGGTCTGTGCGTTAAAAGCTGAAGTCATCGCCCGAATAAAAGTCATTGTCCGCTACCTCGCTTTCTTTGTTTTGGTCCATGGCAATGGTGTAAGCATTCATCAAAGCCGCTATGGGATCGATCCGTGTCGCATTGTGCGCCTTGTCGATGATCGGGTTGTTGTTGGCGTCATACTTTAGAATGGCGTTGTTCACCGCATAGGCTAGTAGTTGGTTGCCGGCATGCTTGAGTAGGCCGTTAAAGAGATCATCACGGAACCGCACAGTCGGTATTGACAGTGTGCGCTGGCCTTGGCGTACCTCAACCATTGGTAAGTCTCGTTTCTCAAATTCTGGCAGTAGGTAGCCGAACGACCACGGATCGTAACAGATGGCGCGCACACTCCAGTGGTTCCGCTCGATCATGTCGAGAATGAAGCGTAGCACCTCGTCATAGTCGATCATGCCGCTGTCGAGTTTGGTAATGCTACACTCGCCGCGACTGGCGCCACTGATGTAATCGAACCCGTCACGTTTGATTTTCTCTTCCAGTCCGTACTTCGTCCCCACGAATGAATGGCTGTCAGCATACAGGTAGCCATCTTCTGGAACTAGCCATGAGATGCTGGTCAGGTCGCTAGACTTGGAAAGGTCCAGCCCGATATACACGTCTTTTCCTTTGGTGTCTGGCGGCTCGATAGTAGCTTTCTCCCAGTCGTCCAGACTGATGTAGCTGTCTGCTCTAGCTGATTGCCACATGTTGAAATTCTTGACGAGGATCGGTCGCAATGTTCCTTGCTTGGCTGACAGGTCCACGTCTGCTTGCAGGCTAGGCCGCATTGTCCTTGCTCTTTCAGCATTAGCCAGTAGTGGATTGGACTTCTCCCAAGTCTCTGGTGAAAAGGCTTCGTCTTTGCTATCCTGCTCAAAAATGGCAATAAAATACCGATCAGCTTGTTCGCGACCGGTTAAGATTTTGGAAACGAATTTGTATTCCTTATACATAGGGCCATTCAGGTCTGGCCCCGTGGTCGAGATGACGGCTAGTAAACTGTTATCACTGTTGATCTGGCCAGATTTGAGTGTTCGTAGAATCTCATCGGTACGAGCTAAGGCGAATTCATCAATAATAGCCAAGTCACTTTGATAGCCATCTAGGCTGTGCAGATCAGACGCAAGCGGCACGGCTCGGCTGTTGCTCGGCAAGTCGATGATCTCGTTGCGGTTGATCTTCAAACGTTCTCTCACAGAGGTAGAAACTTTCCAAACTTGACGTAAGCCGCTAGACAACATATCGAATGCTAAGTGTGCTTGGGCGTTGCTGTTGGCCGTATAAACGATTTCTCGGTTCATGGCGGGCTTGTTCTCCATGAGGAGATACAACGCACCTAGATCAGCCATCAGGAAGCTCTTACCATTCTTGCGTGCCATGCTAATGTAGGCTCGATCATACCGGCGGTTGCCAGTTTCCTTATCACGCCAGCCGAACAGCTCTGAAATCAACCACTTCTGAAACAGCTCTAACTTGAGTGGTGACCCATCACGTGCCGGCATCAGTTCGATGAATTCAATGGCTTTGTTGGCAAAGTCCTCATCGAAGTAATACGGCCATGGGTTCTTCTTGCGCTTGCTGGCTTTTAGGTCTCGCCGATAACGTCTTGCAGCTTGCTTGATTTTCTTTCCGGCCACAATGTCGCCGCTTATTACCTTGTCGGTATATTCAGTCGCATAGTTCATTGGGCTATCAACTCCGCGAACGGGTCGTCAGGCTTCTTCTTAGTCTCGCTCTTCACTGCTAACTTAGCCCGGCTGTAGACGGATAGACCCAGCAAGTCATCGATGCGGATCATCTGGTTCGTGGCATCTAGCTTCATCTTCACGGCCGGATTGGCTTTCACGCTATCAGTGGTTTCAACCGTCATGCCTTGCTCTTTTACAAGCTCGGCAGCTTTCTGAATGTCAGAATAGGCTTGGCAGTGACTGGCAATCAGGGCAGCGTCCAGTTCGCTCACTGGAATGTCTTTCTTGAGTAACGGCACAATACGTTGCCACTCGGTCACGGCATAGTCATCAAGCCATGCAGGGGGCTGCTCAACTAATTCTTGATAGGTAAATAATGATTCTTCCATGTCGCGCCGATCGGCGAGCTTCTTCTTGCTCATCGTGCCACGCATTTGGGTAATGGATTTAAGCGGTGCGCCCATTGCTATCGCGTCCTTTCTTTATAATTTGGATCAGACTTATCTAATCTAATTATAACACGAATTTTCTAGTTTACATAATTAATTACGGTAATCACTGATTTTCAATGGTTAATCTGGGATGCTTGGTCCCCGTGATTACATGACCTAGCCCCCATAACTAGATGGGGATAGTGTGCGGCGTCTTCGACTTTCGTCTTCACGCCATGGCAAGTGTTGCACAAGCTTTGTAGGTTGCTCTCGTCGAAGCGTCGGCTCCAGTCTACACGTATCGGTACAATATGATCTACGACGTCAGCTTGCACGTATAAGCCGTTGGCCTTGCATCGTTCACACAGCGGATGTGCTAGGCGATAGGAATACGACAGCTTGCGCCATGACTTGGACTTGTAGAATTGGAAGTAGCGACCACCGATCTCTTTGCGGTGTGCATAGCGTTCGTTGTCGGACGCTCGCGGTTCTGGCTGGTGCTTGTCACAGTACCGTTGATTGAACGGCACCATGGTGTTGCACCCAGCGTGGTTACATAGCTTCATGATCATGCCAATACGCCTGCTTGTTGCTGGTCGACATAGTAGACGCTGACTACTAGCTTGTGGTGTTCCATTTCTAGAAGTTTATTTGCTGGCTCCTGATATACCTGAATGCTTTTGACCTCTACCGAATGAATCGCAAAGAATGCTGTCAGCATGCGGTTGACCTCTTTCTCTGTTCCTGCTGCTTCAAGTTCTTTCATAGTTCTAAGCTCCTTTGGTTGTCTTCTTGAGCGTCACAATATCAAACGCGTTCGGATCATCGTCATAGGCAATAGACTTAATTGTGTACAGTGTGCTGTTCAGCTTTATCATCATGCTGTCGTCTAGCGCGTCAGTGTGACGTACCACGATGGCGATGGTGTCCTCTAAGTCTGTGCCAGTGATCTGGTAGGTCTGTGTCACAGTGCGGTTATATGAGCCATAGAACAGGGTTCCAGTCGGCTCAAATGTAGAGATGTTAATACCTGCACCAGTCCTGCGACTAACTGTCTTACCAATTTCAGCCACCTTATTCAGGCGGGCAATTGAGTAGTTCTTCATGCTAATCCTCCTTGTCGAGTTCGCCCAATACCGTAACCACCCACTCATTATTGAGGTACTGAACACTAACATGTGTTGCGTGATATGGCGTTGGCATGTCCTGATGTGCATCGTCAACTAACTGCTTCAAGCTCTGACCGTGAAATACTTCCCATACTGTGTCCATATTGTTTTCTTCCTTTCGTGTTCCAGATTTTCTGGAACGGTGTTCCAAGTTTGTTCCAGAAAATTATTGCTGTATCCCTTGTGGCTCTAGTGTTGTTCCAGATGTTCCAGAAAATAATCGATTTTCTGAGATTTATTTTCCTAGAGGTCTATTCTTTGATACAAACCTCCAGTGTTTTAAATTAAGAAAAATCGCAAAATTTCTGGAACTTCTGGAACAAGGGCTTCTTATCCGCGCAGCTAAGGCATTTGTGTGTTCCAAAAACGATTTATTTTCTGGAACAGTGTTCCAAAAAAACTGGAACAATGGCCGACTACTCGTTAAATTGGTCATTTATAAGCGAGCCCGTTAGACGCAAGCCAATGAATCGCTGAACATTTCCACCGTCGTTGTTATAGCCTCTTCGACTCCGATCTTTATAAACATTGTAAGTAGCAAGTTTTTTCACGATGGCTTGTGTGCTCGTTTTATCAGTGTAGTTGTTCATTTGACAAAAGCGCTTATATTCAGCTGTTACAACAGTGGTTGCTTCACCGCGATCATCTTTTGTATCGATAGTGGCGTATTCGTCTAGGAACTCTTTGAAGTGGTCGTTTGCGTCCAGCCACTCTTGGCTTGCGTTTACTACCGAATCAGGTTTTGTCAGGCCACCGCTTTTAAGCGCCTTGGCAAACATGTGCATGCACTTCATGGCAAAACGTGGTGTTTCTTCGTTCATTTTGGTGTCGTCGAACTGATCCCACCAGTGTGTGTGCCGGGTGTCGCCGTTGATCATCTTGATAACGATGACACGATCAGCGAACCCGGTGCTGTGGTCGCTGAATGCTGGCATCTCGTTAGCGCTGAATAGTAGCTTGGCATAGTTCATAAACTTAAAGTTCTGAATGCCTTTGAACTCGGCCGGTATATAGTCGCCACCAGTTAGGGACTTGATCGCGGCTGTACTCTTGAGGTAGTCTGTGCCAACGTCGGCCACGATGTTTGCTTCTTTGCCGTATAGATTGGCTGTTTCAAAACGACGGTCACCATTGGCAAGGTCTGCTGGTTTTGATGCTGACACATTGTCACGCCCGATGAGGTTAGTAATTCTGCGAATAAGTGTGCTTTTGCCTTCACCGCCGGTACCATACAACCATAGGAATGCTTGGAATGGACGGTAAGACCGGTAGAACATATAACCGATGAATTCCTCAAAGGTGACGGCGGCATCGCCCATCATAGCTGCAAGCAGTCGTTCAGTCTCTGGACAATCGTCCCTATCTGGATCGACCGCGTACTCATGGGCGTTCAGCATGTAATTGTCAGCACTACTTTCCTGCATCTTATTGGTCAGTATGCTATATGTGCCATTGGCGAACGCAACCAGTTCTGGATGTGGGTTCTCATCAAATGGTGATCGCTTACCATAGTCCTCGTTGTAGCTGATGCGTTGCAAGAATCGTCTGGCGCCTGTAATATCACTCTCACGATACAGCCCCCATTTGAGCATCTCTTTAGTGGTTCTGCTCTCGGTGGTCTTAGTGAACTCACCCTTGCCAAATGTGCGCCACGTCCCTTTGCTAGGCTCATATATCGCACCCTCGCTCAACCCGGGGAAACTCTCTACTCGTGTTTTATCCATGAAGTGGTAGCCGTAGGTGAGAAAGTCCACCTTGATATTCCGATGAATGGTTACGTTTTGGGGATCGTCTTCATCGCGCTGCTCGGCTTGAAACCAAACTCTTAACCAGTTCGGTAACTTGGCAGCAAGCTGTTTGTTATATGCCCGAATACCTTTCTCGGTCTTATCTTGAGGCTCTGGATACTTGTTCACGTCAAATGGTTCTAATGAGCTTTTAGAGATCACCTTGAGCCGGTTAAACTCTGGCGACTTGTTTAGTTCTTCCTTTAAGCTGTCCGTATGCTTCACCCCCTAACTGCGGCGCGCAATTTCGCGCTTACTAATTGACTTGATGATCTTAACTAGCTCGCCATTAGGCAAGGGAGGGCGAACATAGCGCTGGTTGATAGTTTGAACTAGATCCGCGCAGCTATCAGGGTCAGCGCCCGACCGAAAGACTGAACCGGCAATGCTGGCCAACCACTGATTTCGGTTTCCTTCGTCTGAACCATCTACAAGTCGATTGATGAAGTTGCCAAACCATGAATCAGGATCAGTGCGGTATGATCCGACAACGGGTCCTCTATATCGGTTAATCTCGTCTAGCAGCCACTGTGGAGCAGGGGCAACCGTGGTCAGCTTGTGGCCTTTTAGTGGTTTATACATGCCGCTGTCTCGCATGCTGGGATAGACGGGCACGCCCAGCGCCGTGTAATCGAGACCGGTTTTCTCTCCGGACTTGGAGAACAGATCGGCCCGACTGGTTAGCTTCAATTCCTTGGGATAGGTGAAGAACATATGAAGTCCACCGTTTGGGGTAGTTTCAATATAGGTAGACGGTATCTGGCTAGCGCGCCCATCAGCGCTTAGTCTTTTCAGCGATTCATTGCCATCAGCGGCACTCTTGTGTCCCATGTCAATGTCGAATACCAGCATGCCGTCAAGTCTTAGGCCGATATTGTAGTCAGGGTGTTCACCCCACCATGCCTCGGCTTGCTTAGGGTCTTTGGTAGCGTCCTTATACCCGTGTGAGCCTTTGAGCGGCGTTCTGGTGCCTGGTGCTAGAGGATAGACGGCAAAGCCGTGTTGCTGGTACGAGAGGGCCATCTCAAGCATTGTCGGCATCGGGATCACCGCCTTCCATCAAAATGCGCCGGGCATCGATGACTTTATTGGCGGTGGCATCGGTCAATGCTTCTAACGGCTTGTCTTCAAGCTCTCTTCCTAGAATGATGAGTAGATAACTAGCCTCTCTAAGCAAGTCTTGAGCTGCTTCAATGTCTGGTTGCGTCATCATGCGTTCGCCTCCTCATCAGCTTCTGGAGGGTCAATAGCGGTAATCTGGTCGGTAATAATATCTCGAGCACAAAAGATTAGATATTTCCACGTGTCAAAGTCACGCGAAGCAGCACAAGCTACCCATACTGCATTGTCGTGCGAGTGATCGTCATCGAACCGGCAAACCAAGTTGCCGAACTCATCTAGCTCATCGCAAAGGGCGAGCAAGGATCCTTTTGCCTTGCGCAATTCATACAACGTATCGCTCAAATCTAACGGATTCTTAACAGCAGTTGAAACATTCTTCATCATAATTGCCTCCATTTTTCTTGACAAAAGCATCTAACTAGAGGCAAGCTAAAAGTCGATATAGATCTTTTCGCTTGTCTTCTTCTCGCCTTGAGCTGCAACTCTTGGCGATTTTTTTGTGGCTTCAATCAGTGAGCGCTTTTCGGCTTTTTGCGCTTGCCAGTACCGATCACACTCGGCATCGGCTTGCACGTAGTCTCGCCACTGAAATCCGAACCTTGTGCTAACCATTTTTGGCATGACGATCGTCCTCCGAGAATTGAACGTAAGCACCGCAGACGGCCCCGATCAGGAACGCCATGCAGAGTGCTGGGACGGTGAGCGGGTGGCTTAGTAGCCACGCAATGATATTAATCATCAGCGTCCTCCTCGTTTTCATACAGCTTTAGGATCTCCGATACCCGCAGCAGCTCTTTTGCAGCCGTGATTGCCAGCTCACTGTTGAAAATGTCCTTGCCATCAACCGTGACAGTACTGCCTTCTGTAATGGCCAGAATGTTGAGGTTAATGTCGTCCATCAAGTCTCCGAGTTCGCGGTCTAGTGCCATCTCTTCTTTACTGAATAGCTTCATGATGTTGTGCCTTTCTGACGCTATGCGCCTGTCATGAGTTGCTTACATGCCCGCCTGCCCAGCGGTTAAACGGTCTTGCTTTCCATGAACTTCTCCAAGTCCACACGCTTAATGCGCTTGGCTGTGCCAATAAGGTTCACATGAATCATGCCTTCCTTGATATACTTGGCCAGCGTCCCGCGGCTCACGTTCAAATAATTGGCGCTGTCGCCAAGATTTAAATAATCGGGAACTCGCGGGGTAGCTTGTTGGCTTTGGATCATACCGGCAACTTCCTCATGAACCATGTTGCGAAGCTCTGATTTAAGTTCCGGCGTCATGGTCAAATTTGCTTGCACTTGCATTACTGCCACTTCCTTTCACGGTTTAAATGCCCAACGCTTTAAAATATTCAGCTTTCAATGTGCATTTAACAATTAGGATTATACCACGTCTGTTAACAAGCGCAAGGGCTGTTGACGATTTTAGTGTGTAAATGTAAACTGTTGTTAAACACAGGAGGCTCGATATGCTTGCAAACCGGCTTAATATATTACTAGCAGAACGCGACTTAAACGTTAAAACTGTCAGCCATGATACTGGCCTATCAAGAAACACAATTTCAAATCTTATTAATAATCCTGAAGGAAATATTTCCACAGAAACAACTGATATACTATGCAATTACCTATCAGTTACACCAACAGATTTTTTTGATTACGCGCCTGTTCGCTTAGCAATTAATGGCGCTTCACCCGATGACAGCGACGAGGTTGCTGTTGTGATCTCGGCTAAATCAGGCCGCCGCTTGCAAACTTACTCGTATAGTTTATGGATTGAGTCGGCAAGTGAAATTGATAAAAGTGAAGACTATCGTTCTGAGCCGGTTGACTTGTTTGCGTTGTTGCTTACTGCCACCGAATTTAAGACACAAATATTTGACCTACTATCAATTAGTTTTCAAAATCGCATCGTGAATCGAATGAAGGATATAGGCGAATCGCATCTGTTATCTGTGTTACCCTCACATGTTGAAAAATTTTTGAATACGCAACCGGTAGTAATTGCTTTTTCAATTGGTATAGATGATGCAACCAGATATGACTACACTCTTAGGTACGATCCCCAGCGCCAAATTCTCGAAGACTAGTTTTCACTGCCGACTTTTCAGCTACGACAAAAAGAGGTGTACCCAAAATTGGGCATACCCATTCATTACATAGCGTCGCGTTGAACGGCGTCTTATGGGTCTGCGAGGTTTTGCGCGCACCCTGTCTTATGCCCCACGTCAGGGGCGCCAACTACCGCGGAATTTTCCGCTGTACTCTCCAATCTAACACCGCCTGCCCAGCGTGACGGATAGGAGAAAACGATATGGCATCAATTAAAAAGTACGCAACGAAAGACGGCAAAGAGTTCTGGCGCGTTCAGGTCTTTGCTGGTAATGATCCACAGACTGGCCACAAGAAGTACAAGGTGCGGCGAGGGTTCAAGACAAAAAGAGAAGCCACTGTTGCAGCAGCTAGACTTGAACTAGCAATCAGCAACGGTGACTTAGAAGAAGAAAAACCAACACCCGTGTTCTTTCGGGATGTATATGAGGAGTGGTATGGAAACTATATTAATACGGTAAGAGAATCTACGTGGGCCCGAACGGCTGGCATGTTTGACAACCATATTCTACCAGCCTTTGGCGATAAGCGGATCGCCACTATAACCACTAAGGACGTTCAGAAGGCTGTCAAACAGTGGTTCGAGTTCACGTCAGCGAACTACAAGCGTTGGTATAACTATGCTTCATCGGTTATGGACTATGCAGTTCGACAAGGGTACATGGACAAGAATCCAGCCAAGGCCGTTGTTCTACCGCACCATGATGATCTGGCGGGTGATGAGCCTGAGAACTTCTGGACTAAGGAACAGATGAATCATTTCTTTTCTTGCATTGACCAAGCAGCTCACTTCGACATTTTCATCATGTTTAGGGTATTAGCCTATACCGGTGTTCGACGTGGTGAGTTACTAGCGTTGACTTGGCACGATGTCAGTTTCAAAGACAACAGCGTGAAGATCAACAAGACACTGACACAAGGCGATAAGGGACGACAGATCGTTCAGGCGCCAAAGACGCGAGCGGGGCGGCGTACCATTCCGGTAGACAACCAAACGATTGCGTACTTGAAGCGATGGCGCAGAATTCAGCAGAAATCGTTCTTAAGACTGGGCATCAATACTATTGGTCCTGACCAGTTGTTGTTCACCAATACTAAAAACGGTTATCAGTCATTGAACACGCCCTCAAAGCGTCTGCATAAAATTCAAGATGATAATGACCTCACCCCAAGGATCACTATCCACGGGTTTCGGCACAGTTTTATATCAAACTTGTTGATTGCCGGCGTTCCTGTCACTTCGGTACAGAAGTTGGTCGGGCACACTGATCCGACTATTACGCTTGGCGTGTATGCTCATGTCAGCGCGAAACAAGAATCGGAGGCCACTGCTGCACTTGCCAAATATATGCAAAATTGAATTAGAAAACCACAGAGAAAACCACGGGAGTTTTAAGGCTGGTTGGTAACAGCTCTAGGCCGCATGGTTAAGGCGTTTCACGTGAAAACAAGTCCTCATATTGGTTGAGGCAAGAATAGCGAGTTTGCGGCGTTTTAACAGAGCTAAAACCGTCGAAAAACAACGAAAATGCTTTGAAGTGTGCCATCTCTGTGCCACGACTTCATCCAAGAATAGACCTTCTATGTTAAAGAAAATACCCTAAGCGTTTAAATTGGCTTAGGGTATTACTGTTTACCTTAGTTGATCACTGCTGTCATTGAGAGGTGAGATTGAGGATGATGCGATTGCGTAATTACCAGCATCAATAGTTAATTCAAATGGAATTTCAACCGCGTTTCCTGATAAAAGCGCGGTGCCTGCTCTTAGGCTTGGAAGTCTTGACACCAGAGACTGAGTAGCTGAAGGTACGTTATGCAAAATAAAATCCAAGTCTGTTGAATTCTGAATTCGATGAATGAAGAATGCTCCGGTTTGAGATAGGACAACTCTAGAAAGCTCACTTGGAATCTGACTAATAATACCCAAATAAACATTAAACTTCCGACCTTCTCGTGAGATTCGCTCAAAAATGGTTGACGATCCATCAGTAGAAGTCTTTACGTATCGGTGTGCCTCATCTAAGTACAGGTAGAAAAAGGGCATACTGTTTCGATCACTTTGGCCTAGAGTGTAATTCATTTCAAACGCCGAACGCACGACATAATTTGAAATCAGTCGCAACGCATCATCATCGAACTCCGTTAGATTTAATACAACAAATTTTGAATGATTATTAGAACTTGTCCAGTCTGTAACTTGAAGCGGCATACCATGTGCGGCGTTTAATATGCCACCTTCATCTCCGTATCTCGATTTTAAGTTCCTGAAACGACTAATCATCGTTTCTGTATTTGCGCGAACGCGACGATTGCCCTGCACTTCTTCCTCGCCAAACACAATTTCAAATCCCTCTTCAATGTCTTCAAGTGAAATTGTATATTCTTCATCCGTACACTGAAGAACTTCGTCGATAGTCTGAGGCCCATTATCAGGGATTGCACTGGATATTACCGACAATATTTGTGGTTCGCCCTCAATCTTCGAGAAGTTTTGAACCCACGACTTTAGTGCCGCCTGAGAATGTTGTTCATTCCCAAATACTGCTGTATACCACTTTTCGACTGACCGTTTCAGCATCACGAATGAATCTTGTGTAATATCTCGAATGGCTAACCGTGTTAAGATTGCATATATGAGTTTTCGATTTTCCGGGGTTGTCTTCGCAATCTGTAACGCTCTATTGAGGAGGGGCTTTTGCGTCTTCTCACTTGGTAGTAGCGCTGCTTCCCAATCATCGAGCGAGAGCCTCTCTAATGGAAGATGCATGCTGCGCACTGATACCTGATCTGTAAATTCCAACTGCTCATAATCTCCGTGAACATCAAATACGATAAACTTGGTTGACTCTTTAAGTTTGGATTCTACCAAGTGTAATCTATCCATGAAAACTCGCAATGTGGTAGATTTTCCAGAACCAGTGTTGCCCAATATTGCTATATGTGATGTTAGTATTTTTCCAACGTTTAAGGTGGGAGCTACATCCGTATAGTTGCTAACACGGCCCATTGAAACCAGCCCATCACCGATCCCCGAAAAAATACGCTTTAGAAAGGAATTGCTTACTCCGTAAACGGTATCACCTACCATTGGGAAGCTTTGAATACCCGACATGAAATGGCCGTCTACAATCGTTCCAACCGGTTCACATGTAAACAGCAATTTTTCAACTGCCCCAATCGAATTAGCGTCAGAAACCTTGTCATATGCGCTATTCCGAACTTTCACAACTCGATATAGATCTGTTGCGTTCCACTGCACTGTGGTGTATACAAAGTCGTTTACTCCGTGAGCACTCTGCAATTCACCTAAGTGCAACGACGAAGCTAGATCAGATTCTCTTGCAGAAAACTCCAAATAATTGGCAGTAACTAGCTCAATCGCTCCCACGCGCCATTCATTTTCCATTTTCAGCCTCCGAATCGTGATTCTCAAATGGATCTTCAAAAGCTAGCAAGCTTGCCAAAGTAGAAAAGTAATGAGCAGAACTATTCCCTTCGCCATTAGTAATAAATGTTGCCTTTGGATTTCCACTCACTTTATTCATAAACGCTTTTACATTCTCTTCACGATTGTTAACAAAAGCAGTCATCGCAAAGTCATCTCGACTTAAAGCTTGTCGCAGTAACTCGTTAATATGTTCATCTCCAAATCCAAAACCGTTAACAATCAAAGTCGTATTAGGCTTTAACAACTCGACGGATAACTCTCTAAAGAGATCCGAAAAAGGAGAACCCTGAGTGTCAGCATATTTCGATGATGTTGGGGCAATTACCACGGAATTGCCTAAATCCCAGTCAGAACTGCGAACAATTGACTTTCCCGATCTAAGCCAATTTATGGATCCATGTAGTTTGTATACCTTGAAGAAGGGTGAAACGGGTGACCACCTATCTCTAAATCTACGAGCAACATCAACTGGGCGACGGCTATACTCTGCAATATTAAACTCTGGACGTAATTTATGACGAAAGCCATCCGTGTATGAGTAATTAAGCCGATCAAGTGAGTTTTCTACAAACAGATCATAGTTTGTAGTGAATACATTGATTGCATCATCGCTCACCCGGCTACTTTCCCGTAATTTTGCGAGTCGACGCATAAAGGTTTCATACGTTAATTCAGTTTTCCCCGCTTGATTAGTATTGTGTGTATCACTGTTGTCTGGTCTTTTCTCTACTTCGTTATAATCATCCAGAAACCCCTTGGAAATTGAGCTTATCAATCTCTTCTCTACATCGTGGTATATTTGTTTCTCTTTGCGAATCTCACTATTGGATAGACCGTTTATCCGGCTTTCAATCCACGAAAGAAAAGTCTCAATATTATCTGGATCATGTTTAGGATTCTCAGTGTACTTTCTTAGTAGCGGCCTTAGGCCTGCTGGATTTTTTGACTTATATTCTGCGAAGGTAGTTTTCATTTGTGGGATAGCAGGAAGAGATGATCCAGAGCCTAAAAGAACACTTAAATGTGCGGTTTCAGATAACCTAAGTTGGATGTACTTTTTCAACTCGTCAGTTGAAACTTCCCGAAAACTTTCACCATCCCCACCTTCGATTATTCTGAACTTACAATCACTTTGCTTACCGTTCTCAGCGAGAGTGTCAGTTACCACTTCTTCAGAAATGTCACCATCGAAATCCGTTGCCATAATTCAATCCTCCCAGAGTGTTTTTCTCTTCTTAGCATACTTCTTTGTACATGACTTGGATACAACGGACTCGGATGGCACCACGCGCGGCGTGCAACGCGAAAGCCGCAAGCGTGAGTGCCAGCGGTCGGCGATAGCCGACCGCTATACCCCCAGTACTCTAACAGGGGGGTACTAAATAAAACAAAATTGCCCGAACACAGGGTAGAAACATTGATGCACCGGCAATTTTGAGTGAAAAGTGAAAATGTGGATGGCACACCCAATCCATCATTTCGTCAGAATATGAAATCTTGAGGTGTCGCCAAACTCGCATTGTAACAGGGGTTCAGCGGATACTCATCCGGCACACCAGTTCATCATTTATAAAAAAGCGGTGAAACGTGGATAGCAGGATAGTCCTACATTCGACGCTTCACCGTCTTCGTTATCAACTACTTGGCTAGGTGCGCGTACAGCGTAAAGAGCTTCGCCACACTGTCGCCTTCGGTTGTGGTCGCTACGTCCATACCGTATGCGCGCATAACTGCGCGATCGTTGTTCTGGTGCGCCTTACGCAACTCACTCGGCATCGTCCGCTCATCATATAGATCAGCGTAGGAGCTATCTGGGTAAAGCGCACGTGCGTCCAATATCTGTTGAGCAGTTTCAGCAATCTTCGCTTGTTGGTCAGCGGTAACGTGAGGCCACGGGAAGTTATTGTAAACAACCTTAGCTGAATAGCGGTAATCACTCTTGAGCCGCCCCGCAACGGTGCGCATCCATGCCATATGAACATTGGACGTCAGTACACCGAACTCGTACAAGTTGGCATCAGGTACAACGAAGACCAAATCACTTGCTAAGTTATCTGGTGTCATGTAGCCGATCGGAATATAGCGGCGCTTCTCTGAACTAACCTTGGGAATTACGAGAAAGTTGGTTGTCGGCATGTTCTCAAAGTGGAATCGGGTTGGCTTGTCAGCAAGTTTTCGAGTAGCCGCACGAGTACTAGCTAACCTAAATTCCTGCACACGTTCGATGCGTTCCAGCACATGAGGCATTTTGCGCAATTCGCTGGGAGTTGCATCACCCACCCATAAGCAATAGCGCGGTTTTCGATTGATAAACTCCCTCGAGCCATACCACGGTTTGAAGAATCGCTTAGACTCAGGCTCTGCTTTTATGAAGCTCTCCATTTCATCTTTTTCAAATAAATAGTTGCCGCCATCAATGGGTAAATTTCCAATGCTAATTGGCGGTACGCTACATAATGGCTTAGATCTGTTTTTTACAAATGCGTCTTGCGCATCAACCAAGTATGGGTTGATGTGAGTAACAATCTCGGGTTGTCCGCTACTTGAATAGACTACCTTCCTCCCGGTTGCAGTCTTACTGAAACCAATAATTACGCAAAATACTGATGCCTTTTCCTTCGCTTCGCTTGTCCATTTGAACGTACGATACGCAAAATCAATGTGTACACCGTAGCGTTCAAGCATTGGTTTCCAAAGTATCTCTACCTGTTCGCCTTGAGTAATAGAGTTTGTGGAGACAAAGGCAGTGAGAATACTGTGCCCTTGCATGATCTGTGCGGCTTTCAGATACCAACCAGCTACATAATCTAAGCTACCGATACCGTCAATTTGGGAATCCACCTGAAGAAGATCCTCCTTTTGCACTTTGCTCATCAGCCGCGCACCATTGAAAGGCGGATTGCCAATGATGTAGTTGAGTTGGTTCGCTGGCACCAGTTCCGACCAGCTGAACCGTAAGGCATTGCCTTCGGTGATGTTGGTGTAGGTTTTCAGCGGCAAGAAGTCAATATTAGTGTAAACAATGGACTTGGTCTCTTCCATCATCTGCGATTCAGCAATCCACAGCGCCGTCTTCCCGACTGAAACAGCGAAGTCGTTGATCTCGAAGCCGTAGAACTGCTGGATTGAGACCTTGATGATCTGCTTTTCCAACGCCAGCATATTCTGGTCGCCGTAAATCAACCGAATAGCATCGTTTTCCAGCTTGCGTAACGACAAATAGGTTTCAGTCAAGAAGTTCCCCGAACCACAGGCTGGATCGAGGAAGGTCAGCCCCGCGAGTTTATCCTGAAATGCCGCTGCACGTCGCTTGACCGTCGCCGGTTGCTTGAGCTTCTTGATGTCTTCAAGCTCAGTCCGCAACTCATTTAGGAACAGTGGGTCAATCAGCTTGTGGATGTTCTCAATGGACGTGTAATGCATCCCACCTTGGCGCCGGGTCTCAGGATTCAAGGTACTTTCAAACACCGCACCGAAAATAGTAGGACTGATTTGCGACCAGTCAAAATCCGCACTGGCGTGTTCAAGCAAGAGCGTCCGCAACTCGTCAGTAAACTGCGGAATCTCAATGTCTTCATCGGCAAACATGCCACCATTCACATAAGGAAATTCGGCTAGTTTCTCATCAAGGTAGGGATCGCGCTTACCAATCGGTGTATCGAGTACTCGAAACAGGTCAATCACCGCGTTACGCAAAAAACGCGTATCGAAGTCGGCTAAATAATCATGGAACATCCCGTGCCGACCGAAGATGCCGGCATCTTCGGCGTACAAACAGAACACCAGTCGCACCGATAGCTGGTTGATTGCGCGTTGGGTGTCATCAGAGTTCGGATCGCGGTATTGCTTAAGCAACTCGTCATAGATTTGTCCGACCAGTTCGCCTGCCTGCATGGAAACTTGCATTTCTTTTTCAAGATGCGGGTTCGCTTGGTCAACCAAGAAGTCTAAGCGGTAGCATTCTTCTGGCAAGTCGGTCAGAGCGATGACAGCAGGATCGCCACCTGGACGTTCCATATCATAGACATAGAACTCGGTGAAGTTACAGGTAATGATCCAGCGGGGACGCTGTGAGTACGGTAGATTCATCGCATAACGTTGCGCTTGTTGAAATGGCGTGAGGAAGGTGCCGTCGGACTGTTTGATGCCTTTGCGTAAGTCCTTGATGCGACCTTTTTGCTCGATCATCACATTAGTTGCGGTAATATAGCCATCGATAAAACTAGTGTGGTCAAGGTGGACTTGATCTTCAAAACTGATATATTCTCCGGGCTGATCGATGCCATATACGTTCTCCAACAAGTCCAGCCAGAACGTTTGACTATCCTGTCGTTCGTTACCACGATCTTGCCACCGCTCAACAAACGCACTGGCGGCTTTCCGTTGCTCATCTGGTCTTAACATAGCGTTACTCCTCGTTCACTAAGTTAGCGCGCAACTCGGCTTCAATTTTCCGCATACTTTCTGTGGAGTAATTGTCATTGAGCCATTCGGCAACCCGGCGCAAGTCATCAATGCGTGGCGTATACAGATCAATGATACGCTGAATTGTTGCCCGCTCGTCTGCATCGTCACCCGCGTCATGAGCTTTATCAGCTAGTGCAAATAGCTGTTGGATCTTTGTCATGTGCTTGGTTAGTGCCGCAAAAGAATCTGCTTGCTGGTCAATGACCTGCGCATTCACGGCTTGAAGTTTAGTGGTGTCTAGCATGAGATCATTAGGTGTGACCCCAAAGATCGTACAGATTTTCATTAAACTGTCTGTGGAGGGGCTAAACACTCCCCGTTCGATCTTAGAGACAGTTTGTTCAATCGTCTCAAGTTTCTCGGCAAATTGCTTCTGGGTGTATCCATTAGCCTTACGCAGTCGACGAATATTTTGACCGATGATCTGTCCCGTTGTGAGCTTTAGCTGAACGCCAGTGATGGGTTGACGTTTCTTCTTCGTGGCCTTTCTGTCTGGATCGATTGCCATGTTGGCACCTCTTTCGTTGTGGTACGTGGGGTTTGTCGATAATGTAACTCTTTATGGAATATTTAAGCATATTTAATGTTTGATGTAAAGCTAATAAATGTTTACAACTAACAGTGCGGATGGTACACTAAGCTTAAATCTAAAGTGTTTGTTTTACGCTTATGGATGTTAGTTCCTTGAAAATAGAATAGCACCATCAAGATAAGACCACAACACAATTAGGAGGTGAGAGAATGGCCTTACCGGCACAGTCGGCGCTGTTCATCAGTCGCCAAGACTTGGTAAAGCACGGGTTCAGCGATTACGAGGCGGCACAGTTACTGCGAATGGCTAAGGCCAATCTCGTTGAACAAGGACTGAACTATTATGCAATTCGGGGCAGGCGTCGCGTCCCTGCCTATGCAATCGAAGCGATTCTTGGATGTCCATTATTTGAAACACAGAGAGACACGCTCCCAAGCCAAACAAAGGAGCGTACTAAAAATGACTAAAGAAAGCGACCTGATCAAGAAAGCACCGGACGGCACATATGGTTTTCGTGCCAGTCTTGGCTTTGATAAGCGAACTGGGAAGCGCCGCCAGAAGCGTTGTTCTGGTTTCAAAACCAAAACGCTCGCAAAGGAAGCCTATCGAAAGCTGGTTGCCCAATTTGAGGACGAGCAGTTCAATTCACCGATTACGTTCAAGGAGTTCTGTGACAAGTACTTCTTCCCGTGGTACAAATTCACGGTGCAAGAGCAGACCTATGAACATCGTAAAGGCATGGTAGAGCGTTCGTTCAATCAGTTTGATTCAATGAAACTTAGCAAAATCACAGCCTTTGACGTTCAGAAATGGCAACTTGGCTATCTCGAAGACCATGCCAATGGAACAACGCGGGTTGCGCATACCATGTTGGGTAAAATATTCGAGCGCGCCATCTTAATGAGTTTGATGAAGGAGAACCCGGCTAAGATTGTCGGCAACGTCAAGCGTAGCCAAGATGAAGTCGAGTTCTGGACTAAGGACCAATTCCAAAAGGTGATTGAGCAAACCAGCAAGGATACCTACACACACCGATTTGATTTCATCATTCTGTGGTTCTTGTTTATGACCGGCATGCGTTCCGGTGAAGCTAAAGCACTAACTTGGAAAGACGTTGATCTAAAGGCTGGTACAATCGACATCAATAAGTCGTTGCTCTACAAGTCTGTCAATAACTACAAGTTAGGCAAGACCAAGAACCGACAAAGTATGCGGGTCATTAGCATTGACCAGCAAACGATTGACTACTTGGAAGAGTGGTACGAAGATCAGCGACTGATGACCCGCTCGAAGTTCGTTCTATCCCAGGACGGCGCGCCACTAAACAGCACCTACATCAATGATATTGTTCATGACTACGGCAATTTGGCCAAAGTGCCAACCGTAACCGCCCACGCATTGCGGCACTCGCATGCCTCACTGTTAATCAGCCTTGGTGAGAACCCTCTAGTGATTCGAGATCGTCTCGGTCACAAGGATGTGCGAACAACCTTAGAAATTTACGGTCACCTCTACCCCAAGAGTGATATTGAGGCTTCTAAGCGACTGGAAGGATTGGTCACGGTGCCGTCAGAATGAAAATCGTTCAGAGTGTGCCGAGTGTGTGCCATAATAAAACAAAAAGCCGACAAATCAGCGTTTGTCAGCTTAAAAATGTTTCACGTGAAACAGTTACGTTTCCCCTGACCACCCAGAAAAGCATGATCGTGAGACACCGGGGTTTTCAAACCTCGGTGTTTTTTTTACGATTTTTGGTGATTCGAGTGGGTGGTATTCGTACGGCCTCGAGTTTGATTCGGATCAATATACTTGCCAGCAAAGCGGTTCACAATTTTTCGGTATGTTGAGCTGCTGGCCATATTCTGAATTGGCATAATGGGCAGGTGGAGGATGAATGGGTCGGTCGTCCGCCTGATGTTATAATGAGCTCTAAGAAAGAAGGGGCGCGTATGACTATGAAATTTGATGCGAAGACTTGGATCGGGCGCACGTTCGCAGATGGTTTCGGCTATGCCGAGAGTCGTGATAATATCTATGTCCAACATCCGGTGGCTGAAATTCAGAAGCTCAACGTGTTCACCCCGGTAGCGTACCTTGATCATGGATCGGTCAATGGCTATACGGCTGAGACCGCGCCAATACTGATGCCAAATACGGTTGGCGGGTATCTCCCAGGACCCGCGGATCAGCCAGGCGAAGCAGGGTGGCCGAGTCGCGGGAAGACCATCGAAGCGGCGCTACGACAAGGTTACGTCGTCGTGTCGGCAGGAATTCGCGGCCGCACAACATTGAACGCGGTGGGGAACCAGATCGGTGGTGCGCCAGCTTTGCTCATTGACATGAAAGCGGCAGTGCGTTGGGTCAAGGCGAACGCGGCGCTACTGCCGGGCCGGGTCGACCGCATCATCACGAACGGTACCAGTGCGGGTGGTGCGCTATCGGCCTTGACTGGCGCATCTGGCAATGACGTGCGGTATGAGTCAGAACTGCAAAGGCTTGGTGCGGCAGATGAAGATGACAGTGTTTTTGCCGCCTCTGTCTATTGTCCGATTCATAATCTTGAGCATGCGGACATGGCATACGAATGGCAGTTTAATGGTATCAACGACTTCAATTCTTTTCATGAGGTCAGTGAAAATGGAAAGACGACGACCCAGGCTTGGCACGGGACCTTGTCGCCAGCACAACAGGAACTGTCTGCTAAGTTGAAGGCGTCATTCCCGGCATATCTAAATAGTCTCAATCTCCATGCGCCAGATGGCACGCCGCTTTCGTTGCGTGCGGATGGAAATGGCAGTTTCTTGACCTATCTTCAAAGTTTATTGATCGCATCGGCTCAGCACGCTCTGGATATTGGTGCCACAGTGCCAACTGAGGCGGGTTTCACTATGCGAGATGGAAAAATGATGGCAGTCGATTGGCCTGTTTATTTGCGGTACATCGGTCGGATGAAATCGACACCAGCTTTTGATAGTTTGTCGCTGAGCTCGCCGGAAAATAATGAATTTGAGGACCGTCATTTCACGGCGTTCAGCCAACAAATGGATTCAAATCATTCCCCGCTTGCGCCGGCGGATCTGATTGCGGCTATGAATCCGTTAACAGCGATTGGGTCAGCGAAGACCGCGCAACATTGGCGCATCCGGCACGGTGCAGCAGATCGTGACACGAGTTTTGCCATTCCAACGATCTTAGCGCTGACCCTTCAGAATCGGGGATTTTCTGTCGATTTTGCGCTACCATGGGCCACGCCGCATGACGGCGATTATGATCTGCCAGAGCTATTCGCGTGGATCGATAGGCTCTGCAAAAAAGAGACGCTATTCGGCGCCTGAACAAAGCATTGGTAAGACTCATTTGTCTGTATCTAGCCCATGGAAGTAGCCAGCGTGGTTGACCATGTGCGATGTCGTACTTGTGCTGAGCCATTCCATATTGACACGGCCAGGCTCAAGCCAAGTGAGAACACACCTTTATGAGCTGTTTTTCTAAAGTGCTGAAATAGATCACGTCAAAGAAGAGCCCAGCTACCGCGCAACAATAGCTTTGCGCGGTAGCTGGGCTCTTTTTTTATTTTATTGGCTCATTGATCAGCTTAAAGCAGTGGTGCAATCACTGTGACCCATAACCAAGAGAGTGGCATCACAATTATCATCGCTGGGATCATATCCGCAGTAGGGAACATCTTGAGCTGAACCATTCTGAAACCAGTGGCTAACATCAGCATCCCGCCAGCTGCTTTGAAATCTAGAATCATTGTTGGGGTTGTTAAAGGATAGATCAGGCCCGCTGCCACGAAGAGAATAAGGAATATGACAAACTGCGGAATCGCGATCAAGGCGACCACATACCCGAGATTTGCCGCGAAAATTGCCGCCGTGAAGAAATCGAGAATCGATTTCGAAATCAGAATCGTCGCATCTCCGTTCATCCCTTCGACCAAGGCACCATAAATGCCTGTCCCACTTGCGCAGAAAAGCACGATGACGGTTACAAGTGTCGCATCGAACGTTGATTGATCAATATCTGATGGGGTCGGAATAAAACGCGTGATAAAATTCTGCATCGCCTTTGCGCCTCGATTGATCCAATCGCCAAGGTGAATCGCTAGGCCAAGTGCTGTCCCAATGATGACGGCAAAGATCACTGCCGCCATATTTTTCATAGGGGCGATCGAGTAAATGCCCATTGCCATTGAACAGGCGCCGAACACCATATTCAGTCCGTCTTTAAATTTTTGTGAAAGATACTTACCACCGAACGCACCAAAAGCGCCACCGAGCAAAACCGAGGCGGCATTGATGATCACACCAATTGGCATAATTGCCATCTCCCTTTTTTTATTTACGGTCAATATAGAGAAAAAGGACGAACGACCAATTCTGAATGCGTGGTAAGATATGCTCAAATGGAATATTTTGGAGGCGGCATCATGGAACTGCGAAAACTTGAGAGCTTTATCGCGGTAGCTAATACTTTGAACTATACAGAGGCGGCCAATCAGCTTTTCACAACGCAGGCGACGATCTCTAAACATATATTGTCACTCGAAGAGGAACTGGGGGTTGTTCTGATCGACCGCACACATCGCCACGTCAAGCTGACGGCGGCAGGAAGAGCGAGTCTCCCATACGCGCGTCAAATGATCGAGGCCCAGCATCAGCTGAAAACAGCCCTTGCTAGCCAACAACTTCAGGCTGGAATGACGCTGTTGGTCCGCGGTATTCCTACGATCTCCTCGTATCAAGCGTTTAATATCGTGACAACCTTTTCAAATCAGCATTCCGATATTGATCTGAATTTTGCGGAGGCAGAGGCCAATACGCTGGTGCCAGCCCTGAAAAATGGTCATGCAGATATCGTCTTTCTTCGTTTATTTGATAGTCAGCCAATACAGGGGCTCACAGTCTTAGTTGAGTCGAGCGATCGGTTCGTTGTTGTGATGCCAAAAACACATTCGTTAGCGAAACGGAAGAGTTTGCAAATAGCCGCGCTCGCAGACCAGACTTTGCTTCAGCTCAACGAGTCGACTAATCTTTCAGCGCCTGTGTTCGATCTTTTCAAAGAGGCTGGAATCGCGCCTCGAATCCGATATTCCGGTCAGCGTATCGATCTCATTCTTGAGATGATCGAGCGCGGGATGGGCCTTTCAGTGATGATGGGGCACTCTTTTGATCTGCATGCGTATCCAGAATTGACCACGGTGCCGCTAACGCCTGTGAGGTACAGCCACTTAGCTTTTGCGAAACTTCAGAATCATCACACCCCGGCTGCCGACCTTTTCTGGGCCTATGCCACGCAAGCCCTTGCTGCCGTCAATCATTCCAATTCGGCATCTATCGACTAGATAATCTGAATTGTTTGGAGACGTTATGCCCGCCATACTGAACGTGTTAGTTAATCGTATGCAAATAGGAGGTTACTTACTATGGCAGAAGAACAGTATGACTTGCGCAAAGTTTTGGCAGAGATCAAGGATCTACCCGGCCAGTACCACGAGACTGACAAGGAGATCGATCCGGAGGCTGACCTCGCCGGTGTGTACCGGTACATTGGGGCGGGCGGCACCGTTCAGCGGCCGACGCAAGAAGGGCCGGCAATGATGTTCAACAATGTCAAGGGCTTTCCGGGTTCGCGGGTCTTGATCGGCTTACAGGCATCACGGAAACGGGTTGGCACGATCTTGCATCATGACTACAAAACGTTGGGTTGGTTGCTCAACGAAGCGGTCACGCATCCAGTAGAACCGGTTGAAGTTGACCGCTCGCATGCCCCGGCACAGGAAGTAGTGGTCAAAGCAGATGAACCGGATTTTGATATCCGTAAGCTACTGGCCGCACCAACAAATACACCGGTCGATGCTGGCCCATATATTACGATGGGGGTTGTTTACGGCCACAGTGTTGATGGCAAAGAGTCTGATGTGACGATTCACCGGATGGTTTTGGAAGATAAAGATACGATCGGGATGTACATCATGCCTGGTGGTCGGCATATCGGTGCATTTTTGAAAGGTTATCAGGAAATTAACAAGCCAATGCCGATCACGATCAACATTGGGCTCGACCCGGCGATCACGATCGGCGCGACTTTTGAGCCACCGACCACGCCGCTTGGGTATAACGAGCTGCAGGTTGCAGGGGCGCTGCGGAACCAGCCTGTCCAGATCGTGCAAGGCACAACGGTCGATGCCAAAGCAATTGCCCGTTCAGAATGGGTGATCGAGGCGGAGATCTTGCCGAATCAGACAATGCAGGAAGATATCAACACGAACACCGGTTACGCAATGCCAGAGTTCCCCGGCTATAACGGCAAGGCGAACCCGGCGGTGAATGTGGTCAAGATCAAGGCGGTCACGCACCGCAAAGATAATCCAATCGTTCAGACGACGATTGGGCCATCGGAAGAGCACGTCTCGATGGCCGGTATTCCGACTGAAGCTTCAATCTTGAGTCTGACCGAGCGTGCGATTCCGGGCAAGGTGAAAAATGTGTACGATGCGCCAGCTGGCGGCGGCAAGCTGATGACGATCATGCAGATTCATAAGGACAACGAAGCCGACGAAGGGATTCAACGTCAAGCTGCGTTGCTCGCATTTTCCGCCTTCAAGGAACTGAAGACTGTCATTTTGGTCGATGAAGATGTTGATATTTTCGATTGGAACGATGTGATGTGGACGATCAACACGCGTTTCCAGGCGGACCGCGACATCATGGTGCTGGAAGGAATGCGCAATCACCCACTGGATCCAAGCGAATTACCTGAATATGATCCGGCGCGGATTCGGGTACGCGGGATGAGTTCGAAGCTGGTTCTCGACGGTACAGTGCCTTACACCATGAAGGACACCTTCAAACGGGCATCGTTCAAGGATATGCCTAACTGGAAAGAATATCTGGACTAAGGATTCGGTTTGGGGGTCAGGCATTCTTGCCCATCCGACGTCATACTATAGTAGAAAGAAGGCATTCGAATGAAGCGCATTGTTGTTGGTATTACCGGTGCAAGCGGGACGATCTATGGACTGCGGCTGCTTGAATTCTTGCATCAAGATCCTGATGTTGAGGTGCATCTGGTGATAACGCGCTGGGCGAAGGAAAATCTGGCGGTGGAAGCCACCGGGTATACGGAGCGGCAGGTGGATGCGCTGGCGGATGTCGTCTATTCAGAGCAAAATATGGGTGCAGCAATCGCGTCAGGCAGTTTCTTGCACGATGGGATGATCATTGTGCCAAGCAGCATGAAAACGATCGCGGCAATCGCAACCGGGCTGGGTGATAATTTGATCGCACGGGCGGCGGATGTCACCCTGAAGGAGCGGCGGCCGTTGATCATCGTGCCGCGAGAGACGCCGTTTAACCAGATCCATCTGGAAAATATGCTGAAGCTCGCGCGCATGGGCGTGGATATTATTCCTCCGATTCCCGCTTTCTACAATCGGCCGAAGACGGTCGATGATATTGTGAATCACACGGTGATGAAGTTCCTTGATCATCTCGGTATCGAGAGCCACTTGGACCAGCGTTGGGCTGGTTTAGCTGAGGCAAAACAGGCTGCACGCCATGAGTCAGACCTGGCTGATCAAGGTGAGGATGGCAAGCGCTCAGAAACAGCCGATCACATGCCGTCCGGCGACACGCTGGGACGGACATCGGCAGAGCAATCACTGAAAGAAGTGAGTCTGCATGACTGAGTCGATAACATTCGAAGCGACCCAAGCAGGTTATGCGATCCAGATGATCGTCGAACGGCAGAGTCAGGACCTCTTGATACAGTTGATTGGCGGGGATGTACCGCATTATGGTGTGGTCACCACCATCGACAGATTTAAGCAGATTCAGACCACTGCATTGCCAAGTCGACCGGGGCATCACCACCAGGAGGGTGTACTAACGCAGCGGGTAGCTACTTTGATTGCACCGGTCATTCAAAGGAATGCAGTGATCGTTTGTGGCGTGCATGTTAATTCGATCACAACGGTGCAAATGGCGGCGGCTAGCGAAATGACGAAGCAGTTGGCAGAACAATTGCGTGATTGGTTGATTGCCCATCCGGTGAAGAAACCAGTCGAGACTTATGCGGTCGGTCAACAGACAAGTGGTACGACGCGTTCCCATACATGAACAGGTGTCGTTGCCCCTTCTTTCTCATTGCGCTGATCATCCCAAAAACATTAAACGGCGCACGAGGTTCAAAAAGCCTTGCGACGTCGTTTTTTCTTTGATGGGCAACTGCACGATTTGGGGCTCTTCAGAAATTCCTTCCAAGGATGCCAAGCCTCTATCTGATGGAAAAAACAGCCTTGTGCAGGCGTCACTCAATCGAGTGGCGCTATTTTGGTGCAGTCACATAACGAGAACGCCCGCCCATCCCCGCGCCCCAACCCTGAGTGCTATACTGAGACATATTCATGCAGGAGGACAGGACAGTGGGAAAGAAAACGCGTGTTGGGTATTTTGATCTGTTGCGATTGATCGGGTGTTTGTTGGTGGTGGCTACACACGTCACGTCAAAATACATGGATCTGGGCATCGGAACGGCGAACTGGGCTGTGATGAATACGATCAACGGCTTCACCCGGGCAGCGGTGGTCCTGTTTATCATGATCAGTGGGGCCCTGTTTTTGGACCCGGCGCGGACGATCGAGCCACGCAAATTGCTTCGGCATAACGTGCTGCACCTCGCGTTGACCCTTGTGCTGTGGAACGTTTTGTACGCCGCCATGGAGCTGGTGCTGACGCGAAACTGGACCACGGTGCGCGATACGCTGGTGCTCGGCCCATTTCATCTGTGGTTCCTGTACGTCCTGCTCGGCTGCTATCTTCTAGTGCCGGTACTGCGGCCTCTCACAAAGCAACCACATGTTGTGAATTGGCTGCTGGCGCTTGCCTTTATTTTCGTGGTGCTGCCGAGTACGGTGGTCCCTCTCCTTCCGGCAAATAGTTTGCTGCAGCGGTTCTTTGCGGAATTTCATCTCGGTGGCGTCGGGCAACTGTGGTTCTATTTTCTGCTCGGCCATGCGCTGCACCACGCCCATTTCAGTCGGCGTCAAAGTGTGACATTGATCGGGCTTGGCCTGCTTGCGACGATCGGCATCGTGGTCGGCACCGCGGCGTTGTCACTGCCGGCGCATCATCTGGATCAGGCGTTTCAGGCCAACGCGGGGCTGCTGGTGTTGCTTCAAGCTTGCGGGTTGTTCGTGCTTGGCAAGCGGGTGTATGATCGCCAGCCGTCACGGTTTGTGGCGCTTTTCGCCGATCTTGCACTGCCAATCTACCTCGTCCATCCCGTGTTTCTCGGCCTGGTGCTCAAGCTGGGCTGGATCAAGCCGACGCTGTTGAGCTTTGTGGGCTGTTACTTGTTGATCTTCGCGGCCGCCTTTGTCTTCGCGCTCGGTTACCGGGTCTTTGATAATTGGCTGCGGCGGGTGACGCTGCCCGCCAAGCGATCCGTCGCATAAACCTGAAGGAGATGCCACGATGAATGTGAATCTGAATATCTATGCCTTTCCATTAAAAATGGCACTGCTTGTCTTTCCTTTTGTCGCCCTGATCATTGCCTTGCCGCTTTTGATCGTGCAGTATCGCCGGTATGGCAGTTTTTTGGCCTGGCGGGCGGTGGTGCTTTACAGTTTTATCTATTATTTGATCACGGCGTATTTCCTCGTGATCTTACCGTTACCGGATCCGGCAGCCGTCGCCAAACTCGTCAGCCCGCGGTATAACTTGATTCCGTTCAACGCGCTGCGCAATTTTCTGGACTACACTGTTTTTCGCATCGGCGATCCCAGCACGTGGCTTGCGGCGCTTAAGCAGCCTTGGTTTATTCAGCCGGCCTTTAACGTTGTCCTCACGCTGCCATTTGGGGTCTATCTGCGGTATTACTTCAAGCGGCCGTTGTGGCAGATCGCTGGGATGGGATTTTTGCTCAGCCTGTTTTTCGAATTGACCCAGTTGTCGGGGCTGTATGGCATTTACCCGCGGCCTTACCGGATGTTCGACGTCGATGATCTGATCTTGAACACGACCGGCGCGTTTCTCGGCGGGGTGATCGCGCCGGTCTTGATGCGCGCGTTTCCGACTCGCGATGCGATGGATGAAAGAAGTGTGGCGAAGGGGCAACGTGTCACCTGGACACGGCGGCTGGTCGCGTTCATTCTCGATAATGGGCTGGTGTGGCCGTTAGTTGCGGGGGTGCTCGACCTGGCGCTGCGGCTGCTGGGGCTGGCGAATTCCAGCTGGCAGCCGGTGGCGGTGTGGGTGGTCGCCTTGGCGGTCGTGCATGTCCTGATGCCGCTGCTATTGCATGGCGCGACTTTGGGAATGCTGGTCGTCCGGCTGGCAATTGTGACGGTCGACGAGGCGCCGGCCAATGTTTGGCGGCTGGCGCTGCGTGCGGGACTGCTGTATTTGGTCACACTGCAGAGTTGGCGCGGCTTTTTATGGGCGTTCACGGAGATCTACTCCTATGATCATCAAAGCCAGAGCAATTATATTTTATTGGTTGGTTTTGGCGTGGTCGCAGCCTTCACCATATTGAATTTCATCTGGAACCTGGTGATGCGGCACCACCGCTTTTTCTATGACGTATGGGCAGGCACCAAGCTCGTGGCGCGGCCAGCGAAAAAATAGCGAGGAGGGGCGCGATGAAACGCAAAGTCAGATGGGGCCGGGTGGCAGTGGCACTGGCCATTTTGGCACTACTGATCAGTGGCGGCGGCTGGCTGGTCGCGCGCGGCCTCGCACATTCGGCCGGCACGAAGCAGGTGAGTCGCGCCTCTGAATCTGGTCGGCAGAAACAGATCGACGCGCCTTATGCGGTGACGCTGGCCTCAGAGATGACCTTTTTGCGCCCTGATGCGACCAGCGCGCCACTGGAAATTTTCATTCACGCGAAAAACGAGGGGCGGGTCACGCTGACGACAGCCACGCCGCATCACGCCAGCTCGCCGGCCACGTCAAAAGACGCCACCACTTTGCTGGACCTAACGCCGCATGCCGGTACGGTGGCAAATGTGGCCACCAAAACGCTGCAGGTTCAAGTTGATGGCAAGCGCCGGACGATCAAGGTGAATACGCGACTCACGCTGAAAAATGGGGCACACTATTTTCTGACCCGCGATGACAAGGGGACAATCGGGTTGATCAAGCAGGACAAATCGACCCAGGTGGCCTATCTGCAGCAGACCAATGACCGCGCGCTCTTGAAACAGGCGCTGTGGGGCCGGGGCTTTTCGATCGGCCCGACCCGCTACAACGGCGAATCGATCAACACGGCCATGGATCAGGATCGTGCGCCGCAAAACACGGTGGCCGATAATACCCGCCTGGGCGTGTTCAGCGATGGCCAGCATGTCCGCGTGACGGCGCTGGGCGCGGGCTCCCCAGGCTGGGAGGGCACGTACCGGCTGACGAGCAAGACGCTGACAATCAAGTTCTCAACCGGCGCGGTGGCGTCGCAGTTTCGTTTTTCCTATACCTTTGAAAAAGGGCGGTTGCAACTTGCCCCACTTGCGACTCAGGACCGGGCGGGAAATACGCTGACCTGGCGTTTTGCCCTGGATGAGGACGGACTCCTGGCCGCGCAACGACCGCTGGCATGAGTGGGCCACGCCGATCGTTGTGACAAAGAAGACAAGTTAGATGCAAACGGTCTGCATCTTTGGTAGTGTTGCACTGAGAAAGCGAGGCGAGACACTTGGCAAAAAGCAAACTGCGTGGCCTGACCTGGCTGCTCGGCGGACTGATCGCGCTGACGATGCTATTTGACCTTGGGTTTCGCCTGGATTATACCAATGGGACTTCGATGAGCCCGACCCTTCATGATGGCCAGATTCTCGTGGTGGCGCGGCAACGCACCGTCGATGCCCTGCATTTGGGCTATCATCGCAAGGACATCGTGGTGATCAAAAACGAGCGCGCCTTGCCTGGTGCGGCACCCGGCACGCTGTTGGTCAAGCGGCTGATCGGGATGCCGGGAGACCTGGTCGGCATCAGTCGCCGGGTCGTCTACATTAATGCCGAACCGCTGAGCGAACCGTATGTTTATTATCATATGAATAACTTGAAGTACCCATATGATGCGGTGCCAAATGGCGGGGCCCAGTTCAGCAGTGCCCATTTCCTCCACAGCAATTTTTTGACGAAAAACAGTTACTTTGTGCTCGGTGACAATCGGCCGAGCTCCGCGGATTCGCGGTGGTTCGGCCCGATCAAGAAGCGGCAGTTGCAAGGTAAGGTGCTGTGGGCGACGCCGCTGAATTATCATTTCTGGCCGAGCCGGCTGTTGGGGGAGTTGATCGCGTATTTTCCAGTGATGGGAATGCTACTGATCGTCGGACTGAATTGGCTACGCTACCTGCGAGCGCAACGGACAGCACGGGATATGTTTCACGTGAAACCATAAACTGAGGATCCTGCAAATGCGGGATTCTTTTTTCTTCCATTATTGTCACATGATGGCAAAGCTTTGACGGTATGGTATTCTGAGCAAAGATGAAAGAGGAGGTGGGCACGACGGCTATTTTGACAGTTCAAGACTTGAATAAGTCATTTGGCGGACATCAGGTGCTACATGGGGTCGATTTTGCCCTGGGGGAAGGCCATGTTGTGGGCTTGGTCGGGCCAAACGGCGCAGGAAAAAGTACGATCATGAAGGCGGTGTTGGGCCTCATTCCAACAGATGGCGGGACGATCACGATCGGGGATAAGCCGGTCTCGATCACCAGTCACCAGGCACTCAAAGACGTGGGCGCCTTGATCGAATATCCGGGCATCTACCCATTTTTGACCGGTCGACAGCATTTGGAACTTTATGCGGCCAGGCATCACCGCGCGCAAAATATCACCAGCATCGTTGAGGCGTTGGGGATGACCAAATACATCAACGTCAGCGCCAAGAGCTACTCTCTGGGGATGAAACAAAAATTGGGAATCGCCCAAGCGCTGGTCGACCATCCAAAACTTGTGATCTTGGATGAGCCTATGAATGGCCTGGATCCGCAGGCGGTCAAGGACCTGCGTGATATCATTCGCAAGCGGGCGGCTGATGGCACGAGTTTCTTGATCTCCAGTCACATCTTGAGCGAGCTTGAAAAAGTGGCGGATGATGTGCTGGTCCTCAATCACGGGCATATCGTGCAGGAAAGTAGTATGGCGGCGCTGGCTGACGCAGGTGGGGCGGTTTACCGCATTGCGACCGCAGACGATGAAGCGGCCGTGGCGGCGTTGGCCGTGGCTGATGTGACGGTGAGCCGCACGCCAGCGGGGCTGATTCTGCGCGAGACTGGGCCGGATGTGTTAAATACGGCGCTGGCGGCACTGGTTGGGCGTAGTATTCAGATCAGATCGATCGAACACGTCCATCGCGATCTTGAGACCTCGTTTTTGGATATGGTCGCAGGCGACGGAAAAGAGGCAAGCCACAAATGAAAACATTGATCGGTCAAGAGTTATATAAGCTGGCTCACCGCAAAGGCACGTGGGTCGGCTTGGGCGTTGTGGTCTTGTTCCAGATCGCGTGGGCGTTGGTCGTGGCCAAAGCAGCCGAGCTCATGTCGGTCCCTGATTCGATGATCGGCAACTATGGCGGCAACAGTCTATTGATTTTTGTGATGATCGCCAGCACCGCCGGTATTATCTCAAGTGAATTCCAATATGGGACGATCAAACAGTTGTTGTACCGGCAGTATTACCGCAGCCAAGTTTTCGTGTCCAAGGTCTGCGCCTTGTTGATTCAGGCATTGGTGCTCAAGGCGGTGGCGATCGTGGTTGGCTTTGGCATGACGCTGGTCACACCGGCCCTGAACGCGAAGGTCGACTTGATGGGGACGTATGAAAAACAGCCATTCATGAATGCCTATTGGCTGGCGCAGGCGGGGAACCTGCTGACGATGCTGCTGATCTTGAGTTTCGTTCTGTTGGTCTCGACGATCTTGAAAACCAATGCCGCCGCGATCGCCGCGGGCTTCATCGGCTATTTGGTCGCGTATGTGGCCTCGGTGACGCTTTTGGCCGCGATCGCCCAGTGGCACTGGGTCAAATGGAATCCGTTGACGTTCATGTTGACTGAGACCCAGATCCTGTCGCCATCCTATGCGAAAGCGACGCTGTTGAGCACACCGCAGATGCTGACTGGGTCGGTTGTTTACACCTTGCTGTTTGGCGTGCTGGCTTATCTGAGTTTTCGGCGGCGTAGCGTTTAATCTTTTCTTCGTGCATCCCGCGGGCCTCCGCACCCTTTTGCAGTTGGGCTTCGCCGAGCAGGGGTGGGGCATTTAGCTGACCTAGGCACTCGCTGGCAGGGGGCGCCATCAAGCACCCAGGCCGAGCTAACTGCCCACCCCTAAGCGCTCGGCTACGCACCCTTTTCAGTTGGGCTTCGGGCCGCATGGTGGGGACATCTAACTGTCTTGTGCACTCGGTGGCCCAGTGCGCCACCAAGCGCGCAAGCCAAGTTCGCTGCCCCACCATCCCGCGGGCCTCCGCACCCTTTTTCTTTTCCTATCTCTGTTGTGGTGTTGAATGCGCTACAATGGAGGGAGAAGAAAGTGAGGGATGGCCATGGCAGGAGAAGTGAAACGCTACACGGTCCTCAATGAGGCAGGCGAGTTTTTGGAGACAGATAACTTGTTGTTGCTGCCTGCATGGACGACCGATCTGCAGCGCATGTGGCTGACATACAGCCGAGTAGAGGCGACCCGGGTGGCGAAGCAGGCAGACGGCACCGCTTGTGTGCTGACGTTCACGCCGCTAGTCGCAGAGACCGAAGATCCATACGGCCGTGGATTGCCAGTCGCCGTTCAGCGCCAAGCCATCACGCTTCATGAGCAGGGGCTGACGTATCGCCAGATCGCCAAGCTTCTCAGCATCTCGAAGTCGACGGTCGGAAATATTATTCATCGCAAATAAAAATAGGCACTGGCCGCCGCTGACGACCAATGCCTATTTTTATTGCCTTAAAATTCCGACTTGAGGAGGGACCAGACGTGGCCATCATGTGCCCCGTCTGCCAGAAGCTCATTTGCCCGCAGCGTGCCATCCAGGTGAAACCCAGCATGCTCAGCAACCGCATTGCTGGTGTGGTTGTCGACTGCCGCCTCGATGGTGATCTTGTTGAGCGCGTACTCATCAAAGCCCAACCGACAAAGGCCACGGACGGCTTGGGTCATCACACCGCGCCCCCGGAATTGGCGGCCGAGCCAATAGCCGATATCGGCGCTTTGGCTCAGCTCATGAAAGCCATTGAAACTGATCATGCCGGCCGGGGCGTTGCCGACCCAGATCACGGTGTTGAGCGATGTCCCTTGGGCAAAATGGCTGAGCACCGATTGGAGAAAGGCGGTCTCATCTTGTGGTGAGCGTAAGGTGTCCACCCACGGCAACCAGCGCCCCAGTTCGTCGCGATCCGCATCGATCAAAGTGGACAAGGCAGACGCGTCGATCAGTGGCCGAGGCAAAGCCAACTTCAATTGATCGTTGATCGAATATGAAAACAAAATAAGACCTCCCTTTACCAACGTTTATCCCAATTGAAAAACGTGTCTCATAACTCATGCGTAAACGTGTCAAGCGATCGATCCCAGAACCGCCATTCGTGATCGCCTTCGCTGAAGGAACCGGTGATCTCAAGACCAAGCTGGCGGCCGCGTGAGACAAAGTTCTGGCTCATCGGCAACAGGCCATCACTCGTCCCGCAAAAGACATGAATCGTTAAGCTTTGCCCCTGCGCATTTTCGAGCAAAGACAGTGGATTCAATTCTCCAGTCAGGCGGGCGGCGTCACCGTAGAGGAACGGGAACTCGTGTTGTTGTTCTGCGGAAACCTGATTTGCGCGCAGGCTGGTGTCGAGAACGCCTGACAGCAGGTCCACGTGGCTGTAACGCTCTGGATGGGTGAGGGCGATGCGGGCCGCCCCGTAGCCGCCCATGGAGATCCCGGCAATATGATTGAGCGCCTTCTCATTGGAGAGTCCAAGTAGTAGGTGAAGGTAGTGCGGCAACTCCTCACTGACGAGGGTGAAGTAATTTTGCCCGTGAATATCGTCGAGGTAAAAACTCCGCCCGGCACTTGGCATCACAACGACCAGCCCAGTTTCCTGGGCGTAAAGCTCCAGTTTGGATAGGCGCAGTGGCGCACTGCCATCATCTGATAAGCCATGCAGCATCCAGAGCACCGGCGTCTCGCTGAGCGGTTTGCCGGCGATGCGAATCTCGTCGGGCACGATGATGTTGACCAAGGTACTCATTTGTAGCGCGGATGAGTAATAATCGAGTTGCATCAAAGCCATGTCGATTCCTCCTTTAGTTTCACGTGAAACTTATTACAGGCCAAACGCCGGATCGTAGCGTAACTGCCCATGAACATCTGTCAGGCCGCCGCGTCGAATCTCCTTGATCATGAAGTTCGCTGCGGCCACGTCAAACGGCGCCGTGATGCCATAGTCGGCGGCAGGGCCAAAGCCAAAGCGACCGTAATATGCGGGGTCACCCAAAACAGAAAGCGCGCGGCGTTCATCTTCGCCGGCCTGCATTTGCAGATAGCTGATCAAGGCCGCCCCGACACCTTCGTTTTGATGGGCAGGGGCAACGGCCAGCGGGGCCAGCACAAACACAGGCCGTTGCGTGCCAGTGTTCGCGACCACCTGGGCTTGACTCAGCAAGGCGTGGCCCAGCAACGTCCCGTCTTCTCCAGTCGCCACGACATCATAATCGGGATGATAGGTCGGACTTTGACGCAGCGCAGCGACAAGCGCGGCTTCGTTGCCATCTGCGTGTGCGGCGGTCAGAAATGCGGCGGTGATCAACGCCAGGCTTGCCGGTTTTTGAGCATCGGTAATGGGACTGATCTTGATCATGACTGGGCCTCCTCAAATAAACACTCGCCATTGGTCTCAATGATATGTTGATACGTGTCAAAACTATCTTTTTTCGCTCGGGCCAAGGTGCCGTTACCGGCGTCATCCTTGTCGACATAAATAAAGCCATAACGCTTGGACATTTGGCCGTCGCCGGCGGACACGATGTCGATCGGGCCCCACCAGGTGTAGCCGATCACGTTGCAGCCGTCCTTGATCGCCTCGCCCAACGCCTGAAGATGTTTGATCAGATAATCACTGCGCGCGGGATCGTGAATGCGGCCATCCGGGGCCACGGTATCCTTCATGCCCAGCCCATTTTCAACGACCATCATGGGGCAGCCATAGCGGTCCTGGACCAAATTGCACATCCAGCGCAGGCCAAGCGGGTCGATCTGCCAGCCCCAGTCCGTGGCTTCGAGATACGGATTGGGTGCACCCTTGACGCCGCCTGTATCACCATACAGCCCCATGCCGGCTTTGTAGGTCGAGGAGCGGTAATAACTGAAGCCGAGAAATTCGGAGGTGTTTTCCGCGATCAGGGCCAGCTCGTCGTCGGTCACATCCAAGGTCGCGTGATGGTCGCGCAAAATGCGGGTGACAAAGGCGGGGTAATGACCCTTGAGCTGCACGTCAGCGGACACCCAGGTACGCCGCTGCATCTGCATCGCCCCGAAGACATCGGCCGGCGCACAGGTGGCCGGATAGACCGCGGCCTGGCTGAGCGACAACATGATGCCCATATGTGCTTATGGCATGAGCTGCTTGGCGAGCTGGACGGCCTTCGCGTTGGCGACGTACATGTTATGCTCCGCCTGGAAGGTCTGCCGCACGCGTTCGTCCGGGTCATCGGCCAAGTCGATCGCGGCGGCCGCGTACCAGATCGTATGCGTGTTGTTCATTTCGTTGAACGTCATCCAGTAAGGCACCACATGGCCATAGCGGGTGAAAATCGTGCGACAAAACTTTTCATACAGCGGAATCAGTTTCTTGCTGGTCCAACCCCCATACTTATCATGGAGCGCCAGTGGGGTCTCATAATGCGAGATCGTGACGATCGGGGTCATGCCCAACTCATGCATTTTCGCAAAGAGCCGATCATAATACGCCAACCCCGCCTCGTTGGGGGTGTCTTCCTCGCCGGTTGGATAGAGGCGACTCCAGGCGATCGAGGTCCGAAAACAGTTGAACCCCATGCCGGCCATGAGCGTCAGATCCGTCGCATAGCGGTGGTAAAAATCGATCGCCTCGTGATTTGGATAGTAATGGCCCGGCACCACGGCCTTGTCGTGCTCACTTTTGCCGATGCCGTGGGTGGTCACATCGGCGATCGACGGGCCCTTCCCATCAGTTTGCCACGCGCCTTCTGCCTGGTTTGCGGCGATCGCGCCGCCCCAGAGAAAATCTGTTGGAAAAACTGTCATCATTGTCGCTTCTTTCTATCAGTGGTCTCGCGTTTATTGTACGCCGGCGGGGAAAGGGGCAACAGCTTGGATGCAAAAAAGGGACCCGCTGATCAGCGAGTCGCCAATTGCATTTCATTCTGTTTTGCTTGCGGCCAAGGTGATCAGAATATCGCTGGCTTGCAGCGGCTGGTCGACATCGACCGGCACTTGGACTGCGCCGTTGCGCACCACCGCCAGTACATTCAGTCCGGCGCGGTTGCGAAGGTCTGCCTCGATGATATTTTTCCCGACCCAGGCCTCGTCGGGGTGCTGCTCGGAGATCGTGACGCCGGCGCGGTCCAGGACATCGAGGACGTTTGGATCCACCAGTTGCTGGGCGACCTTGGCCCCAATTTCGACTTCAGGCAGGACCACTTGATCGGCCCCAACGCGGCGCAGAATCGCGGCTTGCCGAGGTGCCAGCGCCTTGACGACCACATGCGGGGCCCCGAGTTCCTTGGCGATCATGGTGGCCATCACGCTGCTTTCGAATTCCTCGCCCATGGCAAATACCACGACGTCGAATTGGGCGATATCCAATTTTTTCAGTAAGGCCTCATCGCTGGCATCACCGGTGACGCAGCGGTCCACTTGATCGACGACTGTGTTGACGCGGGCCATTTCGCGGTCGACGGCCAAGATCTCGACATCTGCCTGGGCGAGATGCGACACGAGGCTAGTGCCAAAGCGGCCAAGGCCAAAGACGGCAAAACTATGTGGCATATTTTTCATATGAGACACTCCTAACCTAGAATCAGATCTTCTTCGGGATAATCGAGTTGCGCGGAGGGGCTGGTCTGGCGGGTGGCCAAGGCGACCGCCAACGTGAGCGGCGACAGGCGCCCAATGAACATACACAGGGCAATGATGCCCTTGCCCGCGGCGGACAGATAGGGCGTCATGCCAGTCGTGAGGCCCACTGTCCCGGCGGCGCTGGTCGTTTCAAACAAGAGGTCCAAGGCTTTGGGGTGAAACGCGTTGCCGACCTCGGTGAAGTGCAGCGCGAGCGTGGCGCAGACCACGATCGCCATCATGGTGCAGGTGATCGCCAGCGCCTTGTTCAACGCCGCTTGGGGAATGCGCCGGCCAAACAGCACCAGGCCATTTTGACCGCGCATCGCCGCCCAGGCACTGCCGACAAGCAAGGCAACGCTGATGGTCTTGATCCCGCCGGCGGTCCCGGCTGGCGAACCCCCGATAAACATGAAGGCCGAGGCAGCGAGCTTGCTGAGGTCGCCCAGTTGGTCTTGGGCGGTGGTGGCAAACCCGGCCGTTCGCAGTGTCACGGATTCAAAGGCACTCGCCAGCCATTTTTGCGGTGCGGACAGGCCTGCGAGACTGGGGCGATTCCATTCTAGCGCCGCAAAGAGCACGGCGCCGCCAATGAGCAGGAGGCCGCTTGAAAGCAGGACCAATTTTGCCTGAAGCGACAGACGCCGCAGCGCACGCTTGCGCGGCTTGCGGGTCGTGAGAAAATGGCTGAGCTCATGCAGGACCGTGAAGCCGAGCCCGCCCAGCACGATCAGGCACATGATCGTCCAGTTGAGCAGCGGATCGGTGCGGAAGACCTCCAGGCTGTTGAGGCCAACGATATCAAAGCCGGCGTTGCAAAATGCGGAGACCGCGTGGAAAATGCCGTACCACAGCGCCTCGCCGACGTCATAGCCCCGGTCGGCTTGCAGGAAGCCCGCGGTCATGAAAAGCGCGCCCACGCCTTCGATGGCGGCGGTGTACTTCATCACGGACAGGGTCAATTTGCCCATGCCGGCGAGGTCGTTTTGCGCAAACATGGCCTGCACGACCAGGCGCTGGCGGAGGCCGATGCGGCGCCGAAATAAGGTGACCGCACCGGTGACCACGGTGATGAAGCCGATGCCGCCGAACTGAATCAACAGCAGGATCACTAGCTGGCCAAAAAGCGTCCAGTGCTGCATCGTATTGACCACCACCAGCCCCGTGACACAGCCGGCCGACACTGCAGTGAAAAGCGCATCAAGAAAGCCGATGCTACGGCCGTTTTGGCTGGCCATCGGCAGGGTGAGGAGCAATGCGCCCACCAGAATCATCAAGGCAAAGCTGAGCAGAATCGCCTGAGCCGCACTCAGGTGAAAACGTTGGCTGCGGGACATAGGCCGCCTTCTTTCAGTCAGATCGTTAACTCAACCATACCCAAACCGGCTTGAAAGCGCAACCGCATCAAAAAAGGGTGCGGAGCGGGGCGCATAGGGGCGGGCAGCTAAGTCCATCTGACGTGTGAGGCGTTTCTTGCCTCATGCGGCTGATGGCATAGATGTCCCACTCCTGCCCCGCGAAGCCCGACTATGGAAAAGGGTGCGGAGCCCGACTATGGGGCGCAAGACTGGTTGCGTGCGGCGCTTGGTTACTATAAAATTAGTTATGTTCAACCATATGGCGAGAGCCAAATTCATATTGACAAAAAGGATGATGATTTATGGACGATCCCGGTGAACATAGGTCGCTGACCCATGTAGATGTCCCGACGATCCAACAGGAATTGCACGTGCCCGATCTAGAAGCAGGATTGAGCAGCGAAGACGCAAAGAAGCGCTTGGCAATAAATGGGCCAAACGCGTTGGAGTCGCACGTCACACCTAAATGGGTCACTTTTATCCGCCAGTTCAACAACCTGATCATTTATATTTTGATCGGGGCGGCCATTATGACCAGCATTATGGGGCTCATGACGGATACGATCATTATTGCGTTGGTCATTGTGATCAACGCGTTTATCGGTTATTTTCAAGAGGTCAACGCCAGCAATGCGCTGGAGAAGATCAAACAGATGTTGGCGCACACCGCCACGGTTTATCGCGATGGCCAACGCGTCGATGTCGACACCGCGGACCTTGTGACGGGGGATGTTGTTTTCCTCGAAGCAGGGGACAATGTGCCGGCCGATCTGCGGCTGTTTGATGTCGATAACCTGACGATGATGGAATCGGCGCTGACCGGCGAGTCGAACTCGGTCGAAAAACAGATCGAGCCGCTGGAAGGCGATGTGCCGCTGGCCGAACAGTCGAACATGGCGTTTGCCTCGACGGCGGTCGCGTCTGGTTCCGGCATGGGCATCGTGGTGGCGACCGGGATCCACACCGAGCTTGGGAAGATCTCCCAGGCCGTGGCGGATGTTCGCAAAGGACGTTCGCCATTAATGAAGGAACTCGATGGCATTGGCAAAGGGATCTCCATTGGGATTCTCGTGTTTGCCGTTGCACTCTTTATTTTTGGCTTATTCACCGGTCGCTACACCGTTGGCACCCTGGCCCTGGCCGTGGTGACGATGATCGTCGGTTCGCTGCCTGAAGGGCTTCCGGCAACGACTTCGGTGGTTCTGGCGATGGGCATGCAGAACATGGCCAAGCACAACAACACCATTGTCAAAACGTTGCCTGGCGCCGAGACCTTGGGCTCCGTTGACGTCATTGCCACTGATAAAACAGGGACGCTGACGAAAAACGAAATGACGATGACCGACGTGATCACGCCGGCGCATCATTATGCAGTCACCGGCACCGGTTATGCACCGACCGGCCAGTTCACGCTGGATGGGGCTGCGGTCTCGCCAGCGGATCAGGCGGATCTGCAAGAACTGCTGATCGCAGGCTTTCAGGCGAACGACACCACGCTGGCTGAGGTCGATGGGGTGTATGAGATCAACGGGGAGCCGACTGATGGCGCCTTTATGACGGCCTACCAAAAGGGATTTTCCGCCGACCCAGCCGGCGAAGAGCTCGATTTTTTGCCATTTGATTCGGATTATCGCTACATGGCCAAGTTGGTCGAATTGCCGGATGGCACGCGCAAGATCTACCTGAAGGGGTCCCCCGATAAGGTCTTCCCGATGGCGAAAAACGCGGATCCGCATTTTGACGAACAGGCTTACTTGGCACTGACGTCGAAATTGTCTCGCGGCGGCCAGCGTGTCATCGCGGTGGCGGAAAAAGTCGTCGGCTCCGAGGTGGATGAGATCACCTTGCCACTTTGCGAAGAGGGGATGCAGTTTCTGGGCATCGCCGCGTTGATCGATCCGCCGCGTGACGAGGTGATCGCCTCGATCAAGCAGATGCATAAGGCCGGCGTGCGCGTTGTCATGATCACCGGGGACCACCCGGAAACAGCCAGCGCGATCGCCGCCACTTTGGGCATCGCCAAGCGCCCGCGCGTCGTCACAGGGACCGAACTGGCCCAAATGGACGATGCCGCGCGTTTTCAGGCAATGACCACTGCGGATGTGTTCGCGCGCACGACCCCAGCCGACAAGTTGGCGATCGTGACGGCCTTGCAAGAAGCCGGCAATGTCACCGCGATGGTCGGCGATGGGGTCAATGACGCCCCGGCGCTGAAAAAAGCGGATGTCGGCGTTGCCATGGGCGTGTCTGGGACTGATGTGGCGAAGGATGCCGCCGATATTATTTTGACGGATGACAAATTCACCACGATGGAAAAAGCGATCGCCCAAGGCCGGCGCATTTACGACAACTTGAAAAAGAGTGTGTTGTTCCTGCTTCCGACCAGTTTTGCCGAAGGGCTGATCATCGCCTTCACCGTCCTGACCCAAGATGCCATGCCGCTGAATGCCCCGCAGATGCTGTGGATCAACATGGTGTCGGCGATCACCATTCAGTTTGCGTTCATCTTTGAGCCGGCGGAACCGGGTATCATGGAACGGCCGCCGCGCTCAAACACGGCCGGGATGATGAACAAGCACGATATTTTCCAACTCGTTTATGTGTCGGTGCTGATCTCTGGCCTGGGCCTGATCGCCCATGACTACCTGCTCAGCCGCGGAATCGTGGATGCGGCCACCGCTTCCACGATGATGGTCAACATCGTCATTCTCGGGAAGATCTTCTACCTGTTCAACATCCGCACCAAGGCCCCGGCATTTTCCAAGCAGCTCTTCACCAACCCGATGGCCTATGCGATCATCGGCCTCATGATGGTGCTGCAGCTGATTTTGACCTACGTGCCGTTCATGCAAAATGTGATGGGCACTTCCGGCATGTCCCTGCGCGAATGGGGCATCGCGATCGCCATCGGTTTCATCGTCTTGGTCGTCACCGAGATCGACAAGCTGATCCGCCTCGCCTATGCCAAAGAAGCCGCGAAACCGCATTTTCGGGCGGAAAAGGAATAGGGTGCGAAGGTGCGCGGGACAGCGGGTCAGCTAACTTGGCTCGGGCGCTTGAGGCGTCCTTTGCCTCGAGTGCACGAGACAGTTAGATGTACCCGTTGTGCGCACCGGAGCCCAACTGGACTAGGGTGCGGCGCGCGGCGATGCGCGGGTCACCGGATCTGCGTCCAAAAGCCACCCCTCATTTCCACCAAAAAAGACCTGAGTCAGAAATTTTGGCTCGGGTCTTTTTGCGGTCGTTGTCTTGACAGCCGGGGCGCGGTACACTGAAAGAACACAATGTCGTAAGTAGAAAAGGAGCTGGTTTTATGTTGACGAATGCAGAGCGGCGCGCCCAGATTCAGGCTGCCTTGAGTGAAGCAACAGAGGCGATCTCGGCGACGACTTTTGCCAAGCGATTTGGCGTCAGCCGGCAGACGGTGGTCGGCGATATTGCTTTGATGCGCGCGCACGGCGATCAGGTCATTGCAACCCCTCAAGGCTATCAGTATGAGCGGACGGCCAGCGGGGAGCAGCAGGCGGTGATCGTGTGCCGCCACACCCCGGCCCAGACGGAAGACGAGATGTCGCTGATCGTGGCGACGGGCGCCGCGCTGCTGGATGTCGCGGTGGATCATCCGGTGTATGGTGAGCTGCGCGGCCAGTTGCAGATTCGCACGCAGACCGACATCACGCTGTTTATGGCCCATTTGCGTCAGCATCCGGCCAAGCTGTTATCTGAGCTGACAGGTGGGGTCCATCTCCACACGATCGCCTACAGCACCCCGGCCCAGTTGACCGCGGTCAAAACAGCCCTGAGAAATGCGGGTTATTTATACGAAGAGGGTTGACAAGACACCTTATTTCCTAGAAAATAGAGCCAATTCGGAGGATGTCTTGACATCCTCTTTTTTCTTGGAGGAAATTGGCTCATGGAAGAAACAAAAACGGCGCCTTCGTTGTGGCAACATGCGCGCTTGATCACTGGTGTTGGGGTGGCGTGGCTCTTTGACGCCATGGATGTGGGGATGTTGTCCTTTATTTTGGCCGCGGTCGCGCCTGAATGGCATCTGACGGCGACCCAAAGCGGCTTGATCGGCAGTATCTCCTCGCTGGGGATGGCGCTCGGCGCCGTCATCTTTGGGATGATGGCCGATCGCATCGGGCGCAAAGCCGTGCTGATCATCACCCTGTTGGTCTTTTCAATGGGTTCGGCCCTGTCGGCGTTGGCAAATGGGTACGTGATGTTCATGGCACTGCGGTTCATCATCGGCGCTGGCCTCGGCGGTGAACTGCCGGTCGCCTCGACGCTGGTGTCGGAAAGCGTGGCCCCGCAACATCGCGGCCGCAGCGTGGTCCTGCTTGAAAGTTTTTGGGCGGTGGGCTGGCTGCTGGCTGCGCTGGTCTCCTATTTTGTCATTCCGCATTGGGGCTGGCGTGTGAGTGTCCTGATCACGGGATGCACGGCGCTGTACGCTTTGTATTTCCGCGGCGGCATCAACGAATCACCGGTCTTTGAAGCGGAAAAACCGCAGCGCCGCAGCTTTTTCAGTGCGTTGCGCGCGCTATGGCAACCGCAATTACGGCGGGCAACAGCCATGCTATGGATCGTCTGGTTCATGGTCGTCTTTTCCTATTATGGTATGTTCTTGTGGCTGCCAAGTGTGATGGTGCTGCGCGGCTACGACTTGATCCATAGTTTTGGCTACACCTTGCTAATGACCTTGGCCCAATTGCCTGGGTATTTTGTCGCCGCTTGGCTGATCGAAAAATGGGGCCGTAAGCCGGTCCTCATCGTGTTCTTGACCGGCACCGCGCTGTCGGCACTTGCATTTGGCGCCGCCGCCAACCTAGCGATGCTACTGACAGCCGGCGCATTGCTTTCATTCTTCAACTTGGGCGCATGGGGCGCCTTGTACGCGTATTCGCCGGAACAATATCCCGACAGCATCCGCAGCAGCGGCTCCGGCATGGCGGCTGGGGTCGGTCGGCTGGGTGGCATCGTTGGCCCGCTGGCAACAGGGGCGATGGTGGCCAGCGGCGTCTCATTTACCGCGATCTTTGGGCTGTTCACCGCGGCCGTCTTGATCGGGGCGGCGGCGGTCGCATGGCTGGGCCGCGAGACCTTGGTCAAGGCGCGCTGAGTGCAACTGCGTCTCTATCAAGCGCCACCTGCCCTTGAGGCATCGCCGAAAGTTGGAAAATACGCAAAAGGCCTGAGCAAAAAAAACGCTCAGGCCTTTTCGAATCGCATTGATCGGCACTTGGCCGCGTCATTCTGTTACCAAGTTGATCCATTGCACAGCAAACAGGCCGAAGTCTCCTCCGACCTGCCAAATTTTAGGTTGGATCCCTTTCCCTCTTCATTTTCGAGATTCCTCCCGTCGGTGTTAGGGAACTTATTCAGTTTGAAATGCAGGTGGTACATTTTTCCGGTGCCTTTCAGCACTGGGTCCGTTTAGCCCTTTGGGTTACCCCCTTACTGCAGGTAACCGTCATTGCGTCGCTCGGGGTGGGTCGCGGGTTGTCTCCCGCCGGACTGACCGACGCTGGGAGAGAACTCGTGGCCAGCTCCTCCACGCCTCTCAGTGTCGAAAATAGTATAACGCCTGCAAACGGATACGTCAACGGTTTAAATGGCAATTTTCCGGTTCAACATTCGTAAAAATAATTTTGAGATTCGATCGAGTGTGTTGACGATCTCAACTGATTTGTTCATTATCTTATCGCTAATGAACATTCTGGACGATTCTGACCATTAGCCAATTTTGATAAACACTACTAACAATTATATTTTGTCATTTAAAAACAAAATGATCATGTCGACATGTGGAATTTTTGACCTTGGCAGTCGTGATCGATCGCTGCCCGTCGATTCATTTGGGCTGATCGGGGGACTGCGCACCCTAGATGGGCTTCGTGGGGCAGGGGTAGGCCATCTAAGCCATCAGCCACACGAGGCAAAAAACGCCTCATCCGTCTGATGGACTTAGCTGCCCACCCCTAAACGCCCCGCTGCGCACCCTGCCTAGTCAGGCTCCGGTGCGCATGGTGGGAACATCCAACTGGCTCGTGCACTCGATGGCTAAGACCGCCATCAAGCGCATGAGCCAAGTTAGCTGTCCCACCATCCCGCGCACCTGCGCACCCTGGTTTGAAATTCCGACAAAGGGCAGGGCTTGGCCAAGTATGGTAGAATTACTTAAGTTTCCCTAAATTGAGACTCAGCGAAAGTGAGCGTTATGATGAAAAAACTATTTGCGCGCATCAAGCTGCCAGCATTTTTGGAAGATGAACGACTGCTGATCGTCTCAGCTGTCATGCTGGTCTTGGCCGCGCTTGACGTGATCGTCGCCTTTTTTATTCGCCCGCTGGTGGCGGTCTTGCTCTTACTCTTTCTGATCGGGCTGGTCGCAGCCGTCTTTTACGCCTTGGCGACCATTACCGCGAATACCAATAAATACATTTCTGACCTCTCGTACCGCATTAAGCGAGGGGAACAAGAGGCCCTGATCAAAATGCCGGTCGGAATCTTGATCTACGACGACCGTCTGAACATTGAATGGGCCAACCCTTATCTTCAGCAATATTTCGGCGACCAGGACTTCCTTGGCCAACCGCTGTCGGTGGTCGACCCGGCACTGGGCGAACTGGTCGCCGGCAAGCAGCAGTCCAATGAGCGCCAGAAGATCCACTGGGGCGATCATGAATTCGAGATGATCATTCAAAAAAGCATCGGGGTCGTCTATTTAATGGATATCACCCGCTATGCGCAGATCGAAGCCCAGGCGGCCGAGGAGCGTGTGGCGATCGGCCAGATCTTTTTGGATAATTACGACGAGTTGACCCAGACCATGGAGGATCAGGCCCGCTCCACGCTGAACAGCTATGTCACCAACCAGCTGACAGACTGGGCGAATAACTTCGGGATGTTCGTCAAACGCATCGGCGATGACCGCTTTTTGCTGATTGCTTATGTCCGCGCCTTAAAAAAGGTGGAAAAGGATAAATTTCACATTCTCGATGTGATTCGCGAGGAGACGTCCAAGCAGAACTTCCCGCTGACCCTATCCGTGGGGATCGCGTATGGCGAGGCCGACTTGGGCCAACTGGCACTGACCTCGCAGTCGAACTTGGACCTCGCGCTTGGTCGCGGCGGCGATCAGGTCGTTGTCCGGGCGAAAAATGAACAGGCCCGCTTTTACGGCGGCAAGACCAACCCGATGGAAAAACGGACCCGGGTGCGGGCCAGAATGATCTCAGGCGCCCTGCAGGAGCTGTTCAAACAGACTGACAAGATCTTCGTCACCGGCCACCAGCGGCCAGACATGGATTCCGTCGGCGCGGCACTTGGGATTCGGCGCATCGCGCAAATGAATGGCAAGGAATGTTACGTGGTGATCGAGCCGGACCAATTGCATTCGGATGTCCAGCGCCTGATGCAGCTGATCGGCAAAGATCCGGATACGGCCAACGCCATTATCACGCCGGAAGCCGCGCTGGCGCAGGCCACCGGGCAGAGCCTCTTCGTGATGGTCGATCACAGTAAGCCGACGATCACCGGCGCGCCGGCCCTTTATGACCGCCTCGCCGCCCGCACCGTCATCATCGATCACCATCGTCGTGGCGAGGAGTTCCCCGATAACCCGATGCTGGTCTACATTGAGCCTTATGCGAGCTCGACTTGCGAGTTGATCGCCGAGATGTTTGAGTACCAGCCGACCAATGTGGCGGGACTCAATAAGCTGGAGGCAACGGCGATGCTGGCCGGGATCACCGTGGACACCCGCAATTTTTCCCTGCGGACCGGGACGCGGACCTTCGATGCGGCCAGCTACCTGCGCTCAAACGGTGCGGATTCGCTGCTGACGCAGAATCTATTGAAGGAAAATGTCGACGCGTACATTCAAAAGAATCACTTGATCGACAGCGTTGAAATGATCACGGCGAATATGGCATTATGTACAGGAGAAGAGACCAAGCCTTATGATCCGGTGATCGCGGCGCAGGCGGCCGACACCTTGCTGTCGCTAAACGGTATTGAGGCCAGCTTCGTGGTAACGCGGCGGCCGGATAATCGCATTGGCGTCTCCGCGCGCTCGCTGGGCGACATCAATGTCCAAGTGATCATGGAAAGGCTCGGCGGCGGCGGCCATTTGAGTAATGCGGCCACTCAGATCGATGGCAAGACCGTGACTCAGGTGACGACGATGCTGCGCGAGGCGATCGCCGACGAGCAGGCGGAGAATTAAGTCGAAAGGAAAAGGTGCAAGCATCATGAAAGTGATTTTTACCCAAGATGTTCGAGGAAAAGGCAAGCGCGGCGAAGTCAAAGAGGTCCCAGATGGCTACGCGCAGAATTTTTTGATCAAAAATGGGAAGGCGAAGGCCGCGACCTCGCAGGCCATGAGTGCCCTGCAAGGTCAGCAGAAGCTTGAGGCCAAAAAGGAAGCCGCCGCCAAAGCGGAAGCCGTTGCCGTCAAGACACGGCTCGAGGACGACAACACGGTGGTGCAGATTCAGTCCAAGGCTGGCGAAGACGCGCGGTTGTTTGGCTCGATTCCGTCAAAACAGATCGCCACGGCGCTGGAAAAGCAGTACGAGATCAAGGTCGACAAGCGCAAGATCGATCTGCCGGAGCCGATTCGGGCGCTGGGCTACCGCAATGTGCCGGTGGACCTGTACCCAGGTGTGACGGCCACGATTCGCGTGCACATCACCCAACAAAAATAATTGCCTGATTCAAAGCCGCCGTTTTCGCCCATTATTTCCCGGGTGATAGGTGGCTTTTTTTATTTTCCAGCGACAAGTTCGGCGGCTTTAGTTTGTCCTGGTTTTACTCTATACTGGTTAGGACACAGCAAACGGTGAGGAGCGACAAAGATGGACGATCAACCGATTCAACGGCAAATGCCACAAAGTCTAGAAGCGGAGCAGGCCGTGCTCGGCGGTATTTTTTTGGACCCGGCGACCCTGGTCGATGCAGCTGAACTGATTCAGCCCGAAGACTTCTATAAGCGCGCCCACCAGCTGATTTTTGCGGCGATGGCCGCGCTGTCTGAGGAAGGCTCGGCCATCGATGTGGTCACCTTGCAGGACTATCTTGAGGCCCGCAATCAGTTGACGGACATCGGCGGGGTGCCGTATTTGCTCGAGCTGGCCGATGCCACGCCGACTGCGGCCCATGTGCAATACTATGCGCAGATCATTGCGGACAAGGCACAGTTGCGGCGGCTGATTCAGACAGCCGAAAAGATCATCCGCCAGAGTTATGACGACCAAAGCGATGTGGCCGGGCTGGTGGAAAACGCCGAAAATCAAATGATGCAGGTCGCCGATGTGGGGACGCGCGGCGGTTTTCGCTCGATCAAAGACGTCCTCAACTCCGCGGTCGCCGAGATCGACAAACTGTATCAAAACAAGCAGGAGATCACGGGACTGCCAACCGGTTTTCACGAGCTTGATAAGCTGACGACCGGGCTGCACGAAGATGAATTGGTGATCTTGGCGGCGCGTCCCGCAGTCGGGAAAACCGCGTTCGCGCTGAATATCGCGCAAAATGTCGGGACCAAAACCGAGAAAACAGTCGCGCTGTTTAGCTTGGAAATGGGCGCCGAGTCCTTGGTCAACCGCATGCTTTGCGCGGAAGGCAGCATCGACGCCAACCACCTGCGCACCGGCCAACTGTCGCAAGATGAATGGTCACATTTGGTGATCGCCATGGGGTCCTTGAGCCAGGCGAGCATCTACATCGATGACACCCCCGGCGTGCGCATGGCCCAGATTCGCTCGCAATGCCTGCGCCTGGCCAAGGAACATGACCTCGGCCTGGTGATCATCGATTACCTGCAGCTGATTGAAGGCTCTGGCCAAGAGAACCGTCAGCAGGAAGTCTCCGCGATCTCGCGGCAGTTGAAGAAGCTGGCTAAGGAATTGCACGTGCCGGTGATCGCGCTGTCGCAGCTTTCCCGTGGCGTCGAACAGCGCCAGGACAAACGCCCTGTGTTGTCCGATATTCGTGAATCTGGGTCCATCGAGCAGGATGCGGACATCGTGGCCTTTTTGTACCGCGATGATTATTACCGCGACGAAGAAGGCGACGATAACGCAGGCAAGCCGCATGAAGACGATGAGCAAAATGTTGGGCCGGTCGAAGTGATCGTGGAAAAAAACCGGTCCGGTGCGCGCGGCACGGTGAAGCTCTTATTCGTCAAATCCTACAACAAATTCAGTTCTATGGCGCCTGATGCCCAGGCGCCCACCCATTAACGGAAGTGGGTCAAATGTCGTTTTTGGGTCCGACAGGTAAGCGTTCCAAGCGCCTGGTCCGAACTTAGGACCAGGTGATTGGAGCCTTAGCTGCTCGGATCCGGACATTTGGCCCACGACACTGCTGTAGCATTGCGTGTGCTTTAATGGAACAAGCAACACGTCTATTTTTGGGAGGTGATCGCGATCGATGCGATCTTGATGAGTTTGATGGCGGCACTCAACGAAAAGCTGCTGATCAATGTCTATCAGCGAGATACCGATGATTTTTACACGGGCTATGTCCAGGCGCTCGGCAGCAATGCCGTGATTCTGTCGACCTATAATGACGCCGGTATCAGTGATGGCGCCGTTTTGCTGACCTTTAACGCGATCGAGCAGGTCGAATTTGCTGGCGCGGATCTCGATGACATGGACTTTCGCATTGACCTAGCGGAAAGGGCACATTTCCTCACCCTTGAGGAGCCAGCGACGCTCAAGTTCGATCCGACCCAGGACCTGCTGCAGCAATTGGCACAGCAGGCCCAGGCCAGCCAACAGGTCGTGATGGTGATTCTGGCTGACGATGACTCGTTTCTGGAAGGCCAGATCACCAGCGTGTTTGAGGATCGCTTCACGCTGTCTGTTTTCAATAAGTACAATTACACCGATGTGCGCGTGATGCAGATCGATTGCTCCGACGTACTGGTCGTGGAATTTGCCGGCCTGGACCTGTTTCTTGAGACGCAGCTGGTGGCGCAGCGCGCGCACCTGGTGCATCAAAAATCGGAGCTGCACCTCAACAACGGCCAGCTGGCGCCGATCTTGGCTGACGCGGAAAAAAGTGGCGCGATGCTGGCCGCGATTCCGCGGGATAATGAGGATCAGTTTTACATCGGCACGGTCAAGGCGCTCAATCACGGGGTCGTCGTGCTGTCGCTGCTGGACATGGCGGCTCAGTTTGGCGGCTATGTGGCCCTGCGCATCGCCGCGCTTCAGAGCCTGATTACCGCCTCGGATTACCTGCAGACCATCGCCTTTTACCGGCAGTGGGATGAGGCACATGATTTTACCCAGCAACCGGTCCTGAATGCGGATCGTGATTTTGACAACACCGCCGAACTGATTCCCAGTCTGGTGAGCGAAGCCGCGGCTTTTCAGCGGGTGATCCGGGTGCGGGCCGCCACTGAAGAGGACCATTTGATGGGCATTCCCCAGGAGGTCTCGGCGACTGGCTTTGTGATGCGCCTGACTGATGGCGGGGAACCGGAAAACGTGCCAGTGGCCTTTGATGACGTCTTGGAACTCGCTTTTGGCCATATTTTCGCCTATATCGCCGAGGAGACGTTGCATCAAGACGGCCGTTGATATTCGTGAATAACCGATGCATGAAAAACCCGAACAATTTTTGTTCGGGTTTTTGCGTTTATCAAAACATAAATCCACTTATCATTCGGAAATTGCCTTGCGAGAACCGCCTCGGATTGGTAGAATATCTTCTGGCGGCTTGGCCGACCAAATATGTTAGGAGCGACAAAATATGGGCACAGTAGTGATCGTCGGAACGCAGTGGGGCGACGAAGGCAAAGGGAAGATCACGGATTTTCTCAGCGAAGGCGCACGCATCATCAGCCGTTATCAAGGCGGGGACAACGCCGGCCACACGATTCACAACAACGGCCAAGTTTACAAACTTCGGCTGATTCCCTCAGGTATCTTGTATCCGCACCAGCTGTCAGTGATTGGCAACGGTGTGGTCGTCAATCCGAAGAGCTTGGTCGAAGAGCTCGCTTATTTGGCAGAAAAGGGCGTTGATCCTAGCAACCTGCGCATCTCAGACCGCGCGCATGTGATTCTGCCTTACCATATCGCCCTCGACAAGCTGCAGGAAGCGGCCAAGGGCGCCAATAAGATCGGCACCACTAATCGCGGCATCGGCCCGGCTTACATGGACAAGGCCTCGCGCGTCGGCATCCGCATCGCCGACCTTTTGGATAAGGAGATCTTTGCGGAGCGGCTGCGCCAGAATCTCGCCGAAAAGAATAAGGAATTCACGAAACTCTACGGCGCCGAACCGATGGCCTTCGACGATATTTTTGAAGAATATTATGGCTACGGCCAACAGATCAAAAAATATGTATGTGACACTTCAGTCGTGCTGAACGACGCGATCGACCAAGGCGAAAACGTGCTCTTTGAAGGGGCGCAAGGCGTGATGCTCGACATCGACCAAGGCACCTACCCATTTGTCACCTCGTCTAACCCGGCCGGCGGGGTCACCATTGGCGCCGGCGTGGGGGCCAGCAAGATCGACCGCGTTGTCGGCGTTGCCAAGGCGTACACCTCGCGTGTCGGCGACGGGCCATTTCCGACCGAACAGCTCAACGCAGACGGCGATTTTATCCGGGAAGCGGGCCATGAATACGGCACCGTCACCGGCCGGCCGCGGCGCATCGGCTGGTTCGATGCGGTGGTCGTTCGCCATTCCCGGCGCGTCGCCGGGGTCACCGACCTGTGCCTCAATTCGGTCGATGTCCTGACCGGCTTGAAGACTGTCAAGATCTGCACGGCCTATGAACGCAACGGCGAGACGATCTACCATTATCCGGCGTCGCTGAAGGAGCTGGCTGAGTGCAAGCCGGTCTATGAGGAAATGCCAGGCTGGGACGAGGACATCACCCAGGCGAAAACACTGGCCGACCTGCCCGTGAATGCGCGGCATTACATCGAGCGTATCGCGGAATTGATCAATGTCGACCTGCTGACGTTCTCAGTTGGGCCGGATCGTGATCAGACCAACATCCTGGCCAATATCTGGGATAAATTCAACTAATTTTAGAATCAAAAAACCGACTCACGTCACCTGAGCCGGTTTTTTGATTCTTGCTTAAAGTGATTGCAGCATGCGGTATTGAGCCTCATACAATGAGAAGTATTCGCCGCGTTTTTTCATCAATTCCTGATGACTGCCGCGTTCGACGATCTCACCGTGGTTGACCACCATGATCTGGTCCGCGTTTTGAATGGTCGACAGGCGGTGGGCGATGATGAAGCTCGTCCGGCCTTCCAGCAGGCGGTTCAGGCCAGCCTGGAGCAGCAGTTCGGTCTGCGTATCGATCGCCGCAGTCGCCTCATCGAGAATGAGGATCTTCGGGTCGGCGAGCAGTGTCCGGGCAAACGCGATCAGCTGGCGCTGGCCGGCTGACAAGGTCGAGCCGCGCTCCTGCACCTCGGTGTGATACCCCTGCGGCATGTCGCGGATAAAGTCATCCGCCCGCACGACCTTCGCGGCAGCGATGACCTCTTCCTCTGTGGCGTCGAGCTTGCCATAGCGGATGTTTTCGAGAATGGTGCCGGAGAAAATGAAGGTATCCTGCAGCATCACGCCCATTTGGCTCCGCAGCGACTTGAGTGTCACCCGGGAAATATCGACGCCATCGATATCGACTTCGCCTTCCGTCACGTTATAGAAGCGCGATAGGAGGTTGATGACGGTGGATTTCCCCGCCCCGGTCGGCCCGACCAAGGCAACGGTCTCCCCGGGCGCGGCGTGGAAGCTGACGTGTTTCAGAATCATCGGCGTGTCCTCTTCATATTTGAAGGAAACATCCTTGAATTCCACATCGCCATGAATCGGTGGCAGGTCAAAACTGTCTGGCAGGTCCTTGACCTCAGGCTCTTCATCCATCGTTTCAAAGATTCGTTCCAGATAGGCGGTGGCCGTGATCAGGGAGTTGTAGAAGTTCCCGATATCGATCACGGGGTTCCAGAAGTTGGCGACGTAACCCATGAACGCGATCAGCGTCCCGGTAGTCACATCGACGCCGCCCCATTGCGTGATGCCGATGTAGTAGATCAGCGCCGTGGTGAGGGTGGAGATGTTTTGCACCCCAGGCCACAATGCCCATTGTACGCGAATCGCATGCATAAAGGAGCTGCGGTATTCGTTGGCCACATGATCGAAGGTCGCACTGGCGTTGTCCTCTTGGGCGAACCCTTGAGTGACCTTGATGCCGGCGATACTTTCATGGATGTAGGCGTTCATGTTCGACTGCTTGTTGGACAGCTCACGATACGCCTTACGTTGCTGAATCTGCACGATGCGCGTCCAGACCAGCAAGATCGGGATCAGCGCCAAGCTCCACAGGGCGAGCTTCCAGTTGATGCTGACCATGAAGATCAACGTGACGACCAGCAGGATGATGTCGTTGATCAGGTTGATCAAGCCGTTGGACAAGAGATCTGACAAGGTGTTGATGTAATTGACGACACGAATCAGGATCTTGCCATGCGGGCGTGAGTCAAAGTAGGAAAACGGGAGCTCCTGCAAATGGTCGAAGATATCGGAACGCATATCTTTGAGCATGTCCTGGCCGACTTCGGTGATCGTCCAGATGCGGTAGCGATAGCAGAAAAAGGTGATGATCAGCAAGGCGGCAAAGATGCCCGTCAAAAGCCAAAGCAGCGAGAGATTTTTCTGCGGAATGGCCTGGTCGATGGCGACCTTCGTCAGGTATGGGCCAAGGGTGCCGGCCAAACTGCCGAGAATCAAGGTGCCCAGCACCAAGGCGAGCTTGGTCAGATACGGCACAAGATAGCGGCCAAGGCGGCGATAATAGCTCCAGTTAAAGGTCTCTTGCAGCTCTTCATCTTCATCGAATGTATTACGCTTCGCCATTTGACTCGCCTCCCTTCACACCTAATGCCCCGAGTTGTTTCTGATACGTATCAAAGTAATAGCCGTGCTTGGCGATCAATTCATCATGCGTCCCGCGCTCGATGATGTCGCCGTGTTTCAGCACGATGATCTGATCGGCGTGCCGCAACGAACTGATGCGCGTGGCGATGATGAACGTCGTCTTCTTTTGCGTGATCGGCGACAATTTCTTTTGAATCTCCGCCTCGGTCTCCATGTCCAGCGCTGAGGTCGTGTCATCCAAAATCAGAATCGATGGATTTTTGACCAGCGCGCGGGTCAGCGAGATCCGCTGTTTTTGCCCGCCGGACAGGCCAACCCCACGCTCGCCGACCACGGTGTCATAGCCATCCGGCATTTCCGCGATGAACTGCGACGCATCGGCGACATCCGCCATGTGCTGAATCAGCTGCGGCTCAGCCTGCCGGTTCCCGTAAGAGATATTGTCCTGAATCGTATCGGAAAATAGAAACAGGTCCTGCATGACGATCGTGATCTGGTCGCGCAACTGCCGAACTGGCCAGTCCTTCGCGTTTTTCCCATCGATCAGGACCTCGCCTGATGTCGGGTCATAGAACCGGGCGATCAAGTTCATCAGCGTCGATTTCCCAGACCCCGTCTCGCCGAGAATGCCCATGGTCTCACCAGGCTTGACGGTGAAGCTGATGTCATGCAGCACTGGCACTTCCGGCGCATCGGCATACTCGAAGTTGACATGGTCGAAGGTCACATACCCTTGCAGCTTCTGGTAATGCTCGCTGTCCTGCACCGGAATGGACGACTTGGCCCCCAGCATCCGCCGAATTTTGATCGTCGAGGCGGAAAAACGCTGGACATCGTTGATCAACCAGCCGCTCATCCGCATCGGCTGGTTCAACATCCACAAAAAGCCGTTGAACGCGACCAGATCGCCAAGCGTCATGGACCCTTTGATGACGAGGAACCCGCCGAGAATCAGGACGATCACCGACAGCATCGACGCGAGAATGTCCAGTGGCGGCAGGTAGCGCCGAGAAACCCGGGCGGCATCCATGTTGCGGGCCTTATACGCGTCGTTGAGCTTGTTGAACTTCTCAATTTCGTATGGTTCGCGAGTGAACGCCTTGACGACACGGTTCCCGGAAATGTTTTCCTCGACCATTGAGTTGAGGTGCGCGAAGGCTTCACGAATCTGGAAATACACCGGATGCGCCTCATTGCTCATGTGCATGGTCAGAAACCCGATGAACGGGGTCAGGGCGGCCAAGGCCAGCGTTAGCGGCCAGTTGATGCTACCCATGACCAAGATCGCGGTGACGAACCACAGCACACATTCGATCAGGTTGTAACTGTCCCAAGCCACAAAGTTGCGAATCGCGTCCATATCCCCGGTCATCCGGGCCATGATATCGCCGGTGGAGACATTGTTGAAAAATGTGAAGTCCAGCTTCTGCAGCTTTTCAAACAAGTCGTGGCGAATGTCCCACATCACGTTTTGCCCGACTTGTTCGAAGATGACCTGATAAATGTAGCGCACGATGGTCCGACCCAGCGTGACGCCAATCATGATCAGCAAAAACGGCACGAGTCGCTCGGTGTGTCCTTGGCCGATGACCTGGTCGATGATCCAGCCGCCAATGAGGGGCGCGACCACGATCGCCGCGGCATTGACGAAAATAAGCAGGGTGGCAGGAATCAGCAATTTCATATTGCGCCGAATGTACTGCCAGACCCATTGAAAGGTACCCATAATTACACCTCCGAGGCTGAGCGGGACCGACGCCCAATGCGTCGCGCGCCCAGCCATTTGTTCATGTGGCTATTATGAGGGAACTAGCTGAGACATGAATGGACTATTTTGTCTGTTTCCTTGTGTTTTTATGCTAAAATCAATGCGAAAGCGGTTCATCAGCAGTCGAGCAGGGTTTTCGGCAGGTGCCGCAGGGAGTAGACCAATGATCGATCTAAAAAGTTTCTCGCCGGATGTGCTGTATGCCTTCGCATACATGAATGAAGGGGAAGACACTAGTAAATATCACGAACATGATTTTCCGGAATTATCGGTGATGTTAGAAGGGTTCTCGGATTACACGATCGAAGGCCACCAGATTCGGGTGCAGCAAGGCCAGGCGGTGCTGTTGAACCCGCATGTGCATCACAACGAGCACCAACCGGCGGGCAGCCATAGCTACCAGCTGTACATCGGCTTTCGCCATGTCGTTTTGCCTGGGCTGACGCCGGACCATTTTCCGTTCAAAGATCCGGTATTGCGCCTGGAAGACCAGCAGCCGCTGTTTTTCAACATTGCCCAGCGCATCATTGGGGAGGTCAAACAGCGGTCGGCGTTTGGCCACGACCTCTTGCTGCAGGCCTATGTGACGGAGTTGGTCTGCATTCTGATGCGGGCGCTGCCTGACAACGCGGTCGCCGATGATCACCTCACGATCAGCGACAGCGAGACGAGCACCGAGCAGCAGGCGATGGTCTCAAGCGCCGCCTACTATCTGGATGCCCATTTTGCCGAGGACCTGACGTTGGCGCGAGTCGCCGATTACCTGCATGTCTCGGAGGCCCATCTGTCGCGGACGTTCAAGCAGCTCAAGGGTCAAAGTCCGATGACTTATCTGATGCAGGTCCGGCTTGCCCACGCCCAAAAGATTCTGGGGGAGACGGACTTGCCGATCAAAGATGTGGCGGCCAGTGTCGGTTACCACGATCCCTTTTATTTCAGTCGTTTATATAAGAAGGTATTCGGCTCTGCCCCGTCGTACGGGAAGGAACGCGCCTAACTGGAAGCACACTTACGTTGAGCGGTAAGCGTGCTTTTTTATTTGCTTATAAAATAACTGTATAGAAAACAACAAACAAATAAATTTCAATGAAATCGTTGCCAGAAAATAACATCATCCTGTACAATAGCGATAGCGGGAACAGATGTGTGGGGAGGTGACGCATGCATGAAACGGGTCTGGCATCTGGGGATGGTCGGCTTGTTGCTTTTCGGGGCAGTGGCGAGCGCGGGCTTGGTGGTTCCGGCGACAGCGGTCAAGGCCACCGCGCAGATCATTGTGCCAACAACGGGGCCGTCAGACTTTCCTGCGCCTTCACCTGAGGCATTTGACAATCACTCGGGGTTTCGGACGCAGCCGAATTATGTCGCCAGCAACGCCTTTGTCGATTGGGGGGACACAGAAGGCAAGTATCAGACGTTCCTGAAAAGTGATGAGACGGTCACGATGAAGGCTTCTTTTGGCAAAGACGGAAGTGATGGCCAGTATACACTGGGTTTTCGCACGCGGATCAAGGTCGGGGATGCCCCAGCCCAGACGAGTCAGATCGATATCGGGTTGAGCGCCTCGCAAGAACACGGCAGTCAACCGCAAAATGGGGTGAAGTGGGCGCCGTATTGGACTGGCATGCCAAATGATTATCTGCATTATCAGTTGACGTTTGATCAGTTCCATTTGACGGGCCCGACCTGGATCAGTTATCAACTGGAGGTGGATTATCATCTCGGTCAGTCGCCGGTGATCGAACGCAGCTATTATTCAGAGCCATTTTGGGTGCTGGTTTTTCCCGCTGACTATACCCCTGTGATCGAGGCTGCACCGCCGGTCGTTTTTCGCGGGCAAAGCGTGTCCGTTGGTGTTGCGGGGTTGCCGGTGGGCGTCGTGCCCGATTACCGCGATTATGAGACGCAGCTGGGGACATGGACGCCGCAGGGGGATCAATTATTGTTCAGTCCCGCAAATGGCGCCGTCGGGGCGAGTCGGTTGACTGCCCAGATCGACGTACCAGAGCAAAGTCGGTCTGCTTTTTCCTATTCGGTCGAGGCGGCAGACCCGGTCGTGTATGCGGCGGACTTGCCGGATGTGCGCGGCTATGAGACTGGCGAGGCTGAATTTGAATTGCGCCTGCCCGCCGGACTTGAGGCGCGCAACACAGAGTGGCAACTGAATGGTGAGGTGATCAAAGACGACGAGCGATTCACGCCAAGTCCGGAACGGTTGGTGATTCGCCAATTGACGCGTGAGGATGCGGGCGTTGTCACGGCGACGGCTAATTATTTTCGCTTGAGTGATGGTCGGCAGATCGCCGCGGGTCTAGCGTCCAATCCCGCGCGTCTTCAAGTTAGTACAGCGTTTCACGTGAAACCGAATCGCCGCATCTTGATCACTGCGCCGGATGCACCTGAGGGGATGGCGACGACCCCTGTCCGTTTGGTCGCGGAGCCTGATGTGAGCCTGCGCGGGTGGCCGGAGTGGGAAAGCACGGATGACACTCGGTTGCGTGTGACAAAGGATGGAAATGATGTGACGGCAGTGGCAGAAGCGGAACCCGGGACGAGTGGCCATGTTGGGCTCACAGCCCGTTCGGAGATCGAAAGCGCGGATGAGATGCTGGCGGCGGACCTCGATTTTTCTTTGGGGGCGCTGACAGGACCGGCTGTGATCGGGCCAAATGAGTTGGTGCGCGGGGTTGCGCGGCCAATGCAGCCATTCGTTGCACCTGAGCCGCCCTTGGATGACGGCCTGCCTGTCGCCACAACGTATCTGTGGGAAGTTTCACAAGACGGGCAGACCGACTGGACGCTCGCCGCAACGACGACGACGAACGAATTACACCGTCTTGCTTATGACGAGTCGTGGCCCAACTTGTTTCTTCGCGTGCGCATTCACAGTGGCACGGATGATGAGGTGGTGACCAATACCCTTGTCGTTGCGTTGCGGCCGCCACTTGTTTTGACGGATCTGCGTTATGAGACACCCGCGCTGTTTTGGGGTGACGGCGCCGGGCCAACCGCAATTCGGCCAACACATCAGCCAAGCGACATGATCGACCCGGAATGGGCCACTTATCTGCTCGACTCGGGGGAAGATGGGGCGGCGGTGGCTAGCGTGGGTGATGACGGGGTGATCGTTCCGCGCGGCCCCGGTCAGATCGCGATCGGTCTATACGCCAACTTGGCTGACGAAAGCGCCGCGATCACACATGCACCGCTGACGGTGACGGCCTTGGCCGATCGCGCTGGACGCATCGGTGAAACGGTCACGTTCAACATTCCAGAAGAGATGCTGACAATTTTTGAAGAAAATGCGTATTCAATAAGGGCCGTCAAATGGCAACGTGTGTCAGGCGACGGTGAGAAAACCGTTTTTGCGGGGGAAACAGGGAACTCGTTGACGGTCGCGCTCACCCCACAGATCGATCGCAAGGCGCGGTATCAGGTGGAGATCGTGCTGCGTGATGAGATCTGGGGGACGCAGACCGTTCTCACGTCTAATCTGGCGACCCTCACTGTTGGCAATGCACCGGTCCTTCGGTTGGTCGATGTCCCGAATTTTAATTTTGGCCACGAGAAAAACGGCGAGATGCAGGCGGCCACGGTCGAGGAGCTGATTCATGGCGCCTATACCGGACAAACGCCGCTGACTGAGGTGAGTCCGACCAATCTCGATTGGCTCTTGTCCTGGCCTGGCCAAGGTGAGGATAAGCGGCTGACGGTGATCGATACGCGTGATGCGCCCACACCTTGGCAGCTTACGGTCAGCGCGGGCCAATTGAGCCACGCAAGCGACCAGCCAGTGGTTGGCGCCAAGCTAGGCATTGGGTGGCTTTTGGGGCGCGACTTGGAGCTGTTTCCGGTGATGACGATGGGGGATGACACCCCCGTCCTGGCGCTCAATAGCGAGGCAAGGCCGGTGACTGATCAGAATTTTACGTCACCGATGTTCGGGTTTCTGAGTTTGCCGCCGCTTCCAGATGCGGTCAGCGGTAACTATCACGCGATCTTGACTTGGACACTGATCTCAGCACCAACACCTGAAGGGATGTGAGGCCGACGAGAAAAAATATTAGACGGGGAAATGGGCAGATCTCGGACGTGCGGTCAGCGCAGGCTGATCGCAATTGAGCGATACGGTGCGAGCGGCGTGCGCTCGCCAGAGTGAGACATGTGACTGGAAAAAAGGAGGACAGACCATGAAACATTCATGGGGTGTAAGACTTACTGTGGGGGCTGGACTGTTATTAGCAGCAGCGGGGCCGGTCTTGCCGGTACTTGCGGCGGATGGTAATGGTCCAGGTGTGGTCGACAATAATATTGCGGGGGCTTTGATCGGGGCGGGCTTTGTCGTCGGCAGCGATGGCACTGCAACTGCCAATAGCACGGTGAATATTCAGATCGATCCGGGCACATTGAGCCTTGACGCTGTGCCGGATCTGAAATTTGAGAAAGTTTCAATTGCTGATCTGGTAAAGAAAGATGTTGATGCAAAACTGACACTGGGGACCGATATCACCGATAAAGGGACCTTTGATGGCAATGACACGGGGCAGATCGCCGTCTCCGACTACCGCGGCACCAACACGGGGTGGAATTTATCCGCCTCACTAGGGACCTTTGCTGACCTGACTGTCACAAACTTGAGCCTTGAGGGGGCAGTCGATACCGCCAACATTGTGGCAGGTGAGTTTGCGGATAAGCCGCTGACGCCAGGCAGTGGGGCCACCAGTGTGATCAATGCCCCAATTGAAAAGGGTGCTGGGGATACGATTCTGCAGCTGTCTGGTGGGACATTGGCGTTGCCTAAGGATCCGAGTGCTAAAAAGGGCCTCCATCAGGCGACGATCACCTGGACGCTGAGTCAAGAACCAGAGACTACGACACCATAGGGACCATAGGCGTGATCAACAACATTCGGCGTGACTCATGCGCTGACATCTGAGCGGTGAGAGGTCAGTGCAACGGTTGCGTTGTGCTGGCCTTTTTTAACGCGGTCGGCAAGCGCGCTAAGTGGTGCGTATCAGGCGGAACGGACACGAAAATGGGGGAATATTGGGTGCTTCGTAAAACGATCATCATCGTCGTCGCGCTGATAATGGCGTTGGCAGGCTGGACTGTGGTGCCAGTAGCCGCGGCTGGGGCTGGGTTCACGGTGACGCCACAGCTCCCCGCAAATCAAGTGGGCGGCAATAAAGGTTACTTTGATCTTCTGGTCAAACCCGGGACTCGCCAGGCACTCACGATCACGGTCGCCAATCAAAGTGCACAACCGAAAACGTTGCGGGTGGCGATCACTTCGGCCTTTACACAAGATAACGGTCAGGTGGGGTACACCCCAAGTAGTAAGCGGGATCCGTCTGCCGTCATTCAGCTCGCCGATCTGGCATCCGCGCCCGTGTCAGTTGAGTTGAAAGCCAATGAAGGGCGAAAGGTCACCTTTTTTGTTCAAATACCGGCTACCCCACTAAAGGGGCAGTTGCTTGGCAGTTTTTATGTAACGGATGAAACGGCCCCGGCTGCGGATGACCAGTCGGGTATGAGCATCACGAATCGGTTCGCGATGGTCGTTGCCATTCAGATGCAGACCACGGAAGAAACCGTTGCGCCGCACCTGAATCTGCTGAGCGTCAAGCCCGGCAATCAGAATGACCAAGCGGCCGTGTTGGCGACGCTGCAAAATGATCAGCCGCGGTTGTTTGGTGGGATGGCGATCAAGGCGAGTGTGACCCGAGATGGTGACTCAAAACCGCTTTTAACTCGTAATGCGGACCAAATGGCGATGGCCCCAAACTCGTCGTTCAACTATGCGCTTTTTACTAAGGCCCCTTTGGTTGCCGGAAAGTATTGGCTGACGCTGACGGCTACTGCCGGCACGTACACGTGGCGGTTTCACCGCGCCTTCACGATCGACGCAAAGGTTGCGGCCAAGGTCAACAAGGGTGCGCGGCTGGCGGTGGTGCGCCCGTTCCCCTGGTGGTGGGTGCTGATCGGTGGGTTGCTCCTGATTGCCCTGGGCTTGCTCGGATTACTATTTTGGCGGAGGAAAAAAGATGAAGGGAAAAAATAGATGGTGGTTGGGCTGGCTATTAGGGGCCTGCTTGATCTTGGTCAGTCAGGGGCACCAAGTTGTTAAGGCGGCAGAAGCGATGCAGTCACAGGCACAGGTGGCCATTGTCGGCGAGGCGTTGGCGCCAGTCAAGCCGCGGCCTACGCCGCCTGCGCCGGCCCCGACAAATCCTGCACGGCCAGGGGGAAAAACGCCGAGTCAGGTGCGACCAGGCGGTATTTTTCCTGCAACGGGAGAAGAAGCCATTCCGTGGGTCACCCTGATCGGATCGGTGATCTTGCTCGAGTTGTGGCTTTTGCTGTTATATGGAAGACGAGGTGCGACGCATGCGGAGACTTCATAAAAAGGGGGTGCTATTGCTACTTAGCATCGCCTTGGTCATTGTGTTGGGGCTGCGGACGGAGCTGGGCCGCGCCAGTCCAGTCGCCGCTGCCAATCCCAGTATCGTCCTACCGCCCGCGGTACCGGTGGTGGCGGGATCTGGGTTCCGCTCCCCGACCGCGGATTCGACGCGCATCCTGACGCAGGCGAATTTTCGGGACACCGCGGGGCGCCAGCTGGGGACCGGGCGTGTGGGTATCGTTCGGTCAGGGGAGCAAATGCAGTTGCGGGCTGGAATCGGGCTAAAGGTGTTTGAGGATACTGGCACGCTTCAGGTCATGATCACGGCCCAACTTAGCGACCAGGTGCCACAACGAATGCTCGGAAATGAAGCGGGGACGCAAAAACAACTTAGCCAGTTTGGCCTGACATATCAAACGGGGCAATCTGGGCGTCAACCCGATACCAAAAATATCCAGTATGGCTTTGTCGCGCCGACCGTTAGCGCCCCTACTTGGCTCACTTTTCAGATCGGGCTGACTATTACACCACTGTTTGGTATCTTCGTTTCACCCGGGGAATACAGCACCGAATTACTGCGCCTACTGATTTTGCCGCAACCCTACACACCGGAATTGACCTCTGACCATGTCGTTCTCTTTGATGGGCGATCGACCGATGTGCAAGTCGCAGGCCTGCTCCCAGAGATCGCACCAGATTTTTCTCTATCGGCTGGCGCAACTCTAACTGCGCAAGCGCGAGGCAGTGCAACGCTGCGGCTGACTGGGAATGGGGAAGTCGGTAGCCAAACGGTCGCTGGCACGCTGTATTTTCCACCGTTGTTGCTGGGCGGGGCTGCCACGATTCAAGTTGCACCAAGGACGATCTATGGGGTGCATTTACCAGACCAAGCTGGCAGTCATGGCGGTCAGGTGGCGTTTCACCTTGCGCTTCCAAGCGGGCTTGAAGCCACCAACGTTCACTGGTTTTGGCATGGTGAGGAGCTGCCCGACCAGCACGGTGAGACAGTCACGCTTCGCGGCTTGCGGCTAGGCGATGACGGTTCGGAGGTCTATGCTATCGCCGACTTTCAAAAAGGTGGAGTGGTGCTCGAGCGCGAGGTGGAATCAAATCACGCGCACCTGACTGTTCAACCGGCCGGGTACACAATGGCACCGCGGCAGGCGCTTCTGATTGGTGGTCCTGACACCTCGGCCGCGCAAAGTCAGACGACTTTCGAGTTTCAGCCGGCGATCACAGGGGACCTGCCAAAAATCACGTGGTCGGTGATGGGGCCTGGGCCTGCGAGCATCGACAATGAAGGGACGCTGACGGCCTCTAAAATACCCGGCGCAAGCGGCAACGTGACCGTCCAGGCCCGGGTCACAGTTGGTGATGAATTGATCACGACCCTGACGCAACAGGTCGTGGTTGGTCGCTTGACCGCCGCGGTCACAACCGCGGCAGGCGAGGATGCGCGGTTCGATGCGCCGACCAGCAATGGCACTGCCTGGCGCTACACGTGGCAGACTAAGATGCCCACTGATGCGAACTGGACGACGCTACCTGATGAAAAGGGCGCCTCGTTGACCTTGAAAAACGTCCAGGCCGTCGATGCGGGGAGACAGGTTCGAGTCCTGATTCAGGTGGCGGGCGGTTTCAGTGGGACAACTCAAGTCACATCGAATGTGGGTGTCTTGTATATCGAGATGCCTCGAACCGACTACACGCTCAGAACCCAGTCACCATTTCTCTTCACCGCTGGCGATGATGAGCTGGGACAGCCGGCCAGTACGACGACCACTGTCACACTGGCGGGGGTGCAGGAAGATCAACTCGGTGGGCTCACTTGGAAGGCGATTGCGCCAGATGCGACGAGTTCAAGCGGCGCTGTTGTGATCACGCCGAGTCGCACTGACTCGCGGCAGGCGACGGTTCACACGACGGGGATGCCGGGCGTGGCGGAGATCGTAGCGCGCTACCGCGAAAATGGGGTCCTGCAGGAAAGTCGGGTGCAGCTCGAGGTGCTTTCGCTTGCGGACATCACTGTAGCGGCGAATAACGCCCTGATTTTTCAGGTACCGACGATGACCGCACCCACCAGCGTTGTTCCAACGTATGATTGGGTCCGAATGAGTGGGGGCCAAACGGTTCAAGTCACGGCAAGGCCGACCACCGCCGCTGTGACTCAGGTGGCGTCGAAGGTGACAAGTGCACTCAATGGCACTCACTATCAACTGACGATGCAATTCGACTACCAGGGGCAACCGGTCTCGTTGCACTCGAATGTCGCTGCGATCAGCGTCACCCCGCCCGATGGATTGGCGATGCAAACACTGCCCAGTTTTGCGTTTGCGAAATACGATTCTAGTCGCACGAATGCGCAGGGCACCTCGTATTTCGCCCCGACTGTTGCGGAGCTGATCACAGGCGCGTTTCAAGGAAAGGACCCGCTCCCGCAAACGCCGGGCTCGGATCCAACAACGGCGGATTGGTTGCGCGATAGCAATCCCACTGACAATACCTTGCTGATCTCGGACACGCGCGGGCCGGAATCCGGCGAGTGGCAGCTCGGTCTGAAAATGACGCGCTTTGTCAGTGGCTTTTCAGGCAACTCGATCGCCCCGCAGCCGGAAACAGGGGCCCTTCAGTTGATTTTTCATACCGAGGATGGAACTGCTTTGACGGTGCCGTCTGTGCCGATCGGAAGTGAGGATGCGACCATCTTATTCAAGCAATCGGCACTGCCCGCGGCCCTTCAACAGGCGGAAGTACTGACCTTCACTGTTGATGGTTTTTTAAAACTCGGTCCGCTTCCTTCGACGCGGGTCAATTCGTATCAGGCTGAGTTAACCTGGGAGCTCGCATTGGTCCCGCAACCTGAGGACTAAAACGGCCGGGACAGGCACGGTTAATTTATGCTCAGGTTGACCTGCGCCCTGGACTTACCAGTAGATAGAATACGCAAATGGCCTGAGACAACGACATGCGTCTCAGGCCATTTTTTCGTATCAGAGTCGAATTTGGTTGAGAAAAACGTGATCAGCGCTGATCCAGCACTGCGGCCAGTACCTCGCCAAAGCCTTCTGGTCTCTGCGCGTAGCCGAGATGGCCACCGGGGATGATCGTGACAGGAACGGTCAGCATCTTGCTGATAGCGTTGATCACGGTCTGCGGCGTCGACCCTTTGGAATCGGTGCCGTTGAGCAGAATGACCTTGTCGCGGTTGGCCTGGAAGACCGCCCAATCAATGGGTTGGCCCGTGTACTGCAAGATCTCGTATTTGAACCAGTACATCACGCCAGCCATGCGCTTGGGGTCTGGCGCGGCGCCGTCTGTTCCGGTGCCGGCCATCATCATTTTTGCGTCGAGCGGCTGGATCTTCATGGCCGCGCCGAACTTGTCGCGGGCTCCAGAGAAATCGCCACGGAGCACGGTTTCAACGGCGTCCACATTTTGCGCGCGCGCGTTGACCTGGTCGATCACCGTGCTTGTTGGGCATTCATGTAGCGCAACTTTTGCAAAGCGGTCCGGGGCGGTGGTGAAGGCCTCGGCGGCGACAATGGAACCGGAGCTACTGCCCATGAGGAAAACGGGTTGGCTCGGGCTGACCGCATCCGCCAAGGCGAGCACATCCTGCGCGTCGACCGTCAGACGGTAGTGACTGTCAAAATCTGCCGCTTCGGCTGGCAGCGGCGCGTCCATCACGGTGTCGCCGTAACCGCGTCGATCGTAAGTGACCACGGTGTAGCGGTCCTTGAGCTCCTCGGCAACGCCCTTGAAAATATTGCCTGTCCCGTTTGCGCCGGGCACCAGAATCAAGACCGGTCCCTCACCTGTTTTTGTATAAGAAAGCTGTGCACCACTGACTTTAAGTAATGTCATCGTCTCACTCCTATCTTGTTGATAGGACTAGTTTACGGGTGACGGCGGCTGACAACCAGCACAAAAAACCGCAAAGTGTCCCGTTTCATTTGAGGAGTGACAAAATTTGGCGGTTGCCCAGTTGCCGGTGAAAATCGGCAATCTGTGTCGCGGGCAACGCGGGGTCGCTTTGGAGCCACTGAAGAAACAGGCTGACATGCGCCCCGACCAGAAATGCGGCCAATAGGTCATCCGGCATCCGGGCCTGACTGCCACGAATCAGCGTCACGTAATGCGCTTGGGCCTGATGCCGCAACGCATTTTCCAGCGCCGGCCAGTGCTGCTCGGTCAAAAAGGCGCGCATCAAGGGACGATTGGCCGCTGCGTACCGATAAAAATTGGTGAAGTCCGGCTCGTTCAAAGAGCCGCCGACAAACCGGGCCGCCGTTTCGCGAACGAGGTCGGCTTGGAGCCAGTCGATAAAATCCTCCCGATCCTCAAAATTGCGATAGAACGTCGACCGCGCAACGCCGGCCTCATCCACGATCTCGCGCACGCTGATCTTGGCCAGTGGCCGGGTCAATAGCAGACGGGCGAAGGCCTCTTTAAGCGCGCGACGGCTGAGATCACTTCGTTGTGGCATCTGATCACCTCCATGTCACTCACAGTACCGCGAACGACCGCAAAAAAACAAGCCCAGCGTCCCCATTCGCCGGGCTTGTTTTTGGTCATCAAATTATTCAAACATTTTCTTGGTCGCGCGCAGCAACGTTGGAATGTCCTTGTCGTAGCGCGGTGTTTTGACCAGATGGCTCATTGGGATGCCGGCAAAATGGTACGCGGCGATCTCGCCTGAGCGAACGGCACTTTGCTCGGTGAAGACCATCTGGTAAGGCTGCTCGGCGAATTCACCTGTGAAGGCGAGGTTGGTCGAGTGGGCCGGAATGACCAGCGGACGGTCGGACTTGGCGCGGTTGTTGAACAGTGCAGAGGCATATGGCATGTAAGATGGGATGCAGTTGATCACAGAATCCATGATGGCCTCGGTCTTGGTCTTGATGTTGACAGGGCCAGGATCGACCATCGACAGCTGGCCGAGCAATTCTTTGAGCATCTCTTCGCCGGTCATTTCGATGTACGGCTTGTCGACAAATTCGCCGTGGCGCCGTGGATACAGGAAGTAACCCCAGATGACGGCCTCATTTGGCTTTTGCGTCGTGAAATGCGGCTGGTGATGCACGACGATCGACATGTTGACATCTGGTTGGCCGAGCGGTGTGATCGGCGCGGTCGAGAGAAAACTGTTCAGCGCGTTGCCTGGAATCTGCGTCGTAATGCGGGTGATCTCGTTGAGCAGCAGGTGGTCCTTGGTGGTCAGGGTGAAGCTGACCCACTCAGAGGCATCGCGGTCGGCGAAGAATTTGTCAGGATTTCCCAGGTTATAAAAATGATCTGCCGCTTTTTTCCATAGCGCGGCCGACAGCCCGTAATCCATGTTCTCCGGGGCGGCAGTGTGGTAGTCGCCGATCGTTGCGGAGTCGGTGATGGACCCGTTCGTGAAGATCACAGCGGTGTCGTCATCCACGGCGACCTGCTCGACCTCACCACTCTTGGCATCGGTGATCTCCAGGCCGGTGACGGTGATCTCATCCTGCATCGCGCTGTCCTTGAAGGTCCAATCGGTCACGATCTTGCCGAGGACGATGTTGACGCCTTTTTCTTCCAGATATTTGATCAGCGGCAGCATGATGCTTTCATATTGGTTGTAGCGTGTGCGGTTGACGCCGACCAGATGCTCGATCTGCGTGAATTCGTACAGCATCATGTGCATGTAGCGCCGAAGCTCCTGCGCCGAGCTGGCAGTGCGGAAGGCAAAAGTGGTCTCCCACATGTACCAGAAGTTGGTGGTGAACATGTGCGGGTCATCCTTGAAATAGTCGGCGATTGAGACGTTGTCGAGCTGTTCCTCGTCCTTGTCCGGCATCATCACGAGCTTGGTCAACAGCATCCGGTCGGTGTTGTTGAGGCCGAGGTGTCCGGCGTTCAAAATACCCTCGCCGCGCCGCAGCAGACGTGCTTTGTCGAAGGTGCGGTGCTTGGCGTCAAAATCATGTGTATCCTCGGCTGCTGTCATTCCGGGCTCGGTGACGGATTGAACCCGAGACAGCAGGTCCATCAGATCCACATAAGTCCGATAGTTGAGCATCCGGCCGCCACGCGCAATGAAGCCCTTGGTGTTGTCCAGCGGGTGGTTGGCGTTCCAATAATCGGCGGCTTGCTCGGTGGCGGCGCTGCCGTCGTTGGAGCCGTGGTCATCGATACCGTAGAACGTGATGGCAGAACCATCCCACTTGCCTTCTTGAATCAGATACACGGCCGCGGCCATGTTAGCAAGGCCTGCGCCGATCATAAGTGCTTTTTTCTTCATGGAAAAATACTTCCTTTCCTGCTTTTATTAACCGCGATGGGATTCGAAGATGGCGTAATCTTTTGCGTCATCATGGAACCAGTCTAGCTTGACTAAAGTGTATGCCGTTGCCGCAGCCGCGACCCCGACCAACGTGGAGAGCCAAAGTGCTTTTTTCATCTCATTCACCTCTCTGTTATTGTTTACGTTTCCATTTTAATGAAAAAAAGCCGACAAAAAAATGGACAACCTGGCCGGGTTGTCCAAAAGAAAAGGTTAAGAATCTGGTGGGCCGCGCCTTTACGAATGCATAGGGGGCACCACTCAATGGAGCTTTCGCGCATTTTCCGTTGCGACTTTGATCGATCCGGTGAGCATCATCTCCGCGCGGTTGACCAGCGCGTCTTTGCTTTCAGCGAGGCCGTTCATCAGCCACTGAATGACCTGGGCGACAATGGCCAAGCCATAGAAGTTACAAATGTCATCTTTGACGTGTTTGGGCAACGATGGGTCCGCGTCATCGACGACCTTGAGGACCAGCTGCTCGGCAACGGTTGCCAGCAGACGTTCCAGTAAGTCGCGGCCTACCGAATTAAAGCTGGCCAGACAAAAGGTGCGATTCTCATCGATATAGTCCAGCAAGATCCGATAGGCGGTCTGCCACTTGGCGATCTGCGCGTTTTTGGCGACCTGCGAGATGATCTCCTGGTCATAGACCCATGCAAGCAAGGAATAGATATCGTCGAAATGATAATAAAATGTATTGCGACTGACGCCGGCCGCCTCGGTCAATGCGTCGATGGTGATATGCTCCAGTGAGGTGGTCGCCATCATTTTTCGTAGCTGTTCGCCCAGGAGGCGCTTTGTTTTGTCGCTTGCCATGTACTTGCTCCCGTCCCTCAAAAAAAGCCGCAAAAATTTGCGGCGCCTGATGCTTTTATACCAGTGGCAGATAGATCAATTCGACAAGTTGTTTGTGACTCGCAATATTGATGCCGGCGATTGGCTGCTCCAAGATCTTTTGATATTCGCTCAGGACATCAGACGGCAACGGTGTTAATAAGTGCAAGTCGTCAATAATGTCGCTCACTGATTGGGCGCTTTCGATGTTGCCGAAGATATCGACTTTACTGAGGCAGTCACCCAGTAGGTCTGTTAGCTCAGCGTCGGGCTTCCCATTTTCGTCTGTGAGTACGACTTGTTGGTGGTTCAGCGGCAGATGGTCAAAACGGATCCATTTCAATGCGCCAAATACATTCATAACCGCACCTCGCCTCGCGTATTTGCGGCCCGCATCTGCGTCCGCCTAAGTTAATTGTAGGCAAAGGGCAAGTCAAACGCAATCACGAGAATGGCGGGGCGGGGGCGGAGCCGAGTGTATAAGCGCGGTAGCTGATCTGGTTCGGGTAATGGTGGTCGCACTAAGCCGCGAGTAACGGAACGGGCTCGATGTCTCCCCCCCCGCTTGGCACGCCCAACGGACTGAGCTTACGGATGTCAGGACAGGGTGGTATAGGCGCGAAAATGAAACCCGAACATTTACTGGGACGAATAAACCCATAATCTTTAAATTTATTTTTGACAAACATTTTTCCCGGATCGACTGTACCGCTTTGCACAATTGTCGGCTGACCATTAGTTGCACGACGAGTTAGTTAACTGACCAAATTGTTTTGGAACGCAACTATTTGTTGAATTTCTCAGAAAGTTGCGTTTATTTTTGACCGGCTAATGAGGAATTAATTTATTTTTAAGATAGTGGATAAGCAATATTAAAGAATCGCATTTTATTTAAATATCTGATTATGCTTGTTAAAGTTCCCCAACTCGTGTATAAGTGCTAAATGGGTTTAGTGTAAATTGTTACAAATAGATTTGGGGGAATGATTTATTTTGATGAAGGATAAGCGTACCAAACTGTTTAGGCAGTTATCTGATTCGACTGCCAAGGGCCACTATCGTTTATACAAGTCCGGTAAGCTGTGGGTCAATCAACTTTTGATCGGTGGGGCCGTCGTGCTTGGCCTTACGAGTAGCGTTGCTGTGGTCAAAGCGGCCGACGCGACATCAGCACCGCAGCCAGCGACGCGCAGTTCTGTGATTCAGAAGGCGACGACTGTTAAGGCGGAAAAGGTTGATGCTAAGGCATCGTCTTTCGTAGTGGCTGGTTCGGCTAGTGCGAAACAAGTCGACAATGCGGCAGATGCAACGTCCAAGAAGACTGTTGCCCCTGTGGCTACCAAGCAACCGGCTAAGCAGTCGGTCCAGCAGTCGGCCCAGGCGAAGCCAAAGTCTGTTTTGCGTCTGGCAGCACTGCAGCCGAATGACACCGTAGCGGACTTTATTGCCAATGCAAAGACCATTGGTAGCAATACAGACTTCAAGGCTTTTACTGACCAGTACGGCACTGCCGCCACAGCCAATTGGATGCGCGCTTGGCTGAATAGCTATCAGTATATTTCGGTTGGAGATGTGAAGTTTCCGGGATGGGCGACAACACATGCATCAGTGGCAATCGCTCAAGGCAAATTAACGGCTGATCATGTAGATGGTGGGAATAGTGTCGAGCCGACAGACCCTATTTCTGGATTAGCCTCTTTCGCCAACGGTGGGGTTCAAGAAGACCTGACTGGTGCGAGCCTGATTGGTACGCAACCAACTATGACAGGTTGGATCATGCAGCAGGCCATCAAGAATATCTCTGCCTTTTATCATTCATTAGCCAGTGATTCGTTTTACACCACTAATGGGCAATTCACAAAAGCAAATGCAGACAGTTTGGCTTCAGATCCGGAGAGCGGTATCACTAAACGGACCGATGATGATGGTCAAAGTGTCTATGTTGTCCATCTCTATGGAAAGCAGGGTTTTAACACTTTACAGGCGGAAGGATTTAGTGACAACGATACAGTCGTATATGATGTGACTGGTAGCGGTAAGTATAGTCTAGGTACCGGTAATAGTTCGCAAGATCCTAAATCGCTTGTTTGGAACTTACCTGACTTTACGAACGTTGATCTGACGACTACCGTAGACGGAAAGATACTCGCACCAAATGCTGTGGTTGATTACAATAACAGCTTTTCCGGTGGTATTGCCAGCAACGGTATCGGCGATGTGAAGCCGCCAATTATTACTGAGGACACGGAAGTCAACTTCACAGTCCATTTTGAAGGTGCTGGCGATGATACCCCGGACGATATCGTTCAGTCAAAAGAGACGGAGAAAACTACCGACGAAGGTACCGGCCTAGTGACATACGGTAAGGTTACTTTCGACCCAGTGGATGTCCCGCAAATTCCTGGCTATTCTACTGAGATCAGCGTTGTTGATGGTCCAACAATCACAGATGGCAAGTCGCAAACAGTGACCGTCACATACGTCGCTGATGATACCGCTAAGATCACTTTTGTAGACGTCGATGATGGTAATAAGACTGTTGGGGACACCACAATTGTTTCGGGTAAACCTGACGCGACGGTTGACTATGATGTGACGGAAAAGGTGCCAGACGGGTACGAACTCGTTGAAGGCGACCTGGAAGGTAACATTACCTTCACACCTGGTGATGATGATGTACAGATTCACCTGAAGCACAAGCACGAGATCACAAAAGATGTCCCGGTAGATTTCACAGTCAACTATGATGGCGCTGGGAAGAATACCCCAAAGGACAATGTTCAGCACGGCACCACAACGAAGGACACTGATCTTGTCACCAAAAAGAGCACGTATACGCCGGTCGAATTCAAGGATGTTCCAACGCCGACCGTACCCGGCTACGATCCCGACGATGATGTTGTCGATGGCCCAACAATCACTGATGGTCAGTCTAAAACGGTGACGGTCCACTATACCGCTAGCCAAGACTCGGCTAAGATCACCTTCGTCGATGACGACGCCAATGGCAAACAAGTTGGTAAGGTCACAACTGTTGACGGCCACACTGACGAATCCAAGCCATTTGATGTGACCAAGGATATCCCAGACGGCTACGAATTAGTCCCAGACAACAAGACCACCGGCACGATCACCTTCACGCCGGGCAATGATGATGTCCAGATCCACCTGCAGCATAAGCATGAGATTACAAAAGATGTCCCGGTAGATTTTACGGTCAACTATGAAGGTGCCGGGAAGAACACCCCATCGGCTAATGTTCAGCACGGCACCACAACGAAGGATACGGATCTTGTCACCAAAAAGAGCACGTATACGCCAGTTGAGTTCAAGGATGTTCCAACGCCGACCGTTCCCGGCTACACCACAAAAACGCCGTCTGTTGATGGTCCAACAATCACTGATGGTCAGTCTAAAATGGTGACGGTCAAATATACCGCTGACGATGACTCGGCAAAGATCACCTTCGTCGATGACGATTCAAACGGTGACCAGGTTGGTGAAGCAACAATCATCAAAGGTAAGACGGGTGAATCCAAGAACTTCAATGTGACAGTCCCAGCCGGCTACGAACTCGTCCCAGACAACAAGACCACCGGAACGATCACCTTCACGCCGGGCAATGATGATGTGAAGATCCACCTGAAGCATAAGCACGAGATCACAAAAGATGTCCCGGTAGATTTCACAGTCAACTATGATGGCGCTGGGAAGAATACCCCAAAGGACAATGTTCAGCGCGGCACTACAACGAAGGATACGGATCTTGTCACCAAAAAGAGCACGTATACGCCGGTTGAGTTCAATGATGTTCCAACGCCGACCGTTCCTGGCTACACCACAAAAACGCCGTCTGTCGAGGGGCCTACAATCACAGATGGTCGGTCTCAAAAGGTGACGGTCCACTATAACGCCAAAGAAGACTCGGCAAAAGTCACTTTCGTCGATGACGACGCCAATGGCAAACAAGTTGGGCAAGAAACAACTGTTGAAGGCCACACAGACGAATCCAAGCCATTTGATGTGACCAATGATGTCCCGGCCGGCTACGAACTCGTCCCAGGCAGCAAGACCACCGGAACGATCACCTTCACGCCGGGCAACGATGATGTGAAGATCCACCTGAAGCACAAACACGTGATCAAAGAAGACATCTCAGTCAACTTCACGGTCCATTACCAGAACGGCGGCAAGAATACCCCAAAGGACAACATTCAACGCGGCACCACAACATCGGATACCGACCAGGTCACGCATAAAACGACTTACACACCGGTCGCCTTCAAAGATGTGAAGACCCCCGACGTTCCTGGCTACAACTACGATAAGGCCGCTGTTGATGGTCCGACGATCACAGATGGCAAATCGCAAGAAGCAACGGTGACGTACACCGCGAAAGACGATCAAGCCACGATCACCTTCATCGATGATGTCACCGGCAAACAGGTCGGTGACGCCACATCGGTCACCGGTAAGACGGATGAAACCAAGTCCTACAATGTGACAAACAAGCTTCCGAAAGGTTATGAACTCGTCCCGGGCAACAAGACGACCGGCGAGATCACTTTCACGCCTGGCAACGATGACGTCCAGATTCACCTGACGCATGGCACTGAAACTGTCACAACAGGCGTCGACGGGTTGACCCGGGATGTCACGCGGACCATTCATTACATCAATGGTCGCGATCAAAGCACGATGCGGCCAAATGTGACCCAGCGCGTGTCTTTCAAGCGTTCGGCTCTGATCGATAAGGTCACCGGCGACGTCATCAAATACAACGCTTGGCAGCCAGTTTCAACTGCGAATTTTGCCAAGCAGGACAGTCCGCTGGTCGCGGGCTACACCGCCGATAAAAAGACGGTTGCGCAACAGGCGGCCGACCCGAGCGCCCTTCATGCAGATGTGACGGTCACGTACCACGCCGACGAGCAGGCGGGGACTGTGACCTATATTGATGACACCACAGGCAAAACACTGCGCGTGGATCAGCTCAAGGGACAAACGGATACGTCTGTGAACTACCCGGCAGCCGCCCTGCTGAAGGGCTATGCCAACGCAGGCTACACGATCACGGCCAACGATCTGCCGGCAGACGGTGTGATCCGCTTTTCCGCAGCGGGCGCGAATGTGTACACGGTCCATCTGACGCATGCGACGAAGCACATCACGCCGACTGCCCCGGGTAAGCCTGGCACGCCGGTCGACCCGACGAATCCGACTGGTCCGAAATGGCCGGCTGACTCGAGCAAGGATCAGCTGGTCAAGACGATCACGGAGACCGTGACCTACGTGTATGCCGATGGGCGCGAGGCCGCCAAGCCAAGCCGCGACACGGTGACCTTCACACGTGAAGGCACGGTCGATCTGGTCACGGGTGAGGTCACCTTCACCGCGTGGGTGGCCCAAGACGGCGACGACACGTTTGATGCGAAAAATAGTCCGCAGCTGGCGGGTTATACCGCGTCTCAGAATCGTATCGAGGCGATCGCCCATATGACTGCCGACGCCGCGGATCAAGTCTTTAAGGTCGTCTACACGAAAGATTCTGCACCAAAGAAGGTACCTACGCCGGAAACGCCGCAGAAGCCGGAAACGCCGGCTGCGCCTAAAGCGACGCCACGCCCGGTAGCAAAGGCAGCCAATAACGTCTTACCGAAGACAGGGGATGAAACCGCCACTGGCATCGGGTATGTGGGCCTGCTTTTGGCCTCACTGAGCGCACTGCTGATGGTCGGCGGCAAGAAACGCCGCGACTGATTCACTTTTTTGCCTCACCACTGCTCCCCCCATGAGCAAAAGATCACGCCTCGCACAACGTCATGCAGGGCGTGTTTTTTTGTGTCTGCAGCCGGGCAGTTGGACGAGGTGCGACTTTGTTTTCCCATAAGAAAACGGTATCATAAAGACAAACGACAAAGGAGCTGAGAATTTGGCTGGATTACGCAAAGATTTTCTCTGGGGCGGCGCGGTTGCCGCGAACCAACTCGAAGGTGGCTTTCAAGATGGCGGCAAGGGCCTGTCTGTCGCGGATGTGATGGCGGCCGGCGCAAACGGTGTTGAGCGTGAGATCACAGACGGCATCGTGGCGGGGAAAAACTATCCCAACCACGAGGCGATCGATTTTTACCACCGGTATAAGGATGATGTGAAACTGTTCGCGGACCTTGGCCTTAATTGCTTCCGCACCTCGATCGCCTGGACGCGCATTTTTCCCAATGGCGACGAGACTGAGCCGAACGAAGCGGGGCTGCAGTTCTACGATGACCTGTTCGACGAGCTCCATAAATACGGCATCGAGCCGGTGATCACGCTGTCTCACTTCGAGATGCCGTACCACCTGGTGAAAACATATGGCGGTTGGCGCAGCCGCAAGCTGATCGATTTTTACGTGCGTTATGCGACCACGGTGTTCAAGCGCTTCAAGGGCAAGGTCCACTACTGGATGACCTTCAACGAGATCAACAACCAGACCGGCTTGAACAAATTCGCGCTGTTCACCAATTCGGGTATTCTTGTGCGGCCTGACGAAGATGCCGCCGAGGTGATGTATCAGGCGGGGCATTATGAAGTCGTCGCGAGTGCGCTGGCGGTTCAGATCGGCCATGAGATCGACCCAACCAACCAGATCGGCTGCATGGTCGCCATGGGCCCAACCTATCCGGCCACGACCGACCCCAAGGATGCGTTGAAGGCGATGCGCGAGATGCAGCGCAACTACTGGTTCGCCGATGTGCAGGTCAAGGGCAAGTACCCGAGCTGGCTGGTCCAGTATCAAAAGGATCACTTCAACTTGGATATCACGCTGGAAGACCTCGACGTCTTGAAGGAAGGCACCGTCGACTACATCGGTTTTTCCTACTATGCCTCGCATGTCGTCAAGGCCAGTGAAAATGAGCCGGTCAGCTATGTCGATCCGCTGCACACAAAGGGCGTGGCCAACGACAAGCTTGAGCGCTCGGATTGGGGCTGGGAGATCGACCCGATCGGCCTGCGCGTGGCACTGAACTGGTTTGCGGAGCGCTATGACAAGCCGATGTTCATCGTCGAAAACGGGCTGGGTGCGATCGACACGCCAGACGCGGCCGGCCATGTGCACGACCCATACCGCATCGATTATCTGAAAAAGCACATCGAGCAGATGAAACTTGCAGTGGAAGTCGATGGCGTTGATCTGATGGGCTACACGCCATGGGGCTTCATCGATCTTGTTTCCGCCGGTACTGGTCAGATGGACAAACGCTACGGCATGATCTACGTCGACAAAAACGACGCCGGAGAAGGCAGCCTTGAGCGAAGCAAGAAAGATTCCTTCTATTGGTATCGCAATGTGATCAAGACCAATGGCGAGGAACTTGGCGATGTGACGCCAGACTACGAAGCCTAATGAGCGTACGCAAAGAGCTGGGGCAAAATGGTCCCAGTTTTTTTTGCGCAAAAAAAACGCCAACCGGCAAAAATCGTCAGTTGGCGTCTCAAGACACACTAAAGAGGCCTCGAGAGGCCCCATTTTAACTTTTTCAGTTACGAACGTGCCGCTGTCTGCGCGGGGATGGGCGCCGCGCCCTATGTACCGTGTGTTCGTTACTCCACTGCACGCACACACGGTGCTCCATCCGACCCATTTTGAACACCAGATGAAAATGGCATCCGTTGTTAACGCTTATACCCGAATCGCCAGACACGTGCCGGCGCGCTGGTGAGACAGGCCCCATGAGACTCAAGGGAAAGCTACGATCGTTCGGCAACCGGACAACGCCGGCAGGACCACCGAAGGAATTGGACAGGAGTTCAGTGAGTTTGCAAGGCTCACACCTGCAATCGAGTTAACGAGATCAGTATAGTCAGATGCTTACTTTTTGTCAACGGTTTCAATTTGCGTGGAATCACTGTTATATCGGTATTGTGAGCGCTTACGGAAAATTTAATAATTTCCTTTTTCTGTATGCGTGGGGCCTGATTGTCCGAGACCCGGAATAATTTTGCAACGTCCGCAAAAAAATGACATTGACCGGCCAAACCGCCTCTGCCCGTAATGCTTGCGGCGATCTGGAAATGACGCCCCCTTGAAAAGAGACAAGTGTTGAACGAAAATAGACAGCGGAAGGTAGTTTTTAGGTTTCCCAAAAATTTGGATGTGGAGGGGTGTGAGCATGATGAGACCACAAACAAGACAGGATCTGCTTTACGCGGTACGGACCGAGTACGATCGGTTTGAGGCGTTACTAGCGGAATTGCCATACGAAGGCAAGCGGACGGTGCTGTCCACTGAGGGGCACGGGACGAACATGCGTGACGTGTTGGCGCGGCTGGCTGCTTGGCAAAAGTGTTACCTGGATTGGACTAAGGCGAATTTTGCTGATGAGCAGCAAGGCTTTTTCCCGAAACCGTTCAACTGGCAGACCGTCCCGCGCTTCAATCGGGCCGTTTGGGAGGCCAACCAAAAGACCTCATTTGCGGCGGCAAAACGGGCATTTGAGACGCAGCACGTGATGATCGTTCAGCAAGTCGAAGACATGATCAAAGAGCAATTGTTTGTGCTGGAATTTTATCCATGGACGGGCAAACGGCCGCTGGCGGATTACACGTTCCAGGCGACAGTGGCGCGCTACCAGTGGGCCAACCGGCAGCTGGCCAAGTACGAGAAAGCGACCAAGCAGCTTCAGGAATCTCGTTGAGGTTAGGCAAGTAAATCAAAACGGAGAGATGCACGCAGTTATGCTGCGCGTCGTCTCTCCGTTTTTTTAGTCTAGAATCGCTGCGACTTGGGTCTGAAGGGCCGGCACCACGTCGCTTTCAAACCACGGATTGGTCCGCATCCAGCGATAATTCAAGGGCGAGGGGTGCACCAGCGGAAAATACTGCGGCAGGTAATCCTGATAATGCCGGACCGTTTCTGTGAGGGTCCGCTGCCGCCGCGCCCCCAGGTAATAATTTTGCGCATAGGCGCCGATGAGTAGTGACAGTCGGACTTTTGGCATCAACGCAAGCAACGGCGCATGCCATTTTTCCGCAAAACCCTTGCGCGGTGGCAGGTCGCCGGACTTGCCTTTTCCCGGGAAATAAAAATCCAGTGGCAGGACGGCCAATTTTCCTGAGTTGTAAAAGGTCTCGCGGGAGACACCCAGCCATGTCCGCAAGCGGTCGCCGCTGGGGTCGTTCCAAAAGGTCATGCTGGATTGGGCTAAGCGGCTGGGCGCCTGGCTGATCAACAGGAGCTCCGCGTCAGGCGAGATCGAAAATAGCGGGCGGTCGCCGCGCGCGGTGAAGGCCTGATTGGCGGGGTCGGCCATGATGGCGTCGGTGATCTGTGCGAGTGTGTCCATATTGCACCTCCAGTGATAGGATACCGCCAACTTGGCCAGCAAAAAAGCCCTTCACGCGGAAGGACTTTTGGTAGGCATATGGGGCAAGACTCAGACCTCTTTTGCCGGCTTGATCTGTGGGACGCTTTGCGGCGCCTTGCTTGGGCGAATGCGCCAGTACAGTTCCTTGAGCCCAGACAAGACGAAGGTCGGAATGGCTGGCAGGAAGACCACGGCCAGATAAAGCGGAGTGGTTAGCGGGGCCGTACCGATCACGGTGTTGAAAAATGGCATCACGGTGACCAGCAATGAAGCGACCGCGGCAAATGCCACGGCCATCAGCAGGCGTGGGTTCGAAAATGGGTTGCGGCGGAACAGGGTCCGCGTCGAGCGCGCATCGAACACATGCCACAGCTGGCCGAACACCAGGGTCAAGAAGCCGAGCGTTTGCGCTTCTGCGACGCTCATGCCATTGCTAGCGGCCCAGATGAAGGCGACATAGACGAGGCCACCCATCACGATGCCGCGGAGGAAAATGCGGCCCAGCATGCCCGACAGAATCGGTGCCTTTACATTTCGCGGCGGCAGCTTCATTAGGTCGGCTTCTGGAACGTCATAACCCAAGGCGAAACTCGGCAGGGCATCCGACACCATGTTCACCCACAACACCATGAGCGCCGTCAAGGTCGGCGCGGTGGCGGGCACGTTGCCGATCGGATGCGTCATCAGAATCACGCCGAACAGCAGGGCCAGCACTTCAGCTACGTTGGTGGTCAATTCGTGGCGCATGAAGTTCTTGATGTTGCCAAAAATGGTCCGGCCGGCTTTGACGGAATTTTCGATCGTCGTGAACTTGTCATCTAGCAAGATCAGATCGGCGGCATCCTTGGTAACTTCGGTGCCGTTGATGCCCATAGCGATGCCGATATCGGCGGCCCGCAGCGCAGGCGCGTCGTTGATGCCATCGCCGGTCATTGCGACGACCTCACCGTGTTTTTGCAGCGCATGGACGATGCGCTGCTTATGCTCCGGCGACACGCGCGCATAGACCCGGACTTGCGGCACGATGTTGAACAGGGCCTGATCGTCCATTCCCTCGAGCGTTTTACCTTCGACGACCTGAGCGTTCGGGTCCGCTACGATACCCAAGCGCAAGGCGATCGCGCGGGCGGTCGCGGCGTGGTCCCCGGTGATCATCACGACTTGAACGCCGGCCTGGTGCAGTTCGGCGACGCTGGTCTTTACCTCGGGGCGCGGTGGGTCGATGATGCCTGCGATGCCCAAAAGGGTAAGGTGCTGTTCGAGCTCGGCGGCGGATCCGTGTTTCGCCAGCCGTTCGTCGATGTCCCGCAGCGACACGGCGATCGTGCGCAGGGCGTCCTCGGCAAAAGTCAGCACGACGTCATCGACCTTGGCGCGACCTTCTGCGACGGGCAGGAGGTGATCGTGGTCTTGAATCAGATCCGTCTTTTCGAGCAGGACATCCGGCGCGCCTTTGGTCAGGACCTGATAGTGATCCTTGTCCTTGATCACCACGCTCATCATTTTGCGTTCGCTGTCGAATGGCAGAACACGGACGAGATCGATATCCAGGGCATTATTTTTATCCAGGACGGTGTCGCGGTCGACGCCTGTCTTGTGGCCCATGACGACTAACGCCACATCGGTCGGATTGCCGAAGGGCTGACTGCGGCCATTTTCATCCTGCTCGATCGCCGCCTCGTTGTTGAGGACGCTGGCGAGCATGAAGCGGGAAAAACCAGGGGTGTCGGCGTCGTCATCGGCGATGATCTCGCCGACGGGTTCATAGCCGTCGCCTTCCACTTGATAGCGGGCGCCATTGGCAAAAAAGCGGGTGACCGTCATCTGATTTTTCGTCAGCGTGCCGGTCTTGTCCGAGGCGATGTAACTGGTGGCACCCAATGTTTCCACGCTGTTCAATGACTTGATCAAGCCATTGTTTTTCGCCAGCATCGTCGCCCCGATCGTGAGCACGATCGACAAGACGGCTGGCAGGGCATCTGGAATCGCGGCAACGGCCAGTGCGATCGCGGTGGACAGGCTCTCGGCGATCGCCGCAAAGGACAACGCGCCGGTCGCCTGGTAGGCCTTGAACAGTTCCAACCCAAGCGTGAAGGCGACGATCGCCATGGCCACGAGCATCAACTTCTTGGTCAAGGCATTGATTGTCAGCTCGATCGGGGTCTTCTTAGTTTTGACCTGGGTGAGCAGGGTGGCGATCTTGCCGAGCTCGGTGTCCATGCCGGTGGCCACGACCAGGCCAAGGCCGTTGCCGTGGGTGACCATCGCCCCGGAATAACCCATGTTGGTGCGATCGCCGAGCTGCGCGTCTTCGTCCAGCGCGTGGGTCTGTTTGCGCACAGGCTCCGCTTCCCCGGTCAGATGCGCCTCATTCACCTGCAGTTCCGCGACATGAAGCCAGCGGACATCCGCCTCGATGAAATCGCCGGTCTTGACGGAGACAATGTCACCAGGGACAAGAGATTCCGCCGGGACAGTCTGCCATTCACCGTCCCGCAACACGTTTGCATGGTGGTCGGCCATGGTCTTCAGGGCGGCCAGAGACTTCTCGGATTTTTCCGCTTGCCAAAACGACAGGCCGGAGTTGACGCCGATCAGCAGCAAGATCGCAATGCTTTCATAGATCGCGGCGCTGGCGTGGCTGACGTCGCCGATCACGAACACGTCATAGGCGGCACTGGCCCAGGCCAGCAAGACCGCCACAAATAAAATGATGACCAGCGGCTCTTTCAAGGTGTTCAAAAATTGGCGCCAGCGCGGCAGGCGCGGGGCCTCGGCCAAGGCGTTGGGGCCATATTGGGTGAGACGGCGCTGGGCCTCATCCGGGGTCAGCCCATGGGTGCGATCACTTTGCAGCGCGTCGAGCACATCCTGTTTGTGGGCGCGAAAACTGTCTTTCATTGGAAGCCTCCTTATCGGGAAACAAAAAAAGCGTACGTTCAACCGAGTCTTCCTCCCCAGGAAGACAAGTCTTGAAGCGTACGCCCAACCGATGTCTTTAGTGTTTTGTTATTTACATTGTAAATTATCGCTAATATTTGTGTCAAGATTATTTGAATCGCAATCTTGCGCGAGGACCAGCCGATGTCCCAAAGGAACCCATTTTATATAGTAGAAACTGGCACCGCTGGCCGCGGCCTGATCTGGAAAAATCATCGCTGCCACCAATCATGATTGGCTCGATAGACCACCGGGTGAACTGAAATTTATGGGTGGGGCTGCCCGGGGGACCTGTTTTGTCCCGCCCGGCCGGATTGTGGTGCGTCGATATTGTATTTTCGCCATGATTTCTCTACAATGCTAATTGTGATGGCAATCACGGACAAGCAGGCGACGGCGTCTGCGGACAACATATGGAGGGCAATAATTATGCGCAAAACGAAGATCGTTTCGACGCTGGGTCCAGCTTCGAACAATCTGGAAACGATCACGGCACTGATCAATGCTGGTGCCAACATTTTCCGGTTCAACTTCTCACACGGCGATCATCCTGAACATCTCGGCCGGATCAACTTGGCCAAGCAGGCAATGAAGGATACCGGCAAAAAAGTCGGTCTGATGCTTGATACCAAGGGCGCCGAGATTCGCTCTGGCGAAAACACCGACGACGCTGTTTTCGAATACGAGACCGGCGACAAGATCACCCTGACCATGAACACCGGCCTTGATAACACCAAGGACGTTGTTGATGTCAGCTACGCGAACCTGTACGACGACGTGTCGGTTGGCGGCCATGTGCTGTTCGATGATGGGATCCTGGACACCAAGATCATCAGCAAGGACGAAAAGAAGCGCGAATTGACCGTTGAGGTGCAAAACCCAGCTGAACTCGGCTCCAAGAAGGGTGTCAATGCCCCTGGCGTGACCCTGCAGTTGAAGGGGATCACCGAAAAAGACAAGGACGATATCCGTTTTGGGATCAAGCAGGGGATCAACTACATCTCCGCTTCGTTCGTGCGTAAAGTCTCCGATGTCCAGGATCTTCGTCGTCTGCTCAAAGAAGAAGACGCTGAAGATGTCATGATCATCCCAAAGATCGAAAGCCAAGAAGGTATCGACAATGCCAAGGCCATCATCGAAGCCGCTGACGGTGTGATGGTTGCTCGTGGCGACATGGGTGTCGAGATTCCTTATGAAGAAGTCGTTGCCGTTGAGCAGGACCTCATTCATTTGGCCAACCTGATGGGTAAGCCGGTCATCACCGCGACCCAGATGCTTGATTCCATGCAGGAGAACCCGCGCCCGACCCGTGCTGAAGTAACTGACGTGGCCTTTGCTGTTTTGCAGGGCACCGATGCGACCATGCTGTCCGGCGAATCCGCTAACGGGGACTACCCGATCCAGTCTGTTCACACGATGGCTGTTATCGACGAACGTGCCGATCGTATGCGCCCGAGTCACTCCCCAGTCCTTGAAGAACTGAAGACCTCTGGCTCGATCACCACGACCACCGCGATCGCTGCTGTCACCGCTGCAGAGCGCGTGAACGCCAAGGCGATCATCACCCTGACTTCCAGTGGTTACACCGCACGTCAGATCAGCCGCTTCAAGCCGCTGGCCCCGATCATCGCGGTGACCTACGACGAACGCACTGCGGAATCCCTGTTCCTGTCCTGGAACGTGACCCCGATCGTGATCGAGAAGAACGGCGCAACGCTTGAAGCGCTGACCCAAGAAGCTGAAAAGAAGCTCATCGAGAACGGTTCTGCCGCAGAAGGCGATGTTGTCGTTGTTGTCGCTGGCTTGCCGCTTTACGAAGCGGGCAGCACCAACAATGTCATGATTCGTCGTATCGGCGACTAATTTTCATGACGCAAATACGTTTGATGCAGGCCGCAGATGTTGCGGCGATCGATGCGGGCTTTCGAGCCCAAAATTGGCCGCCGCGCACTGCGGTTTTGCAGTCTTATTGGCAAGATCAGCAGGCAGGGCGTCGCCAAGTCTTCGTGGCCGAGCAAAACGGGGTCGTTGCAGGCTACCTCACCTTGGTGCCCCGTGCTGCCCATGGGCCATTTGCCGGTCAGCTGCCCGAGGTGACGGACTTCAATGTGTTCGCCGCTTTTCGTCAGCAGGGCATCGGCACGGCACTGCTCGACGCTGCGGAAAACGTGGCGCGAACCGCTGGCGCCACGGTGATCAGCCTGGGGGTCGGGTTGCATGCGGGGTATGGCCCAGCTCAGCGACTGTACGTCCGGCGCGGCTATGTGCCGGATGGCTCGGGTGTGTGGTATCAAGACCGACCGCTGCCTCAAGAAGCGAGTTGCCGCAATGATGATGCTTTGGTCCTTTACCTCAGCAAGCCGCTTTTCAGTTGAAGAAATGCCCAGGAACCGGTCGTCACAGTGAATATGGCGGCCGGTTCCTTCACGATTACTGAAAAATCGTTCGGGTTTTAACGAATATGCGAAAATTATTTGATTTATCTTTCGGAACAGGATAAGATGATTGTCGTTCGTTTCGGCTATCATTCGGAAAACGTTCGGGTTTTGGAGGGAAATCATATGCTGAATAAGATCTCGACTTACTTTGAGTTTGATAAACTGGGCACGACCTGGAAGCGTGAAGTGCTTGCCGGCTTCACCACCTTTATTTCGATGGCGTACATTCTGTTCGTGAATCCGTCCGTGTTGGGCGCGGCGAATATGGATAAGGGCGCGGTGTTCACGGCGACTGCCTTGGCGAGTGCCCTGGGCTGTTTGCTGATGGGCATCCTTGCGAAGTATCCGATCGCGACGGCGCCTGCGCTGGGCATCAATGCATTTTTTGCCTATTCCGTTGTGATCGGTATGAAGGTCCCTTGGCAGACGGCCTTGGCCGGGGTATTCATCGCCTCGTTGATCTTTATTGTCATCACGATCTTCAAACTGCGCGAGCTGATCATCGACGCGATTCCTTCTGATCTTAAATACGCGATCTCTGGTGGTATCGGGCTGTTCATTGCCTTCCTGGGCCTGTCTGATGGTGGATTGATCGTGGCGAACAAGTCCACGATGATCGGCCTTGGCTCATTGTCCGAGCCGACTACCTGGCTGACGATCTTCGGGTTGATCGTCACCGCCATCTTGATGGTGCGCAAGGTGCCTGGCGCGATCTTCGTCGGGATGGTGCTGACCACGATCTTGGGGCTTGCGACAAAATTGATCGCAATGCCGACTGCCATAGTCTCCGCCGCCCCGAGCCTCAAGCCGACTTTTTTGGTCGCACTCAAACACGTCGGGGACATCAACACCTTGCAGCTGGCAGTGGTGGTATTGACATTCCTGCTGGTCACATTTTTCGACACGGCCGGCACATTGGTCGGGTTGGCCAATCAGGCTGGCTTCATGAAAGACAATAAGATGCCGCGTGTCGGTAAGGCGCTTGCCTCCGATTCCACGGCGATGCTGGTGGGTTCGTTGCTCGGGACATCGCCGGTTGGCGCCTATGTTGAATCTTCCGCCGGGATCGCAGTCGGCGGGCGCTCCGGGTTGACCGCCGTGACGACCGGCGTGTTGTTCCTGTTTGGCCTATTCTTCTCGCCACTGCTGGCAGTCGTTTCCATGCAAGTCACCGCGCCGGCCCTGATCATTGTTGGGGTGCTGATGGCGCAATCGCTTCGCCAGATCAACTGGGATCAATTGGAGATCGCGATTCCGTCCTTCCTGATCTTGATCGGGATGCCACTGACTTACAGCATCTCGGATGGCATCGCGCTGGGCTTCATCGTTTATCCGATCACCATGATCGCCGCCAAGCGTGGCAAGGAAGTTTCGCCGATCATGTACGCGTTGTTCTTTGTTTTTGTCGGGTTCATGTGGATCTTAAATGTGGGCTGACCCGCGTGACATGAGCGGGAGCGGTGCAATTTTCACTGGGAAACAGGCCAAAGCAACCCGCGGCCTGTTTCTTTTTGCTTCCATTCGCCCCAACGATTATGATAGAAGTTATTAACAGGGAGGCGTGTCGGCATGACAGTTCAGGGCAATATCGAAGGTGCAAAGGCACATCTTTCAAGCGCCGAGATGCGGGTGGCGACATACATTCTCGCGCACCCCGATGACGTGATCTCCATGAGCGTGCATGCGCTGGCCGAGGCGGCGGAAACGAGCCCGGCCACGATCTCGCGGCTGGCGCGCAGTCTTAATTTCCCGGGTTATCGTGAGTTGAAACTGCAATTGTCCTCTGACCACAGCCGGGCGCTGGCGGCGCAGACGGACGATCAGATCTACCCCAACGAGCCGATCGACTCGATCAAGTTCAAGCTTCTCACCAATGCCAAGAATTCGCTCGAAGAAACGGTCGACCAGATGCAGGAAGCGCCCCTTCAAGACGCGGTCGCCGCACTGAAAAACGCCTCCCAGGTCGTCTGTTTTGGCGTGGGCGCCTCTTATTTAGCCGCGCTGGATATTTCACAAAAATGGGCACGACTGGGCATTCCAACGCTGGCCAGCAGTGATGTGCATGAACTCTTGCCCCTGACAAGTGGGGAAATGGCGACGAAAAAAGTCTTCTGGGTCGTTTCAAATTCTGGTGAGACCCCCGAGGCGGTTCTGGTCGCGTCCCTGGCCAAGGAAAATGGGGCCACCGTGATCACCATGAGCCGGGTTGGCCAAAATTCGTTGACCAAAGCTGGCAGCATCGCGCTTCAGACCAGCCAACCACGGGAAGGGGCGATTCGGTTCGCGGCTACCCAGTCGCTGCACGCCCAATTTATGATGGTCGACATCGTCTATTACAGCTATGTCAGCCAAAACTATGAGCAGGCGAGTCGACTCGTCCGCGATTCTCGAGAGCAGCTGGATGACTACAAACAGCAGCTTCACCATGTTCTCAAGAAAAATGACTGAGGTTGAGCCAGCCCGGTTATTGAACGCCGCATGACTGGTGCAACCTCAACGATATAACCGCAGGACCAACAGCGGCCACCCGCAAAACAACCGGGTGGCCGCTTTTTGTGTCGATTTTTCGATGACACATGTTGCCTGTCACTGTGTACTACAACAGAAATTATATTTCATAAATTATCTATAACCCTTGAAACTTAATTTCTAACGTGCTATTCTAGTGCCGTTGGTGAAAGTGCTTACACCGTCCGACACAGCGGCGGCGCAAAGGGGGCTTTTGATGATCGGATCTTCCATTTATTTGACCGAACCACTCACTGAACGGGATCACCAGGAACTCAAGCAACTCGCCCAGGCCGGGTTTAGCGGGGTCTTCACCTCGCTGCACATCCCGGAAGATGACGCCGCGGCCTTACTGCCACGGCTTCGTCAACTGGCAACCTGGTGCCAAGAGACCAAGCAGACGCTGACCGCCGATATCTCAGCGGATTTTGTCGCCAAGCTTGGGTGGGACCTTGCCCGACCAGAGTCGATCTTGGCCGCTGGGGTCACGGCGTTGCGCTTGGATTTTGGGGTCGATCTGCCGACCATTGCCCGGCTCTCGCGGGCAATGCCGGTGGCGCTGAACGCAAGCACGCTTGATGAGCCGGATCTGAACCAGCTGGCCGAGGCCGGCGCGGACTTTTCTCATATTGAAGCATGGCATAATTTTTATCCGCGTCCCGAAACTGGCTTGGCTCGTGATTGGTTTGTCGCGAAAAATCGGCTGTTTCATCGCCATGGGTTGAAGACGCAAGCCTTTATCCCGGGTGATGGGGTGTTGCGTGGGCCACTATTCAAAGGCCTGCCGACGCTTGAAGATCATCGCAACTGGGCGCCACTGGCCGCAATGTTGGACCTGCAGACGCTGGGGACGGATCTCATCTATGTCGGTGATAATGCACTCAGTGAGGCTAGTTTGCGGGCCATCGCCGCAAATCAACAAGACGGGACCGTCACCCTGCGAGTGGCGGGGTTGCCGGAGACGTTGGCGCAGACTTGGCACAACCGGCCAGACGCCGCACGTGATGTGATCCGGATCGAGGAGAGTCGCTTCGCCTTGCCGCTGGATCGACCGGCGCCAAGCACGATGCAGTCTCGGCCGCTGGGCACCCTGACCGTGGATAACACGGCATACGGGCGTTATGCCGGCGAGGTCCAACTAACGACCTGTGATCTGCCGGCTGATGAGGCGGTCAACGTGCTTGGACGCGTCATCGAACCGGATCGCCCACTGCTTGATTTTATCGGCGGCGGGCAGGCACTGACGCTTGTGCCAGCACCGAAGTAAAAGAGAGGATGTTGTCATTTTGAATCTGTCAGAACTTACAACGGAAACGCGTAATCAAAAAACAATGCACCTGGATACCATGAGTGTCCATGAGTTTGCCACGACCATGAACGCCGAGGACCAGACTGTCGCCGTCAGCGTTGCCAAGGCCTTGCCACAGATCGAGCAGGCGATCGAGACGATCACCGCGCGGTTCAATCGCGGCGGCCGCCTGTTTTACATGGGTGCTGGCACCAGTGGGCGGCTGGGCGTTCTGGACGCGGCCGAATGCGTGCCGACCTTTGGCACCGAGCCAGAAATGGTGCAGGGGCTGATTGCAGGCGGCATGTCCGCAATGACCGTCGCCGTTGAAGGGGCGGAAGATAATGTGCAACTCGGCGCCGACGATCTGAAAAATGCCAACCTCACCGACAATGACACCGTGGTCGGCATCGCTGCCAGCGGCCGGACGCCTTATGTGGTCGGTGGGCTGGATTACGCCAAAACAGTTGGGGCCGCGACCATCGCCTTGTCCTGCAACAAGGACAGCGTGATCTCGGCGCATGCCGCCCTGGCGATCGAAGTCCCAGTCGGCCCCGAAGTCTTGACGGGCTCCACACGACTCAAAGCTGGTACAGCTCAAAAAATGGTCTTGAATATGTTGTCCACCGGCGCTATGGTGGGCATTGGTAAGGCTTATGGCAACTTGATGGTCGATGTGCGGCCGACAAATGAAAAATTGGTCGAGCGCAGTAAACGCATCATTCAGGAAGCTACCGACTGCGATGCCGACACCGCGGCGGCGATGTTTGAGGCAGCAGATCACGACGTCAAACTCGCGATCGTCATGACCTTGACGAACCTGCCAAAAGCCGACGCACAGGCGCGCTTGAAAGCAGGCAATGGCTTTATTGCGAAAGCAATTTCCAAGGAGGGTGAAAAGTAATGGCTGAAGACAAATATCAGGTTCTTGCCAAAGAGATCTATGATCACATTGGCGGCCCTGACAACGTGCAAAAAGTGATTCACTGTATGACCCGCGTACGGATCACCTTGAAAGATGATTCCAAAGCGGATACCGAGGGCCTGAAAAAGGTGCCTGGTGTGCTGGGTGTTGCCAACGAGGATACCTACCAAGTCATCGTCGGCCCTGGTGTTGTAAACAAGGTCGCCGCTGACATGGTCGCCCAAGTTGGCGTTGGCCTCGGCGAGCCGTTCCCAACAGCCGCTGGTGGCGCCATGGCCTCGGCTGCGACGGACTATCAGTCAGGCAAGGCGGCCGTTGAAGCAAAGGCCGCTGAAGTCCACGCCGCACATAAGGCTGCGCAAAAGCAGACCTGGTGGCGTGCTGCATTGAAGCATATTTCCGGCATTTTCATTCCACTGATTCCAGCCTTTGTTGGCGCCGGGTTGATTTCTGGTATCGCAGGGATCTTGAGCAACTTAATGACCGTTGGGACGCTCGGCGGCGGTTGGGCGCAATTCATCCTGGTCCTTAAAGTTATCAACGGTGGACTGTTCACCTATCTGAACATCTACGTTGGCATCAACGCCGCCAAGGAATTCGGCGCAACTGAAGGCCTCGGCGGGATCATGGGTGGCCTCGTGCTGTTGCCTGGCGTCGTCGCCGGCACCGCTGCGACCACCATCACCAACATTTTCACCGGCCAGGCTCTGACGGCTGGTTCCGGTGGGATCATCGGGGTCCTGTTCTCCGTTTGGATCCTGTCTTATGTTGAAAAATTCTTCCACAAGCATATTCCGGATTCTGTTGACATTATTTTCACGCCATTTTTGACATTGCTCATCATGGGTGTGTTCACCATCTTCCTGGTCATGCCTGCTGCGGGTTGGCTCTCCAACTCCTTGGTCGGCGGCATCAACTGGATCTTGAACGTCGGTGGTGCCTTCTCCGGCTTCATCCTCGGCTTGGTCTTCCTGCCGATGGTGATGTTGGGTCTGCACCAGATTCTGACGCCAATTCACCTGTCCATGATCGCCAAGCTGCACAATACGCCGCTTCTGCCGATCTTGGCGATGGCTGGCGGCGGCCAGGTCGGCGCGGCGATCGCACTGTGGATCCGTTGCCGTAAGAATAAGCAACTGACAAACATGATCAAAGGGGCGTTGCCTGTCGGGATTCTCGGCGTTGGCGAACCGTTGATCTATGGTGTTTCCCTGCCACTTGGCCGGCCGTTCATCACCGCATGTATCGGTGGTGGGATCGGCGGTGCCGTTATTGGCGGCATCGGGAACATCGGGTCGATCACCATCGGCCCATCTGGTATCGCGCTTATTCCGTTGATCTATCAAAATCGTTGGTTTGGTTATGTTCTTGGCCTGCTCGCAGCCTATGTTGGCGGGTTCATCGCCACGTACTTCTTCGGTGTGCCGAAGTCCGCGATGGTTGCCAAGGATGAAATGGGCAACCTGCTGACCGCAGACGGCGTTGTTGCAGACGCCCCTGTTGGCGCAGACGAGCCTGTTGAAGCACCAGTCGTTGCGGGTGCCAGTCAATTTGTTGCAACTGCTGCTGGTCAATTAAAGCACCTCGATCAAGTCAATGACTCTGTTTTTTCTACCAAGATGGTCGGTGATGGGTATGCCATCGATCCAACCATGGAAACGATCGTCGCCCCAGTCACTGGGACGATCGCGAATATCCAAGATACCAAGCATGCCTTCATGATGACGACCGAGACCGGATTTGAAGTGATGGTCCACATGGGTCTTGATACCGTTGAAATGAAGGGAGCGCCCTTCACCATTGAGATGAAGGAAGGCCAGCATGTCACTGCCGGCCAGCAAGTTGCCATGATGGATCTAGCGGCTGTGAAAGCGGCTGGCCATGACACCACGATCATCACCGTGGTCACCAACATGGATCACGTCGATAACATCCAGGACTTCCAGGATGGCAAAGTCGATGTGGGCGATAAAGTCGCCATGATCACCAGCAAGTAACACATTTGGTCCACAGCCCTGTTTGCGGCACACGCAGGCAAAAACGCTGTGACTCCCCCCAAATGTGAAAGCGCCGCGCACTTGTCAATGACAGGTGGGCGGCGCTTTTTTTCGTCTGATGGGGATGGAACACATCAATCGTCCAGGCCGAACTACCTGCCCACCCCTGAACGCCGCGCTGCGCACCCTTTTCCTAGTAAGGCTCCGGTCCGCATGGTCGGGACGTCTAACTGTCTCGTGCACTCGATGGCGAAGGGCGCCATCAAGCACCCGAGCCAAGTTAGCCGCCCGACCATCCCGCGGACCTGCGCACCCTAGTTGGGCTCCGCCGAGCAGGGGTGGAACATGTAGTCGTCCCGGCCGCTCGATGGCCAAGTGCGCCATCAATCGTCCAGGCCGAACTACCTGCCCACCCCTAAACGCTCGGCTGCGCACCCTTTTCCTAGTCGGGTTCCGCGCGGCAGGTCTGAGGCATCTAACTGGGTCCGGCACTCGGGGCTAAGAACGGCCCCAAGCACCAGACCCTGTTAGCTGCTCAGACCTGAACGCCGCGCTGCGCACCCTTCAAAAAAACGGCGGCACCGACGCGCTACTGTTGCGCTCGGTGTCGCCGTTCATATTAGGGGGTTGTTGCAAAGATCAGGCGCGGGTCAGGTAACGCCGCAGGAATTCCTGTGTGCGCGCTTCTTGCGGATGCTCGAAGATCTGTTCCGCGGTGCCGCTTTCGGCGATCACGCCTTCATCCATGAAGAACACGCGGTCCGACACATCTTGGGCGAACGCCATTTCGTGAGTGACAACGATCATCGTCAGGCCAGTGTGGGCCAAGGCGGTCATCGCGTTGAGGACATCATCGACCATTTCCGGATCTAGCGCAGAGGTTGGCTCATCGAACAGCAAGACTTCTGGATCCATCGCTTCGGCGCGGGCAATCGCCACACGCTGCTGCTGACCACCGGAAAGTTGGCCCGGCTTCGCGTTGATGAACGGCTCCATGCCGACTTGCTTGAGCAGGTCCAGCGCATGGGCCTTGGCTTCGGCGGCGTCGCGCTTCAACACTGTTTCCTGAGGGACGACGACATTGTCGAGGACGGTCAGGTTGTGAAACAGGTTGAAGCTCTGGAACACCATGCCAACATGGGCACGGTATTGGCGCAGGTCAAAATTGTCAGCTAAAATGCTTTGGCCGTGGAATAGGATGTCGCCATCGGTCGGTTCCTCAAGCAGATTGATGTTGCGCAAAAGCGTCGACTTGCCAGAGCCGGATTTCCCGATCACGGAGATCACTTCGCCGCGATTAACGGAAAAACTGATATCCTTGAGCACTTCATGGTCGCCAAAAGTTTTTTTGAGGTCCTTGACCTCGAGAATCGTTTCGTTTGAATCAGTCATGTTGTGCTCCTTTCTAGCCGATCTTTGGGGTCTCGACTTGCATCTGATTAGTCATGACGTTGTAGTTCTTTGGCCCGTCCATGTGTTTTTCAACAATTCGGAACAGGCGGCTGATGGTGAAGGTCAAGATGAGGTAAATGGCCGAGACCACCAGGTAGGTGTGGAAGAACTGGAAGTTTTGCCCAGCGACAGTCTCCGCGGAGAAGAACAATTCGGAAACGGAGATGACGGAAAGAACGGATGTATCCTTGATGTTGACGATAAATTCGTTGGTGACAGCCGGCAAACTGTTGCGAATCGCTTGCGGCAAGATGACCTTGATCATGGTCTGCAGATGGGTCATGCCCAGTGCGTGGGCGGCTTCGAACTGGCCAGGGTCGACCGAGGTGATGCCCCCACGAATGATCTCGGAAATGTAAGCACCGGTGTTGATCGAGACGATCAGCAACGCGGCGGCCGTCCGATCCATGTTCAAGTGGAAAGCCTGGGCGGCGCCATAGTACAGCACAGCGGCCTGGACGATCATTGGGGTGCCACGGAAGACTTCAATATAAACGGCGAGCAGCCAGTTGCCGATCGCACGCAGGCCGCGCTTGCCCTTGCTCTTTGGGACTGGGGTGGTGCGGGCGATGCCGACCAGCAAGCCGATCAGGAAGCCAACAACGGTCCCGATCAAGGAGATCAGCAGGGTCATGCCAGTGCCGCGGAGCAACATCGGACCGTATTGCTTGAGCAAGGCGACCAACCAGTTGCCGGTGCTGCCGCTAGATGGCTGGTTTGCGACCGCCTCGTTCATCAGGCGGTCACGCGTCTTTTGTGGGATCTTGGCGAGTTCCGCATTGATCCTGGCCTTATCAGGATCGTTTTTCCGCAGGCCGATCGCCAGGTCGACGTCTTCAGGATTGGTCTTGAATCCGTTGGCCTTGTCGAAGCGCAGGTAGGTGAGGTCCGGGTTGGCGTCTTCGGCGGTGATGCCTTCTGGAACTTCGGAGACATAACCATCGATGGTGCCGGATTCAAGGGCGACACGCATCGCCGGAAAATCGTTCATCGCCGGTTCCTTGATCGCGCCTTTGAGCTGATCGATCGCCTCATAATGGAAGGTATTCAGCTGGGCTGTGATCTTGGCGCCTTTGAAATCTTTGATGCTGGTGGCCTTAGCATACTTGCTATCGCGCCGGACCACGACCGTCAACTTGCTGGCGTAATAGGTGCTGGAAAAATCGATCGCCTTGCGCCGTTCCGCAGTCGGGGACATGCCGGCGATGATCGCGTCGATTTTGCCCGAGGTCAAGGCTGGCTGCAGGCCATCCCAAGAAGTCTTCACAACGACGACCTTTTTGCCCAGCGCCTTGGCGACCTTTTTCGCCATCTGAACATCGTAGCCGTTCGCCCATTCAGACGAGCCTTCGATCTTGACCGCCCCGTTTGCACTGGTGCTTTGCGTCCAGTTGAACGGTGCGTAGCCGGCTTCCATGCCGACCTTGAATGTCCCATCATCTGCCGCTTGCGTCGATTGCGGGGCCAAACTGCCCGCCGCCAGCGCAAGTGCTGCCGCAAGCCCGGCCGCTAAGCCCAGCGCGCGTCGCCAAATCCTGTTCTTCATGTAAAAACTCTCCCTTCGTGTGGTGACAAACCAAACCGCCGGGGGAAATAGAGCAAACTTAAAGGGGCTGACCTCTAGATAAATAAAAGGTCAGCCCCTGCTGCTTCTGTCGTTAGACAAGAATCATAGCGCTCCGCATTGCTGCGACAGTCCAAGCGATATTGTCGCTTGGCCCAACCTTGTGTTCCTCTGAGAGAACGCAAGATTTCGGCGGTGGATGCTTACGGCTGATTCAACGTGCTCAGGCACTCCTCAGTGTTCGTCAGGCCCCGCGACCTCTATTTCTTGGTGTTATTCGAATGTCTGAAGCCCACACTAAAGGACTCGGCCGACCTTGTCAACCCCTCCTAGCCAAAAAAGTGGCGAAAAGATGAATTTTTGGTGAGAGATGAAAGGACGCCTATAGGTTTCGCTTCTTTGCAGGCAGCGACGCGTCGCTTGAGTCGCTCGGAGCGGCAGCCGCAGCCGGCTTTGCTGCGACCTGGGTCGTCGGCACATTTATTGCCCGGGAAATACGAGGCGAACGCGGCAGCGTCCCCATTAGCGCAAGCCCGATCACGAGACAGCCACCAGTCAGCGCCGCAAAGCTCAGCCAACCCCACCAACTGCCACCCATGCTGGATGTACCATTGAGGTCAAAATAATAAGTGATCGTGTCGAAAAGGGTGTGCGCTAGAATCGGCACCAGCAGGTTATGCGTCGTCAGAAATAGCGCGGCCATCGCGAGGCCAAATGTCATGGTATAGATGACCTGCAGCCCTGTTTGCCAGAGACTCTGCGCGCCCCCAGCATTCAGCAGATGCAACAGCCCGAATATGATCGCTGAGACCACTGCCGCAAACCAGGTATTAGAAACGGCGCTCGGGGCGTGTTTGGCCAAAATAAAGAGTAGGGGGCCACGGCAAAGAATCTCTTCCATCACCCCTGCGGCCAAGCCTAACAGCAGGGCCTCACCGAGCCGAGACCAAGACCAGCCAGGAAAACGGCCGAGGTCCAGACAATTCAGGGTGATTATGAGGGCGGCCGCGCCGAGGGCAGGGACGAGGTGCTCTGGTTTTTCAAACAGTGGCAACCGCAACCAGCTCACAGACAGGCCCACCATGACCAGGCCAACGATCAATTGGACCAGGGCAACGCGGGCGTTCTCGTCTAACGGTCCGTGGCGGAACATGAAGGCAAATAAGATCAACGAAACCAAACTAATGCCGAGGACTGCGAGCGATTTTATCTCGAGGTGCTTGGGTAATAAAGCAAGATCTGTCATGGTCAGGACCACCTTAGTTTTTGAGTCGGGGATGAGCCCCACCTCAAAGCCTAACCTGGCTGGCCCCGCCAAACGAGCACCACTTGGTTGCATCGCCGCCGCAACCGGCAGGCGCGGGTGGCGCGCCGCTAGTGGCTTCCCAGGCCGACCAAGAAGCCGCCCAAGCCGTTGATCAAGATCGGGAGCCAACAGAACGCGAGGGCCAGCCATAATGACCATTTCAGTCCGCGGGGCAGCTGAGCCCAGAGCGGCTGGCGCTGCACGCGGCCCATTGCCCACAGAAAAAGGGTCGCGCCGGCAAGCCCCAGCAGGTCCGGCAGCCAGCTGGTGCCTGCGGTGTGCGTCAGGACCAGCGGCAAGGTGAGCAGCAGGGTGGCCAGGGGTAGCCCGAGCCAAAAGACACGTCGTTCTTTTTGCTGGTCCTGCTGGCGCAGGGCCGCAAGCAGCATTAAGTCCGCCCGCAACAAGTCATCCAGGCTGACCCCGAACTGATCACTGATACTGACGATATTGTCAAAACTGGGCTGGGCGCTACCCGTTTCCCACTTGGACACGGATTGACGGGAAATATGCAGCTGGTCGGCAAGGGCCTGCTGCGATAAATGATGCTCGAGTCGGATGTTGCGAATCTGATCGCCGATCGCCATTTTGGGGCCTCCTTCATCATGCGTCCTATTGATGATGCGCCTCTTTTGCCGCAATTGGCGCGCAGAGTGCAGATCTGCACCGCCCGTGATTGGCTTGCAGCGAAAAATGAGCGCTTTCAGAAATTGTCATTCAGAATACATAAATATAGTTTGTAAATAATTGAACTTACTTCGTGCAACCGGTTTCGGTTTCTGAAATGTTTCGCCAATATTGGGCTGTGCCCTAAGTCCGGCGTCTCATGGGGGTCACCGGGGCCAAAAATGGCAGCGGTTCCGCGAAAAAAAGTTGGCACGAGAATGTTACTAACACAACCCTTTCATGAAAACGCCTTATTTTTCGAGTCGTTTTGATTGCATTCAATGAAAGCAATGTTTAGACTGTTTTCTGGAGCTGATGGGCGCCTATTTTGCCATGGGCTGGTCCATCTTATCTTTTACTAGGAGGCGACATTATGGTCGGTATCATTCTTGCCAGTCACGGCGAATTCGCGGCTGGCATCAAACAATCCGGGCAGATGATTTTCGGCGAGCAAGAAGACGTCGAAGTCGTGACCTTCATGCCCAATGAAGGTCCGGACGATCTGCACCAACACCTGGAAGACGCGATCGCCAAACTCTCCGACCAGGAACAAGTGCTGTTCCTGATCGATCTGTGGAGCGGTTCACCGTTCAACCAGGCCAATCTCATCTTGGCGGATCACGAAGACAAATGGGCAATGGTCACAGGGCTCAATTTGCCGATGCTGATCGAAGCCTATGGATCACGGCTGTCGATGGATTCGGCGCAGGACATTGCGGCGCATATCGTCGAAGCCGGGCGTGACGGTGTCAAAGTCAAGCCGGAAAGTCTGGAACCACAAGCAGCTGAAGCCCCTGCCGCAGCGGCCGCGCCGGCGCAGGCCGCTGGCGCATTGCCAGAAGGCACGGTGCTGGGCGATGGCAAGATCAAGATCGGGCTCGCCCGCATCGATTCCCGTCTGCTTCATGGCCAGGTCGCAACGGCTTGGACCAAATCCGTGCAGCCGACGCGCATCATCGTCGTGTCTGACAACGTTGCGCATGACAACCTGCGCAAGACCTTGATCACTGAGGCCGCGCCTCCTGGTGTCAAAGCCAACGTGATTCCGATTCAGAAAATGATCGACATTTTCAAGGACCCACGCTTTGGCACGACCAAGGCACTGCTACTCTTTGAAAATCCGGAAGACGTTGTGCGCGTGGTGGATGGCGGGGTCGAACTGCCAGAAGTCAATGTTGGCTCGATGGCCCATTCGGAAGGCAAAGTGATGATCAACAACGTGCTGTCCGTCAATCAGGAAGACGTTGATGCCTTCAAGCACCTCGAATCAAAAGGGGTCAAGTTCAACGTGCAAAAGGTCCCAACGGATAGCAAAGCCAATTTGGATGATCTGCTGAAAAAGTCGGGTCTCAAGGGCGTTTGATCAGGAAATAGACAAGTGGCGCTTTGAAGCAGAGCTTTTCGCGGCCATTTTGCGGGACGCGCAGACGCAGCTGCTTCGCTGCTTGTCTCACTACATATTAGGAGGAGAACAATGTCTGCAATTACCATTATTCTCGTACTCATCGTTGCGTTTTTTGCCGGGATGGAAGGCATTCTTGATGAGTTCGAATTCCATCAGCCGATCATCGCCTGTGCGTTGATCGGGCTGGTGACCGGGCACCCAGTTGAAGGACTGCTGCTCGGCGGCCAACTGCAACTGATTGCCCTTGGCTGGATGAACGTCGGCGCCGCGGTTGCGCCGGATGCCGCCTTGGCCTCTGTTGCGGCCGCAATCTTGGTCACCATGAAGGGCAGCGACGTGGATACCGCTGTTGCCTTGGCAATGCCACTGGCTGTTGCCGGTCTGGTTCTGACCATTTTCGTGCGTTCCATCACCGTTGGGTTGGCGCATGGCGCTGACAACCAGGCGAAAAAAGGCTCGTTCCGCGGCGTCGAAGCGTATCATTTAACGGCGCTGATGCTGCAGGGCCTGCGTATCGTCATTCCTGCAGCACTGGTCATCGCCATTCCGGCAGAGACCGTGCAAGGCGTCCTGAACGCGATTCCGGAAGTGATCAAGTTCGGGCTGCAGGCTGGCGGTGGCATGATCGTCGCAGTTGGTTATGCGATGGTCATCAATATGATGGCCACGCCTGCTTTGTGGCCGTGGTTCTTCATCGGTTTTGCAATGTCCGCCGTTTCCGAGATCTCGCTGATCGGGATGGGGATCATCGGCGTCTGCCTGGCCCTTGTTTACCTGCAGCTGTCGCCTAAATTCAATGGCGGCGGTGGCAACAGTGGTGGCAATGCCGGCGGTGCCGGGGGCGACCCACTCGACGACATCTTGAACGATTACGAGTAAGGAGGAATCGACAATGGCTGATGAACAAATTCAATTGACCAAAAAGGACCGCCTGCATGTTTGGTGGCGCAGTCAGTTTCTCCAAGCGTCCTGGAACTACGAACGGATGCAAAACGTTGGCTGGGCATATTCCATGATTCCGGCCCTGAAGAAACTGTACAAGACCGAAGACGACCGGGCGGCTGCCCTTAAGCGCCACCTGGAATTCTTCAACACACACCCATACTTGGCCTCACCGGTCCTTGGGGTCGAAATGTCCCTTGAGGAAAAACGCGCAAATGGCGCCGCAATCGACGACAAAGCGATTCAAGGGGTCAAAATTGGGATGATGGGCCCGCTAGCTGGTGTCGGCGACCCGATCTTCTGGGGGACCATGCGTCCTGTTATTGGGGCGTTTGCGGCTTCCCTTGCACTGAAGTCCAGCTGGCTTGGCCCGATCTTCTTCTTCGTTGTGTGGAACGTGATGCGGATGGCCTTCCTGTGGTACACCCAGGAACTCGGTTACCGCCAAGGCGAAAACATTACGCAGGACCTGTCCGGCGGCTTCATGCAGAAACTGACCACCGGCGCGTCGATCTTAGGGATGTTCATCATGGGCGTCCTAGTGCCACGATGGACCACAATGAAGTTCCCGATGATCACCAGTACGATCGCCAACGACAAGAAGAGTTTGGTCGATTTCTCCGCGATCAACGGAACTGGTGCACACAAGGCTGAGGATTGGCGGAACGTGATCGATCAGATCCGCAACGGCAGCAACGTTGACGTCAACAAGGTCACGACCTTGCAGGCAACGTTTGACCAGTTGATCTACGGTTTGATGCCACTTCTTTTGACGCTGGTCTGCGTCTGGCTCTTACGCAAAAAGGTCAGCCCGATCATCATCATCTTCGCGCTGTTTGGCCTGGGGATCCTGGGCTACTGGAGCGGCGTGCTCGGTGCCTAAAGATAAGCCAAAAGACGGGGTCAACGCCTCGTCTTTTTTGTTAAAATAGGGTATTCAGAAAGGCGGCGACAGGCATGGTCGAATCACTCAATCACGAGGTCGAATACGCGATCAAGGTCAACGCGATGCTCAACCCGAATTCTCCGCGGCCCGGCGTGATGGCGTTTGGCGACAAGGGAATGGAATACCGGGCCAACAGCGGCGCGGGCTTCGTTCAGATTCCCTGGGAAAATGTGGCGCTGATTCGAGCTCAAGTCGTCGGCAAAAAACACATCCGCGGCATTTACATCGACCTCGATGACGGTCGGACGATGAACTTCGTCGTTTCAGATGCCATCCCGGCGTTGCGCGTGGCCCGCAAATATCTGGGTTCGGAAAAATTGGTCCGGGCAAAGACGATGAGCGGCCAGGTGAAGAAATGGTTCCGTAAGCATTTTGGCAAAAAGACAGGCGATCGCGCGGCAAAATAGCGGCGTGTCAGTCATGTGAATCGCAGTTCCAACAAGGCGCAGGGCATCTCTCCTGGCGCCTTGTTTGTTTGCCCAAAATTTTTCCTTCTATTATAGTTTGCAACCGGTTTCGCCCGCTAAGATGACAAAAATGTTACCGCAAGGATGCCAGCTGGCGTGGTACGCTGTGCACATAACATGGCGGATGGTCCAGAAAGGCGGCAGCTGATGAACGAAACGATACTTTTGGTCGAGGATGAGGATGGCTTGGTGACTTATTTGCGCTCGGAGCTTGGCTTTGAGGGGTATCAGGTGGTGGTGGCGCAAGATGGCCAGACCGCTTGGGAGACCTATCAGGCGCAGGCAGAGCAGATCGATCTCATTTTGCTGGACTGGATGCTGCCCCGGCTGGACGGCCTTGAAGTCATGCGCCGCATTCGCAAATTGTCCCAGGTACCGATCATCATGATGACCGCCCGCGATTACGTGGGGGACAAGGTGGCGGGGCTGGATAACGGGGCTGACGATTACATTACCAAGCCCTTTGAGATCGAGGAGCTGCTCGCCCGCATTCGGGTCAATCTGCGGCATCACGATGCGCCGGCGAAAAAACAGCTCAGTTGCGGCGACACACTTTTGGACACCAAGGCGCATCAGGTGACCCGCAATGGCGAGACCACCCAGCTGACGCAGCGCGAATTCGACCTGCTTCAGACGCTGATGCAACACGCCGGCCAGCCCATGACCCGCGACGAACTGCTAGATCAGGTCTGGGGCCCGGAATTTGACGGTCAGGTCAATATTGTGGATGTGTACATTCGCTACCTGCGCAATAAGATCGAGCACCCAAGCCTCCCGCCGCTCATTCAAACGGTGCGCGGGGTGGGCTATGAGATCGGAGGCAAGGCATGAGTCAGGCGCCAGAGACACAAGCGGCTGAGACGACTGCGCAGGCTCGCAAGCCGCGCCGCAAGCGCAACCGCCAACGCACCAGCGCCAGTCGCATGACCTGGACGTATATTTGGTTATTAGCCGTGATCATGGTGGTCACCAGCTTTGCGACGATCGGCCTCGTTGGCTATCACCTGATTCGCAGCAAGCGCGATGACAGTATTTTGATGATGAGCACGCTGAAAAGCGCGACTTCGACCAACGAACCGGATTGGCAGAAGTGGCATAACAGCACGCCGGCCAATACCCGCCGCGCCTTTGTCAAAGTCACGATGACGGACGATGCCGGCGAGGAGACCTATTTTTCCCGCGGCACTCAGCATTTTTTGAAAAATGATCTGGATGAGTGGCCACTGTCGTCGCATGTCCAATATGAACCGGACCAGGGGCTGTACTATCACAGCGAAGCCACTGAGCGGCGCGGCACCGTCACTATCCACTATCAGATCTGGCAGTCGCTTAATCCGATGGTCAATCTGCTGCGCCTGCTGGTCACCACGATCTTGGGTATCACATTGATCGGGTTGGTGCTGGGTATCTGGCTGATCGGGCTGCTCGCGCGGCGTCTCAACCAGCCGCTGGTTCAGCTCACCGAGGCGGCCAACAGCATTGTTTCCGCCAAGGATGTCACGTACCACGAGACGTTGCCAGTGCCGGACAACCCGGTGGAAGTGCACGCGCTGAGCATCGAGTTCAACCGCCTGCTGAATTCGCTCAATCGCCAGGTGATCCGCGACCATCAATTCGTGTCGGATGCCAGCCATGAATTGCGCACGCCGCTCACGGCGATCAGGGGCCATTTGTCTTTGATTAGGCGCCACGGCGAGGCCCATCCGGAGCTGGTGCCACAGTCCCTTGAAGTGATCGACACTGAGTCGCTGCGCATGCAGCACCTGATCGAGAGCTTGCTTCAGCTGTCGCGCATGGATCACGCCACACTGGCCCTCGCCTTATTTGATGTCACCCGCTTGATGCAGGGGCTGGTCGCCGCTCAGCCGCCTGCTGGCCAGCGCGTGACCTTCCAGGGAGCTCTAGGCGTGATCGCGTATGCCAATGCGGACACGGTCGAGCAGATCGTGTCAGCGCTGATCTCGAATGCCCGCAAGTATTCACCGGAAGACAGCACGATCGAGGTGTTATTGCAGGAATCCGGCCAGCACGTGTTCATCACCGTGACGGATACCGGCGAAGGCGTTCCTGAAGCGGAGAAAAAACGGATCTTTGACCGCTTTTACCGCGTGGACGCGGCCCGCTCGAAGGAAGTGGCTGGCACCGGGCTTGGCCTGGCAATCGCCAACCGGATGACCGCCCTTAATCACGGTCAGTTGACGGTCTCGGATAATCAACCCCGCGGCAGCCGGTTCACTCTGACGTTGCCGGCAGGGAAGCCGCTTTCTGAGAAAAAATCAGATAATATATAGAAAATATAAGGGGAAGCCTCCGTTATATTTTCCTACACTAGACACCGTTGAGTCAGAATGAAAAATTCTGACGACGGTGTTTTTTTGTGCGAGGGGGAATCGATATGCCGACAGCGGCGTTGATCATGCCAAGCTGGCAACAGACAGCCATCACGGAAACAGTGACCCGCTTTCGGGCGGCGCTAGATGAAAGCGCACGGCTTTGGCCGGGGCTTGTCGTCGATTATTGGTTGATCGACGATGGCGCCAATAACGAGGTCTTGGCGAGCATTGAGACGCTTCGCGCAAAAGACCCAGTACACATCCATTACATCAGTTTATCCCGCCACTTTGGCTTTGACGCCGCGGTGCAGGCGGGGCTGGCCAACATCACGGCGGATCTTTACTTGATCGCCGATCTGGATCAGCCGCATGAAGATCTACTGCCGCAACTTTTGTCCAACCATTTCGATGCGGGGGCGGAAGTGGTTGGCGTGACGATGCCGGGGCAGAACCACGCCCTGCGTCTGAGTCCGCCGGTGCATTGGTACCATTACGCCTTGCTGACGGCGGCCGCCCGAAGCGCCTTGCTGAAAGTGGCCACCAAAGAGGGCTTTTCCCTTGAGCTGATCGACTGGATCGGGTTTCGCCAGCGGTATCTCGTCTGGCCGGCCACGCCGACTGCAGGGATGCCCGTCCCATGGCGGCATTGGTTGCGCATCGGCGCGTTGACCCTTGCTGTTTTCGGCATCGTCGCGCTGGTGATGGGCCAGCTGGTGCTTGGCCTGCTGCTATTGAACCTCGCGCAACTGCTCGTATGGTTGAGCGGCGTCCACAGAAGAGGCCGCCCGCGCCCAGTCATGTACGTCGTGAGGGGAATATTTAGATAGGAAGGATGCGCAGCCGTGCGGGATCGCCCGCATGGCAACTCAAGGAGGTAAACGCAATGACAGCGCGTTTTTTGACCTGGTGGCATAAGCCGGTCGTTCAATTCATCGGCCGCACGCTGCTTTACGCGATCATCATTATGATCTTGGTTTATTTATACAGTTATCGCGGCGTGACGAATAGCCATTTCATCTACAACGAATTCTAGGAGGTCCATTATGATCAAAAACATCATTGACACCATTGACTCGATCGCCCAGGCCGATCCGGACCGACCTGCTTATAACGTGCTCGGCGAGATCAACACGTATGGGGAATTAAAACAGGCATCCGACGGTGTGGCGGCCACGTTGGCTGAGAAAAATATTCCGGCTGGTCCGATCATGATCTACTGTGATCAGAGTTTTGCGACGATTGCCGCCATGCTGGGCGCCGTCAAAAGTGGCCATGCTTACATTCCCGTTGACACCCATTCGCCTAACGATCGGCTCGCGATGATCGAAGAGATCGCCCAGCCGGTTTACGTGCTGGCGCTTGCGGACCTGCCGATCGCGATGCACACGCCGGTCATGACGCCGGCTGAAGTGACGGCGGCGATCGCCAGTGGCAAGCAAGCGGCCAATCTGCAGCCTGTGCAAGGGGATGAGAACTTCTACATTCTTTTCACCTCGGGCACGACCGGTCAGCCAAAAGGGGTTCAGATCTCCCATCGCAACTTGGTCAGCTTCGTCAACTGGATGCACACCTTCGACTTGCCGATGCATCCGAAAATGCTGAGCCAGGCGCCGTATTCCTTTGATCTGTCCGTGATGGATCTTTATGTCGGTTTGGCGGCTGGTGGGTGCATCGAGGTGATGCCAAAATCCGTCACCGACAATCTGATGCAACTGTTTGCGACCCTGCCTCGGCTGGACCTCCAGGTGTGGGTCTCCACCCCATCATTTTTGGACATCGCCTTGCTGGAGCCGACGTTTGACGCGGCGCATTATCCGGACCTTGAGATGATCCTGTTGTGCGGTGAGGAATTGACCCACGCCACGGCGGCCAAGGTGCTCGAGCGTTTTCCAGAGATTCGGCTGTACAACACGTATGGGCCGACCGAAACGACCGTCGCTGTTTCCGCCGTTCAGATCACGCAGCAGGTCCTGGCCGATCATGCCCGCCTGCCGATCGGGATCATGCAGCCAGAAGACGCGGTCAGCTTGAAGGACGCGCGCGAACAAGACGGCCATCAAGTCGGCGAGCTTGTGATCAGCGGCGAAAGTGTCTCGAAGGGGTACATCAATCGACCGGAAAAAACGGCAGCGGTTTTCAGCACTGCCGTCGATGGGACGCAAAGCTATGCGACCGGCGACCTTGGGTATATCGATGATGACGGCATGATCTTCTATCTCGGCCGCACCGATTTTCAGATCAAACTCAATGGGTTCCGCATCGAGCTGGAAGAGGTCAACCATTTTCTCAGTGATGCGCCGATGATCCGGCAAGGGGTCGCGGTGCCAAAATATAACGCGGATCATAAAGTCGCCCAGCTCCTCGCCTTTGTGGTGCCGGAAGCCAATGACTATGAGAGCAACCTGGCGCTGACTAAGGCCATCAAGAGCTACCTGGGCGGCGTGATGATGCCGTACATGATTCCGCAGCGCTTCATTTATCGCGACAGTCTGCCGCAGACGCAAAATAACAAGGTCGCGATCAAGGCCTTGATCGCGGAGGTCAACGATCAATGATCAATTTGCAGCCATACGCCAACCCGATGTATTTTGTCTATCTGCTCATCGCCTTGGTCCCGCTCATGATCGGTCTCGCATTTGGCCGGCGGTTCAAGATCTATGAAACGATCGTCTCGTTTCTGCTCTTGTTTCTGATCTTTGATGCCGACAAGTGGCAACAAGGCGTTGCGTTGATCGGTTATGTGGTGTTTGAAGCCGCGCTGGTGTGGGGGTATCACCGCTATCGCAGCCGGCAAAATCAGACCTGGGTGTTTGTGCTCGCCGTGATCGCCAGCATTATGCCGCTGGTGGTTGTGAAAATGACACCGGTCTTCTCACCGCATCCGTCGCTGATCGGGTTCTTGGGTATTTCCTACCTGACATTTAAATCCGTCCAGATGATCATGGAGATGCGCGACGGCACGATAAAGAGCTTCTCGCTGTGGGCGTTCATTCGCTTCCTGCTTTTCTTCCCGACGATCTCCAGCGGCCCGATCGACCGTTTTCGCCGGTTCGAGCAGGATTATGAAAAAATTCCTGACCGGGATGCTTATATCGACATGGTCGGCAAAGGCGTCCATTACATCTTCATCGGCTTTCTATATAAATATATTCTCGGCTATCTGTTTGGCACCGTTGCACTGCCCCAGGTGGCGCGCGGGGCGATGGGGATGCGCGATGCATTCTTCGGCACCGGCCTGTCGCTGGAGCTGGTCAAGTACATGTACACGTACTCGATGTATCTGTTCTTCGACTTCGCGGGGTATTCGCTATTTGCCGTTGGGGTGTCCTATCTGATGGGCATCGCCACCCCGATGAACTTCAACAAGCCGTTTATCGCTGGTAACATCAAGGACTTTTGGCAGCGTTGGCACATGACCCTGTCGTTTTGGTTCCGCGATTTCATCTTCATGCGCGTCACGTTTTTCATCATGAAGCACAAGCTGGTGAAAAATCGGATCCGTGTGTCCCAGGTGGCGTACTTGATCAACTTCCTGGTGATGGGCTTCTGGCACGGCGTCACGTGGTACTACATCATCTACGGGCTGTTCCATGCCGCGGCGATTATCATCAACGACATCTGGCTGCGCTTTAAGAAAAAGCATCGCAAGTCACTGCCGCACAACAAGTGGACCCAAGCCTTGGCGATCTTCATCACCTTCAACGTGGTCTGCTTCTCATTCCTGATCTTCTCAGGCTTCCTAAACCAACTCTGGTTTGCACCGATCCCACACGTATCAAGGTAGGGTGCGTAGCGGGGCGCCTAGGGGTGAGCAGCTAACTTGGGCCCGGCGCTTGGGGCGTCCTTAGCCCCGAGTGACGGAACCAGTTAGATGTCTCACCCCTGCCCCGCGAAGCCCAACTGAGGGTGCGTAGCCGAGCGTTTAAGTCTGAGCCGTTAGCTTCACCCACAATCAAATTCTATCAACAATCAAAAGGAGAAATTATCATGGCTGAAAACATCAAAGAAACGGTATTGAACATTTTGCAGGACCTGACCGGCGAAGACCTGGCCAACAATTTGGATGACAACCTGTTTGACAACGCCCTGCTGGATTCGATGGACACCGTTCAGTTGTTGCTTGAACTGCAGGACCAGCTTGGCGTGACCGTCCCTGTTTCCGAGTTTGACCGCAGCCAGTGGGATACGGCTGCGAAGATCATCAAAAAGGTGGCAGACGCCCAATGAAAAAGAAGCTCTGGCAGATCTTCGGACCGATCGCGGTCGCCTTTGCGCTAGTCGCGGTGATCTTGGTCGCGCCGCTTCCGCTGGGGAATCTGAACCGTGGCACGATCGAACGCGCCGCGGTCTCCTTGTCACCAGACGTGCTTGCGGGTCAGCGCATCAAGCATCAGGCGGTCCAAGACGGTTATGTGCCGTTTTTCGGCTCAAGTGAATTGTCCCGGATGGACGCGTTTCATCCCTCTGTTTTGGCGGCCAAATATGATCGCAATTACCGCCCGCTGCTCCTTGGCGCGCCGGGGACCCAGTCGCTGACGCATTTTATCGCCGATCAGACGATGATTCAGCAGTTGGCCGGGAAAAAGGCGGTCGTTATCTTATCCCTGCAGTGGTTCACCAAAATGGGCCAGATGCCGGACGCCTTCGCTTATTATTTTTCGCCGATGCAGACCATCGAATGGCTGCGCTCGGCGGAGCCAAAACGTGCGGCCGATGTCTATGCGGCGCATCGCTTGCTGAAAATGCCGGTGATTCGCGACAACGCGACGCTTTATGACGCCACAAAGGACATCGCCGCCGGGCAACCGATCTCCAGCGCCACCATGTCGCTGCTGGATCTGCGCGCGCGGCTCTTGAACAACGAGGACGCCCTGTTTTCCCGCTATGGGTTCAAGGCCAATAACTTGCCGAAGATCGAAAAGGCGGAAAAGCAGTTGCCAGCCGCCGCGACTTATCCGGAGTTGAACGCGCTGGCCGACAAGATCGCAGCCAAGGCGACGTCGAACAATGACTTGGGTATCGATAATCATTTCTATTCGACCCGACTCGCTGGCGGGAAGATCGATGGACTGAAAGATAGTCAGGTTCGCTTCGATTATCGCCGCTCGCCGGAATACGGCGATCTGGAGCTGCTATTGGAGCAATTTGCACGCTACCATGTCGACGTTCAGTTCGTCATTCCGCCGATCAACCAAAAGTGGGCCACCTACACTGGGCTGTCGCAGTCGATGATCAAAACGGCCGCCAACAAGGTGAAGCACCAGCTGACCAGCCAAGGCTTTGACCGCGTTCAGGACCTCACCCAGGATGGCAAGGAAAAGTACTTCATGCAAGACACCATTCATCTCGGCTGGCGCGGTTGGGTGAAAGTTGATGAGACCGTTGCGCCGTTCCTGGAAGATAAACAGGAAAAGCCAGTTTACCACATCAACCACCATTACTATTCCGCCGCGTGGGCCAACGCGACAAGCTGGAAGTGAGTCCATGCAAACACGCAAACAGCGGCGTGAGCAGTCCGCCCACGCCAAACGACCAGCGCATGTGATCGCGGCCATTCTCGCCTTGGCGATGGTGGCGCTGGCCGTGATGGGCGGTGTCTATGTGTGGCATCGCCACCAAGCCAACGCAACGGCTCAAAAGGCGAAGTCGAGTCTCGTCACGATGACGCGGACCGTCTCTGAACCCACCGTGGCCAGTTCTAGCAGCGATTCGGAGCCGCCCTCGACGGTGGACCCAACCATTCAAGCTGTTTTGCAGGGTCGCCTTGCTCCGCTTCACTTCAACGGAACGGCGATCATTGTGCGAGGCGGCAAACTGGTCGCCAGTTACGCAAGCGGCACCGCAAACGCCGGCACCGGCCAGAAAAATAGTTTGGGGACGCTGTACGAGATCAACTCGATTCAAAAAAGCCTGACCGCTGCTTTGATCATGAAGCAGATCTCGGCTGGTAAGCTCGCGATGAGCACCAAACTGAGCCAATTTTTCCCGCAGTTTCCGGCGGCCAGCCAGGTCACCGTTCAGGAATTGTTGACCATGACCTCGGGGTATCGCCCTGGCCAAGGGTATGGGCCGCGGCCGTACGTCAATGACCAGCAAGCCGTTGCGGCCATGGCGTCCACGGTGCAATTTGATCCGGCGCAGCACCGGCGCTTCTCCTACGCCGGGCTGAACTACAACATTCTCTGCGGCATCTTGGCGAAGGTCAGCGGCAAACAGTATCCGCAAAACTTGCATGAGGTGATCCTTGATCCACTCAAGTTGAACGCGGCGACATTTGCCTATGACCAGCTGCCACAAACGGCTGCCCTGGGATATCGTTGGCCGCCGAAAGCCGCGCTCGCGGATTTCAGTGCCGCCTACACCACGAGCGCAACGCAGGCCCATTTCGAGCTGGGCACCGGGCAGCTCTACATGAACTGCATGGAATTGTATCACGCGGAAAAGGCGTTGCAGGATGGCACGATCTTGACGCCGGCGGAGAAAAAGACGCTGTACACCCGGTTAGCTGGCACCAATAGCAGTTACGCCGGGGGCCTCTATCAGTCGGTGGCGACCCAGCGTCGCGCGCAAGGCTATGGCTACGGCTTCACCGGGTTCATGCGCATCAGTCGAGACGGCCAAAACGCCGTGATCTTCTTGACCAACACGACCAAGGCGCCGGACAAGTATCCCTTTCTAAAGATCGCCGACTCGTTAGCCAAAGAATATATTTGATCGATCAGTCGAGCCTTGCAAATGGGCTCGGCTTTTTGTCGTGTGCGGGAACTAAATATTAAGTTTTTCGTAAGCGTTCACAATGCCGATATAACAGTGATTCCACGCAAATCGAAACCGTTGACAAAAAGTAAGCATCTGACTATACTGATCTCGTTAACTCGATTGCAGGTGTGGGCCTTGCTAACCCACTGATTCCCTGTCCAATTCCTTCGGTGGTCCTGCCGGCCGAGTCCGGTTGCCGAACGATCGTAGCTTTCCCTTGAGTCTCATGGGGCCTGTCTCACCAGCGCGCCGGCACGTGTCTGGCGATTCGGGTATAAGCGTTAACAACGGATGCCATTTTCATCTGGTGTTCAAAATGGGTCGGATGGATCACCGTGTGTGCGTGCAGTGGAGTAACGAACACACGGTACATAGGGCGCGGCGCCCATCCCCGCGCAGACAGCGGCACGTTCGTAACTGAAAAATTTAAAATGGGGCCTCTCGAGGCCTCTTTAGTGTGTCTTGAGACGCCAACTGACGATTTTTGCCGGTTGGCGTTTTTTTGCGCGCAAAAAAAGCGCGCGACGTTTTGTCACAGCGCTTGATTGGACTTCATTTTCAATTGGCAATGTCAGGCAAGCGACGAATCACGCCTCTGGTGTCGGACTGACGAAGGCGCGAATCAGCGGGTAAAACCGGCTGGCGTCTTTGACATAATCGCTGTGCTCGGCATTTGGGACGATCTGCAAAATACTGCCCGGAATACCGCTAGCGATCGCGATACTCTCTTTGCGAGTGATGACATCCTTCGCCCCGGTCAACACAAGCGTCTGGGCCGTGATCGCCCGCAACTGTTTTTGACTGATGTGCGGGCCGTGCAGCATCAGGCCCAAGAGCGGATCGCGGTGCTTGAGATAGGCGAGTCGCACCCCGGCTCGTGCTGCCCACCGCACGCCGCGTGGAGTGAGATTACCCCCGGCCAGCACCAATTTATGAATCCGCCTTGGCGAGGCACTGGCGACCAGCATCGCGGTGATCGCGCCGTCTGAGAACCCGATCAGCGTCACCTTCATCAAATTTAGCTCACGCAAAAAGGCACGCACGTCCTCTGCCATCAGTTCATAAGTCAGCGCGACGCCGCGCTCGCTTTGGCCATGGTCTCGGCTGTCTAAGGCATAAACGGTGTGCGTCTTTGCCAAAAGTGGCGTCAGGTCGTCGAAAAGGTGCAAGTCTTCCCCGTTGCCGTGAAGCAGTAACAGGGGGGCGCCGCTTCCGTGCTTTTCATAGTTGATGCGAATGTGATTGACCGTGATCTCCATGTGATCACCTCCACGCTCAGTTTACCTGACCGAGGCGGGGAGGGAAAGCGCGGATGGCATGCAGGTCGAAGTTCAATGCCATTAGATGGGCGTATCGCAATTGATTAACTCTATTTGGACTGTTGACCTGGATTATTAGGACACGTGACGGCGGAGGGTATGCTACAAAGCATCGATTACTTACTAGTCGAAAAGGTGTAATAGAGTGTAGCGACTGCGTGGCCGCTTTTTTCTGGATAGATATTAAGTGTGACCCTGTTAGGCCTGGGCGCGCTAGGCGAGCAGTTGAGTCTGAAGGGTCGTCTGCAAGCGTGATCGTTGTGGTGTCGGGTCCAGCAATGCCAATGTCGACGCCATCTAAGAGAATCTGTCCAGTGTAGCTTTTTGGAAAATCGCTAATGATAATGCTCAGCTCTGATCCAGATTGTCGTGTCAATGTTGCCCCTGCCTGAACAATGTGTGCACCATATTTGATCTGTAAGGATGGCTCCTGATAGAGTTTGGCCGATTTTGGTACAGTCGTTTGATGCGCGGCCAAAGAGGAGGTACTGGAAGGAGAATGAGACGCTACTGAGCAGCCACCTAATAATGTGCATATGGCAATTGCTTCGAGAAGTATGGGCCGCATGTATAATCCTCTTTTCACTTTTGAACGTTATCCGCCGATAGAATGAACCAAATCAGCAGGGTTGGGCATATTACCAAAATCAACTGCTTGGACTTCGAATGATTCGGAAATTGTTGAGCTATCAACATGGCTTAGGTCAAATTGAGTGTTTGCTCCCACTACTGATAATGGGGCGTTAGAAGCCGCATAGAATTGAATCTGTTCAGTTGGTGCGGATAGACTATAGTTCGTGCCACTCTTTGGGTTTGTAACGGATTTTCCGTCTGTGTATTCCCCCGCGAACATCATACGTGAGCCGTCTTCATTATATCCGTTTCCATCTTGGCCTAAAAGCATATACATGGTGCCCAGGAATTCATCGCACCCTGAATTTTTGCCCCTGTTGTTACAAACCGTTATAATGGAGGCAGAACACACCAAGGAGGGCCGACTATGGCGAAGAAGATCTTGGTCGTTGATGACGAGAAACCGATCTCGGACATCGTGAAATTCAACCTGACAAAAGAAGGCTACGACGTTGTCACCGCATTTGATGGTGAAGAAGCGTTGGCCAAAGTGAACGAAGAAGATCCTGATCTGATCTTACTTGATCTAATGTTACCGAAGATCGATGGGCTCGAAGTGGCGCGCCAGGTGCGCAAAGACCACGACACCCCGATCATCATGCTGACGGCGAAGGACTCGGAGATCGATAAGGTCCTGGGGCTGGAACTCGGCGCGGATGATTATGTCACCAAACCATTTTCCAATCGGGAACTGGTGGCGCGGGTCAAGGCAAACCTGCGCCGCAGCGGGACGCAAAGCGCGCAGCCGGAAGCGGAAGATGAGAACAAGGAGCTGAGTATCGGCGACTTGACCATTCATCCGGATGCCTACACGGTGACGAAGCGCGGCGAGAAGATCGAGCTGACGCACCGTGAATTTGAGTTGCTGCATTATCTGGCGCGGCATATCGGCCAGGTGATGACGCGAGAGCATTTGCTTCAAACGGTCTGGGGCTACGACTACTTCGGGGATGTGCGCACCGTCGATGTGACGATGCGGCGCCTGCGCGAAAAAGTCGAGGATAATCCGTCGCATCCGGATTGGCTGATCACCCGTCGCGGCGTGGGTTATTACCTGCGCAACCCGGAAGCTGAGTAAGTCGGCTTCCTGACTTGATCATCTCTAAGGACGGCGTTTTTCGGCCTGCCCGAATCACGCCGTTGCCACCTATCTCCATGGAGCGACGGCTGTTATGAATAAGAAGATTCGCTTTTTCCAATCGATTCATTTCAAGATCGCGCTAGTGTTTATCCTGTTACTACTGGTAACTGTGGAAATCATTGGCGCGTATTTTGTGCGCTCACTTGAAAGCCAGAACATCGAGACATTCAAGACGGCGGTCAATATCGATCCGTACATTCAAGATAAACTCGCCACGGATCTGCTGCGCAAGGATACCGGCGACGCCAACAAGGACATGAAGACCACCATCAGCCAGGCGGAGATCGCCAATTCCGCCGAGATTCAGGTCGTTGATGCCAAGGGGACTGTGCGCGCGAATTCCAATATCAATGCGCAAAGCGCCATCGGGCAAAAAAGCGCGGCGAGCAATGTGAAATCCGTGCTCTATAACGGCCAGATCTTTGAAGGCTTCGAGTATGAAAATGGCAGCGGCGCCAGTTACACCAAGATCATTCCGGTGAAAAATCCCAACGCGACCGGCGACACCAACACCGTTGTCGGCGCCATCGCCATCACCGCGAGCATGGAATCCGTGTATGGCAATATCAACAAGATCGTCCGTATTTTCCTCATCGCATCGCTGGTCGCCGGCCTCTTGGGCATCGCGATCTCCATTGTGATCTCCCGGGCCATCACCCGGCCGATCGACGAGATGAAAAAGCAGGCGATTCGAATGGCGCGCGGGGATTATTCTGGGCAAGTCCGTATTTACGGCCAAGATGAGTTGGGCCAGCTGGCGGTCGCGGTCAATAACCTCTCTGTCCGTGTCGAAGAGGCCCAGGAAGCCAGTGAGGCGGAGCGCCGGCGGCTGGATTCGGTGCTCGCCCACATGACCGATGGGGTGATCGCCACCGATCGCCGAGGCAACGTCATTATCATCAATCAGACAGCGCTGGATTTTCTCGAGACAAAAAATGAAGACGTGATCGGCGTGTCGATCTTGCGCCTGCTCAACATCGAAAAGGACTACACGCTGCGCGACTTGCTGGAAAATCAAAAGGAGCTGTTGCTGGACTTCACGGAGCAGCTCAACCGCGAGCTGATCTTGCGCGTGGACTTTAGCCTGATTCAGCGGGAGACCGGATTCATCTCCGGTCTGGTCGCTGTTTTGCATGACGTCACCGAGCAACAAAAAAGCGATCGTGAACGGCGGGAATTCGTGTCGAATGTCTCACACGAATTGCGGACGCCGCTTACGTCTATGCGCAGCTACATCGAGGCGCTGAACGAAGGGGCCTGGCAGGATCCGAAGATTGCGCCGCAATTTCTCAAGGTGACGCAGGAAGAGACCGATCGGATGATCCGGATGATCAATGACCTGCTCAGTTTGTCGCGGCTTGATTCGGGCACTAGCAAGATCGAGCTTGAGACCATCAACCTCAACGAATTTTTCAACTACATCCTCGATCGCTTCGACATGATGCTCAAGACGCAAAATGAGCATGCGTCCAGCGACAACAACCAGCACATCGAAGTTGCGACCACGAAAAAGACGTACACGATTCGCCGCGAGATCACCAAGCGCGATCTGTGGGTCGAGATCGACCAGGACAAGTTCATGCAGGTGATCGACAACATCATGAATAACGCGATCAAATACAGTCCGGACGGCGGCGTGATCACCGCGCGGCTGCTTGAGACGCACAACCATGTGATTCTCTCGATCTCCGACCAAGGCCTGGGCATTCCGCGCCAGGATCTCGGCAAAGTCTTCGACCGCTTCTATCGCGTGGACAAGGCCCGCTCCCGCAAACAAGGCGGCACCGGGTTGGGTCTTGCGATCTCCAAGGAAGTTGTGGAGGCGCTGAACGGCCGCATCTGGGTCGATTCCGAAGAAGGCAAGGGCTCCACATTCTACATCTCGCTGCCGTATCAGCCGATCGAAGACGAAGGAGGCGATTGGGATGAAGCTTAGTGGCTGGATCTTACGCGTCAGCCTCATCGCGATGATCGCGCTGAGTCTTGTTTTCACCTGGTTGATCTGGCAGAATCCGTCGCGCCTGGGCCGCGAAGAAACAACCGCGGTCGTGCAGACGAAAAAAGATCCCAACATCGCCAAACTCAAGTCCACCGTCATGGCGCCGACTGCGGTCTATTACCAGCAGAACGCGCAAAAGTGGCAGCTGTTTGAGGCGGACAATGATGCTGCGCAAACGGTCCGCCTCTCGATGGCTAAGTGGCGTCTCGGCACGGTCGGCACCGCGGTTCGGCTCAGTGCGGATGACTTCACGAAGCTCTTGGCCAGCCAGGACACCGTGCAACTACATTACAGCGGGATGATCACGTATCGCACCTTCAACAGTGGCTTTTTCAATAAAAAAGCGACCGCGACCAACGGCGATTTCCAGTTTGATCGGATCCTGTTTGATTTTGCCCACCCGGACAGGCTGGCCTTTATCAACGACGAGACGCGCCAGGTGCGCTATGGCAATTTGTCCAACGCGAACACCGCGGCGCTGCGCCAGACGGTGGATGACACGTTGCCGAATGCCTTCGCGATCAGTGAGATGCGCCTCGGCACGCGGCAGGTGGCGGTGTACCGGGACCAGATTCAGGTCCAGCCGTATGCCTATCTGCTCGATCAGCAAAGCGCCAACCATTACGTGGCGCTTCTGATGCCGGCGCAACAAGCCAGCGCGATCGACTCGCGGGAGATCGGAGCGGAGACGGTCTACACGGTCGGCACGAATTATCGCCTGACCCTCACGACGTCCAGCGGCTTGATGGAATTTGAAAATGCCGCGTCCGCCAATCGCAAAAAAGATCTCCAGACCGCCTTGACCAAGGCCTACAGCGGACTGGGGAGCCTCAATCTGTTGGGCCTCAATGCGGTGCGCTATTTTTCCTGCGACCGCACCAGCCAGGAGACCACTTTCCGCGCGTTTGCCCAGGGGCTGCCGATCTTCAACGGCGAGGACAACGGCAAGGTCACAGTGGCGAGCACGAGCTCGGGCCTGCAGATCGATTTTTCCACCAATAATCTGATCGTGCCGATTCCCACCCAGCAGGCGAAAACAACGCTGCCGACCACGGCGACGGTGCTGGCCCAGCTGAAAAAAGATGGCTACGCGACCACGGGCATTCAGGATATCGTCCTCGGGTATTATTGGCACACGCAGGCGGCGGACAGCCAGGTCGTGGCGCTCACGCCGACGTATTTTGTCGAGATCAATGGCGAATACCGGCGCTACACGCAATGGCTCGCCAGCGGCATGCTCGATGATGATAGCAAAGCCAACACGGCACAACCGCTTGAATAGGAGGTGAGCACATGGATTTTCGGCGGATCGAATGGATCTTCTTGATGGTCTTCATCGGCCTGAATATCTTCCTGGGCATCAGTTTTTTCCAGTCGCAGCAAGTTGACCTTGCGACCAGCACCACGGACACCGCGGATCTGCTCGCCGACATGGGGCGCGACGGGATCAAGTTGCCGAAACTGGCGACCACCACGCCGACCGGGGGGTACCTGGCCAGCCAGCCGAACACGGCGCTCAGCCAGCGCAAGGACCAGCTGATCGGCCAGTACACCACCGTCAGCGGCACGGCCCCTGAGACGCTGCACAGCACGCTGCGCGGCGACGTCGTGATCAAGGAGAAAGACGCGGCCACCCAACTGAAGAAATGGCTCGCCAGCGGGGAAAATGCGATCGATGGCGACGAATATGTCTACGCGGAAGGCCTCTCGAGCAAGGGTACCTACATTTTTGTCCAAAAACGCGATGGAGATGAGCTGTACGATCGGCGCGCGGAGATCGTCTGCACGGTCAAAAACGAGCGGCTCATCAGCTATACGCAGACGTACATCGACAAACTGACCGTCCTGCGCAGTGATGTCGCCTTGGCTTCGGCGCAAGATGCGGTGATCACGCTGTATCGCGACAATGAGCTGGCCAACAACGCGACTGTCGCCTGGACGAAGCTTGCGTATACCTACATGCTCGACGCAAAAGGCAGCACGGTCTTTGTGCCGGCCTGGTTCGTCGGCGTCGAGACCCAAGGCGCCAAGTCGCTCACGGTGAAAAAGGTCAACGCGATCTCCAAGACGGTGATCACGACCCGGACCGAGGAACAATAGACAACAGAAGGGGGCGGCGATCTGCGAGATGGAATCGTCGCCCCTTTTGGTTGTTGCATTGGTGTGGGGCGCGCGCTGTGATGTGGGCGGCGCCGCTCCGGTGTGGGCCGGCCGCCAATTGTTTTCCCGAAGCGAACAAGGTACAATTGGGCGTGCACTATACAAAAGGAAGAAAGTAGCGATTCAAAATGAGCGAGGATTTTGGCATGCGCGTTTCGGTGCTCGCCAGCAGCAGCTCCGGCAACGCGACTTATATTGAGACACCCGAACATAAGGTGCTGGTCGACGCCGGTTTTTCCGGGCAGCGGCTGGCGGCGATGATGGCCAGCATTGGCCGCAATCTAAGCGACGTGGACAGTCTTTTCATCACCCACGAACATAGCGACCACTGCCGCGGCCTTGGCGTGCTCGCGCGGCGCTACCCGAAACTTGCGGTCTACGCCAACGCCCCGACACTTGCGGCGCTGCCGGCAAGCTTGGGAAAATTGCCAGCGGACCAACTCCATGTTTTTGACCGCGGGGCGACCTTGAGCCTGGGCGATCTGGATGTCGAGAGCTTTGGCGTCTCCCATGACTCGGCGGCGGCCCAATTTTACCAGTTTCATCACGATGACCATGCGTTTGCGATCGTCACCGATACTGGCTATGTCTCAGACACGGTGGCGGGCACGATTCGCGACGCGGACGCGTATGTGATGGAATGCAACCATGATATTGACATGTTGCGGCAGGGACCCTATCCGTGGCCGCTTCAGCAGCGTATTTTATCCGACACGGGCCATTTGTCGAATGAGGACGGGGCCGATGCGATCATGGACGTGATCGGGTTGCGCACCAAGCGCGTTTACTTGGGGCATTTGTCGCCGCACAACAACTTCAAGTCGCTGGCCCATGCGACTGTGGCGGATCTATTGATGCAGCAGGGCCTGGGCGTGGGGCACGATTTTGAGCTGTACGACACCGATCCAGAAGTGCCGGATCCGCTGTTTACCGTTGGCGCATAGACGTCGCGGGCAGCGGTTAATGATGTGTGAGGGTGGTCAGCCTGGGACGTGGGTGCGTTCTGGGCTTTTGATTAGGAGGGGAAAATCATGCGGAAAGAGGTTCTGCTTTATCCGGTCATCTTTAAGGAAAATAATGATGACGGCCATGATATTACCGTGACCAGCTCCAATATCCCGGGGATAGAAACAGCCCCAAGCGCCAGGACCAAGCGAACTGCCCACCCCTAAACGCGAGCCTCTGCACCCTTTTGTAGTCGGGCTCCGCGCGGCAGGTCTGAGGCATCTAACTGTCCCCGTCACTCGGGGCAAAGAACGCCCCAAGCGCCAGGGCCAAGTTAGCTGCTCAGACCTAAACGCCGCGCTGCGCACCCTTTTGTAGTCGGGCTCCGGTGCGCATGGTGGGGTCATCTAATTGACTCGAGCACTCGCTAGCCAAGTGCGCTATCAAGCGCTCGAGCCAAATTAGCTGCCCCACCATCCCGCGCACCTCCGCACCCTTTTTGCAAATGTCACACATTTGAAAGAAAGTGCAATCCTTCTTCATAAATTCATCACAGACACCCGTTAATATATGTCTTGTAGAAACGGAGCAGATCACCGAGGAGGGACTTCGTAATGGATAATCAAAATAACGATCAAGAAAAGAAATTCGATCCAATCACAGGCGCACCATTATCACAATCGCGTCAAGCACTCAATGCGGCGGCACCGCAGCCGAAGAAACGGCGCAGCGGGCTCAAGTCGACCGCGCTTGTCGCCGTTGTTGCCGCACTGATCGGCGGTGGCGTCGGCGGTGGGGCCGCATATTACGGCTTCACCAAGACCGCCCAAGGCCAAGACCTAGGCGTCACCTCGACCACGCAAAAGGCGGGCACAACACAGGTCTCCAATGTGTCGGTCAATGAAAGCTCGGCTTCGCAGACGGCTTTTGCGAAAGTTGAAAAAGCGGTCGTTTCCGTCGTCAACATGCAGAAGGCTCAAAGCACAAGCAGCGGCCTGGATTCATTTGGCGACATCTTCGGCAACGGCTGGGGTTCAAGCAGCGATGGCTCAGGCTCCAGTGACAGTTACGGCTCGGGCTCTTCCGATGATTCCGATAGCAACTCTTCCAGCTCCGATTCTGGATCGCTTGAGGAATACGGCGAAGGTTCCGGCGTCATTTATGAAAAGAAAGACGGCAAGGCCTACATCGTCACCAACTACCACGTGGTCGAAGGCAGCGACGCCCTTGAAGTCATCATGAGCGACGGCAGCAAAGTGACCGCCAAGCTCGTCGGCACCGATGAGGACACCGATCTTGCGGTGCTCAGCATCGATGGTAGCAAAGTCACCACAGTTGCCAGCTTTGGCGACTCCAGCAAGATCGCCGCTGGTCAGACTGTGCTCGCGATCGGCTCGCCGCTGGGTTCCCAGTACGCGACATCCGTGACCCAGGGCATTATTTCGGCCACCAGCCGGACCGTAGACACCACCGATGAGACGACCGGTCAGACGACTGGCCAAGCCACCGTCATCCAAACCGATGCCGCGATCAACTCCGGTAATTCCGGCGGTCCTCTGATCAATTTGTCGGGCCAGGTCATCGGTATCAACTCGATGAAGCTGTCTGGTACCAGCAATTCCAACGCCACGATCGAAGGGATGGGCTTTGCCATTCCGTCTAACGAAGTGGTCTCGATCATCAATCAGCTTGTCGCAAACGGCAAGGTCGTTCGCCCGGCGCTTGGCGTCACGGTCCGCGATCTGTCCAGCGTGACCTCTGACCAGCAGGAAAGCCTGCTCAAGTTGCCAAGCAGCATCACGGCTGGCGTTGTGGTCGCCGGGTTCACCGACACCTCGATCGCCAAGAAGGCTGGCCTGCAGCAATATGATGTGATCACGGCCATCGACGGCACCGCTGTTTCGTCCGTCGCGGAGCTGCACACCGCCCTGTACAAGCACAGCGTCGGCGATACCGTGAAGATCACGTATTATCACCAAAGCACCAAGAAGACGATCAGCCTCAAGCTGACTCAGACCACTGAGCAGCTGAGCACCTCGTCCACGGATAGTCAGAGCTCAAGCAACTGATCATCCCATCAATAGGCCACCAGTCTGGGGAAAATTCCCGGCTGGTGGCCTATTTTTTTGCTTTCTTGCGACCGCCTGACGGAAAATTCGGAACAGACGAATTTTATTGGCCAATACCTATTTAAGTTGGACAACCGCTGGCCAATTATGAATGTTCGAAGGCGATCTCGAAAAATTGTTCAGTTTTCAGTTGTCAAGTGTGAATTCGCCCCGGGGATAACCACAGGGCCAGCCTGTGGATAACTCTGTGGATACTGTTCATAACTCACTTTAGCGGGTGTGAATAGATTTTCCCACAACATGTGCACAACCTGTGGATAAGAAAAGTTTGAACGTCAGTGAACAAGCGTTCGGCCACGTGTATCAAGGGGTTCACCGTTTTCACAAAAGTAAATCGAACGATCAGACCGTGTGGATAAGTGTTGATTATAAAAAAATATCTTGATTTTTCCCGGCGCAAAAAGTGGTGTCAAAATATCAGCTGACCACCAGTGATAGCGTCTCGGGTTTTACACATGTGGATAAATGCTGGGGACAATCCGTGCATCGTGTGGATGAACTCAGTTATACTTAATTTAAGTAAGTTGTTGTTGACCGCGGACGCAGATCGGGTATAATAGAAATTATAAAAAGGTTGTGCGCAATCTAAAGCCCCGACGAAAGGATGATCATCATGCAAATCAATATCAAACCAGCAGCAATGGAGTACTTACAAGGTAAAGTCGCCAAGGACCAGCATTTGTTCCTTGCGCTTGATGATGGTAGCAGCAAGTTCTCGAAGCTCGGTGGCTCCTGTGCGATCGGCAACAAGTTCCAGCTGGTTCGCAGCAATCAGGCCGACAGCGATTACGATGTTGTGATCGACAACAATGCGGACCTCAACTTGACCACCGCGATGCCTGAGACGATGTACCTCGGCCACGGCCTTGCGCTGGATCACAAGCTCGGCGCGCTGGTCCTCAGCGATGACAGCGGCATGCTCGACGGCGCCGTCGCGATCGAAGACGCACCAGAAGCGCCGCAAGACGATGATGCGAAACGTAAGGAAATGGAGACCCTCGGCGGCAAGATCTGCTAAGGGGTCAGCCACCACGAATTGAATAGCACGACAAGACCAGGACAAGCTGAAAAAAGTTTGCCCTGGTTTTTTTGTGGCAAAAAATTTTGATGTTATTTTTGGGATGAACATCCGGTTTCGAACCGGCCGTAACATTAGAGATAAATTAGAAACACCACGATTTTTACACAAATGTATGAGGCGGGCAAAACCTGGTTCGTAAAATTCACATTCCCATTCGATTATTCATTTACTTCGTGTTATTTACCAACATTGCGGTTGCCAAAACAAGGCGTCAAAAAACCGCGTTAAAATGCGTCGTTTAGCAGTGTAATGGTTATGTTTCGCAAAAACTTGAACACCAGGTTAATTAATATTAATAAATATTTAATTCAGTCGTTGATTCGAGCCTTTGCTGAGGATATACTTTGCAAACATCATATAAAATTAATGTAAATCTAATTTTCTCGTTGGCTTGCACTCATTTATTGTAGACATCAAATAGCCGGCGTTTCGTTATCTGGGCAGAAACACCGACCGTGGCGGGCCGTCATCGCAGCAGTGTGGGGCAGATGACGACCGCATGGACAAAGGGTTTTTGCGGGATCAGGAATGGTCAGCGAGAATGCGGCGGTTTGCTGTTGGAGGGGGTTCGTTTTGATGAAGAAACACCGGTCATCACAATTTAATCGGCGCGCGGGGCTGATCCTGCTTTCCACCATCGTGTTGGGCACAGGCACCACCATCGCGACCGATGTTCAAGCGGTTCAGGCGGCAGTCGCCTCGACCGTGAGCTTCACGCCGGCGAAAACGGCGGAAACCACTGGGCAGACTGCCGAGGAAAAGGCGGCGGCACTTGTCCGCAGTACCGACAGCAGCACGCAAAAGACGCTGCAGTCAACTTACCTCAAGGGGGTCAAGGCCCAGCTCGAGGCAAAGGGTCTGAATACTAAAGACCTCACATTGGAAAAAGCCTCCGAGGAGACTGTTCGTGTCATCGTGATGGTCAACGGCGAATCCGCATTGGCCAAAAACGATGACCAGCGCCAAAGCACCGCGGCCGCAAACGCAGCGGAAGACAAGGTGCTGGACAAACAGGAGACCGTGCAGGATAAGGTCGAAAAACTGACAGGCAATAAAGTCGCCGAAGAATTTGGCTACTTGCTGAATGGCTTTTCCATCGATGCACAAGTCGGCCAACTGGCGGACATTGAAGCCATCAAGGGCGTTAAGTCCGTTGAAGTCGCCGATGTCACGCAGAAACAGGATGTGTTCGCGGACAGCTCAGTCCAAGGACAGGCAGCCTGGGAGAAGTACTCTCTGACCGGTCAAGGAATGGTCATCGCGATCATCGACAGTGGGATCGATCCGACCCATAAGGATCTTCGTTTGACGGATCCGTCGACCGCGAAGATCACCAAGTCCGCGGCAGAATCAAAGATCAAAGAGCTTGGCTATGGGGTCTATTCAAGCGCCAAGGTACCTTTTGCCCATAACTACGGCGAAGGGAGCGACACGCAGATCTATGATTCCTCAGAAGATATGCATGGGATGCATGTTGCGGGGATCGCAGCGGCCAATGGTGAGAATCCGGACAACACAGATTCCGTTGTGGGGGTCGCACCAGAAGCTCAACTGCTCGACATGAAGGTCTTCCCAAACACCAACACGGTCGGCCCGCTGTCTGATGTGATCATCGAGGCAATCGAAGATTCCGTCAAGCTCGATGCCGATGTCATCAACATGTCGCTTGGTTCGATCAGTACCGGTGCCTCAAGTGTTTCGGCGGAAGTTGAAGCGCTGGACCGCGCGGCTGAAGCGGGCGTCATTCCAGTTGTTGCAGCAGGTAATGACGGGAACGCCGGCTGGATGATGAATGGCGGTACTGAGAACACCACCATCAACGACTGGACGGATGACTCGACCCTCGCGTCACCGGCGATCGCTAAAAACGCGATCACCGTTGCTTCTTCTGAAAACGAGAAGCTGGATCGGTCAGCGATCACATTCACTCGTGATGGCGAAGAACTGTTCGGCGGACCGCTGAAGATGCAGATGAGTGCGTATACTGCCACACTCAAGGATCTTCAGTTCCCAACCAACAAACAGATCATTGCGCTTCCGGACAAGACAACGAAACTGACAGGTGGGGATCCAATCGCAAAAGTTGCCGATGGAGATGCCGGCCGTGGGTTCCTGACGGATTACGAAGGCGTTGCTGTGACTGGGCGCATCGTGGTTGTTTCTCGTGGCGACAACTCATTTGCCGATAAGGAGAAAAATGCGCTGAGCTCTGGGGCTGCTGGGTTGATCATCATCAACAACGCCACAGACGGTGATGCTGATTATGAGGCCAACTTGGATGATGATGGCGCAAATATCCCAACGATCTATATCACCCATGAAAACGGCGTGAAATTGCTCGCAGAGATTCGCGCCCATGCTAGCACCAAATATCAGCTCTCTCCAGTCAAATATGTGGTCGACGACAACGCGGATTATGGCACGATGTCGAGCTACAGCACCTGGGGCCCAAGTTCTGATCTGAGCGCCAAGCCTGACATCACTGCACCTGGTGGTCATCTGTGGTCGCTCGCGAACAACAACAAATATCAGGACATGAGCGGTACCTCGATGGCGTCACCTGTTGTCGCCGGGGCGGAAACGCTGATCGCGCAACATCTGAAGGCCACCACCTCATTGAGCGGGCTTGATCTGGTCAATACAGCGAAGTTGATGTCGCAAAACACGGCGACCCCACTGACCGATCCAGATCACGATAACGCACCCTATTCCCCACGTTTGCAAGGGGCAGGTAATATCCAGATCGCCAATGCGGTTGCAAACAACGTGGCACTCAGCTACGAAGATGGCACTGGGGCGGCGGCACTTGGTGAGCTGAATGGTCGCAGCAAGACCTTCAGCGTGACCTTGACGAACAATGGGAGCACGACCGCCAATTATAAATACAACGATTTTGGTGGTGTTTATACAAAGGCAATCGATGACACGAAAGTTACCTATGATACCAAGATCGCAGGCGCGACCTTGACTGCCGACCAGCAGACGATCTCGATCGCGGCCGGCAAGACGGTCACCGTCAAAGTGACATTGTCGCTACCGAGCACCTTTGAAAATGATCAGTGGGCAGAAGGCTTCATCGGCTTCACCAGTCAAGATGGTCAGCCGAACCTGTCGATGCCTGTGACCTCATTCTTTGGGGATTGGGACAATCTTCAGAGCCAGACACTTTTTGACGGCGTCGCGGGCCATGACGATTCGACCTACAACTTGAATTTCTTGCAGGACAGCTACGGCGATATCTTGGGCCTTGATTTTGACTACACGACCTATCAAAACATGGCCGCAGATGGTTCCTTTGGTGATGCACTGGATGACTATCCAGCTTATGTTAACGAAGATAAAGTGGCCATTTCGCCAAACGGGGATGAGTACCGCGATGTTGCCTCGCCGTATCTGATGACAAATCGGAACGTCAAGAAATTGACCGAGTATATCACGGACGCGAGTGGCAAGACGGTGCGGACCCTGAATACCGAAAACAACACCACACGCCATTACGTCACCAACCGCGGCGAAGAAGTGACGATCAATAATTCGATCTCCTTTAGCGCAGGGACGTTTGACGGCAACAAGTACGACACCAAGACTGGCGTGATGGCTCAACTTCCGGAAGGCCAGTACTACTACAACGTCACAGCAACGCCGGATACCAAAGATCCGCAGCCTGAAACGATCAAGATGCCGGTCAAGATCGATGTGACCAATCCAGTCTTTAAGAATGTCCAACTGGTCAAGAAGTCGGACGGTTATCATGTCACCGGGACGGTCACCGATAATCTGAGCGGGCTCAACAACTACTCAGCGATCGGCATCAGCGTCAACGGGGCCAGCGATTCGGCGGCTTACCATCTCGACGACAGCGCTTCGCTTGCGGATTATATCAACCAGGATCCAAAGGCGGATCAACTGCTGACGAGCAAGAAGTTTGACCTGACCCTGCACAGCAGTTTGAACAAGTACCTCGAAACTGGGAAAAACGAGATCATCCTCAGCATCCAGGACAACGCGGATAATCTGACGCAGAGCAAGTTTGCCCTGAGTGCAGATACCAACCAGGCCGGTAGCCAACTGATCTTGTACAACGTTTATGATGGCGAAAATGAAAGTGCCAACAGTTCCTCGTACTATGATGCGAAGACCGGCACCTATACACTGTATGGTTACTTCACCCGCGATTTTTACATCAACGGGCAGCTTGTGACCATCAATGATGACGGGACTTTCACTGCCCACATCAAGCTGGAACCAAGCACCAAGGAACTGGTCTTCTCGCTTGATAAAAAGCAGGTGCGCGTGATCAAAAAGATCGCGTTCAACTGGGCCGTATTGCCTTCTGTGACCTTGGAAAAATCCGGCGCAACGCGAACCTACTACAACGGCCAGTACATCCAGATGTACACCAACAGCGCGCCTTACTTTAAGGTCAGCGGCTCTGTCGATGACCAAGCAGGGACGACCTTTGATGGCATCGGCGGTGTGTTTGACGCTGAGATCTTCGCCAATTATCAGGCGTCGCCACAGAATTTTGAATTCAATTTGGACAAGGACACAAATAAATTCAACGCGACCTTCAAGATGGTTGGGACGGATCCTTCCACAAGTGGGCTTTCCGCTGAGGAGCTATTGAGTAGTTACGATACGGGGTACCCTGGCGATAACATCATCTCGGCCTATGCCTACAGTGGCGAGTTTGGGAGTGATGAAGAGCTTGATGGCCTTTCCGATTCGATTCTGGTCCGGCAGACTGGTACCACTGATTCGATTAAGTTCAACAACATCACCGATGCTGGGATGGTGCAATACACCGGCAAGAATGCCGCTGCCAATGGCTATGATGCGGACAAAGGCGTCTTTGTGGTCAAAGGCGTTGTGAACACCGATGCGCTGAAGGATTTTGTCATTCTTGGCCATTCAAACGATCCAGATGATCCGCTGAATAAACCGACCCTCACCACGGATGAGGCCGGCAACACGACCTTTACCTATGATCTGAAGATGGGCGCAACGGAAGATCGTTTTGTGACGTATGAATATACGAGCAAGGCGACTGGTGAGATTGCTGAAGGGAACTTCGGGGTCGCGCTGGATACGGTCTTCCCACAGCTCTACACCGATGATGGCGATACCTGGCAAGTTTCGACCAAAAAGGGTGTCGATTACGAGATCTGGACCAACAAGGACACCTATACACTGTCCGGTTGGGGCAATGACGACCTCTCAGGTTATACGCTGTACATCAACGGCGACGAAGAGTACCACGATCCGACTGATGGCGCGCTGATCGCGAAGTTCAGTGGTCATGACAAGTACAACTTCAGCAAGACTCTGCCGTTGACCGATTTTGACGGTGATCATTACTTCCAGCTTGCACTGTATGACTCTTATCAAAATATGACCGCTGCCACGTTGTTGGTTCACCATTCAACAGCCAAGCCAGCGGCACCAAAAGTTAAGGCGTCAACAACGAAGATCACGAACAAGCCAGTTTTGCTGAGCGCGACTCAGGCACAAAAGGCCCAGATCCAGTTCAGTCTCGATAACGGTAAGACTTGGAGTGATTACAGCAACGGCGTCATCAAAGGATTGAACGGGGACGTTCAGTTCAAGGCGACTGACAAGTATGGCAATGAATCCGATGTTGTGACTTATCACGTGACGAATGCCTTTCCGCTGATCGCCGCGACGCCAACCGCTTCGTTGAGTGATCTGGCGCAGGATTCGGCGACCGTGACCCTTGGCTATGACAAAACGATGACTGAAACGGCTGCGGCGATGACACATATGCAGTATAGCCTGGATGGCGGTCAGACCTGGTTGACTTACAGCGAGCCATTCAAGGTCACGGAAACCACAGATATCAAAGCGCGGACGATCGATGATGCGGGGAACGTCAGCAAGGTCAAGAACGTCCACGTGGCCTTACCGACTGCAACTCAGACCGTCACGGCACCGGCGAAGGAGACTGAAGCCCCAGCAGCGACAACGACAACCAAGACTAAGACAACGGCCTCGCCGATCGCTGAAAAGAAAACTGCGGCACCGCTCACAGTCGCACAACCGGCGGCAACCGCTGGCACAGCGAGCGCACGAACCAAGACGACGGCTTCCTTGATGCCTGCAGGAATGGATATTATGGCGATCGTGGGTCATGCAACTGGCAGCCAGACAACAGGCGCTGCGAACGTTGCGGCTGCAAAGGCTGCACGTGCTGCGCAAAAGGCTTCGACGACAAAGGCATCAAAAGCAAAAACGGCCACTGCGAAAACAGCGTCCGCGACAAAAGCCGACACCGGTTTGCTGACCGAAAAGGGTGATCAGGTCGCAGTCGCGGCGATCGGACTTGGGGCAGCAATCGTTGGCGGAGCCGCCGTCATGATGATGCGGCTGAAGAGGAAGGATGAAACGAATGAAAAGGACTAAAACCAATACCTTGCTATATAGCGCCATGGTCCTTGGGATGTTGGGGATGAGTGCTGGGAGTGCCACCGTTGTTCTAACGGCGGCAGCACCGGTGACGGTGCGCGCAGCTTCCACGGAGACTGCGGGCACGCCGCCAACGAGCGCGTATGATACCTCCAACGATGGTGGTGTCGATATCTGGAAATTTGGGGCCAATTTTGCCGAAAATGCAGATACCCCCCAAGCCACTGAGGCGGTGCCGATCAACGAGACGACCTTCCCAGACGACGCCGTGCGCCAACTGGTGCAGGAAATGGCCAAATCGATGGCCTCTGAACCGGACATTGTGTCGGATGAGGAGCTCGACGATTGGGATGGTGAGAGTCTGCTGCCATCCATGTTGAACTACCCGACCTCGCTGGATCTCTCGATTCCGTCCAATCACGCCTCGATCTCTGACCTTCATGGACTGGAAGTCTTTCCAAATCTTCAGCAACTTGGGCTAGAACACACTGGTGTGAAGGACCTTACCCCGCTGAACGACGTGCCCGCGCTTAAAGAGATCACGATGAACTTTACGCCTGCAACTGATCTTGCGACACTGACCAATCCTTCGATTCAGCGAATTGCGCTGTACGATACCTCCTCAGTGACTGGTGAGTATGAAAGCGGCGTGGACAGCATCGATTTTAGCCACTTACCTGGGCTGAAAATGGTCCAGATGGATGGCTCGACCCTTAGCAGCATCAAGTTCGCGCCAGATCAGAAGCTCCAATTCTTTTCAACCCGTGATACGCCTAATCTGACGAACGTCGATCTTGGTGACATGTCCGAGCTGTTAGAGTTTGACGTGAAGCAGTCCCCGAAATTCTTCAAGGACAATTCACTCGATCTGACAACGATGCCAAACCTGATGCGAGTGCAGGCCAATGAAGATGGTTTGACAAATGTCAATTACGGCCAGTCTGACAAGCTGCGTGAGCTTCAGATGTACTCCAACAACCTGACCAAATTGGACCTGTCTGGTTTTCCTAATTTGACCAACTTATTTGTGGATGGCAACGACCTCAAGACGCTTGATCTGTCGAACAATCCATACTTAGTCTATCTGTCCGCTTCAAGCGATAACTTGTCGAAGTTGGATCTGACTGGCCTGCATGAACTGCAGACCCTCCATGCAGGGGCTAATCAGATCTCGGATATTACGTTTGATACCCCGAAGATCTCTCAGATTCAATTGGGTAGCAACAAGCTTTCCGGAGAACTCGATCTGTCGAACTATCCGGAGCTTCGGAACTTGACGATCACGGATAATCAGTTGACCTCTTTGAAGCTGAACAATGATCCGCACTGAATGCCTTGTATGTAGACAACAACGAGCTGACGAATCTTGATATGACAGGGTCGAAGGCGTTCGGGTCGATCTCTGCAACAAATAATCACTTGGCCTTTGTCGCTTTGGACACGTCATACCTTTATTCACAGAGTTTGTCCGCAAATGCCCCTCATTTTACAGGGAGCGACCAGACGACCGATATGGGGATGTATGAGGTTGACAATACCTGGTTCGTCGACCTGGGTAAGGCGATCGGGCTGGACAATATGGATTGGGTGCGCCTGATCGGGGATGACTGGCAACTCGATGATCGAAGCGGCATCGCCCGGTATCTTGGCAACGGGACACCGACGGAGCTGCAATACAATGTCAACGCGATCCATATCTCGAATTTGAACCCGCTTGGCAGTTTTGTGCCTGATACGATCGTGACGGCTGCACTGACTGAGGTGCCGGCTCAAAAGCTGGGGCTGACGATCACGACCGCACCTGACAGCGATGAGACCGCGGCCTTCCACGGTAAAGTGGCCGGCACGGATGATCCACAGGCAGGTGTGTTGGTTCAAGTCGATGCCGGCGCCTTGCTGACCGAAGATGACCTCCCAGCTTTGGAGCCGGATGACGGCTACAAGTTCGACCACTGGGAGACCAGCATGGGGGACACCGTTGATCTGACAAACTATAAGCCCGTTGGCGACGAGACGCTTTACGCTGTTTTCAGCCAGCTAACTGAAGCCGAACTACAGGCACAGCAGGCCTACAAGTTTGGCTACCAGGATGGCTACAGCAACAGCCTGCGTGACACGACCCTGTCCTATCAATCGGATAGTTATGTTGCGTCGTATGGTGATGGTTATGAAGCCGGGAGTGCAGCACGTACCCAGGAAATCAATGCTGGCAAGCTTGCGGGGCAAAATGCTTCAGAGCTTGAGACAACGGTCTTCACTGACCCAACGCTGACGGAGACCTATAAAGACGCTTACCGCGACGCCTTTCTTGCCGCACACCTCACGGATCCGGTCTTCATGCCGAATGCGATGCTGCTGGCGAAGATCGATGGCGCAATGGGTTGGGAAAAGGCTGACCTGTCCAGCGTCGACGGGGCCCAGGCCGCGTATGACCAGATCTATGATGCGGCCGCAGCCGACCGCACCGCAGGCCTGGCAGCCGGTCAGGCAGATGCAGAAGCAGCCAAGGACCCAGCGGATACGAGTGCGGAATCGCTTGGCTACCAACTGGGCTATACGGACGGTTATGCAAGCGTCAGTGAGACCAGCGCCGGGACAGTCGCTGGGAAAACGGATGCCGATGCTGGTCTGGCAAAGGCCGATCTGAATGGCCAATCTGATGCTTACAAGGCTGCTTATCAGGCGGCGTATCAAGCAGAGGTCGATTCAGGCGTGTTTGCCAAGGCGAAGGCGGAAAATAATGCCACGACCTTGGGCACGCTGGAAGGTGAGCAGGATGGCGAGCTCGGTTTAGCTAAGCGGGCCACCAGCAACAAGGATGCTGCTTACCAAACCGCCTATGATGCCGCGTATAAGGGTGCAAAGGCCGAATACGATGCTGATTATGCACAAGGTCAAGCCGCTGGTGCGGAAGACTTTGAGGCAGGCAACCCTGAAGCTGATCTGAGCGACTCAGATGAAATGACAGGGTACCAAGATGGTTATGCAGCCGGCTACGAATCTGCTGCAAACGGCGACGGAACCGCAAGCGCCACTGCAGATACAGCCGCGGGCACTGAAGCCGGCACGGCCGATGGTGCGGCAGGCAAGGATGCAGCAGATGTGTCGGATCAGTCTCAGGCCTATCAGACTGCATACCAGCAGGCGTACTCGGATGCCCTTGGCCAATACAATGATGATCTCTCCGATGGCATGGGTGATGGCTTCAATGATGGCATCAACGGCGCAACGCCTGCGGATGTCTCGGCACAGTCGATCGGTTATCAGACGGGTTATCAAAGTGGCTTTGCGCAGGGCGAAGCGTTAGCTGGAACCAGCGCGCTTGATCCTGAGGATGGCGAAGAACCAGATACAGACACTGAGACAACAGACACAACCGCCGACGCCGCTGCTGGCACCGAAGCCGGGACGGCCGATGGGGCAGCGGGCAAAACAGCCGCCGACCTGACCGCGCAATCGGATGCTTACGCCGATGCCTACACCACGGCTTACAACACGGCCAAGGCCGCCTATGATGCCGATGAGGCGCAAGGCGAAAAGGCTGGGGCTGCGGATTACGCGGCTGGCAAGGATGCTGCTGACAACGCCAATCAGTCGGCCGGTTATCAGGCAGGCTACACCAAGGGGTTTGCGGATGCCCAACAGGCTGACGAAGATGCCCAGGCGCAGGCTGATGCTGAAGCTGCAGCCGATACCGCTGCCGGCAAAGTAGCTGGGACGGCCGATGGGGCAGCTGGTAAAACAGCGGCTGCGCTGACTGGCAAGTCCGATTCGTATCAGGCTGCCTACAATGATGCATACAACACGGCTAAGGCTGCTTACGACGCCGATGAAGCGCAAGGCGAAAAGGCTGGTGCCGCTGATTTTGCGGCTGGCAAGCCGGCAGCTGAAAATAGTGCCGAGTCCGCTGGCTATCAAGCAGGCTACACCAAAGCCTACACTGCAGCCCAACAAGCCGCGGCGACCACGGCAGCTGAACAGGCAGAAGCCGATACCGCTGCTGGCAAAGCGGCTGGGACGACGGATGGCGCAGCAGGCAAGCCGGCCGCGGATGTGACCGCCCAGTCTGATGCCTATCAGGAAGCCTACACCGCCGCGTACAACACGGCCAAGGCCGCTTACGACGCCGATGAAGCGCAAGGCGAAAAGGCTGGCGCCGCTGATTTTGCCGCCGGGAAGACGGACGCTGATAACAGCGCGAAGTCGGCCGGCTACCAGGCAGGTTACGCGAAAGGCCTGGCGGATGCCAAAGAAGCAGCCGCTGCGGCCCAGGCGCAGGATGAAGCGACGAAAGCGGCCGATACCGCTGCTGGTCAGGCGGACGGGACGGCTGATGGTGCGGCTGGCAACAAGCAAGCTGATCTGACCGGGAAGTCCGATGCTTATCAGGATGCGTACACCGCCGCGTACAACACGGCCAAGGCCGCTTACGACGCCGATGAAGCGCAAGGCGAAAAGGCCGGTGCTGCCGATTTTGCGGCTGGCAAGCCGGCAGCTGAAAATAGTGCCGAGTCCGCTGGCTATCAGGCTGGCTACACCGCGGCTTACGCCAAGGCGAAGGCAGCCGCTGACGCTGAGGATCTGAAGCAAGTTGCGGCAGACACCAAGGCCGGGACGGACGCAGGCAAGGCGGATGGCAAAGAGGGCAAAGACGCCGCTGACAATAGCGCACAGTCCGCTGCCTTCCAAAAGGCCTACGATGATGCCTACAAGCTCGCCAAGCAAAGCTATGACGCCAAAGTGGCTGCGGCAGATGCAAAGGCTGGGGCCGCTGCAGGCAAGGCAGACGGCCAGGCCGGCAAAGATGCCGCAACGCTGGATGACAAGTCGGATGCATACAAAAATGCGTACAATGCGGCTTACACGCCGGCCAAGCAGCTTTTCGACGCAAAACAGGCAACGGCGGACACCAAGGCTGGCAAAACAGCTGGGGTGGCTGATGCCAAGGCAGGCAAGGCGCAAGCTGATCTGACTGGCAAGTCCACTGCCTACAAGAATGCCTACCTCGCCGCCTACAAAGCAACGAAGGCCAAGCAGGATGCCAAGAGCAAGGTGCAAGGCAAGGCCGCAACCAGTGACCCAACCGACAACGCCGCAACGGGCACCACTGACGACCAGTCGACGGGCACCACGACCGGCGCAACCGGAGACGGCGCAAGCACGACCGGTACAGGCGCGGCCACCACAACCGGCGGCGCCACCCGCGCTGCCGCGACTGGGACCCCGACTGGCGCCTCCACAACCGACGCCACGAACAATGCCACGACCGGCGCCGCTGCCACCACAACAGGTAGCGAGGCGACCTATCCGGCAACGGGTGAGGCGGCTGGCACGCGCACCACGCTGCTGGGCGCGATCGTCGCTGGGTTCTCGGCCCTGCTCGCCCTGGTTGGCCTCGGCCGCAACAAGAAGCGCGAAGCCTAACAGCTGCCGGCACCTCCCTTTTTGAAAATGCTGACTGAACCCCTCAGACAGCGGAAAACATGGCGATCAATTGCGACCGCCATGTTTTTTTGACCAAAAATTAGCACTCTGTTGACAAGACTGCTAAATCCGACTATCATAGATTATGTAAATAAGAGAAACGCAAACGCGCGCTTCTCGTGGTGAAAGGAAGTTTTCGATGATGGCAAATGAGTTGATGAATTCAGGTCGTTGGCTGGCGGATCCGATGTTTGATGAGCTGAGCCGCCGCTTCTTTGATCGCTTTGCGCCGGCAGTTGATGACGACCACTTGCTTAGGACTGATATCCGTGAAACGGCGCAGGCCTATGTGGCGACGGTCGATGTGCCGGGCGTCAAAAAGGACGCGATCGATCTGCGTTACCAAGACGAGATCCTGACGATCACTGTGCACGAGGATTCGGCAGATGAAAGCCAAGCCAGTGGGGTGCTTCTCAGTGAGCGCCAGCACACGCAGGCTCAGCGCCAGTTCAAGCTGCCGGATGTGGACGCGGCGAAGATCAGCGCGACGACCCAAGATGGGGTACTGACGATCACCTTGCCCAAGGCGGCTGAGGTCCGCACGCATGACATTACGATCGACTAACAGGATCGGTGCGTAGTTAATAGAAGAAAAACGAAAATCTGCAAGCTAAATACTCGCATTACTGGCTGTCATGTCAGTATCATCAATGTGTACCACAAATAATGAAGGGAGACTTGTTTTATGGCTAATGAAATGATGCGTCGCAATGACTGGCTTGACCCGTTCTTTGATGATTTTGGGCGCCACTTTTTCGGCAATATGCAGCCCTCTGACCAGGTCCTGAAGACCGACATCAAGGAGACGGAAAAGAATTATGTCGCCAATGTTGATGTTCCGGGCATCGCCAAGGACGATATCAAGTTGAACTACCAGGATGGAATCTTGAACATCAGTGTGAAAAAGACAGACTTCAACGATCACGAGGATAAGGATGGCAATGTTCTGATGAGCGAGCGGCACTATGGCGCGATGAGTCGCAGCTACCGCCTGCCGAATGTGAAGGAGCAGGACATCAAGGCCCATTATGAAGATGGTGTCTTGACCATCACCTTGCCGAAGCTGACAGCGGATGAAAAGAGCCCGCATCAGATCGGAATCGAGTAAAAATAAAATAACTTTCTGACAAACGGCGGACAGTATTTGTAAACATCTGTCTGTCATCAGTAGAAGCCACCGGCCCGCGCCGGTGGCTTTTTCTTTTTCCTCAAAAAGCATCCGCGCATGAACGAAGAAGATGCTGGAAAATGAGTGTTTGTCCATTTTGTGGTGAAAATGAGAATAAGCAGTGTCCGGCCAGAAGTGAACAAAATACTTATTTAAAGAATCTGCGCCGCGCCGATACCATAAGCAGAAAGATCACCGCCGTTTTTTTAAAATATAACGAATGTGTGAAAACGGTGGGCACTTTATGAGAATGAATTGAAAAAAGTGCTTGAATTTAATCTGTTTCCAATGTGCGCTAGTCGCAATCACAAATAAGTTGTCGGCATTTCTTGAGGGGGAACCAAATATGAAAGTCAAAAAGAGTCTTAAGGCAGGCGCCATGCTCCTGACACTCGCAACGGTCTTGGCCGCTTGCGGTGGTAATAGTAGCAAAGCGACCACCAAGTCCGCGAGCGATTCCACATGGACCACGATGGTCGGGGATGTCATTTCCACCATGGATCCATCCATGAGCACGGATATCATTTCCGGGCAGGCATTGAGCAACACGACAGAAGGTCTGCTTCGTTATAGCGGCGCGGATCTTCAGCCAGCGCTGGCGACCTCTGTTCCGGAAGCGACCAACAACGGCCTGACTTACACGTATCATCTGCGCAAGTCGACCTGGTCGAACGGCACCGCCGTCACCGCGAAGGATTTTGTTTATAGCTGGCAGCGCACCGTTGATCCGGCCACGAAGTCTCAGTACGCCTACCTGTTCTCTGGCATCAAGAATGCCGATGCGATCATGGCCGGCAAAGCCAAGGCCAGTACGCTGGGCGTGAAGGCGGAAGGCGATGACACCTTGGTTGTCACCCTTGAACGCGCGATGCCTTATTTCAACACGATGCTCGCCAGCCCGACCTTTGCGCCGCAGAGCCAGGCTTTTGTTGAAAAAGCCGGGAGCAAGTATGGCCACAGCAGCAAGTACATCCTTTCCAACGGCCCTTACATCCTGAAGGACTGGAACGGGACCAGCGATTCCTGGACCTCGGTCAAGAACCCGAAGTATTGGAATGCCAAGAACGTGCACATCAAGACCCTGCAAACGAAAGTCGTTAAGGATAGCGCAACGGCTTTGAACCTTTACAACACTGGCAAGCTCGATGATGCCTCACTGTCTGGTCAGCAGGCGGCGCAGGCCAAGTCCAACAAGGATTACAGTGCGCTGAAGCAATCCGCTGTGTTCTATCTTGAAATGAACGAAAAGAAGGACAGCTTCTTCAAGAACACCAAGATCCGCCAGGCGATCTCCATGATTCTCAATCGTCAGCAGTACATCTCCAAAGTCTTGAACGACGGCTCCATTCCAGCCACCGGGGTCACCCCTGAAGGCCTCGCCGGCGATCCGGATGATACCACGAAGGATTTTGCCAACGAAGCGGCTGAATCCACGAAGCAATACACCACGTACAACAAGAAGGAAGCAGAGAAGCTTTTTGCCGAAGGGCTGAAAGAAACTGGTAACTCCTCGATCTCTGTTTCCCTGCTGTCTGATGATACCAGCGCCGCCAAGTCCACCTCGCAGTACCTGCAAAGTGCATTGCAGACCCTGGATGGGCTGAAGGTCTCCATCACCACCGTGCCATTCAAGACCCGGTTGACTCGGAGCCAAAATGGACAGTTCGACATGGTTGTTTCCGGCTGGTCCGCGGACTTCCCAGACCCGATCACCTTCCTGGATCTGTTCACCTCTGGCAATGCTTATAACGATGGCAAGTGGAGCAACGCGCAATACGACAAGCTGATCCAAGAAAGCAAGACCACGTATGCCACAGACGCCACCAAGCGTTGGGCGACCTTGCTCAAGGCACAAGAGATTCTTACGTCTGAAGCTGGCGTGATCCCAGTTTACCAGCAAGTGGCTTCTCACCTGGTCAACTCCAAGATCAAGGACCTCAAGTTCGGCCCGAACGGCTTTTATAACTACGTCGGCGCCAGCATCAAGTAAGGCGCGGCAGCGGGCAATGCCGTCATCGGTACAGGGTGGCGGCATTGTTTGAGTTCAAAGGAGACCTCATATGATCAAATACATTCTCAAGCGGATCGCGTACCTGATCTTGACGCTGTTTCTCGTGGCGAGCATCACCTTCTTTCTGATGAAGCTCCTGCCAGGGACGCCGTTCAATAATCCGAAGCTCACGCATGACCAGATCGCGCTGTTGAACAAGCAATACGGGCTGGATAAGCCGCTGTGGGTCCAATTCTTCCAGTACATCGTCGGCATTGCGCATGGTGATTTTGGCCAGTCCTATCAGTATGTCGGCGAGCCTGTGTCCACGCTGATCGCCACCCGGGTCGGCCCGTCACTACAACTCGGCGCCCAGGCCATGGTCGTTGGCACCATCCTCGGCATTTTGCTGGGCGCGATCGCGGCGATCAGGAAAAATACGTGGGTCGATTCCGTGGCCACGATTTTCGCCATTCTCGGCCGCTCGATTCCAAGCTTTGTGTTTGCCGCCTTACTCCAGTTCTTCGTCGCGTACAAATGGGGCCTGTTCCCCGTTGCGCTGTGGGAAAATGGCTTTTCCTCAAGCGTTTTGCCGACGATCGCGCTGGCCATGGCGCCCTTGGCCAACACCGCGCGCTTCATGCGAACGGAAATGGTCGATGTGCTGAACAGTGATTACATCGAGCTCGCCCGGTCCAAAGGCGATGCGAAGTGGCAGGCGGTGGCCTGGCATGCGCTGCGCAACTCGATGATCCCGATCGTCACCATCATCGGGCCAATGGCGGTCGATCTGATGTCCGGCTCCATGGTCGTGGAAAATATTTTCGCGATTCCCGGCATCGGCGAGCAGTTCGTCAAGTCGATCACGACCAACGACTACCCCGTCATCATGGGCCTGACCATTATGTACTGCTTCATGTTGACGGTGGTCATTCTCATTGTCGACATCTTATATGGCTTCATTGATCCACGAATTCGACTGACAGGGGAGGCAAACTAAAATGGCAGATGCGAAAAATCAATCAGCGACCGCCATGGCTTCGCTGCCAAAAGACGCGTTTGAACCCGCTCAGGTCGACAAGTCTGAAAAAGAGCGTATCGCGGCGCCGGCTTTGACCTTTACCCAAGACGCGATGCGCCGGCTGCGCCAAAACAAAGCCGCGATCATCTCATTTTGGATCTTGGTCGTGATCGCGGTGCTGGCATTCGGCTCGTTTTTCTGGTCCCCGGCCGATCCCAATCACCAGAACCTGACGTATTCCTATTTGCCGCCAAAATGGGGCAACCTGAATATTCCAGGGCTCAACGGCTGGAATAACGGCGTGGATGTTTACAAGGCAAATGGCATTAAAGATGGCGTCTATTTTCTGATCGGCACCGATGGCTTTGGCCGCGACATGCTGAGTCGGCTGCTGGCCGGGACGCGGGTGTCCTTGATCATCGCAATCATCGCGACCTTCTTTGACCTGTCGATCGGCGTCGTGTACGGCATTATTTCCGGCTGGCGCGGCGGCCGCACCGATATTGTGATGCAGCGTGTGATCGAGATCATCTCCTCCGTGCCAAACCTGGTCGTCGTGATCTTGATGCTGCTGGTCTTCAAGCCCGGCCTCACCTCGATCATTTTGGCCATCGCGCTGTCCGGCTGGGTCACCATGGCCCGGCTGGTGCGCGCCCAGACCTTGCAGCTCAAGGACCAGGAGTATGTGCTGGCCGCCCGCACGCTTGGGGAAAGTTCGGTGAAGATCGCGCTGAAGCATCTCGTGCCGAACCTGAGCTCCACCATCATCATTCAGACGATGTTCACCATTCCGTCGGCGATCTTCTTTGAAGCTTTCCTGTCCTACATCGGCATCGGGATTCCGTCGCCGCAAGCCAGTCTGGGGACGCTGCTTTCCGACGCCCAGCAGAACCTGCAGACGCAGCCTTACATGCTGGTGTTCCCGGCGATCGTCATTGTGCTCTTGATGCTGGCGTTCAACCTGCTCGGCGATGGCCTGCGCGACGCGTTTGATCCGCGGTCATCTCATTAGAAAGGGGCGGCATAATGGAAAAAATTCTTGAGGTCAATCATTTGACCATCGACTTCAACACCTTCGCCAGCCCGGTCCATGCCATTCGCGACGTCTCGTTTCACCTGAACAAAGGCGAGACGCTGGCCATTGTCGGGGAATCCGGCTCTGGCAAATCCGTCACCATGCGCACGGTGATGGGCTTGCTGGCGACCAACGCCAAGATCGAAGCGGGCGAGGTCAAGCTCGAAGGCAAGGACATTTTGAAAAAGTCGGAAAAAGAGCTCAACGCCATGCGCGGCAATGATGTCGCGATGATCTTCCAGGATCCGATGACGTCGCTGGATCCGACCATGACCATCGGCAAACAGGTCGCAGAACCGCTGCGCCTGCACACCAAGATCTCGCAAAAAGCCGCGCTGAAAGAGGCAGTCCGAGTGCTTGAGCTTGTCGGAATCCATGATGCCGCGCGCCGGCTGAAGGATTACCCGCATCAATTTTCTGGCGGCCAACGCCAGCGCATTGTCATCGCCATTGCGATCATCAACCATCCCAAGGTCCTGATCGCCGACGAGCCGACCACCGCGCTGGACGTAACCATTCAGGCGCAGATTATTCACCTGCTTCAAGAGATCCAGCATAAGATCGACACGGCAATCATTTTCATCACCCATGACCTGGGCGTCGTGGCTGGCATCGCAGATCGCGTCGCCGTCATGTACGCCGGCAAGATCATCGAGTCCGGCGATGTCGATGAAGTCTTTTACAACCCGCAGCATCCCTACACGTGGGGCCTGCTGGAGGCGATGCCGACGCTTGAGACCAAACGCGACCGCCTCTACGCCATTCCGGGCACGCCGCCCGATCTGCTCGACCCGCCCAAGGGAGATGCGTTTGCGCCGCGAAATCGCTATGCGATGAAGATCGATACCGAGCAGGAGCCGCCATTTTTCCAAGTATCCAAGACCCACTTTGCGGCGACGTGGCTGCTGGCGCCCGGTGCGCCGACCGTTGAACTGCCGCCGGAGATCGTGCGCCGGCGCAAAATATGGGCGCAGAAACACCCAAGTCAGGAGGCCGCCAAATGAGCGAAGACACGCGTGAAAAATTAGTCGAAGTTCGCGATCTCGTGCAGACCTTCAACGCCGGGAAAAAAGATGAGGTCCGCGCCATTCAGGACATCTCCTTTGACATCTATCGCGGCGAGACGCTGGGGCTGGTGGGTGAATCCGGGTCGGGGAAAACCACGACCGGCCGCTCGATCATTCGCCTGTACGACCCGACTTCCGGCACCGTGAAGTTCGAAGGAGAAGACATTGCCAAGCTGAAAAACGGCAGCAAGGCCATGCATCAATTCCGGCGCCAAATGCAAATGATCTTCCAGGATCCGTATGCGAGCCTCAATCCCCGCATGAAGGTCAAGGATATCATCGCAGAGGGCCTGGATATTCACCATTTGGTCAAGACGGAAAAAGAGCGCGATGACCGCGTCGCCGCCTTGCTGGAAGAAGTCGGGTTGAACCCCGATCACGCCACCCGTTACCCGCATGAATTTTCCGGGGGCCAGCGTCAGCGGATCGGCATCGCCCGCGCCCTGGCCGTGGAGCCGGAATTCATCATCGCCGACGAGCCGATCTCGGCGCTGGATGTGTCGATTCAGGCGCAGGTGGTCAACTTGATGAAGGATATTCAGGATAAAAATGGCCTGACGTATCTGTTCATTGCGCATGACTTGTCGATGGTCAAATATATTTCCGACCGAATCGCCGTCATGCACAATGGCCGGCTGGTGGAGCTTGCGTCTTCTGATGAGGTGTACACGCACCCGCTTCATCCGTACACGCAAAGCCTGCTGTCCGCGATTCCGGAGCCGGATCCGGACACGGAGCGCCGGCGCGTGCTGGTGCCGTATGATGCCAGCCAAGCCGAGGGCGATGACAAGGCCCGAAGCATGACCGAGGTCTTCCCCGGGCACTTCATCTACGCCGCCACCGACGAGGTCGCCGGCTACCAGCATGCCGCCCAAGCGGCGCACGCAAACGACTAAACTGCTTTCTTTGAAATAGCATCCACCGCTTCTGGCGTGATGCTATTTTTTTATATTGTGTTGGCTCCCGGGTGGGCGCCGGCCAGAAACTGGCTGGAACGCTCCCAAGTGACTTTAAGCCCGCGCAATTCGCCGTCTTAAAGCTCACTTTCGGTGTAAGCGGCAGAGCCGCTAACACCGACGAGGGGGCTGAGCCGTTTCTGGCCGGCGCCCACCCTTAGATCCAGCGCTCAAGCTGTGTGCTTGCTGCGGTGACTTCAAGTGCGTGTAGCAGTTGAGTCGATTGCGGCGAGTCGCCGTTTGGCAGTGTGGGGTTGGCGGGCGACCTTGTCTGTGGGTGCTCGCTGATGCTGTGAGGCGGCGTCCTGACTGTTCTGCCCCCGGTCTGCTCTCGTGCTGCGTCTCACCTTGGCCAGGCGCGGCGGACGGGTTGGTTGCGTGGACGTCTCTTTATATAGAAGGAAAATTTTTGATTGCACAGATGCGGACGCTCAAACCCTGAGTCCAACGCCCTTGTTGCCTCTTTTTTGTGGTTGGATGAGACCGACCAGCCAAGTTTATTGTGCGGTGTTGCCCGGTTCTTGTGACTATTTTTCCCTTGTCGCGGGTTTTGGCCGGCGAGATTGCTATAATAGTTGAGAGTTTAGCAGAGGAGAAGTGGGATGGCACAGAGTGGTTCACATAAGAAGATCATGGTCGAGGTGCCGGATGCGGTGGCGAGTCAGCTTGCGATTCATCCGGGGGACGAATTGCAGCTGAAGGTGCGGGGCAACACGCTGAGTTACACGAGTGGGGTGGTGTCGCCGCTTCGGCAGCGGTATTTGATCATTTGGCCGCTGGCGGTCGCGCTTGTGATGGGAATCGTGGCGATGGTGTATGCCTCGGTGCAACATCTCGGGTTGATGCCGCTGGCCGGGGACAACTCGGTGGCCTCGCTGACGATCATTTTGGGGTTGATCTCTGGGTCGCTTTTATTTATTGGCTTTTTCATCAAGTCCCGCAACGATAATGCGAACCGATTCTCTAGCAAAATCTATTGGCGAAATTTTCCCACGATCACGTTGTCACTGGTGCTGATCTTGGGGCTCGCGTTGATCGGGATCTTCTGGGTGCTGGGGGAGCTTTTTCCCACGGCGGCGTTTGACCGGTTCACGTCGATGCTGATCTTGGTGATCTTCGACTTTTTCGTCAATGCGTTCATGGTCGCTGCGGCGTTTCGCATCAATGGGCGGATTCTCACAACGCTGTTGACCACGGTCATCATCGGCGGAGTGGTGATCTCGATGGCCTCCAATGGGCAACGCCACTGGTGGCAGCGGAACCTCAGTTTTCTGGGATCGCCGGAAGCGGCCAACAGTTGGCAGTTCAATTTCACGCTGATCTTGTCAGCGTTGATCATGGTCGCTTTGATCGATTATCTGTTTGTCTCGTTGCAGGAAGTGATGGCGCGGACGTGGCAGTTGAGCTTACTGCGGGTCATGCTGACGTTGACGGCGGTGGATCTCGGCGCAGTCGGCGCATTCCCGAACTTCACGGATACACCATGGCTTCACTGGCTGCATGATTCCGTGTCGGGGATGCTCGTGTTTCTGATCGTCTTTTTGATCATTGGACTGCGCTGGCTGTTGCCTGGTGTGACAAAAGAGTTCCTGTGGTTATCGTATGGGGCAGGCATCTTCCTGCTGATTCTCAACTTCGGCTTCCGGCTGTTTGGGTATCCGTCGCTGACGGCGTTTGAGGTGCAGGCTTTTGCCGTGGCGTTTGGGTGGCTCTTGATGTTGTTCGGCCGCCTGCAGACACTGGTGGAAGAAGGCCCGACCCCGCAAGTCGTCAAGGCAGAGGCGAGGACCCGGCACCATAATTAAAGGGTGCGGCGGTGCGCGGGATGGTCGAGCAGCCAGGCTAGCCTGGCGCTTGGGGCGTTCTTAGCCCCGAGTGACTGGCGTACCTGGATGCCTCGAACATGCGCACCGAAGCCCAACTGAGAAAAGGGTGCGGAGCCGAGCGCTAATGGTCATCTTCAGCTTGCCCACCAGCCTCGATAGATCAATTTTAGGACACGCAGCCGCGTGTCCTTTTTGCTGCACTTTTCGCAAAAAATCCGCGCCATCTCCGGGGGTTTCACGTGAAACGACGAACTTGTCCTAGACTTTTCAGATTGGAATGGTTATAATTAATTAGAAGTTACAAAGTACACAAGGGGGACATGAACATGCGTGAGTATCGACGGCTTTGGGCAGTGTTAGCAGTAGGGGTGGTGGCCCTGATCTGTGAGTTTGGATTGGGGCAGGCGCTTTGGGCACAGGGCGTCATCACCATTTTAGGCTCGCTCATCGCGCTTTTGATGCTGATCGACATGATCAAAACGCTGCGCAGTGGCTCGTTTGGTGTGGATCTGCTGGCAATCACAGCGGTCGTGGCCACGCTGGCCGTGGGCGAATACTGGGCATCGATGATCGTCTTGTTGATGCTCACCGGTGGGGATGCGCTGGAGGATTTTGCGGCGCGCAAGGCGAACTCGGATCTGAAGAGTTTGCTGGATAACACGCCGACAACCGCCAATCGCCTGGTCGATGGGCGCGTCGAGGAAGTCGATGTCGACGCGGTCCAGGTCGGTGAGGCGATCGTGGTCAAGCCGGGCGAGCTCGTGCCGGTCGATGGGGTGATCACGGATGGCGATAGCATGGTCGATGAGGCCAGCTTGACGGGCGAATCGCGGCCGGTGGCCAAAACCGTTGGCGATGATCTGATGTCGGGGACGGTCAATGGCGACGCGGCGCTGACCGTGCAAGTCACGAAGCGTGCGGCGGATAGTCAGTACCAGGGAATCGTCAAGTTGGTCCAGGAAAGTGAAGCCAAGCCCGCGCATTTCGTTCGAATGGCGGACCGCTATGCGCTGCCTTTCACGATCGTCGCCTATATTATCGCCGGGGTGGCGTGGGCGCTGGCCGGCGATCCGGTCCGCTTTGCGGAGGTGCTGGTCGTGGCGTCGCCGTGCCCGCTGATCTTGGCGGCGCCGGTGGCCATGGTGTCGGGGATGAGCCGCACCAGTCGCGCCGGGATCATTGTGAAATCCGGCACGGCGCTGGAAAAATTGGCCATCGCTAAGACGGTTGCGTTTGATAAAACAGGCACGATCACACAAGGCGTTTTGGACGTGGCACGGATCGAGCCCACTGCCGATTTTTCCAAGGAAGAATTGATGACGCTGACGGCCAGCGCCGAGCAGCAAAGTACCCACATTCTGGCGCGTTCGCTCGTCTCGCATCTCGGGGCGACCAAGCTGCGGCCGGCCAGTGATGTGGAAGAGGTGACTGGCAGTGGCGTGCGCGCCGTGGTGGACGGGCATCAGCTTGTTGTTGGCAAGCGCGCGTTCGCCGGGGCCACGGAAGACGCGAATGATACCGCCGTTTATGTCGGCGTCGATGGCCAATACGCCGGGTACATCACATTCACCGACATTGTGCGGCCCGAAGCAAAGGAAACGATTGCCGCGCTGCACCAGCTGGGCGTGGCCGACACAATGATGATCTCCGGCGATAGCCAGGCGATCGCCGATGACGTGGCGGCGCAGGTGGGGCTGGACACGGTCTACGCCGAGCAGTTGCCGGCTGATAAGATCGCTGTTTTGGAAAAAATCGATCGTCACGGCCGGCCAGCGGTGATGGTCGGCGACGGGGTGAATGATGCGCCTTCCTTGGCCATTGCCGATGTCGGCATCGCCATGGGCGCGCATGGGGCCACGGCCGCCAGCGAAAGCGCCGATGCGGTAGTGCTGCGCGACGACTTGACGAAGGTCGCGTCTGCCATGATCATTGCGCAGGACACGATGCGCATCGCCCGCGAAGCTGTTTTGATCGGCATCGCGATCTGTACGGGGCTGATGCTGATCGCGAGCACCGGCATCATTCCGGCGATGATCGGCGCGCTGTTGCAGGAAGTCGTCGACACCGTCACCATTCTTTACGCGCTGCGGGCCCGGACTGGGCGGCGCGACGCGGATCAGGTCACGGCAAGCGTCAAGGCGTAGGGTCACGTGGAATCAAAAAACAGCAGTGCGCCCTGGGGTGGGGTGTGCTGCTGTTTTTGCTGGACCCGCCTATTTTCCCCCTCGCCCCACCCGCATTCGTGGTACGATAACCCAAAGCAAACTGTTTTGGAGGCATCTTCATGAATCTGACTGGCAAAATGCTGTATAGCTTTGGCGACTCCCTGATCGCCGGGCACGAACTGAATTACGGGCTACTCGATGATCTGGCCGCCCGCCATCAGCTGGCCTGGCAAAATTTTGCGCAAAATGGGGCGACTGTGGTGCCGACCAAGCCGACCGATCACACCTGGCCAAGCGACAATCAGGTGCCGGACATCGCAGCGCAGGTTCAAGGCGCGCCGAGCGAACAGCCAAATCTGATCATTTTCGATGGCCTCGTCAATGATTGTATGAGCTACATCGGCCAGTTGCGCGCGATCGGGGCACCGGCGCTGGGCTATGCGGACGCCGATTTTGACCGGGACACCTTCGCCGGGGCGTTCGAGCATGCCTGCTGGACCATGCGCCAAAAATATCCGGCGGTGCCCATTTTGTACGTGAGCGTCCACCACATGCCGAACATCCCGCAACCGCTTCAGGACCAGGCTCACGCGCTGGCGACCTTGCTGTGCGCCAAATGGGCATTTCCGGTCGTCGACGTGTATCGCGCCGGCACGATCAACACCTGTCTGCCGGCGATGGCGGATCAATTTTCCTACAACGGGCGGCCCGTCTTTCATGGCGGGGACGGCACGCACCTGAACAAGCTCGGCTACCAGCGCTATTACACGCCGATGCTCGAGGCGGCGCTGGCGACGGTCTGAGGAAAAAACGGTGGCGGACGGTGGCCACTGCCGGCAACCAGAAGCCAACCAAAAAGCGCTGAGCCTAGGCCCAACGCTTTTTTTGTCCGTTTCTAAAATTAGTCCAGATCGGCCCCGTTGCTTTCAATGACGTGCTTGAACCAGCCGTACGACTTCTTCGGCACGCGCTTCATGTCCAGCAGGTCGTGGTTGGTGCGGTTCACGTAGACCATGCCGTAGCGTTTGTCGAAATTGCCGCCCGAGCTTGGAATGTCGATGAGGCCCCAGCCGAGATACCCGAGCACCTTGACGCCATCCTGCTGAACCGCGTCGCGCAGCGCTTCAAGATGGACGCGATGATACTGAATGCGATAGTCATCCTGAATCTCTTTACCCTGAAAGTTTTCGCGGACGCCGATGCCATTTTCGATTGGGAACATTGGAATGCCGTATTCGTTGTAGACCTTGCTCAAAATGTCGCGGAAGCCCAGCGGATCGACGTTCCAGCCCCATTCGTTGTAGCGCGTGTACTTGTTCGGCACGCCGCCATAATCGAGGTAGCGCGTCGGCACCGTGCCCACCGGAACCTTCGTCGAGTCGATGGAATCGCTGCGGTAATAGGAAAACGCAATGAAGTCTGTTTTCACCTGGTCGAATTGCGCTTGGTCGGCAGCCGTGAAGTCCATGTCGATGTCGTGGTTCTTGATGAAGGTCAACACTTCATTGGAGTAGCGGCCATGGGCGTAAACGTCTAGCAGGTTGCGGTTGAAGAATTCGTTGATCTGGCGCGCGAACAAAATGTCTTCCGGATTGTTTGTCGCCGGGTAGCATTCCTCATACGCCAGCATCCCGCCGATCTGGGCCGATGAATGGGCGTGCAGGTAATTGGCGATCTCCACATGCGCGATCATCACGTGATGGGCGATGGTGAAGATCTCCTGATCCGTGTCGCCGCCTTCAAGCACGCCGGCATAATGCTTGGCGTAAGTCGTTGAATAAAGGTTTTGCTCGTTGAAAACGATCCAGTATGGCACCTTATCGGCAAAGCGGTCGACCATTTCCTTGCCAAAGCGAATGAAGGCGTTGGTCACATGCCGACTCAAAAAGCCGTTCTCTTTTTCCGCCAGCGCCAGCGGCATATCGAAATGATACAGGCAGATCATCGGGGTGATGTGGCGCGCGAGCAGGCCATCGATCAGGCGGTCGTAAAACGCGATGCCTTCCTCATTGAAATCGCCGTCGCCAGTCGGGCAGACGCGACTCCAGGAGATCTGGAATCGATAGCAGTTCATGCCCGCGGCCGCCATCAGATCGAAGTCTTCATCGAAATCATGGTATTCATCGATCGCGACTTTCCAATCGCTCGAATTTTCCGTGGCCGGGCGCACGTCATAGACCGACTTGCCCTTACCGCCTTCGTTCCAGCCGCCTTCTGTCTGCATGCTGGAGGTCGAATTCCCCCAGAGAAACCCTTTTGGCAATGCTTGTCCCATTTGTTGGACTCCCTTCAATTGTGTGCTGTCCTCATTATAACGGCCTCCCGCGACCGCTGTAAACACGCTTTCAAATAAATGTATATACTATTTTGTGGCGAAATGCAAAGCGAAGGCATAGACTATGACTGACAGATACTCGCCAGCATTCGCTCACGCCCATAGGTGACGCGTGGAAAATCAGGCGCCACCGCCATTCATGGCGCCCTTAGAAGGAGATACATATGTATAAATATCAAGAGATCGCAGAAAAACTGCAGGCGCTTTTCACCGACGGCACCTATGCCCCAGGCGCCCAGTTGCCGGATCAAGAAACGCTGGCCAAGCAATTCGACACGACCCGCATCACCATTCGCAAGGCGATTCAAAGCCTGATCATCGAAGGGGTCGTCTACACAAAACGCGGCGCCGGCACGTTTTTGCGTAAGGACTACAACCCCAATGCCGCCCGCCAAGCCGCCAGTATCGAAGCGCCCCTGGGCACCACTTTTACCTACCAGGACCGCCAAGTCTCAAGCCTTGTGCTGGGGCTGGAGGCGCGCCTGCCTGCGCCGGATGAGGAGGAAAATCTCCTGATCGACAGCGGCACACCGGTCTACGACATTCGCCGGGTGCGCTATCTGGATAAAAAGGTGTACGCCTATGAACATACGATCATGCCGACCAAGATCGCGACCCTGACGGAGCAGGTGCTGCTGGGCTCGCTGTATAGCTATCTGCGCGACGTGGCGGAGATCGAGATCGCCGGGGCGCATCGCCAGGTGTTTGCGATCGAGGCGGGGATGCCGGATGTCACGGCCGGCGTGGCCAAGCGCATCGGCGAGCCGGTGCTCGTGATCAAGCAAGTCGCGTATACCGATAGCGGCGAGCCCTTCGAGTATTCTGAGAGCCATTTTCCATTCAAGACCAGTCGCATCGTGGCCGACGTGACGCTTTAGCGCAACCTGGAGGCGGGGACATGGAAAACAAAAATCGGAATAAACAGACCTTGCCGCTTGATGACTACCCGCGGCCCCAGCTTCAGCGGCCGACTTGGCAAAATCTCAACGGCTGGTGGCAATACGCGATCACCGAGACGGCGCAGGAACCGACGCAATACGACGGTCTGATTCTGGTACCGTATTCGCCGGAGACCAAGGCCTCGGGGGTGCAGCGGCCAGTCTCGCCGACTCAGACCCTGTGGTACAAGCGAACGCTGACGGTGCCCGCCGTCGAGCCAGGCGCGCATGTGTTGCTGCATTTCGGGGCGGTGGATCAATTCTGCCGGGTCTTCGTGGATCGGCAATTACGCGCGACGCACCGAGGCGGCTACTGGCCGTTTACAGTGGAAGTCGCAGGCGGGGCCGCGCCGCGCGACGTCGAGTTGATCGTTGCCGTGCAGGATCACAGCGACCAAGGCTTTGAAGCATACGGCAAGCAAAAATTGGCGCACGGCGGCATGTGGTACACGCCGCAAAGCGGAATTTGGCAAACGGTCTGGCTGGAGGTGGTGCCGGCGACCTATTTGACCGATCTGACGATCACGCCGGATGTGGCCGCCGGGGCGGTGACCGTTGCCCTGACGACAAATCGGCCGGCGTCTGCGCTGACCGTGCAGGTGCTGGCCGATGGGGAACCGGTTGCCGGCGCGCCGATCGACCCGGCAAGCGGCCGCGTGACCTTGTCGCTCCCTCGGCCGCATCTATGGACCCCGGTGGCCCCATTTTTGTACGATCTGGTGATCACGGCCGATGACGATCAGGCGCAAAGCTATTTTGGCCTGCGCAGTTTTGCCCGCGGGTTGGATGCGGCGGGGCGGCCGGCGTTTTTGCTGAATGGCCAGCCAATTTTCCAATCCGGCCTGCTCGATCAGGGCTACTGGGCGGATGGCCTGTACACGCCGCCATCCGACGCCGCGGTGGTCCGCGAGCTCACCGCGATCAAGGAAATGGGCTTCAACATGCTGCGCAAGCACATCAAGATCGAGCCGCTGCGCTGGTATTACCACTGCGACCGGTTGGGCCTGTTAGTCTGGCAGGACTTTGTTTCCGGCGGCGGCCCGTATAACGATTGGCTGATTCGCATTTTGCCATTCGTCGGCGCCCGTTTTTCGGATAAGGAGCCGGCGCTGCTGGGCCGCGGGGATGCGCGCAGCCGGGCGGTTTACTTGCGCGACGCCCAGCGCACGCTCGCTCTGTTGAAAAATACCGTCAGCATTTGCACCTGGGTCCCATTCAATGAAGGTTGGGGGCAATTTTCCGCCAATGAGATCGCGGCAGAGGTGGTTCGGCGCGATCCGACGCGCCTGGTGGATCAAGCCTCTGGTTGGTACGATCAAGGCGGCGGCGATTTTCGCAGCCACCACAGTTACTACAAGCCGTTTCGCCTGGTGAAAAACGCGGGTGCGCGCATTCAGGCACTCACCGAATTTGGCGGGTACGCGCTGGCGGTGTCAGACCACATTCAGGTCGATCGGGCATTCGGGTATAAGTCGTTTGCGGATCCGGCGGCATTGCTGGCGGCCTTGACCAAGCTCTATCACAGTCACGTGCGCGCCAATATCCCGCGGGGCCTGGCCGTCGCGATCTACACGCAGGTCAGCGACGTCGAGGATGAGATCAACGGCCTTTGGACCTTCGATCGCGCCGTCTGCAAAATTGATCCGGCCGCGCTCACTGCCCTGAACGCGGAACTTCAAGCGACGTTCGCAGCTGCACAAAGTGGGGTCTAACTGAGGGCAGTTGGCTGGGAAAACGGGGCCCGATAAAACGCCGGTGAGTCGTGCTAGTGTGGCGTTTTTCACAACTGGACGTGCACAAAATAATTGTGGAAAAATTGTTGACAGTAAGCGCTTTCAGGTCTATACTTTTGGCATCTTAAGAATGGGTGCTGCAAGGTGGCCGGAAAATGGCGCAGTTTGTTGCAACACCCCGTGTCTTGGACGAGACGACGCGCGGTGATTCTTCCGGAGCCCACCGCGGCACCAAAAAATCGGACTCGCAGCAAGACGGCGACCGTCACTGGGAAGGCCAACCTGCCTAGTCACCCTGGGTACACCAGGCAAATGAACAAGTACTTCCGGAAAAGCCCGGCACCACTGCGGGCTGGGACGCCGATCACGTCCCCCTAACGAGTTGGAAAACAACGATTTGGGAGATCTAAAAAAATCCCTTCATCAAGGCCGTATTAAGTGCGGTCAAACGGCCAGGACCAATCTGACAAACGAGGGCCGCTGAACAGACGCCCTGACCCGAACCAAAGCTCTAACCAAGCGGCGTGACGCCCGCCTGGGGACGTTGCATCGGTAACAGGAACAAAAGAGACCGATCTAGCCGAGTGAGACGGCTGGATCGGCCTTTTTTTGTGGAGTCGACGGGGACTTCTAGCAGAAGTGGAGAAGAGGAAAGAACGAGGCGGTAAATCTGCAATGATATTCAGGATAACCTATCTAGAGCTGCTCTTTCATCTTGCCTTGCTCTGAAAAGCGGGGGGCTGTGCCTCGTACAGTGGCATGTGGATACACGCGAGGGACAAGTTTGCCCTGAGTAAATTCAAAGTTGGATATGAGGGTGGGCTCCGGCCAGAAACGGCTCAGCCCCCTCGTCGGCGTTAGCGGCTGTGCCGCTTACGCCGAAAGTGAGCTTTGAGACCGCGACCTTTGCGGGCTCAAAGTTGCTTGTCCGCTCTACTCCGGTCACCAGCCGATTTCTGGCCGGAGCCCACCCGGGCGTTTTTTCAACATCGCCGCTTAGATTGCGCAGACCACTCCCAACCTGAGATGATAGAAGCATAGCCGCTAGTTTGAGGCGAGGTGCGCCGAGTGGAAGTAGAAGTTCAGCCCCGGGTAGTCATAGATCGTCCGCGAGAAATTGAACGGCACATTGTTTTTCGAGTAGCTGACCTGCTCGAGCATCATCTTTAGCGTCCCGACCGGCGCGTGAAGCAGCTCGGCCTGATCCGGCTCAAGCGAGACCTGGGAAATGAAGTTCTCACTCGATGAGATCTCAATATCGTATGTATCGCGCACGAAATCCAAGATCGAGGAGTTGATGCTGTCGGTGGAAAGAAACGGGATGACGTCCCGCATGTAATACGCCTGTTCATAGCAATAGAGCTGCGCGTTCAAGTAGCGGAGCCGGAAGATTCGGTACAGATCGAGGTCCGCGTCGATGCGCAGGCGGCTGGCCAGGTCGATCTCACCGGCTTTGACGCGGTCGAAGGTGACGACTTTACTGGTCAAAATACCACCTGCCAGCAATTTTTTCCCCACGCCGAAGGACAAGTTGAGCGTGGCTTTATTTTCCAATTGCGTTTGGTTGATGAAATAGCCCGACCCCTGCACCCGGCGAAGAAGGCCACGTTGGTAAACGACGTCGATCGCGCGCCTAATCGTGTTGCGGCTGACGGCGTATTGTTTCATCAGTTGCTGTTCGGTCGGCAATTTATCGTGAAATGTGCCGGCCTCGATGGCGCGAATCAGATCTTCTGCGATTTCGTGATACATGACAGGCCTCCAAAAAATTAAATGGTAAGTACTTGTAAAATTTGTTCCCACGTATTATTATAGCATTGTGTTGAAAGCGGTTTAAGTAATACCGCAAAAATTTACGCTTAAATCAAGGGAGAGATACGTTATGGCTGACAAGACCATTATGTTGGTATGCAGTGCTGGGATGTCCACTTCACTGCTCGTTGCGAAGATGCAAAAGGCAGCTCAGGCTGAAGGCGTTGATGCAGATATTTTTGCAACCGCTTCATCCGATGCTCCTCACATGCTTAAGGAAAAGAACCCAGACATCTTAATGCTTGGACCCCAGGTTCGTTACATGCTGAACCAGTTCAAAGCTCAGGTCTCTGATATTCCTGTCGAAGTCATCAACATGCAGGACTACGGCATGATGAACGGCGAAAAGGTGCTCAAGGAAGCCCTCACGTCGATCGACAGTTTCCAAAAGTAATCGCATCGTCATTTTAAACGCAGTGAATGGAGAGAACAATGGCTGAAGAAGAACAAGACCAAAACATGGAAGCAATCATGGGCCTCATCATCAATGGTGGCAACGCGAAGAGCTCCGCATTTGAGGCGATCGCAGCTGCTAAAACTGGTGATTTTGACCTGGCAGACAGCAAGCTCAAGGAAGCAGACAGTTTCTTAGTTGACGCGCATAACTCGCAGACCAAGATGCTGACCGCAGAAGCAAACGGCGAGCATGCCACTGTCACCTTGCTCACGGTGCACTCCCAGGACCACTTGATGACCAGCATCACCTTCCGCGATCTGGCGGGTGAAATCGTTGATCTCTACAAGCGTCTGGCAAAAGACGAAGCCAAGTAAGCTTCGCTTTGACAGCGCAAAAAACGAGTTGTTCTGTGATGGTCTCGCAAACAGCTCGGTAGCGATGAAGCTGGGGCAAATTGCCCTGGCTTTTTTGAATTAGGGCAATGAAACACGTTCTTTCAAGGACGTGATGAATTGCCCTTCTTCTGTGTCCCAAGCATGCTTCACATGGTGCAAGATAAC
>NZ_BOLS01000006.1 GCF_016861785.1 Lacticaseibacillus mingshuiensis
GCAAACCTAGAGTGGCTGCTATGAAGGGCATCCGAGTCAGTGGTGTCATAAATTAGGCGAGTGGGTGTTTCACAGATTCATCGTTCTACCAGTATTACCAGCGCTACGGTTCCTCAGTAGCCTCGTTGTCCGGCAGTAAGCATCGACCTTTGATCACGCTGTCGCCGTTGAAATCTGATCGCGCCATGCCCCACAAGCAAGGCGCCCGCAGTATCCTAATCTAAAATCACGCAAACACACTGGCAATGCTTAAAACGACACCTCGACCGGTGTGTTTGTTGTACATAAGGGCCAGAATCTTTTTTTTCGATTCTGACCTTTTTTCAAAAAAGTGAGAATCGACGAAAAATCTAAACATGCACAAAAAATTCGCCCGAATTTTGGGCACAATGCCAAACTGGGGAAAAATGGCGCTGAGAGCTCGCACTCTCAGCGCCATTCGTTTGCCATTAAGCTTCATCCAGCCGTGTCATCGCAGCCGCATTTTCCGTGTAGTTCAATTCCTGGTTCAGCTTCTGCGCCATCGGGGTCGTGATGTAGCCCTGCTCGAGCAGATCATGAACCGCCGCTCGTTCGGCCGCCAGCGCACCAGCCCGCAGTCGATCACTTTCTCGATCGTACTGGGTCGCCTTTTGCTTGCCCAACGCCTTGATGCTGGCGATGCGGTTGCGATACGTGACGATCAGCGCATAGATGACCTGACGATCATAGTTATGGGCGCGGTGTTCCGGTTGCTTCAAAAAACTGGACAGGTACTTCAGGCCACCCTTGGCCAGCGCTTTTTCAACCTGCAGTTGTGCCGTTTGCCCACGCTGATGCAAAAGTGTCTGGCGAATCTTGAACACTGGGGCAAAAAGTCGCTCGAGCACCGCATACACTGGCGGATGGCCGCTGCGCCTCAGCGTCGTCGCCAAGGCGTCATGTTTGTGGGTCAAATGCTTTTTCAGCCGGCGGTATTGCCGCGGCTCGACTTGACCCTCCTGTGCCAGCTGATCGAGTGTCATCAGTTCGCCTTCGATGCCGATCTGGCGCAGCTCCAACTCGTCCTGCACGCGCTTAGGCAGTGCCTCGGTCTCCTCGGCCTTCGCCAGCCGCCGAATCAGATCCTGATATTCCGCGATCAGATCGAGGACAGGCTTCTGGTTGGTTTCCCGACGCTCACTTTCCAGCCGGCGCACAGCCATTTGATAAAGGAAGCGTTTGGCCTGCTCCAGCGTGATCACGCGCACATCGGCCGTGTCTTCTGCCTCGGGTTCATCGCTGACGACACTGGAGCCTCGAGTCTCAAGCGGCGTCCGCATTTTTGTGACCAGCGGCAAGCCGACCACCGCAACAACCAAGCTGAGTACCACAAAGCCGGCCGCGATGAACAGCATCAGACTGCGCTCGGGAAACGGCTGGCCATTGGCGACGGTCATCGGCACGGCCAGCACCCCGACCAACGTGATCGCACCGCGGACGCCCGACAACCCGGATAAAAGCGCAGTGCTGAAATGAACATGCTCCCCGGCGCGTTTTTCAAACCAGAGATTGGCAAACGACCACAGCGTGCGAATCGCGAGCACCGCCAAATACACCAGTAGTACATCCAGCAGGGCGCGGCCCGTCGAAACAGCGCGACTTTCGATCGTCGTGCGCATCGCCACGGGCAACTCAATGCCTAAGATAAGAAAAATGATTCCGTTCAGCGAATAGACAATGATGTCCCAAGTTCGCTCGGAGACGATGCGCAATTCGGGTAGTGCCGAAATGTAGCGCTGCTCGGAGCTGCCTGTGGCCAAAACGCCGGCCACCACCACGGCAATGACGCCGGATGCGTGCAGCCCCTCATCGACCACCAGATAGATCAAAAACGGCGTCACCAACTGCATCACAGTGTGCAAGATGACATCGTTGATGCCTTGCTGCAGCAACCAAACGCGCAGCGCATTGATCAGCAGCATCAAAAACGCCCCGGCGAGCGCCCCGATCACCGCCACATAGGCAAAGTCGCCGATCGCTTGGCCGAGGAAAAAGCTCCCCGACACCGCGGCGGCGATGCCGTATTTGAACCCGATCAGCCCGCTGGCATCATTGATCAAGCTTTCGCCGGACACTAGGTGCAGCATTTTGCTTGGCAGCTTGACGCGGTTTGCGACTGACTGCACCGCGATCGGATCGGTCGGCGACAGAATCGCAGCCAGCGCAAAGCTTGCGGCAAGTGGCATCGCCGGCACTAACCAGTGAATGAAATAGCCGCCGATGAACATCGTCGCAAACACCAGCAAAATCGCGTTGCCAAAGATTGGCCAGCGCAGCGCCCATAACTCACGCTTGGGAAATCGCCGCCCATCATTGAACAAAAGCGGCGCAGTGAACAGCAACATGAACCAGTCCGTTGCAATGTCCAGTTTCAAGTTGAAAACAAGCGCGGCGCCTAGCCCCAGCGCCGCCTGAATCAACGCCACAGGCACCGCCACCAGATAATGGCTGATAATATTGGAAATGATCACCAACACGATCAGCAATAAGACCGCTTCAACAAGTTGCATCCACAGGCCCCCTTTCCAGAGTCACACGATTTTGCCAACACTAACTGCGTCCGGCCGGCCATTGTGGCAGGCGAGAACACAGGACTTACCCCTTGGCCACGTCACTGCCAATGATTCGCACTTCCGGATGCAGGGCCACGCCAAATTTGGCGGCAACATGTTCCTGGACATAATGAATCATCGCCAGATAATCGCTGGCCGTGGCGCCACCGAGGTTGACGATGAACCCCGCATGCTTTTCCGAGATCTGCGCCCCGCCGATGATATGCCCCTGCAGGCCACTTTGCTGAATCATCGGGCCGACAAAATGCCCCGCCGGCCGTTTAAACACGGAACCGCAGGAGGGATAATCAAGCGGCTGCTTGGACGCGCGCAGACTGTTGAAATGATCCATCGCCGCGCGAATCTGTGGCCGCGGCTGCCGGGTGAGCGCAAAAGTGGCCCGCAGCACGATATCGCCGGTGTCTTGAACCAATGAATGGCGATACGCAAACTGCATGTCTTCATTTGAGTAGGTTTTCAATTGGCCATCGCGTGTCAACACCTCAGCACTGGCCAGCACATCGCAGATCTCCCCGCCATAAGCACCAGCGTTCATGAACACGGCCCCGCCAATACTGCCTGGAATCCCCGCCGCAAACGCCAGCCCACCTAAGCCAGCCTGATAGGCGACCTCGGTGACATCGATCAAGCGCGCGCCGGCTTCGGCGATCAATTGCGTGCCGTCGCAAGTCACCCCGGTCATTTTTGTCAGCAAGATCACCAGCCCGCGAATGCCGCCGTCTTTGACGATCAAATTGCTGGCATTGCCGATCACCGTCACGGGTAGCGCCTGGGCACGTGCTTCGGCCAACAATTGCTGGACCTCACCCACACTGGTCGGCAAGGCCAACAGATCGGCTGGCCCGCCTGTTTGGGTGAAGGTAAAATGGCTGAGCGGCTCATTGAGATGCACGCTGAGCCCACCAAAACTGCCTGTTTCTGTCATTTGATCAGGTCCCTTCCGCGGATAACTGGTTCAATTTTAACATAAACCCGGCCCCTAGCGACCCCGCCTTCCATCGGGTACAATGGAGGCAAACAAGAAGCGAGGCGGCAATAATGAAACTGATCTCATGGAATGTCAACGGGCTGCGCGCCGTGTTGACGCACGACTTTATGACCACGTTCAACCAGCTGGATGCCGATTGGTTCTGCGTCCAGGAAACAAAGATGCAAGAAGGCCAGGCAAGCCTCGACCTGCCCGGCTATCATCAATACTTCAATTATGCCGAGCGCAAAGGCTATTCCGGCACGGCGATCTTCACCAAGCATGAACCGTTGGCCGTGACCTATGGCATCGGGGTGCCTGAGCTGGACACCGAGGGCCGCGTGATCACCCTGGAATACCCGAATTTTTACCTGATCACCGTGTACACCCCGAATTCCGGCAGCGACCTGAAGCGGCTGGCTTTTCGCCAAACATGGGATCAAGCCTTCCTGGCCTACACCAACGCTTTAGCTGAAAAAAAACCGCTGGTCTATTGCGGCGATCTGAATGTCGCCCATCACGAGATCGATCTGAAAAATCCGGCCAGCAACCATCACAACGCCGGCTTTACTGATGAGGAGCGGCAGGATTTCACCACGCAACTTGATGCGGGCTACGTCGATTCGTTTCGCCATTTCTACCCTGATCAAACAGACATCTTTTCGTGGTGGAGCTATCGCTTCTCCGCGCGCAGTCGCAATGCCGGGTGGCGCATCGACTACTTTGTGGCCAGCAGCGATTTTGTGCCATTCATGACAGACGCGGCGATTCACAATGAAGTCCTCGGCAGCGACCACTGCCCGGTCGAATTGACAGTCGACCCAACGTTGCTGGAGGCTAAGTGATGGATTTCGTCGCGATGGATTTTGAAACGGCCAACCGCACCCGAGCTTCAGCGTGCTCGCTGGCGCTGGTGGTGGTTCGGGCAAGCCGCATCGTCGACAGTTTTTACACGCTGATCGATCCCGAGGAAGCATTCGAGCCCCAAAACATCCGCGTCCACGGCATCACCAGTCGCGCCGTGCAAGGCCAGCCGACGTTTCCGCAACTCTGGCCGCACATTGCCCCACTTTTTGCGGAAAGTGGGCTGATCGCCGCGCATAATGCCCCGTTTGATGTGTCCGTCTTGCGCCAGGAGCTGGTCCGCTATGACTTGCCGCCGGTGCATTACCAAGTGCTGGACACGGCCCGCACCGCGCGGAAATTGATGCCGGAGCTGCGCGATCACAAGTTGGAAACGGTCAGCGCCGCGCTGGCGGTGCCGCTATATGACCACCACAATGCGCTGGCCGACAGTTATGCCTGCGCCCGCATTCTCCTGGCGCAAGCCGCCACGTTTGGCCAGGACACCTTGTCTGCGATGCTCAAGGAAGCCTAGTCGCGTGGGCCAAGCACTTTTTGCCGCGCCTTGGCGCAGACTTTATATAGAAGAAACGCAAACAAATAGCGGGGCGCATGCCATTTTCGGCATGTGCCCCGCTATTTGTTTACTTCAGCGCCTTGATCTGCGCAGCCAGCGCGGTCGCCCGCGGTCCGGTCGCGCTGATGGTCAGCTGGCGCTGCTCGTCAACAAGTGGATCTTTATCAAGGCGAATCGTCAATGCGTCGCTTGGGGCAACCACGCCCAGAAATTGCGGCCACTCCACCACACTGACGCCATCGCCGTCAAAATATTCTTCAAGCCCGAGGTCTTCCACCCCGCCATCTTCCAAGCGGTAGATGTCCATGTGATACAGGGGCAACCGGCCGTCTGGATACTCGCGGATAATGGTGAAGGTCGGACTCTTTACATTTTGGGAAATGCCCAAGCCCTTCGCGAGGCCCTTGGTGAAACTGGTCTTGCCAGCCCCCAAGTCGCCTTCAAGGAGCAACACATCCCCCGCCTGTAAAAACGGTGCGATCTTGGCCGCGAATGTCTGAAGGGCGGCCTCATTGGCAAAGGTGGTCCTCATGCGATCAGATTCTGGGCAGCGGTGATGATCGCCAGCTTGTAGACAGCCTCTTCGTTGGCGCCACGCGACAGATCGGAGACCGGCTTGTTCAGCCCCTGCAAGATCGGGCCGATCGCTTCGAAGTTGCCAAAGCGCTGCGCGATCTTGTAGCCGATGTTCCCTGCCTGCAGATCTGGGAAGATAAAGACGTTGGCATTGCCGGCCACCTCAGAATCTGGGGCCTTGAGCTTCGCAACGGTCGGCACAAACGCAGCGTCGAACTGCAATTCACCATCAAGCGCGAGCTCTGGCGCCAATTCATGAGCGATCTTTGTCGCTTCAACGACTTTGTCCACTTGCGGTGCCTTTGCAGAGCCCTTGGTGGAAAAGCTGAGCAGCGCGACTTTTGGATCGATGTCAAACAGCTTGGCAGTCTTTGCGGATTCAACGGCGATCTCGGCCAGCTCTTGGCTGTTCGGGTCGATGTTGATCGCGTTGTCGGCAAACAGATAGCGTTCGTCGCGGCCGCGCTGCATGATGAAGGCCCCGGAAATGCGAGACGCATCCGGCCGGGTCTTGATGATCTGAAGCGCCGGGCGAACCGTGTCAGCCGTGGAGTGCACCGCCCCAGAGACCATACCATCTGCCTCGCCTAAAAAGACGAGCATGGTGCCAAAATAATTGGGATCGCGAACGATCTGATCCGCTTGTTCCTCAGTGGCCTTCCCATTGCGGCGATCAAAGAACGCCTTAGCCATTTCGGCGTGAAAGGCATCCGTTTGGGGATCGCGAATGGTGACTTTGGAAACATCAAAGCCTTTTTCGCCAGCGACCTTGCTGATCTCTTCGGCGTTGCCAAGCAGCGTCGGGGCGATCAGACCGTCTGCGGCCAGGCGCACAGCCGCGCCAATGATGCGCGCGTCGGTGCCTTCAGGAAAAACAATGCGTAGGTTCTTACCACTGATCTTTTGCTTTAAGCTGTCAAATAAATCCAAGATGGGTCCCTCCATAAAAGCGTTTTCGTTTTCTATCATAGCCGACTTGAAAGCCGAGCGCTAGTCCTGCGGTGAACTTGGCAGTTGCCAATCGATCGGGCTTTCCCCCATTTGGGCAAGCGCCGCGTTGGTGCGCGAAAAAGGCTTGCTCCCGAAAAAACCACGGGAGGCTGACAGCGGACTGGGATGTGGGGAAGCAATGATCGCATTTTTCGTCGAATCGATCAGCGCAGTTTTTGCCCGCGCCGCATTGCCCCACAAGATAAAGACGACCCCGCCACGATCGGACAGCGCCGCGATCGCCGCATCCGTCAGCTCTTCCCAGCCTTGATGCTGATGGGAATACGCCTGACCGTCGCGAACCGTCAACACCGCATTGAGCAGCAACACGCCCTGTTTTGCCCAGGCCTTCAAATACCCGTGAGTCACCGGCGCGATGCCGAGGTCACTTTGCAGCTCCTTATAGATATTCTTCAGCGACGGCGGCAGCGGGATCCCCGGCGCCACAGCAAAGCTCGCCCCGACCGCCTGATTTGGCCCATGATACGGATCCTGGCCGAGGATCACCACCTTGACCTGCGCAAACGGCGTCCATTCGAACGCTTGAAAAATATGGTGCATCTCCGGATAGATCGTCTGCGTGCGATATTCTTCTTTTAAAAAGGTATGCAGCTTGCCGTACACCGGCCCGTCAAACACAGGCGCCAAAACTGTCTGCCAGTCATTATGTATCAAAGTTTTCATCACGTAGCCTCCGCCCCTCATTTTACAAGGGAAGCCAGCATTCGACCAGCCGCTGGGGAAAGTTTCTGAATCAAACGTCAAGCGCCAGACTCGCTTTGCCGTGATGCCATGCGGAAAAAGGGAGCCCCTCACCCTTCGAACCCGGCCGACGCCAGAAACGGCCGGGTATGCTACACTTAGCGCGTAACGTTTCAACGAAAGGTGGCAATTGAATGATACGCATCATCGCATCTGACATGGACGGCACCCTGCTCAACGACAAAAACGAGGTCTCACAGGAAAACGCAGACGCGATCAAAGCTGCCCAGGCAGCCGGCATCGAATTCATGGTGGCAACGGGCCGCGGCCTGAGCGAGGCCAAGCCCCTTTTTGCCGATCATGACTTGCATCCTGCCTTCATCACCATCAACGGCGCCAATGTCTACGACGAACAAGAGGCACTGAAAGTAGAAGCCGCGATTCCCCACCCACTTGCGTTATCGATCACGCAAACGCTGAGTGAGGCTAACATTTACTACGAGCTTTTCACCAGTCGCGGCATTGCCTCCGATGACCGCGCCCGGCGGATTCAAAACGTGGCGGATGTCCTCGTGAAACTCAATCCAGACACGCCGTATAAGATCGCGGTCGCACTGTCGGCCGCCCGCCTTGAGCTGATTCATATCACCTACGTCGACGATTACGCCGAGCTGTTAACGGATCCCGCCGTGAAGATCTACAAGGTCGTCGCTTTTTCCCGCGAAGGCCAGGCCAAGCTTGCCGGCGTGAAAAAAGTGTCCGACGCGACCGGCGAGCTGGCGGTCACCTCAAGTGCGGCAAACAATCTCGAGATCAACAGCATCGCCGCGCAAAAAGGCACCGCGCTTGAGGCCTATGCCAGCCAAAAAGGGATTCGCATGGACGAAGTGATGGCGATCGGCGACAACCTCAACGACGCCTCCATGATCAAAATGGCAAAATACGGCGTCGCGATGGGCAATGCCATCCCAGAGATCAAGAAGATCGCCTGGTGGACCACGGCAACGAACCGTGAAAACGGTGTCGCCGTCGCGATTCAACACGCACTTGATGAGAATCGAGGCCACTAAATGGAATTTTATGTGGATGTCCAGACATTACATGACACCAACATGACCGTCATCAAGGATGAGAAAAATCAACCGGTCTACATTCTCACCGGCCGCCGCGGCATCGCAAATGATGGTTTTTTTCTCCACACGATCAGCGGCAACGAACTCGGTGAGATCCGGCAGCGCACCGTCAGCGTCAACCCGCGTTTCGACCTGCTCATCGGCGGGGAAAAAGTCGCCTCGATCAAGAAGATGTTCGGCGTCTGGCGCGAGTTCATTTTCGTCTCCGACCTCAACTGGATGGTCATCGGCAACATGCTCGCCAACCAATATCACATCTATCATGGCATGAAAACGGTCACCACGATCGCCTCGGTTGGCACCGCCAGTGAGACGATCTTGAAACTCGACATCGCCAATCCGCGCGATGTCGTGCCTGGCCTGCTCGTTGCCGCCTTATTGGACCGCTGGCGCCAGGCAAACTTGGCTAACCCGCTCGTCCGTCATGACGTGGGTATCAGCTACGGCCTATAGCCAGACAAAAACGGAGTTGGAATTTTTTCCAGCTCCGTTTTTGTGTATTTGCGTCGCGCCAAAACTGCGCTCGCTACCTGCGTGATCACATTACTTGATCACAGGTTATGCCAAGTCTTTGATCATATGATTGTATCGATGCGACCCGATCATCAGCTCACCGGTCTTCTGGTAGCCCATCTTCGTATACAACTTTTCAGCCCGTGGGTTCGTCTGATCAACATTCAAACTCAAGCAGCGCTGGCCCTGCGCCGCAAGCAACGGCTCGATACCCTGAAGCAGTGCGGTGCCGACGCCATGTCCTTGCGTGTTTTCCGCAACTGCCAACGTGTCGATGTACCATTCGCCTTCATATGTTTCCGTGTCGGGAAATAGCTCTTTGTCTTCGGGTAGCCCGACCTTTGGCAGCAGCGGCTGAAACGCGTCATCGATGTGGGCTTCCTTCACATGCGGATAGCCGACCAAGATTCCGTCGATCGCACCGGCCGCATTCACATGGACATGCGTTTGCGGATAGCCATAGCGATAATCCTTCATCAAGAAGGCTTGCTCAAACACAGGATACAGATCCTTTTTCGCCATTTTCTGAAGCGCCGGAATCTCCATCTCTTCAAAAACAATATCGATCAACGGCACGACCTGCGCCGCGTCATCAGGGTGACTTGCTCGTATCATACAACACCGCACCATCTTGGCCCGCGGCTGGCGGTGCGGTGATCGCCTCCAATTGAACCAGTCGCGGGGCGCGCCATGCGCGCATCTATGGTCAAGTATACCAAAAGCCGAACAATGTACAAGGCCACGGCCGGCTCAAACAATAGGTGCGAACAGTATATTATCGTTATTCAACATCGTTCGTCTTTAACAACGCGTCGTTTTCGCCGCTGCGCATGGCCGGACCCCGCTTCAAAGTGCTGATCAGGAAAAATGTTTATAAATTATAACGAGGATAAACGGGGATATCGCCGTTATTTGAGTACGCTAAAGTGCGATTGATGGTCTCCTTTTCAGTAAAAGAAATTAATATAATGAACAAAGGTGAGAATTGACCGACATATTGATGAGAAGCAATCATATCACACAATATCTTGTTAGTCGCGTGCGCATTTGCTACCATGATGATGGTGACTTTTTCGACGGCAATGAGGGTCACCAGACTATTTTGAAGGAGCGAACTGGGTTGAAAGTTACGTTTAAAGACGTCACCCTCTCCTACGACGGAAAGATCGACACCCTCAAGCATCTCAACTTTGAGATTCCTGACGGCTCGCTGGTCTCTTTGCTAGGGCCGAGTGGCGGTGGCAAGACGACCACATTGAACCTGATCTCTGGGCTCTTGCCGGCGACCAGCGGCCACATCTATTTTGGAGACGAAGATGTCACCAAAAAGGATGCATTGGCCCGTAAAGTAGGGATGGTATTCCAGAACTATTCGCTGTATCCCCATCTGTCGGTGCGCGACAACATCGCGTTTCCGCTCAAGATGCAGCATGTCAGCCGCAAAGAACGCTACGCCAAGGCGGAGGAATTGGCCAAGCTGGTGCATGTTGATGACCAGCTGGACAAGAAACCCGGCGAACTTTCCGGCGGGCAGCAGCAGCGTGTCGCCATTGCGCGCGCGCTGGCCAAGTCCCCTTCGCTGCTGCTTCTCGATGAACCCCTGTCAAACCTCGATGCGCGCCTGCGTATCGAGATGCGGCAGGAGATTCGCCGCATTCAGCGCGAGACAGGCGTCACGACGATCTTCGTGACCCATGACCAGGATGAAGCCTTGCACATCTCGGACAACATCATGGTCCTGTCGTTTGGGAAAATTCAGCAGTTTTCTGCCCCAGACGACCTGTATGAACGCCCAAGCAATCTGTTTGTCGCCAAGTTTATTGGGGAACCCGTGATCAACACCCTGCCAGCCGAAACACTCAAGGCAGATCTTCAAGGCCATGTGCCTGATGAGATTTTCGCCAAGGCCGTCACTGCTGGTCTGCGGTCGGAAGCACTGGTGCCATTTGACAACGGTCAGGGCATCTTGACCACGTTCCATGCGACGCTGGCCTACAAGCAAAAATACGGCCGTGAAGCGACGGCAGCTTTGAACTATAACGGCCAAACGCTGCTGTCCACCGAAATGGCGGGCCTACCAGCCGATCAAAAGGAAGGCGACTTCTTCATCACGAAAGCAGGCTTCTTCCTGTTCGACGAGGCTGGTGCGTTGATTTTTGGCGGTGAAGCTCATGATCAATGAAAAACCTACCATTAAATCCACGCTGAAGGCGCTGCTATATCTCCTGCCGATGCTGGTGGTGACGATCACCTTCAGCATCTGGCCGATCATCAGCTCCTTCATGATGAGTTTCTACACGAAGTACGATTATTATAACGACAAGGTCAGCGCGATCGGGTTTGATAACTTTGTCACGCTTTGGCAGGACCCTGAGTTCCATTTGGCTGTGCGCAACACCCTGATCTTCGTGGTCGGCGTGGTGCCTATCACCGTCATTTTGTCGCTGATCATCGCGCTTCTTTTGAACCAGATCAAATGGCTGTCCGGCTTCTTCCGCACGGTGTACTTCCTGCCGTTCGTCACCAGTACCGTTGCCATCGCGATGGTCTGGAACTGGATCTACCATTCTGATTACGGGCTGATGAATTATTTTCTGGGGCTCGTTGGGATCCATCCGATCAATTGGCTGACGGACCCGAATTACTCGCTTCTGGCGCTCATCATCATGAGTATCTGGAAGAACCTCGGTTTCAACATCATCTTGTTCCTTGTTGGACTTAACAACATCGACAAGCACTACTATCAAGCCGCCGAGATCGATGGTGCCAATTCCTGGCAACGTTTCTGGAACGTCACCATCCCGCTGTTGTCGCCAATCACCTTCTTGGTCTCGGTCAATGGCGTCATCGGCAGCTTCAAAGTCTTCGACCAGGTCTACGCGTTGTTCGGCGGCCAGCCAGGCCCCGCCAAAGCGGACTTGACCATTGTGTATTACCTCTTTGAGAAGTTTTACACGGAAAACAAGTACACGCTGGCTGCCGCTAGTGGTGTCTTCTTGTTCTTCCTGATCTTGCTGGTCACGCTTGTGCAGATGTGGTATTCCCGCAAGCACGTGCATTATTAGGAGGACCCCATGGCGAAAAAACTCAGTAAAGTCATTATTTACGTGTTGCTTTCGGTCGGGGCCATCACGATGCTCGTGCCGTTTATCTGGATGGTGTCGACTTCTTTGAAGACCGGCCCTGAAACGATCAAGGTCCCACCGATCTGGATTCCGAAGGTGCTTCAATGGGGTAACTACATCAAGGCTTGGAACGCCGCGCCATTCGCGCAGTATTTCATCAATAGTGTGGTCGTCACTGTGGTCACCACGGTCGGGCAATTGTTCACCAGCATCTTAGCTGCGTTCGCATTTTCCCGGCTTCAGTTCTACGGCAAGAACCTGCTTTTCATGATCTTCCTTGGCACGATGATGATTCCAGGCGAAATGCTGATCATTCCTAATTTTGTCACCTTGTCTAAGCTCGGTATGATCGACCATTATGCGGCCTTGATCGTGCCGTGGCTCGCAAGCTTCTTCACCGTCTTCACGCTCAGACAGACCTTCCAGGCCACCCCGGACCAGATCTACTACGCCGCCAAGATCGACGGCGCCTCTGACTGGAAATACCTGTGGACCGTCCTGGTGCCGATGAGCAAGTCGACGATCACTGCCGTCACCGTTTTAGCCGTTATCGGTTCGTGGAACTCGTTCATGTGGCCGCTGATCGCAACGAACAGCGAAAACATGCGGACCCTGCCAGTTGGGTTGCAAGCCTTCACGACTGACTCTGGGACCACCTACGAACTGCTGATGGCCGCTTCCACCTTTGTGATCATCCCAATGGTCATTTTGTACATGTTCTTGCAAAAATACATTATTGCTGGTATTTCCAAAGCTGGTTTGAAAGGATGAGTCTTTCTCATGAAAAAGAGTTTTTGGGGTAAAGCACTACTGGGGATCTCCGCGCTCGCATTGGGCCTGGTCCTAACCGCTTGTGGTAGTAACAACAGCTCGGATAAGAGTAGCAACGGCGGCAAAGTCACGATCACCTTCTGGCACGGTATGACGGGCCCTTATGGTAAGGCTTTGAACGGTATCATCAAGGACTTCAACAACTCCCAAGACAAGTACGTCGTCAAAGGCACTGCCCAAGGCAACTACGCGACCTTGCAGCAAAAGATCATGGCCGCTGCCAAGTCCAAGAAGCTTCCAACGATCGCACAGACAACTTACACGACCGTTCCGGACTATGTTAAGAACAACTTCCTTGCACCACTGGATCCATACATGCTGAAGGGTTCCGACAAACTCTCCACCGCATCGATGGATGATATCTATCCGGCCTTCTTGTCCAGTTCCAAGTATCAAGGCAAGTACTATTCGGTGCCATTTTCCAAGTCCGTCCGTGTCCTCTTCTACAACAAGAAGCTGATGGATCAACTTGGCGTCAAGATGCCAACCAGCTGGGAAGAGATCGCAGCCCTTGGCCCGCAGCTCAAGAAAAAGGGCATCATGGCGATCGGCTTTGATAAGTCCTTCGACATGGAGTTCGAGGGTCTCGCTCGCCAAGCCGGCAACGCGCTGGTTGAACCAGACTCACTGAAGGTCAACGTGGATTCCAAAGAAACGCTGACTGCGGCCCACTTCATCTGGGACATGCTGCAAAAGGGTTACGCCAAGACCGCCGGCGAAGATTTCTACGGCGACAAGGCGTTCCAGACCGGCAAGACCTTGTTCTACGTCGGCTCCTCTGCTGGTGTCACCAACATGAATCAGACCGCGCCAAAGTCGCTTGATTGGCACACCGCCCCACTTCCAACTTACAATGGCCAAAAGGCGACCGAACTGGCCGGCAATGACCTTGTGATGTTCAACTCTGGTAACGATGCCCAAAAGAAGGGCGCATGGGCCTTCATGAAGTTCCTGCTGTCCAAGAAGGAAACGATCAAGTGGGCTGAAGGCACCGGCTATGTGCCGCTGCGTAAGTCCGCCGTTGAAGATCCTTCCTTCCAGGATTGGCTGAAGAAGAACCCTGCGAATGCGGCTGCTGTCAACTCGCTGGACTTCGGCTTCCAGTCGACCGCGTTTGTCGGCTTCACCGAATACCGCAACGATCTGCTTGATGCCGTTGATTCCATGATCTCCAAGAAGACCCAACCTGAAAAGGCGCTGGCCGACTTGAAGACCAAGGCGGAAAAGATCATCAAGGATAATAACTAAGCGATAATGTACGAAAAGCCTTGCAGCAGAAAATGCGGCAGGGCTTTTTTTGACGGCAGTGGGCCACCCAATGCCTATCAAACGCGCCACCCTGACAGCAGTGTCGTGGGCCAAATGTCCGGGTCCGAGCAACTAAGGCGCCAATCACCTGGTCCAGCGTTTGGACCCGGCGCTTGGCACACTTACCTGTCGGCCCCAAGCCCAATATTTGGCTCACTTCCCTTTCCAATGACCCGGCCAATGGCTTATGATGGAGTGTTACAACAGAAGGAGGAGCTGCGCAAATGACACAGATACGATTTTTGAATGGACTGACCACGATCGGCGGCAACATCGTCGAATTTTCCAACGGGGACAGTCGCGTGATCATGGACTTTGGGGTGGCCGCTGATCTGACCAATGAAACGATCGAGTCGGCGATGGCGGCGGGCAAGTTGCCGCAGGTGCCGGAGCTGTTTGGCGAAGGCCCGGACACATTCGCGCATGAGGCCATCTTCATCTCGCATCTGCACATCGATCACATGGGCGCGCTGCAATACCTCAAGCGCGACATTCCGATCTACCTCTCGGCGCCCAGCTACCAACTGTATCAAACGCTGATCGCACTGGGCGTTGAAAAACCGGTCGCAAACCTCCATCCCCTGCCGTTTGAGACGCCGATCCAGATCGGCGCGTTTTCCGTGGAAGGCTTTGCCAGCGACCATGACGAACCAGGCGTCATGGCGCTGCTGGTCAGCGATGGCACGCGGTGGTTCGGCCATTCCGGCGACGTCCGGCTCAACGGCCCGCACCTGGATCGCGTAAAAAAATGGGCGGCGGCCTTCCGTGACAAGAAACTCGCCATGTTCATGGTGGAAGGGACCACCTTTTCCTTCGACAGCCCCGCGCCGGTGGAGGACAGCGCCCATCCAAGTGTGCCGCTGACAGAGGACACCTTGCAGGAGCGGCTTGAAGAACAGCTCAAGGCCGCCCCGCAACTGGTCGTCATCAACCCCTACATCCGCAACTATGCCCGCCTGCAAAACATTCAGGCGACCGCCCATCGCGCCGGCCGCCAAATGGTCTGGGGAAAAAATGACGCCGCCGTGCTCAAAACGATGTGCGGCGTCGAACCCGATTTTGTGCTCGATGAGGACATCCACCTGCGCACCATTCAGGCCGACCCCAACCACTACCTGTTGCAAAACGATTTTGACCAACTCGCACAACTGGCCGACTTGCCGATCAGTGTCTATCTGCACAGTAATGGCGAACCCCTGGGCGACTATGATCCGCGGTTCAAGCAGCTGCAAGACTGGCTTTCAGACCACGAGATTCCGCTGGTCTTCCTGTCTTGCTCAGGCCACGCCCTGCGCCAGGATCTCGTCACCTTGGTGCGCTGGATCGCCCCGCAGATCGTCGTGCCGTGGCACAGTTTTCACCCAGAACGTGAGGCCCAGGCGCTGGATGAACAGACCAAGGCGCAGGGCCTACTGCCGGAAAAAGACTTGTACTATGATCTCGATGAACCGGACCAAGACTGATCCGCGCCACGCGTTGAGGTGAGGCCTTCGCACCAGGAGCTCTCGCGTTCACGCATATGAGGTCCACCAACAGCAAAACAGGAACCGCATGCGCGTGCCACAAAGGCTGCGCACATGCGATTCCTGTTTTTTCGTCTCAGATCAATTTCTTTGCGACCCATTTTTGCCCGTGGAAGCGCCAAAGGAAGATCACGCCACGGACGGCCCATTCAAAGCCCATGATCGCCGCGATGCCATTGAGCCCCCAGCCCAACTTGATGCACAGGAAATAGGCGCCGGCCACCCGAAACAGCCACATCGTCGTCAGCGAGACGACAGTAGTGAAATTACCATCCCCCGCGGCGCGCAGGGCATTCGGCGTGACGAAGCTGATTGTCCAGGCCAATAGGTGCCCGCCCACAAAGATCAGATACATGTTGAAGATGCGCGATACCAAAGCCGGTGCCGGCGAAAACAGCAGAATCGCATGATCAAATGACAGGAGCATCACCCCGTCCACCACTACAAAGGCGGCGATGCCTGTGAGGATGAACGCACGTGTGATCTTGCGCGCATCGGCGATGTTGCCGCGCCCAACACACTGGCCCACGATTGGCACCAGTGCCGTGCCAAGCGCCGACGGAATGATCTCACTCATTTGCGTCCAGGACGTGGCGATCGCATACACCACGATCGAACTGGTGCCCAGTGACACCACCATCATCTGAATGAGAATTTTCCCGCCGTTGAAGAAGACGCCTTCCGCCGCAAATGGGATGCACACGATCAAGACCTTTTTGATCATCGCCCAGTTGGGGTGCAGCATCGTGACCATTTTCAAGGCAAAGAGGTCGCGGTGGCTCCGCAGCATCCACACCGCCAGCCCCGCGGCCAGCCAGCGCGACAGATTCAGCGCAAACAGCATCCCCAGCACGCCCAGATGCAGGCCGTAAATGAAGATCACGTTGAACACCAGATACGACAGGTTCATCGCCAAGGACAGCTGCAGCGAATTCTTCGTTTTGCCGATGCCGCGCAGACAGCCATTCGTGCCTTCAACCGTGGCCTCAAATGGATAACTCAGCATCACCCCGACCATGTACAGCCGCGCGTTGGCCATCACGGCAGGCGACGCACTGCCAAACAGCAAGTCCAAGATGCCATTATGGAGCGACCCGAAAAACAGCGCGATCACCGCCGCCACCAAGACGGCGCCGAAAATGGTGCCGTTGACGACTTTGCTGAGCATCTGGCGCTCGCCGCGGCCAAAATACTGCGCCGTCAGCACCGTCCCGCCCAGTCCAACAGCCACGAAGATCTGAATCAAAAACACGTTGACGCTGCCGACCATGTTGACGGCACTGATCGCCGCCGCGCCGCTTGAGCTGATCAGCGCCGTGTTGAGGAAATTGAAACTGATCAAGAAAAACTGGTCAAACACGACCGGCCCAAGCAGGCTGAAGACATACCGCTCGTCAAACGTCTCGCCGGCGTACCAGCGGTGTAACAAATTACGCAAAACGCCACCTCATCAAGTCAATAATAGCTCCTATTATAGCCGTTTCCGGGCCAGCATTCGACAGCGCTTCCACATTTTGACCAGGTCTGCCCGCCGCTATGCTAAAATAAAAGCCAAGGGAGGGCTGCAAATGGCATACGACATGATCTTGTCACCAGAACAAACACTGCTGGATCTGCGCTTCGCGGTCCTGCGCAACAGGCTCGTGGACACCTTGACCGAGCGAAACATGCTGGTGCATCAGCGCATTCCTTATGAGAAGGCGCGCTATACGCATGAATTCGGCGACGAAGAACTGCAGCTCGCCATCCTCGATTACCAAGCGGCCCGAGCCAGCGCACGCGTCTGCCTCGCCCAAGCATTGAAAAATCAAGACAAGCCGATCGACGCCGTGACGCTGGCCGACCAGCTTGATGTCGCGTTTCACGACAAACAAGCCGCGATTCAGCAAGCCAGCGATCTCGTAACATGGGCAACGGATCACCTCGAGAACACCACGCCGTTGAGCCCAGAAGACAGTGAGAAATTGCACACGGATTTCAAGACGCTGGTCAAGGCCCTCCACCCGGATCTGCACCCCGACCAATCCCCGCGCGATGCCAACATGTTCGCCCTCGCCCAGGTTGCATTGGCGGATGGCGACCTCGAGCTAATGGCCACTTTAGTCGAGACCCTCGCCGTCGCAGGCAGTGGCACCGACCCAGCCCCATCGACCGAGCCGGCCACCATGACCGCAACAGGCGAAGATCCGTTTCGCTTTGCCAAACGCGACCTCTTTTACCTCGCGCATCGGTACCTGCACGAAAAAGCGCAGACATTGGCCCTGTATGAAGAATGGCCGCTGAACGTAGCGGGCCTGCTTGGCGTGCCTCGGTGGCTGGCGCGCCAGCATGGCCATTATGAACAACTGTTGCAGCAGTGGTCCTGGCAAGTGGCCGCCGATAATGTGCGCTATGGCGTGCTGATCGGCGATCTGGGAGGCATAAATGACAAACAGTGATTGGACACCCAAACCAATTGACCCACCGGCTGTGCCGTTTCATTTTGACCCGACCAACCCGACGCCGGCACCCACACTTTTTCCGCGGCCTGGCCAACAGGATATCTTGCTGACCAATCACCACATTGCAGGCACGATGCATGTCGATGACCCCGAGCACCTGCTGGACGCGCTGACACTTGGTCAGCAGCTGACGTTGGTGCGGGAGCACAACAGTCACGACGCCTTCGCCACGCGCATCGACAGCGCAGACGGCAAAAAGATCGGCTATGTGCCAAAAGGCGACAACACCATTTTTGCCCGGTTGCTGGATGCGGGCCTCCTTGTCTACGCCAAAGTGACTTACTGGGAGACCCGGGGCAAGTGGCCCTATATTCGCGCCGATTTTTACCTGCGGGCCTAGGGCATGACAGACGGTACAAATGACAGCACCGGAAGAATCAAAAAAGCACGTCTTTGCAGGCAATGACAGCATGCAGCGACGTGCTTTTGTTTTTACCTTTGGCCGGCGCGCAGAGCCCGTGCGACTTCGCGCTGTTGGTCCTTTTTCTTCAAACTTTCGCGCTTGTCATAGTTATGCTTCCCTTGGGCGATGCCGATCAGGAGTTTTGCATAGCCATGCTTGAGGTACATCTTCAGCGGCACCAAGGTAAATCCTTGCTGCTCAAGTGCCTGCTGGAGCTTGGCGATCTCTTTTTTGTGCAACAAGAGCTTGCGCCGCCGCAGTGGATCGGCATTGAACTGGTTGCCCTCTTTGTAAGGACTGATGTGGACATTTTCCAGCCACGCCTCGCCATTTTGAATGCGGGCGTACCCATCGCGCAAGTTGATCTTGCCGTCGCGGACCGATTTGATCTCGGTGCCGGTCAGCGCGATGCCGGCCTCATACGTGTCGACGATCGTGTAATCATGGCGGGCCTTCTTGTTTTGGGCCAACAAGTTATCCGCCTTGGGCTTCATCTTGGCCACAAGAGGGCCTCCTTTCTGTTAGTGCTGGTTGCCGCCGCGCTGTCCGCGTTGGTTCGGCTTGTTCACACGATTGGCGATCGTCGGATGGAATCCGCGACTTTCGCCAGTCTTACGGTTGCCGCGTTCGCGGTCCGGTTGACTGTGTCCGCGCCGTGGCCCGTTGCTTGGCCGTGCGCCCCGCGGATTGCCGCGCGGAATCTCGATATCTGAGAGCGGAATATCATCCGTTGGAATCAGGGAAAAATCGACCTGGCGTTGCTCGACATCCACGTTATCCAGCTTGACCTTGCAAGGCTGGCCAATGCGGAAGGTGCGGTGGCTGTTTGAGCCGACCAGCGCCATTTGACTGTCGATAAAGGAATAATAATCATCCTTCATGCGGGAAATGTGAACGAGGCCTTCCACCGTGTTGGGCAGCGCCACGAACATCCCGAAGCTGGCCACGCCACTGACCACGGCATCGAATTCATCCCCGACTTTATCGGCCATGAATTCGGCCTTCTTCAGGTCATCGACAGCGCGTTCGGCATCGATCGAATGACGCTCCATCGTCGAACACTGAACGGCGATCTCTGGCAATTTTGCGTGCCACTTGTCCTGCACAGTCTCGCCGGTGCCTTGTGTCGCATAGGTGCGGATCAGGCGATGCACCGTCAGATCCGGATAGCGGCGAATCGGACTCGTGAAATGGCAGTAGTATTTCGCTGCGATGCCAAAATGGCCCAGTGGATCATCGGAGTAATGCGCCTGCTTCAAACTGCGGAGCAATTTGACATTGACCATCATTTCCTCAGGCGTGCCTGCCACCTCAGTCACAACATCCTGAAGCATCTTTGGTGTCACCGGCTGGCCCTTTTTGATCGGCACGTGAATACCAAAACTGGAAAGGAAGTCGATGAAATCGGAGATACGATCATCGTCTGGCGTTTCGTGGACCCGATACAGGAATGGCAGATGCAACTTGTTGAAGTGCTCCGCGACTGTTTCGTTGGCCGCCAGCATGAAGCTTTCGATCATGCGCTCGGACAGGCCACGATCCCGCAAAACGATATCCGTCGGGTGCCCATTTTCATCGACAATGATCTGCGCTTCGTTTTCTTCAAAATCGATCGCGCCACGGCCATGCCGCATGTTGTACAAAATGGTGTGCATCTCGCCCATCAGATCGAGCATCGGCACAAGGTCCTTGTACTGCTCGCGCAGGACTGGATCCTTGTCCGTCAAGATCTTGTTGACGTTATTGTAGGTCAACCGACCATGGGAGCGAATCACGCTTTGATAGATCTCGTGATTGACGACATGGCCCTCGTGATCGATCTCCATGTCGCAGGACATCGCCAGGCGATCCACATCCGGATTGATCGAGCAGATTCCGTTGGACAAGCGGAACGGCAACATCGGCACCACGCGGTCGACCAAATAGGTACTGGTCCCGCGTGCGTAAGTCTCCTGATCCAGCGGCGAGCCTTCCGTCACATAATAGGAAACATCCGCGATGTGCACGCCCAAATGGTAATTGCCATTTGGCAGCTGCCATGCGACGACTGCATCATCAAAGTCTTTGGAGTCATCCCCATCGATGGTCACAACCGGCTGATCCGTGATGTCGCGGCGACCGATGCGATCCTCATCCGTGACATGATCTGGAATCGCGTTGGCCTGGTCGAGCGCCTCTTGCGGGTAGTCAACGCGGATATCATTGGCCAGGACCAGTGACATGATATCGACACCGGGATCATTTTTATTCCCGAGGTCTTGCGAAATAATGCCGCGCATCGCTTTGGGATGAGTCGCGTCCGGGTAATCCGTGATCTCGACCATCATCATATCGCCGAGTTGCGGCAGGCGCCCCGTGTTTTTCACAAAAACAGGGTAGTTCTTCATCTTCTTCTCGTGGCTGGTCACCGTGCCGATAAAGCCGGTGCGTTGCGCCTCGCCGTCAGAAAGTGGGGCGTATTCGCCGACTAGTCGGGTGACTTTGCGCTCGACGATCTTAACGACTTCCCCCTCCGGCCCGCGGGTATCGCCGGGGCGAGCCGCCCGCAGGATCTTGACTTCAACCGTGTCGCCATCCAATGCAAACGCGGTGCTCGGCGGGGCGATGAACATGTCATTGTCCTGGCCTTCCACTGCGACGAAGCCGAAGCCCTTTTCGTTGCCATGGAAAATACCGACCAGTGCAACTGGCTTGGGGCCAAATTGATACTTTTCCCCATCTGTCGGGTGAATCAGGTTGTCATTTTCAAGGCCGGTCAACGCCTGAACAAGCACCTTAAAATCCGCCGCATCGCTCAGTTTGAGCGCACGCTGCAGCGACTGCATCGAGTAATTGATCTGGGGGTTACGGCGGAAAAGGGCCAGCAGTTCATTGCGCATATGTCCGACTGTCGTCATTATTGTTCCTCGTTTTCTTTCTCATTTAAAAATTGAATCACATCTTGTGTTAACCGCTGGCGGGCCGAATTCACCGTCAGCACATGTCCCGCTTCAGCGTACCACCGAAACGTCACCGCAGCATGGGGCAACGCCTGGGCCAACGCCCGACTGCGCGCAGGATCGATCATCTCGTCGCGCCCGCCTTGAGCAATGAAGACCGGTTGCCGGATCTGGCCAAGCCCTGTCGCCACCGTCGCAGCCGCGGCCTGATTAGCCGCCAGCGCAGGCTTGAGCGCCGTTTCAAGCGCCGTTGTCCGGTCCGGTCGCTCGGCCAGCCGGTCCAGATAAGTCGCATATTTCATGAAATTCGGGGCGATCTGCTGAGCCCCTGGCATGACCGGTGACGCAAACACGCCGCCGCAATCGACCGCCAGCTGTTCAAGTGCCTGCATGGCAAAAATACCGCCCAGCGACAGGCCAAACACAGCCACCCGCAAATGGGTCGCCGCAAGCGTCTCAACGGCCGCTTGCACCTGCGCCCACCATTGTGTTGGCCGAGCCGCCAACACCGCCATGGGATCTGGGGTGCCATGGCCCGCAAACAATGGCGCCTGCACCGCAAACCCCTCACGCGCTAGCGCATGCGCCAGTGAATTCACATCATTTGGACTGCCGGTATAGGCGTGCAACAACAACACCCCAGTCGGCCGGTCGCCCGGCAGAGCCAGTGGCTGTGGCGCGCGCACGGTGACTTGCATCTTCAAAAAAAGCCCCCTGTCTTCCAGGAGACCATACTAGTGAGATGCAAGATACACCAGAACAAGCGAAAGTCCGAAGAAGATGACGCCCAAAACGACGGTCACTTTCTCCATGAAGGCTTCATAACCGCGTGATTTGGATTTGCCGAACAGATCCGTCGCGCCGCCGGACAACGCACTCAAGGCGTCCTGTTGTTTACTTGGCTGAAGCAATGTTGCGATCACGATCACGATCGAATCGATGATCAATAGATTGAGTAAAATGGCTTGCAAGCTGCTGCCTCCCTTGCATAAAGTCGCTAATAGTAGACTACCACAACCAGCGCTCATTGACTAGTATGTTCATCTTTGATCGCCTCGGCTGTTTGATGAATCGCAGCCGCCACGGCCGCCCGCTGCGAGCTATCGGTCAGCAGGACCAGGGTGTCTCCGGCGCGAATCACCGTGTCGCCATGCGGCAGGATCGTTTTTTCCCCGCGCTGAATGCCGGAAAGCAGCGTCTGTTCTGGCCACTGAAAATCTCGGACGAGCCGATCCTCCAGCGGGCTTCCTGCAAACACAGGCAGCTCCAGCCGGTCCATGTGGGTGATGCCGGAGACTTTTTTGCCCACCGTCAGCCGCTCCAGCAGCGATTCATAGATTGGCGCGCCGCCCAGCAGATCGACCACCAGATACGCGACCAGCGCCAAAAGCGCCATGGGCATCAACAGCGTCAGGTTCCCGACCATTTCCGTGATCAACAGAATGGCGGTAAACGGCGCCTTGCCGATGCAGGCAAAATAAGCCGCCATCGAGAAAATGATCAGGTTCATCACATAATTTTCTGGGAGCAAGCCCATCTGATGCATGAAGGTCCCGTAGATCGCCCCGATCACGGCACCCAGTGACAAAATGGGTAAAAAGATGCCACCCGGTAGTCCGGAGCCGTACGACACCACGGAAAAGACGAAGCGAAGCGCAAACAGAATTAGCAGGAGCGATAACCCGGGCACATTTTTCCCAAACCCGATGATCATCTGATTGCCGCCGCCCAAGATCATCGGCAGCCACACGCCGATGGGAATCACGAGGAGAAATGGGATGATCCCCTGAAACGCCCGCGGAATATGGGTCAACGCATACAGACGCGGCATCGCGAGAAGCGCTTTTTGATACAAAAAGCCCAGTAACCCCAGCAAGATTCCGAGCAGAAGCAAATGCCAGTACAATTCGACCGGCATCGGGCGTGAATAGGTCAGATGAAGCACCGGCACCTCGCCGAACACATTCAGCGAGATGAAGTCCGCCGCCAACGCGCTGGCCAGGCTCGTGACCCAGACCAGCGGGGAAAAGTTATGGTAGACCTCCTCCAGCACAAACAGGGTGCCGGCGATCGGCGCATCAAAGGCCGCAGACAGCCCCGCTGCGGCGCCGGCCGCGATCATGATGCGGCGCTCGCTGCCTTGCCGCTTCCAGCCAGCCGCGACCCCTTGACCAACCGCAGCCCCAAGCTGAATCGAGGGCCCTTCTCGGCCAAGAAACAGGCCAGGGCCGATCGCTAGGATCCCAGCGGTGAATTTTTTCCAGAGAATCGACCACCAGTTGAATTCGAGCTCACCTTTCAGTTGGCCCTCGACCTGCGGAATCCCGGAGCCTGAGATGTTCGGCTCACTTTTCAGCAGCAGGCCCACCACGATCGCCAAGACCACGCTGCCCAGCGCGATCAAGATCAGAAGTCCGGCGCTGGGGTGGCGATACAACCCCTGCATAAATTCCAGAAATTTTTCGATGCCTAGCCGAAACAAGCTGATCACGCCGCCGGTCAGCAAGCCGACGACAACCCCTTGTAATACCAATCGCAGGCGCGTGAGATCCCACTGCCGCTTTTTTTGCCCAGCGTTCATCGCCGCGCCTCCTCGTTTAGTCCAATGCTTCCATTATACACCGGCACTCGCCTGCTTGTAGCCCGCTGGCGCATGGTTCACAGCCAGGCGGCGGAAAAAATGGCCTCACGCCACCGATTTTTCCGCAGGCACAAAAAGCGCCCCTCCACCTGGAGAGACGCTTTTCAAAAGCTAGTCGACTAGTCGATCGCCTTAACGTTGTAGAAAGACTTGCGGCCCTTGTACAAAGCAGAGGTGCCGAGTTCGTCTTCGATCCGCATGAGCTGGTTGTACTTCGCGATACGGTCGGTACGGCTCATGGAACCAGTCTTGATCTCGCCGGCGTTCGTTGCAACAACGAGGTCCGCGATGGTCGTGTCTTCGGTTTCACCGGAACGATGGGAAACAACGGCCGTGTAGCCGGCTTCCTTCGCCATTTCGATCGCTTCGAAGGTCTCGGTCAAAGTCCCGATCTGGTTCAACTTGATCAGGATGGAGTTCGCAACGCCCATATCGATCCCCTTCTTCAGGTAATCGGTGTTGGTCACGAACAGGTCATCACCGACGATCTGGACTTTGTCGCCCATCTTCGCGGTGAATTTCTGCCAGCCTTCCCAGTCGTTTTCGTCGATAGGATCTTCGACAGAAACGATCGGATACTTGTCGATGTAGGTCGCAAGCAGGTCGATGAATTCATCAGTCGTGTAGCTGGTTTCAGGATCGGACCACTTGAGGGTATACTTCTTGGTCTCTGGATCGTAGAACTCAGAGGAAGCAACGTCAAACGCGATCGCAACATCATCGCCAGGCTTGTAGCCAGCTTTGGTGATCGCCTGAACGAGGAATTCGAAAGCCTCTTCGTTATCCTTCAAGTTCGGGGCAAAACCGCCTTCGTCGCCGACGGAAGTAATGTCGCCCTTTTCCTTCAGGAGTGCCTGAAGCGCGTGGAAGGTTTCAGCGCCCATACGAATTGCTTCGCGGACAGTCTTAGCACCAACAGGCATGATCATGAATTCCTGGAAGTCGATGGTGTTGGTGGAATGTGCGCCGCCGTTGATAACGTTCATCATTGGGGTCGGGAGCACATGCGCGTTCGGGCCGCCAAGGTATTGATACAGAGGCAGACCAACTTCGGAAGCCGCAGCACGGGCTGCAGCCAGGGAAACGCCCAAGATCGCGTTCGCACCAAGCTTGCCCTTGTTCGGGGTGCCATCAAGATCGATCATGGTCTGGTCGATCAGACGCTGCTCGGTGGCATCAAGGCCGATGACCGCTTTTGCGATCACGTCATTGACGTTGGCAACGGCCTTCAAAACGCCTTTGCCGCCAAAACGGGACTTGTCGCCGTCACGCAATTCAACGGCTTCATGTTCGCCGGTGGAAGCGCCTGACGGAACGAGAGCACGACCAAAGCCGCCATCTTCCGTGTAAAGTTCAACTTCAACAGTCGGATTGCCGCGAGAATCGAGGACTTCGCGGGCAAGAACATCTGTGATAATAGACATACGAGATCTCCTTTTTGCCTTATGGGCTAATAGTTAGTCTTGATAATTTGCCAATGCGATGAAGCTTTCTGGGTCCATGGAAGCACCGCCGACGAGACCGCCATCGATGTCTTCCTTGCCCATCAGTTCCTTCACATTAGAAGGCTTAACGGAACCGCCGTAAAGAATGCGAACGGCATCCGCAGTTGCTTCGTCGTAAAGCTTGGCAACGGTCTTACGGATATGAGCAACAACTTCTTGTGCCTGATCCGCAGTCGCCGTCTTGCCGGTGCCGATCGCCCAGATCGGTTCGTAGGCGATGACGCTGACCTTGACCTGCTCCGCCGTCAAACCGGCCAGGGCAGCATCGACTTGGGAAGCCACCCAGTCGTTGGTCTGACCAGCTTCACGCTGCTCGAGGCTTTCGCCACAGCAGATGATCGGAAGCAAGCCATTTTTGAAAATTGCTTTGGCTTTCTTGTTGATATCCTGATCAGTTTCGTGGAAATAGCCGCGACGTTCGCTGTGGCCGATCACAACATAGTCAAGACCCATTTCCTTGAGTGCTTTCGGGCTGGTCTCGCCAGTGAACGCGCCTTCGTCTTCGAAGTAGCAGTTCTCAGCGGCCGTCTGAAGCGGCTGATCTTTTGCGCCTTCAACCAGGGTGAACAGATCGATCGCAGGTGCAGCGATGACGGTCTGAACCTTGGAAGAATCAGGCAGTTTGCCCTTGACCCCATCCAAAAAGGCTTGGGTCTCTTCCGGGTTCTTGTTCATTTTCCAGTTGCCGGCAATAATTGGTGTACGCATTGTAAACTCCCTTTCGCTTCTGGTAATTACTTGTCAGAGATCGCAGCGATACCTGGCAAGGTCTTGCCTTCGAGGTATTCGAGACTTGCGCCACCGCCAGTGGAGATATGCGTGATCTTTGGTGCGATGCCGAGCTGCTTTGCAGCCGCAGTGGAATCGCCGCCGCCGATGATGGTCGTTGCGTCGGTCAGATCGCCGAGTGCCTGACCAACTTCAAGCGTCCCCTTGGCATAGTTAGGCATTTCAAAGACACCCATTGGGCCGTTCCAAACGACCGTCTTGGCACCCTTCAAAGCAGCCTTGATGTCTTCAACAGACTTCGGGCCGATATCCAAGGCCATGTAGCCATCAGGAATGTCGCCTTCAACAACTTTGTGAGGCGCATCGTTGTTGAATTCAGTTGCGACCACGTTGTCGACTGGCAAAAGCAGCTTGTCGCCAGCTTCTTCCATGATCTGCTTCGCCAATTCGATCTTGTCAGCTTCAACAAGGGAGTTGCCGATCGAAAGACCCTTCGCTGCCCAGAAGGTATAGGTCATGCCGCCGCCAACGATGATCTTGTCAGCCTTAGGAACAAGGTTGCGGATCACGCCGATCTTGTCGGAAACTTTTGCACCACCAAGAATGGCGATGAATGGGCGCTTCGGGTTCTCGACCGCTTCACCCAAGAACTTGATCTCTTTTTCCATCAGGAAGCCAGCAGCTGCCTGTGGCATGTTGGAGGCAATGCCAACGTTCGAAGCATGGGCACGGTGCGCCGTCCCAAATGCATCGTTGACGTACAGGTCGCCCAAAGACGCCCAGTACTTGCCAAGTTCAGGGTCATTGCCAGATTCCTTTTTGCCGTCAAGGTCTTCGAACCGGGTGTTCTCCATGACGAGAACATCGCCGTCGTTCATCTTGGCGATCGCATCTTCAAGCTCTTTGCCGCGCGTTGCCGGAACAAAGGTGACCGGCTTCTTCAGCAATTCAGAAAGACGCTCTGCAACAGGACGCAGGGACAATTTTGCCTTGTCTTCTTCGGTCTTGATACGGCCAAGGTGAGAAAGCAAGATCGCCTTGCCACCGTTGTCGATCACGTATTGGATGGTCGGCAGGGCTGCAACGATACGGTTGTCATCACCGATGACACCATCTTTGATCGGCACGTTGAAATCAACGCGGATCAACACTTTTTTGTCTTTGACGTCAAGGTCAGACACAATCAGTTTTGCCATTGAATAAAACCCTCCTAAAATAGAAAAGCTATGTTCACAGGAGATGCCTGACATCTCCTGAAAAAAAGGCGGAGGGAGTCTCTCCCTCCGCCTTCTTGATGCGGTAATAAAGAGTGTTACTCCAGATTAGAGAGTAGCAAACTTCAGCAAGGTACGAACCATCTGGCAAGTGAAGCCATATTCGTTATCGTACCAAGCAACCGTCTTAACCAGCTGATAGTCACCCGCGGTGGTAACTTCAGTCTGGGTCGGGTCGAAGACAGAGCCGTAAGTTGTGCCGATGATATCGGAAGATACAACTTGGTCTTCGTTCCAGCCGAAGCTTTCGTTGCCGTCGGTGTGCTTCTTGATGGCTTCGTTGATCTGATCAGCAGTGACGTTCTTGGTCTTCAGGATGGAAACCAATTCGGTCAGGGAGCCGTCAACAACGGAAACACGCTGTGCGTGGCCCTGCAGCTTGCCAACAAGTTCTGGGATAACCAGACCGATAGCCTTAGCAGCACCAGTGCTGTGAGGAATCGTGTTAACAGCAGCAGAACGTGCAGCACGCAGGTTGCCACCACGAACAGGGCCGTCAAGCAGCATCTGAGTGGAGGTGTAAGCATGAACCGTCGTCATGGTACCAACTTCGATGCCGAAGTCCTTGTTCAGGAAGTAAGCCATCGGTGCCAAGCAGTTGGTCGTGCAAGAACCAGCAGAAACGATCTTGTCGTCAGCAGTCAAGGTGTCATCGTTAACATTGTAAACGATGGTCTTGATCTTGCCAGCAGGAGCAGAGATCAGAACACGCTCTGCACCGGCATCCAAGTGAGCCTGAGCCTTTTCAGCAGAGGTATAGAAGCCTGTGCATTCGAGAACATACTGAACGCCGTCGTTCTTGACCCAAGGAATGTTTTGTGCCTGAGGTTCAGCATAAACACGGTATTCCTTGCCGTTCACAACGATGCCGTTGTCGGTTGCACTAACTTCACCAGGGAAGGTGCCGTGAGTGGAATCATACTTGAGCAGGTGTGCCAGCATAGCCGGGCTCGTCAGATCGTTGATCGCAACAACTTCGATGTCAGAGCTCTTTGCGCCAAGTTCGAAGATGCGGCGGAAGGCCAAACGACCGATACGGCCGAAACCATTGATACCAATTTTAACAGTCATGCTAAAATTTCCTCCTTTAGGAAATAAGAGTTTTATTCTAACGGGTCTCCCCAGTTAAAATCGAGTTTGCAGCGCCGATGTCCGTGATCAACCACGTGTGCTTCGGCGCGTTGTGCATGTATGCCTCGATCGCTTTTGCCTTCGAACGGCCACCGGCGACGGCGAAAACATACGGTATGTGATCAAGATCCGGAATCTGAAGACCGATCCTTGGAATCTTGTAAATGACGCGTCCTTCTGCATCGAAGAATGTGCCAAACGTTTCTGAAACAGCCTGTTGTGCGGTGAGGCGGCTGATCGCTTCCGGCGCCATTGAACGGCGCTTTGCCATGACCAACGCATCCCCTATACTATGAATCACAACCTGGGCATTGTCAATCATTTGCAACACTTGCTGAACGGCTGGTTCCTTCAACAATGGTTGGTAAGATTCGGCGCTGACGTTTTCTGGAACATAGAGGACTCGGTAGCGGCTATCCGTGGCTTCAGCCATGGCCGCAGCCACAGAATTTGCCTGAATCGCCACCGCCTCACCGACCCCGCCGCGCGCTGGCACGAAGGTGAGCTCACGGCCGGCAGACACCTTGTAGGACATCTGATCGGCCATGCGCGCCATTGTCGTGCCACCCATCACCGCGATGGTCAGCTGACCCTCCGGCAACACCGTCGAAAGCGTCTGAGCAAGTGTCTTGCCCATTTCGTCGAGCACCCGGCTGCTCTGATCACAATCACCATTGACGATCATGCAGTGCGCAATGCCGAGTTGGGACGCGAGCTTTTTTTCATCTTCCTTAAAGCCCAGCAACTGGTTCATCAATTGCTGAAGTCCTTGGAAGCACTCGCGGCCTTTGCTGGTCAACACCATGCCGGATTTGGACGAGCCAAGCATCCCTTGCTTGCGAAGAAAATCGGTCTCAGTCCGCAACGCGCGTTCTGATGTCTTCATTTGTTCAGCCAGGGTGCGGCGGCCAACAGGGGCAAGCCAGTTGACAAACTGCAGGACCTGATAACGTTTGGTGATGACGTCGACTACATCCGGCGCCATCGCTTCGATCCAGGCGAAGTCAGAATGCATCAGCCAAATCCCTCTCAGTGGGTCGCTTAGCGTCCAACCGTGTCGTTCAACGACCCAGCAGTGCCAAAAAAATTAGGAAATCCAGTCACACTCATCGTCTACTGCTTTCCTTACCAACGCATTCATTATAGCAATGGATGAAAATGCCTGCAAGGTTTTTGCCTCCTCAAGCACGGGTTCCGGGAACATCTTTTCAATAGTAGAATATTGCCAACCGCGTCGCATCAGGCATTCGCACTGTAAGCCTTTTCCCCTGCTTGACCGGTTCAACCATTCGGCTCTTTTCTCAGGACAATTTCATGTTTGCGCCTGGCATTTTCTGGATGTTCGCCCTTGCTTTTTCTGAGGCCTTCCCGTATCATTATTAGGTACTTGCGCGGTTAGTGTAATGGATCGCACGTGAGATTCCGGTTCTCGAAATCAGGGTTCGACTCCCTGGCTGCGCATAATCAATAGAAAGCACGCAACTGTGCGAAAACAAAACGCCTAGAAATAGGCGTTTTTGTTTGCCCGAAAAGGAGCGAAAACAAATTCCATTGGCAGTCGACTGGCATTTTTCCCATTTTTGGCCCATTTTTTGCCGTTTGAATGCCATAAAAATGCCAATTGAAACGCTGTACCCTTTGGGCCGTGTGGGATAGCGGATTCGCAGAATTTTGATTACAGGGATTTTTTGACCTTTCAAGGGCACAAAAATAGCCCCACCCCGCAAAGGGTGAGGCCGTGAGAAACGATGCTCCATTTTAAACTGGGGCATTTTAAAAAATCATTCGATGATATGCAATGCCGTTTTGGCACATCGTATCAATATGCCAATTTGGACCGCACAAAAATAAGCCTCCCGCCATTGCTGGTAGGAGGCATTTTTGCTATCGGATATACAGGTCTTCGCCCGGATAGATCAGGCTGTAAATTGACTTGCCGTTGTTAGCAGCGAGTGTGTACATGCTAATGCCGTACTTGTTGGCAATGCTCCAGAAGCTATCACCAGAGCGGGCTGTGTAGTACGTGTGGCTTGAATAGCTTGCACCAGATACTCGGAGAACGTCTCCGGGGTAAATGACACTGCTGATGGTCTTGCCGTTGTTAGCAGCCAGCGTGTACATGCTCATGCCATACTTGTAAGCAATCGACCACCAACTGTCACCCGACTGAACCGTGTAGGTCGAGCCAGAGCTTACTGATGGCACGCTGGTCGTTGTCAGCAACTCAACATTGCTTCGGTTGATCCAACTCATGATGCCACCAAGCAATACGTTAGATCCAGATACTTGTTGCACAGTGTACGTCTTGCCCTGAACCCAGCTAGGCATTGCAACACCGTTAGCCCAACGGGTTGTGCCAAAGTTGACTTTAACGCTATCGCCAACTTTGATCTGGCTAAGCGTGGTGTTGTTAGCTTGTTGGCCTGCGTTGGTTGCTGGTGTGTTGGTTGATGGCTTGACGTAAGTTTTACCGCTGTCAGTTGTCGTGCTACCGTTGTAGCCTGAATCAGTGATGCCGGTTAGATCAACGTTGCCATCAAGACCGCCTGCCGCATGCATAGAAGTAAATTGGTAGAGCGCAATGCCGGGCATTGACGGGAATACACCATAATCTGGCAATGCCCGAATCTGATAGTCCGGATAGGCCGCGATCCACAGTGAATTGGGAAACTCCGCTAGAATGCGCTGATAGTCAACGTGTGCCAGTGTATACGGCTTGTAGCTGTAATACATTGGCGTATATCCCGCCTGCGCAATGCGCCGCATACCATATAGAATGGCATCGGTATTGGCAGCCATACTTGATGAGGCACCGTCCTCATAATCAAGAGCAACAATAGAACCTTTCGGCGTTAGAATCTTGGGAAGGAAGTAGTCAAGTGCCTGTCGACCAATATCAGCACTGCCACCGACCCCGTACCACAGATAAGTATGGGTTTTGAGTCCATTCGCCTGTGCTGCCTTGACTTGGCTTGCATACGTCCATTGATCATACAGCGTACCGCCTTGTGTACCGCCAGCCTGAATGATCGCGAACTTGTTATTCGTGCCATATTTCCCGTTGGCTCCCTGATAAACTGCCCAGTCCACACCGATATCACCCTTGGCCGCGTTTACCTGCGATGGCAGGGCAAAAGAAATAGCCGCCAAAAAGGCGACTACCAAGGTGATGAGTTTAGTTTTAAATTTCATGGTGCCCTCCTTTATTCTTTATCAATTTGGATTGCACGATTTTCAAATTTTTTGTAAGCATCAAGGTACAACTCGTGTTTATCACCATTGTACGTTATCTCGTAGTACATGCCGTCGCTGACGTTTGTACTAGCCAGTGCCTTTGAGTTCTGAAGGGCTTTGCACGACCAAACGATATACACATCATCCGGAGTGATTGAGTTTCCATCGGTATTATCCATGTGGTCATTTGTATAATCAGCAACTAAATGCTGACACGTGTTTCTAAAATCTAAATCGTTCATTTATTTTCCCCTCCTTATTGCTGTGGAGCAACAGATGATGGTGCCAGCTGAGCCTTAACTGCGTCTGCGGCTGCTTGAGCTGCGGCAGCCACTTTGTCTTGATTAGATGCTTCCTGATCAACTGTCTTTTGCGGATAGGTTTCTGCCAGGCTATCCTTCAAATCCGCATAAGCTTTCTCAACCGCGTTGGCAATTGTCTGCTCGTCTGTGCTGGTGAAGCCAAGCGACTTCAAACCATCTTTCACAGCCTGAATGGCAGCCGATTTCTTGACCGCACCGTCAATCACCTGTGTCACACCGAGTTGTTCTGCTGCTGTTACCGCAGCATTTGCCAACGGGCCTAATACCTTTACCAAAGTTAATGCCTGTTTGTTAGCCAGCAACTGTTTTGAAATCCAAGCCCCAATGATTGGGACTGCTGCTACTGCAAGTGATACTAATAGTTCTGTCCAATTATTCATCATCATTATCTCCTTTGATGCCTACATGGTCTTCCAATCTAGTAATTCTAACCGAGTGACTGCCAAGCTCTTCATCATGTGTTTTCAGATGAGTATTCAAGTCTGCCAGCGATTGTTCGTGTAGCTTGAGCTGACGATTAATCGTCTCTGAAAGTACTTGAATATCAGAACGCAATGGATCTAAGGCAATCTTTTTGAACAGCCAGCTGCCCGCGCTCACGCCCACCCCTATGATTGATATGAACTCCGCCCAGTCACCAATCGTGTATCCAAAAAATGTCACTTTCTCACTTCCTTCCACAAAAATAGCTGCTAAAAATAGCGGCTAGAAATAGCCGCTAGCTCTTGCCAGCGGCGTAGTCATTACCGGTTATCTGCTTGTACTCATCAGCCGTTATCACTACTGGTACGTATGGTGCCAGGTCAATCCCCCAGCTGTAAAACAGTACGCACTGGTCATAGTTGCTCATGACTTCGCCTCCAATTGCGCTAGACGCAAACTTAATGAGGCAATCAATTGCTGCTCAGCAGTTGGCTTTGGCGCGTATAACTCAGCTTTCTTAGCCTCATCAACCACCGGCTCGCCATCAACAAGTTTCGTTGCACCAATCACAATTCTAGACGTGTCAACATCGACAATCGTTGCGCTAGGCGCAGCATAGGCTTCGTCCGTCCAGCCATCGATATAGCCGTCGCTGTTGTAATTCAATTCTACCTTTACCATGCGAGCACCTGCCTTAATACATAAGCGTTACGGTTGTTGTCATTACCCGTGATAGACGTGCTGGTGACATACACGTATTTCGACGCTATAAGCGCCGTCTGATTAGTCAGAACCGCAGAAACACCTTTCCCCGAAAAGGCGTTAACATACGCTTTCGGAATGAAAGTAAAGTTGAAGTTGTAATCCTGGGCGGATCCGCTTGTAAAACCTGACCAGACAAGCACCCAGCCATTTAAGCAATCGGACAGCGGCATACTTGGCGTAATTGTCTGCGAGGCAATGGGGTACTGCCCCCCGCTCCAGAGGACTTTTCCGGTGTTGATCAACTGAGCTAACTGGTCATTTGTCAGCGTGACAAATTGGGAATTGTAAAGAATTGTTAGGCCGTTTCCGCTCAGGTATATCTCTCCGGTAATGTCACCATTTGCGCCTTGTGACCATGCGTAAACATTGGCGCCGTCCAGCCCAATCGTGCCTAAGCCAGCCGTTTCGCTAGTGCCATCGGCATAGGTAGTCTTAAGCCTTGGTCCCGCCCAATCCACGCTGGCTTCCTCGAGCTGAGCACTGCTTCCTGTCACATTTTTGTATGTTGTTGTAAAGATTAACCCATTCGGCGTCATTTTCCCTTGCTGAGTCCTGTAGGCGTCATCAGTGGTCGCCGTGTTGAATGTACTGCCGGTAATATTCCCGCCGTTAATGTTCCCGTTCTCATCAATGCTGAATGTGCCATTGGCATTGCCAAAGGTTGACCCAGTGATGTTCTTGCCGATAATATTCTGCGCGATCAGGCTAGACTCAATTGGCGTGTCCTGCCAAGTCGTCCCGCTCCAAGTCTTAGCAGATGCTGGAGTCGCACCATCAGCCGGTTGCAACCACACGGCGTTAGCTGGCAGATTAGTTGTGTCAGGCGCAGTAGCCGACTTGATGAAGGTTCGTGCAGTATTGGCCGTTGCTTGCGCTTTTTCGGCAACTTGAGCGGCGGTCGTTGCTGTGTCTTGAGCAGTGTTAGCTGTCGTTTGTGCACTGTCAGCTGTCGTCTGAGCAGTGCTTGCAGTAGTGGCTGCGTTAATAGCTGTTGTTTGCGCAGTGTACGCAACAGTGTTTGCCGCCTGCGCTTTACTAGCTGCATCTTCAGCAGATTTAGCAGCTTGCTTAATCTGTTCGGAGGTCTGGTCATGCTCAATTTTAAAGTCGCCTAGTGTCAGCTTGCTGCTGTTGGGCAGACTGTAGCACTTGTCAACCTCAAGCACGGTCGCCGAAAGGTACAGGTTCTGTGCTTCGTCTTCAACGCTCACGGTATCGCCCTTGCTTAGCTCAGATGGCACCCTTGCCATCGTGACGGTGTAGTTTACAGCCGGATGGTTATACTGCTTTAAGTCAGCCAGTGCAGACTGCAATAGGGTAGCTTGCGTCGTAGCTTCATAAGTCTTCACCATTTGTAGATGGCTAGATTCTGGCGTTGGATTGGTGTTACTCCGCAGGCGAGACCATGTGCGAATTGCGATAGTGTCGCGAAGCACGCCGTCGCTGCCGAGCGCAAACTGGCCTGTGCTATCTGTCCACTTATATCCCACGAGGTTAAGCGGTGCAGTCTTGCCGTCTGGCGTTGCACCATAGGCTTTAATGCTTGTGTGTAAGTCAGCTGTACTGGTCTCACTCACAATCTGGCTAATGTCAGCGCCTTGACGCAAAGTGATATTGGTGGTACTACCCAGCTTGTTCACCACATTTAGATAGCGGTGTGTAACTGCCATGCCCTCAATCGTAAATGTATAATAGAGGCTTACACCGAAGTCATTTGCGGCTTCAAGCATGCGGTCATACGACGTCTGTTCACTGCTAAACTCAAGCGTGCGTACACTGGCAGGGATTTCGTTGAGACCAATTTCCCATCCGGAATCTGCGCAGAACATAGAAAAGTATTGCGCAAAGGTCATCGGTTTAGTCGCCGCGTATTCACCAATGACTTCATTCTTTAGGTCATTGCCAGCGTCATCGGCTTGAAAGTTTATTAAGCACCCAGTGTTGTCAACTTGAGTGTCTTGGACTGTCATAAAATGACCAATGCCACGGTCGTCTTCATAAAGTATATAGTTGCCACCCTCGCCCACAACCATGGCAATAGCATCGTTCAGGTCGCCCTTGGCAAAGTAGATATTGCCGGTCAAAGCGACAGTACTTGCTGTGGTGCTTTGCGCTTCAATCTCGCCGGCTATGCGGAAACGTCCGCGTTCAGTACTTGCTATCCCCAACAAGTTATACTGGCGATCGGTAAAATAAAAGTCCATTATACGTACGCCTCCTGATAGTAAATGTCTACCCGCGGCTGGGTCGCCCAGCTGCTACCATCGACTGTAATGGTGTTAGCACCCGGCGTCAGATAGAAGTCGTCCCAATGATTGCCAATCTCTTGCAGACCCCTGTCCTCGACGCCGTTCACTAGAATCTTTTTGTTTTGTGTATCAATCGTGACCACATCGCCATTCGCAAACAAATTTGGTATGTCAGTGACTGTCGTCTCATTTTCCCATGTGAACTTAGTGTCGGTCAGCTCAATGTCAAGGTCGGCATTGTTTGAATACTTCTGTGGCCAGATTGTTGCACCAGTAATTTCCATGGCGCCCAGTTCTGCCATCGTGGTTGACCAGCGCCAGCTGTGTTTGCCGTCTACCTCACTCAACTGCCAAGTTATGGTGTTACCCCTGCGTGTTATTTTAGCCTCCAGAAATGTCTTCCAGCTGGATGGAATCACATAAGACTTAAGCGAGTTTACAGTATCGCTAAGCGTCCCGACTACGCAGTCAAAATTACGATTTGCTGACTTGTCACCAGAATCGCGCAAGATCGCGGCGATACCGCTTTGACCGTTATTTTCAAGATTAAACTCGACGCGGCCGAAGCCCCTTGTCGTTGGCTGAAAGTCAACGCGGTTAGCAAAGGTAAAGTACCCGGTTCTAATGCCATTGATATTAGCCGCAATATCCCCGTGGATAGCTGGGCCATGCCAAACATTGGCCGAGTTTGACGCCCAAGCTGGTGTAGCCACTTCTTTGCTTGACCCTTGACCAAACTTGAGGTACCCATCAAACGCATTTGGATACCTGCTGTCGCCTAACCGGTATGGATATGCAGTAACACAGCTTGTGTTAATGTTTGAGCCAGCCGGCGAACTCTTGTAGCTCCACCAAAGCGCCCGGTCAGACTTAGTGCCGTAGATTTTGTCGGGCGATTCAGCATCACCAAACTCAAGGTATCCGCCGCTTGAGCTTGCAAGGCCCAAAAATCCATTGTCGCCGTGCATCGTGGCCGTAATGACGGGGTAAGACTTATAGCTGCCAGCGTTATTAAAGCTGATAGTGTCCGTGCCAGCAGTGTTTGTGGCTGTGGTCGTAGCAATGCTATGGGCGACGCCGTCCGGGACGATAAATGACAAGCTGACGGTACCCGCACGCCATTCCTCAGCTAGCGTGGGTTGACCGTAGTAGATTGCGTTGTAGTAGACGCCAGTATCATCGCCAATAATTAGCTTTTGGGGTTCGTCCGTGTCGATCGCGGCGCCTAACTCGCGGCGTAAATTAGCCAAGTTCGCATTTGTGATAATGCCGGTCACCGTAATAGTCTTGGCGTCACGTGACATATACTGCCACAGCTGACCGTCGCTCTTCCCGACCTTGACCATGGTATTAGTGTGAGCGGTCCCTACGTTGCGCTGCACGTTCGTGACATCGAGCCATTGGCTCAACTCGACGTCGTTATAGATTAAACTTATTCCTGCCATAGTTACCCCCTAATTCTAATCCTGTCAAGCCGTCCGAAAGCTATTCTGGCGGTCATTATAGGCCTTGACCTTTGGTGCTACCTTCGGATAGAACTGGTCGTCGCCGATTTGTACGTTGAAGCTGAGCTTGGTCATCAGCAAGCCTAGGGCATTAATAGCGGCGATAAGGTCGCTGTTATCACTCGCTGGTGCTACCTGCGTCTGCGCCGAGGATTGACTGGCGTTAATCTGCTGTACCGCCTGTCCCAGCAGTTGCCATGCGCGACTAGCCTTTGACGCTGATAACGGTACAACCATTTCAGGGCCTGCTTCGCCACCGATTGCCATACGGTTACCAGCAGACAACAGCGTTGGCGTGTTGATAAGGCCGCCATTGGCATACCAGTCCACGCTAATGTGAGGCAGCGTGTGATGCTTGATCCAGTCAAGCGGGTTCATGCTGCCGGAAATGTCAAAATGCGGAAGCGGAATGTGCGGCAATCTGATGTGGAAGTTAAATAGTCCCTTGATGCCATTCACTAGGCCACCAAGCAGAGACTTAGCAGTCTGGATTGGGTGGACAATAGCGTTACCTACCGACCCAAAGATGCGACCAACGACTCCGCCTAGACCGCTCCAGCCACCCTTAACGTGACTTGATACCCAGTCAACAACCCCACCGACCTTTGATTTGATACTGGACCATGTGCTGCTGGTTTTGGACTTAACGGCTGTCCATGCGTCAGAAATGTGAGATTTTACGCCAGCCATACCGCTCTTAGAATTAGACTTAATTTTGCTTAAGCCATCGCTAACAGACTTCTTGACATCTGACCATGTGCTACGCGTCTTGTCGCCGACTTTGCCCCAGAAGCTATCCCAATCCTTTTTCATCTTTTTGTTGGCTGCGGCTTGTTGCTTTTCCATTTGAGCATTCGACTTGTCATTTTGTGTTTGAATGCCTTTCCACCACTTTGCAATGCCGGTTGCGCCCTTGTGAGCATTAAAACCCAGCTTGCCTAGCCAGTCCTTAGGCTTAGCCTTAGCGTTCCAACCGTCCGTGAACTTCTTGGCTGCATCTCCAGCCCATCCGCCAGCAACTTTACCGACTGTTGCGCCAATAGCAGCTCCTACGGGGCCACCGAGAACAAAGCCAATACCGCCACCGATAAGCGTACCCGCGGTCTCACCACTGGCGTGAAACTTCTGGCCGACTGTACCACCCTTGCTGAAGGCCTTGGTCAGGTCCTTTATGTCTGAAACGGCGTCATAAGCGATGGTGACTACCGCGGTTGCCGTGCCGAGCTTACTATTAGCAAATTTAGAAAAGTTGGCAGCTATTTTTGAGAATAGTTCGGTCTCACTTAGCTTTTTCAAGTTGTCATAGACACGTAGCAAACTGCCGGCAAAGGTGAGCACCTTTTTTGTCACCCACAGTGCGGCCAGTACTTTCACTGTCCCCTTGATGCCGTCCTTGTTCTTAGCAATCTTATCGAGAATGTCATGAACAGTGCCCAGCGGGTCCTTCATCGTTTTAGCGTTCTTGCCGCCAACACCTAGCCAGCCTGCAATGTCTTTGATCGTCGTCTTGGCGATTGACCAGACTTCAGCACCGGCAACCTTTGCGATGTCCCACATGTCGCTAGCAATCCCAGTTACGTCTTTTTTGTGAGCAGAGATGTAGTCTAGGCCCTTTTTGGCCATGTTCGCCACGTATGCCAGACCATTGCCAAGGCTAGTAGCCGCGTTTTGCACAACCGGGCTAGTTATCAAAGATGATAGACTTGCCATGCCTGAGTTTTTAACCTCAAGCAGTGGTGCCGCCAGCTTCGCCTTTAAGCTCGTCCAACCACCCCTAATTTGCGCCATCGCACCCTCGGCCGTTTTGCCGTAGGTTTTAAAGGTGGTACCCGATGTTGTTCCTATTTTGTATAGCAAATTTTGGAAGTCAGCGCTGGATATTTTACCCTTGGCAACCATAGTGGCAAAAGCGCCTTGAGACACCCCAGCCGCCTTAGCAAGCTGTGCGCCTAGTGTCGGCGCCTGCTTTTCAAGCCTCGCTAATCCACCAGAAGTTAAGTCACCGCTGGCGACCACTTTTTGCATGGATTTTGCCAGTGTGTCCATGCCTGAACCGCCAATGTGAGACGCCGTGGCAATGCCAGCGATACCAGCGGAAATAACGGTCGTTTTTTCCGTCACACCGTGGGTGAAGCTGTCAACGGACTTCTGCATTGTGTTTATTTCTGTTCCAGAAGCCCCGGTTTGTGCACGGAGATAGCCCATCTGATCGCCAAGGATCTGAATGTCATTGGCATTCTTACCCATGTTCTTCCAGGTGTCATTAATCTTCTCGCCGGCCTCATCTAGCTCAAGGCCGCTTGTGATTGTTGACTTGATACTGCTGGTGAGCGTACTAAAGCCATTGCTAATTGCATTGGTGACCAGACCACCAGCCACAATCTTCTTAAATAGGCTTGGTGTCTTCTCCGCCTGTTTGTTTGTGCCCTCGATTGCAGTCTTAATCCTGCTGAATACAGACGGATTAGCCTTCTTCATGGCAGAATCTAATTCAGTCATGCTGGTTTTAGTCTTGGCCAAAGCAGTAGCCGTCTCATCAACACGTACCTTTTGCGTACGCCATGCATCGGAATCTTTACCACTGGCAGTAGCGATCCGTGATAGCTCTTTTTCTTGTGCTGACAGCTGCTTGTTCAGGTTACTGATGATGTCCTTGTAACCCGTCATCTGCGCTTTGTTGGCTTCTTGCTGCTTGCCCTCAGCCTTCAGCCGCTCAACATAGCTGTTAGAGACTGTGGTAATTTGCTTGTATTCAGTTTGTAAGCCTGCCAAGCCTGACTTCTGGTATTCAAGGGAAGACTTCGCCCGTGTCTGTTGTGCCTCCAACGACTTCAACTGTGTGGTGGCACTGTCAATGTCCTTCTGGTACTTGAGATAGGACTCAGCGCCGTCTTTGGTCGTGACATCTAGGCCCTTTTGCTTGTCCCGCAGGCTTTCAATTTTGCTTTCTTGAGCCTTTATGCTATCGCCCAAACCCTTGTAGCGCGTCTCTGCTGCTTTCAGGTACTCGCCGGTGGACTTTAGCGCTGCTTCCTGCGACTTCCACGCATTCTTGGTTGAACTGATAACAGCATTTAAGCTCTTGAGTGACGTTTCGGCTTTGAGCGTGTTCAGAGCGACTTCTGTGCCCATTTCAGCCTGAACTTTTTGCATGCTTACACTTCCTTTATATACAAAAAGGGACAGACGGCTTTGGTATACCGACTATCCCATGTGTCATTCTGCGTTACATCAAGCCCAGACCCTTGAGCATTTGTTCGGGGTCTTGCTGGCGATCCTCTGGCTTTTTTGCCGTTTGAAGCTCCAGCAGGTCATAGAAGTCACTATCCAGCCATTGCTCAGGCGTCCAATGCAGATACACCAGCGTGTCTTGCCCCGACAGCTTCAAATCTTCCAGCTTGTTTTTCAGCTCAAACACCGTTTTACGCTTGTTCGGCTTCGCTTTTGTCGTCCGCCTGTGATGCCTCTTTGGTCAACTTTGCAATATCTTCATCACTTAAACCCTGAACGCGTAAAATAACGTTGTTAGCAATTTCAACGGTCTCACTAAACTCTAAGTCGTCTAGCTTTTCTTGTTCTTTTTGGTTTAACTTGAGCGTGTCCGTGATGTAATTCATCACGTCATCAATCAGCTTCTGCTGTTGCTTAAGCTGTTCCACCGGCGTTAGGTCCGCGTCTTCAACGTCATCAACCTGCGCCATCATCAGCTGTAAAGATAACGTGGCCTTCATGACCCTGTTGGTCACCTTGACGATATGCTCACGGTTGCTTAGCTTAGCTTCTTTAATTTTCATTATGAATTCTCCTTAAAAGATTAACGCCGACAGCACGGCTTGCACGTGCTTGCCGCTAGTGCCGGCTCGTATCCTCAATAAGCCCATGCGGGTGTTCGCTTAATTGCCAGTACCCGTGCTAGTACCCGTGCCAGTTGCCGCTACATAACCACCGAATACTTCTTTGAGCATCGTTGGTTGATCGAAGCCAGTATCGGCAGAGTTATACAGCTTAAATGGCTTGTGACCGAACGCGATTGTATCCAAGGCGGAAATGGTAAGCGCATCATCGACAATCTGCTTATTATCATCATTAGTCTGGACGTTGGCTTCACTTTCAACGGCTGTGGCGTTACCGAACCCGAAGTAAATGCTGCTGCCACTGAGCGACTGCGTTTCAATCAACATGGCGATATGTGCAGGGTCGCTTGGCGTCCAACCGCCCTTACCATCGCTAACAAAACCCTTGATTTTCTGCTTGATGTCAAAATCAAGATTAAGCGAGTCATAGGCAATAGACGGTGCCGCGGCGCCATAAGTAACCTGCTGACTTACATTGTTGCCGTACCGCTTGGTGGAGCTACCAACCAGACCCGTGATGTTGGCCGTTTTTGACCCCATGTCCTTTGTATCTACTTGATAAAGCCCGTCTGCTGAAAGCCCGTCTTCACCCTTCAAAAGCTGCTGAGTGACTGGATCGACCAGCGCAAACGTGACCATTTTTAAACCTACAATAGCCATTTAATTACCTCCAATATTCTTTTCGCGTGAAAAATAAAATGTGTTCATCAGTTGCTGTGTGTCTTGGTCTAATGTGCGCTGACGTACTGCCACGACTTGCCAACCCGCGTGAACAAACGCCTTCATTAGTGCTACTTCAAGCGTCTCTGGGTCGCCGTCGAACTCTTGCGAGTACCAGACTTGTACCTCAACCTCTTGGTAAAGCCGCCAGAAGTCACCGTTGCCATATCCGGAAGGATTATTGGCTGCATCAGTCACCAACACCACCGTCTTGTCTAGGCTGTCGATGGCTTCCTGAGGTAAGTTGTTGCCATAAACTTCATCTATGCCAACTAAAGAAGCGGCGCTAATCAAAGCAACCGCATCATCTACTGCGCTCATTATTCGCCACCGCCTATCTTCTTGATTACCTTCTGATATTCCTCGAATTCAGCCGCAAGTACTTCATCTTTATCATCGTCACGTGCATTGTCCACGAAATGGTCACCACGAATGTACTTTGTGCCATCATTAAGGAACCGGGCAACGAACTCTTTCTTGGTGAACCCAGCCATGGACTTGCCATTATGCCTACCGTCAACGTCACCAGTTGCCGACGCAATGTCATCGGTTAAGTGCCCATATTCGCCGCCTGACCCCTTTGTGTTTGGGTGATTTGCCTTGGTGGCTTCTGTTAGCTTATCAGCCAGAACGTCGGCTCCGGCTTTGGTTATCTTTTCTTGTTGCTTGCTAGTCAACTTAGCCGCTTGGGTAACCTGCTTTTGCCATTGATCTAATGCTTCGTTGAGGTCCATTACTACGCCCCCTTAGTTACTTTGGTAAGGGTCAGGTAGTCATAGCGGAGAGCATCGTTACTGTCGTCCGGGCTAATGTCTGAAATGTCATACACAACACCATCAAGGCGTGCCTGTTTCTGATTAATGTTTCTAGCATCATGACGGACTATGATGGTGATTGAATTATCCAAGCGTGTTCCCACAAGCGTGTACTGCTGCGTGAGTGTTCGTTTCTGCTGCTTGAAATGCAAGCTATAAGCTGGCACGAAGCTGGTGACGTTAACACCAGCACCAGTTTTATGTGACTGTGGAGAACCTAGCTCAACCGTTCGGCTGAAATCGGCTGCCTTAAATTTTGCCATCAGTATCACCAGCCTTTGCCGCTTGGTCACGCTGGATTTTCCAACGAATACTGTTGATCATGTATGCGTAGCTGGGCGGATAGGCTTTGTTTTGATCGGATAGGGCACCGCGTGAGTAATACATGTAGTCAACAAGTACCCGAACCGCTTGATTAAACAACGGATATGCCCTATAAACATCAATCCCAATCGTGTCATCAATGGCCCCGGTAACTGCGTCCTCTGCCGTACTGATCATATCGGCAAGAATTGAAGCATCGCCATCGGCGTCAAGATTAAGATATTTTTGCATGTCTTCCGGGGTAACCCCTTGACCATCTGCCATATTCAGCCCTCCCTTAATAGCCGCCCGTCATATCGACGAATTGTTTATTTCTTAGGCGACTAACGATCGTATTACTTACCAGTACCGGAACCAGATGCAGAATCTGTGTTGGTTACAAAATAGCCGGCATTGCTATCGGCCTTTTCGACGCCAAATCTGAACGCGGCACCGAGATAACGGCCATAAATCTTGCTGTCTTCCCATGCCAACGTAACCTGTTGACGATCCGCAAACAGCACACCACGTTTCAGATCACCAACAAATGCCTTCTGATCGCCGGCGGCAGAACCTAGAAGCATATCGCCAACAACATAAACAGGGACGCCCAGAACAGTACCCTTTGCAGCACCGCTAGTAATGGAATCGGACGCGTCGTGAAGCAAGTATCGACCGTTCTTATCCTTCAAAGTGTCGAGTGTGTTGAACAAGGACTGAGTAACCACAAGCGCCCGACTATATGCCGGGTCAAGATCAACGTTCAGGATGTGCTTAAGATTATCAACCAAAGTGTCAGTGGTTGTAGCCTTAGCAGTGAACGACTGCAACACAGGCGCAATCAACGCGTTGTAGGTGTTGACAGACTTCTCGTTAATGGACTGGCCAACCAGTGCGGTCAAGTCCACTTCAGAATCAGCAATAGCTTCTTCGGACAGAGGAATTGCGCCACGGTACGTGCCAACAGACCAGTCCACCTGTTCAAATTCAGGCTCAGCAAGTGTGGGATTTTCGGCCAATTCTGCCACACTAGAAAAGCGATCGGTTGCCCGTTTCAAAATCGGGTATGTACCCTTAGGAGTAGTAACCGGCGTCTTGGTAACCAAGGTGGACAAATCCACAACTGAATTTACTTCTGCGGTAGGGTCATAGATGATTTCTTCCGGAATTAGCACGCCTGCTTCTGTCGAAGTGACGTGACCAGCTGCAGCATCAACCACCTTGCCATGGCTATGGATGAAGTCGTTGATAGCCTTCTTCTTCGCATCGATTGGCTTCTTGGACAGGTCGGTGCCCTCCTGTTGTTCATTATCCACTGGCTTGTCAGGATCAGAATTGGCCTTATTTTCATCTTCAAGTGCTTTAATCTGGTCGTTGATAGCGTCCCGACGTGCCTTTGCAGCGGTAAGGTCGTCCTTGATCTTTTGAAAATCATCGACAGAGGCATTCTCATCTTGCAGTTTTACGTTCAATTGAGCGTTCAAATCAGCACACTTGGCACTGACATCGTTAAAAAGTGTTTGTAACTTGTCCATTATTGGACCTCCTTTTTGTCATAAAAAATAGCCAGCTTCTTGTTTAGCAGATCGTTCTGCTTAGGAAGTTGACCACGTAACTTGTCGTTTTCGTCCTTCAAATTCTTGATGCGTTGAACCGCTTGATGTGGAATAATCGGACCTACCGCATTTACAATCGGCGCATCGAAGTCTAGTTTTTCATCTGCAAGACCGAGCTCAATTGCCTGATCGGCAGTAAGCCATGTTTCAGAATCCATTAGCTCAATAAAATTATCGGCAGGCTTACCTGTCTTGGTTGCGTACAAGTCAGCAATCGCATTGTCTGTTGTTTGCAGCATGCCAGAAGCCTTATTGATATCGTTGACGTTTCCACTAGCGTCGCTTGATGCTCGGTGGATCATCATCTTCGCACCCGGCGCCATCTGAACCGTATTAGCACCCATAGCAACAATAGTCGCAGCTGAGTATGCGTTAGACACAACCTTCGCTGTCACATTGCCCGAGTATGCGCGCAAGGCATTACAAATTTCCGTTGCTGGATCTACCTCGCCACCATCGGAGGCAATCTCAAGTGTGACATCAGAACCATCGTCGGGCAGCTTATCAACAATATCTGACGGCGATACAACCGTAATTCCGAACCAATCACGATAGATTGGCGCATAGTCGTTGCTTGTAATGTAGCCTTTAACCGGAATAATCACTTGTCATCACCTCCCTTCGTTGAGCTGGTAAGCGGTTTGAAATCAGGCAAATTATTGGGGAAAAAGCCCGATCCTTTAAGGATAAATTGTGCCTGCTCAGCGCCTAGCACCCCGGACTTGGCAAGATTGGCTATCTGGTTAATCAGTATTGAGTCGTCAACATCCAACATATCTTTGATATCCAATTCAAGGTCCGGTGCGTTCATCTTCAAGCGCAGCTCGTCCACGATTGGATTAACGTATGAGTTTAAGTTTGCCAGATATGTTGCCTTGATTTGGTCAATATTGGAGTGCTGGCTTTCAGTCGACGTGCCACCGCCCAAAATGTCACTGGGTACACCAAAGGCCTTGGAGATTTGGTCAGCAGAGTATGCTGAATTATCAGCCAAGGCCTTAAATACATCAGTCTTCATTTCAAGCTGGGTGTATTTGAACCCATCGGGTAAAACCATCAGGCGACCAGAGTTATCACCAGTATTGGCTTTCTCAAACTCTTCACGGGCGGCTTCTAGGTCTTTACCATCGCTTAAATAGTTACTTATTTCGAGCTGTCCAGCAGGATTAATCTGATTTTCCATAGCGCTCATGTTGCTTTTTGAGGCTTTATCGTCCAAATTAAGGGCGTTTTGCAGGCTTTCTAAAGGTGATCGGCCAATCAAGTACCGATATTGTGGATCTGGCATGAGCCTAAAATGAAGCATTTGGTTCTGTCTAAGCACCATTTGAGGACGATCATTGCTCTCTAAAACCGTATATACGATGCCTGTATTGCCTGGCAAGTAGTTAATCTGGACATCAGAGTTAGGAATATGCTCCAAGTTTGGCCCAACTAAGGGGATATAGTCGTTGCCCGACAAGCACAACTGCATCAACGCACCTTGCCAAAAAGAAAACCGGCCTATCAAACCGCTAGGGCTCTCAAGTCGGTTCAGTGTTGCAGTATTTTCGGTCTTGAAGTGCGCCGAGGCAACATCGCTAGCAATACGGTTGATCACACTATAAACATTAGTGTTCTGCAAAGCAGACAGCGCCGAAACATAAGAAAGCTGCATGCCGCCAACCGTGGTCGTTAAAAACGCAGGATTGCTCGGATAGACCATGTTTTTGGCTTTACGTTTATTGAAGTTTCTAGGGGTTAGAAGTCCCATTTAGCCTCACCCCCTTTCTTTGTCCAAAATATAGGCAATCACACACAGCTCAATTCCGGAAACTAAGTAGCCAAGTACCAGATTGAAGGTGAATGCGGCCACTGAAATCAACGCTAATCCGAGAACAAACACCAGTACTGTTCCCCAATTGCTGAAAAAATTATTAATTACTTTCGCCATTACTTACCACCTCCAAACATCGCCTTGAAGAAGTCACGTTTTTCCTGTGCGTCTAGGTCATTCAGCGGGTTATAGCCCTCATCATGATAGTTTTCAAAATAGAACTTGGCCTGCGCGTGGGCATTAATAAGTGCATCAGTCGTATCGATGTGATCGTTGGTGCGGTTTTGACGGTCAATCTTGACCGAACCACCGCGATCTTCTACCAATACAGCGTTGTTTAGCCCATCAATCAGTAGCGGATCATTTAGCATCGAAATGTTGCCATTAATAAACAAATTCTGAAAGTCCTTCGTAGGTTCATTCAACTTGAACGAGGTTGGAGGCAAAGGAAACCATTGCCACTGCGGTTGATAATTCTCCAGTTTCTTTTCGAGCCATTCACCGTGGTTTGGATCAGCAATGATGAATTTAACCTTGAGCCGATGTTGATTAACATAATCAACCAACCACTGGTAAACCTGATCGGTGTTGATTACGCCTGATGCAAGATTGGTGATGTCAACAAATCCTTCATCTTGCAATTTAAGGTAATCTAATCCGTCCTGCTTCGACTTGGCTTCAATGGTTTTTGCCTGTGCGAAGGGAATAAAGCTGTGCTGCTGAACATGGAACATGTGTTTGTCATGATCAGTGTACGGATAAATGAAGCCAAAAGACGTATTATCATTTGTCTGTGACCCGTCAAACCCGATAAACACATCACGCCCGTTCACATCGAAGTGGTCAATAATACTGCGTTGAATGTTGTCTAGGGACAAATAGCTGTTCTGAAATCTCCGGCTCCACAGATTTAGTGACTTATTTACGAAGGTTTCAAGCGTTCCCTCACGTTCATTATCGTTGCGATCCTGATTAAGAGCCTTTTGAAGGTTGTCCCGTTTACTATTTTGCAACTCAAGCAGATTAGGATTAGATTTTGCCCATGTTTCGGGTTCAAATACCTCATCCTCCGAGTCCTGAGCATAAATTACTTGGAATACGTTGTCAGCGTCTCGAACGGCGTCATGCTCAATGGCAGACCGGGTAACATCTTCGTCGTTCTTAAACTTAACCTTGATATCTGGATAAGCTGTTGAAATCTTGACAAACATTCGGTTCTTAATGCCATTTTGTCCGGATGTAATCTGTTTTAAGGTCTCATTCAGTGCTGGCCTCAAGTTACCAATTTCATCATAAACAGCGATTGCATTGTGGAAACTATCAAAGCCGCCGCCTTGTGATGTGCCTTTTCTGATCGTATTCTTAGTGTTTTTTGCAATAACTTGCGTGGTTTGGGCTTCCACGCCACGCTCTCTAGCATCATCTGCAAAGTCCGGCAGGGATAAAATTGTCTTCGCCTGCAAAGACACGTCATTGAACAGCTTGGTTGCATGTTCACTGTCGTAACTGGCCACTAGCAAGTCCTGTGATGTCGCATTCCAGCAGACTACAAAGTAATAAAAGTTGATTAGAATTGATGCTAGCCAAGTTTTGCCCTGCTGACGCGCGATTGAAATGTTAGACGTTGTGAATCGGGTCCCATTATCAGGCGTCCGCCAACCAATCAAGCTATCCAGAATGAACGATTGCCACTTAAAGGGCTGAATATTATTTGTGGTATCTTCAGGGTTGGGTAGCAAGCGTGAGAAGTATTCGATCGCGTCCACCATGTCTGGACTGTATTGATAGGGAAAATCATCCTCGCCAATCCGCAGTAAATCATTCAAGTGCCTAATACATGCCAGCTGAGTATCTCTTCCAGTCATGTATTTATTGGTGAACATCACATCATAAGCGTATCTTGTTCCTGGATCGTGGTACTTATCAAACAGTCCTTGGTAATCTGATTGGTACGGCTTTACGTAGCCGCGAATATCTTGCACACCGGTAAAATCAAACGTCCGCACCAAACCCAACCTCCTTCAATGGACTATTTCGCTTAGGCTTTTCTGGCTCTTCGACAGTTATCTGACGTAATCCAGAGTCAAACGTAAGTCCTAAATCATGCCCTAACGACTTCATATTCTTCACACAAGAGTCCATTTGCACAGCTCCAGGGGAACGCTTCACCGCAACATCATCGTTGTCATAAATCCACAGCCCTTGTTTTTCGATTAGCTGCTCAGACTTAATGTAAAGCGAGTAATAACGGCAGTATAGCTCGAGGCTGGGCTGGTCAATTTTTTTCAGGTAACCGAGCTTCTTGATTTCCGGAACTAATGTCTTCCACAAACGGCTAGCTTCATCATCTAGGTGAACGGGAGGCGTGTTCTGGATGTCCTTCATGTCGTCGTCACTGTTGGGCTGATCATCAGAGGAACCAGCATGTAAAATTGTTAAATTTGGATGATTTTCTGGCAAAAAACGCGCCTCCTTTCTGTGCTGAAATGCCATCGTTTAGGGATTTAAGTCTAAAAAGTCGAAATTTTCAAAAAATGGCCTCGTGCTGACTGGACACTGGTGTGTGAGGTTCCCCTTAAACAACATAGGGCCCCCCTATTTTTTATGAGCGAGTACCCATTCAGAGATTTTGCTGCGTGTCCACTTGGTTGAAACGTCAAGATTTTCAATTCTGGACTGTGATGTGTATATTTTTTCCTCAAGCTGCGTCTTCCAATAGTGGCAGCCTTTGCACAACACCCATAGGTTGGCCTTGTCTAGGCACTTCCGTCTGTCTATTCTCAATGGCACGATGTGGTCGACAATCAGATAGCCAGAGCGATCATAGGTTCGTCCACACACTGCACAAGTGAAGAAGGCCTGAGCCTTTAGCATGTGTGCTGTATGTTCCCATATCTTGGAATGATAGAATGCAGTTGACTCTTTGTCGCGCTTGTATCTGTCATAGTAGGACGTGCTTCGGCTGGCACGCTGGATGGGCTTGATGTCAATGGGCTTGTACAGCTTGGCGTGCATGGCACAGTATGGGTTGGCTTGACCATAAGGTATGGTGTTGTTGCATCCAGTCTTGCGACATACCTTCACACGCATGCGCTATTCCTTGCCTTCTGGTACAAAGGTGAAGTCCTCACCGCTTAGTATCACCGTCTTTATGCCTGTTTTGCCAGTGAGTTCTTCCTCTGCTCTATCTGCTTGCTCGCAACTAATAAAGCCTGGAACGATAATCAACAGTAAGTCATGTCGCTCAATGTAAATAAACTTGCCCATATCAATCAATCACTCCTCATGCAATCCGATGACGACAACCAGTCCGATCCAGAATACTATCCAGATAATCCAAGCAATCAACGGCACGAATACCAGTAACCAACTCCATGCAATCAAGCCGAATAGTTTGGCCAGCACGAAGATAAGTGTAAGCAGTAATACGAAGTAGTACATGCTAGTCGGCCTCCTTGTATTGGTTGATCTTGTCTGTCCTCATGTCGCACCATTGATCGCGCGTGCCATCTGGCTTGTACACGGTAACGACTGGCATAGACTTGTAGCCTTGCTTTCGGAAACGTGCATAGTCTTGTTCGTCAGCCATGATTGTTTGGACTGGCATGGCACGAGACAGCAGGTTGGATGTCATGCGACACTTGGCACAGTTTGGTTTGGTATAAATGATTGCGTGCATGTGTTTCTCTTCTCTCGACAACTCTTCAATTATTGATCGCTCTGTACTGCATACGTAACCGTATCCGACTCGTTTCATTTCAGACATGACCTACACCGCAAACTCGAAGGAAAAACCGTGGTGATGTTTGAGCTTGCCATGAAGGCACGCAGATACGTGGCCATCGTTTAGTCCAAGAATTTCTGAGGCCTTCTTTTGGCTGCTAAAGAAATAATGATGTCCCGAACTAGTTATTACATTAATCGGACGTTCAAGCGCTTTTGCTACACGCTTGTTGCGGCCATTGTACATGTTGTTGTAAAGCATCGTGCACCATTCAAGGTTTTCTGCTCGGTTATTGCTTGGGTTCTCATCTTTGTGATTGACAGTCGCATATCCATTTGGGTTTGGTATGAACGCAGCAGCTACAAGACGGTGAACCAAATATACAGCCTTATTGCCATTGTGTTCTAACGCTACCTGCAAATATCCATCATGAACGTTTCCTTGTTTCCTTAAAATGCCCTTTCTATGATGTCCAAGTGCATCGATGCGCGGCAATGACCGAACTCTTCCAAAAGAGCTTACCTGAAATGCTCCTTCATATCCTTCAATGTCTTTCCAAATTTCCTTTTCGCTCATGATAATTACCTCTCAAACGTAGTAAATTGCAGTTGTCTCGTGGTCTGAATACTCAACCAATTCAAATGTCTTATGAGCAACAACGCCCAAGTCATCTGTCCAGCGGTCTGTCGGTTTCCTCGTTGAAACTTGCCGTTGAATGAACCCACCAAGGTCACGAGACATTTCGCTATGCATGTGGCCAGAAAACAGCTCGCGGTTCTGTGCTGTGCCTAACATGAAGCCGAACTCATCAAGATACTTGGCTAGGTAGCTTGCCTTGCCTTTATCCCCGTGTGTTGCACCAATGAAGTTGTGGCCTAACATCGCTCCCTTGTAATGCTTCAGTGATATGTCCCAAGTTATGTTTGTTTGGTTGCTGTAGGCGCGTTTCAATAACCGGGCAAACATATAACCAACTGACGGATCATGATTCCCGGCGCAATACATGACCTCACACTCATTGGCGTTCTTGATAATCGCCTCAATCAGTGTCTCGAAATATTGCTCCATTTCATTCACAGTCTCGCCTAGGTCGGTTGTTTCGAGCTGTGTGCCCTTTGCTGTGGTCGAGTTGATATTGTCCACGTGGGCTAAGTCACCACCCAGAATGAGCAATATCTTTGCATAATGGCCACGTTGAATGATATCCAGCTGCCGCTTAAGAGATTCAGCATAGATGTCGAACGTATGCCCGTTGAAGTGCGTGTCAAATGCGGGAACGACAAGATATCGTTCTGATGGTACAAAAATAGGAGCCTTGGATTTGTAGGGCTCCTTGTGTGTGATGATATCGTTCATCAGGGATTCATATTGTTCAGCCTCGACCAATGGCCTAATTTGTATCTTGCTCTGGTACAGTGTTGCTTCGGGCGTCTGCTTCCAGAAATTGCTGGTAGCACGCACCAGTTCCCACTTGGTGTAGTCATACCCGTGGGCTTCTAGCACCTCTCTAGGCGTCATTTTGTGGCCCCTGACGACTTTTAGAATTGTCTCACTAGACTGTGTACCGTCTGAATCGTACTCGTTCGTCATGGGTGGCTGAAATTCAATTCCGAGCCTGTGTGACTTCGCCTTTATAGCGTTATAGCTAAGTCCCATCTTATCTGCGACTTCGCGCCGCGTATATCCAGCGGAGGCGAGCTTGCGCATCGTTCCGATCTGTTCATCTTTCCACTGCAATTAATTCGCCTCCGAAAAAACGCTTGCAACACAAGCTCAAATATAGGACAATGACGGTACACCAAAAGGAGGTAATATCTATGAGCTTAGATGGTAAAATTGACAGCACTAAGGACAAAATCTCCGGTAAAGCTAAAGAAGTTGAAGGTAAGGTTACTGGTGATAAGGCCCGTGAAGCACAAGGCAAGGCTGAAGGCGTGATTGGCAAAGTAAAAGAAAAATTAGACGATGCCAAAGATGCCGTTAAAGATACCGTTGATGATGTAAAAGAAAAGTTCAATAAAGATTAATCTCTTGGCCGGCATTTGCCGGCTATTTGTTTGCACAAAAATAGCACCTCACCGTTTGGCGGAGTGCTCGGGTAAATAAACAGACGCCGAAGCGTCTTCTATGGATTTCCTCGTGGCTCTCACGACACTGTTCAGAATACGAGTTACGGTCTTTAGCTTTTTCATTAGGGCTGCATCATATTGACACTGAGTGTATAAGCCAGGAGAAACGCCAAAATGCAGGACCTTTAGGCTATCCATTTTTGCTATTAAGTTAATTGAAAGGCACTGCATTTCTGGGCACTGTTCTTGGTATATTTGTGCCTGTTGCTTATCCGCACACAACAGTAGGTTATCAAAAATGGTGTCATTTTTTTCTTTCTTCAAAACGGTTATCCACCTCCCACATAATTGTGGCTGACCCTACATCCGACAGAAAACTAACAGCTGAGTCGCTAGTCAATCTCCCTGACGTATACTGTACGGTATCCTGAACCCATTTATAGTATCTGTGATATGGCCCTGGGCCAGCATGAAGAAAATTGTTTCTAGCCAAATTGTATTCGTGATATTCGCTGTCAAGACTTTTCCTTAGCTCACGAACATCTGTCATATCTTCCCGCGTTAATGGTCGATTCCTTTTCATTAATTCACTCGCACGCCGGTTATAAGCGTCAATCCTATCTGACAGTTCTTTGATCGTTGGCTTGCTCTTTCTAAAGTTAATCGGTTCCATTTTACTCACCTCAAAAAAATAGTACTCCAGCATGAACTGGAATACTACATTGAGGTGAATGTAGACGGCAGGGTTTGAACCTGCACCCACGCAATTATAAGTTGCGCGCTCTACCGATTGAGCTACATCTACTGTGAGAGGTGGGAATCGAACCCGCATATTGCCCGCCTGATGACGGGGCGCTTTTCCACTTAGCTACTCTCACACGCTCGCTCCCCCGTCAGACGGGATCGTCGCAGGCTATATCCGGTCACTAAACCGGGCAATGAGGCCAGACGGGACTCGAACCCGTGACTCACGGCTCTACCTACTGAGCTACCGGCCTCTGTGCGCCTGTTTATCGCTCCCTCAACAGACTGAGTGGCTTCTAGCCGTAACAAGCGATACAGCACATTAGGTTCTGGGTAACCTTTTGGGCCCGAACTGCTCCGTGCCGGAATCGAACCGGCAGCCATGCGTGGCTTCCACATCGGAGCTACCTATCCACGGAGGCATGATCACCGCGAATCGGGTTGGAACATCACAAAATGAAAGAAGGAAGCACCGCCGGCTCTCACCTTTGGCACAATACAATATTAGCACGCCATTTCAGGGTAGATGTTCGCTCTTTGTTCGCACTTTGTTCGGTGTTCGTTCGCTGTTTGTTCGGACCAGCAATCCATGATCGCCAGCTGGCCACAATCCGGCAAATGTATATAGTGCATCTTTCAGTACGTCATAGTAGCCCGTTTTCCCATATCCAGAATCCGCAATCAACAGCTCTACAGCAATTGGCCGCTTGATGTAGTAGTCCTTCAGTATGTTGCGGTGAGCGTCGTCCTCAATGCAGCCGATTGTCTTGTCACAAGCCTCTATGTACGTCTCATCGTCAATGTGATCCGTAATCCTGATCTCAACGACGTTGCCAATCGATGGCGACCTTGGCATGCCATCAAGCGATGGCGACTTGATCGAGGCCTTCACACGTGCCCGCTGCTTGCGTCTGCGATAATCTTCTAGCACTGTGTCAGCGGCAAGTACGGACGCCTCATAGTCCCACGGGCTCACAGCATTAGCTGTTGTCTTTCTCACCAGCGCGTCACTCCTTTCCCAGTTTGCCCAGAACCACACGCCCACCCAGGCTGTGAACAGCATGACGGCAATCAACGGTCATGCCACCAGTTGTAAATTATCAAGACAGCAAGCGCGGTGAGGCCAATGATTGTAGCAACGACCTCGAACCAGAACTTGATTCCGATATAATCATATAAGCTCATTTCTCCGCCTCCAGTAGCTCCGGATTTTCGTAGACGAACGTGTAGCCTTTCACGGTATTTCGTTTACCTTGAAGTGCCATCGTAATGTCGCCGTTTGACTTCAATCCCAGGAAGTATTGTGCATCCTTGACAGATTTAAACTTTCCGACCTCAATGCCATCTTTAAACATAGCAACTGGCTTGTACTTCTTTTCACACACCTCAGCAATGCCTTTGAGATAGTTCTCATTCCACGAAAGCCACTGCATATTGCGAAACTCATATCCTCTGTACGGGTTGATCCGATCCACGGAAGGCTTAGATTTTTTAGAGTAATCGTCGGTCACCCAAAGGTTAAATAGTCTCAAAAACTCATCGCTACTCATAGCCCACGTCTGAAATTCACCGAGGGTGAAAGGAAGCGTTCCGTATCCTTTCAGCTTGTTTCGGCTAGACAGCTTTTGGAACAAGTTTGTCAACATTCCAACGGGCATATGCCTATACACGGCGGTTGCGTTGTCAAACCGCGCCCTTGCCTTTTCCTCCCACGCTCGAAACTTAATCTGTCTCATCTCGCACATCCGCCTCCAGTTTCACGATTTCGCCTGTTTCATCAACGCGCCAGACACCTAGCAACCAAGCACGAGCGAATGTGTTCTGATTGTTAGCGATCCAGTGATACTTCGTCTGGTTTAGGTCATCTAGCGGCGTATCAATGCGACTGACGGCATCTCTCAGGAAACCGAATAATGTGAACATCAGTTTGTATCTCTTTAGATACTCTCCTACCTCTTTCGGAATCACCGGCAGATCATCTGGAAACGCGGCGTCATAACGGGCAGATAGGTAGCTACGTAGGTCGCCAGCCTCATCGTCGTTAACTGGGTCATATTCCCTGCCAACTGGCGCATATACCAACGCGGCATCAAACACGTCGCGCTTCGTCTCATCGCTCATCGTCAGTCACCTCCAACTGTTCCCTGTTGTAATCGATAATACGTTGATAGCCGTTGTTGGCTTGCCATGCGCAATCATACAGACCACACAGATCAAGCTTGTTGATTGTATTGTTAGCGGCATCGATGGCCTTTTGTGCCGCGTCTATGTCAGCTTTAGTCGTCATAGTGGATTACCTCTTTGTCTTCCCAGTGCCAACCCAAGCCTTTACGTGCTTCTTCCTCGGTAGGTTCCACTGGGTGTGCAACACGCTCAATCTTCATAATCCGCACAGTGTTATCAGAATCATATGGCCAAGAACCTGTTTCAATTGCATTATCGTATGCTTCGTCGCACGTGTCGCGATAATAATGATCAGCTTCGGCACGGGTTTCAAATACCTCTAATCCATAAATACTGTGTACTGCCCAGCAATCAGTCTTCATCGTCAGTCACCTCCTGAAGTCCAATTTGTGTCAGTCCTTTGATCGTCAAAAATCTGTCACGAAAATGATGACCGATGGCAACTGGTTTTGACAAAAATGTGTTTGATCCATCGTAAACTACTCTAACCGGAATGTCCTTAAGTCTTGCCAGTCTGATGCCATCATCACTATCAACCCCAAATAGTTCAACAAGTGCCCGCATCATGAGACCGGCATTTGTGATTTGGTTTACTCCACAACCAATGGCTTGAGTACCAGTGTCAAAGTCAACTGGCATCCAAAGTGAGGGGACGTTGCCAAAATGTCCTGTGACGATAAAGTCAACGCTTCTTACGAGCCCGTTCACGTCATTTGCTTCCGGCCATATGGCATTGACGTCAGCTAAAGTAATGAATTTCGTCTTTTCGACATATAAATCAGTCTTCATCTTGCACCTCGACTTTTTCGCAATCCTGCAAACCGTAGTGATCAATCTCGGCGTCGGTGAATGTCAGATTCCGGACAATCTCGTCATCAGTTCGCCATGCACCGGTACACCCAATATTTCCGTTTCCTCGTTTCCAGTACAGTTCATCTGCCGTATGTGGCACCTTCACGTTCCACCGCTTATGTTTCTCGACCGCCCAACCGTTAACGTAGGCGCGCATGAGGCGGTCTTGACTGTTAATAGGGGCACCGGCGGCCCCGCAGTCAAAAATATGCGCCGGCCAGCATGAATCTTTAGCCCTTTCCAGCATCTCCGCTTCTTCCTCGCTCACCACGACCTTATCCGGGGACTCGACTAGCTCGACCACGTGAGCTCTACGCCCCATGCTTTGAGCCTCCGCATAGCTCTTATCCTTGAATAGCGTTGGGTTATTGGAGTACCAAATTCCCATTTTCGTGCCGTCTAATGACAGCCATTCGCCTTCATCATTCTTCACTGCGTACAGCTTCGCTTTATCTGTCATACTTGCTTCCTCCCGAGCGCCCATGCTCCAACGCCGATTTTCCACACTATAACGGGCTCGCTCAGTGTGATGTGCACTCGCTGGCGATCACTCGGTGCCGCCCCATGCTTTGTTTGCTGATTAATCCACTGAAAACAAAGTTCCTTGTATTTGGCCGTGAAGTAAGACTTACCGCTCTCGAAGCCAATAACTTGATAACTCATAGTTCCTCTACCTCGATTTCCACTCGTGGTGTGTCGCTGTACCACTTGCTGACGTACATGTCGACGATCTGGTTGTCGTCTACCCACACGATCCCGGTCAGCGCATCAGACACCGCTTTGTAATAGTTGTCTGTGTCCGGCTTAACAGTTGGCCTGATAATGCCATCCCGTTTTTGCCGTTTAATAAGCTCGCTACCGGCTTTTTGAATGCCTCGGTATACTTTTACGTTTATCATGATAGAACCCGCCAGAGGCTCAATATGGAGCTCCTGACGTGCAATCCGCTTGACGTACTCCTTGTACGCTTTAGACTTTGGCGGATCATACGTGCTCACGAACCGACCTCGCCGGGAAAATCTCGGTCGTCCTTGGGCAACTGGCTCCCCCGGAATCGTCAGCTTAACCACCGGCATTGTTGACCTCCTTCAGTTTTGCCAAGCGATCCGCAAGCTCCTTGTCTTCCTCTTCTGTCAGTTCATCCCCAGCCATCGGCATTGTTTGATCTAACCATTCTGGATGGGCTTCCCGTCTGACAGCTTTATAACTTCTCTCTGAAGCGTATGGTCGATTAGCCTGCGCTTTCATTGTGTCGTACTTCTCACGCAGCTTAGCCGCACTCAAGATATTCGTTTGCCAGAACGTATCAGACTGGCACCAGTCGATCATGCGATGGATCTTGTCGAATGGTCGCTTGTCGATCTCGTGCATCTTGCGAATGTCATTTGCCCACGGTTGCAGGTTCGGCTTCCTGTGCTCTGGGTTGTTGCTTTTGATTTTCTTCCAGAGGTAGGTCGCTTCGATCAGTTCCGGGGAGTCGTCAGCATATTCCCGCTTGCGGGGATGCTGACTATCTCTTTTATTAGCATTCTTTGCATTCTTAGCATTCTTGATTGTGGACACTTGATGGACACTTGATGGACTAGTGATGGACAATCGCTGGTCATCTTCTTGATACTCACCCCAGCTAATCACAGTGATAACGCTGTATTTAGTGTTCGATTTGATGGACAACATTTGCTCTTTTTCAAAAAGTTTTATCCATCTCCATAGTTGACGCCCGGACACGCGCTGGACAGGCTTTGCCCCTGCGTTGAACTCCGATGCTATTGCATCGCGCCCGGTGACGAATTGACCGCTGGACACGTCCACCTGTTGACCGTTAAATAGGAAGCGATTGCCATCATGAGATGCCTTCATCAAAATTAACAGCCATAGCTTTAATTGATTCGCGTCAGTCCATACGAAGGACTGGCGTATTTTCCGATATACCTTGATCCAGCCTCCGTCTGCCATGCGATCACCTCAAATCAGAATGGAAGATCATCATCATCTGCGACGTTTGCCGGCTGGCTGCTGGTGGTCGGTGCTTGGTTAGCTGCCTGAGACCTCGGTTCAAGCAACGCGAAGTTCTCAACGATTACCTCAGTCACATACACTTTCTGGCCTTCTTGGTTGTCGTATGTGCGCGTTTGAATGTGTCCCTCTACACCAACCAGCGAACCCTTATGCGTGAAATTTGAAAAGTTTTCGGCACTCTTACGCCAGATCACGCAGTTGATGAAGTCGCTCTCTCGTTCACCTTGCTGATTCGTAAACTTCCGGCTAACCGCCAACGTGAACTGGGCTACGGCGGTCCCACTTTGTGTGTACTTCAATTCGACATCACGGGTCAGGCGGCCCGTCAGTGATACGTTATTGATCATTGCTGATTCCTCCCATCAAATTCTTCAAATTGTTTTCTTGTGTTGAGCCGGAGACTGACCAGCGTTTCTTCGTCAAGCTTCACCGGCTTTATCTTGTAAAAATCCATGAACCAATCGATCCCCTTCTGATGCCTGATCGTATGGTGTACCCGGCATAGGGGCATGAATTTGTACTTACGATTATCGATGTGATCACGATCGTTTCCGGACCCGATAGGCGGCTCATGATCGATGTCCGCAGGCTTGCCACAGATCACACATACCCGATGCTTAAGGCACTGCATCATCAGGGGGTAGTCATCCGGTATTGAGTCCATGTGTTTCGTACTCCACGGCAACCCGTGATCAAAGCCAAACGTGATGACATAGCTTAAGTATTCGCTGGCCTTGCTCATCGAACAGTTGGACATTGAGAAATACTCGGAGCCAGTCTCAGCCATATAAAACGCCTTGGTCCAAGCCTCCATCTCCAGCGGCGAATATCCTGTGTAAAGCGCATAGTCGCCAATGAGTGCCCAAATCTTCTTACGCTGATCGGGACTGATGCTGCGACCGTCTTCGACCTCAACGGCGACACTTGGCTGCTTGCCATTAGCTAGTTGGTGCAAGCGCAGCATGTCGGGCATGTCTACCAGCCGGACCGCGACCAGGTCTCCGCTCACACTTTCGATATTCCCGTTCAGTAGCAATTGATCACCCCATTAGCTGGCTCAGGGCACGCTTTAATGCCCCCATTTCTGGTTGTGTCAGCGAGTTCAGCCGCTTGTTTTGAACTTTTGCGGAAGTAAAAATGTTCTGGTATACCACCTTTGGTGATGTTCCGTCCTTACCAGCAAAATCAGTGACCAGAGTGTCAAGCTCCTCTACATCTTGCTGACTGGCTAACGGCTCGCTAGTCTTTTGTTGTCTGGTCTGATGCTGACTAGGCCGCGTGCTCTGATCAGGCTGGTTCTCTGAGGCTCCATTGCCGTCATCATCCTCGCTCGCAATGCCAAATGCCGCTTCCAGCGAGTACCGCCGGGCGTATGTCAGCGCTGATCCATATCCTTGTGCGTCTTTCTTGCCAACCGGTAATGTCAGTGGGCCAAACATTAAATACTCGCCAGAGATGTGATGAATCGTTGTCTTTACCTGCGGCAACCCGGTGTCAGAAGTTGATGCATCCTGTGTATAAGAGATACCAAGATCCGGGTGTGCGGTCTGAACTTCCTTAATCGCTGAAATATCATCGTCTAGGCCAGCATATTTTGACTTGAAGAATGGATTATCCTTGTTCTTCTTCGGTGCGCTTAGGTACTATTGAAACTTGGCCAGAGCCTTAGAAATTTCCTTGATGTCGTCTGACTTATCCATAGCTGCCTCCTACTTGATGAGTAAGTGATTCCCGCGCGGCTTGTACGTGGCCCCGACAACTTCTTCGCCGGCGTCCAAGCGTTGCCGGATCAGGTCGGTGTCTGACGTACGTACCTCTTTAAACACGTCGGCTTGCAGGTTATCTTCGTCGATGTCGATCGGCTGCTTGCCGCCATTCTTGGCAATCGTCACGGTGAACAGTGGCGTTTTGACCCTAGTCAAATGGGCGTATTCAAGGCACTCTTGGAGTGATTGCTTGATGTGGTCGCGGTTGTGGAGAAAGGCTGCTCTGCGGTCGGTAAGCCGCTTAATTTCAGTGTCAATGACATCGGCGTCCGCTTCGATCTGCTTGATAACTTGCACATATCCCTCGGTCTTTTCTTCAATGGCCCCGTCGATGCTGTCCATGGTGTCTTGCAGCACTTCCGGATCGACGGTGCCGTTTTCCGCAAGGTTAAGCAAATTGGCACGTTTACCGGTTAAGTCGTATAATATGCTCATAGTGGATTCCCCCTATTTAGTATTGGTCGTCAGTGTTGCCCCACTGGCGGCCTTTTTTGCGTCTTCCAACTGTTCAATCTTGCGAACTGCTTCGCTCAGGATGTCATAGCGCGCGGCGGCTTTGATCTTGTCGGCCGCGGCCTCACCATCCAGAACGAGCTGCGAAAGCTGTGTCGCAAAATACTCACGCTTGGTTACCAGGTCACGATAGATCTCGTCTGCTGACACATAGTAAATGTTCTTCATGATTTCACCTTCTTTCGTTGTTTTGTTCATTCCGGCTGCCTGCCTTCTGCAAAAGCGCGGACATTTACGTATTGCCCAGGCGCGATTTCACCACTAAGTTGGCGAACACCTGTGCCGTCGTCCAGATGGTAATGGCTCTGAGTTGCATCAGGCATTGTCGCAACGAATGGCGCCAGTGCATCACGCGCCGCCTGATTAGTTGGTAGGTCAAACAGCCAAAGGTCAATATTCGCACCCTGGCGCACTGCCTGGATGATCGCGTTCTCTGTCGGGCTAACGTTGATCAGCATCTTCATCACCTCCTAAGTCGAATAAATCGCGGAACTTCACACCATCGAGCATCGGTGGAATGATGCAGATTGCGATGATGCTGATTGGAACCAGAATTACTTGCATTGCCATCCTCCTTCGGTAATCTGTTTCAAGTTGTCGTGCAGCCACACAGCCATCTCCGGCGCGCTGAACAGCCACCGAGAGCCGTCACCGCCCTGGGCACGCGGATAACTGACCAGCGCACCACAGGCATTGAGTTCAACAATCTTCGGCAGCAGGACGTGGTTGGTCAGCTTGCCCCGTTCATAGCCGCGTAGCTTCTTGATGACATCGTTGATGGTCCAGCGGTCGCCGAATATCAGCTCCCTGGTCGCCTGTTCCCAGTCGACCCGGTCAACTAGCACCTTGTCTGCAGGGACTGTGACTGGAAACGACACCGTCACATTGATCGTGTCTTCCATGGCTATGCCTCCTTTCTATGCCGTCTGCGGTTCGTTAGTCCGCAGAAACTTGTTGATAAAATACTGTTGGCCCTTGCCGGTCACCTTGACTGTTTTGCTAATGCTTACCGATCCGTCAGAGTGCCCAATGGTGGTTTCCTTGACCCGGAACAGCTTCATATCCATAGACCGCTGCGTTGGCATGTTCCAGTCACTGCCTTTACGGTTAATCAGATACCCTTGATCACGCAGCATCTTGAATAGTCGATTTTGGCCAATGTCTACGCCGTTCTGCCGAAGCAGCTTTGCCAACTCGCCGACCAAAATCGTTGTGTGGCTGGTGGCCACCGCGTCCGCGAACAACGCCTTAGGCTTCATCTTCTCGTTATCGGCTGTGAGTGCTGCCGTACGGGCTTGTTCATTCTTCAACTGTGTTGCCAGTTTGATAATGAAGTCTGGGTCGTAGATGGCCTTCTCAATCGTTTCTGGCGTCATATACGCACCGTGCTTGCGGATCGATGGAAGGACTTCTGCGGTCACCCAGTGCTTGAATTCTTTGGCAGTCGGCAACTTGCTGGATAGAACTAGGCTGTACAAACCCGATTCGTTGATGATGGTCATTTCGCGAGATTGACCTGAGGTACCGATTTGGTACTTCAGCCGATCTTCCTCTTCAACATGAGCGTTTACGTCACGACTTCCGTTTTGATATCCGAGAATGTCGGCCACATCCTTACCGACAAACATCGGCTCGTTATCAACAACCAAAGTCCGTACTTGACGGCCTTTGAAATCAAACTGCTGTAATTCGTTCATTTTTAGATACCCTCTTTCATAAGTTTTCACAGTTTACCGGCGTCCAGAAGTGGGATAATTTTCTTCAGGAAGGAGGTGAGATATATGGACAATATTTATCGAATCAAAGAAATCACTAGTGCCTCGGCAGCTGCTGATGCCAATGCATACCTTGAAAAGGGTTGGCGCCTCGTGACTGCCGGAACAAAAACCATAATTGATGATTTAGGCGATTCGTATCAGACAATTGCTTATGTTGTTGGCGCAACAAAGCAACAATGGGACGAATACAATGCTGTAAGAGCGTCAGCGAAGATCGATTCACCGCTCAAACCCGACCTGTTCCGCGATGGCAATGAATGAGTTCGTCAGCCAAGGTGCGATCAACAAAAAATAGGATAGATACTTGGCTTTCATAGTCGAGGTCGTGCTTGCGTAACACCGCAATTACTTCCTTGGCTATTTTCTTATCAACAAGGTCAACGTCTGGATAGCCACCTTTTGGAGCCATAATATTGCGTCGTGTAAGATCCATCGTTATCACCTTCTTCCGATCCGTCTGTGGTTCGTTCATTTATACGGCCTCCTTAGCTGAATTAATTGCCTTTGCGATCGCCTTGACGCCTTCATCGAAGTAAAGCCATTGCGGTACTTCCTTGTCACTGTGCTGTGACTTGCTGTTAGCCCATCGGCCGTATTCGTTTTGCCCTGGCTGTTCAGCCTTGATGCCAATTTGATTAGCGGTGCGGCCCACCTTGTTGGCTGTGGTTCCAAGCTTCTGGGCGACCGCCGTTGCGCTGTACTCCTTCCTGAGCAACACAGGAATGGTCATCTCACCGGTGATTGCTTCCGCAGCCTTGGCCAACAGTGCCTGCTTGGACGTTTCGGACTTGGTTTGCATGGCGATACGGTAAAGCAATGTTCCCTTGCGTGTCTGCGCATTCTCGCTCATGATCTCAAGCCGCTTAGCGGAATCGATACGCGGCTGTGTTGCCTTTGCCTCCGCCCGCATGGTGAAGTAACCATCAACCAACTGGTCATATACTTCCCATGCCTTATCATCTTCGAGAATCTTCAACAGCTTGGAATACCCACGCTCGGAAAGCAGATATGCATTTGCGCTACGGTTCCAAGCGTTCTGGGTATAGCCAAATTCGTTATGGCTCAGACCCATCACGGATTTGAGATCAATAATGTCGATGCCATTCTTGAAGCGTTCTCGGTTGTCATTGATCCGTCGATTAATCTCGCCAAGCGGCTGGCCGTGAATCAACGCGATGTCCTTAACCAACATTGCCTTTTTGTCTTTGCCGAACCCGCCTTCGATACCGGTGAATTCAATGTGGCCGATATGTTCACGGCCAATTACTTTTAATTCGTTCATTACTATGCCTCCTTTCGTTCCTTTTTAGGAACGTTAACTTCAAAAAAATATGCCATTGGCGCTCCGAAATTGGAGTGAAGTTTGCGAGCTTCCGACAGGCGGAAATCAGGCCCGGTTCCATTAAGCTTTTTGCTTACGTAATTTGGCGTGGTGCCCAAAAGCTCTGCAACTTCCGACTGGGAAATGTTTCGAGCAACAAGCCAACCTTTTAGATTCCCATAACCCGGATTGTTCATATGTTAGCCTCCCTTCTGCAATCCGTTCCTATAAAGGAACAGGTACATCGTAAGCCCAATATGGTATTGTGTCAACAAAAAAGTTCCTTTTCGGGAACAAACGTGATATAGTGTTCCTAAAGGAGGAATACTCAACCATGACAGAAACCTTATTTGGCAAGAGATTGCATGACCTCAGACTACTGAAAAAAATGTCCCAACAACAACTTGCTGACAGTCTCAATAAGTGGACGAAAGAACATGATCCGAGCAATCCTTCCACTATCAGTAAGAGCATGATATCACGCTGGGAAACCGGCAATACCGACCCTCAAATGTTCTATGTTAGGCTCGTAACCAAATACTTCGGAGTAAATCCAGAGGCGTTTATGAACGAAGCATGGTCTTTGGAAGACGATATCATTGACAATTCAGTAAACAAAAATGTGTTTACTAAGGTTAATGACATACTCCCCATATACAACAAGCTCCACCCCGCACGTCAGCAGAACGTGTACACCTATGCGGAGAATCAGCTGAAAGATCAGCAGAATGAGAATGTTGTCCCGTTCCCAGAACAGCGTGAGATTGTTTGCGGCCGTGGTACTGCTGCCGGTGCCCCTATCGATGGCGCCACACAGGACGCTGAGGTGCGTAGGACGCGCGTCAATGTTGACGACATCCCAGCTAGTGCGGATGAGATTGTCACTGTCGAAGGCGACTCGATGGAGCCCGACTACCCGAAGTATTCGCAGATATTTGTTCGCTGGCAAGACACAATAGACGATGGCGATCTGGCCGTTGTCCGTGTGGCTGACGAAGGTGTCACATTCAAGCAGGTATCCCGCGATTATCAACAAAAGAAAATTGTTCTACACTCACTGAATGACAAGTATCCCGACAGATACCTCGATCCCGAAGATGTCAGCATCATCGGTGTTGTCATCAACTAACCCACTAAGCAGCAGGCACGGGCAGGACGTGCCGTGGGCTTACGTCCAAACGTGATCGACGTTAAAAGCTGATTGGAGGAGTATTACTATGGATAGCCAAGACAAGTCTCAAAAATATTGTTCCAATTGTGGATCACCCTTGAACGACGGTATAAAGTTCTGCCCAAAGTGTGGAGTGCCTCAAGACCAAGGAAAAGAATCTTCAGGAGCATTCATCACCAGCACTGATAAAAGCAAAACACATACATCGTATATTGCTTGGGGGTGGGTTTGCGCAGCTGTTTCCCTATTCATTCCAATTGTTGGCGCAGGGAGCATAACTTTTGGCGTTCTGCTCATCAAAGACAAACGTTTATCTGCTGCAATCCCGCTCATTGTATGTTCTTCAATTTTTATAATTCTCGGGTTGACAGGATTCGGGGCCGGATTTTTTGGGGCACTTTAGGAGTTTAAACTCGCCACAGTATCAGGCCCGTGCAACTCGGGCCGCGGGCGTTAATCTGAAAGGAGAATCGACATGAAGATCAAGAACTTATATATGTATGCAGCATGTTTGGTTTGTCTCGTAGTCGCTTTGATTTCGCTGTACGTCGTTGTATCTGGAATATCCGAGCTTATCTGGTTCGACAAGTCCGCGCAGCCTGGAATCTACCTCTACCAGCAACTGTTCAACGGGGCCATTATGCTGGTAGTATCCTCGTTGCTATTCGTATTCCACTGGCACCACGCAGACAAGTAACACACAGCGTTGGGCAAACAAAAAGCCCTCCAGAGAGGGCGGAAACGACAGATACTGGGGATATGACTTTTTTCATTGATGATTTTGTTAGGAGATAAAGTAAGCAATGAAAACAGCAGAACGTTCTAAGCGTGAAACACTTATATACGACACCATGCTGGAGAAAAGCCAGGAATCGTTTACTCTCGCGCTCGAGCTTTACAACAGGCCAACTATTAAGTACCGAGTCGAGGCATTTTCATTCTTTATCTGTAATTCGTGGGAATTAATGCTGAAGGCAAGGCTAATAGATTTAAACGGCTTCGACTCTATTTTTTATCGAGACAATCCTTCGCGTTCAATTGCACTATCAGACGCGCTCAAGCGTGTCTTTACAGATAAGCGAGAGCCCCTGCGGATTAATCTTGAGAAAATTATAGGACTGAGAGATACTGCAACCCATTTTGTGACCACAGAGTATGAACAGCTATACGCCGAACTCTTTCAATCTTCTGTCTTCAACTACGTCAATAAGTTCAACAGCTTTTTTGGAATTGATGTTACCGACCGATTTGACCAGCACTTCCTGTCGCTCTCTGTCAATGTAGACGGTCTGGATGTAAACGCGATCAAGAGTAAATACCCGGCGAAAATTGCTCAGCAAATTCTCAATGAGAGCACAGCGATATCTGACGCAACCGACCAAATTGATAGCACCAGCTTCTCGATTCCAATCGACCACAAAACCTACATCACTAAAAATAAAAAGGACGCGGACTTTATCGTCTCCGTTGTAAACGACGCCGACCAAAAAACAGCAATCATAAATCGCGTTCGCGACCCCAAAAATACGCACCCCTTTTCCTTTAGCGGTGTTGTTTCACAGGTTAATAACTGGATACAGCTTAAAAAGGTTGGATATTACGTCAAAACTCCAAGTGGTGAAAAAAGAAGAACTTTTAACAGCAGCGACTTGAGCTTATTTATAAAGTTTTTCGACGCTAAGAATAATCCAGACTATGCCTACAAACATGTTGTTGGGAAATCCGAGTCTTTCACCTATTCTCAAAAATGTATAGACCTGGTTGAAAAGCACATTAAGGAGCACCCGCGATCCGTTGTAGACCATTTGAAACTGGCCATTGCAACCAATCAAGACACAAAAAAAGAGACAACCCCAGGCGCGTAGGAATTCTTGGCCGAAGCTTACTCCCATTCGGGAACCCAGCGTTTCTCCCTCTCAAGTTATCTCTCATATAATGTACCATCACAGAGCAATCTTAGCCAGTAGTTCGTCTCATTCTTAATAAATCAAAAAGCGCCGACCCCCATGTCCTGGCAGACTGGGTCGACGCACGTACAGAAACGCACACTGAGGCGCGCTCTTTGCGTCTCCAATTATAGCATAGGAGGCTAGGAATCATGGCAACAATCAAGAAAACAGGTACTGGCCAATGGACAGTGCGCGGAGTAGTCACCTACCAGGACGGAAGCACCAAAGACATTAGACGCGCATTCAACAGACTGGCGAAGGCAAAGGAATTCGCCGCCGGTTTGACTACCGAACAGGCCAGTCCCGTCGCCGCGCCCGCCGAGATCAGTTTCGCTGACTACTACGATCGCTGGATAACCACTTATAAGCTGGGAAAGCATTCTGATGTGACAGATACCTGGTATACACTCGTCGGCGGCTATATCCGTCAGTACTTTCATGACACGCTGATCAGCGGCATCGACCGCGCTAGCTATCAGAAGTTTCTTGACTGGTGTGCAACTACCCCGAGGGGAAAACGAGAACAGCCCCTGTCGAGGACAACTGTCAGCCGAATCAACTCATACATCAAGGCGGTCGTGTTAGACGCTGTTGAGGACGGCTACACGAGGCGCGATTTCACTCGCCGGGCAGTTGTCTCAGGCACCCCCTCAAAGCCTGCCAGCGAGAAGTATGTGGACGCTGGCGAGCTCGAAAAGATGGTGTCCATAGCCGAGCGTCACGCATCACTGGAAGCAATGTCTTACTATGTTGTCATATTTCAAGCGTTGACCGGGGCCCGATTTGAAGAAGCTCTGGGTATGACGTGGGAATGCGTGAACTTCGATCAGCACACGGTCACGTTTAAGCGTTCGTGGTTATACAAGAACAAGAAACGCTTTAACAATTTTGGTCCACTCAAAAACGTCCAAAGCTATCGTACGATTCCCATTTCAACAAGTCTGCTTGCTGTCTTGTCACAGTTACGTCAAGAACAGCGTAAGGCCTACCTCGCCGTGGGCTATCGCGACACGGACGACCTTTGTTTTCGGAAGGCAGATCACAGCATTCTGACAAACAACGCTGTCAATGATACCGTTCGCCGCCTATGCAAATGGGCCGGCACAAAGAATTCTATCACAAGCCACGGATTGCGACACTCTCATGGCTCAATGCTTCTATACAAAGGCGTGAGCATCCTTGCTATTTCACGGCGTTTAGGCCATGCCAGTGTGAACATCACAATGAAGGTCTATCTGCACGAAGTAGACGAGATGAAACAGAAGGATGATCAGCAAACATTGAAGGCATTGAATGAGCTGTAAACGATTGGCATTTGCTTGGCACCCATCGCGCACAAATGCCGCCAATTCAGCAATCGATACTCCCTGGCTGCGCATAATCAATAGAAAGCACGCAACTGTGCGAAAACAAAACGCCTAGAAATAGGCGTTTTTGTTTGCCCGAAAAGGAGCGAAAAAAGAAATGTGTGCAATGAGTGTGCAATCCAGGGCTAACTTCGGGCCAAAATTGCCGATATTGCACATAAATTGCAAACCGAACTATTTTGCGAAATAGTCGTCAATTCTCATAGAAAGTAAAATAGCACTCGACGCTCCGACTGAGTGCTACATATGCTTTGAAGCGCGCTCGCGTTCTCTTCGGGCCGCGATCCTAGCAAAAAGTTTTGCCGAGCCCTCCCGAAAGGCTCGTTCCTGTCCAGGCTTGATTCGCAGGGGTTCAATGACTCGTAACTCGTTCGGTCCGTATGTGAAGCGATCAGCTCTAATATCATCCTTTTTAGGTTCGGCCATTTGCATTTTTTCCTTCCATATCCGGATATCACCATCATCGCTGACCCGCACCTCTACGATTTGAATCGGGCCACCTCACAAATAGAAGCCCTGCCCGTTAGATTGGGTGTCATCGGACTTGATCCAGTCATCGATCTTGTAATCAGCGGGGATCCACTTTTTGTTCTGCAACTCAATAAACTGCTCACGCGTGAGACTGGAGATCTTCAAAAACGTCGCTTCTTTAGAGTCACCCACTTTTCTGTCCCAATTAAAAATCTCATCCGCTGGCAACCACCATGGCCGTGGCATTGGCCCGCCAAGTTGTTCGTCTTCCCAACGCTTCTTAGGCATAATAATCACCTTTCCCTAGAACGAGTACCTCACGTTGTAGCCGGCGCCTCAGGACTTGATCCAGTCCTCGATCTTGTAATCAGCGGGAATACCACCGTTTGCTTGGTATTTACGAAAGCGTTCTGGCGTAAGCGCGGAAATCTTCATAAGAACTGGCTCGCCCGGTTGACGATTCCGATTTAAGATCACATCATCATCCAACCACCATGGCCTCGGCATTGGCCCGCCAAGCTGTTCATCTTCCCAGCGTTTCTTCGTCATCCGATTCCGCCTCCGATCTCGCCTTAATTGTACCGCATTCGCTCGAAGTAATGGGGACCCACCCGACAGCGTATCGGGTCCTTCTCTGCCAGCACACGTAACGTCGCGCGTCACCGCCTCCCCCCTCCGCGCACTTGTTTCTTTTGCCCCGCCGGCCATTGCGGTATGATAAGTTACGAAGTCGGTGGCCAGCATCCCCCCCCGAAACAATTTTTCGGTGAAATGTTTGACCTTCTTTGACTTTAGTCGTATAGTTAGCACTGAATTACAATGAGTGCTAAGCTCAATTGAGGAGGTAACGCAATGTTAGTGCCTACAGTTATTGAACAGACCAGCCGTGGCGAACGCGCCTACGACATTTACTCACGCCTTTTAAAAGACCGAATCATCATGCTGTCCGGTGAGATCAATGATCAGATGGCAAACACCATCGTCGCCCAGCTGCTTTTCCTGGACGCCCAGGATCCTGATAAAGATATCTACCTTTATATCAACAGTCCTGGTGGTGTCATCACGTCTGGCCTTGCGATCTTGGACACGATGAACCTGATTCACGCCGACGTGCAGACCATCGTCATTGGGATGGCCGCTTCCATGGCCTCGATTCTTCTGGCTGGCGGTGAAAAAGGCAAGCGCTTTGCCCTGCCAAACGCCGAAGTCCTGATTCATCAGCCACTGGGCGGTGCTCAGGGCCAGCAGACCGAGATCGAGATCGCTGCTGAAGAGATCATGAAGACGCGCAAGCGCATGAACAAGATCTTGGCAGACGCGACTGGCAAGACCGTTGCCCAGATTCAAAAAGACACCGACCGCGATCACTATCTGACCGCCGAGGAAGCCAAGGACTACGGTTTGATCGATGGCATCTTGACCAGCAAAGCTGATAAAGATAAGAAGTAATTTTTCCTGAGAGGCACCTGCCAGCGCGGATGCCTTTTTTGTTGCCCAGCCAAAACAGAAACCTAACTCACGATCTCCTGCCACCAAAAAAGGAGGCCCTCCCCGTAGCTGCCAACCAGCAGTTACATGAGAGGGCCTCCCCTTTTTTACATCAAGGCGTCGTCTGGAATCGCGCTGAGTTTCTCATCAACGGTATCCACTTGGTCCTTGATCGCGTTGTAGTTGACCTTGTCCAAGTCAAGCAGCCGCATGCACGAGCCAACATGGGTGTAGATCTCGTCGCGCATCTGCTCAGCTTTTTTGCTCAAGCTGACCTGGACGCGGCGTTCGTCATCCTTGGCGCGCTTGCGATGGATCCAGCCTTCCTTTTCAAGCCGCTTCATCAGCGGGGTCAAGGTGCCAGAGTCGAGGTCGAGCGTCTGCCCAACTTCTTTGACCGACATCGTGCCGTGCTCATAAAGCGACAGCAACGTGATGTACTGCGGGTACGTCAGTTTGTATTGCGACAGCGCCTGTGCGTAAAAATGATTGAATTGTTTCTGCGCCTTGTAGATCGAGAAACAAAGCTGTTCATCTAACCGAATCGGGTCTACCATGATATGCCTCCAGTTTCTGTCCTGCATTTTCGCTACGGATCGAACTATCGAGCTTATTGTACACGATTGTTTCGCACAAAAAAAGCATTTTGCTTGGAAAATTGAGTCGGCGGTCCAGCTGCCGTCCTCAACACCGCCACACGGGCCAATAACCGTCCGCGCAACCCGTTCAGTTTCCCGCCTGCGCGCCCTCCGCGATCTGGTTCAGCTTGCGCAGCCGGTGATTGATGCCAGATTTCGAGATCGGGCCACTCGGTAAGATCGTCCCAAGCTCCGCCAGCGAGATGTCCGGATGTGCCAGGCGCGCCTCGGCCACCTCCTGCAGTTTCGTCGGCAGCGAGTCCAGCCCCGCGTGATCCTTGATATAGTTGATGTTTTCGATCTGCTTTTGCGCCGCGTCCACCGTTTTATTCATGTTGGCCGTTTCGCAGTTGACCAGGCGGTTCACCGAGTTGCGCATGTCCCGGACGATCCGGACATCCTCGAACTTCAGCATCGCGCTGGTCGCCCCGATGACCTGGAGAAAATCGGCGATCTTTTCCGCTTCTTTGAGATAAACGATGTACCCACTGCGGCGCTCAACGGTACGCGCGTTCAGGCAAAAATGATTCATCATTTTCAAAATACCGGCGTTGTGGTCGCTATACAGTGAATAGATCTCCAGATGATAGCGAGACGTCTCGGGATTATTCACGGACCCACCGGCCAAAAATGCGCCGCGCAAATAGGACCGCATCCGCTGTTCGGACCGCAAGATACGCCGACTCACCGCCGTCGTCAAGGTCATTTTTGCCGGATCAAGAATCTCAAGATCGGCAAGCACCTCGTTGACGCCGGTCGCCAAGCGCACAATGTACTGATTATTTTTTTTCAGCTTCATCTTGCGGCGAACGATCAGGTTGGCCTCGTGATGGTAGACCTGGCGAATCAGCGCGTAGATGCGCCGCGCGATCGCCGGATTTTCCGTCTGGACATTTAAGATGAACTGGTGGTTTTGAATCGCCAGCGTCCCGTTCATGCGAATCAGCGCCGACAGCTCCGCGCGGGCATGTTCGGGATGCACCTCCAGCTGGGTCAGTTCCTTTTTTACTTGGCTGGCAAAGCTTGCCATGCGCTCACCTCTTTTGCTTGTTGGTGTTGACCTGGAACGCGAGATTGAGAATCTCGCAGGCGACCTTATCGCCATCATGGAAAACGCCGTCGTCACGCAATTTCAAAAAATCGCTGGAGATCACGCGACAATTCATGTCCCGCAGCGCCTGGTAGTCGTGCTCGACCGGGCTCAAGATCTCATTATATTTGGCGTGGTCCAGATAATGTTGCGGCACCGGCGCGATATTGACCAGCACTGTGTCGACGAATGGCTTGCCCAGATGATCATGTAGCACTTGCACATGTTGGGCGTCGGAGAAATGCTCGGTCTCGCCTTTTTGCGTCATGATGTTGACGATGTAAATGACCTCGGCCGACGTTTTGAGCACCGCCTCGCCAAGGTTTTTGATCATCAAGTTCGGCAAGATACTGGTGAAAAGACTCCCAGGGCCAAGCACCACCACATCCGCCGCCATGATCGCGTCGATGACCTCTGCCACCGCGCGCGGCGGCTGCGTGTCTTCTGGGTCACTTTGACTGACGGTGACCTGCTGAATATGTTTGCCGGCGGCGCTGATCTCCGCCTCGCCGGACAGGCTGGTGCCATCCGTGAAGGTCGCGTTCAGCGTCAGTGGCGTGTTGCTGGCCGGGTAAATATGCCCATCGACCGACATCATTTTGCTAAGCTGCTGGACCGCATCGAAGATTCCGCCGTGCATCTCAGACAGCGCTGCGATGATCAGGTTGCCGATCGCGTGCCCCGCGAAAAATGCATCCTGCGTATTGAACCGATATTGGAAGATCTGTTTTTCAAGCTCCGGCATGTCGGACAATGCAACCAGCACGTTACGGATATCACCAGGCGGCACCACGTTGATATAGTTGCGAATGATGCCGCTAGACCCGCCGTCATCCGCCACGGTCACGATGGCCGTCACATCGGCGCCTTGTTCATGCAGACTTTTGACGATCACTGGCAAGCCTGTCCCGCCGCCGATCACGACGACTTTCGGGCGGCGTCCCTTGATGACCCGAATGAATTTATTTTCCGCCGCACTCATGACCGATTCACCGTCTCTTTCCGCTTATCGATATCGCGATGCGTGATATCGACAGGATAATCCTGCGCAAATGCCTCACCGATGCGCTTGGCAAAGGCGACACTGCGATGCTGGCCGCCGGTGCAGCCGATCGCGATGGTCACCGCACTTTTGCCCTCTTTTTGGTACTGCGGCATGATCGACCGCAACAAGCCATAGAATTGTTGATAAAAATCCTCGGCGGCCTGATTATTCATCACATAGTCAAACACCGGCTTGTCCAGCCCCGTTCGGTTGCGAAATTCCGGCACGTAATACGGATTGGGCAAAAAGCGGACATCCATCACGATATCCGCATCAATTGGAATGCCATACTTAAAGCCAAAGGACATCACCTCAAGATGAAACGTCGGATGCGACGCGGACTTGAATCCGACAAAGAGTTTTTCGCGCAATTGCCGTGGACTCAGATTAGTCGTATCGATCACGACCTGTGCCCGGTTCCGCAACTCCGTCAGCATCGCCCGTTCGCGCTTGATGCCATCCATCAGCCGGCCTTCCATCGCCAGCGGATGACTGCGCCGCGTTTCCTTGTAGCGCGAGACAAGCTCCGCATCCGTCGCATCCAAAAATAGAATGCGGGTGGAGACAAAGGACGTCTCATCCAATTTCGCCAGCATGTCATGAATTTGATCATAAAAAGCGTAACTGCGAAGGTCGATGACCAGCGCAACTTTCGTGATCTTGCCCGATTCCTTGACCAGCTCCCAGAACTTTGGGAGCAGGGCAGGTGGCATATTATCCACGCAAAAATACCCGAGATCTTCAAAAGACTGCATGGCCACGGTCTTACCCGCGCCGGACATACCCGTGATGATCACAAGATCCAACGTATCCGTCATGAGGGCCCCACTTTCTGCAGCATCCCGCTGCGTTCACTACCAGCAAGTATAACATGCCGGGCGTGTCATGAATAGCATGGTGCGGAGGCTCGCGGGATGGTGGAACAGCTAGGTCGGCTCAGGTGCTTGGTGGCGGCCCTTGCCACCGAGTGCATGAGACGCCTAGATGTTTCCACCATGCGAGCCGGAGCCCGTTTACATGGTGCGGAGGCTCGCGAGGTGTTAGGCACTTCTTTCTGAGCCTTCCGCAAAATACTCAAAACTTCCGCAACAAAAAAGACGACCCGCACCGCTGCAGGCCGTCTCACACAATTTTTCCTTAGATATTCCGCCGGGCAAACGCCACGACGATCGCGTTGACGCCAAAGATGCCGAAGAACATTGCCAGCAAGGTGACAATGCTGACCATACTTGTGACCGGATTCATCAAAAGCATCACGCCGACGAAGACCGCCAGCAAGTCTAAAATCACTTCAATGACGACCCAGCCTGTGCCGGCTTGCCGCAAGTGGCCCGCGTTGAAGAGACTTGCGAGACTGTCGATCAGGAACCAACCGGCAAACAAATACGTCAGCGTCACGGTGCCCAGCCCAGGCTGGAACAGGAACAACACGCCCAGCACAAGGTCGGCGATTCCCGCCAGCAGCGACAGCCAGGAAAGCTTGCCGGTGAATTGGCGCAATTTGGACCATGCCGCCAGGGTCGCAATGCCGCGCGTGATCGCGATGATCGCGAAGATGAAGGTCAGCGTCAACAACGTCGCCCCCGGATTGCGCAACATCACGACTGCCCCAATCAACAGCGCAATACCCGTGATAAACTCGCCCCAGTCAAAACCAAAATGTGTCTGTCTAAACATTGATGTCACTCCTTTATGGCGGCCAGTGCCGCATCCACCTCCCATGATACCGGCTTGCAAGCGGTAGCACAACTAAAACAGCACCAGCAAACAGCCGCCAGCCTCCGCCAACACGCTGGCAACGCGCTTTTTTGACAACAAAAAAGAACTGAGCAAGCGAGCCCAGTTCTTCCCGATCCGGCAGTTGGTGAGGACCCGCCCCTGCCAGAATTCAAACCCAATTATTTTTTCGCCGTCTCTTCAAGCGCGGCCATCCGTGCTTTGTCCCGGGCCAAGATCGGCGCCAGGTACTGCCCCGTGTAACTTTCCGGCACAGCTGCGACCTGTTCCGGTGTGCCTGTTGCGATCACCTGACCGCCGGCGTCCCCGCCTTCTGGGCCAAGATCGATCAACCAGTCCGCACTCTTAATGACATCGAGGTTATGTTCAATGACGAGCACAGTGTTGCCTTCGTCGACCAGGCGCTGAAGGACCTGCAGGAGCTTGCGGATATCATCCGTGTGCAGCCCCGTCGTCGGCTCATCCAGAATGTAAAAATTCTTCCCGGTCGAGATCTTCTGCAGCTCGGACGCCAGCTTCATCCGCTGGGCTTCCCCACCGGACAAGGTCGTTGCGCTTTGGCCCATCGTCACATAACCCAGACCCACATCGACGATCGTCTGGAGCTTGCGAGCAATCTTTGGAATCGCGCTGAAGAACTGCACGGCTTCGTTGACCGTCATGGCCAACACATCCGCGATATTTTTCCCCTTATAGGTCACTTCCAGGGTCTCGGAGTTGTAACGGGAGCCATGGCAGACCTCGCAAGGTACATAGACATCCGGCAGAAAATTCATCTCGATCTTGATGATGCCATCGCCCTTGCAGTTTTCACAGCGGCCGCCCTTGGCATTGAAGGAAAAACGGCCGGCCAGATAGCCGCGCAGCTTGGCTTCATTCGTCTGCGCAAATAATTGGCGAATGTCGTTGAACACCCCGGTGTACGTCGCCGGATTCGATCGCGGTGTGCGGCCGATCGGGCTTTGGTCGATGTCGATCAATTTCTCGATATTTTTCCACCCCAGGAGCTGGTCATACGCGCCTGGCTTGTTTGAGTTGCGGTAGAGTTTTTGCGCCAGTGCCCGCTTAAGGACGGAATTGACCAAGGTCGACTTGCCGGACCCCGAAACGCCGGTGACCAAGATCAGCTCGCCCAGCGGAAAATCGACATCGATATGCTTGAGATTGTGGTCGGCCGCGCCTTCCACGCGAATCACCTTGCCGTTGCCCTTGCGCCGCGTGGCCGGCACCGGAATGAACTTTTTGCCAGCCAGATACTGGCCGGTCAGAGACTTGGCGCTGCGCATCACTTGTTTCGGCGTGCCAGCCGCCATGATGCGGCCCCCGTTTTCGCCGGCGCCAGGGCCGACGTCGACCAGATAATCCGCGGCCATCATTGTGTCCTCGTCATGCTCAACGACGACCAGCGTATTGCCGAGATCGCGCATTTTTTTCAGCGAACGAATCAGGCGGTCATTGTCGCGTTGGTGCAACCCGATCGACGGCTCATCCAAGATGTATAGCACCCCAGACAAGTTGGAGCCGATCTGCGTGGCCAGCCGGATTCGCTGGGCCTCGCCGCCGGATAGGGTGCCGGCCGAACGCGACAAGGTCAGGTAATCCAGCCCGACATTTTCCAAGAACGTCAGGCGATCGACGACTTCCTTGACGATCGGCTTGGCGATCACCGTTTCGTTTTCGGTGAGTGGAATCTGCTTGAAAAATGGCAGGGCCTGCTTGATCGACAGATCGGAGGCCTCAGCGATGTCGTGACCATCCACTTTGACCGCCAGCGCCTGCCGGTTGAGGCGCTTGCCGTGGCAGACCGGGCATTCCAGCGCGGTCATGTACTGGCGCATCTGGTCCGAGCCAAACGCATAATTATTGGAATGATACCGGCGCTCGACATTATTCATCACACCTTCGAATGGTGCGGTGACATCCCGCACATTGCCGAAGTCGCTGTCGCTGTGAAAATGGAACGTACGCGTCCCACTGCCGTAGAGAATAACATCCTGTTGCGGCTTGGTCAGGTCCTGGAACGGCTTGTCCATCGGTACCTTGAAGGCCTTGGCCGCCTGCGCCAGCATGTTGGGATAATACACCGACGTCGCAGAGCTCCATGGCATGATCGCGCCACCCGCCAGCGTTTTCGTCGGGTCGGGCACGACCAGGTCCAGATCTACCGTCAGTTTTTGCCCGAGCCCATCACATTCCGGGCAGGCGCCAAATGGGGCGTTGAAGGAAAACAGGCGCGGCTCCATGGCGCCGATCGTGAACCCGCAGATCGGGCAGGCAAAATGCTCGGAAAAGATCAGCGGCTCGCCGCCGATCACATCCGCCGTGGCATACCCATCAGAAAGGCGCAGCGCGGCCTCAAAGGAATCAAATAGGCGGCTGCGCGCATCCCCCTTCACGACGATGCGGTCGATCACGATGTCGATATCATGATTTTTATTTTTATCCAGTTCAGGGGCATCCGTGGCGTCATAGATCTCGCCATCGACGCGCATGCGCACATACCCTTCGCGAATGATCTTCTCAAAAACCTTTTTATGTGAGCCCTTCTTGCGGCGCACGATCGGCGACAGAATCTGGATGCGGGTCTTTTCAGGCAATTTCTGCACCCGATCGACCATCTGCTCCACCGACTGCGACGTGATCGGCGTGCCATCATTGGGACAGATCGGGTGGCCGATGCGCGCCCACAACAGGCGCAGGTAGTCGTTGATCTCGGTGACGGTGCCGACCGTTGAGCGCGGGTTCTTCGACGTCGTTTTTTGATCGATCGAGATCGCCGGCGACAGGCCATCGATCGAATCAACATCCGGCTTGTCCATCTGCCCCAAAAATTGGCGGGCGTATGCGGACAGACTTTCGACATACCGCCGCTGACCCTCGGCATACAAGGTATCAAACGCCAGACTGGATTTGCCCGATCCTGAAAGGCCGGTCATCACGACGAGTTTGTTTTTTGGAATGGTGAGGTCGACGTCTTTTAAATTATGCGCTCGCGCCCCGTGAATCACGATCTTGTCACTTGCCATATTATTTCTCCGCTTCCAGTTCGAGTATCGTATCGCGCAAGGTCGCCGCCTGCTCAAAGTCGAGCTTCTTGGCCGCCGCTTCCATTTGACCCTGCAAATTGGTGATCAATTGCTTGCGCTCGGCCTTGCTGAGGTCATGCAAGTCGACCTCGGCAAAACTGCGCTTATCATCCGGATTCTCATTACCAGCCTTATCAAACGCGGTGATCGCCGCGCGAATCGGCTTAACGATGGTCTTCGGCGTGATGTGGTGCTTTTCGTTGAACGCCATCTGAATGGTCCGGCGGCGCTGCGTCTCCTTGATCGCCACATCCATCGAATCGGTGATCTTATCCGCATACATGATGACCTTGCCGTGTTCGTTTCGACTGGCCCGACCGATCGTCTGAATCAGCGAGCGCTCGGCGCGCAAAAAGCCTTCCTTGTCCGCATCCAGAATCGCGATCAACGAGACTTCCGGGACATCGATGCCTTCCCGGAGCAAATTGATTCCGATCAGCACATCGTATTTGCCAAGGCGCAGGTCGCGAATGATCTCGGTCCGCTCAAGTGTTTTGACATCCGAATGCAGGTATTGCACCTTGATGCCCATATCCTTGAGATAGTCGGTGAGATCCTCCGCCATTTTTTTCGTCAAGGTGGTGATGAAGACACGCTCATGTTTTTCAACGCGCTCATTGATCTCAGACACCAAGTCATCGATCTGGCCCATGATCGGCCGCACCTCGATCTCCGGATCCAGCAGCCCGGTCGGCCGAATGATCTGCTCGGCCACATCCTTCTTCGGCACCCGGTCGAGCTCATACGGCCCCGGCGTCGCGGACACATAAAGAATCTGATTGACGTGCTGCTCGAATTCATTCAGCATCAGCGGCCGGTTGTCCAACGCGCTGGGCAGCCGGAAGCCATAATCGATCAGCGTCTGCTTCCGCGCGCGGTCCCCGTTGTACATCGCCCGCACCTGAGGCATGGTCACATGGCTTTCATCCACCATGATCATGAAGTCCTTCGGGAAAAAGTCGAGGAGCGTGAACGGCGGCTCGCCTGGCTTGCGCCCTTCCATGTGGCGGGAATAGTTCTCGATGCCGTTCGTGTAGCCCATTTCCCGCAGCATCTCGATGTCATATGTCGTGCGCTGCTCTAGCCGCTGGGCCTCCAGCAACTTATTTTGCGCCCGCAACTCGCCCAGGCGCTCCGTCAGTTCCGCCGAGATGCCATCGATGCCCTTGGCCAGCGCGTCATCGGACGTCATGAAATGCGTGGCCGGGAAAATCGCGACATGATCGCGCACCCCGACCACTTCGCCCGTCAACGCATCGACTTCGCTGATTCGATCGATCTCGTCGCCGAAAAATTCGACTCGGATTGCATGATCATCCCGGCTCGCCGGAAAGATCTCGACGACATCTCCGCGCACACGAAAACGCCCACGCTGAAAATCGATGTCATTGCGGTCAAATTGGTTATCGACCAGCTGCCGCAAAAGCGTGTTGCGATCGATCTCTTCGCCGGTGCGCAGCGACAGCACGTGATCCGCATACTCAGTCGGCGACCCCAACCCAAAGATCGACGAAACCGACGCCACCACGATCACATCGTTACGCTCCAGCAAAGCGCTGGTTGCACTGTGCCGCAGCTTATCGATCTCATCGTTGATCGCACTGTCTTTTTCAATATAGGTATCTGAGCTCGGCACATAGGCTTCCGGTTGGTAATAATCATAATAGGAAACGAAATACTCAACGGCGTTATGCGGGAAAAATTCTTTGAATTCGCCGTACAGCTGGCCCGCCAATGTCTTGTTGTGGGACAAGATCAACGTGGGCCGGTTCAGATTGGCGATGACATTGCTCATCGTGAACGTCTTCCCGGTCCCCGTGGCCCCCAGGAGCACCTGTTCTTTTTCCCCGGCCTCAAAGCCCTTCGTCAGCTGGGCGATCGCTTCCGGCTGATCCCCCGCTGGCCCATAAGGCGAGACCAATTCAAATTTGCGATCCGATTGACGCTCGATCATAGGCATTCCTCCAAGATGAGACAATTGATAGCCGCACACAAAAAAATTGGAACCGAGATTCCAACTTTTGCTACACTTATTATAGCATAGCGAACATACTTTCGCTAGGGTGTGAAGCCGAGCGTTTAGGGGCGGAACCCAACTAGGGTGTGGAGGCTCGCGGGATGGCGGGGCAGCTAACTTGGCTCGGGTGCTTGAGGCGCACTTCGCCTCAAGTGCACGAGACAGTTAGATGTCCCCGCCATGCGAGCCGGAACCCAACTGCTGAATCTAGTTTACGGAAGCTTGCGGGAGGGCTCCGGCCAGAAACTGGCTGGAACGCTCCCAAGTAACTTTATGCCCGCAAAGAACGCGGTCATAAAGCTTACTTTCGTTGTAAGCGGCAAGCCGCTAACAACGACGAGGGGGCTGAGCCATTTCTGGCCGGAGCCCACCCGCTGTTCGAACGTTGGATCAGATGAATAAATCGAAGTGACGTACACGCTGTGAGAATGGTAATCAAACAACGTGAAAAATGACTTCCTTTCATTTCACTGTCGAACTGATTATAAATTCGCCCAAGTAATGCCTATATCACGAGTGAATTCGTGAGACTGATCGACGACAATGCCTCAGTTCATTTGTCAGCAATCAGTCCTTAACACCGCTTCCGCTACCTTATGCCTGCTCTTTGACCATGATGGCGCGGGTCAATTTTGTCAGCATGTCCCTGTCCGCGAATTCTTCGTTCAACATATCTGGCAGAATCTCATCCAGGAAGTAGCGCACTGAGGGCCGAGCGTCAAAGGACATGATCACAGCGAGGCTTTCCGTATAGATGTTCACGAAGACGCGTTCCGGATTGCCCTTTTCAATCTCGCCGAATGATTCGTAGAGCAGATCGACTTTATCGGAGATGCTGAGGATCTGGCCCTCCAGCGTGTCGTCCTTCCCCTCACCCAAGCGGCGCCGATAAACAGCCTGATAGTCGGCGGGAATCTCATTTTGAATGAAATTTTCCGTCATCGACTCCTCGACATCCGCGAGCATGGCGCGCAACGCCGGCGTCGCATATTTGACCGGCGTTTTGATGTCGCCGATGAAGCGCTCCGTGTAATCATGGTTCAACGCTTTTTCATAAAGCCGCTGCCAATTGACAGTGTTGCCGGCGTGTTCCTCAATGTCCCCGAGCAGCTGGGCGATCTCTGCCACCTTGAAACTATGCGCGGCAACGCTGTGTTCCGCGTATTTGAAAAATCCCGGTGCGCGCCGCAATGTTTCCAAATTATTCAACCCCTGGATAAACTGGTGCATGCCCATGAGCAAAGACCCTCCTATTTGTTTGTGTGACTGTAAAAATTTTTCCAATCGTACCACGCAGACCGGCGCGGGGCAAGGCCAAGCCCCTGTCAGCTGCAAAAAAACGGCCGGCCACCGAATGATGGCAAGCCGTTCTCACAATTAGGCTTCTGTTCGAAACGCGGTCAGTGCCGCCTCAAACGCATCCAGTTTCTTTGCGGCGTCATCCTTACTGCCGGCGCTGGTGCCGACGTAGAATTTCACCTTTGGCTCGGTGCCAGATGGGCGAATCGCGATCCAGGTGCCGTCGTCGAGAATGTATTTCAACACATCGCTGACTGGCATGTCGATCGCAGTGGTCGACCCATCCGCCTTGGTGATCTGCTGGGCCTTGTAGTCCTCAACCGACGCCACCTTGACCCCGGCAAAGTCACTTGGCTGGTGCTCACGGAACTTGGTCATGAGCGCCGCCATTTCTTTGGCCCCATCGACACCTTCAAAATCGACCCCGACCGTCTTTTCGGCAAAATGGCCGTACTTATTGTACAGCGCCTGAATGCCATCCCACAGGGTCAGGCCTTCGCGCTTGTAAGACGCTGCGACTTCCGCCAGCAGCAAGGTCGACTGAATCGCATCCTTGTCGCGAACGAACGGCTTGATCAGGTAACCATAGCTTTCCTCGAAGCCGAACAGGAATTCGTGCTCGCCGGTCTCCTCGAAATGCTTGATCTGGTCGCCAATGAACTTGAAGCCGGTCTCCACATTGATCATCGTCACGCCATAATCCTTGGCGATCGCAGTAGCGAGCTCCGTGGACACGATCGACTTGACCACTGCCCCATTTTTCGGCAGGGTCCCGGCCATCTTCCGCGCTTGCAAAATATATTGCAGCATGAGCGACGCGATCTGGTTGCCCGTCAAAAGCTGGTATCCTTCCCCGGTCCAAACAGCGGTGCCCAGGCGGTCGGCATCGGGATCGGTGGCGATCAGGACATCCGCGTGACTGGCCTTGCCCATCTCGATCGCAAGGTCAAAAGTCTGGGCGAATTCCGGATTGGGAAAAGGCGTGGTCGGAAATTCCGGATCGGCGATGGCCTGCTTCAACACGAGCTCATATTTTTCAAAGCCGGCGTTGCGCAGCACCATTTGCGCCGGAATGCGGCCGGTGCCGTGAAGCGGCGAATAGATCAGGCTCATGTCCTTGCCGATCGTGTGAATCAGCTCGGGGTCGATGGTGACCGTGGCGACAGCCTGATAGTAGGGCTGATCCACATCCTCGCCGATCAGCGTCTCAAGCTGCTTGTCGCGCAGCGCGTGCTCGACGACGACTTTGATCGCAAACACATCCTCCACCGAGCGCACATAGTCGGTGATGCGGTCGGATTCATCCGGCGGCATCTGGCCCCCATCCGGCCCGTAGATCTTGTAGCCGTTGTATTGCTTCGGGTTATGGCTGGCGGTGATCATGATGCCGGCGTATGTCTTCAGATACCGCACAGCAAAGGACAGCTCCGGCGTCGGGCGCAAGCTGTCGAAAACAAAGCTCTTGATGCCATGCGCGCCTAGCACGCCGGCCGCCTGATGGGCAAAATTCTCACTTTCATAGCGCGAATCAAAACTGATCGCGACCCCAGCCGCTTTTTGCTCGGCCGGCAGGGTGTCCATGAAGCGTGCGAGGCCTTCCGTCGCCTGGCGCACCGTGTAAATGTTCATCCGGCCGATGCCGGCGCCGATGATGCCGCGCATGCCGGCCGTCCCAAAGGCCATCGGGGCGGCAAAGGCTTCTTCCTTGGTCTCCTCATCGTTTGCCATCGCGGCCAGTTCCTGTTTCAGTTCCGGAATCAGGGTCGCTTCATCCGCCCACCGCTGATAATTTTCTTGATATCCCATTCAGCTCAGCTCCTCAAATTTGATCGTCGATTCATCTGTCTTCATTGTACACGCGTTTTTCCGGATGCAAAGAAAATCGACTCAAACATCGCTGTTTCTATGATAGCAGTTTCACAGTTCAAGGAAATGGCCCAATTTTCGATTTTCAGGCAAAAAAAGAAGCCAGCCGCAACTGACTTCCCACGTTCTGACTTATGCATTCACAGACAAACTGTCATCCTGCAAACTCTGAATGTAGTCGAAAACGCCCTGACCGGCCAAGCCACCTTCGCCGACCGCCGTGGTGATCTGGCGCAGCGTCTTTTGCCGCACATCCCCGATGGCAAAAATGCCAGGGACGCTGGTGTGCATGCCTTCGTCGGTCGGAATCCAGCCGTTTTCGTCCAAGATGCCGAGGCCATCAAAGCCCTCAGTGAGCGGCGTGATGCCGACATAGATAAATGCCCCAGAAGCTGGGACGACCTTTTCCTCACCGGTGACCTTGTCCTTGTAGCGCACGCCCGTGACCTTGTTCTCGTCGCCTTCGATTGCCTCGACCTGCGCGTTCCACACAAAGTCGATCTTATCGTTGGCAAAGGCGCGTTGCTGCAAGATCTTTTGGGCACGCAACTGGTCGCGCCGGTGAATGATCGTCACCTTCGAGGCCAACTGAGCCAGGTAGGTGCCTTCTTCGATCGCCGAATCGCCGCCGCCGATCACCGCGACTTCCCGGTTCTTGAAGAATGCCCCGTCGCAGACCGCGCAGTAGGACACACCGCGGCCGCCATAGTCTTCTTCGCCGGGGATCCCGAGCTTCCGGTGTTCCGCGCCAGTCGCGATGACCACCGCCTTGGCCCGATAAGTATCCTCATCCGTGGTGACGACCTTGGTGGTGCCGTCTAACGTGATGCTAGTCACGTTGCCATACGCGTATTCGGCGCCGAATTGGGTGGCCCCGTCATACATTTTCTGGCCGAGCTCTGGGCCAAGAATCGACTTGAACCCCGGATAATTTTCGATGGCGGCGGTGTTGTTCATCTGGCCGCCATAAATGCCGCGGTCCAGCATCAAAACAGAGAGGTTCGAGCGGGACGCATAAAGCGCCGCCGTCATCCCACCAGGGCCGGCACCGATCACGATCACATCATATTCTTTCGCCATACACGAATCTCCTTTACTTCATGCTTACTTAATGTAAGTTGTCTACAATCTAGTTTACCAGCTCTTGGCCAAATGTCAACTGCCGACGCCGGCTTCTGGAAAAAAACGGGAACGCAGGCCGTGACCTGAGCTCCCCCTATTTTTTTCAAAAACACACCCAGCGTTTAGCCCTGAAAATCAAACTCAGGCTTGCCTTCACGACCCATCAGATCCGCGATCACTTCTTTGATCGGCGCATCTTGATACAGCACCTGGTAGATCGCCTCCGAGATCGGCATCTCGACGCCAACCTCGCTGGCCAGTTCATGGGCGACTTTGGCAGTGGAATAACCTTCGACGACCATCCCCATGTTGGCCAGTACATCATCGATCTTCGCGCCTTGGCCCAGCTGGTCGCCGGCCCGCCAATTACGGCTGTGAACACTGGTACAGGTGACGATCAGATCGCCCACACCGGACAGGCCGATGAAGGTCAACGGCTCTGCGCCGAACACCACGCCCAACCGCGTGATCTCCGCGAGTCCACGGGTCATCAATGCAGCCTTGGTGTTATCGCCATAACCGAGGCCGTGCAGCGCCCCGGCGCCGATCGCGATCACATTTTTCAACGCCGCGCCTAACTCAACGCCAATGACATCGGTGTTGGTGTACAGGCGGAAATATTGGTTCATGAAGATCGCCTGCACGGCCTGGGCGCATTCGACGCTGACAGAGGCTGCCGTCAAGGTCGTGATGTCGCCCGCCGCCACGTCTTCAGCGTGACTCGGCCCGGAGATCACGACGATGCCGCGAATCAGGTCATCAGGCAAGACTTCAGTGAGGACCTCGGAGATGCGTTTCTTCGAACCTTTTTCCAGGCCCTTTGCCGCATGGATGATGATCGGCTTGACCGACCGCTCTGCCAATAATGGCAGGACCTGGGTGGCGACCGAACGAATCGCATTTGTTGGCACGACGAACAGGATCGCGTCGACATCTTTCAGGGACGCTTCAAGGTCGGTACTTGCGTGAAGGGCCTCGTGCAGATGAAAGCCTGGCAGGTAATGTTCATTCGTGTGCTGCTCATTGATCTCTGGCAGCTGTGCAGGATCATGCGTCCACAAGCGGACATCATGCCCATTTTCTACCAGTAAGTTGGCTAAGACGGTGCCCCAAGAGCCGGCGCCGAGTACCGCGATTCGTTTTCCCAAAAGATCACTCCTAATTATTCAATGCTTTCAATGTATTGCCTTCCAGGTACCATGGCTCGTCTTGCTTCTTGCGCCGCCAGATGAAAATGCCCAGCGCGACGACGAACAACACGATGGACAGCAGTTGCGACACGCGTAGGCCAGCCGCCAAATAGAGGCTGTCGGTTCGCATGCCTTCGACGAAGAACCGGCCAAAACTGTACCACATCACATAGCTCAAGAAGATCTCGCCTTGCTTGAACCAGTGTTTGTGATGCCGGATGCTCATGATCAAAACAAACCCGACAAGATTCCACATCGATTCATACAAGAACGTTGGCTGGCGAAAGGCGCCGTTGATGTTCATCTGCTGAATGATAAATTCTGGCAGATGCAATCCGCGCAAGTACGTCAATGTCGTCTTGGCGCCAAAAGCCTCTTGGTTCATAAAATTGCCCCAGCGACCGATCGCCTGCGCCAGCATCACAGTCGGCGCGGCGATGTCGAAGATCAGCCACGGCGAGAGCCACTTATAATGGCAGTACACCAGAAAAACGATCACCGCGGCAATCAAGGCCCCATAGATCGCAATACCGCCTTTCCAGATAGCAATGATCTCGGCCGGATGTTTGACGTAATAGCCCCATTCAAACATCACGTAATACAGGCGTGCCCCGATCAGGGCAAAGGGCAAGGCCCACAGCACCAAGTTTAAAATATGGTCTTCGTTGACGCCACGCGCGGTCGCCTCTTTCATCGCCAGAGTCACCGCGATCAGGACTGCCATGGCGATGATCACGCCGTACCAGTGAATTTCGAGGCCCCCGAGGTGAAGGGCAATCGGATTTAATGCACCAATCATCTGTCAGCCCTCTTTCGAATTGGATTTGATCAACTTGTTCAAGTTGTCTTCAAATGTCTTGGTCGCGTCAAAGCCCATCGACTTGGCACGGAAATTCATCGCGGCCACTTCAATGATGCTGGCCAAGTTGCGGCCGACCTTGACTGGGATGATGATCTTCGGCACCGCAACGTCAAAGATCATTTGACTCTGCTCACCGGAGCCTAACCGGTCAAATTGCTTGTCCGGCGTCCAATTTTCCAGATGCACGATCAAGTCGACGCGAACGTTGCTGCGAACCGCGCCCGCGCCAAACAGATTCATGACATCGATGATGCCCAGCCCGCGAATCTCCAGCAAATGCGACAAAATGGCCGGCGCCTCGCCGATGATCGTCTGTTCATCTTGCTGGTAGACATCGACACGGTCATCGGCGATCAGACGATGACCACGCTGAATCAATTCAAGCGCTGTTTCGGACTTGCCGACCCCACTGTCACCGGTGATCATGACCCCCAGCCCGTACAGATCGACCAGGACGCCGTGCATGCTTTGGCGCTCGGCTAACTGCCCATCCAGATACTCGGTGATCAAACTGGACAGGCGCGTCGTTGGCAATTTTGACCCCAGCACTGGCACATGGGCAGCATCAGCCGCCGCCACCATTTCATCCAGCGGCGCGATGCCGCGTGAGACCAAAAACGCCGGCGTGTCTTCCGTGGCCATGCGCTTCATAATCAAGAGGCGCTCCGCAGACGTCATGTTGCGCGCAAAGGCACTTTCAGTCCGACCAAATAATTGAATGCGTTCATGCGGATAGTAATTGAAATAACCGGTCAGCTCGAGGCCTGGCCGCGAAATATCGCTGACAACGATCTGCCGTTCATCCAGGTAGTCGCCGCCGCTAAAGACATCAAGGTGGGTCTTTTCGACCAGCTGTCGTACAGTGATGCTATCTGCCATCATGTCACCCGACTTTCACATAGTTACTCCCAGTTTATCATCACTCAGCAGAAGTTAACAGGGGCAGGGTGCGGAGGCCCGCGGGATGGTGGAACGGCTAGGTCGGATCAGGTGCTTGGTGGCGCTCCTTGCCACCGAGTGCATGAGACGCCTAGATGTTTCCACCATGCGGGCCGGAGCCCAACTACGGTGCGGAGCGCGGCGTTCAGGTCTGAGCAGCTAGCTCGGCCTGGGCGGTTGATGGCGCACTTGGCCATCGGGCGATCAGGCCGACTAGATGCCTCAGACCTGCCGCGCGGAGCCCAACTATAAAAGGGTGCGGAGGCCCGCGGGATGGTGGAACAGCTAGGTCGGCTCAGGTGCTTGGTGGCGCTCCTTGCCACCGAGTGCATGAGACGCCTAGATGTTTCCACCATGCGGGTCGAAGCCCAACTACGGTGCGGAGGATTGCGGGTGAACGCCGGCCCCTGATTGTCTGAGAAGGAACGGCTAACATGGAAACCTCTTTTGTCTCGCCCCTGCCCCGCGGAGCCCGATTACGCTACGGAGAATCATGTGGAAATCTCTCCTGCCTTTTTGCTTAGTCCAACCCCGACAAAAAAGGCCGAGGCATCGCTGCCTCGACCTCAATGTACGTTAGTCGCGTGGTTCACCGAATGTGGCGTTCACGAAGCTGATGACAATAGCCATCACGATCTGCACGCCGAAGCTGCTGAACCAGATGCCATCAACGAGCCCCGCCATCAAAGCGAGCATCGCGCCGTTGATCACCAGCAGGAACAAGCCCAGCGTCAAGATCGTGATCGGCAATGACAACAGCTTGATCACCGGCCGGACAAGCCCATTCAAGACCCCGAGCACCAGTGCACCCAGGACGGCCGTCTGCCAGCTGGCGATCACCAGCTGATGGGGGAAAATGGCGGCCCAGGCTAAAAAGACGACCGTGGTCAAGGCCACTTTGCGCAGAAAAGTCATTAGAAATCACTCCAGTCGTCATCGTGGGACTGGCTGGACGTCGGCTGCTCCGGCTTGGCGGCCGGTTTTTCCTTGTGCACTGTCGTTTCCGTCACATGATGGGCTTCACGACGCGCATGCTGATTTTGCCGCAGGTGGTCCTGCCAGTCTTCGTGGGGGTGGCGCGGCGAATGATCTGAGCGGCGGACCAGCCACCAGATGAATAGGCCAAGCACAACGGGCCAAAACAGCACGCGTACCAGGGTCACACCTAACATGATCACCATCATCAAGATCAGGCCGCCGACAAATAAGAGAAGCGGTATCAATAGAAACGGCATCGCGATCAAACTCCTTTAATCATCTAAATCGGTATCTTTTAATTGAATATTACCACTTGTGGTCGTGAACTTGATGCGACCCTCACCAGTCCCCGGCCGATCCAGATCCAGCGCCTTGGTCTTTGGCTTGGCATCGACGCCGGCCATCCGGCTCTTGATCGTGCCAAAATGCGTCCGCAGCTCGCCATTCACGGCAACCGTTGCCGGCACCGCCAGCTTGACCGTGCCATTCACACTGGACCCCTGCAGCGAAGTGAAGTCGCTGGCAAGTGTCGCGCGAATGGTGCCGTTGACCGTCTGCAGTTCCACGGTCCGCGGGCTGGCTTGCAGCTTCAGATCGCCATTGACGGTGGTCGCAATCACATCGCGAAGCGTGCCGCCCACGATCTTGATCGAGCCGTTCACCCCATCGGTCTCGAGCATCACAGCCTCAAGCCCATTGAAGATCAGGTCGCCATTGGTGCTCTTGGCGTAAAAGTCTTTGCCGCTGAGGCCATCGACCGTCACACTGCCATTGAGCAGGCGCGCGTTGAAGTGATCATACTCGCGCTTTGGCACACTGATGACCAGATCGGCCTGGATGCGCTTGTTGGGCACCTGGAAAATGAAGTGATCATCGGTGACATCGATGCGGCTGCGATCGAGGAATGCCTGAAGCGGGCTTTCCGCATCCATTTTGCCAAACAACTTGATCGTCGCGTCCACGCGGAACCCAGCTTGGTCCCATGGCCGGAACGTCACGTCCCCGTTGGCCGCCTTCACATCAATGATGGTCGCTTGGCTAGTTGGAAAATCAAACGTATGGGTAAACTTTTCAGTTGCGATGCCCGGCACTTTGACGGTGACATCTTTCCAGTCGACATTGTCCAAAACGGTGCTGACAGTCTGCTTGACCAAAGACGAGATCTGCGACGTTGCATCGCCAACTGTCTTTGAAATGTCGCTGATTGCGCCTTTTGCTTGATCCTGCCAATCATCCGGGAACACTTTGTCAGTAAAATGCTGGCGGTTGAGTTCACGGCGCTGGCGACTCAGATCAGCCAACTCGCCCTTGAGCTTGTCCTGCTGGTCGGCCAGTTCGTCGAGTTGCACCTTCAGCGTCGCATTTTCGTTCTTGAGGGCGCCACGTTCCTTATACTTGTCTTCCGTTAAGGTGTCGAGGTCCTCCATCGTATCGAGCACGATGATCTGTTCCTCATTCGCCGCGATCTTGTCTGCAATGCGCTTATGTTGCGCAATGGCCGCATCAAGCGAGCCGGATTTTTCGGCGATCTTGGTGTTGAGTGCCGTCAGCGCCGCTTCTTCTGCATCATGTTTTGGCTCCTGGTCCGGCTTTGGCGCGGCCTTCTTTTCTTCAGGCCGGTCAGCGGCCGGGGTTGCCTGCGCCTTCGCCAGATTTTCCAGCAAGACCAGCGCTTCTTCACTGGTCAAAACGCCTTGCTTCACGAGGTCTAAAATACGTTCACGTTCATTCATGGGATTACCTCCAGGTCTTCTTACGATTACCACTGTGACTATAGTATGACTGGTCCCAGCGGTTTGTGCATAGGTCCAAAGGTTGATTTTGCCCCGGGCCCAGAGCCGCGGGTCCAGCTAGGCCGCGGTCAAACGACCAGCGCAAGCACCGTGAGCCGAGCGTGCCGAAGCAAAGAAAAAGAACTGAGACAAAACGGCGTCCCAGTCCTTCTTTTGTCGCAGTGTCGGCGGCCGGGCAACAACCGTCTCCGTCCTTGGCTTCACTGCTTCTATTAAAAATCATCCTCGCGCGCATTCGAATTCAGTTCCAGCAATTTGCCGGTGCGCAGGTAGAGAATCCATTCGCAGATGTTCGTCACATAGTCGCCGATGCGCTCCAAATAGGAAGAGACCAGCATGTAGTCCATCGCGCCAACGATCGTTTCAGGCTCTTCCTGCATGATCTGGATACAGCGCTGATAGATCTCCTTGGAAAATGTGTTGATGCCGTGGTCTTCTTCGGCGATTTCCCGGGCCCGGTCCGCATCTTCGCGCACATAGGCATCCAGCACCTGGTCCACCATTTCTTTGACCGCCGCCGCCATGTCCGCGATCACTTTTTCGATCTCCGGCACACGGGTCTCACCCTTCACCCGGATCGTGGACTTGGCGATGGAGACTGCGTGGTCGCCCATGCGCTCAAGGTCTGAGCTGGCCTTCATGACCGTGACGATCACGCGCAGGTCGGTGGTGACCGGCTGCTGAAGCGCGATCATCTCAAAGCTGCGTTTTTCGAGATCCACCTCGCGCTTGTTGATCTTCTGGTCTTCGCTGATCACTTCGCGGGCAAGTGCCTTGTCATGATTGACAAACGCCTTGACGGACTTGTAGATCGCTTCATTGACCATCATGCCCATTTCCGAAAATCGGGTGTGCAATTCGTTTAGCTCGTCTTCAAACAACCGCCGCATTGTTAGGATCCTCCCTTTGTCGCGTCATCAACCAAATCGGCCCGAGATATAGTCCTCGGTCTCTTTTTCCTTGGGGTTCAAAAAGATCTTCTTCGTGTCGTCCATCTCGATCACCTTCCCCGCCAGGAAAAAGGCCGTTTCGTCCGAGATGCGGGACGCCTGCTGCATGTTATGCGTCACTATGATTATCGTATAGCGGTCGCGCAGTTCCAAGAGCATATTTTCGATCTGCGTGCTGGAGATCGGATCCAGCGCCGACGTTGGCTCGTCAAGCAAAATGACTTCCGGCTGAACCGCCAGCACCCGCGCGATGCAAACACGCTGCTGCTGACCGCCAGAAAGCGACAGCGCACTTTCATGCAGCTTGTCTTTGACCTCATCCCAGATCGCCGCCTGCTTCAAACTGGTCTCAACGGCCTGATCCAAGGTCGCGCGATCCTTGACTCCGGCCAGGCGCAGCCCATAGATCACATTTTCATAAATGGAAAATGGAAACGGGTTCGGCTGCTGAAACACCATGCCAACCTTTTTGCGCAGCGCGACCACATCCTCGCCGCTCGCATAAATATCTTGGCCATCCACCTTGATCTCGCCGCTGATATGGACGTTTGGAATCAGGTCATTCATGCGGTTGAGCAGGCGCAGGTAGGTAGACTTGCCGCACCCGGACGGCCCGATCAGCGCGGTGATCTGATTTTTTTTAAAATTCAGCGAGATGCCCTTCAACGCCTCGAAGTCGCCATATGACAAGTGGACGTCGCGGCTGGTGATCACTAATTCTTTTTTCGCCATCGTGGCACTCCTTTATTAGCCGAAATGACCAGAGACGTAATCTTCTGTGGCCTGAATCTGCGGGCGCGTGAAGATCTTGCGCGTCTCATCGAACTCGATTGCTGTGCCGCTGTAAAAAAAGCTGGTGTAATCGCTGATACGCGCGGCCTGTTGCATGTTATGCGTCACGATGATGATCGTGTAGTGATCCTTCAGCGCGAGCAACGTGTCTTCCACCTGCGACGTCGAGATTGGATCCAACGCGGAAGCTGGCTCGTCCAGCAACAAGATATCCGGCTTCATCGCGATCGCCCGGGCGATGCAAAGACGCTGCTGCTGGCCACCAGACAAGGCGAGGCCGCTTTGGTTCAGGTCGTCTTTGACCTGGTCCCACAACGCAGCTTGCTTCAGGCTGGTCTCGACCATTTCATCGAGCACCTTCTTATTCTTCTCGCCAAACCGTCTTGGCGCAAAGGTGATGTTGTCATAGATCGACTTGGCAAACGGATTCGGACGTTGAAAAACCATCCCGATATGCCGCCGCATCTCGTAGACGTCGATCTTATCGCTATTGATGTCGAGGCCGCGGTACAGGATCTCGCCGGTGACGCGCGCCTTGTCGACCAAGTCGTTCATTCGGTTCAGCGACCGCAAAAAGGTGGACTTGCCCGACCCACTGGCGCCGATCAGTGCGGTGATCTTGTAGCGTTCAAACTGCAAGGAGGCACCGTGAATCGCTTCGTGGTCGCCATAGAAGACTTTCAGGTTCTTCGTCTCAAGCGCCAGCTCGTGCTCGGCGGGATCCAGCGGCTTGATGTAGGTGTCTGCTAATGAATAATTTTGCATAAGCCCTCCTAGGCCGCGGTCATTTTCTTGTAGATGCGGTTGCCGATGACCCGTGCCAGCACGTTGAACAACAAGACTGCCAAGATCAAGACGGCGCTGGCCCCAGCAGAAACAGCTGCGGCGTCAGGCTGAATGCCTTCTGAGTTGATCTTCCAAATGTGCACGGCGAGCGTTTCGGCCGGCCGCAGTGGATTCAGGGGGCTCGCGATGTTGAGCGGATTCCAGTTGGTAAAATCAAGCGCCGGCGCACTTTGGCCCGCAGTATAGATCAAGGCCGCTGCCTCGCCGAATACGCGCCCGGCGCCGAGAATCATCCCGGTGATGATGCCTGGCAACGCCTCGGGAATGATCACGTGAATCACGGTCTCCCAGCGCGACAGGCCCAGGGCAAGGCCCGCCTCGCGCTGGTCAAAACTGACTTGGCGCAGCGAGTCTTCAACGTTGCGGGTCAACAGGGGCAAATTGAACATCGTCAGCGCCAGCGCGCCGGACAAGATCGAAAAGCCGAAACCGAACTGCAGCACGAAGACCAAAAAGCCAAACAGTCCGACCACCACGGAAGGCAGCGAACTCAGAATTTCAATGGCAGTGCGGATGATCTCCGTCAATTTGTTTTCACGGGCGTATTCCGCCAGGTAAATGCCGGCGCCCAGCGCCAAGGGCACGGAGATCAGCATCGACAGCACCAACAGATACAAGGAGTTGAAGAGCTGAATGCCGATGCCGCCGCCTGCCTTGAAGGACTGCGACGGGGCGGTCAGAAAATGCCATGAGATGTGCGGTAAGCCGCGGACCAAAATGTAGCCCAGCAAGCTCGCCAAAATGATCACGATGATGCCGGCGATCAAATAGAGAATCGTGGTGGCCAGCCGATCGATTTTTTTTGCATCCATCACTTGATCTCCCCTTTCTTAGCGATCCAGCGAATCAGCAGGTTAAAGGCCAGCGACATCAGCAAAAGCAGCAGTGCCAGCGACCATAGCGCATTGTTTTCCAGCGACCCCATCACGGTATTGCCGATGCCAGAGGTCAACACAGACGTCAACGTCGAAGCCGGGCTGATCAAGTTGGTCGGCAGAAGCGCCGCGTTCCCGATCACCATCTGCACCGCCAGCGCTTCACCAAACGCGCGCGCCATCCCGAACACGATGCCGGTCAAGATCCCGGGCATCGCCGCCCGCAAAACGACGCGGGAGATCGTTTGCCAGCGGGTGCCGCCCAGCGCGAGACTCGCCTCACGATAATGGCGCGGCACCGCCTTGAGCGCATCGACGGTCATCGAAGTCACAGTCGGCAAGATCATGACGAACAGCACAAACGTCCCGGCCAAAATACCAAAGCCGGTGCCGCCAAAGATATTCCGGATGAAGGGCACAACGACGGACAAGCCGATGAAACCATACACAACGGAAGGAATGCCCACCAGCAGTTCGATGACAGGCTGAAGCACCTTTTTTCCGAGGTTCGGGGCGATCTCAGTCATAAAGATCGCGGCGCCCACCGCAAACGGCGTGGCGATCACCGCCGACAACAGGGTCACGCCAAACGAACCGACGATCATCGGCAGTGCCCCCACTTGCGGCTGGCCACTGGCGTCTTTGACCGCCGGCGACCAGGTCGTCTGCGACAAGAAGCGCCAAAGGTTCACTTTGTTGGTGAAAAAGGTTGCCAGGCCGCGCGAGGCAACGAAGAAGAAGATCGCCAAGACCACCACGACGATCAGGCTGATACAAAAGAGACTGATCAGTTTCCCGCGCCGCTCGAGTTTGGCGGCGTGCGATTTTTTCAGCATCGCCTGTTGAATTGGATCCATGGTCATCCTCCTAGTTTGCCTGCACGTTGCCATCTGCGTCGCGGGTCACGGTCATCTTGCTGATGGGAATGTAGCCCATCGCCTTGACCAGTTCCCCTTGAACCTCGTCGCTGAGCATGTAGGTCAAAAAGCGTTTCGTCAGGCCGGTCGCCTTACCCTTGGTATACATATGTTCATAGGACCAGATCGGCCAAGCGTTGGTCGTCACATTCGCGTCGGTCGGCTGCACGCCGGCCAGCGACAGTGAGCGCACCGTTTTATCGACATAAGAGAACGCGACATACGACACTGCGCCTGGCGTGCTGGCCACGATCGAGCGCACCATGCCGCTTGAGTCTTGCTCCTGCGCCGGTTTCGCCTGGCGGTCGCCCAGCACCCAGCGCTCAAAGGTTGCCCTGGTGCCGGAGCCTTGCGTGCGGTTGATGACCACGACCGGCAAGTCGTTGCCGCCAACTTGCTTCCAGTTGGTGATCTCGCCGGTGAAAAGACGCCGGAGCTGGACCACAGTCAGGTCTTTGACCCCAACGTTGCGGTTGGCGATCGGCGTGATGCCCACCACCGCCACACGGTGATCTTGCAGCTTGCTGGCATCGATGTGCGCCTGCTGTTCGGCAAACAGATCCGAGTTGCCGATCTGGACTGCGCCTTCTTGAATCTGCGACAACCCGGTGCCACTGCCGCCGCCTTGGACATTGATGAAAACGCCGGTGTTTTCACTTTGATATTGCTCCGCCGCCGCTTCCACCAGTGGCTGCAGCGCGCTGGAGCCCACCGCCGTGATCGATTCACCGCGGCCTGCGCCACTCCCACAGGCAGTTAAGACCAGCAGGCCGCAAAGCGCCAAAAAGCCCAAAAGTTTTTTCACGTTGTATCCTCCGTATTGATAACTCTGCCAATTTTATCAATATTGTGTAAATGTTCAGCGCGCTCAATGTAAAAATGCGGTAAATCAATCCGCGTGCCGTGTTCGCGCGCGACAATCCATCACGCGTACGGGCCAACCGCGACATTCATGTCGCCTGGACAAGTATCCGATTCAAGGACTCGGTTCAGGAACCGAGTTCAAGCAATCAGTTCACCGGTAGCGTTACCGTGAATGTCGAGCCCACGCCAAGCTGACTCTTGAGTGTGATCTCGCCGCCAAGCTGCTTGACCATTTCTGCCACGATCGCCAGGCCAAGCCCGGTGCCGCCGTTATGCCGACTGCGGGCCTTATCGACGCGATAGAAGCGCTCGAAGATTCGCTCCTGATCATTTTCGGCGATGCCAATGCCGGTATCCTGGAAGGTCAGGATCAGCTCCGTTTCATCGGGCTGGGCACTGATGGTGACCTGCCCGCCAAGGCGATTGTAGAACACCGCATTGTTGAGCAGATTGCGAATGACCTGCGAGAGCTTCACCGCATCCGAACGAATCGTCAGCGTCGGCGCCAACTGATTGGTGACCGTCAAGTGCTTCTCTTCGATCGGCTGGGCCAGGCTGGTGATCGCCTCGTCGATCAAGGCTTTTGGCTGCACGGCTTCAAGTGTGAGCGCCTCATTTTCAGGTCGGCTAAGGGTCAAAATATCGTTGATCAGCTGGGTCAGGCGGGTGCTTTCGTTGTAAATGATCTGCAGGAATTTGACCCGCGCTTCCTCGTCGTCCATCGCGCCATTGAGCAGTGTCTCGGCAAACCCAGTGATGGCCGTGACCGGCGTCTTCAATTCATGCGACACATTGCCGACAAAATCCAGCTGCATCCGCTCGACTTGGCGAAGGAACGTGACATCGTACAAGATCACAAGGACCTGCTGATGCTGGTCATCGGGCGCCAAGCTGATGACGTTGGCATCCACCGCTTTTTGCGTGGCGATCAGCGTGATCTCGCGGTGATGATTTTTTTGCTTGCGGAAGGTGTGCTCGATCATTCGCGCCAGCGCATATGTCTTGATATCGTCCAGATAATTATGGTGCCCCGGGGCAACGGGATGGCCGATCAACGTCCCCAGCGCCTGATTACTCAAGATCACCTGACGATCCGCATCGATCAGCATCACCCCTTGAGGCAGGTGGTCGATCAGCCGGTCAAAACTGGCCTGCCGCAACGCGACCTTGTGCCGCAGATGCGTGACCGCAGAATTTGCTGAATTCAAGGCCTCGCCCATCGGTAAAAATGGCGAGTGCGGGGTCAAGATCAGCGGTGTGACCGGTTCCCCGTGGCGAATACGTTGAATGTTGGCCGTCATATGCGCCAGATGCTTGACCCAGTAATGATGCCGGCGCCACAGCCACAGCAAAAAGCCGCCTGCGATCAGCCAATACACAACCGTGAAGGCCCAGCCCCAAGCCGGCGCGGTGCGCCACAAACTCGCTTGCGGCTGCCACACGCCGATAAAGACCTCGCCGATGCGCCCGATGTAGACCTGTTCTTTGGTGCCGTTGACGACCACGCGATTGCCGTGGCCCGCGCGCGTGCGATCATTATCAACGACTTTTTGCACGATGCGGTTGCGCGTTGTTTTCGCCGTCCCGTCCAGCACCGTGATCGTGGTTTTCGAATCCTCGGCAAACACCTTCGTCTGGGTCGTGTCGCCGCCCAGATCGTGCCAGGTGTCATAGACGCTTTGCAAATGAGCGGTCTGTTGATCATACAAAATGGTATCAATGCCGCGCACGATAATGAAAAAGCCTGCGAGCGCAAGCAGGCAGACCCATATCATGCGGCGCACAAACGGTTTAGTCATTTGGGGCCTCCATTTGATAGCCAAATCCTCGCACCGTCTTGATGTACTTCGAGTGCTTGGGATCATCTTCGATCTTATCGCGCAAATGGCTGACCTGAATGTCGACCATTCGCGTTTCGGCGGGGTACTCAAAGCCCCACACGCCATTCAACAGCGCATCGCGGGACAGAATCTTGCCCACGCGTTTGGCAAAATACACCAGTAGCTCAAATTCTTTAGGCGTGAGCTGCAGCCGCTCCCCATTTTTCGTCGCCTTATAGTTATCTGGATCGATCACCAAGGCGCCCACTGTCAGCACATTGCTGGCCGGCGCCTCTGGCTGATTCTGAACGCGCCGCTCGATCGCCTTGATGCGCGCCACGATCTCCCGCGGCGAAAAAGGCTTGGTCACATAATCATCAGCACCCAATTCGAGTCCCACGATCTTATCCGTTTCGCTGTCCTTGGCCGTCAAGATCATGATTGGCGTCGCGTCATGCGCCCCGCGCAGTTTTTTCGTCACCTCAAAGCCGTCGAGCCCGGGCAGCATCAGATCCAAAATAATAAAGTCGAAGTGCTCTTGCAGCGCCAGACTCAGCGCCGTGTCCCCATCTTCTGCAGTGCTCACCGCATAGTGTTCTTTTTCCAAATTATATTGCAGCAGTGTCACGATCGCAGGTTCGTCGTCGACGACAAGAATTTTTTTCATCAATTGTCCTCCGCAAATGTGATCATTCCAAGTTCATGAGGGGCGCCGGTGAAGATCGCCGTTTCGGTCAGCCGAACTGCGCCGTCGAGCCGCTGCACCCGCAACCGGCAATAAGTTGGGTGCGCCTGAAGCGCCTCGTACAGTGCGTCGCTGCTCCCCACCGGAATGTTGTTGGCCTTCAAGACGATATCCCCCGCCTGCAGGCCCATTTTGCTGGCCGGGGTGTCAGGCAAAATGGCGACCAGCCGCACCCCATCCGTTGTCTGTGAGATGTAACTGATGCCGCGTTGATCCGCCCAGCGGCAAGCCAGCGCCACAATCAGTCCCACCGCCGCCGAAATGCCCAGCGGCCAAAGACTGAGCGCCGGTTGCGCATACGCCCAGCCCGCCAGCCCCGCGACGACCGCCCCGCCGATCGCGTAGGCCTTGGTCCAAAACCGCAGCGCCTGCGTCGGCAACTGCTTGCGTGTGGTCAACGCCGCCCCCGAAATCAATGGTAAAAAGACAAAGTGCCCCGTCGGCAGCGTCACGAGCAGCGGCAACCAATAAAACTGGCGCCGCGTATACGACGCAATGCGGGCGCCGCGCCGGCCGTCCTTGATCTTCGGGACATCGATTGCCGGTGCCATGAGCCAAAGCAACAGCGCCTCAGCCGCAAACACCAACGCGACCAGCGCTAGACTACCAGCCGCCCAGTGACCAACGGCAGGCACCGCGAGCCAGGACCATGGCAACCAGCGCGCCGCAGCCCAAGCGGCAATGCCGGCAAACGCGAGGAGCCAAGGGCCAAACCCGAGGCCCGCCAGCAGAAACGCCGCGCCATCCAGAGCGGTGAACCAAGCCAAAACGGCGATCGGCAGGTGCACATGCAAGAGCCATAAACCAAGCGAGATCACCAGACTGGCCAGCACCCCGCCGATCAACCCGGCCCAAAACAGGGTCCAATGCTGATCGATCGCCATTTTGAACAGTCGTCTTTCATGATGGATCCGGCGCCAGCGCCAAAACCACACCCCTGCCAGCGCCAACAACGTGATCGGCCCCAGCAACGTGGCGAACAATCGCATCCCCATCGCCCCTTCCATTCGTTATCTTCAGTATAGCATGGATGCAAGAGAATATGAAAAGTAACAGGGTGCGCAGGCCCGCGGGATGGTGGAACAGCTAGGTCGGCTCAGGTGCTTGGTGGCGCTTCTTGCCACCGAGTGCCTGAGTCGCCTAGATGTTTCCACCATGCGGGCCGGAGCCCAACTACGATGCGGAACCGAGCGCTTAGGGGCGAGCAGCTAACCTGGGCCTGGCGCTTGGGGCGTACTCGCCACGAGTGCCGCGCCCAGTTAGATGTCCCGCTCCTGCGCACCGAAGCCCAACTACGAAAGGGTGCGGAGCGCGGCGTCCAGGTCTGAGCAGTTAGTTTGAGCCAGGCGCTTGGGGCTGGTCTTAGCCCCGAGTGACTGGCTCAACCAGATGCCTCAGACCTGCCGCGCGGAGCCCAACTACGGTGCGGAGCGTGTCGTTTCTCGCTTTCTTGCTTTTCCGCGCCTCCACGCCGCCAAAAGAAAAAGCACGCGCCACCCCAATCGGAGTAACGCGTGCTGTGACTGATCAGATCTTGAGGAAACGCCGCATGGACACGACTGAGCCCAACGCACCGATCACGATGCCAGTCCCTGCCATGGCCAGGTCAAGCCAGAGTAAGAATGGCATGGCTGGATACAGCGAGTAACCGCTGGCGGATAGGTCCATTCTTGGGTACAAGAACGTGTAGCCAAAATCGACGACGAGCATCGGAATGACCGAGCCGAGTAACCCCGTCCAGGCCCCTTCCAGCAAGAATGGCCAACGGATGTAGCTGTTGGTCGCCCCCACCAAGCGCATGACGCCGATCTCATCGGCACGCGACAGGATGGTGATGCGAATGGTATTGTTGATCAAGAAGACTGCGACAAACAGGAGCAAGATCGTGAAGCCGAGACCCCATTTTTGAATCAAGTCCACTGTCCGGAACAGCTTCTTGGCGGTGTTGCCGCCGTAAGACGCCTCGGAGACGTTATCGAGCTTGCCAGCCGCCTTGGCCACCTTGATCGTCGCTTGCGGGCTGGCTGTGTCGACAAGAAAAACATCGTTCAGCGGATTTTGATCGCCAGAGAACATTTTCCATTGACTGCCATAACTGGAGACGATGCTGTCGAGCTCCTGCTTTTTGGCGCGGAACGTGACTTTCTTAACATCCTTCAGGTCGGTCAGCTCATCTTTCAGCTTTGCCTGTTGCGTCTTGCTGGTGTTGCGGTCGATGTAGACACGCACCCGCACATCGTTTTCGACCTGAGTCGAGACACGATTGACGTTGACCAACAGCGCCATGAAAATACCGACCAACAGCAAGGTCACGGTCACAGCCGAAACGGCGGCGACGGTCATCCAGCCATTACGCTTCAAACTTTTGAAAGAATCTTTGACGTGACGTCCAAGCACTCTAGCTTTCATTGCCGTACATGCCTCCTTCCTCATCGCGGACCAGCCGGCCTCCTGCGATCTCAAGCAGGCGGTGCGGACGTTCATCGACAAGTTCACGGTTATGTGTGGCCATGATCACCGTGGTGCCTTGCTGATTGACTTTTTCCAAAATATCCATAATGCCATTTGAGGTATCTGGATCCAGATTCCCTGTTGGCTCATCGGCGATCACGACGCCTGGCTTGTTGACGATGGCCCGGGCGATCGCAACACGCTGTTGCTCCCCACCGGACAATTCGCTTGGGAAGCGGCGCATTTTCTGCTCCAACCCCACCATCTTCAACACTTCAAGGACACGCGGCTTGATGTCGGCGGTCGGGGTCTCAATGACCTCCATCGCGTAGGCAACATTTTCAAAAACAGTCAGCCGGGGCAGTAACTTAAAGTCCTGGAAAACCACGCCGAGCTGGCGCCGCAGCAGTGGCACATCCTTGTTGGCCATCTTCGCAAAATCAAACTCATTGACCTTCATGGTGCCGCTTGTTGGGGTCAGTTCATGGTAAAGCATCTTGATGAACGTCGACTTACCGGCACCGCTGGGTCCGATCACATAGACAAATTCGCCAGGGGCGACTTTGAGGCTGAGATCCTTGATCGCGATGACGCCATTGTCGTAGCGTTTCATCACTTTATCTATTTGAATCATCGTTTCGCTCCTTCTTTATGACTATCGCTCAGTATAGCATGCCATTTTTTCAAAGCTGTTGCAGCCAGATTACAGTTGCATCAGCTTGGATTCTTGAGGCTGAGCTCCCATTGCAGATACGCATAAATGAAAGGATTCAGGTCACCGTCCATCACGGCCTGGCCGTTGCCGGTCTCGTAATTGGTCCGGTGATCTTTGACCATGGTATACGGGTGGAACACATACGAGCGAATCTGGGAGCCAAACGCCACGTCCATTTGGTTACCCTTGATCGCCGCCGTTTCCGCCTGCTTTTTTTCCTCTTCCAATTGGTACAGCTTAGCCTTCAACATGGCCATCGCAGTCGCCTTGTTCTGGAACTGGCTGCGCTGTGCCTGACTCGACGCAACAAGGCCAGTCGGAATATGAATCAGGCGAACCGCGCTGGAGGTCTTGTTGATATGCTGACCGCCGGCGCCACTGGAGCGGAAGACTTCCATCTTGATGTCTTCGGGGCGCAGGTCAACTTCAATGGAGTTGTCGAGCTCCGGCATCACATCGACAGAGGCAAAACTGGTATGCCGCCGCCCAGCCGAATCAAATGGCGAGATGCGGACCAGGCGATGCACGCCTTTTTCGCTGCGCAACATGCCGTACGCATTTTCCCCATTGATCAACAGGGACACAGACTTGATACCCGCTTCATCCCCTGCGAGGTAATCAGCGACTTCAACACTGTAGCCGTTTTGGTCGGCCCAGCGTTGATACATCCGCAGCAGCATCGAGCCCCAATCCTGGGCTTCGGTCCCACCAGCGCCTGGATGAATTTCAAGAATCGCATTGTTGTGGTCATAGGGGCCGGACAACAACAGCGTCATGTCGTACTTGTTCAGCCGTTCCTGCAGCGCGACGGCATCGTGCTCGAGCTCCGCTTGAAGCTCCGCATCCGGCTCTTCCTGAAGCAGCTCGAAGGTCACGTCCAGGTTGTCCAGCGCGTCTTCCATGGCAATAAAATTGTCATGTTTTTCCTTGGCCTCGTTGTTCTCATTGATCAACTGCTGGGCCGTCTCGGAGTTATCCCAAAAGCCCGGTTCCGCCATTCGCCCTTCATTTTCGGCGATGCGTTCGTTCAAGGCATCGAGGTCAAAGAGACCCCCTGAATTGATTTATTTTGGTCCGCATGGCGGACAGGGTGTTGCGAATTTCTGCTGTTTCCATGGTATGCTCCTTTAATTTTGGTGAATGTCGTCTTAGTTGCGTGATTCCCGTCAAAAAAGCCGGTGTGCAAAAATGCCCCGGCTTTTTTTGACATCAACGACGAATGTTTTGACGAATCTGCGCCTTCATGAACAGGCGCGTCACGCCATCGTCCATGTTCGCGATCATTTCCTCGAACATCCGGTAAGCTTCTTCCTGGTATTCGACCAGCGGGTTCATCTGGCCATAACCACGCAGGCCAACACTTTGCCGCAATTGATCCAGCACATCGATGTGATCGGTCCAAAGCGAATCGACCACGCGCAAGATCACGACTTTTTCAAATTCCAGCATCTGGTCGGGATCGCCGAGCTGGCCAAGTTTTTCATTGTAATTGGTCTCCGCCAGGTCCATCAAAGTCGAGATGAGCTCGTCTTGCGAGCGGCCCAGCAACTGGTCCTTCTTGAAGGTTTCAGGATCGACCATGTTGGTGGTGACGTAATCATAGATCGCGTCAAGCTCCCAGGTCTTCTTGTCGCCGTTCGTGTGAGCTTGGACAAGCCGGGTGATCGAGCGGTCGATCATTGCCATCAAAACAGGCTTGAGCGACTCTTCGGCGTTGATCACTTGCTGGCGCTGCTTGTAGATGACCTCGCGCTGTTCACGCATCACATCATCATATTGCAAGGTCTGCTTACGTGTATCGTAGTTATTCCCTTCAACACGCTTTTGCGCCGATTCAACGGAACGTGAGATCATGCGGCTGCGAATGACTTGGTCTTCGTCGTTATCGACAAAACGGTCGAGCACCTGCTTGATCCGTTCAGAACCGAACCGCTTCATCAGGTCGTCTTCCAGCGACAGGTAAAATTGAGTCGCACCCGGATCTCCCTGACGGCCGGAGCGGCCACGCAGCTGGTTATCGATACGCCGGCTTTCATGACGTTCGGTCCCGATCACGGCGAGCCCGCCGACTTCGGTGATGCCAGGGCCGAGCTTGATATCGGTCCCACGTCCAGCCATGTTAGTCGCGATGGTCACGGCGCCGCGTTGCCCGGCGTTCATGATGATCTCGGCTTCCTTGGCATGATTTTTCGCGTTCAAAACACTGTGCGGAATGTTTTCATCATCCAGCATCTTGGACAACCGCTCGGAAGACTCGATGGCCACAGTACCGACCAAGATCGGCTGGCCTTTTTTGTGGCGCTCCTTAATGTCTTCCGTCACGGCGCGGAACTTCGCGTCAAGCGTCGGGTACAAAATATCCGGCTGATCGACACGAATGACCGGCTTGTTCGTCGGAATCGAAATGACCTGCATGTTGTAAATTTCGCGGAACTCTTCCTCTTCGGTCTTCGCCGTCCCGGTCATCCCGGCCAGCTTGTTGTACATCCGGAAGAAATTCTGATAAGTGATGGTGGCCATTGTGGCGTTTTCGTCTTGGATCTCAACGCCTTCCTTGGCCTCGATCGCCTGATGCAAGCCATCGGAGAAGCGCCGCCCCTCCATCGCACGGCCAGTGAACTGGTCGACGATCAGGACTTCGCCTTCCTGCACCATGTAGTCGATATCCTTGAGCATGATGTAGTTGGCGCGCAACGCCTGATCCAAATGATGGGTCAGCGCCGTATTTTCTGTGTCGTACAGGTTCTTCAGGCCAAACGTCTTATTCGCCTTGGTGATTCCCTGCTCGGTCAAAGAGATCGTCTTGGTCGGCCAATCGATCTTGTAGTCGTCTTCTTCTTTGAGCGTCTTGACGAAGCGATCCGCGCGAATGTAAAGCCCCGTGGATTTTTCGGCCCCGCCGGAAATGATCAATGGCGTCCGCGCCTCATCGATCAAGATGGAATCAACTTCATCGACGATGGCAAAATTCAGATCACGCTGCACCATCTGTTGTTTGTAGACCACCATGTTGTCACGCAGATAGTCGAACCCAAGCTCAGAGTTGGTCGAGTAGGTGATATCCGAATTGTAGGCCTCACGTTTTTCATCGGAGGTCTTGTCGTGCGTGTTCAACCCAACGGTCAGGCCGAGCCAGTTGTACAGCTCGCCCATTTCGGTCGCATCACGAGCGCTCAGGTATTCGTTGACAGTCACGACATGAACACCTTTGCCAGCCAAGGCATTCAAATACACCGGCATGGTCGCGGTCAGGGTCTTCCCTTCACCGGTCTTCATCTCGGCGATGTTGCCTTCATGCAGCGTGATGCCGCCGATGATCTGCACGCGGAACGGGAACAAGCCCAGCACGCGCTTGGCCCCTTCGCGCGCAACCGCAAAGGCTTCAGGCAAAATATCATCGAGGGTCTCCCCTTTTGCGAGGCGCTCCTTGAACTCAGGCGTCTTTGCCTGCAAGGTCTCGTCTGGCAATTGGGCGTATTCGTCTTCGTAATGCTGGACCTTATCGGCGATCTTACCGAGGCGGTTGACCTCACGCTTGTCGCTTTCGACCCAGGTTTTTAAAATGTTATTCGGCATGTGTGTTCCTCTCTTGTCACAGGAAATGGCCATTGCGGCCGATAATATCTTATTCATTTTAGCATCATGACAGGGGCTTGACCAGCTTTGCCAAGAATTTGCGGCAACTGATTGGACCAGAGCTGACTGGCGGATCGGGAATGAGCCAAGTGCGCCATCGATTGCCCAAGTTGAACTGCCTGCCTACCATCCCGCGGGCCTTCGCACCCTTTTGTAGTTGGGCCTCGGTGCGCATGGTGGAAACATCTAGTTGACCCAGCCACTCGGGGCTAAGACCGGCCCCAAGCGCCCTGTAGTTGGGCTTCGCGCGGCAGGTCTGAGGCATCTAACTGGGTCCGGCACTCGGGGCTAAAAGCGCCCCAAGCACCAGCCCCTGTTAGCTGCTCAGACCTAAACGCCGCGCTTCGCACCCTGAATCAAAAAACCGCCGCAGATCACTTGGACCTGCGGCGATAGATGGCAGCTGACGCTTATTCGTCGGTCTCGATCAGCCCGTAACGGCCATCGCGACGCTTGTAGACAATGCTGGTGCCATTGGTCTCAGCATCTTCGAAGATAAAGAAGTTATGCCCTAACATGTCCATCTGAAGAATTGCTTCTTGTGGATCCATCGGCTTGAGTGAGACCCGCTTGGTGCGAACGACCTGCAGACTGTTGTCTTCGTCGGCCGCATCAGCTGTCTCGTCCGTTGTCGTTGTCACCTCGATCGGTGCAAAACCCTTTTCACGGGACTTGCGGTTGATCTTGGTCTTGAACTTGCGGACCTGCCGCTCCAGTTTATCGGTGACCAAGTCAATGCTTGCATACAGATCTGGACTTGTTTCCTCAGCGCGAAGCGTGAGATAGTTCAGCGGAATCGTTACTTCGACCTTCCCTGTTTTATCAGGATAGACCTTGAGGTTCACATGAGCGGTCGCTTCGACGGAGCTCTCGAAAAACTTGTTGAGCTTACTGATCCGTTTCTCAACATAAGAACGAATCGCATCGGTGACCTCGATGTTCTCACCACGAACATTGTATGTCAGCATAAAACTTCTCCCCTTTCCTGCACGTCACAATGCGGCGCGCGGGTCGGAAGGGCTTGGAACCCCTTCCAACCTTCTATCATTATTATAACGAACCTCCGGAGCTGAGACAAATAATATCCTGCAAAAAGGAGGTTTTTCTTAACTTGCTTTAGCGAATCAACGAAAAGCTCGTGATCTGGCCTTGATACCCGGCGTCCCGCAGCGCATTGCGGGCGTGATACAGTGTCCGCCCGGTCGTGTAGAGATCATCCAGCAGAATCACGTGGCGAATGCGGGCATGCCCACGTGGCAAGGTCGCCGAAAAACTCTGCGCCGTTTGAAGGCGGCCGCGGCGGTCTTTTTGCGCTTGCGGTAGGTCCGTATCGCCCTTGGTCAACCACCGTGCCAGCCGCAGACGTCCAAACAACCCCAGCACTGGGTCAAACCCGCGCGCGCGCAAATGGCTCGGCTCACTTGTCAATGGCACCAGCACCGCGTTTTTTGAAAATTGTCCCGCCAGTAGATCAGCAAACGCGCTGTGCAGGCGGTAGTCCCCATTGCCCTTATATGACTGAATAAAGGCCTTCATCACCTCATCATAAATGAAAAGCGCGCGGTGATGCAGCAGCGGGGCTTCCCTCGCCTCCCAGCGCACACAATCGGTGCAAAGCACAGGCGCCGGCAGCGCACGACCACAGCCGGGACAACAAGTCGTCTGGTCGATCCGCGAAAAAGTCGCCTGACACCGGCGGCACAGTTGCGGCAAGCGTGCCTGATGGCCCCCAAGCAGTTCGGCAAGTGAAAGATCATCCATCAAAGGTTGCGCACACAATAAACACCGCATCAGGCTCGCCCCCGATTTGTTCTGCGAATGGTCGCGATGGCCCGCAACTGATCAGCGGTCCAGTGGCGCGCAACAAAATAAACAGGATCTGCCGGAAAATCCGCGCTTCGACCAGCCCGCCCGGCCATTTGAATCAAGCCGGCCGCAGAAAATAGTGGGCTATCCGCGCCCAGAACGAGCACGGCACAATGCGGAATCGTCACGCCACGCTCAAGAATCGTTGTCGTCACCAAACAATCCAGTTGCCCCTGCCGAAACGCCAACACTTTTGCTTCCCGCTCGGGGTCGCTTGCGTGCACCCCGGCCGCCTGCCAGCCGAGCGCCACAAGCTGGCGCACGAGGGGCTTCAGCCAATCGATCTGCGGGACGAACAATAGCAACTTACTGTCCGCATTTTTCAACAGAGTCAGCCGCCGAACAATCACCTTGTCTAGGCGATGCGGCCACCGGCGACCGCGACGGATGAGCGGGCGGGGCACTGGCAGCGGCGCCCCATGAAACCGCGTCAATAGCCGGCTGACCCCGATCTGACCGCGGCGGGCGGCGCGCTGCAAGGCCTCTCCAGGCGTGGCCGTCAGAAACACGACTGGGCCGCTAGCCGCCTGACGCACGCCATATGCCAGCATTGGGGTCTGCGGGTAAGGAAACGCATCAACTTCATCCACGATGATCAGCCCAAACGCCTGATGATACCGGAGCAGTTGATGCGTCGTCAGCACCACCAACTGCGCATCCACACTGGGCCAAGGCGCCCCGCCATAACGCGCGACCAGTGGCGTGCCTTGAAACGCGCTGGCCAGCCGCGGGGCAAGCTCCCGCACCACATCCACTCGCGGCGTGGCCCAGGCAACGCGCCGCCCCTGCCGCAAAACCGCCGCGACCACAGCAAACAGCATCTCAGTTTTCCCTGCTCCGGTCACCGCGTGCAACAAATGATCTCGCCCCGCCGCGACCGACGCCAGGACGCCGCGCTGAGCCGCCTGTTGTGCAGGCGTTAGTTCCCCCTGCCAGCTCATCTGCCCGCGCCACGCGATCGGCGGTGCGGCGAATCGAACCAACGTGGTCTCACTCGTGATCCGATCGAGGCCGACACAACTGGGACAATACTGGCCACCTGCTGGTAAGGCGCGCAACTGCCGCTCGCCGCATCGCTGACAGACCCAGCGCCGCCCATTTTGCTGCAGGCCCGCCACCTGCGTCGCTTGTGCTAAACTGACAGAAGAAACGGCGGCTGCACGACACTCTTTTTCCGTTAACTGCATCCCTGCCCAAATCATTGTCATCACCTCGAAAGGAGATTACGCAATGGCTGCCAATGACTACCTGACCATCGCAAAAAATGGCGAGGCGCAGCAGGTCATCAAAAAGTCGCGCTTCATCTGCACGTTGACGCGCATCACCAGCCGAGAAGACGCTGCCGACGCGCTGGCGGCCGTGATCAAGGCCCATCCCAAAGCGACTCACCATGTGCCGGTTTACCTTCTCGGCGATCAGGATGAAATTCAGCACGCCAGCGATGACGGCGAACCCAGCGGCACAGCAGGCGCGCCCATGTTGCGGGTCCTCCAGCAAATGGGGGTGCATGACGTCAGCGCCATCACCACTCGCTATTTTGGCGGCATCAAGCTCGGGGCAGGCGGCCTGATTCGCGCCTACGCTGGCAGTGTTTCAAACGCCGTCACAACGATTGGCCTAGTCAAACGGCTGATTCAGCAAACGGTGACGCTCACACTAGCCTACCCCCTGCTCGGCACCGTGCAACACTATCTTGAAGAACAGGCGATCACTCAACTCGACACCGCCTACACCGACCAAGTCCAAGTGACCATCGCAGTCGATGAAGTCGAGATTGCCACCGTCCAAGCCGCTCTGATCGAGCTGGCAGGCGGCCAGATCACGTTTGAATTAGGTGAAAAATTGCCAGTGGAAGTACCAGTGACACTGCCGAGCCTTCACTGACTCGTGACAGGCAACTGACCAGTGCCCCGTATGATCCCAATCCCGTAAAAGTGACGATTGTTCAGCTCGGTGTGAAAAAGCGCCGGGCTTTTTTGTGCCGACTTCACCGTCGTAGCCGGCCAGCCGCCTTTCACTATGTACCCCAGATCCGTTCGGGCCTATGACCGGACCAGGGGCCACACAAGTTGCGAACGACAGGCCCTCGCCAGTCGCAACTTGTGTGAAATATTGCTCTTTGAAACTTGGTTGGTATCCATGCCGCCGCCATATCGATTGCTGGTGCAGTAAGCTTAGGTCATGTAGGCTTAGAATTTCGGTGACCTTCCCACTCCCGAAGAAGTAGGCGTCGTTCTCAAGATGGGCCGCATACCCGGTGCTGCAAACAAAGGTGGGCTGCACGACATTTGTGTGGATGCCGGTAGAAATTATTCAGCTGTCAAAGAGCGTGACATGGCGTTGCCGCCGGGGACAGAGCAACATTTCTGGCTCGCCGAGGCGAACCGAGCGCCTTTCATCATTGTTGGATCTTTGAGTCGCCGCCATATCGGACGCTGGTGCAGGGGGATAGATATATAGGCTTTGTAGGGTCGATGACCTTCCCTCCTCCGAAGAGTTGGGCGTCCATGTCACGTTGGGCCGCACTCTGGTCCTGCAAACGAAGGTGGGCTGCACGACAGTTTGATGAAAGACTAGTGGGAGTCCGGACTCCCATGGTGCGTGTGCTGAACGCCTGCTGTACATTCAGGTGTTCTGTTGGTGTGTTGTTTCCCCCGACCGCCCATGGAGTCGAATGAATATGCATGCAACAGTCTCCACTTGGGGCATGCTCATTCGGACGTCGGTAAGGAGCCACCTTCCTTCCCCTTACATATAGTTAAGCGAGTGGGCGCCGGGAAATGTGATCGAGAATTTTAAAACGTTAACGCAGCGCGGGTTCTAGCAATCGCAAAAAAGTCATGAATTGTTTACCCCGTACACAAAAATAGGCGTTCTTGGGCGCGCGCAAGTTCGAATAAACGATGCAAATTTAATCGTTCTAAACTCAACGACGATTTCGAGTGCTACGTCATCATTTCATATCTAGGCTCGGCTCCGAAACTTTTGGGATGGTGTCACACCCTGTTCTGACAGCAATTTGGGCGATCGGTGCGGCACTCAACAAACAAAGACATCACGCCGAAAATTCTCAGCGTGATGTCGCAACTGAAGCGGAATTTATTTTTTCACATGCCAGATCTCATGAGTCTGGAACTGCGGGCGGTGCGCGGTGTCAATAAAGAGCGGCACCGTTTCTTCAACCACATTGCTGAACTCCAGGCCATACCAGTTGGCGGGACTGGTTGTGAAGTTTTGCAGCAACAGCCGGCCACCGATCAAGCGTTTTTGCCAACCGGGAATGTTCTCGGCGGCTTGAAGGCCCATCGATTTTTCCATAATGATGACGAACTTGAAATCGCCGGCGCGGCGCCCCTGGATCGTGGTGTACTCCGGCGTTTGTACGTCGATCGCGCCGGCGTCCATCAAATCATTGATAATGCGCCGAATGTACAGATTGACGTGCTGCGAGCAGCGGAACCCGAGGTAAAGCTGGACGGACACGACATTGCGGGTGTGCATCATGTCGACGGTGTAGCGCATCTCATACGGCGAGCTCGTTTCGTTGACGGTGACAAACCAGTACACCTTGGCGCGCTTGGGCTGCTTATCCAAGATCGAATACAGCGCCGTGCGCTTGAGCCGATAGTCGTCCTTGACCTTGGTCATGTAGACCAGGTTGGTGGCAAAAAGCGGCTCGCTTTGATCGGCACTGAGCGCGGTCAACTGGTCAAGATAATCAGTGAGCTTGACCGTTTCGCTTTCATCTTGGTATTTTTCACGCATCTTATTGCCGAAATACCACACGACCATCAAGGCGAGAATGAGCAGCATGATCACCAAGGTAATGTAGCCGCCATGCAGGAATTTGACCAGGCTGGCGAGTAAGAAAATACTTTCGATGACGCCGAAGAATCCGGCGATCAAGGCCGCCTCTAGCCGCGAGCGATGCAAACTGATGAATTCAAACAGCAACAGCGTCGTCATCAGCATCGTCACGGTGATCGCAAGCCCGTATGCAGCCTCCATCGCCTTTGACGTGCGGAAATACCAGACAACGCTGAGGGTGACGACACACAGGAACCAATTGACCAGCGGAATATAGATCTGGCGCTGATGCAAATTGGGATGCTTGATATTCATCCGCGGCAAGAACTTCAGCGAGATCGCCTCATGGACCAGCGTGTACGACCCGGTGATCAGCGCTTGCGACGCGATGATCGCGGCAATCGTGGCCAGCGCGATCGCAAACGGCCGAATGCCATTGCCCATCATTTCATAAAAAGGATTGAAATTGGTCAGATCGCGGTATGCGGCATCTTGATAATGCGAGATCAGCCACGCGCCTTGGCCAAAATAATTCAGCATCAGCATCGCATACACAAACGGCCAGGTGACGTAGATATTATGTTTGCCAACGTGCCCCATGTCCGAGTACAAGGCCTCGGCCCCGGTCGTCGCAAGGAAAATACTGCCCAGCAGGAAGATCCCGACCTTGTTATCCGGACTGACCAGCACTTTGATCGCGTAGACGGGCGACAGCGCTTTGAGAATCCCCAAATGCCCGCCGAGTCGGGTGAGCCCCAAGATCCCGATAAACGCAAACCACAGCAGCATCAGCGGGCCAAACGCCTTGCCGATCAAAGAGGTCCCATAGCGCTGAATCAAAAACAGCGCCACAAGCACGACGGTGGTGATGCCCAAGATCACAAGCTGGGAGTTGCTGAAGACGAACCGGCCAAACGTCTGGCCCTTCAGCCCTTCGACGGCCGAAGTCACCGTGACCGCCGGCGTCAACGTCCCGTCAGCCAGCAGTGCGGCGCCGCCCAGCAAAGCCGGCACGGCCAGCCAGGCGCCGCGATGCCGCACCAAAGCGTACAGGGCAAAGATGCCGCCTTCCCCTTTGTTATCGGCGCGCATTGCCAAGATCACATATTTGATCGTCGTTAAAAGCATGAGCGTCCAAAAGATCAAAGAAACGGAGCCGATGATATAATCCGGCGTTAAGTTTCCTACTTTGCCGGCATCCGCCACGATCGCGTTCATGACATAAAGCGGTGAGGTCCCGATGTCGCCGTACACAATGCCCAGCGTGATCAGCATCCCCGCGATCGTCACGCGTTTTTTATTTTTAGTCAAAATAGCCTCCTGCGTGCCTGCTGGAAAATGCAAAACCGAGGTCGCGCGTTGCGCTTCCTCGGTCTGACTAGCAGATGCTCAGTATTGTAACACCATGGACCCGGTCATTCTACCCGGTCGCGGGCCACTTTTTTCACAATGCGGCGAATCAGCTTGAGCAGTGGGGTGCGGTTCTGGCCGAGCAAGCCGATCGACTCGACGAACAGTTCCAACCCGATCACCACAAACACCGTCAACATCACCGTTCCCCAGAACGTGCTCAGCGGATATAGCAGCGAGATCAAGGAGAAGATCAGTGCGATGCCGTAGATCACCAGCACGGTCTGGCGGTGCGTCAGGCCCATTTGCATCAGGCGGTGATGCAAGTGGTGCTTGTCCGCCTGTGAGATCGGCACGTTGTTGAGCCGCCGCCGGATCATCGCGTACACGGTGTCGGTGATCGGCACGCCTAAGATCACGACCGGAATGATCAGGGTGATGAACGTCACATTTTTCAACCCTTGCAGCGACAGGACGCTGAGCATAAAGCCGATATACAGCGCCCCGGTGTCGCCGAGGAAGATCTTCGCCGGGTGAAAATTATAAGGTAAAAAGCCGACCAGCGCCGCGCCCAACGTGAAGATCATGATCGGCGTGCCGACTTCGGCCACCGACAGGAAGAAAAAGCCGATGATGCCCATCGTGAACAGCGCAATGATCGAGACGCCGGTGGCCAACCCATCCAGCCCGTCGATCAGGTTGACGGCATTGGTGATGGCAAGAATCCACAGCAGGGTCACAGGCAGGCTGAGCCAGCCAAGATTCCACGTCCAGCCCAGCACATGCACATCGGTCATCCGGGCACCGACGAGAAAATACGCGATCAGCGCCGCCAACGTTTGGCCAAACAATTTTTGCCGAGGCGTCAGCTCTTTCACATCATCGATCATGCCGGTGATGATGATGACGGCCTGGGCCAAAAACAGCGAGAAGAGAAAATGGGTGTCGAACTGCGGCCTAAGCAACACGAACGTCGCAAAGTTGAAGGCCAAAAAGATCGCCAGGCCCCCCATTGTGGGCATTGGCGTCTTATTGACGCGGCGCGCGTTTGGCTTGTCGATCGCCCCGACGATGAAGGCCAGCCCGCGCACGAATGGCGTGATCAATGCTGTGATCAGCATCGTCGCAAAAAAACTGACTATGATGCGAAACAAGTCGCCGTCCCTCCCCATTTCATAATTGAATTCATTATACTACGCCACGTTGCGCGTGTGGACAGCACCTGGCGATTGAAAGGTATTTGAAAGAAAGCGCACAAGAAAAGCGAGTGGGCCAAATGTCGCTCTTGGGTCCGACAGGTAAGTGTGCCAAGCGCCAGGTCCGTTCTTTGGACCAGGTGATTGGCGCCTTAGCTGCTCGGACCCGGACATTTGGCCCACGACACTGCTGTAACATTAGTGCACCAAAAAGGACCCGGGACAAAATTTTTGTTTTGTCCCAGGTCCCATCCCTACTTTACTTGGCGTATTCCACCGTGCGGGTCTCGCGAATGACCGTGACCTTGATGTGGCCGGGATACTCCAATTCTTTTTCGATCTGATTGCGAATGTCGCGCGCAAGGACCACGCTTTGTTCGTCGGAAAGCTGCTCCGGCTTGACGATGACTCGCACCTCGCGACCCGCTTGAATCGCGAAGCTGTGATCGACGCCGGCAAAGCCATTGGCGATCGACTCGAGTTTTTCCAGCCGGTGCAGATAATTTTCAAGCGACTCGGACCGCGCACCGGGGCGTGCAGCCGAGATCGCATCGGCGGCGGCGACCAAGACCGCAATGACGCTGGTCGCCGGGGTGTCGCCGTGATGCGAGGCGATCGTGTTGATCACCACTTGTGGTTCTTTGTACTTTGTTGCTAACTCGACCCCGATCTCGACGTGGGAGCCGTCGACCTCGTGATCGAGTGCTTTGCCGATATCATGCAATAACCCTGCACGTTTTGCCATTGTCACATCTTCGCCGAGCTCTGCCGCCATCACACCAGCTAATTTGGCGACCTGAATCGAGTGATCCAGGACATTTTGCCCATAACTGGTGCGGAAATGCAGGCGGCCCAGAATCTTGATCAGATCGGGATGCATGTTATGAATCCCGATGTCAAAAATCGCCTGTTCGCCGATCTCACGGATGCGGTCATCCATTTCCTTGCGCGCCTTATCGACCATTTCTTCGATGCGCGCTGGGTGGATTCGACCGTCCTGTATCAATTTTTCAAGTGCCATGCGCGCGATCTCACGCCTGATCGGGTCAAAGCCCGAAAGCACGACCGCCTCTGGGGTGTCGTCGATGATCAGATCGATACCCGTCAGCGTCTCTAAAGTACGAATGTTGCGGCCCTCACGCCCGATGATACGGCCTTTCATATCATCGCTTGGCAAATTGACCACCGTCACGGTCGTTTCCGCAACAATGTCAGATGCACTGCGCTGAATCGCGTCTGCGATCAACGTTTTGGCTTGGCGGTCCGCTGTCTCCTTAGCTTCTTCTTCACTCTCTTTGATCAGCATTGCCCGCTCATGCGCAAGCTCCGCCTTCGTGTCCGTTAAGATCTGGTCTCGTGCCTGGTCTTTAGTCAGGCTAGCAATTTTTTCAAGAGTCTCTTTTTGCTGGGCGACCACAGTTGAGATGCTTTGCTCCCGCTCATCCAACTGCTGCTGCCGCTGATTCAAGGTCGTTTCGCGATCCGACAAACTCTGCTCTTTACGATCAAGCGTGTCGTCGCGCCGATCCAAGGTCTCTTCCCGCTGCAACTGCCGGTGCTCACTTTGTTGCACCTCACTGCGGCGACCCTTCAATTCATCTTCAACTTGGCTCCGGTAGCGATGGGCTTCGTCCTTCGCTTCGACCAGCGTCTCTTTTTTAAGGGACGCGGCCTTATCCTTTGCCGCCTCAATGATCCCTGCCGCCGATTCGGTGGCCTGGTTCAAATTGTTTTTGTGGACCCGCTTTTGATACGCGATGCCGACCAATAATCCGACCGCTACTGCGATGACTGCAACGAGGATCATTGAGACCAGTGTGCCTGAACTCATCTTTTCACCTCCGCATCATCTAAGCGATTCGATCAAAATGATCAAAGCATTCAGAAATGCTGTATTCTTAAATTATCATACCAATCGATTGTAACGGTTCACTGAACAAGTGTCAACCAACGCCGGCGTAGCGGCATCTTCGTCGGCCCGCTATGCGAAAAAGCAGAGAGCGGACGAGCGGTATTTGCGTTAAAGCGGTTCTGCGCCGGTGTCTGCAACCAAGTCAGCCGACCCACCCGAGGGGGCGATGCCCGACGCTGAGGGGCGATCTTCTCGTCGCATTTCGCCCTAGTTCGTACAAAAAAAGAGGCAAGAAGCCGACCACAATGGCCGTTTCTCGTCTCTTTTAACGTCCGCAAGAATCACGGGTGATCGTTATTTTTTCGCCTTATCGTCTGGCAAAATATCGATCTCTTCGCTCTTTTTAGCCTTCTCCTCCGGGGTGCCTTCTTCGGCCTCCTCGTTGGTCTCATCCATGTTGTAAGCCGCACGCACCTTTTCACGCAGCTCGGCCTTCATCTCTGGATGATCATCCATGTACTTCTTGGCGTTCTCACGACCTTGGCCGATGCGCTCGCCACTGTAGGAATACCAGGAGCCAGCCTTTTCGACCAGATCCTTCTCGGCGGCCATGTCGATCAACTCACCGGTCTGAGAGATCCCCTTGCCGTACATGATATCGACTTCAGCGACCTTGAATGGCGGCGCGACCTTGTTCTTGACCACCTTGATCTTGGTCCGGTTCCCGATCACATTGGTGCCATCCTTGATCTGCTCAGCACGCCGGACTTCCAGGCGAATCGTGGCGTAAAACTTCAGCGCCCGGCCGCCTGGGGTCGTTTCCGGATTACCGAACATGATGCCGACTTTTTCACGAATCTGGTTGATAAAGATCGCGATGGTCTTTGTCTTGTTGATCGAACCGGACAGCTTCCGCAGCGCTTGGGACATCAGACGGGCTTGCAGGCCAACATGGGCGTCACCCATTTCGCCTTCAATTTCCGCCCGCGGCACCAGCGCCGCCACGGAATCGACAACAACAATGTCCACAGCGCCTGAAGAGACCAACGCATCCGCGATCTCGAGGCCCTGTTCACCAGTGTCCGGCTGCGACAACAGCAGTTCATCAATGTTGACGCCAAGGGAAACGGCATATTTCGGATCCATCGCATTTTCCGCGTCGATATAAGCGGCAGTGCCGCCCTCTTTTTGAACCTCTGCCACCGCGTGCAGCGCAATGGTGGTCTTCCCTGAACTTTCCGGGCCGTAGACCTCAATAATGCGGCCACGCGGATACCCACCGACCCCAAGTGCCTCATCCAAGGCCAGCGAACCGCTGGAAATGGTCGAGATCCGGGTATCGATCTTGTCGCCCATGCGCATGATAGAGCCTTTGCCAAAATTCTTTTCGATCTTCTTTAATGCAGCGTCGAGCGCCGCTTTGCGTTCATCTTGAGCCACGAGTCGTCCTCCTTTGCGCGATCGCGCAAAACCTTTACTTCTATGATACAAGTCAGCCGCTGGGAAGGCAAGAAAAACCGAACAGGCGTTCTCTGTTTATTGTGGCTGAATGGCGCGCAGGGCTGCAAACATGGCGGCTTTGACTGCCCGGTCACGGACATCATTGCGGGCGCCTGGAAAATGGTACAGCGTCGCCTGCGTCTTTTCCCCGCGCTTGGCCAGCCCGATCCACACCGTGCCCGCATCCACGCCATCATCTGGACCTGGGCCTGCAACGCCGGTCATGCTGACGGCAAGATCCGCGTCCACTTTGTCCCGGGCTGCTTCAGCCATCGCCACAGCCGTCGCCTCACTCACGGCGCCGTCGCGGTCGATTATCGCCTCATCCAGGCCCAACAGCGTGGCCTTGGTGTGGTTGGAGTAGGTGACAAAGCCGCCTTTGAACCAGGTGGAAATGCCGGGAATATCTGCCAGCGCCGCCTGAAACGCGCCTGCGGTCAAACTTTCCGCGGCCGTGATGGTCACGTGCGCGTTGGCTAGCGCATTGGCCAATTCCTGCGCCAGGCTGTTGTCGTCGCCATAGCCATAGAAATACTGGCCTTCCCGAGCCAAGATCTCCTGTTCAATTGGGGCGATCAGCGCGTCTGCCGCCGCTTCATCCGCCGCCTTGGCCGTCAGCCGCAATGTCACTTCATGTTCCTTGATATAGCTGGCGATCGTGGGCTCACTTTGCGCGTCGATCAGATCCGCCAGGTCGGTAGTCAAAAGCGATTCGCCGATGCCGTAAAAACGCAGGACCTTGCTTTTCAGGACCTGCTGCGCCCCGCGATGTGTTAACAAATACGGGGTGAGCTGCTCTTCGACCATCACCGTGAATTCACGCGGCGGACCAGGCAGCAGGACATAGGTCGCTTTGGGGGTCTCGCTGATCGCGCCCACCGCCAACCCGACACGATTGGCCAGTGGCTGGGCGTCAAACGGCAAGGCTGCCTGGACGCGGTCATTGGCCGTGAGTGGGGTCTGCCGCTGCTGGGCAAACGCCAGCAGTTTCTCGATCGCCTGGAAGTTCGTCACCAGCGGCTTGCCGATATGCTGGGCCAGCACCTGCTTCGTGATATCGTCGGCAGTCGGGCCGAGCCCGCCGATCAAGATCACGAGATCTGCGCGCCCCTCTGCCAGCGTCAGCGCCGCATCCAGGCGTTCGCCATTGTCTCCGACCACTTGCTGTTGCTCCGCGTCAATGCCAAGCAGGGCGAGCTGCCGGGCCAAGAAGGACGCATTGGTGTTGACGATCTGACCGAGCAAGATCTCGGTGCCGACCGCAATGATTTCTGCTTTCATCTTGCCACCCCATCTTATAGATTCGCAATTCCGCTTCAGTTTACCACTGGAATCAAAATAAGTGGGACAAATGTCGGGCTTGGGTCCAACGGGTAAGTGTTTCACTCACCAGGTCCGAAGTTTGGACCAGGCGAGTGAGCGCTTAGCTGCTCGGACCCGGACATTTGGCCCACGACAATGCAGTCACATCGTGCAACATAAAGGAGCTGGGACAAAACAAACGTTTTGTCCCAGCCCCTTTGAGTTCGCTTAATTGAATGAATCGCTGAAGACGCCGCGGTTTTTGTAAAAATAATCCACACCGGAATAAATTGTGAAGATCACCGCCAGATAGAAAAGCACCTGGCCGATCGGGAACCCGATGGCCCCAAAACCGATATTGTTCAGCATCAAGAAGATGATCGCAAAATCCTGCGTCGCCGTCTTGATCTTCCCCGGCCAAGCCGCGGCCAACACTTCGCCTTCATTTGAAAGTAACAGCCGCAAACCGGTCACGGCCAGCTCCCGCCACAAAATGATGGCAGTCGCCCAAGCCGGAATGACGCCGCTGGCTGTCAAAAAGATGAACGCGGTCATCACCAGCAGCTTGTCCGCCAAAGGATCCGCAAACTTGCCAAAATTGGTGACGAGGTGCTGGCTGCGGGCGATCTTGCCATCCGCAAAATCCGTTAGCGAGGCGCAAATGAAGATGATCGTCGCCACGAGCCAGGCGATGCCGATCTTGGTACCGAGCAACGTGACACTCCCAGCCGGCCAGCCAAGAGCCAAGAGAATTGTAAAAACAGGGATTAGAATGATGCGCAACATGGTTAATTTATTTGGCAGATTCATCGCTTAGTCACCTGTACTTTCTGAGGCGTCAGAAGAGGAACTGCTACTAGAGGCGGTCGTATCTGCGGTGAACGTGATCGTCCGCACGACACTGGTACCGCTTGAGATATCGACCGTCTTGCCATTCAATTCGAGCTGCGTGCCGAGCGCATTACCTGAGCGTACATCAAACGTCGTCGTGTTGTCCGGAATATCGACTTCCTGACTTTCCCCGGCGGCCAGGGTCGCCTGCCAGGTCGTTGTGCCGTTGACCATCACCGCGACCCACGCGGCACCGGTCGCAGAGACTTTCAGTTTGTTGCCGGTAGCGGGCATGTTTTTGACCGTGACGGCCTGGGTGCTACCACTAGCCTGTGCCACGCTGACCGTCAGCTCGTCATCTTTTTTGCTGGAACTGCTGCTTTCTTCCTTCTTGCTGCTTTCGGAAGAGGACTTGCTGGATGAGCTGCTTTTGCTCTCTTTTTTGCTTGAGACCGAGACCGCCGAAGACTGCACCGGAATCGCGCGCTTCTCGCCGGCGGATTGCTGAATGATCGCCCAGTAGATCGCCCCGAAGATCACAAGGACCAACAGCACGATGATCACCTGAGGCAGATAACGCCGCAGCTTGATCCCGGGATTGTTCTCGATAGCGCGGGTCGCCCGCGTCTTGTTTTCGACGGATTGGTCCACATACTCTTGCGGCTGAGTATCGGGTATGTCTTGCTGAAATTGAGTCAACAGGGCGTCACTATCAAGGCCGACCGTATCGGCGTATTGCTTGATGAAGGCGCGCACGTAAAAATCGCCCGGCAGCGCGCCGAAGTTGCCCTCCTCGATCGCGATCAGGTAACGCTTTTGAATTTTGGTGATCTGTTGAAGATCGTCAAGGGTGTAGCCCTTTTCGATCCGGGCTGCCCGCAATTTTTGCCCAATTTCATCCATTTGTATCTTCACCCGCTCGATTTTTTATGTTCATTTTCAGTATAGCATGATTTCGAATGTTCATGAATTAAGAAATTGTTGAGAAGTCACGCGAGCCAGCCGCCGGAAACATACAGCGTCTGGCCTGTCAGATAAGCCGCCTCTTTCTGTAATAACATCGCGACATAATAACTGACATCCGGCGGGGTCGCCAACCGCGCCGCCGGAATCGCGTCTTGCACCGCCGCCAACGCATTGGCATCAAACATCTGATTCATTTTGGTATCAACGGCGCCAGGCGCCACCACATTGACGGTGATGCCCAGGCTTGCGACCTCTTTGGCATAGGCGCGCACAAACGCGGACTGGGCGCCTTTGACCGTCGAGTAGGCGACTTCCATGGCCGACCCACTGCCGCCGTATACGGAGCCGATGAATACGATACGGCCGGCGCCACTGCGCGCCAATTTTTCCTGCAAATGGGTCAACAGAAGCATCGGCGTGACCAGATGCACGCGCATCAGGGCCGTTAATTCCGGCTCCGTCGTCGCGGTGAACAGGTGATAATACGTCATCCCCGCCGCAAACACCACGGCGTCCACGCTGAACAGCTGCGCCGCCAGCTCGGTCACATGGGCCGCATCGGTGAGATCATACGCCAGCGGAATGAAATCCTGGCGCGGGTAAGCCGCGGCCAGCTCCGCCACCAGCGCGGTCACCGGGGCCTCGTGATGGTTGTAGTGCAAGTACAGGGACCAGCCTTCCTCGGCCAGGCGCCGCGCGATCGCGCCGCCGATGTCGCCTGACGCCCCGATGATCAATGCCGCTTGAGTCATGCGTCCACCTCCGGCAAAATATGGAACACCGACACCGCATCCAACCGGAAAAATTGCCCAGCAGCGGCTTGCAGATCCGCCAGTGTGATCGCCTGCATCACGTCGGCCAAGTCAAACAGTCCGATCGGTCCAAAACTCTGGTCGCTGACCTGATTGGCGACTTGTTCCAAGGAATTCAGCGATTGATAATATTTGCCCAGCGCCGCGTGCTTGATGCGGGCAAAACGCGCCTCTTCAAGCAGCGGCTGATCTGCCCCTTTGGCAATGACAGCGGTCAAGGCTTCGGACAGTGCAGACGCATCGGTGGCATCGCCGCCCAGGGTCGCATAGTTATACGTACGCTGAGCCGTGAAATCAAAGTCAAACGAATCATCGACGATACCGGCATCATACCAGCTCTGATAAAGCGGTGAGGAATCGCCAAACAGCATCTCAAGGAGCAGGCGCACCGTGATCGCATACTTGGTGCCGACCAGGTCATCGTCGACCGGCGTGGTACCCTTGATCCCCACGATGCTCTTCGGCCGCACCAGCGGCAACGTCGCCGCTCGATAGGGCAGAATCGCGGCCAGATCCCCATCAAACGACACAGGTCGAACCGGCGCTTGATACGGTGCGATGGTGCGGCCCGCTTGATCGGCCTCCGCCAGCTCGATCACATGTTGTGGATCGACATTGCCCACCACCGTCAGGGTCATGTTGCCGGGCTGATAAAACGTCCGGTACGCGCGATATAACAAGTCCGGCGTGATTGCCGCGATCGACTCGACCGAGCCGGTCACGTCGTTGCGCACAGGATGCGTGGGATAAAGGTTGCCCAGGATGCCAAAATACAGCCGCCAGCCGGGATCGTCTTGATACATCATGATCTCTTGGCCAATGATGCCCTTTTCCTTGTTGACCGTGGCTTCTGAAAAATACGGGTCCTGGACAAAATCCAGCAGCGTCTTTAGATTTTCATCGATCTGGTCCGTGGCAGAAAACAGAAACGAGGTCCGCGTTGCCCCGGTGAAGGCATTCGCCGACGCCCCAGTGGCGCCAAACAAGTCGAAGGCATCGTGGTCCGCTTTTTCAAACAGCTTGTGCTCCAAAAAATGGGCAATGCCTTCTGGGTCCTGCACCTTGTCGCTTGCGCCCAGTGGCACATACGTCGTGTCGATGCTGCCGTAATCCACGGACAGCATCGCATACGTCTCGTGGTACGTGGGCCGTGGCACGATCACGACGCGCAGGCCGCTTGCAAGTTGCGTTGTCACCTGTCGTTCGGCGACGGCTGTATAGAAACGTTCTTTCAAGAGAGCTCCTCTCCGCCCATAAAATAGCGGCTCTGCAACGTCATCCCGGCCGCGGCTTCTTGGACCTGCGCGCGATCGACAGCGGCGATACCAGCTTTGAATGCGACAAAATCACTGTGATGGCCGCTCGCAAGCCGGTCGAGTAGCGCCTGCCTGGCCAAAAAGCGTGGGGTGTCATAGGCCGCCAGCCGTGCCGACAGCAATCCCGCCTTGATGTTGGCCAACAGATCATCCGAAAAATCACCGTGCTGAACCGCGGTCAGCTGGGTGGCGATCAGTGCCTCGACTCGCTCGCGGTCCGCGGTATCGATACCCGTTTGAACCATCATGAAATGGCGGTACGGATCCAGACTCGAACTGGCGTAATACGCCAAGCTGGCTTTTTCCCGGACATTGGTGAACAAAAACGACAGCGGCGAGCCGCCAAATAGTTCCTCGGCCACCATTGCGGCATAAAATGCGGTGCCGCTGGTCGGCGCCGCCACATGATAGGCCAAATTGAGCTTGGCCTGATTGACTGGGGCTTGCTCAGTTTGGGCCTGCACCGTATCACGCAGCGGGGTGTCGACCACAAATGGCACGCTCAGCTCCGGACGTGGAGCCAGCGCTAAGGTCGAAGCAAGCGCCTCGACTTGGGCTGGGGCCACATCCCCCAACACGACCAGCTCGATCTGATCGCGGGTGAGGAGCTGCTGATACGCCGCAAGCAGCGCCGCATTGTCCACCGCCCGGGCGCCTTCCGGGGTGCCGAAGCTCGGCACGCCTTGGCCCGAGTCGCCGCCAAAATACAGCGCCTGGGTGGCCAGACTCGCCTGCAGCTGGCGGTCCTCCGCCATGCTTTCCAGATACAGCGCCAAATTTTCGCGTTCGCGCGCGAGCACCGCCTGATCGAATTGGCCGGCTGTGATCAGCGGGTGGTTGAGTACCTCATTGAGCAGCGCAAATCCGGCCGCCAGCGTCCCTTCGCCTGAAAATTGATCATTGACCAGGGTCAGCGTTGCCGTGACCCGATGCCACTGGCCTTCCTTAGCCACGCCAATGCCAAAGCTCGCGCCAAACAGTCGCTCCAGCTCAGCCGATAATGCGATCTGCGTCGGATAGGCGGCGGTGCTGGTCTCCAGCATCGACGTCAAAAGGGTCCGTGCACTGAAGGTCGACACATCAAGCGGCGCCAAAAAGTGAAGCTCGATGCGCACCGTTTTAAATTGGGTGGTGGGCAGGACGCTCAAATGAACCCCTGAAGCTAACGCAATTGACAAAAGACCACTCCTCTAATTTTGCCCGCCTGCATCCACAGGTCCTTGCCCGTAAACTTTCCGCGGCTTGCTTCCTTCGCTGGGGCCGACCACCCCATTTTTTTCCAAGTCATCAATGAGCCTTGCCGCCCGGTTGTAGCCGATGCGGAAATTGCGTTGCAACATCGAGGTCGAGGCGCCTTGCTGCTGAATCACAAAGGCCTTGGCGTCTTCGTACAGCTCATCTTCGGACTCGCCATTCGCAGCGCCGCCTTCTTCGACATCGGCCGGCGCCATTTTATCATCATAGGCTGGGGCGACTTGGTTGGTGATCGCCTCGACCACCGCTTCGACATCCTCGGACGGAATGAACGCGCCCTGGATGCGCATCGGCTTGCTGGCATCCATCGGGGCAAACAGCATGTCGCCGCGTCCCAGCAATTTCTCGGCACCATTGGCATCCAAAATCGTGCGTGAATCCACCCCACTTGAAACGGCAAACGCGATGCGCGACGGGAAGTTGGCCTTGATCAAACCGGTGATGACATCCACGGAGGGCCGCTGAGTCGCGATGATCACGTGAATGCCGGCCGCCCGCGCCATTTGGCCGAGCCGCACCAGCGCCGTTTCAACCTCGCTACCGGCGACCATCATCAGATCGGACAATTCATCGACCACGACCACGATCAGCGGCAAATGTGGCAGGTTTGGATCTTGCGCCGCGGCGGCTTTCTTATTGTATTCGCCGACATTACGCACGCCGCCCGCTTCAAACAGTTCGTAGCGGCGCGTCATTTCATCCAGCACCTTGTTGAGGGCGGATGGGGCCTTTTTTGCCTCGGTGACCACCGGCGTCAGCAAATGCGGCACGCCATTGTAAACGGAAAGCTCGACTTTTTTCGGGTCGATCAGCATCATGCGCACTTCCGTCGGTTTGGCGGTCATCAAAATGCTGGTGATGATCACATTGATCATGACGGATTTCCCAGAACCGGTCGCACCGGCGATCAACAAATGCGGCATTTTGGTCAGGTCAAACGTCTTGACGTTGCCATCGACATCCCGCCCCAGCGGAATCACCAGCGGCTTGCCGGGATGCTGCGGGGTGTTGGCCAACACATCGCGGTAGCCAACCGTCGCGACTTGCTGGTTCGGGACTTCGATGCCGATCAACGACTTGCCGGGAATCGGGGCCTCAATGCGGATGTCTTTGGCGGCCAGCGCCAGCGCGAGGTCATCAGCCAAATTGACGATCTTGGAGACCTTCACCCCGACGGCCGGCTGAATCTCGTATTGCGTGATCGACGGGCCAAGCGTTGCGGACTTCACGGTCACATCCACGCCAAAGCTTTCAAACGTCTGCTTCAACTTGGTCCGATTGCGCTTGATCATCTGATAATCGGCTGTCTGATCTGCGGCGGCCGGCTGGGTCAACAGATCCAGTGGGGGCAAAATATAATCGTCCAGCGCCGCGTCATCCCCGGTCGCCAAGGTGACCTCATCAGGCTCAGGGGTCGGCTCAGGCTTGGTAGCAGGCCGCGGGCTCGGTTGCTTGCTTGGTTGCGGTGTCGGCTCAGTCCCAGTTGGCACCGCCCCTTTGATCGTGAACTCGTCACTGTCGGCCAATGGCGTCGGCAAGTCTTTATCATCGGCAAAAACGGGCTTGGGCTGCTGCACGCCATCGCCGTTAGTCGCACCTTTTGAAGCAGGCTTGGTCCGCGGCGGCTGGGCTTTGCGTTCAGCCTGCGCCGCAGCCGCCTTTTGCGTCAGGGCATGCGCGCCCCCGGCCAGCGACTGACCAGCGCGGCCGAGTTTTGCCCCGACCCAATGACACCCAGCGAAAAATTGATCTGCGGTCAGTCCAACCGCCAGCGCGCCGCCGATCAAGATCAGCAGCCACGCCACGATCACGGCGCCGGTCGCCGACAGAAGCGGCGCAAACAGTGAGAAGCCCGCGGCGCCCAAGAGGCCGCCGCCAACATCCGTGGTGGCAGACATCACGGCAAAATCCGCCTTCAGCAGACGCCACGTGGCCAGCCAGTAATGGCTGTGCACGGCCAATTTTGCCATCGCCGTTGCGGTCCATAAGATCAGCGCGCCCAAATAGATCAGGCCCCCGCCGATGCCTTGTTTGACCGGAATCTTGACCAGCCGCCCGGTGAACAGGAGCCACAGCCCAAATGCGGCCGTCAGCGCAGACGCAAACAGGACGGTGTCGCCGATGACCAGGCGATAGCAGTTCGCCATCACGATACCCAGCGCGCCGACCCGCGTCAGCGCCAGTAGCCCAATGATCGTCAGTGCGACGCCGACCCAGTTGAGGGTCCGGTCGACCGGCTTTTTGCGACTGGCAGGTCTTCTTTTTGTTGTGGTGTGCCCCTTGGCCGTCGTTCGCCGACGTTGCGCCATGTGTCTGCCTCCTTGACTCTTGCGACGCCCCCGCGCCGTTTTCCGAAAAAACGTTCAGCGCCTATTATACACGAGGTTTTCCAGAAAAACGAAAAGGCGGCCGCAGCGGGTCGCCTACCTGTCACTTCAATTTGTCATGCGGATAAGTATGCACGCGCTCCAGCCCGGCAAAATCCTGTTGGCGCAAGGCCTCATAGATGACAAGCGCCGCGCAGTTCGCCAAATTCAGCGCGCGCACGTCATCGGTCATCGGAATGCGCACCGCTTTTTCCGGATTGGCGCGCATAAATGGCTCCGGCAAACCGGTTGTTTCTTTGCCAAACATGAACCAGTGGTCGCAGGTGGTGTCGCTGTAATCGACATCCGAATAAGTCTGCTCGGCGAATTTTGAGACCAGATATAAATGGGTCGGATCCGTCACTGTTTTCATAAAATCATCGAGCGAGTCATGATAGACCACGCGCACACTCGCCCAATAATCCAGGCCGGCTCGCTTGAGATGCTTGTCGTCGGTCTCAAACCCAAGCGGCTTGATCAGGTCCAGCACACTATCCGTCGCCGCCGCGGTGCGGGCGATATTACCGGTATTCGATGGAATCAACGGTTCATATAATACAAGATGATTTGTCATCACGCGCCTCCAAACACTGTTCTCAAGTGTAACATAAAAAACGAGGGTGCGACGGCTCGCGGGATGGTCGTGCATATAGGCTCGCCTAGTGCTTGGTGGCGCACTTAGCCACCGAGTGCTGGGCGTCCCTATATGTCTCGACCATGCGAGCCAAAGCCCGACTGTGAAGGGTGCGGCGCGGGGCGCTCAGGGACGGGCGGCTAACTAGGCTCGGGTGCTTGGTGGCGTCCTTAGCCACCGAGTGCACGAGCCTGTTAGCTGTCCCGCCCCTGCCCTGCGGAGCCCGACTGTGAAGGGTGCGGCGGCTCGCGAAATGGTCGTGCATATAGGCTCGCCTAGTGCTTGGTGGCGCACTTAGCCACCGAGTGCTGGGCGTCCCTATATGTCTCGACCATGCGAGCCAAAGCCCGACTAAGAAGGCTGCGGCGGCTCGCGGGATAGCCCCGTCCCGCCGAACCGGCGCACAAAAAAACGTATCACCTCGGTGCTGCGCACGGCGAGACGATACGTTAGTGAAGTTTTTCATCGCTAACTTTTATCAATTTCCCAAAAGCAAGCCCTGATAAAAGCCAGAAATAAAAAAGCTTAAGAGTAACTTAACACCGCCAATGGCCGAATGCAACCATCTGTGCATAAATTTTTTACATCCTGCACAGGTGTCCTCATATCGTTAACAGATCGACCGCCACATGAATGCTCGCAGGCGGCGCAGCCAGCATCGCCTCGCGTTTTTCAGCCGGAGCCTGCCAGGACAGCGGCGTCATCGCCAACACATCGGCAAATCCCGCCGCATCCACCGGGTGATCGTAGACGATCGCGGTTTGCTTGGCTTGCGGATACGCCGCCTTGAACCGCGCCAGAACACGCGTGTTGCTGTATGTCCCCTTCGCCGTGCCGCCGTATAGCCCCTGCCGCAATTCGCGCAGGTAGTCCGCTTGCGGAATCACCTTGAACAACCGGCTTTCCGGCGCGCGCACGCGATCAAATTCCTCATACGCCCCCGGTGAAAACAGGTCGACGATGGCCGAGAACCGCCCAGCCAAAAATGGCAGATGCGCGAGATCCGCCACGCAGAAAAAGGCGGAGGTGGCCAGGCTCCCGGCCAGCTCGATTGCAGGCTGAGAGATGTCAAACCCCACCGCAGCTGCCCCGCTTTCGGCTAATTTGGCAGTCGGTGTTCCCTCCCCGCAGCCAATATCCAGCAGTCGATCCGTCGCAGTGAGCTGGGCCTTGATCTCCGCCAAAAACGGGTCGAACAGGCCATTTGCCAACGCGCGTCGCCGCGCCTCGAGCATGGGCCGGCTGTATTCTGTTTTGACTGGCGCATTGAGAAAGTTCGCCGTCCCCTTGCGCGAGAGGTCAAACCGGTGGCCATTTGCACAGACCAGACTCGTTTCTTCTATTAATAATGGCTCACGGCACACCGGGCAAGCCAAAAGCGGCGACTGATCCGCCAGCCAGGCCGCTTTTTGGGCGATCTTTCGCATCTTAGTCTCATTTCCTTTAAAATTGATTGCGGCAAAAAGTACCTTTTGCCGGCAAATTAACGTAGACTGGAGAAAGACACAAGGAGGAGCCCGTATGCTTTCTATCTATAAATTCGATGATACGATGGGTCAACTCAAGACTCAAGCCAAAATCGAATCCGATGTCTGGATCGATGCGGTCGATCCGACCCCAGAAGAAATGACCAAGTTGCAAAAAAAGGCCCGGGTGCCGGAAGCCTTTTTGCTATATGGTCTTGATCCCGATGAAGGGGCCCGCTATGAATACGACGAGGACTACGATGCGCACTTATTGATCTTCGACATGCCGGTCGTCAGTCAGGACAGCAAGCACCGGGTCGCCTACAAAACGGTGCCGCTGGCCGTGATCTTGACGACGACCGCCATCATCACGATCGACAACACGGCGCAGCCTCTGCTGGCCCTGTTTGCCAGCGGGAAGGTCGCCGGGTTCAATCCAAAAATGAAATCGCGCGCCGCCCTGCAGATGCTCTACCAGATCTCCGTGTCCTACCTCGCGTATCTGCGCGACATCAACAAGGCTCGCGAGGCGCTGGAGACCAAGCTGCAAAATAATCTGAAAAACGAGGAGCTCTATGCGTTGATGGGTATTCAGCGCGGCTTGGTTTACTTCATGATGAGCCTGCGCACCGACCGCAACGTCCTCGATCAGCTCAAACGCACCAACCCGCTGCACCTCAATGAAGAGGACCTCGACTTGCTCGATGACACGATCATCGAAAATCAGCAAGGCACCGAAATGGCGCAGATCTCAAACTCCATCATCAACGAGACTGCCGACACCTATTCGTCGGTCATTTCCAACAACATGAACCGCGTGATGAAGTTTCTGACCTCATACTCGATCATCCTGACCATCCCCACCCTCGTCTTTTCATTTTACGGGATGAACGTGGAGCTGCCATTTGCGGGCATGCATGTCAGCTGGTTGATCACGATCATCATCTCGCTTGTGATCTCAGTGTTGATCGCATTTCAGTTTTATAAAAACAAGTACTTTTGATTCATTCAAACAGAATTGCGAAAGTCGGCCTTGTGCCGGCTTTTTTGATTCAGGGTGCGGCGCGCTTAAGAGTATAAGCAGCCAGGTCCCTGCAACCCCACTCAGCATGGGACACCCCACCCTCGAATAAAACACGAACATTATTTTTATATTCAAGCACATTGTTGACAGTTTTCTGTTTTTGCCGTATATTTTGTCGCGGTGTGAAAATCACCGCGCAATTTCGCAGATAATGTTCGGCTTTTAGAAAGGACGACACAGATGGAAATTTTTGATTACGAGGACATTCAGCTGATTCCAAACAAGTGTATCGTGCGCTCTCGCAAGGAGGTAGACACCTCTGTCGAGTTCGGCGGACGGACGTTCAAGATTCCCGTGGTGCCGGCCAATATGCAAACGATCATCGACGAGCCCCTGGCGAAGTGGCTGGCGGCCAATGGCTATTTTTACGTGATGCATCGCTTTGAACCCGAACGGCGCGCCGCATTTATCAAGCAGATGCACGAAGATGGCCTCTTCGCCTCGATCTCTGTCGGCGTGAAAGACGAAGAATTCGCCTTCATCAAGGAGCTGGCCGGCGCGCAACTGAATCCGGAATATATCACCATCGACATCGCGCATGGCCACGCCCAGATCGTGATGGACATGATTCAGCACATCAAAAAATACCTGCCGGACGCCTTTGTTATCGCCGGCAATGTCGGCACCCCAGAAGGCGTTCGCGAACTTGAAAATGCCGGGGCGGATGCGACCAAAGTCGGCATCGGCCCAGGGAAGGTCTGCATCACCAAGATCAAGACTGGATTCGGGACCGGCGGCTGGCAATTGGCAGCGCTGCGCTGGTGCGCCAAAGCCGCGCGCAAGCCGATCATCACGGATGGCGGCATTCGCACCCATGGCGACATTGCCAAGTCTCTGCGTTTCGGCGCGACAATGTGCATGATCGGGTCCCTATTTGCCGGTCATGAAGAGACCCCAGGCAAAAAAGTGACCGTCGATGGCAAACGGTATCAGGAGTATTTTGGCTCCGCCTCAGAATACCAAAAAGGCGACCACCACAATGTCGAAGGCAAAAAAATGCTGATTCCGCTGAAGGGCCACATTGCCGACACCCTCAAGGAAATGCAGGAAGACCTGCAGTCGGCTGTGTCCTATGCCGGCGGGCGCGATCTGGCGGCACTGACTAAGGTCGATTACGTCATTGTGAAAAACTCGATCTTCAACGGCGATCAGTATTAAGCTAACTTTTAGTAAGTTTTCCGTGCACTCCGGGTCGGCGCGTGTTAGAATTGACCACGATGTTACTAGTGATCGACCTAACCCAAACCAAAAACTCAAATACGGAGGACTGCATGGCTAAGAAATCTAAGATCGAAAAAGCCAAGAAGATCGAACTGACCGTGGCCAAATACGCCACGCTTCGCGCAGAATACAAAGCGACAGGCAATTACGCCGCGCTTCAGACGCTGCCGCGCAACGCCAGCCCAGTGCGGATGCATAACCGCGACGAACTGGATGGCCGCCCGCATGCTTACATGCGCAAGTTCCATCTTTCGCGACTCAACTTCCGGGATCTCGCGCATAAGGGCCAGATTCCTGGCGTGCGCAAAGCTTCTTGGTAAGTTAGCGTCAGTTAAAAAAATGGACCTCAGGCACCCAACTCTCACGGGTGCCTGAGGTCCTATTTTTTTGTCCAAACAGCGTGGCGGCTCTTACCTGCGCCGTCTTTTCGCCAGGCCTCACTCAGCCGTCCGATACGTCAAGGGCTCGCCCACCGTAAACGTGGGGACCTGAGTCGGGGTGAGATACAGCGCATTGGCAAGCGGCGCCTCGGTTGGCACAGGGCCGAAGACGAGTGCGACATGGCCGATCGCCTGCAGATTTTCGTTTGCCAACGCGCCGACATGGGTGATCGTATAGCCTTGCGCCCCCACCTGCAACGTATCGCCTTCTGCTAGCGTCAATGCCTGCTGACTCACGCGGTCTGTGAACCGTTGAATCACCGACACATCCTGCAGCGGCGCCGTTGCCGTTTCCCCAAATAAGATCACCAGCGCCGCATCGCTGCCCAAAGCGTCTGGGCCGATCGCTGTGATCTCCGAAGTTGTTTCCATCTGCGCCCCTCCTTTTTGTCTTCAGTTATCATACCATGCCGCGAAACGGGTGCGGCAATGTTATACTGAAAGCGCAATTGTTTTGAACACACGCAGACGCGTTGAACACGACTGCGTTCAGGAGGCAATATCAATGAAGCAAACAGTTCTGCTTGGCGGCTACACCCGCCACGGCGGCAAAGGGGTCTACCGAGCCGCTTTTGATTCCGAAACCGGTGCGCTCAGCCCCTTCACGCCCTTCATCACGAGCCTAACATCGCCGACTTACATGGCGGTCTCAAGCGCGAACATCGCGTACATCGTCAGTGCAGGCGATGGTGAAGGCGGCGTTGCGGCCTTTGACCTGAATGGTGCCACCCCGCGCCTGATCAACAGCGTCCTGACACCGGGTGGTTCCCCGGCGCACATTTCCCTTGATGAAAAACGCGTGCTGGTCTTTGCGGCGTTTTACCATGATGGCCGCGCCAATGTTTACAAGATCGGCGAAGATGGCGGCCTCACCGCCACGGACAGCGTGCAACATGCGGGCAACGGACCGCGGCCAGAGCAGGACGAAGCGCATGTCCATTTTGCGGCGCTCACGCCAGACGACCGGCTTGCCCTTGTCGATCTGGGCAACGACACCGTCACCACCTATCCAGTTGATGAAGCCGGCAAGCTTGGCGCACCGACGATCTTGAACACCCCGAAAGGCTACGGCCCACGCCATTTGGTCTTCAATCACAAGCGGCCGATCGCCTACCTGCTTGGCGAATTGTCCAGCAACCTGACCGTGATGCCATATGATGCAACGACGGGTAGCTTCACCATGGGCCAGACGGTCAAAACGATTCCGGACGATTACACCGACTTCAACGGAGCCGCAGCGATTCGGCTCTCCAGCGACGACCGCTTCCTGTATGCCTCCAACCGCGGCTATAACACGATCGTTGTGTACGCCGTCAGCGAAGATGGGCTGAGCCTGACCGAGATCCAGCAGATCTCAACGGAAGGCGACTTCCCGCGTGATTTTGACCTCGACCTGAGCGAGACCTATGTCCTAGCCGTCAACCAAAAAACGAGCAACGGCACCCTGTATCAGCGCGATGCCGCCACGGGCAAGCTCACCTTGGCCGCCAAAGACCTGGAGACCCCAGAGGCGGTGAACGTCGTCTTTTTGAAAGACTAAGCTTTGATCTGAAATAGCGGCGATGCGTCGCTATTTTTTTGCCCCCATCATCGGCTTTTTCATTAAATTTTCGCCATGGCGTTGTCACGCTCCGTCTGGCCGGTATACTTGAAGTATTGATCTGCAAGGAGGAGCCTCATGCTAGACATTATCAAAGCCATCGTGATCGGCATCGTCGAAGGGTTGACGGAATTTCTGCCGATCAGTTCGACCGGCCACATCGACCTGGTCAATCATGTGATCAAGTTGAACCAAAGCGCGGATTTCACCGCGATGTTTGAATACGTGATTCAATTCGGCGCGATTCTCGCCGTCATCTTGCTTTATTTCAACAAGTTGAACCCGTTTGCCCCCAGCAAGTCCGCCCCGGAGAAAAAAGCGACCTGGCTGATCTGGGCAAAAGTGATCGTCGCCGTTTTGCCCTCGGTCATCATCGGCCTGCCGCTGAATGATTGGATGGACGCGCATCTGCACACCCCGCAAGTTGTCGCAACGACCTTGATCTTCTATGGGATCTTGTTCATCGTCATCGAGAACTGGGCCAAGGACAAACAGCCAGCCGTGTCGCGCCTGGCCGACCTGTCCTTCCAGACCGCCCTGTTCATCGGCCTGTTTCAGACGCTGTCGATCATCCCCGGCACCAGTCGCTCCGGTGCGACGATTCTGGGCGCGATCATTCTCGGCACCAGCCGGGCAGTGGCAACGGAATTCTCGTTTTATCTCGCGATTCCCACAATGGTCGGCGTGTCGATTTTGAAAATTGGCAAGTTCATCATGAATGGCAACAGTTTGACCGGCGAGCAATGGGCCGTCCTGTTGACCGGGCTCATCGTCTCGTTTCTGGTCGCCGTGGTCGCGATCAAGTGGCTCATCAAATTCGTCAAGACGCACGATTTCAAACCCTTTGGCTGGTATCGCATCGGCCTCGGGCTCGTCGTCTTGCTGGTCTTATTCCTATAGGAGGTCCCCATGTTAAAAGAAGTCGCAGTTGAAAATTTCACCAACATTCCCCGCGCCATTGCGGCCGGTGCCCGGCGCATCGAGCTCAATGATAACCTGGCGGTGGGCGGCACCACCGTTTCAAAAGGCACCATGGCCGAGGCGACCGCGTATTGCCACGATCATGACGCGAGCGTGGTCGCCATGATTCGGCCCCGCGGCGGTGATTTTGTCTATAACGACACGGAATTGAAGATCATGGAAGCCGATATTTTTGAAGCCCAGGCGCTGGGTGTGGATGCCGTGACGTTCGGGGTCCTCACCCCAGACGGCCAGCTCGACACAGAGGCCATGGCCCAATTGATCGCGGCAGCTGGCGGCATGGATGTCGTGATGCACATGGCGTTTGACGCAATGCCCGAAGCCAACCAAGGCGTGGCGATCACCTGGCTCGCCGACCATGACGTCGTGCGCATCCTGTCGCACGGCGGCCCGCTGACCACACCGATCACCGAAACACTGACCCATCTTGGCGACTTAGTCAAAGAAGCCGGCGATCGCATCACCATTTTGCCGGGCGGCGGCGTGACCGCGGCCAACGTCGACCACATCGTCGAAGTGTTGGGTGTGCAACAGGCACATGGGACGAAGATCATAAGTTATTAAAGGGTGTGGAGGCTCGCGTATAGGGGTTGGCAGTTAGCTCGGCCTAGGTGCTTGATGGCGCACCTTGCCATCGAGTGCCTAGGTCAGCTAAGTGTCCCACCCCTGCGAGCCGGAACCCAACTAAAGGGTGTGGAGGCTCGCGTATAGGGGTGGGCAGTTAGCTCGGCCTAGGTGCTTGATGGCGCACCTTGCCAGCGAGTACCTAGGTCAGCTAAGTGTCCCACCCCTGCGAGCCGGAACCCAACTACGGGGTGCCAAGGCTCGCGGGATGGCCGGGTAGCTAACCATCCCCTTGCTTCCAACAAAAAGGCGCGCAACCAAGTCAAATCGGTTGCGCGTCTTTTGCGTTCTATTAAATTTTATAATGGCAGTTCAATTATGCATGCGGCTCGCTGGCGATCACAAAGGCCGCCACGCAGCCAAATCCGGTGTGGCTGGCGATGGTCAAGCCGATCGGGCCGGTCAAGACATTGGCATCCGGCGCCTGGCTCAAGATATGCGCTTTGACCTCATCGGCCGCCGCCCAATCCCCGCTGGTGGCGATCAGGATCTGCTGACTCGGATCAGCTGGCAAGGCCGCCAAGATCTTATCCCCCAGCGTGAGCAGCGCGCGTTTGCGGGCGCGGACCTTGCTGACCATGCGCAGCTTCCCCTCCGGATCGACATCCAGAATCGGTTTGATGTTCAAAAGCGTGCCCAGCGTCGCCGCCGTGCGCGAGACCCGACCGCCATGATACAGGTAGTCCAGATTATCCACGGTGAACCAGGACTGAAGCCGATTTTTCTCTGCTTCAATGTAGTCCGCGACCTCGTCGAGACTCTTGCCCGCCTGTTTCTGGGCGATCGCGTCCAGCACAAGGCGCCCTTCCCCAGCTGAGGCTGCCAAAGTGTCGACAATGCGCAGCGTTGCGTCTGGGTATTTTTCCAAAAGCAGGTCGCGTGCCTGAAGCGCCGAGCTCAGTGAACCGGACAGGCCGCTTGAAAAACCGAGGTATAACACCGGGGTGCCCGCCTTGAGATACGGTTCGAAAAACGCCTCGTACTCGCCCACGTTGACCTGGGCGGTGGTCGGCATCACGCCTGACTTGATCTTGGCAAAAAAGTCTTCGAGGTCGTAGCTTTGGCCCAGATCGTCGTTGAGCTCCTGTCCGTCGACTTCAAAATGGAATGGGACGAATCCCACGTCTGCTGCCTGGAGTGTGTCGTAGCTGAGATCGCAAGCCGAATCAGTCAATAATTGGTACATCTTCCCACATCCTTTACGCCCTATCGATGGGCAACTCTAACATGTCACACAAGGATACCATATCCGATGGCACCGCGGCGGTCAATTCCAGCGTCCGCTGCAAAAAAGGATGCCAAAGGGCCAGCTTCCAGCAATGCAGCGCCTGGCGCGTGATGCCGCGCATTGGGCCGCCGTACAAGTCATCCCCATACAGCGGATGGCCGACGCCGGCAAAATGCACCCGAATCTGATGCGTCCGCCCGGTGTGCAGCGCCACCTGAGCGACTAACCCGGCCGAATTTTGCGCCAGCACCTGATATTCCGTGATCGACCGTTTGCCATTTGCGACCACTTTTCGCCGCATGTAAAAGTCGGGGTCATGGCCGATCGGTAACATCAGCCACCCATGCGGCGGCATCGGTGTCTTATTCGTCGCCACAGCCAGGTACGTTTTTTGCAAGCGGGTACTGTGCAACTGGCGGTCCAGTAGGCTGTGGACAAAACCGTGCTTGGCAAACAGCATCAGCCCCGACGTGTCGCGGTCCAGCCGGGTCACCACATGCACCGCGGCGCTTTCCGCGTGTTCCGCCAGCAAATGCGCCTTCACGTAATTGGCCATGCTGTCGTTGCCGCGCAAAGGGTCCGGTATCGACGCGACGCCGGCCGGCTTATTGACCACCAACAGATAGGCATCCTCATACACAATGTCCAGCGGAAACGGCGTCGGCACCACCACGTCCTTGACGATCTCTGGCGCCGTTTGCAGCAAGATGCGGTCGCCATCTTGCACCAAAAAGGCGAGGTTGCGCTGCTTTTTGTTGACGAACACAAACCCGCCTTGATATTTGAGCCGCTTCAACTGAATGCGCGAAAATCCCTCATGCTGCAAAAATCGGCCTAGCGCAAGGGACTCCCCATGATATCGCCACTGAAATCTCATTGCTTTGCGCCAATGAAGGCGTCCTCGACCCGATCCCAGAAATGCATGTGGCGGTACCGGGCAAAATGAATCCGTTCATCCGCAATGCGGAAGCGAATCTCCGTGACCATTTGCGGTGTGATCGTAAACTGATCGATGGTCATCAAATAATCCTGGAACGCCTCGGGCCGCGTGATCATCCACTCATCGGGCGCCAAGATCATCGGCGCCGCCAAGGTTCGGAACACACGATTGTTGATCGAGGCGATCTCCGTGACCTGCAAGGCATCCAGCCGCGGATGCATCACCGCCCCGCCGTTTGATTTACTGTACCCCGTCGAGCCGGTTGGGGTGCACACGCAAAGCCCATCGCCGCGAAAACTTTCAAAGAAGTTTTCCTTGATGTAGACATCCGCGCGCATCGTGCCGTTGGGCCGCTTCAAAGTCGCCTCGTTCAACGCGAGGTAATGGGAGGTCGTGCCATCTTCATAATCCGCCAACACATCAAGCAGCGGATAGCTGACACTTTCCCCGGAATCATTTTTCAAAGCTTCGACAAGCTCGTCGATCTCAAAATCGCGCCAGTCGGTATAAAAGCCGAGGTGGCCTGTATGCACACCGATGAAGCGCACCGAGTTGAGCTGATCGGCGTAGCGGTGAAAGGCGGAAAGCAGCGTGCCGTCGCCGCCGATCGAGATCACGACATCCGGCCGTTTCTCGTCCATCACAAAACCACCAGCGGCCAGCCCAGCAGTGAGCTTCTGGTTGGCCTCCAGCGACTTGGCATTATTGTTGTGGACGATCGAGATTCGCATTAATCCTCACCTTTTTCATCATCGTCATGCGGCCGGATCATCGGGACATTTTGCCCCTTCCCATAGGAGAACAACTGCTGCGCTTCCTGAATCTCTTCGCGAATCTCAGACATCTCTTTATCCAGCATAAAACTGGCTTCGGCTGCCCGCTTTAATCGAGCCTTCAATTCGTCTGGAAATTCGCCTTGATATTTATAATTCAGCGAATGTTCGATCGTCGCCCAGAAATTCATGGACATGGTGCGAATCTGGACTTCCGCCAGCAGCCTTTTTTCGCCATGGACCAGCTGCACCGGATACTCGATCACCACATGATAAGACCGATAGCCCGAGGGTTTGACGTTCGTAACATAATCGCGCTCCTCGACCACTTTCATGTCGTTGCGCTTGTGCAACATGTCAACGACCTCATAAATGTCTTCAACAAACTGGCACTGAATGCGCAGCCCGGCGATATCCTGCATATCCTGTTCGAGCATCTCATCAGAGATATAGCGGCGAGATTGCTTTTCAATGATCGAATCCACCGGCTTGACGCGGCCGGTGACAAATTCGATCGGCGAATGCTCACTAGCCTGCTGGAACTGCTTACGCATCCCGCGAAACTTGATCTTGAGCTCACTGACCGCTTGTTCGTATGGCATCAAAAATGAATCCCAATCGCGCTGCATCGCGCCGCCTCCTACCATCGCGGCGGCCAAAACACGCACCCGGCCGCCACTGACAAATTCTATTACATTTTAACATAGTTCAAGAGACAGGGTGCGGAGGTCCGCGGGATGGTGGATCAGCTAACTTGGCCCTGGCGCTTGAGGCGCTCTTCGCCTCGAGTGACGGGGACAGTTAGCTGTATCCACCATGCGGACCGCAGCCCAACTTCACGGTGCGGAGCCGAGCGGGTTTGGGGCATGCAGCTAGTCCAGCTGCCCCGTGTAACGCACACCTCTTCTCCGAACATCCGTCTTTCGTGTCGCGTATCGTGAACACCCAAGTGAAAAAATTCATCATCTTCGCCAGATCAATATCAAGGAAGCGTGGCCCGCCGACGCGAAAAACAGTTTCGAAAGCCAGGTCCCGAAAATAATAGAAATATAACTAATATGCACCAACCAATTTAAAATTTTTGATACGCAAATCTGCTACCTCTGATTAGTGGAGACTTTTCCATCAAATCTGACAGCCGCGCCGGCATTCAATTGATGTGAAAAACTCACAAGCTAAATCGTTGCACCATCCACGATATCTGGTACATTATAGATATCAACAGACTGTGCCTGTGTCATTTTTCTAGGAGGTCCACCATGCTTGAGATCTTTCTGTTCGTCAACCCGCTTGGCACGCGCTGTCGACACGCAGAACAGGCGATGACGCGTATTGCCCAAGAACTGCCCACGCCGATCACCCTTCATTTTGTCCCCTTAGTCAACTTTGCGATCATTGACGCTTTTATGGCGCGCCACCATTTAGATGAAAACGATCTGGCGCTTCGCAACCAACTCTTCGATGCGGCCTATCAGGTCTCGCTGGATTACAAGGCCGCCCAGTTCCAGGGCAATCGCCTCGCGCGGGCCCTGTTGATCGCAGAACAGGAAATGTTTCGTCACCATCACCGTCAATACGATGCGGCCTTCGCCGACCAGTGCATTCAGGCATCTGGGCTGGACCGCGAAGTCTTTGACGCCGATCGAGCCGAAGAGGCGGCGATGCATAACTGCTTCACCTCGGATCAGCGCATCGCCTATGAAATGGGCGTGACCGAGACACCGGCCGCCGTGATCTTCGATGTCACGCATCCGGATCGCGATGGTGTGCGCGTGTTGAACATCACCAGCTATCACCACCTCAAACACATTTGCGAACAGATCGGCGCGGCCAGCCAACCGTTGCCACCGCAACGTCTGCTTCACATTTTGTGACCATGCGAAAACGGGTAGTCCTGCAATTGGACTACCCGTTTTGCTTTGTCTGGCGCACCAATGCAAGCTCTTTGACCGTCAGATCTGGATACCAGGGTGGGCGGCGTTGCCAAGCAAAGCCACTGACTGTTTTCACCAACCACCTCTGGTCGATCAGGACCGCCAGCCACGCGCGGCGTATCGCAGACAACACCGCAAATGGCGGCAACAGCGGCGTGTGCACGAGCGGGGCGAGCCCGCGCCAAAAATCCTGCTCCGCGGCTTGTGAAATGGTGGGCGCCTCCTGAAACGCCAGCAACCACTGCACCCGCACCTGCCACTCGGGCAAATGTAGCCCGATCAGCCCGCTGCCCGCCTCATGCACGACCCAGGGGCAGCCAGCGAGATGCAGGCCCCGTTCATAACAAGCCCGCTGCAACGCGACCACCCGCTTATCGGCAAAATGCAGCTGCGTCTGAATTTGTTCGGCCTCTCGCAGTGGATCGCGGCGGCGCGGCAACACACGAGTCGCGCCCGGCAGCCGGGTCTCGGTCAAAGTCGCCGGGGCCAATTGCCAATGAATCAGCTGACCGCCTGGCATTTTCAAAAACCAAAGCTGAAACCCCGGGCTCAAAAACAGCCCCTGTTTGCTGGTCGGCCAGGCGCTTTGGTAACGACTGCCCAGCACCCAGAATACGGTGAGGCCAAGTTGCTGATAGCCCCTGGTGCGCGCCGCCAATTTTTCCTCATTGAGCGGGCTGCACTGGAATTCGAGCACCAGCGTCGCCTCCCCGCGCCGCCACACCACATCGGCGCGCTGGCGAATACTTGGAAAATAGGTCTCAAGCGCCACCTCATAACCCAATTTTGCCCCCAGGTCCGCCAGCCATCGCTTGCCCGTCAAATGTTGCAGACTTTCCGGCTCGGTGCTGGCCTCACACGGCGGCCCCAGATGATAAAAATGCGCCGGCATGATTGCCCCATTGCGCACCCCGACTGGCATTCGGCAAGCCGGGCAGACAAACTGACCGCCCTGAACCCGCAGCGCAGCGGCCTGCTCATGATCATTCAACGTGACCAGTTGCGCCTTGCTATCCATCGCCACAAACATCACGCATCCCTCCTTTATAAAGAGATTACGCAAAAACGCCTGGCGCCCCTCCTAAGCTGAAGAGGGACGCCAGGCGTTTTGGAAAAAGGCGGCACCAAAATAAGTTAGTTTTTGAAGCTATGCAGCGGCGCTGGAATGCGTCCCCCACGGCCGATCAACACGCTGGCATCCCCGTCGTTGACCGCCATGATCGGGGCACGGCCAAACAGCCCGCCGAATTCGATGCTTTCGCCGACTGTTTTCCCCGGCACCGGAATCACGCGCACCGCAGTCGTCTTGTTGTTGATCATGCCGATCGCGGCTTCATCGGCGATCATGCCGGCGATCGTGGTGGCTGGGGTGGCGCCCGGAATGGCGATCATGTCGAGGCCAACGCTGCAGACGGCGGTCATTGCCTCCAGTTTTTCCAGATTGATCTGACCGGCTGCCGCGGCCTGAATCATGTTAGCGTCTTCGGAAACTGGGATGAACGCGCCGGACAAGCCGCCGACACGCTCACAGGCCATGATGCCCCCTTTTTTCACCGCATCGTTGAGCAGCGCCAAGGCCGCCGTGGTCCCCGGCGTCCCGACATGGCTGAGGCCCAGTGTCTCCAAGATCTGGGCCACTGAGTCGCCTTCTGCCGGGGTCGGCGCCAGCGACAGATCGACGATGTTGAACGGTACGCCGAGGCGCTCGGCCGCCTGCTGGCCCACGAATTGGCCCATGCGCGCGACCTTGAACGCCGTTTGCTTGATCACTTCGCAGATCTCTTGGAACGGCGCATCGGGATGCTGGGCCAAGGCGCGCTGGACAACGCCGGGACCAGAGACCCCCGTGTTCACCGCGCAGTCGCCTTCAGACACGCCCCAAAACGCGCCGGCCATGAAGGGATTGTCTTCGACCGCATTGGCGAAAACCACCAGCTTCATCGCATTTTCTGGTTTGATCGCCGCGACCTCTTTGACGACTTGCCCCATCAAGGCGACGGCGTCCATGTTGAGCCCGGCGCGCGTGCTCCCCACGTTGACGCTCGAACAGACGCGCTCCGTGCTGGCCAGCGCCTCTGGAATCGCGTGCATCAAAGCGAGGTCCGCCTGGGTGCAGCCATTTTCGACCAGCGCGGAAAACCCGCCGATCAGGTCGACACCGACCGCTTTGGCGGCCTCATCCAGCGTTTTTGCCAACAGGACAAAATCCGGGTGCGGATCTTGGCCCGCCAACAACGCCACCGGGGTCACACTGATGCGCTTGTTGACGATCGGAATGCCATACTCACTTTCGATCGCGTTGGCGACCTCGACCAAATGGGCCGCCTTGGTCGTGATTTTGCGCGTGATCGCCGCAGCGGTGGCGGCCGTGTTTTCCCCAATGCAATCCAGCAGCGAGATGCCCATGGTGATGGTGCGGATGTCGAGGTTCTCTTCGCTGATCATTTCGATCGTTTCTTTGATCTGATTGGTGTCCATGGCCGCCTCCTATAGTTGGTGCATCGCGGTGAAGATCTCCTGGCGCGCCACCTGAATCGTCACGCCGATCTCACTGCCTGTTTGCGCCATCGCCGCCTTGAACGCCGCAAAATCGCTGGTCGCCGGCAGTTGTGCCAACAGCATCATCGTGAACGCCCCTTGCATGATGGTCTGCGACACATCCAAAATATTCACGTCTTCTTTGGCTAAAGCTGCGGTCACCGCCGCAATAATACCGACCTTATCTGTTCCGATCACCGTTACGATCACTTTCATGTGTCGCGCCACCTTTGCGTTTTCGCCAATTCTAGCATATTCGCGCGGTGCGCAAAACAAACGGTCGTGGTCAATGCGTTTGTACGTTATACTGATGGCGGAGGATCTTGATATGAAGAAATTAATACAAAGCGTCCTGGCGCTACTGGCGATGACCCTTTTTGCAGGCCTCTTGGCGAGCAGCTACCCCCAGGCCGCCGCACCCGCCAGCCAGCTGACCGCCACCACCCAGCCGCAACTCTGGGTCCTGAGTGATACCCACTTTATTGCGCCGAGTCTCCACGATGAGAAAAAAGCATACCAGCTGATCAAGGGGTCCGACGCCGGTAAGGACATGGACTACCAGCCTGTCGCCATCAACGCGCTTGTCCAGACCGCGCTGAAAAAGCGGCCCACCGCGGTGATCATCACCGGCGACGTCACCTTCAACGGGGCAAAGGCAAGCGCCGAGAGTCTGGCCAAGCGCCTGGCCCCACTTGAAAAAGCCGGAATCCACGTGCTGGTCATTCCGGGGAACCATGACATCTATGACGGCTGGGCCCGTGCCTACAAGGGTGATGAGCAGCAAGTCGTCGACCAGATCAGCCCCAGTGATTGGAAAAACATCTGGTCGGGCAGCTACCAAGCCGCCAGCAGTGTCGACAGCCAGTCGCTGAGCTACACGGTGACGCTGAACCGCAACTATGAGCTGATCATGTTGGACAGCAATATCTATACGGTCCAGCCGGCAACCCGGCCGCCCAGCACCGGCGGGTTGCTCAAGCCGGAGACGTTGACCTGGCTCACGGCCCAGCTCAAGGCCGCCCGGAAAAACGGCCGGACGCCACTGGTCTTCATGCACCACAACCTCTACGCCCACAGCGCCGTGGTTTCCACCGGCTATGTCCTCAGCAACGCCGACACGCTTCAAAAACTCCTGACAAAATACAAGGTGCAAGTTCTCTTTTCGGGCCATATCCATGCCCAGGACATCGAAAACGACCCAGCTGGCAAGTGCCTCACGACCGAGATCGTCGATGGCGCGTTTTCCATTTCGCCGGCGGGGTATGGCATCGTGGACCTGACGCCGACTACCCTGCATTACCAGCGCCAAGCCTTGGATATTTCGCCCTATCTGACTGCCAAGCAGAAAAAGAATCCAGATCTGCGCGATTATCCGGCGTACCTGAAAAAATTGTTCATGCGCAACGGCCAGGCGCTGGCCATCAACACCATGATGGATGGTAGCGACACATTCTCCGACAAAGAAGTCACGATCGGCGCCAACTTCATCGGGGAGCTGAATTGGCGGTATTTCACCGGCCAAGATGACCCGACGCCAAAGGAACTGGCGACACTCAAAGCTTCCAAAGGCTATCAGATCGTCAAACGGTCGCCGAGCCTGATGCGGTATGTGAATTCGATTCTGCAGGATAAGAATTTGAACGACCAGACGCTGACGATTCACTTCAACTAATACAAAAAAGGGAAGTGGGACAAATGTCGCTCTTGGGTCCGACAGGTAAGTGTTCCAAGCGCCAGGTCCGAACTTTGGACCAGGCGATTGGAGCCTTAGCTGCTCGGAACCGGACATTTGGCCCACGACACTGCAGTAACATTAGTGCACTATACAGGAACTGGGACAAACCAAAAGTTTTGTCCCAGTTCCCTTTTTTGATTCCATGACACTTTGTCCCCAATGACTTGTGTCCCGGCCTCTGAAATGAAACAGAATACAGCAAACAGGCCGCCGAGGTCCAAATTTTTCGCCAGCCTGTTTGGTGCCGGTGGGCCGCGGTTCTCCCCTTCCCCTTGGGTACAGGAAAGAAACCCGTCTCATCCTATTCAATTGCCCTAAGCGCGGTATGTACCCCGGCCGCTGGCTTAATGCTCCGGACTTTCCGCCACGCGTGCATTGATGGTAGGAGGCAGCCCATGCTCCCTAATGTCTGATCTGAACACCATCAATGGTTGCGAGCCGCAAAGGAGCCGGCCGTTCGTCGCTTTTGCCTGGCAGATCAACGACATGCCTGCCGCCAGGTGCGAGCTTCTAAACTTTTAGTAAGTGAAGTATAGATCCGGTTGTCGATTCGTGTCAAGAAGGCGCTTCCATTTTTCCATTAAAAAAGCCGGCATCTGCTGCCGGCTTTGGTCATGAAATCGCCAAATCGTTCAGCGCTGGTGGAGGGCGGTGATCACACGGTCCGCGGCCTCCAGCACCAACTTAGGATCCGTCGCCAGATTCATCCGGATGCAGGTCGCTGTTTTCGGCGAGAACCACGCCCCGTAATCGACCGCGATTCGGCACTGGTCCTGCACAAACGGCTGAATCGCATCCGGCTTCATGTAGGCACCAAGGTCGACGAACGACAGGTAAGTCCCCTCTAGTGCAGAGAGCCGCACATCCGGGGCGCCGGCGGCAAATGCCGCCTGCAATTCGCCATAATTATGACGAATCACCTGAATCAGTTGCGTCAGCCACGGCCCGCCATGCTCATAGCCGGCCTGCGTCGCCACCTGACCGAGCAAGGTGCCGGCCACCGCGTTGTGCGCTGTGGCAAAGGCATCATAATCCGCTCGCCGCGCCTCGTCTGGAATGATGATATGGGCATTGCGCAACGACGCCAGATTAAAGGTCTTGGAGGCGGCGTTGAGTACGATCAGGTTGCCTTGATAACGGCCATTATCGATGCTCAGCGTCGAGGTAAAGCGAGGCCCGCCGATCTCAAAATCTTGATGGATCTCATCACTGATCACCAGCACCTGATATTTATCGGCTAAGGCCAGCACCTGCGCCAATTCGGTCGCCGTCCAGATGCGGCCCACCGGATTGTGCGGCGAGCACAAGATCGTGACATGGACATCCGGCCGCGCAAAGGCCTTTTCAAGCGCGTCGAAGTCGATGTGCCAACCGCTGTCATTTTGCACGAGATCGGCGGAAACAACGACGCGCCCCTGATTTTCGATGGCCTTCATGAACGGGTAATAGACCGGCTGCATGATCACCACCGGCTCACCCGGCTTTGTCAGCCACGCGACCATCCGATACAGCGCATTGACCACGCCGACATCAAAACGCACCCATTCCGCCTTGACCTCGGTGTTGTGGCGCGTCTGCATCCAGTTGGCCAGCGCGTCGTAATACCCCTTTGGCACCAGCGGATACCCGAACACCCCGCTGTTGACCCGGGCGATCAATGCGTCTTTGATCGGCTGCGGCGTGGAAAATTCCATGTCCGCGATCCACATTGGCAGGAGCCCATCCGTGCCAAATTCGGCGCGCTGGCCATCCCATTTTTCGTTGTCGGTGCCGCGCCGGTCGACGAGATGTGTCTTGATAAATTCCTTGTTTTCTTCGGTCAAAGTCATCGCAATTGCCTCTTTAAACTAGTATTGCCTTCAGTGTACCAGACTTGCGTGACAATGGCTGACGCAAAATAACGGGCGTTGCGCCCAGCGGTTGGCGGCGGTCCAGCCAGCGAGGCAGCGCTTGCGCAACCGCATCGTCCGGTGGCCCGCCACAACGACTGGCGGCGGGCCGCCCACCCCCGTCTCGCGTAGCACCAGCCAAAAAAGCGCCTGCCTCTCAACCAAGGCAAGCGCACAACGATTATTTTGCCACATACACCCGCAGGTCCTTGGCATCCCCATAGACGCCTTGAATCTCAAACACGAACCCGGGATAAAGCCGCATCAACTCCGCTAAATTGAGGAAATGCTGCTGGGCCAGCGCGGACCATTTTTCACCTGGCATCACGACGAACACGCCTGGTGGATAAGGCAGCGCGCCTTCCAGCGCCACGCGCCCGACTGCCTGGCGCAACGGAATCCATTCGCCGTTGCCCCGCACGAATTCCGCATCCGCAGCAGCCGGCGTCAGGTCCGCTTCCCCCCAGTTGGCCGCCTGGAAAAGACCTTGCAGGGACTCGGTCAATTCGAGGTCTTCGATATCAATGGTCATCTGATAGGCCAATTCGCGCAGGGTCATCCCCGCATACCGTTCAAATGCCGGGTCAGGCAAAGCGGCCGTCGCGTCGGCACCGGCAAAATAGAGTCGCTCCAGATTTTTCAGCGCCGCCAATAGCCGTTGCCAATCCGCCTCACTAGAGCCAGGCGTTGCCAAATATAACCCGGAAAATAGATCGTTTTTCTCCGCGATAATGCCCTGCGCCTCAAGATACGCGCCGACGATCGGCGCCGGTAGCGGATACGCCTCGGTGCCATAGCTGACCGTCACCTTCAACGGATCGTTCAGATATTGCCCACTGGCCACATCACCAAACCCGTGCCAGGTCGCACCTGGCGCCACCGTCCATGCAGAGGCCTGGCGAAGCGCCGCGTCATCGGCCTCTGCCCATGGCTTTTCCCCGACAGTCGGCGCGACAAACGGCCGAAACAGCTGCGTCGCAAACAGCGCGCGGCGAAAGTCATTGGCCTGATCCTGCGTCTGCGCCCATTGCGCCTGCCCGTCAAACGCCTGGACGGCAGCATTCACCGTCAGGGACGCATATAACGGATACGAATAACTGGTCGTCACATATTTCAGATAGGCGTGATTGAAGCGGTCATGGTCGATGTAGCGCGCCTGCCCTTGGAGATGATGATCGCGCTTGAGAATCTGCGACCCCTGCGCCAGCGCCGTCATGGTTTTATGAAGCGACTGAGTGACGAAAATGCCGGGATCATCCGGCCCTAGTTCAAGCTTGGCGACATCACTGGCAGCCAGCGCCGGCACGAAATGCTCATAGCCGCCCCAGGCATCGTCAAACAGGATGTAATCGCAGAGCGGCCCAAGATGCGTCAGCACATATTGCAGCGTCGCAAACTGGCCATCGTAAGTCGCCAGCTGCAACACCGCCAGCCGAAATGGGCGTTGCGCCGCGCCGCGCACCGGATCCACCTTAGCCGCCGCTTCCCGCAGCGCTTTTTCATCGAGACTGCTGGCAAGCGGGCCGCCGATCGCCCCCAGTGCATTGCGGTTGGTTGGCAGATAGACGGGCTTGGCGCCGGTGAACACCAACGCGGCGTTGGCCAAGGACTTGTGATTATTGCGGTCAAACAGGACGAGGTCGCCCGGCGCCAGTGCCGCCGCAGCCGCAATCGCATTCGCGCTGGTGGTGCCGTTGGTGACAAAATACGCCTCATCGACGCCGTAAGTCTCCGCCGCAAACCGCTCAGCCTCAAGCGGACTGCCGCCATGGGTCATCATGTCGCCGAGTTGATCGACCGAATCGCTAACATCGGCCGTGAATAGTGCTTGGCCAAAAAAGTTGCGGAGCGCCTGGCCGGCCGGTGCGCTTTCAAACGCCCGGCCGCCGTGATGCCCCGGGGTCGAAAAGCTGGCAGGCTGCTGCGCCGAAAAAGCGATCAAGTCGCGCAAAAACGCGGGCACCTGCTGATTTTCATAAGCCGTCGCGGCCGCAAACACCTCGGCCCAAGCTGGCGACGCGGAAAAGGTGGGCAGACCCGCCCGCTGCGCTGCGCCTGCATCCTGCGGCGAGGCCGGACCAACAACGGCCGCCAATGCCGTTGCGGGCACGTTGCTCGCCTTCACAAACGTCCAGCCTTGCGTCTCAGCCGGCACCGTTGCACCATCGCCGAGGCCAATTTTCAAACTATGAGTCATTTTGTCACGCTCTTTTCCGAAAATTGCTTGACCCACTCTTGCTGCGTCCCTATGATGGAAAAGACTTTCATTTTGACCAGAGGAGGCGCGGGGTCTTGCATGCTAATAAAGCACCTGGCGAAATGGGCGTTGTCTGTTGACGTCACATTTCGGAGGAAACTAATTGAATAATACACTAGAACCAGGCAAGAAATACATTAAATGGCCGACGCTTGCCCTTTTGACATTCGTCACGGTCATCGGTTTCGATGATATCATTTATCCATTCCAAAACCAGGGCTTGTCCGTTGTTTTGTCCTGGACCTTCATGCTTTTTACATTCGTCATTCCCTATGAACTGATCGCCGCACAAATGGGCTCGACCTTCACCGAAAACGGCGGCGGCCTGGCGACCTGGGTGCGCCGGACTTCAAACGACACACTGGGTTATTGGACGTCCTGGATCTACTGGTCCTCGACCCTGCCCTACCTCGTCGATGTCGCCAATTCCGTCATCGTCGCCTTGTCCTGGCTGGTCTTGGGCAACAACACCTTGGGCGATCATATGTCCAACTTCTGGTTCGGCCTCTTCACATTTGCCGTCATCTTGATTTTCATCGTCTTGGAAAATGTCTTCAAGCGCTCCCTTGAAGTGATGAGCATGATCGGTGGCGGGGCGATGTTCATCATGACCATCTTATTCGTGGTGATGACCATCGTCGGCTTGGCCCATGGCAACGCGATCGCCACCCAGCCATTTGACTGGCACGCGTTCATGCCGAAGTTCGACACGCATTATTTTGCCACGACCGGCCTGTTGATCTTCGCCATGTCCGGTGCCGAGCTTGGTGCGGCCTATATCCTTCAAATGAAGGACCCGAAGCACGAGTATCCCAAAGCCATGATCATGCTGGCCGTGATGACCGCGTTTCTGACGATCTTTGGCTCCTTTGCCCTCGGCGTGTTCTTCAACGCCCATCACTTGCCGAATGACCTGAAAATGAATGGCGCGTACTACGCCTTCCAGCGACTCGGCGAGAGTTTTGGCTGGGGCAAGAGCCTGATGTACGTGTTCGGCGTGGTCCAGCTGGTCTACATGCTTGCCCAGCTCGCCGTCTTGATCGATGCCGCCTCCCGCGTTTTGTCGATGGACACCGCAGTCGCGTACATGCCAAAATGGTTGCTCAAGAACAACAAGAATGGCCGCCCGATTCACAGCTATATTTTCACCGCCGGCCTGTGCCTCTTCTTGCTGCTACTATCGGGCACCCTGCCGAACATCAACACGATCTTTAACTGGCTCCTGAACCTGAACGGCATCGTGTCCCCGTATAAGACATGCTGGGTCTTCTTCTCGTTCATCATACTGCGCTGGCACCAGGACCGCTACCAAAGCGCCTACGTCTTCATCAAGAACCGCTATGGCGCGCTGGCTGTGGGCTGGTGGTGCCTGCTGTTCACCTTCACTTGCGCAACGCTGGGCTTCATCCCGCAGGAAGCCAGCTTTGGCACCGCGGCCTTCAGCCATCAATTGCTCTTGAACGTGGTCTCCACCCTGGTCCTATTTGGCCTCGGCTTTGTGATGCCACTGCTCGCGCGCTGGGAAAAACACCGCGCAGAAGCACGAGCATAACGTTTGTCGCCGTCACGTCGGCCTAGAATCGACAAATCGCGCCTCCTTGCAAAATTGCGGGGAGACGCGATTTTTTTGGCCGTCAGCCGGCCACCTAGCTGGCTGGGCACAGACACGGCAGGCCGCTACCCTACCATTTACCATGGCAGCCACTCTGCATGCCAGTTACGCTGGTGCGCCGCTGGCCGCGATGCGCTGCATATAATGCGGCAACGCGGCGATCACCATGGACGGCAGGACCACGTAATTCGTCGCGGCCAGTCCATCGGCGATCGCACTATGCGCATAGACTGCGGCGCACACCGTCTGATCCACATAGCCAAACTGGGCGATAAACGCCGCCAGGATTCCGGTCAACGTGTCGCCCGAGCCGCCGGTTGCCATGGCGGCCGAGCCGGTCGTATTTTCATATGAAGCCGTCGGGGAAAAGATCTGCGTGCGGTGTGACTTCACGATCACCGTGCCTGCGATGGCCGCGGCTGCCTTGGTATTGGCGGCAACCGTCTGCGCTTTGACAGCCAGCCCAGACAGCCGCTGCCACTCCATTTGGTGGGGCGTCCACACGACATTTTGAAACTCAACAGGCAGCTGATGCTCAGCCACCAACGTGATCGCCGAGCCGTCCAAGATCAGCGTTTGCGCCGGGGTGATGCCCGCCAGCGTCGTCTGCAAAATCGCCAGCGCCGCCTCGTCCGTGCCAAGCCCGGGGCCAATGACGATCACCGTGGCCGCCGCCAGCGCCGCCTTGAGCGCCTGGCGGTCGTTGAACGGCACGATCATCGCTTCCGGCAGCCGGGCATGCAGCGCCGACCGGTTCACCGGATCCGTCGCGACCGTGACCAGCCCGGCGCCGGCATAGACCGCCGCGCTGGCCGCCATGATCGCCGCCCCGCCGAATTGGGCGTTGCCGCCAACGATCAGGACGCGCCCAAATGTGCCTTTATGACTTTCCTGCGGCCGCGGCCGCACCACTGCTTGAACAATGCTTTCGCTCAATTGCTTCATGCCACTCACCTCTTAGCGTCATTGTAGAAGATGCGCGGGGAAAAGACCACTGATTTTGACTGGCGCAGGCGAGCAGATCATCTGCAAGATTGCGAGACAATGATTGCAGTCGCTGCTTCTCTTAATAAGACGATTTGAGGAATCGATGCCGTTTTCGGGTTTCAAAAAATTTTGTACATATTTCCGAACATCCACATTGAAATTTCTGACAGAAAACCAGACACTACACATTAAGAGGTGTACAGGACAATGACCAGTTTTGCAGGTAGACTCAACTCAGTATTGCAGACTCGTAACATCACGAAGGCCGAGCTAGCACGTCGCACCGGTATCGGCCGAAATTCCATCAGCGACTATACGAGCGGTAAGTATGAAGCCAAACAAGACAACCTCTATTTGATTGCCCGGACACTTGAAGTAAATGAGGCTTGGCTGATGGGGTTACCTGATGTGCCCATGGATAAGCCAAACATCCTTTCCGTCTACCAGCAGCTCAGATCTGAGCGACAAAAGCGGGTTGATTCCTTTGCTGCAGAACAACTTGTCGCTCAACAGGCTGAGGCTGATAACATCGGCGACAACGTTGTCAATTCTTCATCAGAGGATGCAGATGATGAGACAAAGACCCTCGTCACCGGACGAGCGAGTGTTGCCACAGATCTAGGAGATGGTGATGCTCAGGATATCGGTGCGAGTCCCATCGTCGGTCGCGTTGCTGACATGCCCCATGGTACTGATTAAATTGTCACGGTTGATGGTGGCTCTGTGGAACCTACTTTTCCAAAGGGCTCCTCAATCTTTCTACCTTATCAACCAGAGATTGAAGATGGTGACTTGGCCGTTGTCCGGAGCGACGATGCAGCTGTCGCCTTCAAACGTCTCTACTTTGATTGCTTCAACCATACCGTCACTCGACACGCCCTCAATCATGCTTACGAAGCCCACGTGTTCGATTGCGAAGACGTGTCCATTGCAAGACACAAACAAAGAAATATGCGGGTGCAAGTCGTTGCTCGATGAAGGCACCATTAGTCAAGAAGACTTCGACACAAGAAGAATCAAATTCTGGGACTGTTGCGAGCAATAAAAGCCTTTCCGAAAAGAGGGAAGCGTTGGCCACAGCCTGCGGACATGCACGTTCTTGACCTATCGATTTTAACGCGGTCTAGATCAATGGAGGTTTACCATGAGTGACACATCAAAGTTTCTGCTATACAAAACTGACAATACTGACGTCAGCATCAATGTCCTAGTCAAAGACGAAAATTTATGGGCGACGCAAAAAGCCATTGCTTCGCTATTTAACGTCAGTGTTGCGACAATCAGCAGACATCTAAAGAATATCTTTGAGACAAACGAACTGTCTGAAGTGGCAACTGTTACAAAAATTGAAACAGTTCAAACCGAGGGCCATCGAAACGTCTCTCGTGAGACCAGCTTCTACAATCTGGACGCCATTATTTCAGTTGGTTACCGTGTTAATTCTTTACAAGCCACCCGCTTTCGCCAGTGGGCCACGCAGACTCTTAAAGAATACATGATCAAGGGTTTTGTACTTGATGATGAAAGATTGAAGCAAGGCTCTACACTCCTTGGCCAGGACTACTTCAAAGAACTGCTGGAACGAGTTCGTTCGATTCGTGCCAGTGAGCGTCGCATTTGGTTGCAAGTTACCGATATATTTGCGGAAATCAGCACCGACTACGATAAGGACAGTCCAATTACAAAGCAGTTCTACGCGATGGTACAAAACAAGTTCCATTTCGCGATCACGGGCCAAACCGCCGCCGAGATTATTTACAACCACGCAGATCAAGGCCAGCCACATATGGGTCTCAGTACGTGGAAGAACGCCCCGGACGGTCGAATTTTGAAAAGTGATACTCAGGTGGCAAAGAACTACCTATCACAAAATGAGATCAGGGCGCTTGAACGCAACGTATCGGGCTACTTCGACTATATTGAGGATTTGATCGAGCGCCGGAACACATTTACAATGAGGGAATTTGCCGATAGTATTGACCGCTTCTTATCTTTTCGTGAATATAAGGTTCTCAAAACAAACGGATCTGTTTCGATGAGCGACGCTAAGAAAAAGGCCGCCGTCGAGTATGTAGAATTTAACAAGCATCAGTCCATCGAATCCGACTTCGATAGGCAGATCAAACGACTAAAACGGGAAGACTCTGAAAATTAAAACGCGTCGCCCCACGTCCTGCATAACCGGGTCGACGGACGTATTACCCACCTATGTCACAACAACGGACACGAAGCGCATATCTTCCAACTCCGCACTGAACAGACAATGTCCCGCCTGAAGGAAGGGTCGGTGATTCAGACAACCTTGCGTTCAGGAATGCATCCGGCGACTGGACCGACAATCGTGGCGCCAATCTGTTCCTTAAAAGAGGATGCAAGAAACTTGTGATCCGCCAGATAACTTGCCACGCTTATTGGCACACCCACGCTTCAATTCTGCTCTGCCAGATTGCTAACATCATGTCAGTCAGCGGCCGCCTTGGCCACAGGACTCTTCAAACGCCAATGAACGTCTATATGCACGTGGTTCGTGATCTTGAAGCCCGCGACGAGAAAAAGATTCCGGTCACGCTACAGGCACACCGATAATAGGATGTTCGATATCGAATTCCCAGTCACACCTGGTCAAAGCTTTACAAAATAGTGTCATGCTGTGCCAGAACAACCCATTTTTCGAAGCACAAAAAAGCTCCCAGATCCTTGTTTAATCAAGGATCTGGGAGCTTTCATTTGATCAACGTTCACAACCCGTACGGCTGTAAAACGCTATGTGATGCCGCAAACAGGAGTCGAACCTGCACATGGATAACCATACAGCGACCTGAACACTGCGCGTCTGCCAATTCCGCCATTGCGGCAACAACGTATTTGATTATAGCAAGGATCTAGCGGCTTGCCAAGTCCTTTTTTTCAGTCCCCGCAAGGCACACGGCCATTGGGTACTTGAATATATTACCAGCCCATCCCCCGCATAGCAAGGAAAAAAGCCGCCGCGCAGAGAAAAACATGGCGACCCAGACTCAGTGCCCTGCTCGAGCATGATCCATCATTAGCTGATATGCAGCCGGCGCCGCAATCCTCCCACACGCTCGCCGATGACCAGATCCGCGAGTCGTGTTTTCAAGACCGCATACCCATAGATCGCGACCCCAACCGGCAGCGCGATGAGGATCGTGATCATCGAGGCAACAGCCGAGGCCGGATTCAGCAGATGGCTCATGCCAAAAACGATCAGCCCAACCACCACGGCCATCACCGCGGAAAACAGGAAAATGCCGGCGGTGCGGCGCAGCGTCTGATGGAAGCGATAATGGTAGCGGCCACGCAACGAGTGCAGCATAAGCACGCAGGAGACCAGCATCCCCGCCATGCTTGCCAGCGTTGGCCCATACACGCTGAACCAGTAGATGAACGGCATCTGGGTCAGGAGTTTGACGCCCATGCCGATCAACATCTCCAAGATCGCGAGCTTGTTGTGGAAAAGCCCCTGCAAGATCGTGGCCAGAATGCTGAATAACCCAAGCAACACCGCGAGCACCGAGGCGATCGCCAGCATTTTGATGCCCAGACTGTCATAGCCATAAAACACGACGTACAGCGGTTGGGCGATCGCGATCATCCCCATCGCCGCTGGAATCATCACGATGAAAAACAATTGGAGAATGTTGGTGATCTGGTCGGAAACATTTTTCATCTCGCCGCGCGTTTTCGCCGCAGACAATAGCGGCAAAGCGGTCACGGCCATGGCCACCGCCAAGCTGACGATGATCATGATCAGCTTATTCGCGTTCCCGGCAAACAGCGCGTAGATCTCGTCCAGCTGGTGGGTCGTGGTCTGATAGAAGCGCATCATCATCGGATTGAACGTATATTGATCGATAATGTAGTAAATATTAATGGCCGAGTCCATGATGATGAACGGAATCGCCTGGTGGACAATATCAAGCAAGATACGTTTGATCGGCACGTTCAGCGAATCGACACTGTTGTCGATCAATTCGGTGAATTTGTGGCGTTGGCCGAAGAAATAGATCACCAGGATCGCCAGTCCAAACAAGGCACCGATGAAGGCCGCAAACGTGGACTGGGTCACCGCTGCGACATAATCGCCGCTGCCCAGCCGCATGATCGAAAAGGTCATCAACAACATGTACGCCACGCGTGCCAGCTGTTCGATAAACTGACTGATCCCGCTCGGCGCCATTTCATTGTAGCCTTGGAAAAAACCGCGCATGATCGACAGCGGTGGAATCAAAAGTAGCGGCCATGCCAGCGACCGAAAGACAGCGGTGAGTGCCGGATCGTGCAGCGCAAGAACCGGTGCCAGCAGCCACATCAACGCACAGGACACGACGCCCATCCCCGTCATCGCGATCGCACCGTATTTGAAGATGCGCAGACCGGTTCGGTACTCCCCCATCGCGTTGTAGTGCGAGACCTGCTTCGAGATCGCACCAGGCACGCCGGCTGTCGAGATCAGGAGGAACACACTGTAGATCTGATAGCCTTTCGTGAATAAGGCGTTGGCCGTCAAAAAAGCGGCCCCTAGCCAAATGCGCCAGGGCACGACATAAATTGCGCCTAATATGCGAGAAAAAATACTGCCGGCCGTCATCCAGGCCGACCCGCGAAGCATTTTATCGTGGTCAGATGTCTGTTGTGGCTCGGCCTGTTGTTTGTCCATCCTTATACCCCGTTCAGTCTAATTAATTCTATTTTAATAGAAGACCCCCGCCACTTCAATCAACCTCGAGATTCTTCAGATTATGATAAGGAATTTGGAAAGGGTGCGGAGGCCCGCGGGATGGTGGGGCAACTAGCTTGGCTCGGGTGCTTGAGGCGTCCTTCGCCTCGAGTGCACGAGCCAGCTAGATGTCCCCACCATGCGGGCCGGAACCCGACTGAGGGTGCGGCGCGGGGCGCTTAGGGGCGGACAGCTAGGTCCAGCAGGCGCGTGAGGCGCTCTTTGCCTCGAGTGCACGAGCCAGCTAGATGCCCCCACCATGCGGGCCGGAACCCGACTATTTCCCGGGAACAATGGCACATCTCGCGCCCGTCCCGTGGTATCAAGGTTTCTAGCACCACCGATTTTACTGTGGCACAGTTTT
>NZ_BOLS01000007.1 GCF_016861785.1 Lacticaseibacillus mingshuiensis
CTCACCATTCTTCATGATGAGGTAAGGGTACTGCTGGGGCGCTGCCTTTTACATACGGTCAGTTATTGGGTGCTTACTAGGCTGGTAGCGGTCGGGCAAGTCGAGTCGGTCTCCGTAAGGCGATACGAGACGCCGGCTTGTCGCGGACACCTGGGTGACGTGCCGATGGGTCAATGAGAAGCTGCCGAAAATTGGTGGCGAGATGATGAAAAAGTCGCGCTAGGCCACGCCAAATGGGCCGCAATCTGCTAAAATCATGGCAATGGTCACAACAAGTTCAATCGCCAATCGCGAACGGGCCATCTAGGAGGGACGCATCATGCCGCAAACGGTGAACACGAAAACATGGCAGTTGGCCGCGACTCAGCATAAACGGGTCGTCTTAGATCTGTGGGCGCCTTGGTGTGGCCCGTGCCGGATGATCGCCCCGATGCTTGAAACATTGGAAGGTGAATTGCCAGTCACGGTGCTGCGGCTGAACATCGATGAGGACAAGACGGCCACAGATGCCTTTCATGTGCAGAGCATTCCGACCCTGATCCTGTTCAAGAACGGCAAGGCATTTGAAAAAATCACTGGCGCCTACCCGAAGGCGCAACTCGAGGCCCATTTGCGGCAGTCTTTTCAGCTGGAGGAAACGCGCGATGACGACTGAGGACCTGTTACTGGACACCTGCTTGTTGGCGGGACGAATCATGATCGAGGGCGGCTCGGAAATGTACCGGGTCGACGACACCATGTCCCGCATCGCGAAAAACGCAGGGGAGTGCTCGGCGATGGTGTTCACCACGCCGACCGGGATCTTCGCAGCTGTGTCGAGTTCGCCGCTGGTGCAGCTGTCGCCGGTTCTCAGACGCGGCATCGATATGGAAAAGGTGGCGCGGGTGAATAACCTGTCGCGCCAGTTTGCCGCACATGAGCTGACTCTCCCAGAGTTGCGGGAGGAGCTGATCAAAGTCGATCAACACACCCCGTATTTTCCATTCTGGCTGCAGGTGCTGGCCGCGGGGCTGTGCTCGACCACGTTGATGGTGATCTTTGCGCAGGCCTATGACTGGTTCGATATGCCACTGGCGGCGCTGGCCGGGGCGGTCGGCTACTGGGTCTATGCCCGCGTGAGCCGCCTCACCAATGTGCGCTTTATTGCAGAGGCGATCGGGGCGCTCTGCGTTGGCCTCGCGTCATGGGCCGGCGTGCGCCTCGGAATCGGACATAACCTCGACAATGTGATCGTCGGGGCTGTCATGCCGCTGGTGCCTGGCGTCGCGATCACCAACTCGATTCGCGATATGTTGGCCGGCCATTTGATCTCCGGCATCGCGCGCGGAATGGAAGCCATTTTGTCCGCCTGCGCGATCGGTGTCGGCATTGCCGTGATCTTTAGATTCTTATGATGGAGGAAGCGCCATGCCATATTGGGTGCAGCTACTCGTTCAGCTCAGCTTCAGTTATCTGTCCACGGTGGCGTTTGCCATCATCATCAATGTGCCGCACCGCGCGCTGAACTTGGCCGGGTGGGCCGGCGCGACCGGCTGGATGGTCTATTGGCTCTTAATGGAAGTTCATGCGGGCCGCATGATGTCCAACTTGCTGGGTGCTTTTGCGATTGGGCTGGCCGGGATGATCTTTGCGCGGGTGAAAAAACTACCCGTGATTCTTTTCAATATTCCGGGCTTGGTCCCGCTGGTGCCTGGCGCCACGGCGTATCAGGCGGTCCGGGCGCTGGTGCTGGGAAAATTCGATGACGCGATGCTTTTGACGGTGCGCGTCGCAATGGTCGCTGGGGCGATCGCGGTTGGCTACATGATGGCGCAACTGCTGGCCGAACAGACCTACAAGGCGCAGGCCAGGCGCGCGTCAAAAAATGAGTGACTGTTTTTTTCGCCGCGGTTGGCGGCCCGGCCAGCGCGTGGTATACTGAGGCCATGCGATGAGTCGAGTAACCGGCAATGCCGGTGAAAGCACAGCTGGCTGTTTTACCGCCGGAATGCGGGGGTCAGTGGTCTGAGGTTGTGGAGCCAAGATGGCCTTATCTTGAAAAAGGTACTGTGAGCGAGCGCCGTGTCCTTCGGGATGCGGCGCTTTTTGCATGCTCGCAGGCGCCGCGTACATGTTAATATTTGCTTAATGTCACCGCTTGCACCCAACTTTCTGATATGATACAGATGCGTGTGTAATACAATTGGACTAATACAAGCCGGTTAGGGGAGACAAGCATGGCTGACAAGCGACGAGGGGAAAAACAAGATCATCAGCGCCATCTGATCGGGAAGCTGGTCATGATGGCTGTGCTGGCGGTGGCTTTTTTGGCGGCTGGCTATGCGGCGCGTTTGTGGACCCAGACAAAAACGGCGGTGGCCAAGACTTATGAAGTGGCCAAGACCAAGGAAGGCAAAACGGTCACCTATCATTCGGCGATCGATGGCACCAAGCCGCTGAGCATTCTTTTGCTGGGCACGGACACCGGCGCATTTGGGCGGACCGAGACAAATGGGCGTACGGATGCGATGATTCTGGTGACGATCGATCCGAAAGCGCAGCATACCACGATGACCTCGCTGCCACGGGACATGCTCAGTGTGATGGCCGACTCGGGCGACATGACTGGCCAGTTCGCCAAGCTTAACGCGGCGTACGCGTATGGCGGCGCCAGCGCGTCCATCCAGACGGTCCATGATTATCTCAATGTCCCGATCAACAAATACGTGGTCGTCAACATGTCTGGCCTTGCGAAGATCGTGGATGCGGTCGGGGGCATCGACATCGACGTCAAGTTCGGCTGGACCGACAAGGATGTGGGCAACCAGACCTTCGTTAAGGGGAAGCAGCACGTCAACGGCAAACGTGCCTTGGCCTATGCTCGGATGCGCCACGAGGATCCGGAAGGCGACAACGGCCGGGCCAAACGCCAGCAGGAAGTCATCGAGGCGATCGTCAAAAAGGCGCTGTCCGCTAGCTCCCTTAGTAATTATGAAAATGTGATGGCCTCCTTATCCTCCACGATGCGCACGGATCTCTCCTTCGATGATCTGCTCGCGATCGCGGCCAAATACCGGGCGGCCGCCAGCAACATCACCAAGGATGCGATCAAGGCCACCGGGGCTTGGGTCACGGATGGCTCGGGCATGCAATCCGCCTACCAAGTCGCGACGACTGCGGAATTGCAGCGGGTGTCGGATGCGATTCGCAAAGAGCTAGGCTTGGCGAGTGTACCGCTCACCGGCAAAGTGATCGAGGAAAATAAGCTCAATGCCGCCAATGGGATGCCGCTGGGCGACGGCGGCAATCCGATCTACACGTTGTACAACGTGCAATAAATGGGGCGAGACAAAAACGGGAACCAAATTCGCACACTGCGGATCAGGTTCCCGTTTTTGCATGGGCGAGTTGGGCGGACCGGTTCGTTGGCCGGGTCCGGCTGCGGTTGGACGCTCGGCCGTGGCCGATCATGGCGAGCGCACTGCCTCGCCAGGTCGGTCTCGGCGCTGCCCTTCCGCCCGCGCTGGGGGTCATTGCTGCCGATCGCGGCCCGGGTTGCTGAGAATATTCTGTTTGATCATGTCGACGATCTGCTGGTTTTGCGGCAGTGCGCTGTGCTGGGCATCGGTGCCGGAAACAGTGAGCTGCGTGAAGCTGTGCACCGCCCCGAAAAAGATGTTGCGCCCGGCTTCCACACTGGCCAGGGGCACGATGCCATCACCGCTGGCATTTTCGATGCCGGCCACCGAGATCACATCCAGCGACTTCGGTAATTTGGTGCGCGCCTTCATCATATCCGTGTACATCTGGGTGGGATTGGCCAGGCTGCTTTCCTCGAGGTTGAAAGGCGACCCCAGCGTCATGAGTTTATTCATGGTCACGGTATCGTCATCAACATATTTTTCCAAAAATAAAGTGAGGACTAGGCCGCCGTTGCTGTGGCCAATCGCGGAAAACCGGTTGAAGTGGTAGCGGCCGGTCAGGTAGCTGAAGGCCGTCTTGAACCACTTCGCCTGGCGCTTGATGTTCGTGTAGCCGTCGCTGTTGTTGGCAAAGGCGACGACGATGTAAGGCTCATTGTCCCCCGCGGCGACCTCGCCGGAAAGTGAGAGCTTACCATTTTCGGCCACCGTTACCTTGAGCAGGCTGTGGCCGCGCGCCTGCTGGTTGAGCAGGGTGACCAGCGTGTTGAAGCGCTCCTGATTGGCAGAGCTGCCCGGCACCAGAATCACCGGATGCATGCGGGAATTGTGCACCACCCGCGCTGACGAGACGTTCGATTTCATCCACTGGACACTGCTGATGGTGAGTGTCCCCGCTACAAGCAGACCAAGTGCCAGCAGCAGCCATAGACGCAACTGTTTTTTCAAGAGACGGCACCTTCTTTCAACGCGATGCGCACGAACGGCAGGAAGATCAGCGTCGCCACCGCCAGCATCACCACGGCGAAAATGCCGGCGCGCCAATCGCCGTTCGTGCCCAGCAGCGCGATCAGCGGGCCAGGCGTTGTCGGCGGGACCTCAAACACGTTCGCGGCGAAAAGATGCAGCGCCAGCGCGCCAGCGGCCAGCAGCTGCACCACCAGTGGCGCGATGATCGCCGGAATCAGAAGGACCGGATCCAGCAGGGCGGGCAGGGTGAGCAGCGCCGGCAGCGGCAGGTTGACCAGGCTGGGCAAAAAGGCGGCGGATGGCACCTTGCGCCGGGCGATCACCACCGCGCAAAGGAGCGCCAGGGTCATGCCGGCGCCGCCCATGTTGGCAAACGGTGCATATGTCGTCATCAGCGTCAGGAGGTGCGGCAGGTTCGACCCGTGCGCGTGGCTCAGCGCATAATCCAGGTTTTCCGTGCTCCAGCCGCTACTGGAAAAACTGTTCAGCGTTGGCAACACACCCGGCAGACCGCACCAAATCAGGAGCGTGTTGACCACAGGCAGCAAAAACAAAAAGACATGCGGGCCGGGCAGGTTGGCGACTGATGTGATCACACCGGAAGAGACGACCGCCAGCTGCCAATAATGGCGAGTCGCGCCGATCGTGATGGCGAAGACGGTGACCCCCAACGCGAGGCAGGTGCGTGGCCGCACGCCGCGGGCCCAGTTGCGATCAAACAACCAGGCTACAAACCCTGCGATCACCAATGAAACGAGCAGGCGGTCGCTGCCAAAATCAGAGAAGGTCGGTGGCCGCATGGTGGACAGATCCATAGAACCCAGGACCACCACGGCGATCGCGGTCACCGGCGCAAAGATGTCGCGCCGCCGCTGGACCTCATAGGTGAAAAGCCCCACGATGGCCAGCGTGAGCAGGCCCCAGACCACCGGCGTCGCGGCCGCAAACGCGTGACCCACGGGTGCCCAACCCGGCATGCGATGTGGCAGATCATAGACTGCCGCAAAAAAGCCGTTATGGGAAAAAACGCTGGCCGTGATGGCACTGAGCGCCCCTGTAAACAATAAAAACGCGCGCAGCCGCCGTAGCGTTGTCATCAGCGCAGCCGGCCAAGGAAGCCCCCGCCACCATTGATGCAGGCGCGTGAGGATGCGGTCGAGTCGCAGCCCAATTTTTCCCAAGATGTGCCACCTCCGTTCGTGCGTCAACTGGGCGCACTGAGTACTGTTATTATTGCGCGGCTGACCATTAATATCAATGCAGGCGCGGCGTGGCAATGGTAATATTAGGGCAGAGACGAACAAAGGAGTGCAAAAAATGACAAAGCCATTAGCAAAATACATCGACCATACCCTGCTCAAGCCGGAAGCCACGCAGGACCAGATCGACCGGGTCTTGGATGAAGCCAAGCAGTATGATTTCGCATCCGTGTGCATCAATCCGTACTGGGTCCCACGCGCGGCGGCGGCCTTGGCCGGAACCGATGTCACGGTGTGCACCGTGATCGGCTTTCCGCTGGGCGCAAACACGACGACGATCAAGGTCGCCGAAGCCAAAGAGGCCATCGCCAATGGTGCCGGCGAGGTGGACATGGTCTTGAACATCGGCGAGCTCAAGGCAGGCCATGACGCGGCGGTGCAGGCGGATATCGCGGCGGTCGCGGATGCGGCCCATGCCGGTCACGCGCTGCTCAAAGTGATCATCGAAGCAGTGTTACTGACGGACGACGAAAAAGTCACGGCCTGCAAGCTGGCGGAAGCGGCGCATGCGGATTTCGTCAAGACCTCGACAGGCTTTGCAAACGGCGGCGCGACGGTCCATGATGTGGCGCTGATGAAGCAGACAGTCGGCGATCGCCTGCAAGTGAAGGCGGCAGGTGGCATTCACACCTACGCTGACGCCAAGGCGCTCATCGAGGCCGGGGCGGATCGCTTGGGCGCAAGCGCTGGTGTCGCCATCATGAAGGAAGCAGGCGAAGCGTAATGGAAAAATTCAAACGTGTCATCGCGATCGTCACAGATTCCATCGGCATCGGCGAAGCGCCCGACGCCGCAAAATACAATGATGTCGGCGCAGATACGCTGGGCCATATCGGCGACTTTTTCAAAGGCGACTGGGCCTTGCCGAACTGGCAGCAGCTCGGACTTGGGAATATCCGCCGCGATGCCCCGATTCAAGGCGTTGAACCGATCGAAGGCCCGCTCGGTTATTTTGGCAAAATGTATGAGATCTCGGCTGGCAAGGATAGCATGGACGGTCACTGGGAAATGATGGGCCTCCCGGTGACAGAACCGCTTGGCTTTTTCCCCAAGGGCTTTCCGGCTGAGTTGATTCAAAAGATCGAGGATTTTTCTGGGCGCAAGGTGATCGTCAATCTGCCGTATTCTGGTACCGAAGTCATCGCCAAATACGGCGAACACCAGCTCAAGACCGGTGATCTGATCGTGTACACGTCGGGGGATTCCGTTTTGCAGATCGCGGCGAACACCGCCGTCATTCCGCTGGCGGAGCTTTATAAGATCTGCGAATATGCTCGTAGCATCACCACCGACCAGCCGTATCGCATTGGGCGTGTGATCGCGCGGCCGTATGTCGGCGATAGTGCGGACACATTCACCCGCACGTCGGATCGCCACGACTATGCGCTGATGCCGAACGCGCCGACGGATCTCGACCGCCTGCAAGCGGCCGGCGTGCCAACTTATGGCGTGGGCAAGATCAATGACATCTTTTCTGGCCAGGGCCTGGATGACGGGGTGCACACCACTTCAAACGATGATGGCATGACGCAGACCATCAAGGCAGTCACGGACGGCCGGACGGGCTTTATTTTCACCAATCTCGTGGACTTTGACGCGGTGTATGGCCACCGCCGCAACGCGCAAGGGGATGGCGATGCCTTGATGGCGTTTGACGCGCGGCTTGGCGAGCTGCTGGCGATCATGGAAGACGATGACCTGCTGATGATCACGTCCGACCACGGCAATGACCCGACCTTCCGTGGCACCGACCACACACGGGAATTTGTGCCGTTGGTTGTCTATTCGCCAGGCCTGCCGGGCAACGGTGACTTGGGTATCCGCTCGCCTTTTGCCGATATGGGGGCCACCATCTTGGCCAACTTCGGGGTCGCCAATGACGGCAGTGGTCAGTCATTTTTGAACGAGTTAAATTAGCTTTATATAGGAAGAAAAAAGCTGTAAAGTGAGTTGACCAACTGCGGCATTCCATGCGGCAGTAGGGCTGAAAGGAGCTCGTGATGAGTACACATATCGAAGCCAAGCAGGGCGAGATCGCGGATGTCGTCTTGTTGCCAGGCGACCCACTCCGCGCCAAATACATTGCGGAGACCTATCTGGATGATCCGGTGCGCTATAACACGGTGCGCAACGCGTTTGGCTATACCGGCACCTATCAGGGCCGCCGCATTTCCGTTCAGGCGACGGGGATGGGAATTCCGTCCATTAGTATTTATATCACCGAGTTAATGGTCGATTATGGCGTGAAAACCCTGATTCGCGTGGGCACGGCAGGTGGGCTCGGCCCCGATGTGCATGTGCGCGATGTCGTGTTGGCGCAGGGTGCGACCACGGATTCCTCGATCATCCTCAATACATTTGGTGCGGGTCTGTATTTTGCCCCGCTCGCTGATTTTGGTCTGCTTCACCGGGCCTACCAATGCGCGCAGCAAAAACAGATCCGCGTCCATGTAGGCAACGTGCTCGGGGAGGATCGGTTCTACAACGACGAAATGGATCGGCAAAAGTTGATCGATTACGGCGTATTAGCCACCGAAATGGAAACACCGGCACTTTATTTACTCGCTGCAAAATATCACCGGCGGGCGCTGGCGGTCTTGACCGTGTCAAACCACCTGATCACAGGCGAGGAGACCACGGCGGAGGAGCGCCAGACGAGTTTTGACGAAATGATCGTGCTTTCGTTAACCGTTGCACAAGGTCTGTAACACAATTGAAAAATTTCACCGGTCGGCGGGAGAAAATGCCCGCATGACCGGTTTTTTTTGTAACAAATGCGGCGCTTTCATCATGAACGAACAGGCATTCGGGTGCAAAGAATATTTGAACGTGTTAATGTGGTAACAGTTGCTTAAGAATCTTTAAAAATAAATGCGTTTATCTGACGCGATAAGTAGTTTGAATGGAGGATCGTTGCATGGTTAAGACAAAACAAGTCGTCGCTTTAACAGCAGGGCTCGTCGGTGCGGCGGGGGCCGCAGTGCTCTCTGCAAACACGAATACTGTCAGTGCCGCAACCGGGACTGTGACCTATAAAGACGGCGCGACTACCGTTTGGGGGACCCCTGCGTTCAACCAGGTCAAGCGTTACGTGACCTATAACGAAACAATCAACGTGATCGGCCAAAAGACAGTTAACGGGGCAACCTGGTATCAGATCGGCGCCGGCGAATGGATCCCGGATACTTATCTGCAGGTCGGCGGCACCACCAAAAAGGCGACCACCACGACTACAACGGCCGCTGCACCTAGCAGTAGCAGTGCGTCCAGCCAGAGCCTGTCCGTGACTTACACCACCGGGGCAGTGACGGTGTGGGCCGGTACCAGCTACACGCATCCGACTGGCCAGTATCTGACCGCCGGCAATAAGTACACCGCAGTTGCTAAGACAACTACCGGTGGTGAGACATGGTATCGCCTGAGCAATGGCGGTTATGTACCGGCTCGCTTCGTCGCAGCCGGGACTGGCGCCACCACTTCGACGCCTGCCAAGACCACCACGACCACAAACACGGCTTCTAAGACCACGATGCCGGCTCAGTCCACCGCGACCAGCACAACCAAGCTGACCATCAGCTATACGGGTGGTGCAGTGACGGTTTGGGCAAGCGCCGGCTACAGCACGCCAAATGGCTCGTATTTGACCAATGGCACGACTGTGACCGCGACGGGCAAAGTGACCGCCTCTGGTGAGACTTGGTACAAGCTGAGCAATGGCGGTTATGTCCCAGCGCGCTTTGTATCCACGGGCGCTGCGACCAGCACGCCAGCGACCTCGACGCCTGCCAAGACGACCACAACAACGAACACCGCTTCTAAGACAACCACCACGCCGGCCAAGCCTGCGACTTCTGCGCCTGCAACGACCACGAACACGACTAACGTTTCTTCTAGTGCCAGCCGCACCGCGAAGATCAATGCCGTGATCGCGCTGGCCAAGCAGCAGATCGGCAAGCCTTACCAGTGGGGCGGCAAAGGCCCAACGAGCTTTGATTGCTCCGGCCTCATGCATTATGTTTTCCTGAACGCGATCGGCACCGAGATCGGCGGTTGGAGCGTCCCTCAGGAATCTGCTGGGACGGTCATCTCCGTCAGCAACCTTCAAAAAGGTGACTTGGTCTTCTGGGGTGCCCGTGGTGCTTCCTATCACGTTGCGCTGTACCTTGGCGGCGGCCAGTATCTCAACGCCCCACAGCCTGGCGAAAACGTCCAGATCGACTCTTTCTCCGCGTACTTCGAACCTTCCTTTGGGGTTCACGTGGACCTTTAATTCAAAATTGTTTTGGCGCTCGCTGCGGCGGGCGTTTTTATTTTGTCCAGGAGAGGTTGCGGAACTGGCAAAAATGCACAAAAAAAGGCCGATCCAGTTGCGCTTGCCCGCAACTGGATCGGTCAATTTTGGTCCTGTTACCGATGCAACGTCCCCAGGCGGGCGTCACGCCGCTTGGTTAGAGCTTTGGTTCGGGTCAGGGCGTCTGTTCAGCGGCCCTCGTTTGTCAGATTGGTCCTGGCCGTTTGACCGCACTTAATACGGCCTTGATGAAGGGATTTTTTTAGATCTCCCAAATCGTTGTTTTCCAACTCGTTAGGGGGACGTGATCGGCGTCCCAGCCCGCAGTGGTGCCGGGCTTTTCCGGAAGTACTTGTTCATTTGCCTGGTGTACCCAGGGTGACTAGGCAGGGTGGCCCTCCCAGTGACGGTCGCCGTCTCGACACGAGACCAACTAATAGTGCCGCGGTGTGTTCGCGAAAATCACCGCGCCGTTGGACTCGCTCTCGACATGGGGTGACTGCAACGAACTGCGACATTTGCCGGTCGCCTTGCAGACACCCAATCTTAAGATAGTGTCAGTATAATCTCGAAAGCGTTTTCTGGCAAGAGATCCGATTGCGGGCGACGCTTCGATAGAAACGTTGATACAGCGCGGATTTGAGGCCGTTTTAGATGCAATAAAAAGCCGAAGTACCCGCTTCGGCCGAATCTTTTACATAACATTTACGTGCTGCAGATAGGACCACAAGACAAGATTGAATCTTCACAAATAAAACGCATAGAGATAGCAGGGACGGGGGCCACAGACGACGACATCTCATCAGAATCGCAAAAATTAAATAATCATGCGACAGATGCCCAGTTAGGTCAGCCACCGGCCCATGATGGTCAAAAAGTGGCTCAGTTGCCATTTGCGTACAGCACCCAACCCGGGGAAGTGCCGTGCGGCCAGCGCCTCTGAAATGGCGGTCGTGCCTGGCGTGATCGCTTCCGGATGCGTTGCCAGCCAATCCTGCATGGTCGCGGCGGCCTCGAAGAATTTTTCCCCAGGGGCGTCAAAGCCGTCATTGCTTTGCGAGACGAAATGATGCATCCAAAGCGTCCCATTTTTCCCAGGATATAAGAGATGCAGCGCGATCGCCCGCTGGGGGTAGCCGTGCGGGTCATAGGTCGCGCGGGACAGCGGGTAGTCCGCAAAGCCAATGCCAGGCAAGGCGGCATGCTGGTATTGGTAAAATTCGTCCGGTATGCTCGCATAATCCTCAGTCCGCTGGCGGCCGGGGGTGTGATCTTCCAGATAGATCGCGCGAGGATGCGCCAGTGCACGCACCCGGGCGGCATTCGGCACCACCGCGCGCTGCTCAGGTGCCAGCAGTGCCGCCTGAGTCTTGGTCTGCGCCAACACAAGCGGGGCGTCCAGGGGATCGAACCAGCGAGCCGGCTGGACCCACTCGTTCCAGACCAGCGGGTAGCGCGGCTCCGCCAACAGGCCATAGTCGCCGACGCTGGCATTGGCGATGACAAAAAGCGGGTGCTGGGCGACGGTCGCGGCCCGCAACACCTTGGCCAAGGCGCTACTGTCCTTGACCGGTTCGATGATCGGCACGATCCGCGGCGAGAGTTGGCCTTGTTGCAAAAGGTCGCTCAGCGCCAGCAGGTCCCATTGGCGCCCGCGAATTAGCGGAAAATACTGTAGTGGCGCGGTCATGGCTGAGCCTCAGAGGGGGCAGACCCGGTGCCGGCATCCGCGGCATCGGTTGCCGTATCGGGTGATGCAACCGTTGGCCCGTCAGTTACCGGCACACCGAGCCCCTCATCCTGTCCCCCGCTTGCCAGTTTGGCCGCTGCGACTTCACTGGCCAGGGCGTCGACTTCTTCCTGCAGGGCATCGATGGTGGTGTTTTGCAGCTCGGCGGCGAAGCGGTCGTAAAGGTTGGCGTCCGGATCATAAACGTCGTAGTCGCGGGTGCGCCGGCGCAGCTCCTTGGCCAGTTCATCGACGGAAAAGCCGGAGAGGCCGCGCGCTTTTTGCTTGGCCTTACGCACTTCGCGGTCCAGGCTGGCGATGAAGCGAGTGGTCAGGGCCGCCTCGTCGACAGCCAGCGTCTGAAACCGGGCCGGCCGGACGATGGTCAGTTGGCCCGGCGCCAGCGGGACGTCCGCCGTCGCGGCGAGTTTGGCGGCGTCAAAGGCGCGATAAGTCATCACACCGATGCCCGCCGGAATCTCGGCGGCCAGTTTTGTGTACAATTTGGCTGGCAAAACGAAGTAATTATAATTGCCGATGAAACTGAGCTTCGCGTGGCTGTGAAAATCGCTCGCGGTGACTTTCAGCTCGAAGCATCGCCACACGCGCTGGCCGTTTTCGTCCTGCATCACTAAGGTGTCGACGATGCCGAGGTCATCGGGCATGGTCACCTCGTCGACGGCGGTGCCACCGAGGTCTTCCCAGTAGGCGTAGAGCGTTTTTTCAAGGTCGAGTGTCAGTGCGGTCTTCGTCATTTGCCGTCGCCTCCCAATAGGTCTTCCGTGGCTTCCCAAAAGAGTGTGAGTTGGGTCGCCAGCTCGTCCGTGGACCGTGACACTGTGGCATGGGCCCAATGCGGTGGAAATAATTCCGCGTACCTATTTTCCGCGAAGCGGGCGTCTAAAAGGAGAATCACCCCACGGTCATGCTTGCCGCGAATCACGCGCCCGCCGGCTTGCAGGACGTTGTTGAAGCCGGGCAGCTGGTAGGCGTAGGCGAACCCGTTGCCGTTCTTGCGGTCAAAATAATCGCGCAGGCGGTCGGTCTCGGAGTTGAGTCCGGGCAGGCCGACGGAGATGATGGCCGCGCCGATCAGCTGCTCGCCTTTGAGGTCGATGCCTTCGGAGAAAATGCCGCCGAGAATGGCAAAGCCGACGACCGGGTCGATGTTGTCCCGGAACTCGTCGAGAAACGCGCTGCGGTCCTCGGCGCTCATTTGCGCGGTCTGGCGGACGGTCTTCAGATGCGGCGCGGCGGTCTCAAAGGCAGTCGCGACTTGATCGAGGTAGCCGTATGACGGCAAAAAAACGAGGTAGTGGCCGGCATGCGCGGTCACCATCACCAGCAGGCTCTCGATCACCTGAGGGAGGCTCGCTTGGCGCTGACGGTAGGTGGTGCGAATATTCGTCGCGACGATCACTGCCTGGCGCGCCGGCGGAAACGGCGACGGCAGGCGATAGGCGAGCGACGCGTCGACGCCGCCCAAGACGTCGCGGTAATAATCCAGCGGCGAAAGGGTCGCGGAAAACAGCACGGCGCCCCGCCCCAGCCCCAGCGAGCCGTCGATGAAGGCGGAGGGATCCAGGCACAGCTGCTTGATGGTGACGCTTTGGCTGGTCAGGCTGACCTTGGTCTCAAAGGCGTCGTTGTAGAATTCGTTGATGCGCAGGTAGCCGAGCATGATGAAATAGGCCGGCAGAAGGAGGTCCACCAAGGCCTGTTGATGGGTGTCCATGTCGGTGCTGAGATAATCGTGAATCGCGCTGCCGAGGCGGGTGAGCTGGCCGGCGAAACTGTCCAGGCTCTCTGGCTGAAACACCTCATCCTGGCCATCCGGCACGCCGGCGCGCACGACGTCAAAGGCCGTCATGAGCTTGGTCAATTCGCCTTTGATGGCGGGGATGGCCTTGCCTTTGAACGGGGCGATGGCGACTTTCAGCGCGGTGAAGTCGGTGTCGGTGATCTCGGCTGAATACATGTCGCGCGCCCGCGAAACAAGATTGTGCGCCTCGTCGATCAGAAAGAAGTTGCCTTTGTCGGGGCCGCTGAAGAAGCGCTGGAGAAAAACAGCGGGATCAAAGAGGTAATTGTAGTCGCAAATGATGACATCGCAAAACAAGCTGGCGTCCAGGGAGAATTCGAAGGGCTCCAGCGTGTGTTTTTTCGCGTAGCGCTCGATGACCGGGCGGGTGAGTTGGTCCTCGTTGTCTAGCAGATCCTTCAACGCGGGCTTCAGCCGGTCGTAATAGCCGATCATGTACGGATTTTTCGTGGCGTCATCAGGCTCGTCGGGAAAGCGAATCGTGTCTTTGGCGGTCAGGGTGATGCTTTTGGCGCGCAGCCCACCGTTTGCCAGCAGGTTCATCGCGGTCTCGGCGACGTGGCGCGTGCTTTGCTTGGCGGTCAGGTAGAAGGCGCGATTGACGAGGCCTTCGCCCATCGCCTTAATCGTTGGAAAAAGGGTGGAGATCGTCTTACCAGTACCGGTCGGAGCCTCCACGAATAGCCGCTGCTCGGTCATGATGGTCTTGTAAACGGCCACGGCGAGCTCGCGCTGGCCTTTGCGGTAGGCGGGGAAGGGAAAATCCAAAGTGGCAATGCTGGCATTGCGGCGGGCGACGATATCACTGCGCATTTTCAGCCAGTCGGCAAATTCGTCGATGAGGTCGTCAAAAACGGTGGCAAGCTCTTCTGCGCTGCGTTTTTCCGTGAAGCGAGTCACCTTGTCGTTGCTGGTCTGATAGTAGACGAGGTCGATCTCGATGCTGTCCAGGTCGCGGTCCTCGCACAGAAAATGCGCGTACACGCGGGCCTGCGCCCAGTATCGATCCTGCGTATTTTGGGTGACTTGTTCCCAGGCGCGCGCGGAGGTCTTGATCTCTTCAATCACGACTTTATCGCCAGTCGTCTGCACGCCGTCTGCGCGGCCGTCGATGATGTAATCGACGTCATTGACGCTCACGTGATGAGCGAGGTAGACTTCTTTTTCGTAATCATCGTCATAGGCGGACTGGAGGCGACGGTGAATCTGGGCGCCAATCAGCGCGGTGTTGCTGGAGTTGGTGGTCACGGGGTCGAGGTCGCCGGTGCGCACGGTCAGCTCAACCAGCTCGCGCACGCCGATTCGTTCACTTGTCATTGCCTCGCCCCCTTCTGTCTTTGATTAGTATAAAACACCTGTTCGCATGTTGAAAGAGGGCAGCGTAACCCTTGTCATCGCTGTCGACTTTTAATAGGAAGAAATGACGACCCGACCCTTACGCCTCGATTTTCTCCGCGCGCAAAACTTGCCCCGGCCGGCCAAGTTGGGCTATGATTGGCCATAGACTACAAGAAGAAGGTTGAGTATGGATATCAACGTCAAAGCTTTCCAAGACGCGATCGCAGAGGATATTTTTGAAAAGACGACGCACACGGTCACTCAGACGGCGCTGTTGGCTGACCCAGCGGCTGCGCTTGCGCCGCTTTTTGCCGACCTGGATCAGGCGCTGGCGGCGGGCAATTTGCTGCAGGCGTCCTTGGTCGCGGATGGTGAGGATGAGATCGGGGTGCGGCTTGAGACCGGTGTGATCAATCTACCGTTTGCCGACAGCAAGAAGGTCACGAATTTCGTGGCGGCGGACAGCGCGGTGCCGCTCAAGGTGTATCTGATCATCACGTCGCCGTTTGTGAACGTGTCGCATTTGCGCATCGACGAGGTCACGACCGCCGACAACTATTTGGCTGGGAAAAATAGCCAGCAGGCGGCCGTCATTGCCGACGTCCAAGAAAAACTGGATGTGATCGAGACGAACCGCAAGACGCCAAAGCCAGCCGCCCCGGCGCCTGCTGCGCGGACCACGAGCCGGAGCACGACCACCCGCGGGAAGACGCCGCGCAAGCCGAGTGCCCGCACGACCAATACCGTCAAGGCCGGCTCGCGGAAAAAAGTGACGGCAAAAACGGCGACCAAGGCGAAGGCTGCGCCAAAAACCACAGCCAAGTCGACCACCAAAGCGCCTGCAAAGACGGCAAGTAAAACCACGACTAAGGCAGCCGCAAAGAAGTCTCCGGCTACCAAGTCCACCGCTGCGGCGAAAAAGACCACACCTACCAAGCGGGCCACCAAGACCACCGCAACTAAGGCGGCCACCAAGAAATAAACCGAAGTATCGGGGTAAGACCCGATCCGCTTCATCCAAGCGCACGCCTTTTTTCATTAAGGCGTGCGTTTTGCGTCTTGGCGAATCAAAAAGTCGACCCCACCACAGGGCCGACCGAAATAAAATGGGGGTCAGGCAGTCGATCACTGTTCCGACTGATTGTAATTGCGATGGACATCCGCTTCCGCATCCCAATCCTCGAAATGAGAACTGTTGGATGTCCATTTGTAAATGTGTGGATGTTTTTTCCGGTACCACATCTCGACTGACTCCTCAATGACCGCCATCAAGATCACGATGGGGCCGAAGCGGATGAAGTTGATGATGACGCCGGCGAATGCGAAGACAGCGAAATAGTAATACCAGCAAAGGATATAGGCGATCCAGCGAATGATCAGATCCCGCCGCCGTCGCCGAATCCATTTGCGGTCGTCATAGGTCGGGAGAATCGTCCGCCGCGCCCGGGCAATCTCAGTCGTTTCTTCAATCGTTCTGCGTTCGATAATGCGATCAACTCCCCTCAGGAAAGTGTAGCGTTAATTTGAAATGTTGCTTGAAACCGATAATCAGGAGCATGTGGTAAGGGCGTCCAGTAGCGTCAGCGTCGGCTTCTGAAGTCGCCAACCGGTCGGCACCACCATATCTTGTCCTTGATGAAAATGCTATCATGATTCTGAATAGTTTTGCTCATTTTACGGCATCGAGTTTCAGATATGCAACTAGGAGGATAATATGAAAGAACAATCTTCTGGGGCGTTGTTTCGGGCGATTCGGCTCAGTCGAGGCTGGACGATCGACCAGGTCCGTGGCGATATCAGCCGTAGCACGGTTTCTCGTTTTGAAAATGATCAGGTGGCGCTGCCGATAGAGCGGTTTAATATGCTGTTGCAACAGAGTGGGATTTCATTCAGCGAGGTGATGTCAAACCGCGAGAAAGAAAATTATACGGAAAATTTCACCTCGTTTGATGCGCCTTTTCTCTGGCAACAGCTACAACTCGCGATGCGATCTGAATCCGTTGGGCCGCTCAAACCGGTGTTGGCCCAATTGGAACGGTTGAATGGACCGATGGCAGTGATCATGCTGAGTGCAGTCAAAATGGTCCGTGATTCTTTTGATTCAGCAAATGCCTCAAGCAGTGAAAAAGATGGTCAGCCTGTACAGTCTTTTCTGACACATCCAGGAACCTGGTACGACTTGGAATATCGGCTATTTGCACTCTTGATCTATATTTATCCCAGGAACGCGGCAGGGCCGCTGCTTAAACGGGCACTTAGCGAGTATGCGAAACACTCGAATAGCCAATATGCCGGTAGTTTCATGCTCGGCCTGCATAATGCCACGCTGAAAGCCATCGTGGATCACGACGAACCGACCAGTCAGATGCTGTTGGCCGGACTGTGTGGGTTTGATTCCGATTGGAACGGCTTTTTCCTCCGCTACCGCATCACGGTGTTGGAATTTGTGCTGGATTATTCGCTGACTAAGGATATGAAAGACGTGGTCGCGCTGGATCAGATCTTGGCGACGCTGAAGTTGTTGAAGGCGGACGCCATTTTGGCTGGAGAGGTCCAGTGGATCAAAGAATTGGACATTCCCATTCACGACCCGGCGTAAGCAAAATTGTTGTGTGCCTGAGCCGATTCCAAGAATGTTCCCGCAATTGCCGCTAGTCAGTTGTCCCGCCCGCCTCGGTCCCGGCGAGTTCGGCGATCGCCACGAGTGTTTCGGCGAGTTTGCCCATCGCCTCGGTGGAGACGCATTCAAATGGACCGTGAAAATTGATGCCGCCGTTGAAGAGGTTCGGTGTGGGGATACCCTGGAACGTGATCTTCGAGCCATCAGTGCCGCCGCGGAACGGGACGTATTTTGGCGTGAGCCCGACATGGCGAATGGCTGCCTCCGCCAGAGTCAGCGGCGTGCGGTCGCGGTCGATGATGGTGGCCATGTTGTAATACTGGTCGGCCATCGTGAAGGTGACGCGCGGCTCGGCGAACGGGGCGTTGAGGCCGGCCACCGCCTGGGCGAAGCTCGCTTTGCGGGCGGCAAAGTTGGCGGTGTCGAAGTCGCGAATGATGTAGGTGGCGGTCGCTTCCTGAATCGTGCCGGTCAAACTGAGCTGCAGGTAAAACCCCTGCTTGCCGTCCGTCTCTTCTGGACGCTCGAATTGGGGCAGGGCGGCGTCCAATTTTTCCGCTAGGGTGATCGCGTTGACCATCAAATTTTTCGCCTCTCCCGGATGAACACTGGTGCCGCGGATAGTCACGACGGCTTGGGCTGCGTTGAACGTCTCGTATTCAATCTGGCCGAGGTCGCCGTTATCCAGGGTGTAGGCAAAATCGGTCGCAAATGTTGCGGCATCGAAGCGGTCCGCCCCGACGCCGATCTCCTCGTCGGGGCCAAACGCGAGCTTGATGGTCCCGTGCAGGATCGACGGGTCGGCCAGGAGCGCACGCACCGCGGCGATGGCCCCCGCGATACCGGCCTTATCATCGGCGCCAAGCAGGGTGGTGCCATCGGTTGTGATCAGTGTTTGGCCAAGGTATTGGGCGAGCGCCGGAAAATCCGTGGTGTTCAGGCTCAGGCCATTCGCAAAATTGATCGGCGCGCCATCATAATTTTCATGAAGCTGCGGGCGGGTATTAGTCGCGTTATAATCCGCGGTATCCAAATGGGCGATAAAACCGATGCTGGGGCGGCCGTCCGTATTTGCCGGCAGGGTCGCGGTGACGAAGCTGTTGGCTGGATTCAGCTGCACGTCGCTGAGACCCATTGCCTCGAGCTGGCTCACCAACAGCTTGGCCAGCTCAGTCTGGCCCGGGGTCGTGGGGATGCGTGTCGGATGCGCCTCGTCTGAGCGGGTATTGATCTGAACATAGCGCAGAAAATCGGCCTGCAAAGCCGCCAAATCGATAGTTGTCATATGCGATTCCTCCGTGTGTCTCTATCGTAATGCAGCCCGGCGGATTTGCAAGAAATTGCGCTCAAAAAACGCACGGATCACCAGCGGCATTTGCCGTTGAGAATCCGTGCGTTTTTGAGTTGGCGATTGGCTTCGCGTTTCAGTGGCTGGCTGCCTTGGCCGTTGCGTCCAGCGCTTCCGTGAGCGCGGCGCCCAAGGCTTGGGTGCCTGCTTCGATCTCGGCGAGGGTGCTGCTGGTGAAGTTCAACCTGGCCGCATTTTTCACCTGATGTGAGGCGTATAAAATTCGGCTCGGCACGAAGGCAACATGCGCATCTGGTAAGCTGTGGTCGGCCATGAAGGCTTCTGCATCGAATCCTTCCGGAAACGTCAGCCACAGGAAAAAGCCACCGGTGGGCCGGTCAAAATGCACGCAAGCTGGCAATGAACGCGCCAGCCCATCGGCCATCGCGGTCGTTTTTTTCCGGTACAGGTCGCAGATCTGCGCAAGGTGCTGGTCAAAATCATTCGTGGTCAAATAGCGGGCGACCGCATTCATGTTCAGGTGCGGGGATTCGACATCACTGGCCCCTTTGAGTGCGGTGAGGGCGGCCATCAGCGCCGGCGCCGCATGAAGCCACCCGAGTCGCAGGCCCGGCGCAAGAATTTTCGAAAAACTGCCCAGGAAGAGGACCCGGCCTTCAGTGTCGAAATGCTTGATCGGCGGAATCGGGGCGCCGCTGTAGCGGAGCCAGCGGTACGGGCTGTCCTCGATGATCGCGACGTCGTATTGGTTGGCCAAGGCGACCAAGGCGCGGCGCTTGGCCTCGCTCATCACAACGCCGGTGGGATTTTGAAAATCGGGCACGGTATAGATCAACTTGACGGAATGCTGCATCAACACTTTTTGCAACGCCCGCAGATCCATGCCATCGCCGGTCATCGGCACTTCGTAATACGTCGGCTGATAGGCGTCGAAGGCGGACAGGCCACCCACGTAGGTCGGCCCTTCGACGACCACGCCGTCACCGGGTTCAAGAAACAGCCGGGCGGCCAGGTCGATGCCTTGCTGCGCGCCTTGCGTGATGAGAATGTCGTCGGGTGCGGCCGGCATGCCGTCTGCGGTCATTTGGGCGGCGAGCCATTTACGCAGATCCGGGGCACCGCTTGAGCCGCCGTATTGCAGGCTGGCGTCCCCGCGAGCGGTCAGTTCGTCGCGCATCGCCCGGTCGATCGCCGCTTGCGGAAATGTGGCGGGATCCGGATAGCCGCCTGCAAACGAGATCGTGTTTTCCTTGGCCCCGGCAAACAGGGCACCGAGTCCTGAATCCATCACTTTGTTGACGCGCGTTGCAAATTGCATGCGATAGCCTCCCTCATCGTGTCGTCTTACGACGTTGTTCGTTGATTTAATCTTAATTCCCTCGCATAATGAAGTAAAATTCAACTTCTTCAAATATAGATGAACGGATTTCACGAAAGGAACGACTATGTCCAATTTTAGTTACGAGGTCTTTGCGGCGGTGGTGGAACAGGGCACCTTTATGCAGGCGGCGCTGGCGCTCAATGTCACGCCCAGCGCGGTGTCTCATTCGGTGTCTCAGCTGGAGGGCGACCTCGGGTTTCCGCTTTTCATTCGCAACCGCACCGGCATTCAGCTCACCGAAGACGGACGCGCCATTCTGCCGACGATCCAGTCGATTCTCAACCTGGAGGATCAGCTGATTCAGGTGGCCGACAACATCAACGGGCTGAACACGGGTCGCATCCGCATCGGCGCGTTTTCCTCGGTGTCGACGAATTGGCTGCCACCGATCATCCGGCGTTTCAAAAAACGGTATCCAAAAGTGGACGTGGATGTGGTTCAGGGCGGCTTCAACGAGATCGTCGAGCAAGTCCGTGTCGGCAGCATCGATATCGGTTTTTCCCTGGCGCCAGTCTCGGATCAATTGATCGTCCGGCCGCTGCTTCAGGACCCGATCTATTGCATCACGCCGCGCGATTTTCAGCCGAAAAACGGAACGTTCATGACCGACGCGGACATGAGCAAGCAGCGCTTCATTCTCCAGCAAAGCGATTACGACCGCGACACCAAGGCGGCGCTGGATCGCTACAAGGTCTCCAGCAACTCCCTGCGCTACTCGATCGATGACCAATCGATTCTTTCAATGGTCGAAGCCGGCCTCGGCTGGGGCATCCTGCCGAAGCTCGCCCTGCAAAAATTGATGGGTGACGTCAACGTCTTTCCATTCTCCGAGCCATTCGACCGCACCCTAGTCATGGTCATGAACCCAACCACCCAAAAATCCCCCTCCGTGGCAAAAATGCAGACGGTGATTTTGGATTACCTGGAAGGCGAATACGGGGAGTTGTTATTGCAGGGGGAAAAGTGAGGGCAGGCTAGGACCTGCTGTGAGCGGGCGTTGAATCGTCAAAATAGCAGTGTGCTGGGATGAACCGCAATAGTGTCCCCTTCAGAGAATGGCTGGTCAGCGTGATTGAAGTCAGCTTTCGGGAAATTGAGTCGTACGGCTTTTGAGATGGCATATTTTGAGCCGTAACGAATCAAAGCTCGAACAAAGGGGGCACTCCGGCCAGAAATGGCTCGCTTCGCATGTCTGGGTGTAAGGCGTAAACGCCTAACGCCCAGAGCAAGCCCCCTCACTTATCCGCTATACTCCGGTCACCAGCCATTTTCTGGCCAGAGGGCACCCGTAATCTTCCACAAACTGAACTCAAACGGATGATCGCTCTACACCACGTTTCTTCTATTAAACAACCGCCCCAAACATGCTATACTGGATTCCAATCACGCGACGGAGGACAAGCCATGCAGCGCAAATTGATCGCCTTAGATCTCGACGGGACCACCTTAAATGCCAAGGGCGCACTGACCCCACGTACGATCGCGGTGCTCGAAGCGGCCAGCACCGCCGGGCATCAAGTGGTCATCACGACCGGCCGCCCGGATTCGATCTCCGAGCCATTTTACGATCAACTCCACCTGACCGCCCCGATGATCAACTTCAACGGCGCGCTGATTCACGTGCCGCATCAGCACTGGGTCGGCGAACATGCTGTGACCCTGCCGATCGCGACCGCGCTTGGGCTGCAGGAGTTCAAGGCCGACTATGACATCAAGGTGATGGTCGCGGAAGGCAAGCAATTGTTGGTGGCGGATCATGGCTACACCGACATTCCGTTTTTGCCGGACATGCCGACGCCGACGCGCCTGTTTGATGCCGCCGGGCTGACCCAGAACCCGATCTCGGTGACCATGTTCATCGACGAGGCGACCTTGGGCCCACTGTCTGCCGCAATCGCCGGGCGTTTTCCAGACTTGGCCGCGAAGACCTGGGGTGCTTGGAGCGGTGAAAATACGGCGCTGGAAGTGACCGCGCCGAACACCTCGAAATCCCGGGCGCTGGCTTATGTCGCGGATGCTTGTGGCATCGCGCGCACTGATATCTGGGCCTTCGGGGATGACCTGAACGACCTGGACATGATCGAGTTCGCCGGCATGGGGGTCGCGATGGCCAACGCCCGGCCGCAGATTTTAGCCGCGGCGGACGATGTGACCGGCGATGACAACGACCATGATGGCGTGGCGGCGTATCTCGCAAAGGCGCTGCATCTGGCGGCCTAATTGTGCCTCGAAAATCGTTGGAGACAATCACTGACGAGGACTGCTGCGGAAACCCACCGCCCGACTCGACTGCGGGAACCCACCGCCGAGCCCAATGGCGGAAAACAACTATCTAGATGACACAAGTAAACTGATAAAAGGACTGGCGAACTGCTTTTGACCACTGAGCTTTGGATCGTGCGGCATGGACAAACGAAATTCAACGTCGAAGACCGCGTGCAGGGAATGGCGAACTCCGACTTGACGGATAAGGGCATCGCGGACGCTCGCGCGCTCGGCCGGGGCCTGGCGCAGGATGGCATTACCTTTGACCGCGCGTATGCCAGCGACCTCACGCGGGCCGCAGACACGGCACGACTGGCGCTGGATGCCGCTGGGCAAGAGAAGCTCGCGATCACCGAAACAGTCGGCCTGCGCGAAGAAAATTACGGCAAGTATGAGGGTCAGTTGACCAACGATTTTTCCCAAGAATTGTTTGGTCTGCCAAATTTCACTGCGGCCCTGCTTGCGCACCAGTTGACGTTGGCCCAGATCGCCGACGCCACCCGCGCGGCAAATGAGGACCGGGTGCCGAACCGCGCAGAAGACAACGCGATGGTGCAGAATCGGCTGGATCAAACGCTGCGCACGATCGGCCAAGAAGCGCTTGGCGAAGGCGACCGGCGTGTGCTGGCGGTCAGTCATGGGACCGCGATCTTGATGTGGCTGAACTTTATCGGCTTTGACACCGGCGGCCAGGAAATGTTGCATAATGCCAGTGTGACGCGCGCGGTTTTTGATGGCGCGCACTTCAATGTGGTCGACTTTGACGATTTGAAGTGGACGAAGTGACGAAACGGCAAGCTGCGAGCCAATCTATTGCGCGCGGCTTGTCGTTTTGCTATTCTGGAAAAAATTGGGCAGAGGGGGTCGCAACATGCCGGACAAAAAGTTGAGCCGGCGGGATCTGTTTTTTATCGGGGCAATGCTGTTCGGGCTGTTCTTTGGCGCGGGCAATCTGATCTTTCCGGTGTTTGTTGGCCAGGAGGCTGGCACCGCCTATTGGCCCGCGCTGATCGGGTTCTTGCTGTCGGGCGTCGGCCTGCCGCTTTTGGGCGTCGCGGCGATCGGGCTGACCAAAACGGATGGCGTTTTTGAGCTGGCCGAGCGGGTCAACCGACCGTTTGGCTATGGCTTCACCATCTTGCTTTATCTCTGTATCGGTCCGTTGTTTGCCTTGCCGCGGCTGGCGTCGATCTCGTTTGAAGTCGGTTTGGCGCCGTTTGTGGCGACCCGCATCAGCCGGCCGGCGCTATTCATCTACTCGCTCCTATTTTTCGCCGTGGCGTGGTGGTTTGCGCGGCGCCCCAGCAAGATCATGGTCACGGTGGGCAAAGTCCTGACACCGGCGTTCTTGGTCAGCCTCGGGGTGCTGCTCGTGATGGTGCTAGTGCGGCCGCTGGGAGGCGGCGCCGCGGCCCATGGGGTGTATGCGAGCCAGCCACTGGCGACGGGCTTCACCGCCGGCTATTCCACGATGGATGCACTGGCCGCCTTGGCATTTGGCATCATCGTGGTCAAGGCGATCCGGCAGCTCGGCGTGACCGCGCCTACCCAGGTCGCAACGGACACGATTCGCGCCGGGGCGATCGCGATCGTCATGATGGGCGTGCTGTATGCGTTGCTCGCGCTCCTTGGCCGCAATGCGCTGGGCGTGTTCGGCCGCGCCGCAAACGGTGGCCCAATCTTGGCCAATGTGGCGCATGCCTATTTTGGCGACTTGGGTAATGTGTTGCTGATGGTGATCGTGGTGCTCGCCTGTTTGAAAACAGCAATCGGCTTGATCACCGCGTTCGGGGACACGTTCAAGGAGCTGTTCCCCGCACTTCCGTATCAGGGCCTGATCGCATTTGCGGCGCTGGTGCCGCTCTTTTTCGCGAACATCGGCCTCGACCGCTTGCTTGCCGTGTCCACGCCGGTCCTTTATTTCATTTATCCGCTGGCAATCGTGCTGATTCTGCTGGGCCTACTCAGTCCATTTTTAGGCCAGTCGCGCTGGCTGCTCAATACCGCGATGCTGTTCACCGTATTGCCCGCGCTTCTCGATGGGCTCAATGCATTGCCGGCTGACGCCAAAATAGGGTGGATCGCGCAGTTATTGATGATTGGTGATCATCTCCCCGGGTTTGCTGTGGGCCTCGGCTGGATCGTGCCCGCCGTGATTGGGGTGGCGCTCGGCTGGGTCCTGGCCAAAACAGTGGGTCGGGCAAAATAGACGCGCCGACTAAAAAAGGCATCCTGCTTCGTGTGTGCAGGATGCCTTTTGACGTGTTTGTGGATGGATTCAGGCAGTTACTCGACTGCCGGTTCTTCCTCGGCTGGCGGATCGATGCGGCCGCCGCCGAGATTTTTGACGATGGATTTGAAATTGATGACAATTTTGAAGTTGAGCTCCGCCACGTTTTGTTTGTCGCTCGCATCGAAATCGGTGATGTTGAGCAGGGCGGAATTCTCATACATTTTTTGCACGGTCCCGGTGAACGGCCGGTCCATGTCCTCTTTGACTTTGCACTTTAGGCTGTCGCCTAGATGAACTTCTTCTCTTTTCATGTGCGTTCAAATCCTTTCGCTGATCAATTTTCTTCAATTGATAGACGACATACTAATGCATACCAAGTAAGAAAGCAAGAGCCTTCAGTCGGAATTGCGCGATATTTTTATTTTTATCGTGCAAGCGCATCCACGTCAAAAACATGATAGCGCTATCACCTATATTTGTAACGAAAAAATGGTGACAAAGTGATGATAGACTGCGACTCGAATTTTGAGCGAGCCGTATCCAGTTTGTCTGGCCTTTTTTGGTGAGCGCCGCGCTACGCACCCTCCATAGCCGGGCTCCGCGAGGCAGGAATGAGACATCTAGTTGCCTCGTGCACTTGCGGCGAAGTGCGCCTCAAGCACCCGAGTCAAACTAGCCGCTCATTCCTAACCGCCCCGCTTCGCACCCTTTTTTCTTCGAGACTTGCGAATCCCGCCGCACTTGGCTATCGTATAGAGGTAGTACACTCAGGAAAGGATGGCTGAACTATGGCAAAATCAGTCACGATCAATGAACTGACACCGGATGCGCAAAACGCGGCGGTTGAAAGCTTTGCAAAATTCTACTTAGATAAATTCTCTAATGAGGGACTTGATGTGATCGCCCAGATCGATGGCACCGGCCACATCGCCGACATCAACCAGTGGCTGATCGACAATCCGGCGCTGTCCTCTGAGGCGCGCATCGCGGGGCTGCTTGTTGCCCGCCAGGACAATTTCGTTGAACTGCTTTCCGTCCTCAAGACGACCTTCAACGAATCCGGCATTCCAGACGTTTCCTGGAGCGACTGGTTCAAAGAACAAGAAACAAAGATTCCGCAGGGCCGCTGAGCGAGCCCGAGGTGACTGGCTATGATGGCCGGTCGCCTTTTTATTTTGCAGAAGCTTGAATTCGCTTCGTGATGGTAACACCAGCTGGCAGCAACCGTCAAAGATTTGGATCGGCTCAGGCAAAACAGACCGATGTCCGCGCCCAGTTTCCAGCAACCGGTCACAGCTGATCCCCTCATCCAATGCAGCACGCAAAAGTAGCGGAGGGGCTCGGCAGAATGGGCTCAGGGGTGAAATTATTCTTGGCGGTTCACCGCCTAGAATAAGGTCGAGCTTTGAGACTCGCACCGCGAGGCTCAAAGTCGTGCCCACCCCGTTCCAGCCTATTCTGCCGAACCCCGAAGCGGACGTTGGCCGAACCTCAACGCTTTACACGCTTCAAAAAGTAGGCGAAAATAAGTTGTACGCAAAGGAGGATGGCGCTTTGGACAACTATCTGATCGTCAGCGATATTGATGGCACGCTGGCCGTTGATCATAAACACGTGACGCCGCGGGTGCGCCGCGTGCTCAACGAACTGATGACCGCGGGCAACGATTTTTATGTGGCAAGCGGGCGCATGTACAACCTCGCCGAACAAATGGCGGCCGAAGTGGGGCCCCAAGCGAAAGTCATCGCGTCAAATGGCGCCGTCTATGAAGTGGCCGGCCGGCGCGTCCATCATCTGCTGGGCGAGGCGGCCCTGACTGCGGCGGAGCGGGCGACCGCCGCTGAAGCATTGAATGCCGTGTTTTTCAGCGACAGCCACGTCTATTACACGCGCACGCCACCGGCCGCCTTGGAAGCCGCGCTGGCAATGTTTGTTACCGACGATGCGCCGATCGAAGTGGAACAGCTTTTCGACGAAGCGGGCTTGTTGAAAAAAGCGGACGCGATCACCAACGGCCTGGTCCTCAGCATGAACGACGCAGGGGCCTTGCAGCGGACGCATGACGCCTTGACCGCAAGCGCGCTGCTGCACGTTTCCGCGTCGGATCCCACCAACATCGAGCTCATTCCCCACAATGTCGACAAAGCCCATGCAGTCGCGGAGCTCCAGGCCGCGACCGGCATTCCGGCCAGCCGCACGATCGCGTTTGGCGATGGCCTCAACGACATGGGGATGCTCGCCCAAGCTGGCATCAGCGTCGCAATGGGCAACGCGGTGCCAGAAGTGAAGCGGGCCGCGCGCTACGAGACGCTTGCCAACACGGAAGACGGCGTCGCGGTCTTTTTGGAAAATTGGTTCGCGTGATCAGCATGCGCTCTTTTTGGAAAAATTCGTTCGCGTGATCACCCATCGGCGCTACATCAAAGCTTCTGCACACTATTTTTCCAAGAGTCGTGCTACGCTTGAGTGAGACAAAAGGAGGATTCGCCATGTATTCTGCAAAAAGTGATCGTTATGACCAGCTGCCTGTGCGCCATGCCGGCAAGTCTGGGTTGGTATTACCTGTCGTGTCGCTCGGCCTGTGGCAACATTTCGGGTCCGCCGATCCACTGGCGGCGCGGCGGCAAGTGATCTTGTCCGCCTTTGACCACGGTGTTTTCCATTTCGATGTGGCCAATCATTATGGCGACGGGGATTTCGGCTCTAGTGAAAGCCTGCTGGGCCAAATTTTGCACAACGAACTCGCGCCTTATCGCGACGAATTGGTGATCTCAACGAAAGTCGGCTACGAGATCCATCCCGGCCCATTCGGCACTGGCACCTCGCGCAAGGCGGTACTTCAGGGCATCGACGACTCGTTGCGCCGGCTGCAGCTCGATTACGTCGATCTGTTTTACGCCCACCGGTTTGATGACACCGTCGACCTGGCGGAAACCGTCCGCGCGCTGGATGACGTCGTGCGGCAGGGCAAGGCGCTTTACATCGGCATCTCCAACTTTCAGACGCCGCAAGCACAGGAAGCCATCAAGTTGTTCCGCGAACTCGGCACGCCATTTGTCGTTGACCAGATGAGTTATAACTTATTTAATCGCGGCGTCGAGACTAGCGGCTTGCTGGACCTGTTGCGCAAGAGTGGCGACGGCCTGGTCGCTTATGGGCCGCTATCGGAGGGCCTGCTGTCGGACCGCTACCTCGGCGGCATTCCGGCGTCCTTCAAGATTCACCCGACCAACGAGGCGACTTTTGCAGGCGGCCGCGAAGCCGTCGTCAAGCAGCTCAACGCGCTCAACGATCTGGCGAAAAATCGTGACCAGACGCTGGCCCAAATGGCGCTCGCCTGGCTCCTTCACGATCCGGTCGTCACATCCGTCATCATTGGCACCACTTCGGTCGAGCATCTCGTCGACAATTTGGATGCGGCCAAGCACCTGACCTTTACAGCGGATGAACTCGCCGAGATCGACCAGATCACCGGGGCGTGATCGCCGTTTTGCTCAAATAACGGGTTGTCCGACTCCGCAATTTTGACGTCCGCGAAAATCGGGTGCCGTTTTCTGCCACGGGCGCGCGGGCCCGCCATTCCGTCAGAATGGACTCATATACAATAGAAGAAACACGTCATGAACTGTCAGCCAACGCTGGCAGTTTTTTTGATTCGAAAAATATTTTTGTCAATAACGGGGTTTATTATTTATTTTCGGCATTCCGACCTGTTACGATTTATTTATGGCAAAAGTTATCTCTTCCATAACAAGAATGGAGGGATGATATTTGAACCGGTTGCGAGATCCTTGTGCCTGTGTGTGAGTTGATGTGTTTTTTTACAATCAAGTTAGGGGGAAGCAAATGACGAAGAAGATCGTCCATGGCGTCATGGTCCTGATCTTGCTGTTGGTGCAGCTGCAAAGCCTTGTGACTGCCCGCGTTGCGCAAGCTTCGAGCGGGTCGAGCACAGTTTCGCAGAGCATCATCGCAAATGATGATCTCTCCATGACCGTCGATGGCGTGACCTCTGGTGAGACTATCGAATGGACTGTCACGTATGAGAAAAAGGCGGCCGGTTATGACCGGGCGCTCAAACTCCGTGTCAGCGCAAACGAGAATTTCGATACCCAGTTGACGCCGATCGGCCAAACAGCTTTCCACCGCATGCAGGCTCAGGGTGATGACCCTGACCAGCAGTGGTGGATCGAAAAAGAATATGCGCAAAGTGGCAACGGGACTGTGAAGTTCACCACGCCGCGCGCGCAAAACACGGTGTATGTTGCGGCTCAATTGAGCCAGACCACCGATGACGGGAACACCGATGTCCTCACCGGTGTCGACGCCGCCGCCCACAAAGTGACACTGGATACCAGTGTTGTGGACGTGCCGGCTGAAGAAGTTGACGTGCCAGCAACTGAAGAAGAAGCTGCCGCAACGGAAACTGCCCCGGAAGCGGAAGCAGCAAACCCAGAAACAGCTGCACCGGCGGAAGATGTCACTACTGAGGGCGAAGAAGAGAGTGTTATTCAAACAACTTCTACCAATGTGATTGCACGCTTTACCGCATGGAATCCTGTGGCTCGCGCTGCTGGTTCAGCAACGCCTGCAGATCCGTTCACATATACGAATTCGCCAACTAGTGCCAACCAATATCCAACCTATAGCACCGAGTATTGGTCAACTGCTGAACACAAAGATACCGTTAGCAATTTCAATTATGGCGGAACGAATCATGACGGTGCTAGCACAACCGCTGCGCTGCCTGGCGCAGCTTTGAACATGGATTCCGGGTACCATAAATATACGGATGACAAAGGGATGACGGTTGGTTATACCAAAAAAACAGTCTCTGCGACCCTTGATCCAACGAAATTCAACGTGCAACTCGACATGATTGGCGAGCAGATCAAACCTGTGCCAAAGGTCGATGTGGTTCTTGTGATCGATCACTCTAACAGTATGAGTTACGTCGACTCGAATACTGACCGGAGAACCCGTTGGCAAAAGCTTGTGGCCGCGGTTGAGACATTTTCAGAAAGCATGCTTTCTTCGGAAAATGATGTCCAAATTGGGATGGTTGGTTTCGGGACACTTGATAATAGTAATCAGACCCGTACACCATTCGCTGAAATTGCGTCATTCTCTCCAATATCTTCCGGGACTGTTAAAGGCTTTACTGATGACGTGAATGCTTTAAAGGGACACGAGTTGCTCAGGACCTATCAGGGATACTTCACGCCGACTTACATCGGTTTTGAGACCGGCTTGTACCTCCTTTCAAATGAGGCTATGGGTGCGCGTGAGGGTGCACATAAAGTTATCATCACGGTAACTGATGGGCAGGCTAACGAGATGGCGACAAATTCATATAGCTCAAATGGTACCCAGTCTTTAGCAGATTCATTGCTTAACAGCACTAAGGTCGGCCAAACAACCCGGGCCAACAACACAGTGCAACGTTTTTATGTAAACAATTCGAGGTATCATACGTCCAGTTCGGCCTCAGCCAACACACCTGGCTATGTAAGAAACCGGCTGGCTCAATTCCCGGGTGTGGACGCATACTCTATTGGTCTCTACACTGGAAATGACGCTGCAAATACGCTTAATGCCTTGGGGCCAAAAGGCAATCACTACGCGGAAAATGTGGGACAGCTGATTGCGGCATTGAACGCAATCACAGATCCATATTTAAGGACAATCCAAAACGCAACCGTTTCAGATCCAATGAGTGACTTTGTAACATTGGATAGAAATTCAATCACGAAAGAGCGATTGAAGGTGACAAACGGTGTTGCGACGCCTTCCGCGATTTTACCAACTGAGACGGATTATGCGTCTGTTGTTGATGTCACGAGCACATCGAACGGAATCAACATTAGCAATCTGACACTGGGTTCAGATCAGGGCAGTCTTCAAGGTTATCGAATCACTTATGAAGTCACCCTGAAAGCTGAATATCAAGACGGGCACTTTTACCCAACGAATGGCACGACTTATCTGCTAAACAACGTCGCTAATGAGAAAGATTATCTGCACTTTGCAGTTCCATCTGTGCGGCTCGAATCAAATCGAGACATAGCAGTGAAAAAGGAATGGTTGAATGACCAGAATGACGTCTACAAGCTTCGTCAAAATGTAAAGATGAATCTTCAAGAAAAGACTGCAACTGGTTGGACAACCATAGACTCAGAGACCCTTTCTGAATCGAATAATTGGACCTACACCTTCACTGACCTGCCACAGTATGCAAACGGGAGCAAAATTGAATATCAGGTTCGCGAAGCAGTGGTGGTCAATGGCGTTGAGCAAGAGCGTGTGCCAGGCTACTATGCGCCTGAATATTCATCCGCTAGCGCAAACAACGTGACGACATGGACCGTCAAGAATACATTGAAGACGGCAAGTTTCGGTTTCACCAAGTATAAAGTGGATACGAATACCGAGTGGGATGATGTTAAATTCAGGCTTGAACGCGATTCGAGTAATCTCTCGATTGGTGAGATCTCGGAGGACGGTGGGAAGGTCAACTTCTCGGGGCTTGCTATGGGTAACTATACCTTGGTTGAAGAGACCCCAACTGGGATCAAGCCTGTGACCCACACTGTGCAGGTGACAGACACCGAAGATGGCTTGTCAGTCACCAGCACACTTGGGGCAGACAACCAGTTCATCAATGAATACAAAAACTTCGAACTAACTTTCATCAAGACGGATTCCGAAACTGGTGATGTCCTTCAAGGCGCGAAGTTTGCCCTCAAGCAAGGCAATCAGACTTTGGAAGAAACTGCAACTGGATCAGATGGTAAGATCGTCTTCGCACACGAACTTGCCCCTGGCGACTATGTGCTTGAAGAAACTGAAGTGCCAGCTGGCTATCTTCAGCTTGATGCAGACATCCACTTCACCGTTAACAATAATGGCACCGTCACGCTGACGCCATACACTGGTAGCGACAGTGCAGATGTTCAGGTAAATCTTGAACATGAATTAGAAGATGGCGACACCCTGAACCAAGTGACCATCACGGCGAGCAACATTCCAGAGCGCACGAACTTGCCACGTACTGGCGGACCTGGTATCTGGGGCTACGTCGCCTTGGCTACCTCCCTGGTATTCCTGGCAGGTGGGCTGATGGTCCACAACCGTAAATCTGTGAAGGAGGGGCAGTAACATGAAAAAGAAGTGGCTTTTATTTCTCGCCGCGGCCTTAATGGCATTGCCTTTCCTCGGAAAAGCGGCAACTGTTCAGGCAGCACCAGCTTCCAGCGATGACATCCAAGTCGTGCTTCACAAACGTGTTTTCCGTGAAGCGCGAATTGTCGATGAACAAAATCCTTGGAGCTATGAAAACGATGGGCTTGCAAAAGAAAATGACCCGCTTTCGTTTGGGTTGAACGGCGCGAACTTTGTCGTTTATGACCTGAGCGACCGCTTGGCGGAAGACCTTGAAGCCGCAAAGGGGACGGGCAAATCACAAGCTGATGTGAAAGCCGAGTTGGTGGAAGAATTCCGTAAACTCGGTCGCCGCCAATCGCTGGAATACGCTGCGGACAATAATCTCCGCAATGTGACCCCGACTGGCTCCGGCAAGACTGGCTATGACTCGGAACTGGACGAAAACGGGATCGCGCGGTTTGACATGCCGACCTATACCAGTGACGGGCAAATGGCAGCTTACTTGCTTTTGGAAACGCACGTTGATAAAGACACCTTGCTCAACGTGGATATGTACAAGCGGGCACTGCCAATCGTGGTGATCACCCCGTTTGCCAATCCAAGTGATCAGACCAAGTTGCTCGATACCATTCACGTTTATAGCAAAAACATCGGTTACGTTCGAGATCCGTACTTCTTCAAGTATGGGAAGAACGCGGATGGCACCGAAGTTCCGCTGCAAGGCGCGACCTTTGCCATTACCCGTTACGAAAATGGCCAGAAGCTCTATCTGTCCATGAGCCCCGTAACTGACTTGCGTAACGAATGGATCACCTCTTCTGACCCACTGAACGATTCTCGTGTCGATAAGTTCGTTTCTGACGAACGCGGGCTTGTCGATTCAGGGCAGCGATTCCTGCCAAGTGGGACCTTCTACTTCGAAGAATTGACTTCTGTTTCAGGTTATATCAATGACCTGACGCCGACCTCAGTGAAGATCGAGATTCCAGAAGAATGGTATGACGAAAATGGCAACTTCAACTATGTAACCATCAACGGCCAGAACCTGTTGGAAGCAGAATCCGGTATTGTGCCGGAAGAAGCGATCGCGCTGGCAATGCCGCGTATCTACAACAGTCAGGCTTCAACAACGACAGCCGCCACACCGACAACACCGACAACACCATCCAAGTCGAGTCCAAGTGGGATACTGCCAAGTATGAGCGATGCTCAGGCATGGCTGTTGGCGATCATCGGGCTTGTCGTGATGGTTGGCTCATGGTTCATTATTCGTCGTCGTGTTCAAAATAAGGCTGCCAATTAAGCCGACACTCACTCTTTAGGGGGAACTTAATCAATGAAATCAGCAACCTTTACCAAACTGACCCGCACCGCGTTGGCCGGAATGATGGCCTGCTCGATGGCACTGACTGCGGTTGCCGCAACAGTTTCGACTGGCGGTGTGATGGTGCGTGCGGCGGAAAATAAGACCGTCGAGAAGACGACTATCGAACTTCACAAGAAAGCCATCTACGATAACACTACCAAAGAAAATACTGGTAGTAGCATCACCTATTTCGACAACTTGGATCCGGTCAGCGGTGTGACATTCACACCTTACAACGTGACACAATGGGTTCAGGACAATACAGCCAAATATCTTTCTGCGGAAAATGCAGTTGAGTACCTGACGGCAAACTGGAATCAGATGAAGGTAGAATTGGCCGGACAGCAACTTTCCTCAGAGGTGACGGCAGACAAGACGGGTATTGCGACATTCAAGCTGCCAAGTCGTACCCTACTGACGAATGGCCAATATCGTAACAGCATCTATTTGTTTGAGGAAACTGCAAGCGCCCATGATGATAGCTTCATGCGGGCTGCCCCGATGGTTGTCGGGCTTTCTACTGAGTTGAAGGCGCTGGACAAAGTGATCGTGTATCCAAAGAACGTTGGGTTGGAAAAGGATCTCTATGTCAACAACACTATTATGGATGATTTCGGTGCTTACAGCTTCGAAGTGGGCCAGCAGCTGACCTACAAGTCTACCATGACGGTTCCGGAGAATATCCTTCACCGGTACGAGGATAGCGACGAGAACGAACAATATACCTACCAATATCTGAGCTTCCTCGATGTGATGACGCAAGCCGGCACTGACTTTGGGGGCGTTACCTCGATTGCGACCACCGATGCGCCACTGGTTAATTTGTTGGATGAATTTAACCAGTTCGGTAGCGCAGTTACCTCTAATGATGCTGCTTGGGCAGACACGCTAGAAGGCCTGTCAAATTTCAACGCGGATCCTCACGCTGGTTTCTATTACAACTTTGATTTGGGCGCCAACGAGCTGACCGAAGACGTAGAAGCGCTGCTCGGAAGGATCACCGGCAAGACCCTGACCTTCACTTATACGGTTACAATCAATGAAGAAGCCGAAGAGCATCAAGATATCGGCAACAACTTCTATGTACGATATCACAATGGCCAAAGCGATTTCACCGTGAGTGATGATGCGCCAGTGATCGAGACATCGGGCCATGATTTTACCAAGATCAGCAGTGCTGATGATAAGGTGAAGTTGGCAGGTGCGGAATTTGTATTGAGCCGCAATCTCAATGGAACCACTGAATATGCGAAGTTCAACTACGACGCCGGGAATGGGCCGGATAGTGGCGAATATGCCCCATCCAGCATTACCTGGTATACGGGACGAGACTCTTGAAGAAGCGCAAGACGACAAGCATGTATCCACGTTCACAACGGACGCTGATGGCTATGTTGGGTTCCGCGGCCTCGCAGCGGAGACGATTGGCGTAGATGCAGAGGGTAAGGCTACCAAGAATCTCATCAGTTACACACTGACCGAAACGAAAGCGCCGGCTGGGTATGAGATCAGTGCAAATCCGCACACGCCTTTCAACGTGACGCTGAGTGCTATTGATGAAACTGAGCTTCCAATGGTAGGAAAGAAATCCATCACCAACACCCCTGACAAGTCCATTCTGCCTGTCACGGGTGCCAACGGGATCATTGGCTTCCTTGTCCTTGGGGCGGCTGCCATGGGTGGCGCGACCATTTACAACAAGAAGCGTAAGGCTTAATCACCGCAAGATCCTAACTTTTGCTTCACGCCGAAACGGGCCCCCGCGCCCGTTTTTGGCGTAGAAAGGAGATCGTATGGCCAAAAAGGAAACGCAACCGCCAACAAAGAAACGCAAGAAGCGCCTATTTTCTGACATTCTGGTGATCATCATCTTCTTCACCGGACTGGCAGTGTTCGCCTATCCTTTTGTGGCAAATGCGGTCAACAATCTCGTCATGTCATATCGGCAGAAGCAAGATGCGGCGATCATCAAGGAAAATGCCAAGAAGCAGGCCGCCGAGCGTGAGGCGCAAAACAAGAAGATCGCGGAGATCGGTTTGCGGCCAAACGCCGATATCTTCAAGGCCACAGGCAAGGTCAGTGGCACAGCTGCGTATTTGCAGAAGCACTTGATCGGAGCGGTCACCATTCCAAGCATTCGCATCAATATTCCACTCTACGATGATACGAATGAAACGACGCTTCAATCTGGCGCAGCCGTCTTGCCCGGGACGAGTTTTCCAACGGGCAAGAAAAATACGCACACGGTGATCTCGGCGCACAGCGCGTTGCCGGGCAAACAGCTTTTCACCGACCTTGAGAAGGTGAAAAAAGGCGAGCAGTTTATTATCACCGTTGATAGTAAGCACATGGCTTATGAAGTCGACACCATCGAAGTCGTGGAACCGGATGACACCAGTTCGCTCACGCTCCAGGCAGGGCGCGATATTGCGACTTTGATGACGTGCACCCCGTACATGATCAACTCCCACCGCCTCCTCGTCACCGGCCACCGCGTCCCGTACACGGAGGAGCTTGCGGCCGATGCGAAAAAGGCGGATCAGCACCGCAACTGGCTCAGCATTGCCCTCATTGCCCTGGCGGTGGGGGGCGCTGCGCTGGCGATCTGGCTGATCGTGCGGGCGGTGCGCAAGTATAAGGCGAAGAAGGCGGCTGCGGCCGGTGCCGGCACCGAGGCGTTGGCAGCGAAAAACGTCACCGAATCGCCGGCATCTGGCGGGACGGGAGCTGGCACGGACGGTCACGCAGCAGATGATGCAGGCGACCAACCGGCAAAAACAGCTGGTGACCCGCCGGATTCCCATTCACCTTCATAAGGAATCAACAAGAAGCAGTCGCAAACGCCAATGCGACTGCTTTTTGCATGCCCAAAATGCAGCGTCAAAAAGGCCGCGAAACGCCGTTATACCAGCGCTTCGCGGCCCTTAAACCACAACCAAAAAGAATTTTGCTTCCTATTAAATAGTAACCACAGACCCGGGTCCCAGCCTCACAGTTCCCGATGCCGAATCACAGCCGCAGACCCGACAAGCGAGAGGAGCACCAGCCCAATGCAGGTGCCGAGATAGGGCCACAGGGCGTCTACCTTGAGCGTCCCCAGCGCAATATTTTCGGCGGCGCCAGTGACGTCAAAGTATTTCAGCCAATTCCACTGCGTCAGCGCCTCGATCACGCCGATCAGAATCGGCCACAGCGCGATGAAGACGGAGGCGATCACGTTGGAGCCGGTCGCGACCAGCAAGACGATGGCCAGGCTGAAGACCGCGCTGATGAAAAAGGCGATCGTCAGACTTTCCGTTGCGGTGTTGCCGAGCAGCGTGCCGAGGTTTTCGCCCAGCGACCGCCCGGCGAGGCCGTTGACCGCCAGCGCGGTGAGGTAATAGATGAAGATCAGGACCAGCATGTCGACCACCAGCGTCACGTATTTGGCAAAGATGAACTGCAGGCGCGAGATGCCGGATAGCAGGGTGTTCTTATATGTTTTTTGGGAAAATTCGTAGCCAATCAAGATCACGAACAGGCCGATGTAGAGATAGACGAGCAGGCTGCTGGAAAGGGTGGCCGCCTGAAGCGATTCGATCGCGGTCCAAGACTTACTTGCCAGCTTGTCGAGGTTCGTCGTGTCTGTTTGAATCATGACCCCGCCGACACTTTTGAAGCCGACAATCAGGGCGCTGAGGGCGATCGTGGCCAACACGACGAGGTAGTAGCCCAGGGTGTGGAATTGCCGGTAGAGATCCGCGCGCATTTGATTGATCATTTGACTGCCCCCTCTGCTTCCTGCAAGAGATGCGTGTAGTAGTCCTCGAGCGAACTGGCACGATGGCTAAAATCCTCGACCACGATGCCGCCGCTGACCAGCGTGTGATTGATCAAGCCAGCGTCCGCGTCTTTTTGCATGATCAATATATGGGTGCGGTCCTGAACTTGGAAAGGCGTGATGTGCGCTTGATCCAGCAGGCGCGCTGTTTTCGCGGTGTCGTCGACCGTGATCAGAAGGCCCGCTTGGTTGGCCTCGTCCAGTTCCGCTTTGGTCAGCTCCTTGATCAGGGTGCCGTGGTGCAGGATGCCAAATCGCGTCGAGACTTGATAAAGCTCGGTCAGGATGTGGCTGGAGATCAAGATGGTGACGTGTTGCTCCTGATTGAGCCGTTGAAGCAGGGCGCGAAATTCCATGATGCCGGTTGGATCCAGCCCGTTGATCGGTTCATCCAGAATGAGAAAATCGGGATGCGGTAAAATTGCCAGGCCGAGGCCCAACCGCTGACGTTGGCCCAGCGAAAGATTTTTGGCCTTGGTGTTGCGCTTGGCGGTCAGCCCAACGAAGGCGATCGTCTCATCGATCTCCTGTTGGCTGCCTTGGCCATGTTGAATCGCGCACACTTTTAAGTTTTGCGCGACCGTCAATTTTTCAAAGAGGGCCGGGCTTTCGATGACGGCGCCAATGCGACTCAGGCTGCGACTGGCATGGCCGACATGCTCGCCCAGTAACTCGATGTCGCCGGTCTGAAGTGGCGACAGGCCGGTCATCAGGCGCATCAAGGTTGTTTTGCCGGCACCATTTTCACCGATCAGGCCGTAGATGTCGCCTTTGCCGATCGTCAAACTGACGTGGTTGAGTGCCTGGAAGTGGCCGAAATGTTTGTCGACGTTTTTGATCGTACAGATCGTTTCACTCATGATTTCTCCTCCTTAGGGTCAACATCATTTTCGCAGGCGTTTCTTAACTTGCGCCATAATCGTTCCTTAATTAAAGCTAAATTGTTCGCTCGGGTCAGCTGGGCTAAAATGGCTGGGGAGGAAACACTCATGCAGACCATGCTCGTTGTTGAAGATCATGAAGACATTCAGGCGCTGCTCAAACAGGTGCTCAGCGATCAGTATCAGGTGGCCCAGGCGTTTTCTGGGAGCGAGGCGCTGACTGTTTTTGACACCGCAAAGCCAGATCTGGTGTTGCTGGATCTGATGTTGCCGACGATCGATGGCGACAGCGTCCTCAAGTTGATTCGGCGCCACTCCCAAGTGCCGGTGATTGTGCTCACCGCGATCACGGACAAGCAGCGGACGGTCGCCTTGTTGAAAAATGGGGCGAATGATTATCTGACCAAGCCGTTTGATATTGATGAATTGCTGGCCCGCATTCAGGTACAACTGCGAGCCACGGTGATCATCCCGGAAACGCATCTGTGCTTTGAGGCGATCGACATCGACACTGCGACGCACACGGTTCAGATCGCGGGGCACCCCCTGACCCTACCGAAAAAAGAGTTCGCGATGCTCAGCCTTCTAACCGCGCATCCGCACCAAGTGTACAACAAGCAGGCGCTTTATGAAGCCGTCTGGCACGAGCCGTTTCTCAATGCGGACAACACGTTGAACGTGCACCTCAGCAATCTCCGCACCAAGATCAATGACCTCGCCCCTGAGCCGCATTACATCGTGTCGCTCTGGGGCATCGGCGTGCGACTGGTGTGAAAAGGGTGCGAAGCGCGGCGTTTAGGTCTGAGCAGCTAGTGCGGCCTGGGCGGTTGATGGCGCACTTAGCCATCAGGCGACCAGGACGACTAGATGCCTCAGACCTGCCGCGCGGAGCCCAACTGAAAAAGGGTGCGAAGCGCGGCGTTTAGGTCTGAGCAGCTAGTGCGGCCTGGGCGGTTGATGGCGCACTTAGCCATCAGGCGACCAGGACGACTAGATGCCTCAGACCTGCCGCGCGGAGCCCAACTGAAAAAGGGTGCGAAGCGCGGCGTTTAGGTCTGAGCAGCTAGTGCGGCCTGGGCGGTTGATGGCGCACTTAGCCATCAGGCGACCAGGACGACTAGATGCCTCAGACCTGCCGCACGGAGCCCAACTGTAGGGTGCGCAGGCCCGCGGGATGGCAGGGCAGCTAACTTGGCTCGGGTGCTTGAGGCGCTCTTCGCCTCGAGTGCACGAGACAGCTAGATGTCCCTGACATGCGGGCCGAAGCCCAACTGTAGGGTGCGCAGGCCCGCGGGATGGCAGAGTATCGATAGGGGGAAAAGACAATGCTATTTGTAGCGTTCGGGTTGGCCGCGCTCGCCTTGATCCTCGGCGTGCTGTTGGGCCTTGTGCTGCTGGATCTGCGTCGCATGACCCGCGACCTGACCTATTTGAACGGCCGCACGACAAATGCCGGCGTGACGACTTACACGGCGCTACGCCCGGTCCGTGCGCTGGCCGCGGCGATCAATGCGAGTCTGATCAAGCGCCGCCAGCTTCAGGCCGCCCAGTTTGATCAGCAGCAGAAGGTCCACCGTATGCTGACGAACCTGACCCATGACATCAAGACGCCGCTGACCGTTGCCACCGGCTATGTCCAGCTCCTTGCCCGCGACGCCGCCCCGGCTCAGCAAGACGCGTTTCGCCGCGTGCAGCACAACCTGGGCTCGGTCGATTATTACCTGACCTATTTGCTGGACTTCAATTTGATTCAGGAAAAAAGCGCCAGTCTCGACCTCAGTGACGTGGATCTCAGTGCACTGGTCGAAACGGCGCTCTTCAACGACTATGACAAATTAACGGAACAAAAGATCAACGTGGTACCGCACATCGAAACTGGCCTGCATCTTCACAGCGACCAGGCGCTGTTGCGGCGAATCGTCCAAAATGCGCTGAGCAATTGGCTCAAATATGCGGCCCGCACCGCGACGGTCAGCCTTGACCAGCTCGATGCCGGTCACATCCAATTGCGCTTTGACAATGAGACCGACGCGCCGGTGCAAGATGGCGAGACCCTGACGACGCGCTTTTACACGAGTGATCAGGCGCGGACGCAGCTGCCCAGCAACGGGCTCGGCCTAAATATTATCCACACCTTGGCGACCACACTGGGTGGCACAATGGCGATCAAGACCGAACCGGGGCACTTTAGCCTGACACTGATTTTCAAGACGGATAAGTTTACTGCCTGATTCCCAATCAAGAGGCGCGCGCCCGATTCGGATCGCGCGAAGCCGACCCCCGGTTTAAGCCCCCAGTTCACGCCAGCCCAAATCGCCGCAAATGATCCGCCAGATACTTTCCGGTATGCCCAGCGCCACTGGCTGCGACCTGCGCCGGGGTGCCGGACGCGACGATCTGGCCGCCTTCACTGCCACCGCCCGGCCCCATGTCGAGGATGTAATCAGCGTTGGCCAGCACATCCAGGTCGTGCTCGATTGCCAGCACCGTGCCGCCTGCGTCGATCAGCGATTGGAAAACACCGAGCAGCACCTGCACATCAAGGGGATGCAGCCCGACAGACGGCTCGTCGAAGACAAACAGCGTCCCGTTTTGTGCCCGGCCCATGTGCGCTGTCAGCTTCAATCGCTGAGCCTCGCCGCCGGATAACGTCGGGGTGCTTTCGCCCAGATGCAGATAACCGAGTCCCATATCATGCAGCGTCTGCAAGGTTTTCTCGATCGCCGGCAGCGCCTCCAGCACCGGCAACGCCTCGTCGACCGAGAGATCCAGCAGGTCGGCAATGCTGCGGTCGTGCCAGCGGACTTCGAGCACCTTTTGCGCATAGCGCCGGCCGCCGCATGTCGGACACACCGTTTGCATGTCCGGCAGATACTGAATGTCCAGATTGATGGTGCCGGTGCCCCCGCAAGTCGGACACGCGCCAGCCGCGACATTATAGGAAAAATCGCTTGCGGTATACCCGCGTTCGGTGCTTTCGGGCAGCCCCGCGAACAGCGCCCGCAGATTGTCCAAAATGTTGGTGTACGTGGCCACCGTGGAGCGCACATTTTTCCCGACCGGACTGGCGTCGATGGCAACGACCCGCCGCAGCCCGCCGCGAACGAGGTCGCGCGTCCAACTCGGCGCCGGGGCGGCCTTGGTCGCGGTGAGCGCCGGGACCAGGCCGTCGAACACCAAGGTCGATTTGCCGGCACCGGAAAAGCCAGAGACAACGGACATCTGATTGAGCGGCAGGCGCACGGTCAGATCATGGAGATTGAAGCGGTCAGTGACGGTCACGCCGAACCATTTTTTCACCAGCGGTTCGCGGCGCCGGGCGGTGGACCGCACGGATAGCGGCGCCTGCCCGGTGAGAAACGGGCCAATGAGGGACGTCGGGCGCGCGGCGATGGCGGCGGGGGTGCCTTGATTGAGCAGACGCCCGCCAGCGCTGCCGGCACCGGGGCCGATCTCGAGGACCTGGTCGGCGGCTTCGATGATCGCGGTGTCGTGGTCGACAACGATCACGGAATTGCCCTGATCGACCAGGCTGCGCATCACCTCCAGCAGGCCCGCGACATTGGCGGGATGCAAGCCGATCGACGGCTCATCGAGGACGTACAAGACGCCGGTGGTCTGGGTGCGCAGCGTGCGGGCCAGCTGAATCCGCTGAAGCTCCCCGGTCGACAGGCTCATACCGGCGCGGCTGAGCGTCAGATAGCCGAGGCCAAGATCGCGCAGCGGGGTCAGAATCTGGGTCAACTCGCGCAGGATGTCTTGGGCCAGCGGCTGCATGTCATCCGGCAGCCAGGTGAAAATAGTGGGGATGAAGGCCGTTAATTCGGAAAGCGTCATGTCGGACACTTGGGCAATATTTTTCCCATTGAGCCATTGCGTCAACAATTCCGGCTTGAAGCGGCTGCCGTGGCAAGTCGGACAGGTGCCGAATTCGTAGAACTTATTCAGCCGCGCGATCGCCCGCTCGTTGGTCGTGGTCTTCATTGAATCCTCGACCGCATTGAACGCATTCTCGTACACCGCGTTGTCCATGTGGAAAATTTTGCCAGTCTTGGACGGAATGTTGATGGCAAAAGTCTGCCGTGGGCCATGCCACACCATTTCCTGTTGGGCGGCGGGCAGATCCTCAAACGGGGTGTCGATATCGACGCCGGCGTATTGCGCGACGATCTGCATAAAGTTGCGGCCGGGCAGCCGCCATGAGGCCACGGCGCCTTCGCGAATGGTTTTCGTCGGATCGGGAATCAGGCGGCTGACGGCGAGTGTTTTCGCTTGACCGGTGCCGTCGCAGGCGGGACACGCGCCCGTCGAGTTGAAGGCAAAATCCTCGGCGCCATACGCGCGAAACGCGACCCCACAAGTCGGGCAGGTGATCACGCCCATGCCGGAACCCGGCACATTCGGCAGATCCATCGCCTCGGCGATCTTCAAGGTCGGCGGCACCTGATGCCCATTGGGACAGCGCGGCGACCCCAGCCGGGAAAAGGCGAGCCGCAGGACATTCAGCGCCTCGGTCGTCGTGCCCACGGTCGAGCGGATGCCGGGCACCACCGGCCGCTGCCGCAACGCGATCGCGCTGGGGATGTGCTCGACTTTTTCCACCTTGGCGTGCCCGACCTGGCCGAGCCGGCGTCGCGTATACGTGGACAGTGCGGAGACATAGCGGCGCATGCCCTCCGAATACAGCACGCCCATCGCGAGCGACGATTTGCCCGACCCACTGCGGCCGGTGATCGCGACAAGCTGATGGAGCGGAATGTCGACGGAGAGTTGCTTGAGATTGTGCTCATACGCGCCAATCACGCGGATGGCGCTTGGAATCGTGGTAGAATGCATGTAAACACCTCGAGAGAAGGAAAAATATGCAGCTGGATCAACGCGCATTGGCGCATCGTTCGATCAGAAAATTCACCGGCAACTTGACGGCGCCGGAACGCCTCGCCTTAACGAATGTAGCCCAGGCCACAGCGAGCTCGCGCTTTGGCCAGCAGTTCTCGCTGATTCACGTCGCGGATCCCGCCAAGCGGGCTGTGATTGCAGCCATCACACATGGCGATTTTGTCGCCGGCCCAAGCGGCGACTTATTTGTTTTCGTCGTCGACCAACATCGCAATCACCTGTTGATGCAAAATAGCGGGCAGTCCCTGGCCAATCTGGAAAATTGGGATGCGTTTTTGGCCGGCGTCTTTGACGCAACGCTGGCCGCCCAAAACATGGCGGCCGCCGCGGAGCGAAGCGGGCTGGGCGCCTGTTTTCTTGGCAGCGTCCTCAATGACCCGGCGCAAATGATCGACTTGCTCAACTTGCCCCAGCACACCTTTCCGCTGCTGGGACTGATCGTCGGACGCCCCGCCGAAACGCCGGAAGCCAAACCCCGCTTGCCGCATGCGGCGGTGGTGGGCGAGGACACGTATCCGAAGGCGGTGCCGCTTGGCGATTACGATGCGCGGGTTCAGTCTTATTATGCCACACGTTCCTGGGGCGCGCGGGATGAGAGTTTCACCTCGATGCTGCAGGCACAGCTGACCGCCGATCTGGCGCATCGCAATGAGATCGGGGCGATCTTGAAGCGGCAGGGATTCAATTTGCCGGACTGGGCGGAATAGCGAGATTGGGATGATGCCCGTGCGACAAAAAAGACCCGAAGCAATTCGCCTCGGGTCTCAAATGACACAGTCTTACACGTCGTCTTCATCGTCGTCTTCATCATCGTCGCAGTCCACCTCGATCGGGCCGGCCCCGTTTGGATGGGCCTGATTGAGCAACAGGTTGGCCTTGGCCAGCAATTTGATCAACTGCTTGAAACGCTTCTTGCCCAGGCCATCGCGCACCGTTTCCATCGGCGCCTGATAGGTCGGCGTCAAGGCAATTAGTTCCTCTTGTCCCTTGGCCGTCAAACTCAGCGTGAATGAACGGTTGTCCGCGGTGTCCATTTCCTTGGCAAGCAATTGGTCGGCGATCAGTGGCGTCAGCATTTTCGTCACAGCGGCCTTGCTGATGCCCATCGCCTCGGCGACTTTGCTGGGCGTGGCGGCGTCTTTTCCGCAGCGACCCAAAACAGCAGGTTCTGTTGGCTGATCGGGCGGCTTTCGTCACCCAGCGGCGGCACGAGCCGGGCGAACTGGTTCAGCGTTTGGGTATAGCGCAAGTTTTTGGCAGTCATGGGGATCCTCCTCTTATTTTCCTTACTTTAATCATAACGTTATGAACCGTGGTAAACCAAATGAAAGGCATCAAGATGACAGAAAAGACACGCATCGGGGCATTAATAGAATACGCAAAAACAGCGGCCAGCGCGGATCATAGTGGGCACGGCTTCGACCACATTCAGCGGGTCGCGGCCACGACGCGCAAGCTGCTCGCCGAAACGCCTGAAGCGGATCCGGCGATCGCGCTGGCCGCCGCGATTCTGCACGACACCTACGACGATAAATTGGTGGCCGATTCCGCGGTTGCGCGTGCAACAACGCAGGCGGAATTGGCGGCAGTCGGCGATACCCCCGAGGTGCAGGAGCTGATCTTGGCCATCATCGATCACATGAGTTTCAAAAGCAATCTGGGCGGCGCGCAACCCCTGTCGCTGGAGGGTCAGCTGGTGCAAGACGCCGACCGTCTGGATGCCCTGGGCGCGATCGGCATCGCCCGCGCGTTTATGTTCGGCGGCGCACACGACGGCGTGATGTATGACCCCGCCATCGCGCCGCGCGAAACGATTACCCCTGCGAATTACCGGGAGGCCGTCCCGGTGATCAATCATTTTTATGAAAAATTGTTGCGCTTGCCGGCCACGATGAACACTGAAGCAGGGAAGCGCCTCGCGATGCAGCGCGCCAAGGTGATGCAGGAATTTCTGGCGGAATTCAAAGCGGAGTGGCATGGCGAGGCGTAAGCTGGGGCGCCCCAGTCCGCCCGAAGCCTGATGACCCTCTGGCCAAGGACGTTTGGGGCGTGCCAGCACAGGCCTGCGGGGCGTCCTACCCAGCGGCAGCGCTCTTTTCGTTGGCGAAGGGAGAGAAATGCCCAAAAGTAGCACATTTTTGTTGTTTTGGCTTGCGTGATTCGCGGATTCATTGTATATTGATTGGGCAGGTTTTTTTACAACCATGCCGTCTTAGCTCAGTAGGTAGAGCGCATCCATGGTAAGGATGAGGTCGCTGGTTCGAATCCAGTAGACGGCAGCAGGCCCAACATCGCGGGATGTTGGGTATTTTTTTACCTTCAGCGCAACTTCCAAGAATCGAGGTGCCCCATGTCAGTCAAAACAATTGTCCGCCGCGTGTTCACCCTGGTCGTGATGTTTCTGGCCTATCAGATCGGCGAGGCGTTCGTGCTGGTGCCGGGCATAGTCAGCCGCGGCACCACGCCGGTCGTTTACACCGCCATCCTGTTTTCCGCGATCTTCGGCGGGCTGATCGCACTGCTTTGGCGCGTGTATGCCACCAATCATCAAGCGGACCAGGATCCATTCATTCATCGCCAGCCGTTTGACGGCAAGCGGGCACTCTTGATGGTCGGCCTGATCGGCGCGCTTTTTGCCGTTCAGGCACTGTCATCGCTGCTGATCTCCCATCAAGTGGCCAGCGAATCGCAGAATCAGGATCTGCTCCTGCAATATTTGGCCGAGTCCCCGCTTGCGATGACCCTGATCGTCGTGGTCGGCGCGCCGCCCGTGGAGGAGCTCCTGTTTCGCGGTTTATTGATGCAAGCTGTGCCGCATCCGGAGAAAAAGTCGTGGCGCTGGCTCGCCGCGGGTCTTTCGGCCATTGTGTTTGGCCTGGCCCATGCCGGCGTCAGTGATCCCGTCAACCTGCTCGTTTATTCGGCGATGGGCTTTGTTTTCGCCAGCGCCTACACCCTGACCGGCGACCTTCGCTACAGCATCGGGCTTCATATGTTGAATAATTTCGCCGCCTTATTTTTGCCATGAAAATGTGGGCTGAGGCTTTTGGAAAAATAGAAAGTGGAGGCACGCCATGCAGATGCGGGCACTGACCCAGGCGGATGCCGCGGTCTACCTGGTTTATCGGCGCGACACGCTGGCGCATGATCGGGATAATCCCTACAATCAAAATCGTATCCGCCAAATGACGGTCGAACCGACGATCACCCCGGTGCTGGCCCGCATTGCTCAAGCGGCGCGCCCCGATGAAACCGGGATGCGGCAAAGCACGTTGTATCTGTTCGATGACGCGAACACGGCGATTCTCGGTCGCGTCAGCATGCGTACCCATCTGTCGCCTGCGATGCGCGGTTATGCCGGCCACATCGGTTACGACGTTGCGCCAAGTGCCCGTGGTCGCGGGTTGGCGACGTGGATTCTGCGAGATGCCGTGGCCCAATACGCCGGGGTGGTGCCATTTGTCATTGTGAGCGCCGCAGTTGGCAACCTGGCCAGCCAGCACGTGATCGAAAGCTGCGGCGGCCAGGTGCAAGCGACCCGCGAGCGCGACGGGGAACGCTACTATCTTTACCACATCCCCACAGCGCAAGCCTGATCCGTTCACAACACAATTCAGAACGCAAAACGACCCGCAAGCCGCGAAAAATTTTCGTCGCTTGCGGGTCTTTGTTTTGGAAAATTGTGTGTGTCGGCCCTGAGGCAGAGACGCCAGCCGCTTACACCCGCGACGCCTTTTTGCTTCGGTCGATCGTGGTGAAACTGTCTGCCGGCAACGGCGCCAGCAGGGGACTCGGGTCGTCCAGCGCCACCAAGGTCAGGTGATGCAAGGCGCGGGTCGCCAGGGTGTACAAAATGTCGCGGTCCGCTTCGTCGGCATAGGTCTGCGCCGAAATGTCGTAGCCGATCACGGCATCAAACTCCAGCCCCTTGGCCAGGTAGACCGGCATGATCAAGCAGCCTGTTTTCATCGTGTGATCCGCCGGGGTCAACAGCGTGCTCTGGACATCCAGCTGAAGCGTCGCAAATAATTTCTCGGCCGTTCCGCGATCCCGGGTCAAAATGGCGACGGTGTTGTTGAACTTGAGCTGCTCGTTGATCAGGCGCGTGAGGTCGTTGCGCACCGCGGCCGCCGTGGTCGTGACCAGCACTGGCCGTTCGCCATCGCGGTTGAAGGCCAGGATGTGGTCGTGTTCCGGTAACAGATTTTTCGCAAAATCCGTGATCGGGCGCGTCGAGCGATAGGACTTGTTCAACGTGATCAGGCGCACCGACTGACGGGTAAAGACTTGCTTGATGGTCGCCAGAAAATCGCCGGCTTGATAATCGCTCGTGAACACGTCCTGCTTCGCGTCGCCCAGCAGCGTGAGCTTGGCTTTGGGGAACGCGTGGTGAAGATAGGCGAGCTGAGCCATGCTGTAGTCCTGCATCTCGTCGACGAAAACATAGCGAATGGCGTGGTTCGTCCCGCCACCGGTGATCGTGTCGCGCAAAAAGAGAATCGGCGCCGCATCCTCAAGCCGCAGCTCGTGATGCTCAAGGTCGCTGGCACAGGCCTCTGCCATCGCGGCCCAGGCCCCGGTACTGACTGTCGGCGCGGCGATGGTCGTCAAAAAGCGGGCATAATCCTGATAACAATCCAGGAAATAATCGTTATAGATCGCGTCATACACTGGTGCGAATGCCTTCGCCACCAATTTTTCCGCAATGAAGCGCTGCTCCTGGTCGCCGGTCGCAAAGCGTCGGCCCACCAGCATCGTTGTGACCTGCTCATCCGACAGCGCATCGAGGGCGTCTTGCACCCAATCGTCGCCAAGCGCCATCTTGATGCGCTGACGCAGCCGCTTGATCAGCGTATTTTTCGTATCCGTGAACTTGTTTGCGGCAGTCGCCTTGGCCGGCTGGCTCGCATAGATCTTCGTGATCGTCTCGGCCGAGAAAAAGACTTCGCCGTTGAGCATAATGTCGATGAAAAATGGCACCTGGTCCGGCGTTTGCGTATACGCGCGAATCAGCGTTAAGTAGTCCGCATTTTCCTTGAACCGACGAATGCGCTTGGCACTCTCTGGCAGGCCGGCGCGGTCGCGTTCATACCGGTCAAACAACGTCTCGACCTGAAGCCCCGAGAACCGTTTCGCGAAAAATTCGTAAAGGGTGGCCTGCCGCATATTTTTTTCGCCCAGCGATGGCAGGACCGCCGAAATATAGTTGGCAAAAAGCTGGTTCGGGGAAAATAGCACCATTTCGTCCGCGTCGAGGTCTTTGCGGCTGTGATACAGCAAATACGCCACCCGCTGCAGGACCGCCGACGTTTTCCCGGAGCCCGCGACCCCTTGCACCACGAGCACATCGGCCTTGGTGTCGCGAATGATGTCGTTTTGTTCCTGCTGAATCGTGGCGACAATATTTTTCATATAGGCGTCGCTTTGCTGGCCCAGCACCGCCTGCAGAATCTCGTCGCCGACCGTTTCGGACGTGTCGAACATGTTCCTGATCGCGCCGTTTTCAATCGTGAACTGCCGCTTGTTGAGCAGCGTGACTGTCGCTGGCCCGACTGGCGTTTCGTAAGTCACCGGCCCAAGTGTGCCATTGTAGTAGATCGCCGCGATCGGCGCGCGCCAATCATAGACCAGAAAGTCGTCCTTTTCGTCGATGAACGTGCCCATGCCGATATAAAGCGTGTCGACCGCGCCGTCCTCTTCAATATCGATCCTGCCAAAATAGGGATTCTGTTGAAGCAAGTGCAGCCGCTGCGCCTCGTGCTGTAAGATCGTCTCGTTTTCGACGGCCCGCGCGACCATCATCTTCTGTTGCTGGACAGCGGCATTCGTCTCCATTCGGTCATCGGTCTCGGTGATATTGACCTTCGTCGCATCCCCGTAAGCCTGCTCGACGCGCGTGGTTTCCCGGTGCGCCGCGTCGATCTGGCGCGCGACCACCTCGAGTCGCGCCTCGATTGCGCCCATCACTCGCGTCACTCGCGCCTGCTCCTCATCTCTGCTTGCAAGTTCCACGTTGCCGCCTCCCTTCGCACAATGTTCTTAATAGTTTAGGCCAATTGCGTGCTTGTGTAAAGTAAGAACCGGACGCGGTTGGGTCTGGGAAAAATAGGGCGGTGGGCAGGGTGATCGGGTGGGATTACCACTCTGTTTCTGGTCCCGCTACTGGGAAGAAATGCCTGGACTGGCAACTGCGTGTCGCCGCTCGACTTTGCGCCAACAAGGCTACCGAGAATCGGGTGTGATGCCATCACATTAGTTACTGATTGCGCAGAAGGAAATCAGAACAGTAGCCTTAATTTCCCGGGTTATGAAAGCAAAGTTGTGTGACGGCATCACACTAGTTAATGCTGCTCAGGGGGGGCGTGCGAACCCTGAGTCCAGTCGATGCGACTTGTGTGACCGGAGCGATCTCGGAGATCACCGATTTAGATTATCTACGCGGGCAGCGTGCAATTTTCAGTCTCAGAGATCGCATGCCAGGACTGTGACCGTCACATTGGTGTCACCCCGTCACAAGACTTGATATTGCACGCCTGAGTTTGGCAATCTTAGCGGACCACGGGACCGCGGATGTTGAATTTCACGAGGAAAAGAAGCAAATTTGTGGACCATGAGTCCGGTGTGTGAAATGAGTGGCCCGTTGCAATCTCGGAGATTACCGATTTGGATTGTCTACGCGGGAATCACGCAATTTTCAGTCTCAGAGATCGCACGTCCGGACTGTGACCGCCACATTGGTGTCACCCCGTCACAAAACTTAATTCCGTACGCCTGAGTCTGGCAATCTTTGCGGACCCAGGGACTGCGGGTTTTTAGATTCACAGCAAAAGACCCACATATACAGACTCTGAGTCCAAACGATGCGACTTGTGTGCTACGGGGCAATCTCGGAGATCACCGATTTGGATTTTCTGCGCGGTAATCGCGAAATTTTCAGTCTCTGAGTTCGCACGCCCCGGACCGCGACATCCACATTGGTGTGACGCCATCACAAAACTTTATATCGAGTGTCTTGGACGTGTGCGGACTTCCCGGACCACGGGACCGCGGATGTTGAATTTCACGAGGAAAAAAAGCCAATTTGCGGACCATGAGTCCGGCCAATGTGAAATGAGTGACTCGTTGCGATCTCGGAAATCGTCGATTTGTTTTTTCTGGCAACATTTCTCAACACTTGCATTCTCGGAGATGTAAGCCCGTACCCCGGGTATACGAAAGTCGTTGGTTTCCCTCGAATGATGATAATCGGCATACTCAGGGTACGCAAAATTCGATCTCCTGGGGGGGCGTGCGGAGAAAAGTAATGTAACCCCGTCACACCAGATTGAAGGGTACACCCAAGTCTTGACCACGATTGGTATACTCCGGATATGCGGATATCGGCTTTTCCTCCAAAAGGTGTCCACCGGTATACTGAGAGTAGACGCCCAGAGAAGCCATCCCAAAGTATTGTGACACCATCACACTAGTTTAAAGGGGGCGGACCTGGGCAAAGAATTCGAGGATTCCTATTGAGACGATGTCGGCATTTGCTGATCGTATGTTACAGTGACAACCGACGATAGGCTTAATTCAATTGTCTTTTACTCCTCTAGCGGGCGTATCCGCAGACAAATTGACCTAGATCATAAGCATCTCGGACAGATTCCACATGTACATGAAGGCGATGTAACAAATCATCAGACACAATTTCGGGTTCACATGACAAGGTCAGACAGGATGTATATTAATAAAATCGAACGAATATGGAAGGAGTACAAGAATGAATAGCGGGAAGCAAGTGCGAGACTGGGTCGATGATCTATCCAAGGATTTGTTTTTGGAACTTCTGAATGAGAACCAGGTCTTTTACTTCACGTTCAATCACCACGATTACCTCATCGAAATGTATAACGAGGGAATGCTAATTGCAGATCCATATCCATACTATAATGATGGTGGGTATCCAGGCCACAAGCAGTTTCAATATCCGCTGAGCTTTACAGCCAAAACAGTGGACGAGTTCCTGCGACTGCCATTCCTCGACGGACAAACAATTCTTAGCCAATGGGACAATATCCGCTTTTGGAACTACTAACGATTCCAGTATCAACTGATTTCCTAAATTCCGACTCTCGGGAAATTCCGCATACTCCTTATAAAGGAAGACTATAGTTTCAGGGATCGCGAAGAACATGCTTTTTCTTGGGCTACGTAAGACGTGGCCTTTTTCTTTTACTCGCTCCACTGAGCAGGGAAATCCTTTGTGGAGTCACCACATCAATTTAGGAAGACACCCTGTCGACAATTTGCCCCAGAAGAATCAAATTGGCAGTTTGAGAAATCCCGGAATCATGATCGTATATTTGCCTCATATACTCCAGAAAGGCAAAACCCTCGGTCCAGTGGTTCGCGTTTTTTGTAATGGAATCTCGTCAGTCCGCACGGCCCCGGGCGGGCAACGATTCATGTACTCTTGGTATGCGGAGATTATTATTTTCCATCAAAAGATGTCAATCTGCGTACCCAGGATATGTTGGTTTTGATTTTCCGAGATCCGGGAGCAAAGTAATGTGACGGCATCACACCAATTTCGTAAGAAGAATGAGGGTTGATGATCAGGCAAGGACGCATCGGGTTATGCCGTATCCAAGATGGCTTGTTTTGGCCCTGATATAAAGCCACTTCTCGAAGACACATCATCTGCTTATACAAAAAAACCGCGCCAGCTCGGCATTCTTGTCGATCTGGCGCGGCTGTCAGGTTGCGCTGTGGTGTATTTTGATGGGTAGTTGGTCATATCGAACGCGAACGCGACGCAGAATCGCGTCTGAGTGAACCACGCGCTCAAAGCGGCAATTCGACCCGCGTATAGCCGGTCACGGTGGGAACCATCAGTAGAATGTATGGTCGCCCGGCACCGGCCTCGTACTGCGCGGCCGACACGGTGAACGTCAGAACGAAATCATTGCGCTTCGCGTTGTTCAGCTGAGAAAACTGTAACGGCGAGCCATCCAGATGGGTGATCTCCGCCACGGCCAGCGCACTATACGGGACAACGAGCCGAAGATTTTCGTTAAAACTGCGGTTTGGGCCGCGGTCGCCGTACCGTCGCGGCTTGGTCTGCTGAATCGTCATTGTCGCGTTGACCCGATATGTCTCGTGCTCGCGGCGCGCGGTGAGCCGGCTGAAGGAAAAATCGAGTCCAGGGAAATGCACTTGTTGATCCCGGTCGATCTTCATCGTGCGGATTGTTTCGGTGGTCGCGGCGTTGACTTGGTGGTAGCGGACTGCGGCACCGAAACCGACGAGCAAAATTGCCAGCAGGATGCCGCCGCGTTTAAGCCACTTGTTGTTCAATGAGATGGCCCTCCTTCATTTTGACACGCCGGGTCGTAACCGCCTCGATGAACTCGCGGTCGTGGGAGGCGATCACAAACGTGGACCCGAGGTTGCGATAAGTCCGGACCAGGGCGGCGAGGGTCGTTTTGCTGTCTTCGTCAAGCGCGTTGGTCGGCTCGTCGAGGACAATCAGCGGCTGGTGGCCCATCAGCGCTTGGGCAATGCCAAGTTTTTCCCGCATCCCCAGTGAAAAGTCTTTGGCTCGAGTCTTGCTTCTGGGATCCAAGCTGAGCTCGCGCAAGACAGTGTTGATCTCCTCATCGGTGACGCCGGGAATCAGCGTCGCTAACAGCTTGAGATTCTGAAAGGCCGTGAAGTCGTTGATCAGGCTCGGATTTTCGATCAAAATACCAGCCTTCAGTGGATAGGCTTGGCCGAGGCGAAAAGGGTGGCCGCTGATGGTCAGCGTTCCGGTCGAATCCGTCAGGCCGAGCAGTGCCTTCAGCAACACCGTTTTGCCGGCTCCATTCTCACCTTCGATGGTCAAGATCTCCCCTGGCTCGACGGTGAGCGTGATGTCGTCCAATAGCATGCCGCCATGACGCAATTTTCGACTGAGATGTTCTGCGACAAGTAAACTCATTTTCTATCACTCCATTTTCCAATCAGTTGCCAAAAGCCGAGGGTATAAGCCCCGCTCAAAATGATCAATACCCCCAGCGTTATGACCAGCGGCACGGGGCCACGTGGGCAGCGAATCAGCATCGCGAATGGCAGGATAGTCGGCCAGGTGGTGTAGATCGTGATGACCTGCCAGCTGAGCATTGCCAGGAGGCCGGCGAACCGGTTGCCCCAACTCAGCCAAGTCTCGATCAGCAGCATCACCCACACGACTCCAAATAAGGTCGCGAGATACCAGCCGTCCACAGGCCTCCCGCCCAGCACAAGGCCGCCTGCAAGCAGAAGCCAGTATGCGCCGGCCCATTCCGCAATGAGCAGGAGGTCTACCAGCGCAAATTGTCGGCGACTGAAGACGTGGCCCCAGATCTGAATGCCTCGTCGCCGCCATAATTCTGGGATGGTATCCCCGAGTGCAAGCACCGGCAAGAGCAGTAAGACGACCCAGGTGACGGGAAAAACAATATGCGTGGGCGAGCTTTCCGGTGCATTGCCGCCAAGCAGTATTTTCGCCAGCTCAAAATGGGGATGCTGGTACGACTGCCAGGCCGCCCCGCCGATCATCAGCCCGGCCAGCCCGATGAAACACGTGAAGCGGCGCCAGTTGGTTGCCCAAAAGAAGCGCGTCTGATGCTCGATCAAGCGCCACATCACAGCGCCTCCCTTGCAGTGGCCCAGCGCAAGGCCGTGACTGAAAATCCGGTGAGTCCGATCAAAATGAGCTGATCGCCCGCTGCACGCATCGGGGTCAACACGGTGGCAAACGCAAAGATCAGCGCGGGGACGCCAGCGACCGTCAGTGCAAATAGGCCTGCTACGGCCAGCCAGGTTATGAGAAATGCGGCGATCCGCGAGTGCAGCGTGGCGACGAGCAATTCCGCGCAGCTGCTCACGAGGAGTTGGGTCAGCCAAAGCGTCAATACCGTGCGGCCGGCCAAGCCCAGATTGAGGACGCGACTACTGTGTGTCCAAAGCAGGCCGCTGAGGACAAACAAGCTCCACCAAATGAGTAATGCTGTCTGGGTCACCAAGAGGCGAAGGACGCGCTGCCCCCAAAGGACCGCGCGCGTGCCACATGCGGCCGCGTCGAGCTCCCGAATTTGGTCGGTCGTCAATGTCGCCAAAAGACACAATGGAAAATAGACGACCAGAAACTGGAATCGATCAAACACCGTATTTTGCAGAGCATATGCGGAGAGGCTTGCATGAAGGCCGTGGCAGGCGAGACTGGCGCTGAGGGCCGCCGCGAGCACGAGCCAAAGTTGCCAGCGCTGGTGCCACAAAAACCAGCGCCAAGTCTGTTCAACGATTGCTTTCGTAAGCACGCACGCGCCCTCCGATCATGGTCAGAGCGGCGATCGCGAGCGCCACGATCGCGGTCACGCTGGCGACGACCGAGCCGCTCAGCGTCGCCCCGGCACTTTCCCGCATGAAATCTGATGGCACAAAGCTTGCATGGGCGGGCAGGGGCAGCAAGAGGTTCGCCGCCATCAAGCCGATCTGCAAAAGCAGTCCCGCCGCCACCGTCAGGAATCGATTTTTTAAAAACCAGGCCATTGCCGTGGCGAAACTGGCGAATAGCCCACTCCAGGTTGCCGCCAGCAGGATCGAGGCCAGCGCGTGCCACAGAGGATGCGTGTAGTAGAGCCCAACCCACAAGGTATCTTGCGACATGACGGCAATGTTGAGATTGAGAAAGAAGTCGGGCTTCAAATTCGGCAAAAGCAGAAAGAAGCCAAAGAAGTTGATCAGCAGGGTGCCGCCCACCAGCGCCGCGCCCAATACGAAGCTGGTCACCAGATAGCCCCAGGCGACTCGCATCCCCCCGCGCCGCAAGATCAGTTGCTGGGTGAAGCGCGTCTGCCGGTCCTTGGCGATCAGTGTTGCCCCGGGAATGGCGGCGAGCAGCGGCACTAGCAGGAAAAATAGAATGGGGATAAAGCTGAATTGGTCCATCGACAGCCACATCGTGTAAGGCGAGTCGTGAAAAACACTACTGCGCTTGGCAATTTGCAGGGCCGATTGCCCAAATTGAATGAGACTGATCAGCATCAACAACGAAAAACTGAGCAGAACTGGCCGCCGCTCGATACGGCGGAAAAACAGATGCGACATGGGGAGGCTCCTTTCGATAAACTCAAGACCAGTTCTCTTGTGAGCTGTATACGAAGACAGACTCAGCGAACACTGTCCGGACTCCAAACGCCTTTTGCATAGCCGTTATTCCAACTTCTTGAATTAATTCGGACGCTGACGCCTTTGCCATAGTTTTCAACCGCATTATTCCATAGAAAAGTCGCGTCGCCTTGGTAGCTTTTATAACTATGACCGTCTGAGACATCTCGTCCGTCATACAACGCTGCCCAAATGGTGTGATAGCCAATATCTGTAGAAGTAGTCCTGTTGTAATAAGCGGTCTTGTTTGTTTTCTCTCTTGCTGGGGTGTAATCATTTGGACTCCAGATTCGATACTGGTTGGACCAACTGGAATCTTGATGGTTATCTGCCTGGACGACGTGTACTCCAGCCAGCACGATTGAAGCTGAGGCGAGCAGTCCGAGTATAATTGTCTTTTTCATTATTTGATTCCTCCATTTTATTTAGTTCGGTCAGACAATCTGACTATATTGAGTTAGGGCAGTAGCTGTGAAACCGGCAAACTGAACGTTCCGAGAATCTCTGGATGTGTGCTTCCACTCGGCAACTCCAACCTGAACAAAACGGTCGCATCGGCTGGCAAGTCACGCAGCGGCAACGCTTTGTCGCTGCCATCTTTTTGGTACTGTGTGGCAAACACGGACTGAAAATTGACGGTGTGCGTCGCCCCCCGGCTTGTGTCGCCGATTCGCAGGCCGCTGGTGCCCAACAACAACTGGCCCAGCGTTTTGCCGCGCCGCTGAACTGTCGCCTCTGAGATCCAGGCGGCTTGGCGGAGCGCCTTGGCGCGGCTGTTTGTCTGCGCGAAGGTCGTGTGGTAATGCAACACAAAGGATTGGGCGCCGGCATCCACCGCGTCCACGCCGCCTGTGACGCCGGCCTTAGTCGCTGTTAGGGCGAGTGGCCGGTGAGTGGCGGTTGGCGCGGCGATGTGCAGGGCCGGAAGCCTCACATTTTTCGCTTGACCATTGAACCGGTCGATACGAATGCGAATCGTGTCGCTCGGCATCTCGGCCGTCGGGGTGTAAAAAGCCAAGAACTGACGGTAATGGCCCAGCGCGATCTGGCCATAATTCTGCGAGACATCGAGAATGCGGTCAATGCCGTTCATCGTGACGGTGATCGTCTGTTTGCGCAGCGCGGCGGGGTCGAGTTGGCCGCCTTGATAATCGATCACCAGCGCGCGCATCCCGGGGGCAGCCATGACCCCGCGAACCGACAGCGTGACAGCCCCGACCAGGGTACGATTTCCCCGGACTGGTTGATACACGCTCAGGTCTGCCATGTCCCCGAAGACTTCGTTCATGGTCGGGTCAAAATGGTGCGTCTTTTTCCCTTCCTGATCGAGCAGTTGACGAATGGCAGGCGCGACCCCACCGGCTTGAAGGGTCAGTGGGTTGATGACCGCTGCGACCAGCACAAGCGCGGCTGCGACCAACACGCCGATGTAGCGGTGCCGCCTTCGTGCATTCGCGCGCGCTTGGCCGCGGCGCAGCGCCTGGTGGACCAGGTTCGTGGGGACGTCGAGTTGGTCGCTCATTTTTTGCCAGTCAGTATTCACGTTGCATGCCTCCTTTCTCGCGCAACCACTTGCGGCCGCGATTCAACCGACTTTTCACCGTTCCCGTCGGCACCCGCAACACCGCGGCGATCTCGCTGGCCTCAAGTTCGTTGAAATAAAACAGAATCAGCACGACGCGATATTTTGCCGGGACCTTCGTCAGCGCCTGCATGAGATCTTCGTGGAGATCGATCTGCCGGTGTGCATCGGGCATCTGCTCAGGCGCGGGAAGGGGCGGCAGGGGCCGGCGATAATAATGACGGGAGACGTTGATCAAAATTCTGATCAGCCAAGTGTCAAAATATTGCGGTTGGCGGAGACGGTGAATGCTCAAAAACGCCTGCAGGGAGGTATCCTGCACGATATCCAGCGCATCTTGTGCGTTATGGACGCACAGAAAGGCGGTCTTATACAGTTTTTCCTGCCGCGCGTCCAGCAGTTGCATCAACGCCTCCTGATTCCCGGCCTTGGCCGCCAGAATCAGCGTCCCATCTTCTTCCGTCACTTTTTCACCCCCTGACCCCACAACTATTAGTGCGAACCCCGCCCTGCGAGGTTCCATTTATTTTCGCTTTTTGCGAATTCGCGACAAGGGCCGGGCCTGCTAAAAAAATATGAGGCCCCCCCTTTCACTGGCATCATCTCACCAAACCAGCACCGCGTCTTTGGACGATCGTGGCAAGCCACCTATATTTGTAAAAGAATTCTTGTGGGCGGCCGGGGTTGGCTTCGGCCGCGGTGGGTTCGGTATGATTAGGATGACACGCCCGCGATTTGGGCGGGAGCAAGAGAGCGGACTTGTTACAATGGAAGAAACGGGTTGGCCGGCTTTTCAGCGGCTGGCGAAGCTGGGGAAGTCAACGGCCTGCGTGAAAAGTTCGGGGGCGTCGCGTTGACAGCTATGATATATTTAACTGTGTAAAAGTAAGCGGAGGCAGACACGTGAAAGACGTTTGGCAGACATTTTTGGATCAGCGCGGGGCGCTTGTGCAGCAGCTCGGCCAGCATATTGAACTCTCACTGCTCGCGCTGTTGGTTGCGGTGGTGATCGCCGTACCCCTGGCGATCTGGGCGCAGCCTCACAAGCGCGCGGCGAATTTTCTCCTGCAACTGACGGGGATCCTTCAGACGATTCCATCGCTGGCGGTGCTCGGGCTTTTGATTCCGCTGGTGGGCATCGGCAACCCGCCGACCTTGATCGCGCTGGTGATCTACGCACTCCTGCCGATTTTTCAAAATACCTATGTGGGCTTGGACGAGATCGATCCGGCGTACAAGGAGGCGGCCGAGGCATTTGGCATGTCGCGCTGGCGCAAGCTCGTCAAAGTCGAGCTGCCGCTTGCGATGCCCGTGATCATCGGCGGCATTCGGACCGCGATGGTGCTGATCATCGGCACCGCCACCCTGGGCGCGTTCATCGGCGCAGGCGGGCTGGGCACGATGATCATGACCGGCATCAACGCGAACATTCCCGCGATGACCTTCATCGGGGCGCTGGCCGCGGCCTTGTTGGCGCTGGCTTTTTCGGCGGGCCTGAGTGTTTTGCAAAAATTGCGGTGGCGGCAAGTCCTTCTTGTGCTCGGCGCCGTGGTCGTCGGGTTTGGCGGCTATGGCGTGTACCAGGCGGTGGCGGCGCCCAAGGATGAGATCGTCATCGCGGGCAAAATGGGCAGCGAGCCCAGCATTTTGATCAACATGTATAAACTGCTGATCCAGCAAGCGGATCCGAGCGTGCAGGTGACGCTCAAGCCGAATTTTGGCCAGACAAGTTTTCTTTATAGCGCGGTGCAAAACGACAAGATCGACCTCTATCCGGAATTCACCGGGACGGTGGTCACCAGCCTCGTCAAGCCGAGCAAGGCGCAAAACGCGGCGATCGCGGCGGGCAGCGATTCCTATCCGATCGCCAAAAGTCTTCTGAATAAAGAGGGGCTGACGCTGCTGACGCCGATGAAATACAACAATACTTATGCGGTGGTGGTCACGCAGGCCTTTGCCAAGGCGCACAACATCAAGACGATCTCCGACCTTGCGCGTGAACGCGGGCTGATCGCAGGCTTTGATGTCGAGTTCAACAATCGCCAAGATGGTTACAAGGGATTACAAAAATTATATGGGCTCTCGCTCAACGTGAAGACCATGTCCCCGGACCTGCGCTACTCCGTTATTCACAGTGGCAAGATCCAGGTCACGGATGGGTATTCGACCGATTCGCAGATTCGCCAATACAATCTGCTCGCCCTGCAAGACGACAAGAAGCTGTTCCCGATCTACCAAGGGGCGCCCCTGATGAAGGCCAGTTTTGCGGCGAAGCATCCAGCGCTGGTCAAAGCGTTGAACAAGCTGGGCGGCCGGATCACGGAGACCCAGATGCAGAAAATGAATTACGAAGTGAACGTGCAGAAGCGCTCGGCGGCCTCGGTCGCGAAGGCATTTTTGCTGAAGCAGGGCTTGTTGAAGGAGGCCAAGTGATGGGTGAGATGATCGAATTTTCCCATGTGACCAAGCAATTTGCCGACAACACCGCGGTGGCGGACCTCAACTTGGCCATTCGGGCGGGCGAATTGTTCGTGCTGGTCGGCACCTCTGGCTCGGGCAAAACAACGACACTGAAGATGATCAACCGCCTCGTTGCCCCGACCAGCGGAACCATCACCTTCGATGGCAAGGCGCTCGGTGACTTCAACCTGCGCCGGCTGCGCTGGGACATCGGCTATGTCCTCCAGCAGATCGCCCTTTTTCCTACCATGACTGTGGGTCAGAACATTGCCCTGATTCCCGAGATGAAAAAATGGCCGCGGGCAAAAGTCAAACAGGCCGTCGATGAGGGCCTGCGTTCGGTGGGCCTCGATCCAAAAACCTACCGCGACCGGCTGCCGAGTGAGCTGTCGGGTGGCGAACAGCAGCGCATCGGCATTTTGCGTGCATTGGTCGCACGGCCGCCGGTGATCTTGATGGACGAGCCATTTTCCGCGCTGGATCCACTGTCACGCACGCAGCTTCAGGACCTGGTGCTCGAGCTCCACGCGCGGCTGGGGATGACGATCGTGTTCGTCACCCACGATATGAACGAAGCCATGCGCCTGGGCGATCGCATCGCCGTCATGAAGGAGGGCCATCTCCTGCAAGTCGGGACGCCGACGGAAATTGCCGAGGCACCCGCGAATACGTTTGTCGCCGACTTTTTCGCCTCGGCGCAACGCTCCCCGCTCAGCGTGGCCGTCGCGAGCTTGGCGCCATATGGGACGGCAGTGGCCGAAGCGGGTGAGGGACCTGGCGACAGCGATGCAGCACAGCGGTCCGGCGCGTCCTCAGCAAAGTCAGCGCCTGTCGTTTCCGGCCAAATGACGCTCAGCGAGTTGTTGCCCGAGCTCGCCGAGTCAAATCACGTGACAGTGAAGGCCCAAGAAGGTAATTTTGAATTGAGCGCAAGTGCGGTCCTGCGATATCTTGCGGACAACGAGAAGGAGCAATCAAAATGAAACAATACGACGTGATCGTGATCGGCGCCGGCCCCGGTGGCCTGGCCGCCGCGTACCAGTTGGCCGACAGCAAAAAAGTGTTGGTGGTCGAGCGTGATCTGTGGGGCGGGACGTGTCCCAATGTCGGCTGCGACCCCAAGAAAATGCTGTATTCCGCCGTTCAGGCCAAGGACCAAGCTGGCCGCATGACGCGCGCTGGGCTGGAAGGCATTCCGGACATCAATTGGCCAAACCTGATGGCCTTTAAGCGCGGCTACACTGACACCGTGCCAAGCGGGACGTTGGCCGGCTTGAAAAATGCGGGCATCGATACTGTTCACGGGGCGGCCCGCTTCCTTGATCCGCGCACCGTGGCTGTCGCCGGTGAGACCTACCGCGCGACCAATTTTGTCATCGCCACCGGCCAAGCGCCAGCGCTGCCGAAAATTCCGGGTGCCTCGCTTCTGAAAACCAGTAGCGATTTTCTCAACCTCGATCAGTTGCCCATGACCCTCGCCTTTATTGGTGCCGGGTATGTCGCGCTTGAACTCGCGAACATCGCCGCGGCGGCCGGCGCGACCGTGCACCTGATCAATCACAGCGCCCGCGCGCTTCGCAGTTTTCCCGAGGACGCCGTGGCGCAGCTACTGGCCGCGATGAAGGACCGCCGCATTATTTTCCATGACAACGTGGCCCTGACCGGCGTCATCTCAAGCCCCCGCGGCGTGATTCTGCAGGCGGCCGATTTTTCCCTGGAAGTCCAAACCGCCTTTTCCGCCGTGGGCCGCGTGCCCGCTGTGACGCTGGGCCTCGGCGACGCTGGCGTCCAAGTCGGCGCCCGCGGCATTCAAGTGGACGACCACCTGCGCACCACCAACCCGCACATTTTTGCCCTCGGGGACGTGATCGCGAAAACACAGCCGAAACTCACCCCAGTGGCGAGCTTTGAAGGCCGCTACGTCGGCGCCACCATTCTGGCCGACCGCGGCCCCATCGACTACCCAGCCCAGCCAGTGGTCGTCTACGGCACCACCGAGCTCGCCCAAGTCGGCATCTCACTGGCCGACGCCGAAGCCGCCCCGGACCGCTACACCATCAACACCCAGGACGTCTCCCGCTGGTACACCTACAACCGCCTGAAAGACGACAGCGCCACCGTGACTGTCATCACCGACAAAGCAAGCGGCGAGATCGCAGGCGCCATTGTCGTCTCAACCATCGCAGAAGAACTCATCAACTACCTGACTCTCCTAATGGACACCCACGTCCCAGGAAAAGTCGCCGCCAAACTCATCTACGCCTACCCAACCCCGGCAAGCGACCTGCAGTATTTGGTGTAAGCAAAAGCGGACTGACTGGCGCGGGAGGCTGAGCTGGGAAGTTGCAGGCAGGCAAAGCAAAATGGGCAACGCTGGCGTACCACTTCACGCACAGGCGAAAATTGCGAAGTGCAAGTTCAAAATGCAAGTGCAAAGTTCGAAGTGCAAGTACAAGTTCGAAGTGCAAGTACAAGTTCGAAGTGCAAGGACAGTAAAACCAATAACGGCAGTGCTGGATGTGAGGGCGGGCGTCGGCCAGAAACGGCTCAGCCCCCTCGTCGGTGTTAGCGGCTGTGCCGCTTACACCGAAAGTGAGCTTTAAGACCGCGCACTCTGCGGGCTTAAAGTCACTTGGGAGCGTTCCAGCCAGTTTCTGGCCGACGCCCGCCCGGGGGAGCACCATGTGCGACACTCCGCATACTGCACTGACACGACACTTGCAATCGCACCCACAGTTGATTAGACTTTCAGTAGAAGCGATGCGCGTGATGAGTAACCGCCCCTGTGGCGTTCAGGAAGCTGCCTGCACTGAAACGGCAGCCGCCTGGTGCGGTGAATTGGCTCACGCAAGCGGATAAGGTGGGTGCGCCGTAAGCCAAAAGTGGCCGCGATCGCGGCAAATTAGGTGGTACCGCGCATGAGCCGTCCTATGTCTTTGACATGGGGCGGCCTTTTTTGCGAGATGCCCGCCCAATCCAGCCAATTTTCACCTCACCCCAACCGCAGTCGACAATTTAGGAGGAACTATTGATATGAGTAAAAAAGTGATTCTGACCGGCGACCGCCCAACTGGCCGCCTGCACATCGGCCATTACGTCGGCAGTCTGCAAAATCGCGTTAAGCTACAAAATTCCGGAGATTATGAAACTTATATCATGATCGCCGATACCCAGGCGCTGACGGACAATGCCCGCAATCCGGAAAAGATCCGCAATTCCCTGCTTGAAGTCGCGCTGGACTATTTGGCGGTCGGCATCGATCCGGCGAAGTCGACGATCTTGGTGCAGTCCGGTGTGCCGGCCTTGGCCGAATTAACAATGTATTATCTGGACCTGGTCACCGTGGCGCGGCTCAACCGCAACCCAACGGTCAAGACCGAGATCAATCAAAAGGCGTTCGGGGAATCTGTCCCGGCTGGATTTTTGATCTATCCCGTCAGTCAGGCCGCCGACATCACCGCCTTCAAAGCGGATACCGTGCCGGTCGGGGATGACCAGGAGCCGATGCTCGAACAGACCCGCGAGATCGTGCGCACCTTCAACCGGGCCTACAACACGGATGCGCTGGTTGAGCCTGAAGGGTATTTTCCACCAAAAGGGGATGGCCGCCTGCCGGGTATCGATGGCAACGCGAAGATGAGCAAATCGCTGGGCAACGGGATCTACCTCGCCGACGACGCCGACATCGTGCGCAAGAAGATCATGTCGATGTACACCGACGCAAATCACATTCATGTTGAAGACCCAGGCCAGATCGAAGGCAACGTCGTCTTCACCTATCTCGACGTGTTCGATCCGGACAAGGACAAAGTTGCCGAATTGAAGGCTCAATATCAACACGGCGGCCTCGGCGATGTGAAGATCAAGCGCTACCTGGTCGACGTGATGGAAAACCTGCTCGCGCCGATTCGTTCGCGGCGTGAAGAATACGCTAAGGACATGGGCGCTGTCGAAGATATTCTGAAAGCGGGCACGGCGCGGGCCAACGAGGTCGCCAACCAGACGCTGGAAGAAGTCCGCGAAGCCATCGGATTTAATTATTTTAAATAAATCATTTAGCTAAAATTATCATTCGTAAGACTGAGGTCGCAGCCGGGGCTCATGGTAAAATATAAGTATTCAGAATGGAGTGAATACGTTATATGAATACCATTAAAAAGTTGAGTCCGACTGCGATCACGGCCATCATCATCGGCGTTGTCGCCGTGATCGTCGCGATCTTCAGCATCTCCACTTATAACGACTTGGCCAAACAGGACCAGGCTGTCAAAGCGAAGTGGAGCCAGGTCGAGAACGTGATGCAGCGACGCGCCGATTTGATTCCTAATCTCACCGCGGCCGTAAAAGGGTCCATGAGCCACGAGACAAAGATCTTTGATGATATTGCGAAAGCTCGCCAAAATTATTACAATGCTGATTCCACCACGGCTAAGGCCAGCGCGGACAATGAGGTCAACAAATCCGTCGGCACCTTGCTGAATGTCATCTCCGAGAGCTATCCGACTCTAGCCTCCAACGACAACGTGAAGACCTTGATGACCCAACTTGAAGGCAGCGAAAATCGCATTTCCGTTGAACGAAAACGTTATATCGAGGCGGTTCAGGATTATAATTCAAGCTTGGTCACTTTCCCACGGAATTTGTTTGCTAATCTGATGGGCCTCAAAGAGAAACCGGAATTCAAGGCCGACCCAGAGGCGTATAACGTGCCGAAAGTGGACCTTTCTGAGTGAAGAAAGTAGGGATGGGGATGCACAAACGCAGATGGGGCTGGCTGGTCGCATTGATCGGCGTGATCGCGCTTTTGTTTGCGGCGACACCGGTCCATGCCGCCAGCAACCTCCCCGCTGACCCGCAAGACCACGCCTATTACGACGGCATCAACTTGCTCGACAGCCAGACGCGCCAGCTGATCGACCAGAAAAATAGTTTTTACAATGAGCAAAGCGAGCGGCCCCAGATCAAAGTGGCCGCCATCAAATCGACAGACGGCGAAGCGCTTGGCGAATACGCCCCGGACCTGTTTGAGAAATGGGGCATCGGGAAAAAGGGTGAGGATAATGGTGTCCTGATTCTTTACGCCGACAATGACGGCAAGCAGAACATGCGCATCGAAGTCGGTTACGGCCTGGAAGGGGAGCTGACCGACGCGCTGTCCGGCCAGATCCTCAACCAAAATCTCGACGACATCAAGTCTTCTAATAAGGCCGACGTCAACAAGGCGATTCGCAATGTCTTTAACGCGGTTGCAACGGTCATCGACAAAAAATACGATTATCCAAAAGATGATAATACCGTCAGCGATGACACCATGAGTGATTATGAAGAAACCAATGACGAGCCGTTCGGAGATTACGATGATGATGATTCAAGCAATGGTATTTTTACCATGGCGCTTGTGATCTTCCTGGTCGTGATCATCATCTCGATCTTTGGTGGCGGTGGTCCGCGTGGTGGCGGACGCCGGCGCGGCGGAAATTGGTGGCTGTTGTGGCTACTGTCGGATCTGTTAAGCAGTGGCAGCCGCTATGGCCGCTATGGTCGCGGCGGCCGTGGCGGTTTCAGCGGCGGCGGGGGCTTTGGCTCCGGTGGCGGCTTTGGTGGCGGCGGTGGATTCGGCGGCGGTGGCGGCGGCGGCTTCGGCGGCGGAGGCGGTGCCTCTGGCGGGGGCGGCGCCGATGTCTAACCGGGACCACGCCGGATGCTTTATCCAAGACGCAGACTGCGGAAGTGAACAGAGACGCAACGAACCGGATCAACGCGCAATGCAGGGCGTTGGGCCGGTTTTTGTTTTGCCTGCAGATTGGCCAAGCAGTTGAGCGGGTAGACCAGTTGCTGGTGGGGGGCGCCGATTTTCTTTACAGTTTGTCAACATCATGCGGCCAGACAGTGGGAAGCGGTCCCAAAGTGTGATACAGTATTTCAGATATGGACAGTCGCAGACGCGGCCGTCACGCGAGAGGAGGCTGCGCGTTGCACACGCTGACCAAGGGCAATCCCCTGAAACTTGTTTTCTTCTTTACCATTCCACTTCTGATCGGGAATGTCTTCCAGCAACTATACAGCTTCATGGATACGCTGATCGTTGGGCGGACCATCGGCAAGGCAGCGCTGGCCGCTGTCGGTGCGACGGGCAGTATCAACTTTTTGATCATCGGGTTTGCGCAGGGCACCACCGCCGGCCTGTCGATTCTGACCGCTCAGGCCTATGGGGCGCGTGATTATCAAAAGCTGCGCCGGTCCTTTGGCGCCAGCATCTGGATCTCCCTAGCGATGACCATCGTGTTGACCGCGCTGTCGGTCACCTTCACCCGGCCAATGCTGGAGCTGATGCAGACGCCGCCGGAGATCATCAACGATTCCGTCTCGTTCATCCGGATTATTTTCATGGGCATCGCGGCCTCGATGGCGTTCAACCTGCTCTCAAATATGATGCGCGCGCTGGGCGACTCACGCACGCCGTTGATATTTCTAGTCATCGCAACGATCATCAATATTATTTTGGAATTGATCTTCATCCTCGGCCTGCACTGGGGCGTGGCCGGCGCCGGTATCGCGACCGTGAGCGCCCAAGTCATTTCGGCGCTGCTTTGCTGGTTTTATATTCGCAAACATATTCCGCTTCTCGTGATTCGAAAAGAGGATCTGAAATTTGATTGGGCGAATATTCGCCACCACATCGCAGTCGGCCTGCCAATGGGTTTTTCCATGTCCATCATCGCGATCGGCTCCGTCATTTTGCAGATCATGCTCAACACCCTGGGCACCGACGCCGTTGCGGCTTACACCGCGGCCGGCCGAATCGACCAGCTCGCGACACTGCCGGCCTCCTCATTTGGCGTGACCATGGCGACCTATGCCGCCCAGAACCTCGGCGCTAAGGAGTACGGCCGCATTCGCAAAGGGGTGCATCAGACCCTGATCCTGAACGTGGCGATCTCCGCCGTGCTTGGGGCGTTGATCATCATCTTTTCCAAGCCGCTGGTCAACCTGTTCCTTGGCCCGAACCAGCCGCACGTCACCGCGCTGGCCCAGATCTACTTCAAATACAACGCCAGCATGTATTGGCTCCTCGCAATTCTGTTCACAATGCGTAATCTGCTTCAGGGCCTCGGCCACACCTTGGTCCCGACCGTCGCTGGCTTCTTCGAACTGATGATGCGCTCCTTCGCTGGCCTGTTCCTCGTGTCGCGCCTGGGCTTCACCGGCGCGTCCATGGCCAACCCGCTCGCGTGGATCGGCTCCGTCTTCGTGCTCGTCAACGTCTACTTCCGCACCATGAAGCACATCCGCCAGAAACAGGATGAACAAGCCGGCAAGCTGGAGGAGGTGCCAAACGATGACCAAGGATAAAGACAAGCAGTCAACCAAGCCGACCAAGGGAAAACAGAGCGCCCAAGCACCCACCGACGCCGCCCAAACGGCAACACCGAATCAAGCGGCCACTGCGGAAAGTGCCACAAGCGGCCACCATGCCGCCGCGCCGTCTGAATCCGCTAAAAAAGGCGGCGGCCTCCGCGACCTCTTCAAGTGGGTCGGCATCACCATTGTGTTTGTCGCCATCGCCGTGTTGGGGGTGCAATATTTGACGACTGAAGTGATCGGTAACGATACCGTGGTCGGGACCTCGATGAACCCGACCCTGGCGCCCGACGACAAGGTGATCATCTTGCGCCATAAAAAGATCACCCGCAACGCGATCGTTGTCCTGGACGCCCCAGATGAACCGGGCAGCTATTACATCAAGCGTGTGGTCGGCTTGCCGGGTGAGACCGTCGAAGTCAAAGACGAAAAGCTCTATATCGATGGCAAGCAAGTCGCCCAGCCGTATCTGAATGACGCCTTCATGCGCCAAGCCGTCAAAGCCTGGCAGACGACGCACGACACGGTCGGCCAAGGCGTCAGCTTCACCGACAACTTCAAGCTGAAAGAAAAGGTGCCAGCCGGCCACTATTTTGTGCTCGGCGATGATCGCCGTGTGTCGCATGACAGTCGGGACTTCGGCTTCGTCAAGAAAAGTGCGATTCGCGGCGTGGTGGCCTTGCGCTACTGGCCACTCAATCACATGAAGTTCTTCTGATTCGCACCGAAATTGTCGGCGAAAATCGACGTCAAACCCGCACCACAACTGAGCTTAAGACGACGGTCGCCGTTTTTTTCTTCTATTAAGTAGGCAATACAAACAGGCATCTCACACTAGGCCGCAGCCCAGCGTGAGATGCCTGTTTGGTTCCTGACCGATCTGGGGGAATCGGGGAACTATTTTTGCCAAATCACGGCAGATTGTTGCCAGCCGCGAAGTAGACGTCGTACCATTCTTGCTTGGTGAGCTTGAAGTCGGCCGCTTCGGCGATCTGAGCGATCCGGTCCTTGTTCGTGGTGCCCGCGATGACCTGGAAGGCGCCTGGAATGCGCAGGATCCAAGCCGCTGCGATCGCGTTGACGTTCGTGTTGTACTTGTCCGCCAAGTCATGCAGCTTCTTGTTGAGTTCAGGGAACTTCGGGTTGTCGATGAAGACGCCTTCGAAGAATCCGTACTGGTAAGGGCTCCATGCCTGAATGGTCATGTTGTGCAGACGGGAGTATTCAAGAATGCCGCCGTCGTGATCAATGGAGCGCTCGTCGGACATGTTGACGTGAATGCCGTTGTCGATCATGCCCGTGTGCATCACGCCGAATTGCAACTGGTTGGCGATCAGATTCTGCGGCACCGCCGACTGCAACAACTCAACTTGACTCGGGTTGAAGTTCGACACGCCGAATTGACGGACCTTGCCGCTGTTTTGCAAGGTGAGGAAGGCTTCCGCGACCTCATCAGGCTCCATCAGTGGATCTGGCCGGTGCAGCAGCAGGACGTCAACATAATCGAGGCCCAGCCGTGCAAGTGACCCATCGACCGCTTCAAGGATGTGTTCCTTGGAAAAATCGTAGCGTTGGCCCGGCACAATGCCGACCTTCGTCTGCACGATCACATCATCGCGCGAGAAGCTGGCTTTCTTTAATGCGGCGCCAAAAAGCGACTCCGCCTTGCCACCATCATAAATGTCGGCATTATCAAAAAAGTTGATACCCGTATTATAGGCTGATTCCAAAAGTGCAACGGCACCGTCTTCATCAAGTCCAGTAATACGCATCACACCTAATGCGACTTCAGAGGCCTTAAGCCCGGAGCCGCCAAGATCGATCTGACGCAAAACAATCAGCTCCTAACTGTGTTTGTTTATTGGATCCATTGTCTAGCGTAGCATATTGCCAGCCGCCATGAAAGCGCACACGGCTGGTAAATTGGACCAGAATTTCGCGGGAAATACGCACGGAAATTACTGTGGTGGCGTGGCTTCTCATTGGTTGGCTGCGCGTCATGTGAGGCTGGTTTCTGGATGGGCCTGCCTGGCGAAATAGAGAACAACGATTGTGACGCCATCACACGATTGTTGCGGCCGCACCAGGGCACGCCTCTTGCAACGTCTGGACTCGGGGTCCGCAGATCTTGCCGACCCCCAGGATGCTTGAGATCAAGTTGTGTGATGGCGTCACACCGATGTGGACTTCTTTGGCCCAAGTTGCAAATATGAAACTCGTTTTACCAAAATATTGACAATGACTATTTTTTTCACTCGTTTAAGTAACCTCGTACAAGCTTGTCATCTCTAAGCGCTTTTCGGTTCATGAACAGCCTTCTGCGTGCTATGATTAAAGCGCAAGAGTCGCAGATACGACAGGAAACGAGGAGAGAAAGATGGCATCCGAGCAAGGGTTTATCGTGATCGGCGCGCAGAACATTTTTTTCAGCATCACGAATTTGCGTCATCTCGAAGAAGTAGAACGGGGACAGTATCCAGTGCCGATCGGCGAGGATATTTTTGCGACGAAAGAGATTCAGCCTGAGACCGTGGACACCGCGGTCGATGCGCTACAGGCGATCTTCCAGCTCTTTCGCGATTATGGGGTGCATCACTATGACGCGGTCGGCAGCTACAGCTTTTTTGAGGCGGCAAACGCCCAATTCGTGGTGGATCAGCTGTATAGCCGCACGGGGCTGATGGTCGCGCCGCAGACCTTGGCACAGGAGTCGTTTTACCGGACGCAGGCGGTGTTCGCGCGGTTCCCGCATTTTAAGGAGATCATCAAGGACGGCACGGTGCTGATCGATATTTCCTCTGGGTCGGTGGAGCTGACGGCGTTTCGCAATGGCAAATTCGGATTTTCGCGTAATTTATCCATTGGTCCCCTTCGCGTGTTCGAGGTGATGAGCGACGTCCAGGCGACCGTGCCGAATTATGTCGATGTCCTCCGCGACTATATCGACAGTCGGCTGCTGGATTTCATGCGCCTGTTGCCCCGAGATGTGCATTACACCAACGTGATCTTGATGGGCAGCGCGCTCAGCTTGTTTGAACGGCTGATTCCGGTGGGCGAGGCCACGGTCGAAACGGATCGTGAGGGCTTTGACCTCATTTATAATGAAGTCACGCATGCCTCAGATCAGTATCTCAGCGACGAATATGATCTGCCGATGAGCCAGACGTCGCAGGTGTTGCCGACGGTGCTCCTGCTGTATCGTTTGATCAAAAATCTGAACAGCGACAAGGTCTGGATCTCGAACCTCAACCTGCTCGATGGGCTGGAAGTCGACCGGGCCGCAGATAAGGGCTTCATGCACGCGGGCTTTGACCCCGACGAGGAGATCGTGGTGTCGGCGCAAAATCTGGCCGAGCGGTACCGGGTCGATCCGAAGCACCGCGATGCCACCGTCCAATTTTCCCTGCAGCTGTTTGATCGGTTGAAAAAGTTGCACGGCATGGGCAAACGGGAGCGCCTGTTGTTACAAATTGCGGCGACCGTCAATGACGTGGGCAGTTATATCGATACGCATCATCACTTTATTCATTCCGAGTATATTATTCAGGCGTCCGAGCTGATGGGCCTGACCTCGACCGAGCAAAAAATGGTCGCGACGATCGCTCGCTATCATTCCTCGGATCAGCCGCAAACGGATCTGTCGGATCTCGCGGAGCTCAATTCCGCGCGGCGCCTGACGATCGCCAAACTCGCGGCGCTTTTGCGGGTGGCGGACAGTCTGGATGCCTCCCGCCAGCAAAAGATCGAGTCGCTGCGGGTGTCGGTCAAGCCGGATGAGGTGTTGTTGACCGCAACGGCCAATGACGATGTGGAACTGGAACGCTGGACGCTGGCGCGCAAAGGCCGCTTTTTCGCCGCGGTGTTTGGACTGCCAATTGAACTGAAAGGGCGGACACAAGCATGAGTCAAAATCAGATCGCCGCAACTTATACGAAACCGGAATATTATACCAACCGGGAGCTGTCCTGGCTCGCCTTTAATGACCGCGTGCTGGAAGAGGCCCGTGACCACGATAACCCGCTGCTGGAGCGTGTGCGGTTCCTCGCCATTACGCAAAGCAACCTGGATGAATTTTTCAATGTGCGGGTCGCATCGCTGCGGAAAATGGTGGCCGTTGGGTATCTTGAGCCAGATGCGGCCGGCATGACGGCGTCCCAGCAACTGGCCGCGATCGCGACGCAGGCCCATGCGATGGTGGATAAGCAATACACCACCTGGACGCGCTCGCTGCGGCCGCTGTTGGCGGAGCTGTCGATTCAGCTGAAAACAGCTGAGGAGCTGAGCCCAGCCCAGGCGGATTTCATCGATGATTATTTTCATGAAGAAGTTTATCCCGTCCTGACTCCGATGGGCGTGGACCCGACGCGGCCGTTTCCGTTTTTGGCTAACAATTCGCTCAACCTGGCGCTGCGTGTGGAGCGGACCGAGGAAAAAGAGGCGGATAAGGGTCGTTCGTTTGCCTTGGTGCAAGTGCCGGATGTGTTTCCGCGAGTCGTGCGGCTGCCTGATGCGCCGAATGATTTTATCTTGCTGGAAGACGTGATTCGGCATTATGCGCAGGAGCTGTTCGTCGGCGCGACAATCAGGGAAACGGCGCTGTTCCGCGTCACGCGGGACATGGATCTGGATGTGGCCGAGGAAGACGCGTCGGATCTGATGAAGGAGATTCAGTCCCAGCTGAAAAAACGCCAGCGCGGCAAGGTCATGCGGCTGGAGATCGACGCGGGGATGAGCAAATACCTGAAGAAGCGCCTGACGCGCGGGCTGGACGTTAAGGACGACGCCGATATTTATACGATCAAGGGGCCGATCGACTTGAACATGCTGAACAAGCTGGTCAAGGGCGTGCAGGGCCACGAAGATGAGCTGTATCCGCCATACACGCCGTATCTGAATCCGGCGCTGATGGCAGGCAGCCTGTTTGATCAGATCCGCGACCACGACATTTTCATGCAGCATCCATACGACAGCTTCACGCCCGTGGTGGAATTCATTCGCCAAGCCAGCGTGGATCCGGCGGTGCTTGCGGTGAAGATGACGCTGTACCGCGTTTCCAGCAAATCACCGATCATTTCCTATTTGAAGCAGGCCGCGGAAAATGGCAAGCAGGTCACCGTTTTGGTCGAGCTCAAGGCGCGGTTTGATGAGGAAAATAATGTGCATTGGGCCAAGGAGCTTGAGCGTGCCGGCTGCCATGTGATCTATGGGCTGGTCGGCTTGAAGACCCACAGCAAGTTGGCCCTGGTGGTGCGCCGCGAAGAAGGGGGCATCCGCCGCTACATGCACATGGCGACCGGCAATTACAACGACGTCACGGCCCGCGTGTATACCGACATGGGCCTGTTCACGGCGAATGCCGAAATGGGGGCGGATGCGTCCAATATTTTCAACATGTTGTCGGGCTTTGCGGAGCCAGCGTATTTTCACAAATTGGTGATTGCACCACTGGGCATCCGCGAGTTCCTGGTCGACCAGATCGAAGGCGAGATCCGAGCCGCACAAGCCGGGCGCAAGGCGCAGATCCGGATGAAGATGAATTCGCTCAGTGATGCGGACATGATCGCCGAACTCTACAAGGCCAGCGCCGCCGGGGTGCAGGTCGAGCTGCTCGTCCGCGGCATTTGTGATCTCAAGGTCGGCATTCCGGGCATTTCGGAAAACATCACCGTGCATTCCATCGTCGGCCGCTTTTTGGAGCACAGCCGGATCTTCTATTTCTTTGCGGATGGCGAGGCGCGTGTGTTCCTGTCGTCGGCGGATCTGATGAAGCGCAACTTGAGCCGGCGCGTGGAGCTGTTGTTCCCGATCTTGCAGGACGATGTGCGCGAACATGTGCTGTCGATCTTCGACACGCTTTGGCAGGACAATGTGAAAACGCGTGTGCTTCAGCCGGACGAAACCTGGGAGCGCGTCGATCGGCGCGGGAAAGTCTTGCTGGCGGCGCAGGAGACGTTTTTGCAAGAGGCTGCCGCGAAGATCAAACACCTGGGCGACCTCACCGAGGCGGACGACCCACGCCAAACAAGGCGGTTCACCCCGATGAAGGCCCCGGAAGACGAGGCGGACAATGACTGAAGCCAAGCATTTTGCCGTGATCGACCTCGGCAGTAATTCCGCGCGCCTGACCGTGTGGGCGATCGACGCGGCCAATCAGCCTCGCGAGATCGTGCGCCTCAAGGAAATGGTGCGCCCTGTCGGAAGGCATGGGCGAGGAAAAAGTGTTACAGCCGGCCGCCATGGCGCGCACTATTGCGGCCTTGGCTGGCTTCCAGCAACAACTTGCCACCTTGCCCAATGTCACCTTGCGCGCCGTGGCCACAGCGGCGGTCCGCCAAGCGGTGAACCAGAAGGAGTTTCTTCGCCAGGTCAAAAAGACGACCGGAATCACCATCACCGTCATCACCGGCGACGAGGAGGCCACGCTGGATTACACCGGCGTGATCAACACGATGCCGATTCAAAACGCCCTGATCATGGATACCGGCGGCGCGTCCACCGAATTGATCCTCGTGCAGGAGCGAAAACTTCGCCAAGTCATTTCCCTGCCATTTGGCTCGGTCAATCTCTCGGAGCGTTTCTTGTCCTCCGACGTGGTCTCGGCCGCCGAGCTGTTTGACCTCGTCACCTTTGTGGAAAACACGCTGAATGGCGTCTGGTGGTTGCGCAAGGCCCAGAATTTGCCGATCGTCGCGCTGGGCGGCTCAAACCGGACCCTGGCGAAAATTCAACGGCGACGCGAGGCCTTTTCGAACTTTGAAGACATCCACGGCTTCCGCATGTCAACGACCGCGGTGAATGCGATCTTCCGCGACGTTTTGACGAAAAACCTGACCGAGCGCCAGGCGATTCCGGGCCTCGCCCGCGAACGCGCCGACATCATCATCGCCGGCCTGATTCCCGTCGTCACCATGATCCGCTACCTGGACTGCGACCGCCTGACCTTCTCCCAATACGGCCTGCGCGCAGGCACACTTTACAATTATCTCAATACCCCAGCATAAGAAGCAGTTAAGAATACGCCGGCCCCTAGGGAAAAGGGACCGGCTTTGTTATAACTAGGGTGCGGAGGCCCGCGGGATGGTGGGGCAGTTAGTTCGGCCTGGGTGTTTGATGGCGCACTTTGCCATCAGGCGACCGGGACGACTAAATGACCCCACCATGCGCACCGGAGCCCAACTGGAAAAGGGTGCGGAGCGCGGCGTTCAGGTCTGAGCAGCTAGTGCGGCCTGGGCGCGAATGGCGCACTTGGCCATGCGGGCCGAAGCCCAACTGGAAATCGCAGTCCCGCGCAAGGCCCAACTCAGAGGCCAACACCTCCGCAATAACCCCCCAAAACCCCAATCGACAAATCCCGCTCTCTCTATTTTCCCCAATAACGTACACGAATGGAGTCAAACAATGAAAAAACTATTCTGCTTCGCCGGTGCCTTGGCACTTGCAGTTGGCGTTTTCGCCGGCCGCACCGCAACGGTAAAAGCTGCTGATACGACTTGGCAGCCGGTCGCCACGCTTGGGGTCTCGTTGACGGACGCCCAGCGCAGCGGCACGCTGTCCACGCTGGAAAAGGCGGCCGGCCTCTCATCGCCGACCACGCTCACGGTCAACGGGAGCACGCTGGTCAAATACCTCAATCCCTCCGGCAGCACCTTCACCGCCAATTCCGGTGTGTGGTCCAGCGCGCTGGTCCAGAAGACGTCCACCGGCGGCATCAACGTGACCATCGTGCCGTATGATGGCAAGAACAACATCACCACGATCACCGAGGACCAGTACCGCAACGCCGCAGTGACGGCCGGCGTGACGAACGCCAATCTGTTCATCACGAGCGCCACCCCGATCGACGGCTCAGGTGCGCTGGCGGGCGTGTATGCTGCCTTCGCGGAAAATGGGGAGACGCTGGATGCCAGCCAGATCAACGCCGCCCAGGATGAGGTCGATACCTTGTCCAAGATCACCGACGCCAACAAGGATAAGGACGGCTATTCGGACAAACTCCTCAACAACGCCGTCGCCGGCATGAAATCCGATATGGCCAGCCAATCCAACAGCGGCAGTCAGACCTTGTCGCAAAATCAGATCGGCAACATCGTCGATTCCCAGCTTGAGAAAAATAATCTCGGGACGATCATCAACAACAATCAGCGCACCCAGATCATCAATTTACTGGTGACGATTCAAAAGTCCGGCGCGCTTCAAAGCAGCGGCTTCAAGCAGCAGGCGGAAAAACTTGCCGACAGCATTCAAGACAGTGCCAAGAGCTTGTTCTCAGATCTCAAGACCAAACTCAACTCCGAGGACACACGCAATTTCTTGCAAAAAATTTGGGATGCGATCGTCGATTTCTTCACCAGTCTGTGGAATTGGGTCGTGGCACAGTTTAACTAAAGCAAATCAAAAAAGATGTTGCTTTATCATGGCGGGACAACGTTTGCGCAATGCAAATATTGTCCCTTTTTGGATTGAGAACTCTATGTGTGTGGGTGGACCCAACGACAAACCGCAAAGGTCAGAGGTGTTCAAGACAGTAGGCGGCTTGGAAGAGGATTATCACATGAGCTATTTCGGCTATCATACGTCAACTTTTGAGATTATAATTTTTAATAATTGGGTAGTGTATAACGTTCTGATAAAAACGTCATCTAGGGTGCAGATTGTAGACTAATATTATAGAAATAAAAATAGGAGAATTTGTGGACCGAATATTGATTGACCGAGGCCATGATAACGGTTACAATATGCTTAACTATATGTGATGTAGCCATACTGAATACGGGCATTCAGTAAAGGGGGGAATGCTGGCGAAAGATGGGTGGTCATGTCCTTGCACATGTCTTTTTGTCTCGAGTAAGAAAGGGAGAAGTAAGTATGTAGAAAAGTTTGCTAATGATCTTTGGTGCGCTCTTTGCTGGCGCTATTGCGATCCAAGAAGTGGCAACGCCTGTGTCTGCCTTCACTGATTATACGATTGGCGTTCCAGCAACGACCAAGACTGCAAAACCGAATAGTAAAGATTTAAATAATCCGGAGATGGTTTCTAACCCTGCGAGATCTTTCGCTGTATGCGTACTTATGACCACTGAAGGTAGTGGCAAAGGCACTATCACAACCCTTTGGATGGAGTATCAAAATGCGACGATCAACACATCCTATGGCGCAAACGACAAACAGTCGAACGAAATAGAATATCAGTTGCGCGCGCACAAAAACCAGGGTTTGATTAAGGGGACCTGGCATAATGTAACTGCAGAAAACAATAATTATAGCGCAAAGGCATTTGTTGCAAAAGGCTGGTGGAGTGCGGATAACTCAAAATAAGGGGATATTTTGAGTATACTGGTTCATGGTCTTGGGAATTGAGCTAACTGGACTGGTATCTTTGCAGTCAAAATTTTGTCGTGGAGGTGCTTGGCACGGTAAAGCTCTGTGCTGAGTGCCTTCTTTATGTTGGAGGGGATCAAATGCTTCGCAGCTTGGGTTATCGTTTTTTTTATAGCTACCGAGTGTACATATTTCTATTGCTCGTGCTTGTTCTAGTGTCATATGACGTTGTGCTTAACATTGGCAACTTTAGAGGAGCCCCTTTGCTTGAGCAGCGAATGTTACTGTCTTCCACGTCTCAGGGACATATTGTTGTCATCGCCTTGTTCTGGGTCTATCCGCTCTATGTCCTGTTGGTGTCAGGTGAACGGGTCTTATTGGAACAGCACCAAGGCATTGACCTGATTGAGAAGACGCGCTTACGTGATCGCAAAACAATCGATCTAAGCGGCCTTGTTGAAAGCAGCTGGACTGCGCTGATCGTCTGCCTTGGACTTCTAGTTAATAGTGCGCTGGTCCATCTTCTTATCCATGACGTCGCAGGGCCAAGTAAGGTCGACAAGCAATTTATGGACATGATCGAGCTCTTTAAAAGCTGGCATTGGATGGGCCACTGGGTGTTTACCCATCCTGCATCCGCTTATCTCGTCTATGTCTTGCTTCTATTCTTTATCTTGACCGCGATTGGCTTTTTTACATTAAGCCTGATTCGGTGTTTTCCAGATCGCAAAATCGCGTACCCAATCACCTTCATTTACTGGTTAGCTTGGTGGTTCACGCCGCTTGACTTATCGATGGCGATGCAACCCTTCACGGAATATGGCTTGAGCTACGCGGTGACCACGACTGGGCTTTTCTGTGGATTGACATTATTACTGGCCTTCGGGGTCCTTTTCGTTCGGAGGTGGCATAATGATCAGATATGATCGACGAAAATTTGGTATCGCCGGTATCCTGCTCATGTTGATCTTCATTGTGATGGCGTATAACGGCTACCAAGGTTTTGGCACATTTTGGCCCGCAGTCTTGAAAGCAAAAATAGAAACGGATAAAGTCGCTTGGATGCAGTCGCTTAGTTTGGGGTTTGTTTGGGTGTCGGCACTCGACTCGCGGGTCCATGGCATCTTTCTTGCTTTGATCTTTGCGCTCTCCATTGATGTCGTTGGTGTCGAGACAACAGATATTTGGATCGCGAGGCTGAGCCGGCGGGCACTGCTCACGCGTGATACGAAGCGCGCCATGCTGCTTGTGCTACTTAATTCTGTGATGATGATGGTCCTGCTTGTTGTTGAGACCGCACTCTGGTATCCCATTGCTTTCGACAACCTTGGGAATTTTCTTATCAACTTGGTAATTGTTGGTGCCGGGTTTACAGTCTTTTATCTTTTCGTTGCGATTCTGGCCCAGACTTGTCGCTATCTCTTTATGTCAAGAGGGCTCGGATTCGTCGCGTGTGCTTTTTTCTTAGTAGGAGACTTTTACCTGCCGACAGTTTTTCATATTAACGAGATGTGGTCTGCTACCAACATTTTGGACACTTTATATCTCTACACTTTGAATCTACGCCCACAGAATGGTTTCGTCCCATCGCTATCTCAACTTGCTGATCCGGCCGCAAATGCTGGGTTTTTGTTGATCGTCATCGTTGCGTTAGTCATTGCCAGAAGAGAGATCGTTTTGCATCGCGATATGGTCTTCACGGAGGAACGCAAATGAAACGCAACTTCTTAATCTGCTGGCTTGTTTTGCTTGGCTATCTGGGACTACTTGAAGTAAGCGGCCTTGGTGCGCACACATATGGTGATAAGATCAGCGGTGTTTCGTTCTATGGCAATGCGGGCTACCCGGCCCTGTTGGCATTTACTTTTCAGGCCATGTTTACGATTCTGATATTCGATCGATCGAGAGAGTTTTTTTATCACCGCAACATTGTTCAACTCGTGAGGTATCGCTCACGAGTTCAGCTATTCTTGCGTCTGGTGCGCAATAACATTCTCGCAATTGTCTTACTCGATGTGGCACTGGCGGCTTGTAATTGGCTTGTTTATCCCGCAACACCAAGCAGGGGAGTGCTTCTTCAACTCCTGATACAGATGAACGGGTTATGCCTCTATGGGCTCGTCCAGACAATTCTTGAACTTAAAGTCTCGTCGACGTTTGCCTTGATAACAACTATGATCGGTGCGGCGGCTTTTGAACGGCTTAATTGGCTGCCGTCCCAACTCATTCACACAAGCCGGCTCACTGCCAACCCTGGAACGACATTGATTGGCGCCGCGATAGTGCTGATCTTGCTAGTTGTGCTTGGGGCGTCGCTTATTCGCAAACAGGAGATTGTGTAATGAAAATACAAATTGAGCATTACAACAAAACGATTCGGCGCCACCAGGTTCTCGAAGACGTGTCGGCGACATTTGTCTCTGGCCACGTGTATGGGCTGTACGGTCGCAACGGGAGCGGGAAAAGTATGCTGCTACGCGCGATCAGTGGGCTGATTCGGCCGACAAGTGGGAAGATCATGATCGATGACAAAACGTTGGGCGTTGATTTTGATTTTTCAGAGAGCCTCGGTTTGATCATTGAAAGCGTGCGGCTTCAGCCCTCATTTACGGCCCAACAAAATCTCGAGATTCTTCGCGACATTCGCAAGACCGCAAGCGATGAAGATATTCGATGGGCCTTGGACGCTGTAGGGTTAGCCGATTCGAGTCAAGTCAAGGTACGCGAATTTTCCCTTGGGATGAATCAGAAGCTCGCGATTGCTCAGGCAATCTTTGAACATCCCGCCATTCTACTGCTAGATGAGCCGACGAATGCACTGGATTTTCAATCTGTCCGAGAATTTCAAGATCTAATCGCGAAGTTGCGGGATCCAGACCGCATCATCATTGTGGCTTCGCATGCAAAGGAGGATCTATTGACCATTGCGGACCAGTTCCTCGAAATGGATGCGGGGCATCTCTCAGTTCGGCAGCGCGATGATCTGGCCATGTTAGCGTAGGAGTCTGATTCATCAAGCTTTCAAGAGAAACAAAAAAAGAGGTCACATGGCCTCTTTTTGATTCGTACTAGTCTTGAACTGGACGGCATGCGCTCAAACGCGCATAGTGGCGAGGAGGATGCCGTCTATTTTTCCTTAATAGGCAGGCTCGTCCGTCGCTTCCGTGAAGTGCGCGCCGACCAGGTTGCGGTAGTAGACCGCGTTGGTGGTGTGGATGTACGGGGCGAGCCAGAAGAGGCCGATGCCGAGGGTCGGGATGCACAGAAGGGCCCAGCCGATGAAGCTCAGCTGCAGGACGAAGTATTCCATCTTGTGGCCGACCATCAGCTCGCGGCTGGCGGTGATGGCATCGGTCGCGTCGATCTGGCGGCCCGCGGCGATCCAGTCGCGCAGGATGTAGTTGGCCTGCGAATAGCTAAGCCCCTTGATGATCCCCGGCACGAAGAACAACAGGGTCCACAGGAACGTGAAGACCTGGGTGAGCAGGGTGGTCAGAAAAACGGCCATCGCGTTGCCACTGGTGAAGCCGGAAAACATGCCGTTGATGATGCCATTTGGGCGGCGCTGATCGACCAGATCCAGGAAGGAAAAGGCGATACCGGCGTCGATCATCAACGCGACGATGCCGATCGTGATGCTGCCGATCAAGCTGGCCATGATGCCACCGACGAAGACGATCAGGACCCCCCAGCCCCAATTGCCGCGGAGTGACGCTTTTGCTTGTGCTTTGATTTCTGCGCGTGTCATATGAAGATCCTCCAAGTATTGAATTTAGGGCGATAATACCATAATTTAGGTTCGAATAACAGAAAAACGTTGTGCGAAAGGGTTAACGACATGAAGATGAGACCAGTGAGGCCGGGCGATGCGGCCATTCTAACAGAATTGAGAGAAAAAACGTTGGCCGCGTTGACCTTAGCGCCAGAAGTCCAGGCTTTTATCGCCCACACTGAACCGGTTGACGAGCGGGTGCTGGCCCGTGATCTGGTCGGGCGGGTGCTGATGGTGGCGAAACGCCCGGTCGCTTTTTACCGGGTGACGGCGCAGGACAGCGCGACCGCGGTGTTAGACGAGCTGTTTGTGGACCCCGCCTTTCAGAACCAAGGCATCGGCCAACTGCTGTTTACGGATGCGGTGCGCCAGGCGCGGTTGGCCGGAAAAACAGAATTGAGCCTGCTGGCACTGCCGACCGCTGAAGGTTTTTACCGCAAGATGGGGATGTTCCCGGACCGCGGTTTTTCGCCGATGGCTCAGCCGGAGTTGCAGCTGCTGGTTTATGCCATGCGGTTGTAGGCGGGGACTGGGCGACGCCGCATTAGTGGCCGCGGGCATCCGACGCCCATTTGTGCGGATGGGGATGGCGCGCACGATACCGTTCTTCCAGTTTGTCCTCGATCAGGATGACAACCAGCAGGGGCGGCCCAAACAGCATGAACGCCTGCAGGATACTCGTGGTGAAAAACATGCCCAGCGTCAGACACGGAATGATGACGATTGCGACCAGGCGGACAAGCAAGTCGATCTTGCGTTTGCGAAGCCAGCGTTTGTCGGCAGCTGTGGCTTCAACCGATTGTTTGGCGCGAATCTGTTCAGTGGCTTCTTCGATGGTGCGACGTTTGGTCATTGTCACGGGGCATCCCTTCCTTTGAATTAGATGATAGCGCATTTGGGGTCGTGACACCGTCATTTTTTTCGGATGTGGCCCTCATTATTTTCGGAAGAGACACGGTGATTATTTTCGCCCCCGGTCCACGGTTTTCAGCCCACGCAAAAGGCGGCCATTTTGTCGGCCGCCTTTTGTGTGGAAATGAGTTACTTGAGCACTTCATAGGTCAGGGTGACGAACTGGTCGTTTTGCTTGGCGTTGAGCAACTTGAGCGGAATGTCGGTCAGGTTGCTTGCGACCAAGCTGACACCGTCGCCCAGCAGCACTGGCGCGATCGTGATGATCAGCTTATCGATCAATTTTTCCTTGAGCAAGTCGGTGAAGATATCCGCCCCGCCGACGAGCCAGATGCCCTTCCCCTTTTTTTCCTTCAATTGCCGGACGAATTGCGGGATGTTGCCCGCGACCACGGTGGTCGGATCGTCGGTATCATGCAGGGTGGTCGAAAAGACATAGCTCTCTTTATCGCTGTATGGGTAGGTGCCTGCAAGATGCAGCTTCCGCTGATACGTCATGCGGCCCATCAATACAGTGTCGATGCTGCTATAAAAATCCTGATACGCAGCGTCTTGGGCACTGGAGTCGAACTTACTGAGGAACCCGGTGCCGCCGTCCTTTTCGGCGATGAAGCCGTCGAGACTTTCGGCCAAGTACAAGATCACTTGTCGTTCTGCCATAAATGCCACCCTCTTCTTTCTTGATACGTTCAGTATAGCACAAAAGAAAGCGCATTCACTAGGGGCGCGGGAAAAAGGGCATGCGTCAGTGGGTTTACTTCACGCCGCCTGGGGTGACTGGGCATTTTTCAGTCAGCGAGCCCCTTCGGAGTGAATTTGGGCATTTATTGTTGAGGCTGGTAACCTGAGTTCTTCGTCGCTCTGTTGCTTCTATTAAAGTGCCTACCGCTCACAATTTTTCCTCAAATCCCTCCATTGGCGCCAGGCGGGCTTGGTAGTCTGTTGGCTTGGCGGCGTCTGTCGTGAAGTGCATGACGGACTTGAAGGCGGTGCTCAGGTAGACTTGCATGACGGGCGGAATCGCGAGGCGGGTCATGTCCGCCGGAGACAGGGTGGTGCGGATGCTGGCGGCGTCTCCGCGCTCGACTTTTTGTACCCAGTTGGGCTCACGCAGAAGCTCGCGGCCCAGCACGGCGAAATCGGCACCGGTTCTCAGCGCATCATCAGCGTCCTCGGGCTGCTCGATCGCGCCGACGCCCAGCAGTGGCAAGTGGCCCTGCGTGATCTCGGTGAAGTGGCGCAGAATCGGCGTGGTATCTGTTTTGTCACTCAGTGAGGTCCGCTTGTAGCTGCCCATCGACAGATGCAGGTAATCCACCTTGTCGCGAATCTGCTCCGCGAAAAATAGGGAGTCGGCGAGGCGAATGCCCGGGGTCTCGATTTCCTCTGGTGACAGCCGGTACCCAACGATAAAGGGCTGGGTCGCGGTACTGGCCGCTTTACGCACAGCCGCGATCACGGCGAGGGCAAAATGCATGCGGCCGGCGCGATCGCCGCCCCATTGATCGGTGCGCTGGTTGGCGTTCGGCGAGAAAAATTGTTGCAGGAGATACGTATTGGCCCCGTGCAACTCCACGCCATCAAAGCCGGCCTTGATCGCGCGAGTCGTCGCTTCCCCAAAGGCGGTGATGGTCGTCTCGATCTCCGCTTCGGTCATCGCGCGCGGGGTGTCGGAGTCGGCTGGATATGAGGCCGCAATGGCGCTGGCGCTGACGGGCTGGGCGCCGCGCAGGACTTTGCGCGTACTTTTCCGGCCGGCGTGAAAGATCTGCAGAATCGCCTTGGTGCCATTTTGGTGAATGGCGGACGCCACGCGGGCAAGCCCGGGAATCATGTCATCGCTGGCGACGGACAGCTCGCCTTCAAAGCCTTTGCCCAGCGCAGTCACATTGGCCACCCCGGTGATGATCATCCCAGGTCCGCCGGCACGCGTGGCATAATAATTGACCTCGTCGCTGGTGACCATGCCGTTATAGAAGCTGGTCATCGTGGTCATGGGACTCATTACGATGCGATTTTTCACCGTGAGCCCATTCTTAAATTGGTACCCGTTTAGAAAATTGTTAGTCATTTGACCCTCCATAAACGCGGACTTATTTTTCGTTAGTAACACCGCGATGTTTTCAGTATAATGGGAGCAGATAAAAAGGCCAGTACCCACTTTTGAGTCGGATACCCACCTTTTGGAAAGAAATGGGACGCGGAGGCGAACATGACAACTTATCATATGGGCATCGAAGCAACACTTGCGGTGATCGGCGGCAAATGGAAGCCGCTGATTCTATGTTTTCTGGGCACCGGCGCCAAACGCCCTGGCGAGTTGCGCCGGCAGATGGCGCCAATTACAGAGAAGATGTTGACGCAGCAATTGCGCGAGCTCGCGCGCGATGGCATCATTTCGCGGACGGTTTTTCCGCAGGTTCCGCCGAAAGTCGAATATGCGTTGACCGAGCGGGGCAAAAGTCTGCGGGAAGTCCTGATCGCGATGTCCAAATGGGGCGAAAACGCGATCGCGGCGCGGCAGGCGGCGGGGGAAGCAGTGACCTTGCAGCACCCGGACCACAACGGCTACCTGCAGTATTGACGCTCAGTTGCGAGACGGGATGTCGCGGGTCGCGGTGGCCAAAATGTGGCCCTGCATCGCGTGGCGCAGCTCGTTGAACCAAAAGCCGGTGGTCAGCGGCAATGCGGTGTCCAGCGCGAACACGATCAGCGTGTAATCGTGCACCTTGTCTGGGGGCTGTGGACCCACGTAGCCGATCTTGATCTTGTCATCCGGGTTGTTGACTAGGTGGCCGGCGTTTGAGTTGCGGCCATTGATCAGCGCGATCTCACCGCTGCGACTGGCGTTTTCCGGCAAGGTCGTTTGCGCGGCGGAAATGTTGGCCGCGGTCCAGTGGATCCATGGAAAACCGGAGACCGGTACGGCATCAAAATCGATCAGAAGCAGCGCAAACGTTTTGGCGTCTGCCGGGGCGTCTTCGATGGTGAACGGAAAACTGGTGATCGGGTGGGCCGCATACAGGTCGGCGCCGGTCGCGTGTTTGCCATAGCGGTCCGGTAACAATCCATTTTCTAATGCAATGTTTATCTTCATTTATTGTGCTTCCCTTCTTGAAACGGTACCCTTATTATACCGCAGCAAAACCGCTGCCACCCACAGTCAGGAGGGTCATCATGTACTATGACCAGCATGTGCACACCTATTTTTCCTTCGACTCGCAGGCGCCATTCGAGGGCTACTTGCACCAGAGCCAGGCGCCGCTTGTTACCACTGACCATCTCGAAATGGCCAATCCCGATGATGCGGGGCACAACGATCTGCCGGATCAATTGGCCTATCAACAAAAGCGCGCCGAGCTGCGTGGGGCGTTTCCAAACCGCATTCTGACGGGCGTCGAGTGCGGATACTATGCACCTTGCCTCAAAGAGACGTATGATTACCTGCGGCGCGCCGACTACGATCTGGTGCTGTTGTCATTTCATCACGATGGGCACCATGATTTCCAGGATGATTATTTTAAGTCCGTGCCCAAGCGCGCCCATGTGGAAAATTATTACCAGCTGATGGCCGCCGGGGTGGCCGAATTCGAAGGCGCGGATGTGCTGGCCCATTTTGATTATGGGTTGCGCGTGCTGGATGTGACACCGGCGGAGCTGACCGCCTGGGTGAAACCGCAATTGATGGCGATCTTTCGCATGGCGGTGGCCAAACACCTCGCCTTTGAGGTCAACACCAAGTCGATGTTTTTATGGGGCAATGAGGCGCTGTATGAAACGGCGCTGCCGTGGTATCAAGAAGCTGGCGGGACGCTGTTCACGCTTGGGTCGGACGCCCACAGCAATGATAAGTATGAGATGGATTTTGACCGGGCCAAGGCGTTTTTGCACCGGCATGGCGTGACGCAATTGGCCACGTACCAGCAGCACACGCCGCATCTGGTCGATTTTTAGGAGGAAGCTATGGCAGAGATCGAGAATCCGCAACTACAGGAACTGTTTGACGAGGTGCAAAAAGGGTATGCGATGCCGATTCATGTCGAGATCGCCGGCCCGGCTAGCGGTGTGTTGACGCATGACCAATCGCACCAAAAACTGGAAGCTGATGGCAGTGTGACCGTCCAGATCACCGACACGACCGCGGTGGATTACACGCTGAGCCATGAGCTCTTGCACATGTATTTCACTACCCAAGATGTGCCACTGCCGCAATATCAATTATTGACAGGCGACCCGAGCCTCGACCGCCAATTTTACGCGACGTCGACGGCGCTGTACGATGCCGCGATGCATGTGCTGGTCACCGGCTGGCAACGCGACCACGGGCTGATCACGGAAGAAGTCGAGGCCCAGGTTCAGGCCGGGTTTGATCAGCTGACGCCAAAAGAGTCCCCGGAAACGGAAAATTTGGTGGTCTTTCGCATTATGTCCCTGCTGGATCTCATGGTCTTTCGCCAGGGCGGGTCGGCCGCGGACCAAGATCGGTGGCGTACCGATTTTCCAGAGACGGCGCCGCTTGCCTTTGGGTTGTTTGGCGTGATCATGGATAAGCCGCTGGATGCGCCGACGCGGGTGCGGCGGACGGTCGTGAATTTGTTCAAGATGTTCGAGGAGATCGTCCAGCAGCTGGGCTACGAACCGCCGGCGAACACGGAATTTGTGTCTCTGCCGCCGATTTTGTCGCCCCGGCAGTTGCGGCTGTCTTTGAATCAGCTGTTTGATCTGAAGCACAGCGATTTCCGCAACCGCGAGACGAAGCACCGGGGGTATGTTGCGCTGGGCAAGGGCGACGACCAAAACGCGTTCGTTCTGCCGCTTGTCGACCCGAAGCCAGAAGACTTCCGCAAGATGTACCAGCAGCCTTTGGAAGATATTTTGAAGAAGTATGATGTGTTGTATGGGGTTCGGAATTAAATCTTTGTAGGGCGCCCGGTGGGCTTACGGGTGGGCGGCGGCCAGAAATCGGCTGGCGACCGTAGTAGAGCGCCCAAGTGACTTTGAGCCCGCAAAGGTCGCGGTCTCAAAGCTCACTTTCGGTGTAAGCGGCACAGCCGCTAACACCGACGAGGGGGCTTGATTCGGGCGTTAGGCGTTTACGCCTTACGCCCGGACATGCGAAGCGAGCCGTTTTCGGCCGGAGCCCACCCTACATCCAGCACTGAAGTTATGGAGTTCGAATCCTGCCATACAGTCATACTTCTGTGGGATATGTTACTCCTGGTTACTGGTACATCTTCCGGCGTTCCGGTTCAAAATGGGCATCGTCTTGCGTCGTTCCTTTGGCGATTCGATGTGTCTTCGCAGCTTTTGTCTTCAAGCCGAACTTGCCAACTTATTTCTTCCTATCACTTCACTCATGCCGACAAGTCTTGTTGTATTCACCTAAGGAGGGGCCGTTGATGTTTGATCTTCAAGGGGCGATCGATCAGGCGCAGTTTGTCACGTTTTTGACTGGGGCCGGGGTGTCCACTGCTTCTGGGATTCCGGATTATCGCAGTAAGGGCGGGCTTTACTCGGATATGGTCAGCCCGGAGTATGCGTTGTCGGCGGATAATCTCAGGGATCATCCGGATGATTTTTACCAATGGGTCAAGGCGCATATGTATTATCCGGAAGCGCGGCCGAATATTATTCATGAAAAAATGGCGGCGATCACGAATGCCAAGGGGGCGATCGTGACGCAGAATGTGGACGGGCTCCACACGCAAGCGGGCGCGAAAAATGTGGTCGAGTTTCACGGCAACTTGTATCGGCTGCATTGTCAGACTTGTGGGCAGGCAATCGATTATCAGACCTATCTGGCCAGTGAGTTTCATACGGCGGATGGCGGGGTGATTCGGCCGGATATTGTGTTGTATGGCGAACAGATCGCGCCCCGAGTGATCGATGCGGCACTTGAAGCGGTGAATGCGGCGGACCTGATCGTGGTGGTCGGGACGAGTTTTCAGGTTTATCCGTTTGCCGGGCTGATTCAAGGCGTAGATCCGATGACGACCTTGGTTGCGGTGAATCGCGAAGCCATTGATCTGCCGTATGGCGCGCATATGGTGGTCGGGGATGCGGTGAAGGTTTTTGAGGACCTACAAGTCACGCCGGCATAACTCGATTTATCAAAATATGACGGTAAGCGCCGTTATTTTTCTGATATGATTGGTCATACTGTGAGGTGAAGCGCATGTCCAAGCAACGACTCGAGGCCTTTACTGACGGGGTCATCGCCATTATTATCACGATCATGGTGTTGGAATTACGGCCGCCAGAAAGTGGCCAGCTCGGCGCGTTATGGGGCGAGCGGTATGTGTTTTTGATCTATGCGATCTCCTTTTTTAACGTGGCCGTTTATTGGAACAATCATCACCATTTATTTCAGATCGTGAAACGCGTCAGCGGTGGCGTGTTATGGGCGAATATGTTTTTCCTGTTCGGACTGTCCCTGATTCCATTCGTGACATCCTGGGTCGGCGCCAATCATGTCGCGGATTACGGGCCGGAGATGTCATACGGGATCGTGATTCTCGTGATCGATATCGCGTATTACATCCTGATTCGGACGCTCATCCGGTTGGACCGGCGGAATCAGGACATCATGAGCCTGGTTGGGCGCGGGTATTACAAGCCGATCGCCTCGATCATTTTGAACGTGATCGCGATCCTTGCGGCGTTCATTTGGCCGACGCTCACGATCATCTTGGACATGGTGACGTTGCTGTTGTGGATCAAACCGGAGCGGCGCATCGAGCAACACCTCCAGAAAAATGACTAGGAGGACATTCGGATATGGGAACGCCATTCTTGGCAATTTTGATCGTTTTGGCCATCGCAATCGTCGCGCTTGTCGTGACGCTGGTGATGCATCTGAAACGGCGCAAGCAACAATAAGAGACCGGCGCATCTTTCGCGAGGTGCGCTTTTTTTGCTCGCATTTTGCGAGATTTGGCTTAGCGAAAAATCGGGTGGTGACGGATAATTGAGGGAGCGTTATATTTTCGGAGGAGGACGATCACCATGACCACAACAAAACAAACAAAACCGACTCAGGCAGCCACCCGCTTGGCCGGTATCAATATCATTTCCGCAGACCCATTGCGGCTCGCGGATTTTTACCAGCGGGTGCTCGGCGCACAGGTCGTGAATGATCCGGCACATGGCGGCCCGGATCGCATTGAGATCTGGTTTGGCGGGCCCGATGACGGCCATGTATTTATCACGGTCAACCGTGATCCGGCCTTTTCGCCAACGCAGACGCAAGCGTGTCAGGGCTTTGAGCTGCGTGTCAGCGATGCGAACGCCGAGTACGCGCGCATCACGGCGATGGGCGTCGCAGTGCCCGAAGCGCCGCGTGATCTGCCGTGGGGGTATCGGTATTTTGAGGTGAAGGACCCGGATGGCAATGGGGTCGATCTGGTGCAGGCGCTGTGAGCTGAGTGATTGGGATTTTACCCGAGGCTTCGCCTAGAGGTGGGCGGAGATCTGGCTATTTTTTCAAAAAGCCCAAGACGCAAAAATCCCTGTACGGGTGCATTAATGTTACTGCAGTGTCGTGGGCCAAATGTCTGGGTCCGAGCAGCTAAGGTTCCAATCACCTGGTCCAAAGAGCGGACCTGGCGCTTGGAACACTTACCTGTCGGACCCAAGAACGACATTTGGCCCACTTCCATAAAAATAGCACCCGCAAGCCGACACTTGCGAGTGCTATTTGTTTAAGGGGTTTAGCTGGTTTGAAACTCGGAATTAAGCCTTTGCCTGTTCGTCAGTCATGGCTTGTTCTTCTTCTTCGGTGACGATCGCAGCGGTCGTGTCCTTGTCGAAGAAGTGCGCCTTGTTGATGTCAAAGCCAAGGTCAACCTTGTCGCCAGGGTTGTGGAAGTCACGCGCGTCAACAGTCGCGGTGAATTCGGTGCCATCTACACGGCTGTACAGCTGGGAAGTTGCACCGAGCAATTCGGAAACAACAACTTCGACGTGAACCGTTGCGCCAGGCCAGGTCTCGATGAAGGCTTCTTCAGCATGGATGTCTTCTGGACGAATACCGAAGACAACTTCCTTGCCATCGTAGCCGCGATCGTTCAAGACTTTTGCACGACCTTCTGGCAGGGTCAGGTTCAAACCGGTGCCATCGGAGATCTTGCCGTCTTTGTAGGTGACGTTGAAGAAGTTCATCGCAGGGGAGCCCATGAACCCGGCAACGAATTCGTTGCGAGGGTTGTCATAAACTTCAGCCGGGGTGCCGATCTGCTGGATCTTACCAACAGACATAACAACAACACGGTCCGCCATGGTCATCGCTTCGATCTGGTCATGGGTAACATAGATCGTGGTGGTGTTCAGACGCTGGTGCAGCTTGGCGATTTCGCTACGCATGGAAACACGGAGCTTGGCATCCAAGTTAGACAGCGGCTCGTCCATCAGGAAGATAGGTGCATCACGGACGATCGCACGGCCCAGGGCAACACGCTGACGCTGGCCACCAGACAAGTCGGCAGGCTTGCGTTCCAGGAATTCGGTCAGGCCCAAGATGTTAGCCGCATAGTCGACCCGCTTCTTGATATCGTCCTTGGCGTATTTACGCAGCTTCAGACCAAAGGCCATGTTGTCGAACACGGTCATATGCGGATACAGCGCGTAGTTCTGGAAAACCATCGCGATATCGCGGTCCTTTGGTGCAACGTCGTTCATGATCTTGTCGTTGATCTTCAGTTCGCCTTTGGTAATGTCCTCCAGCCCGGCGATCATACGCAGGGTGGTGGACTTCCCGCAGCCAGAAGGGCCAACGAAAACGATGAACTCTTTGTCCTTAACGTGAAGGTTGAAGTCCATAACAGCGTAGTCGTCGCCGTCATCGTACTCCTTATAAATGTGCTCGAGATCGATATTAACCATGATTAGCTCTCCTAACAAAATTAGAATAGGAACCTTGTTTACATGACTAAGTATACGATGTAAGCGGTTCACCTCGCAGTGGCAACCCTTACAATATTTGCCGGCGCATTTTGGGCACATTGCCGAAGAATTCGCCAAAGTGCCCAAGGGGGATATGCTACACTGGGTCGTGGAAGGTGAAAAAGATGAAGCAACTGACTTTGATTCTGGTGGCCACGCCGACCGGACTGCTCGTGATCAACCGCAAAAAGCCCCCGTATCAAGGCTGCTGGAATGCGCTCGGCGGCAAAGTTGAACCGGGTGAAACACCGGCAGTTGGGGCGGCGCGCGAACTATTTGAAGAAAGCGGCCTGCGCGTGTCGCCAGAAGCGCTCACCACATGCGGGCTGGTCCACTGGCACGTCGATGGCAAGCCCCGCGGTGATCTCTTCCTATATACATGCACCACGGCGACTGCGATGTCCCTGCCGACCGCCACGCGTGAGGGCGTGCTCATGACTTTTTCCCCGGATTGGTTGGCGGATCCACGGAATCTTGGCGTCGTGCCGGATCTGCAGGCGATGCTCCCGCTATTTTTCGCTGGCAAAAACGGGGAGTGGACCAGCCGCTTCGCTGGTGACCAGTTCCTCGGCTTGGAGGCGACGTCATGATCCTCGTTGGCCTGACCGCCGTTGCTGAGCATCCCGACCTCGCGCCGAATGGCAAAGCGAGCACGCTGAGCGACATCGCGACCGTTTTCCCCGTGGTTGAAATGGACACGACTTTCTATCATATTCCAGGTGAAAAAACGGTGCGGAATTGGCAGCGGCAGGTGCCGCCGACGTTTCAGTTCATCGTGAAGGCGACGGCCACCATGACCCAACACGAACCGCTGCCTGCCGACACCGACCGCCGCGAGCCATTTATTCAGCTGCGCGCCAGCCTTCAGTCGTTGATCGACGCCAAGCAGCTGACCGCGATCTTGTTTCAACTGCCGCCGTGGTTTGGCGCGACCGCCGACAACATCGCCTACCTAAAATGGGTGCGGACGCAGTATCCGGACTTGCCGATCGCAATCGAGTTGCGGGACGGCTCTTGGCTCAGTCCTAAATTTCGCAATTCGACCCTCGCATTGTGGCGTCAGCTCGATTTTATTAATGTGGTCGTCGACGAGCCTCAGGTGCCAGGCAATCCTGTCCCCCTGGTTCCCGAAGTCACGAATCCGACCTGCGCGATCATGCGCTTGCACGGGCGCAACTTGATGGGTTGGCTCAAACAGGGCGCAGCTTGGCGCGGCGAGCGCACGAATTACCGCTACTCGGACGACGAGTTGACGGTGCTTGGTGAAACGGCCATGAAGCTTGCGGCGGGCGCCAAACAGGTCTTTGTCATTTTCAACAATAACGGCCACCAAGATGCCTCACCCGACGCCCAGCGATTTATTGCCCAGCAGGGATTGCAGTTCACCGGATTGGCCCCGCGGCAGCTGGACTTGTTTTGAGGATGGGACGCGGACGGGCGGCGAGGGAAGTAATGTGATGGCATCACATTTGGGCATACTCGGAAAGTATTGTGACCGCATCACACATGGGTGCACGCGAGAAGTAATGTGATGGCGTTACACCCGGGCGCACGCGAAAAATAATGTGATGGCGTCACACTCGGGCGTGCGCGAAAAGTCAGGTGATGACGTCGCCCCCGGACGTGCACAAAAAGTAATGTGATGGGGTCACACGCCCACGATCGCCCGCGAAAAGTAATGTGATGGCGTCACACACGGGCGTCGCGAGAAGTAATGTGACCGCATCACACTGGGTAGGCATGGAAAGTAATGTGATGCCATCACACCTAAGACGTACGACCAAAAGTCGGGTGTGATCGCGTCGCTGCGAACCCCCAACAAAAATGGGATACCATCACACCCTGTGCTGTCCTCAAAAAAGTAATGTGACCACATCACACTGATCTTGCCCCTGCAAGTTCGGGTGTGATGTGGTCACATTTTTGTTTGTCTCGATTGCGGAAAAGATGGCACGGGGCGCTACTTTTTCGTGAGACCCCAAAAAGTTTTGTGATGGCGTCACACCGCATCACAACTGGATTTCTTGGGTCTTTGTCTCGCCACACGACTTTCTGTGAGCATATTGTTAGGTATTTTTCGAAACTGGCGGTACATTCAGGTCGGAGACATCAAACAGTGACTAGGAGGCGAGTTGTGATGGCAGATAACAAAACAAATTTCGCGCCGACTGGCATGAACAGTCAGCTCGAGGCAATACTGAACGCGACGATCGATGCGTTGCGAACACAGGATTATGCGCAGATCACTTTTCATGACCTCGAAAATCGGACCGGCATCAAATATATGACGATCAAAAGGCGATTTAATTCAAAGGCCGAGTTATTCGCAGCGGTACAGTTACACGAGTTGAAACGCGTTGGACCGGCATTTGTCAAAGTGCTGGATCCGGAGAATGATAATCTCTTGCGCAGCTACGTCAACCGTGCTGTGAAGGAAGAGGTCCCGCTGTTCAAAGTCATGATCACACTGCCGGGACTATCGCTGGATGATTTTTCCTTGGCGGCGCGGACTCGGTTGGATGAAGAATTAGGCCCACAGTATCAGAAATTGGTCACACAGCTGAGGACGGCGCATCGCTATATCGGCAAAAATGAGGCGATTGGGCTGGTGCATTTCGGGCTTGCCCTGATGGCGATCGCGTGCGAGCAGAACCGGCATCAACAAACTGATTACCAGATCGCGGACACGTTACTGGCGCTGTTGCATCTTTATCAAGGGCGCATCTATAAAGGATTAGAGACGCCGGGTTTGCGGCAACCCCGGCGTCCGCAGTAAAAAGTTTTGGCTCTCCTCCTGTTTGGTTGGCAAACTCTTTCGTATAAAAAATGGTAGTGGCTGGTCGAGTCAGTGGCCAGCCTTTTTGGTGTGATGGCATCACACTATCTCACACGCCCGAGCCTTGGGGGATGTGGTCGGTAGCGTTCGGCTGACCGCTTTTTCGGTGCCGATTTTGCCATCGAAAACGTTGATCTGACGGCATTCTTGACTCGTCGGTGAGCCAATGAAGAATGCGTGTTACGAGCTATTTGTTAAAACCGCGCTAGACCGGCTTTTTGAGCCACACAAACCGGTCGTCAGAGACGCATTAGAAGGTGTGATTCGGGGGATTATTCAGTTTTTGGCTTGAACGTGACCTTTGAATGCGCGTGGGACGTTTCAGGCGACGACTTGAGAACGGGCGCTACCGGCCGAACTTTTGTGAGGGCATCACACTAGTTCGCAGACGATTGCAGTGGCGGCGTCAACACTTGCATACTCCTGGTATATAGGTGTTGTGATCCGCTCTCAAAAGAGGCCAATCGACATACCCGGGGTACGCGGCCTGGATTTCCCCGATGCGCCGACGACAAATAATGTGATGGCATCACACTTGTTTGAAGGGAGTTCACCGGGCACGGGTGTCTGACTGACGTACTCCCGGTATGCGGGTCTCGATTTCCCGGGAAATGGCGAAAAGTAATGTGACCGCATCACACCAGCGCAACGGCTCTGCCCGGGGCAGTAATGGGATCGTATGGACTTTGAGCCTGCGAATATCGCAATATCCAACAATAACTCGCGTACTCAGGGTATGCGAATGTCGTTTTTGCTGTCAAAAGAGGTCGATCGGCATATCAGGGTACGCGGCTTTCGATTCCCCGATACACTGTAGCAAAATGGTGTGACGGCATCACACCAACATCAAAGTGCAGGGCTCGGTCGTGCAGATCTTATGGACTCAGAGTCCGCGAATATGACAATATCGAACGGAAACCCCGAAATTCGCGGACCCGGGGTTCATAGAGTAAAAAGGCCCCGGGGGTCTGCGCTAACAAATAATGTGATGGCATCACACCGGTTTGAAGGTGTTCAATGCGGGCGTGACTGACTGGCAGACTCCCGGTATGCGGATGTCCTAATTTACTGTCAAAAGCAGTCCATCAGCATACCCGGAGTACGCACCTCCGATATGGAGGTAAAAACAATGTGATAGCATCACACCGGTTTGTCCATGGTGGCGTAGGGCGCAACTAATGTCACCGCATCACACAAGATCCGGACGCGCCCGAAAGCGCACGCAACTATTGTCACCGCATCACACAAGATACGCACGCGGCCGAAAGCTCACGCAACTAATGTCACCGCATCACACAAGATTCGGACGCCCCCCAGAAAGCTCGCGCAACTAATGTCACCGCATCACACAAAATCCGGACGCCCGCCGAAAGCTTACGCAACTATTGTCACTGCATCACACAAAATCAGCACGCTCCCCCGAAAGCTCACGCAACTAATGTCACCGCGTCACACTAGATGCCCACCCGCCAGAAGACTCCGCAAATAATGTGACCCCATCACACCAGTTACCAGCGCACGCCTCAAATTATCCCCAGCGAAGATTCACCGCCGCGCCAATTTCTGGAAAGCCACTGAAAACAAGCGGCGGCCTATGCTATACTGAAAGCTAACTAAGACTTTTTTGTCGGGCGGCGCGAGTCATTTCCCGCGTCGTACCTTTTGCTGCAGGAGGCACATTTTCATGGCTAAACCTACGTTCTATGTCACGACGCCGATCTATTATCCGTCGGGCAAATTGCACATCGGCAACGCGTACACCACCATCGCGGCGGACGTTTTGGCACGTTACAAGCGGCTGATGGGCTACGATGTCTTTTTCCTGACCGGGACTGACGAGCACGGTCTGAAGATCGAGCAGAAAGCGGACGAGCTCGGCATCACCCCGCAAGCTTATGTCGACGGCATGGTGACGCAGATCAAACAGCTGTGGAAAATGCTTGAGATCACCAATGATAAATTTATTCGTACGACGGACCCAGAACATGTGGCCGCGGTGCAAAAGATCGTTGAGCGCCTGATCAAACAGGGGGATGTTTACCTCGGCGAGTACACGGGCTGGTATTCGGTCGAAGACGAGGAGTATTTCACCGAACCGCAGCTGGCGGAAGTTTATCGCGACAAGGACGGCAAAGTGATCGGCGGCAAGGCACCATCCGGCCATGAGGTGCAGCTGGTCAAGGAAGAGAGTTATTTCTTCCGGATGAGCAAGTACAGTGAGCGGTTGCTCCAGTTCTATGATGAGCATCCTGATTTTATTCAGCCAGCGTCCCGCAAAAATGAAATGATCAATAATTTCATCAAGCCGGGTCTGGAAGATCTTGCGATGAGCCGCACCAGTTTCAACTGGGGCGTGCCGATTCCGGAAAATCCAAAGCACGTGGTCTACGTGTGGGTCGATGCGCTGCTCAACTATATCACCGCGCTGGGTTATGGCTCGGATGACCAGACGCTGTTTGATAAATATTGGCCGGCTAATATTCAACTGATCGGCAAGGAGATCGTCCGCTTCCATACCATCTATTGGCCAATCATTTTGATGGCGCTGGGCCTGCCGATTCCAAAGAAGATCTACGGCCATGGCTGGCTGGTGATGAAGGACGGCAAGATGTCCAAGTCCAAGGGCAACGCGATCTATCCTGAGATGCTCGTGGAGCGTTACGGGCTGGATGCGCTGCGGTATTATCTGATGCGCGCCATTCCGTTTGGCAACGACGGCATCTTCACGCCGGAGGACTTCATCGATCGCATCAATTTTGATCTGGCAAACGACTTGGGCAACTTGCTCAACCGGACCGTTGCCATGATCAACAAGTATGAAGGCGGCGTGCTGCCGGAATTGCTGGCGGACAAGACGCCATTTGATAGCGATCTGGAAAAGGTGGCCGCCCAAACTCTGGGTGACTACAACAAGTTGATGGATAACCTGCAGTTCTCCGACGCATTGGATGCGGCGTGGAAACTGGTGGCCCGCGCGAACAAGTATATTGATGAGACTGAACCGTGGACGCTGGCCAAGGACCCGGCGGACAAGGAAAAACTTGATTCTGTCATGGGCCACTTGGCAGAAAGTCTGCGGCTGATCGCGCTGCTCGTGCAGCCGATCATGACGCACGCACCCCGTCAAATGTTCGGCCAGCTTGGGCTGGACGATCAGGACGAGGCGCAAGAGACGCTTGAGTGGGGGCATCTGCCGGCCGGCAACAAGGTAGCCGAGCAGGGCACACCTATTTTTCCGCGGCTTGACGCGGAGGAAGAGGTCGCGTTCATCAAGTCGCAGATGCAGCCGCCGAAGAAGTTGGCGACGGTCGATGAGAAGACGCGCAAGGGCGAGATCGGCATCGAGGCGTTCGACAAGAGCGAGATCCGGGTCGCGGAAATTCTGAATGTTGAGAAGGTGCACGGCGCGGACAAGCTCTTGAAGTTCACGCTGGACGCCGGCGACGAGGGCACGCGGCAGATCTTGTCGGGCATCGCCAAGTTCTATCCGGAATTCACGAAGCTCAAGGGTAAAAAGGTGCTGGCGGTGGTCAATCTCAAGCCGCGCAAGCTGAAGGGCGAGATGTCGGAAGGCATGTTGCTGTCGGCCGAGGACAACGAGGGCAAGATCACGTTGGTCGAGGTTCCGGCTGGCCTGCAAAATGGGTCGCTGATCGGGTAGTTTAAGTTGAATGGATATGAAAAAATCGACTCGCGGGTGCGGGTCGATTTTTTGTGTGGATCTTGAGGCGCGGGATATTGGCTTGGGACCTAAGCGCTCGGCTACGCACCCTATTTTGCCATGTGCACGGTGGTCAATGCGGCGTATGGGGCGAGGGCGGCTTCGTCTGCGCCGTCGTCTGTGATCAGGCCGCTGATCTGGTCGAGGGTATAGAAGGTATAAAAATCTTGCTGATCGAGTTTGCTATGGTCGCATACGACGAAGGTGGCGTGCGCATTTTTCAACGCGATGCGCAGGGTCTGGCCTTCTTCGGGACTGGTGGTGGTGATCAGCTCCTTGTTGATGCCATTGGCGCCGACGAAGGCTTTGTCAAAGCGCAGGCGTTCGAGGACCTCGTTGGCAAGGCTGCCGGCAAAGGCGCCTGAGCGTGCGCGGTAGGTGCCACCGATCAGCTGAAGGTCGACGCGACGGCCCAAGCGCTGAAAGCTTTCGAACACTTGCAGCGCGTTGGTGATAAAACGTACATCAGTTGCCTCGATGTAAGGGGCAATCAATTCCAGCGTGGTGCCGGAGCCGATGAAGATCGTGTCGCCGTCATCGATCATATCTGCGGCGAGGCGCGCAATCGCCGTTTTGGCAGGGACTTCCAGTTGGCGTTTTTCGTCGTGACTGCGCTCGGGCATGTGCGCCAGTCCGCGACTTTGCGCGCCGCCGTGGATCCGGATCAGCGCATTTTCCGCCGCGAGTTCATCGAGGTCCCGCCGCACGGTCATGGTGGACACCCCAAGCGTTTCACCGATTTCGCTGACGGTCACGATTCCCTTTTTTTCAACCAGCGACTTGATCGTAATGAGCCGTTCGCGCTTGAGCATTGTCGTCACACCTTTTCCATTGTTTGTGAGTTCTTGTTCGTTCCTGTTGACGTTAGCACGCTTTTCTCAAAATCACAAGTAAATTGCGCCAAACGAACAATGGGGCGAGATCTTCAAATACGGAGACGAGTGACCAGTCTATTACTTCAGTTGACACAGGCAAAAACTGCTCACGCTACAACGCTGCCTGGGGAAATCGGGCGCTTGCTTGATAGCGTTGAGATTCTATTATTCGGAGCCACAGCGAAAGAGCGAGAAATCGCGTCAAGGATTCCTAAATCGTCGTGCCGGCCGAAACTGTTCGTAGAATCTCGATGGAGCAAGAATAATAAAGGCAAGCCGCTGTTAACTCGTCGTGCTCGCGGTGGCTATTCTGCTTATCGTCGACACCACGCTTCAAACGGTGTGGCAAATTGCCGGGGAAAATGCGACGATTGTGTGCCAATACGAGCGCGGCGCGATGTCCCTGACCAGCCTCTTGTTAGATGTGCCCGTCAGCCAAAAAGTAATTGCCAAAAAGGATGCAACATACTGGCAACTGATCCACGCCGAACATTCACGGCAGGCGGCACGTACTCGCCGCTTTCACCGGTGGTTTGGCTATGTGGGTCGATGCCCGCGTCCAGTCAAATCACTTTTGCGAGTGAGGCGACACCTCAGAAAAAATAGTTTCGGCGGCTGACTAATCTTCACACACACGCCACATTTGCGGGGTACACTTGCCCTACATATGGAGGCAATCATGACAACAACAGCGAATCTTATTTTTCAAGGCGCCATGCTTGTGGCGATACTGTGCGCATTTCTCAGCCTGCGCCTCAAAAAACAGGCGGACAAACAGGCACCATCCCTGACCAAGACGCTTGGCCTCTCCAAACTCGAGACGTGGCGCTACAACCAACGCCTTCAACTCGCGCTCGTCGACCTCGATAACGCGCTGTTCACAAGCCAAACCCGTCTTGGCCTTTCAGCAATGGCCATGATGGTCACGCTCGGCGGCTGGCTTGCCGTGACCCTTGAACTGGAAGTCCACCTCGCGCGCCTGTGCGTCTGGTCGGTGCTCGTCATGGCTGGTTATCTCTGGTTCACCCGCACCAGCTGGACACGTCGAGCCAAAAACCTCGCCGCCATCGACCAGATGCTTGAAAAAGACCCAGACCAGGCCGCCAGTTTTTCCATCACCAAAGCGGGCCAGGCAAAAGGCAAAGCAGTCGAAGGTAAACGCAAATTAGCCGCGATTCTGGTCATCATTGGCCTCACCGTTATCGTCCTCGCCCGCATCTACCTCGACATCGCCACCATCCAGGCAAACACCTTGCATTGATCGCCTTTATAATAGAAGAAAAAACGCGCACACAACCGAAAAACCAGCCGCAAAGCCTTGTAGGAAAAGGGCTTGCGGCTGGTTTTTTGCGTGTGGAACGTGTCGAATCCGTGGCGATTGCGACAGATTATGGCGCGTGAGAGATAGGCGGAAGGCGGCGTAGGGCGAAGAAATGCGCCGACAGAAGGGGACAGCAAGCGAATTTTAGAAACAGTATCAATGCGTAAATGTCATTTGATTTCTGCCAAGCATCTTCCACAACCGGGAAGGCAAATCTACTTCTGTATTTCTGCAGTGCTGGATATGAGGTGGGCTTCGGCCGAAAATGGCTCGCTTCGCATGTCTGGGCGTAAGGCGTAAACGCCTAACGCCCAGAGCAAGCCCCCTCGTCGGCGTTGGCGGCTATGCCGCCTACGCCGAAAGTGAGCTTTGAGACCGCGACCTTCGCGGGCTCAAAGTCACTTGTCCGCTCTACTCCGGTCGCCAGCCAGTTTCTGGCCGAAGCTCACCCGGGCGCTTTCTCCAAATCCGACAGTGAAAATCCGGGTCGATTTGCCGGCCCGGTTGCTGGCAAGTATAATGGCAGGAGACGAATGAGGTGTACAACATGGAGATCTTTGATTCACATACCCATCTAAACGACACGCCGTACTTGGGCCACGAAGCAGAATACGTCCAGCAGGCACACGACCTAGGCGTCACCGAAATGGCGATCGTCGGCTCAGACACCGTGCTGAATGACGGGGCCCTGCGCCTGGCGCACAGCTTTTCAAACCTCTACGCGATCATTGGCTGGCATCCCGAATCCAGCAAAGATTACGATCAGGCCAAAGAAAATCAGCTGATCCAAGACCTCGCCGATCCAAAAGTGGTCGCACTAGGGGAGATCGGACTGGATTATCACTGGGACACCAGCCCGCGTGAGACCCAGCGCCGTGTTTTTGCCCGCCAGCTCGCCATCGCACGTGACTTGCACATTCCCGTGTCGATTCACACCCGCGAGGCCTTCGACGACACTTATCGCATCATGCAGGAAGCACATTTTGACCAGATCGGCGGCATCATGCACAGCTTCACCGGCGACGGCGAATGGGCCAAGAAGTTCCTTGACCTCGGCGCGTATGTCTCCTATTCCGGCATTGTCAGTTTCAAAAATGCGCCTGAGGAACACGAAAGCGTGCAGGTCATTCCCGAAGACCGCTTGCTGGTCGAAACGGACGCGCCTTATCTAACCCCGGCGCCGTACCGCGGACGGCCGAACCAGCCAGCCTATACCCGCTATGTGGTTGAGGCCGTGGCTAACTTGCGCGGCGACACGCCGGAACATATCGCCGCGATCACTCGGGCAAACGCCCACCGTATTTTTAACCTAAAGGAGAACAATTGAGTCCATTTAAACAGATCATCGTGGTCGAGGGCCGTGACGACACGAAACGACTGACCGAGGCATTCGGCAAGATTGATACGATCGAAACGCGCGGCAGCGCCATCGATGACAAAACGCTGGATGTGATCAAAAAGGCGCAGGAAACGCGCGGCGTGATTGTGCTCACGGATCCGGATTTCCCGGGCGAAAAGATTCGCAAAACCATCAGCGCTCATGTGCCCGGCGTTCAGCACGCTTTTTTGCCAAGAGGCGAGGCAGCCCCGGATGGTCCAGGCTCGCTTGGGGTCGAGCACGCCAGCCCGGCTGCGCTGAAGGCTGCGCTGGAGGCGGTGGCGACGCCGAGTGAGGACGCGCCGCAACTCTTCGACCAAAGCGACTTACAGGCAGCCGGGCTGATCGGCGGTGCCGGGTCCCGCGCCAAACGTGAGCGGCTGGGGGAGCTGCTCCACATCGGCTACACCAATGGCAAGCAGCTCGTCCATCGCTTGCAGGCATTCGGCATCACACGCACGCAATTGACCGACGCGCTCGCCCAGCTCGACAAGGAGGCTTCACATGACTGACGTATTACCGATCGTCGCGCCCGAACGCACCCGCGCGATTTTGAAGGCCCATGGGTTTCGCTTGAAAAAACGGCTCGGGCAAAATTTTCTGACCGTCCCCAAAGTCTTGGCGCGCATCGTGACCGCGGCGCAACTGACCGAAGCGGATGACGTGATCGAGATCGGACCCGGAATCGGCGCGCTCACCGAATTTTTAGCTGGTAGTGCAGGCCGGGTGCTGGCCATTGAGATCGACCCGCAGCTCCTGCCTGTTTTGGCCGACACCATGGCACCGTATGATAACGTGCAGGTGGTGGAAGGCGACGTGCTCAAGCTCGACTTGCCGGCGCTGGTCGAGGAAAAATTGCCGGGATCAACGCGCCTCAAAGTGGTCGCCAACCTCCCGTACTACATCACGACGCCGATCTTGATGCACCTGCTTCAAAGCGACCTGCCACTCGCCGGTCTGACCGTGATGATGCAAAAAGAAGTCGCGGATCGCTTGACGGCGCGGCCGAGCACCAAAGATTACGGTAGTCTCTCCATCGCTGTGCAACAAAACATGCATGTCGCGGTGGCGTTTGATGTCAGCCGCAAGTCCTTTGTCCCAGCCCCGAATGTCGATTCGGCCATCGTGACGTTGACTCGCCGCGCCCAGCCACTGGCCGAAGTCACTGATCAGGAATCCTTTGATAAGCTGGTCCGAGGCGGCTTTGCGGCCCGGCGCAAAACACTTTGGAATAATCTTATCAACCTTTATGGAAAAACGGACGCGGTCAAAGAAAAAATTTCTTTGGCACTGCAGGATTGCAATATTGAGGCAAGCACGCGGGCTGAAACACTTGATATTCCGGCATTTGCGGCTCTTAGCAACGCCCTTTTTGCCCGCGACGTTCGATAACGCAAAATGATGAGAAAAAGCTAAGAAAAGCGACCACGGCGCGGGTTTGCGAGCGTTTTTTGTTGCGCGGCTTGCATGGCAATGGTATAATTGCAAATTTCTTGCGAATCTGTTATGATGTTAACTAAGAGGTGAAGTGCATGCCAATCACGTTAGCGAGCATCAAGCAGCAACTCGATTCCAAGATCGGTGAAAATGTCACAGTCGTCGCCCAAGCAGGTCGCAAAAAAGTGACCCGCCGGCGCGGCACGCTCAAAGAAACTTACCCGGCCGTTTTTGTTGTCGCACTCGACCAAGACGAGAACTCATTCGAACGCGTTTCCTACAGTTATGCCGATCTTCTCACCAAATCAATTCAGATCACATTTGATGACGAAGAGAAAGCATCCTAAAACTAAATACCGATTGACCCGCAGCGGAAGTTGAAGCTGCGGGTTTTTTCGTGGGGAAATTGTGAATGCCAATGGGGGAGTGTTGATGGGCAAAGAAGAGACACAAAACGCACGCGCATTTTTCCCAATGCACTTGCAGTGGGCCAGACTTCCATGGTGCACGTCGCCGAGGAAAACAGTATACTGGTAGTAATAGAATGCGAGCTGGTGAAGCGATGACGATCATTGAAAAAGCGCCAGCCAAGATCAACCTCAGCCTGGATGCCCTCTATCGCCACCCCGGCGGCGAGCACGAGTGGAAAATGGTCATGACATCCGTTGACTTGGCGGATTATGTGCATATCGACAAAAGCGCCGCGATTCATGTCACCACAGACAGCGGCTTTTTACCCGAAGACCCGCGTAACCTGGCTTACCAGGCGGCGCAGGCATTACGCGCCGCGGCCCACGTGAATGCCGGTGCGAAGATCTACATTGAAAAACATATCCCCGTTGCGGCGGGACTGGGCGGCGGGTCATCGGATGCGGCCGCCGTTTTGCGCGGGCTCAATCAACTCTGGCAACTCAATTATTCGCCGGAGAAGCTTGCGAAAATTGGCCTGGCGGTGGATTCCGATGTCCCGTTTTGCGTCTATTCGCAAACGGCGCTGGTCACGGGACGCGGGGAAGTCGTGCAGCCGCTGGGGCCGTTGCCGAATTTTTGGGTGGTGCTGGCCAAGCCGCGACTGTCGGTGTCAACGAACACCATTTTGAACGCGCTGGACTATCGCGATGACCTCGCCCGCCCGGAAACAGAGACGGTGGTCGCCGGCATTCGCCAGCAGGATTTTCCCTTGATGATCAGCGGCATGGCCAACGCCTTGGAGCCGGTCACGGCGGCGCGGCACCCGGAGATCTCGGAACTCAAGCGCCGCTTCCTCCGCTATGGCGCGGCGGTCGCGCAAATGTCAGGCAGCGGGCCGACCGTGTTTGGCCTGTGCCAAAATGAAAGTCGCGCGCACCGCATTTATAACAGCATGAAAGGCTTTTGCCAGGAGGTCTATCTCCTGCGGCCACTTCATTAAGGCTTCTCGCGACTTGTGGGGGCTTTTTTTCTTGCCCGTAATTCGGGAAAAGTGTTTCTCAAAGCCCCGCCTGGTAAACGCTAACGCCTTAATCGGTGGCGGTTACGCTAACTTTTGATGCGTTGACTTTGCGTTTTTAATTGACCAGAATGAAGGTAATGAAGGAGGTTCGAGGAATGATCAAACCGAAACCGAATCAGGCTTTTTTCTGGGGCATTTTGCTCAATGCACTTTACATCATCGCCGAGGTGACGTTTGGCGTGGTGGTCGGCTCGATCGCGCTGGTCGCCGACGCGATGCACAACCTCAGCGACGTGTTGGGGCTGGGCATCGCGTGGTTTGCCGACTGGTTGTCCGGCCGCCAGCCGACGATGAAACGCACCTATGGCTATAAGAGTTCGTCGATCATGGCCGCCTTGATCAACGCCGTGTTTTTGTTGGTGGCGATGGGGGCGATCATCGTCGAAGCGGTCGGGCGACTCGCGAACCCGGCGCCGATCGCGGGCGGCACCGTGATGCTGGTGGCGGGCGTTGGCATCTTGATCAATGGGGCAACGGCCATGCTTTTTCACGCGGGCCAGCAACATGACCTCAACATTCGGGGTGCGTTCATGCACATGGCCGCGGATGCCGGCGTGTCGCTGGGCGTGGTGCTCGCCGGGGGGCTGTACCTCCTGACCGGCTGGGAGTGGCTCGACCCGATCGTCTCGATTCTGGTCGCGATCGTGGTCCTGGTCGGCACATGGGGCCTGCTGCGGGACGCGATGAACCTCGCAATGGCGGCGGTGCCCAAGGCGATCGACACGGTCAAGGTGAAAAAAATGATCACCGACTTTCCGACCGTGGTGGCCTGCCATGACTTGCACATCTGGGCGCTTTCGACAAAAGACGTCGCGCTGACGGTGCATGTGATGCGCAACACGAACTGCAACAACGACCAATTTTTGGAACAGCTTGGACATGACTTGCGCCACACGTTTGATATCGCGCATGTGACCATCCAAGTCGAGTACGGCGATTACCAGCCGCTCAAACAGACGGACAATCCATATTGATCCTGGTAGCGATTCTTTTGGGAATCGCTTTTTTGATGCAACTCGCAGCCAACTCAGCTAGACTTGGGGAAAAGGTGCCGCTTATTGGCGACAGCAAAGGGGGACTCGTAATGGCAGACGAACAGGAAAGCAAGTCGCGGCCAGCTGAGCTTTCAGCGGACGAGGCATTTTTGCAGGAACAGCGCCTCGCCCAGCGCCAGGCGGCCGAGACGTTTATTCGCAGCCAGGCGACTTTGGATGATCTGGATGCGCTTGAGCGTTTGATCGAAAACAGGCGGCGGGCGATGCTCCCGCGTTTTTGCTGAAAACACACGGAGGTGGCCGCGATGCGGGTGTTGATCGTTGAGGACGAGCCGGCGCTGCGCGAAAGCATGGCGACGTTTTTGGGGCGCAAGATGGCGGTCGACATCGCTGGCACGCTGGGTGAGGCGGACGCATCGATCGCCGAAAGCGCGCCGGATGCGGTGGTGCTGGATCTGACCTTGCCGGACGGGGATGGGCTGACCTGGCTAAAAACCTGGCGCCCGCTGCTTGCCGCAAAGGTCTTGGTGGTGACCGCCAACGATCAGGAAAGCGCGATGCTGACGGGACTGGCCTTGGCCGACGATTATGTGGTCAAGCCGGTCAGTTTGCGTGTGCTTGTGGCGCGGCTGGAAAAATTGCTGCCTTCAGCCGTTTTGGCGATGGGCCCGCTGACCGTGGACTTAGCCCGAGGCGAGGTCCGGCGCGGCAGTGAACTGGTGCCGTTATCGGCAACGGAATGGCGACTCGTCAGTTTTCTCGCTCAGCATCAAGGCCAGCTCTTGACGCGCGACCAACTGCTTGCGCTATGGGATGCCTCTGGGAGTTTTGTCTCGGACAACACGCTGACCGTGACGATGCGCCGCTTGCGTGAAAAATTGGAACAGCCGGGCGAGCTGCCGCTGATTCGGACGGTACGGGGAATGGGGTATTTCATCAATGGCGAAAATACATTGGCTTGAGGCACCGGAAACGCGCAGCATTGTGGGCCTCGGCGCTGGGCTGAGTTTCATCGCAGGGGCGGTCTGCGTCATCGCATCTTCCTACGCCCCGGCTGCAGGCTGGCAGCTCTTGGGGCTGTTCATCTTGGCGGTGCTTGCGATCGGGCTGACTTGCTGGCTGTGGCTCCGCCAGCTTCAGGAGCGTTTTGCCGCGATCACGCAGCGATTGGCCGACGCGATGCAGGACAAGCCGGATTATCAGATGGCGCTCAACGACGAGGGCCTGTTTTCGGACCTGCACAACCAGCTGTTTCAATATGTGCGGCGGACCACGGCGCTGCGGGCGGATCTTGAGCGCGACCGGGCGCAGCTCAGTCGGGCGATCACCGACATCGCCCACCAGTTGCGCACCCCGATCGCGGCCAGCGACAACCTGCTTGAGCTGCTCGACGAGGCGAACGCGGCCAAGACTCGCGACGCTCTGCTCGCGCAAAATCAGCGGCTCGCGGCTCTTGTGAACCAGATGATTCTATTGGCCCGGGTGGACACTCACACGCTGAGTCAGGAAAAAACGTCGCAGCCGCTGAATGACTTGGTGCGCGGTGCGGTGAATCTGTTGCTCAACCCGTTGGCCGATCGCGACTTGCAACTGGATTGGCAGAGCGATGACGGCCTGCTGGTCAATGTAAACGCACAGCTGACACGCGAGGCGTTGATCAATGTGTTGAAAAATAGTCTTGAGCATGCCGCGCCGCACAGCACGTTGACGATCGCCGCATCGGCCACGGCAATCGCGACGCAGCTGACCGTCACCAATCAGGGACCGGCGATTCCCGCTGCGGAGCTGCCCCATTTGTTCGAGCGCTTTTATCGCGGCAGCCAGACCGGCCCCAACAATTTGGGCATCGGCCTCGCCATCGCGCAGGGCATCATCGCGGCAAGTGACGGCCGCCTGACCATCGCCAACGTGAAGGGCGGCGTGCAATATCGGGTCGAGTGGTTCAACTAAGGACGTGGATTGTGTGTCGCCCGCTACGGGGCTCGGCAGAATAGGCTGGAACGGGGTGGGCGCGACTTTTTGCCTTTTGCAAAACCGGCAAAAGGCAAAAAGCTCGACCTTATTCTAGGTGGTAAACCGCCAAGAATAATTTCACCCCTGAGCCTATTCTGCCGAGCCCCTTCGCTACTGGTGTGCTTCGCCGGCATGGTTGAATTAGTGCAATCCGGTACTTCATGCGCGCTGTCAGATCTGGGTAGTCATGAGTTGTCAGCTCGAGTGCCTTGATGATTGGCAGCAAATCGCGGATGGCAGGCATTGGTTCGCGGCTCTTATTCTGGCCGACGACTGCAGGAGGCCGAAAGAAAATGGGCGCGCCGTCCCATCCGATAACCAGTCGTTGGCAACGTCTGTCCAGGGCCGCCGCAAGTTTGTCTCTTCAAGTAGGACGCTCGAACAGATAAGCTTTCGACTTAGCGAGAAGGATGCCGAGATAGTTACTGTCCAAACTCTGCTGTAGCGAAGGACCCCGGCAAAATAGGCTCAGGGGTGAAATTGTTGTTAGCCGGGGGCTTTTCCCGGCGTACAACAAGGCCGAGCTTTAAGACTTTTGCTGGTTTTGCAAAAGGCTCAAAGTCGTGCCCACTCCGTTCCAGCCTATTTTGCCGGGGACCGAAGCGGCCTCTTCCGCATTAGCCGAGCTGTCCGGGTATGAACGCCCCGCTATGCATCCTGCACCCTGTCACTTACCTGTCACTTTGAATCGTTATGCTTGGGCTATCTTGGAGGTGGACGAAATGGCAATTTTAACAGCGGACCATTTGACCAAAAAATATCCCGGCGAGGATACGCCTGCGCTGGATGACGTGAGCTTGTCGATCGAAGCGGGGGAGTTTTTGGCGATCGTCGGGCCAAGCGGGTCGGGCAAATCGACGCTGCTACATTTGCTCGGCGGGGTCGATCGGCCGACGAGTGGCAGCGTGCAGCTTTACGACACGGATATCTACAAATTAAATGAGACCCAGCTGGCGATTTTTCGGCGGCGCCAGGTCGGCTTGATCTATCAATTTTACAATCTGATGCCGGAATTGACGGTGGCGGAAAATATCACCCTGCCAACTGAGCTGGATGGCAAAACGGTGCCGGCCGCGATCTTGGATGAGCTCCTGGCGACATTGGGGTTGCAGGAAAAACGGGGCGCACTGCCGAGCCAGTTGTCCGGTGGCCAGCAACAGCGTGTCGCGATCGGGCGCGCACTGATCGGACAGCCGGCGATCGTGTTGGCCGATGAACCGACCGGCAACCTCGATCAGCGCAATTCGCAGGAGATCATGGACGTGTTGCACCAGGCCAATGCGAAGTCCGGTCAGACGATCGTGGTGATCACGCATGATCCGGCGATCGCCGCGCAGGCTGGGCGCGTCATCACGATCGAGGACGGCCGCCTGAAGGAAGGGCGGTGAGCGCGATGGGTATTTTGACCAAACTCTCACTGCGCAGCCTACGCGAGGAAAAATCGCGGACGATCTTGACTATTGTGGCGATGACGATCGCGGCCACGTTGGCTGTGGCAACTCTGGTTGGGCTGCGTTCGGTGCAGATCAGCATGTATCAGCGTGCGGTCCAGTCGGAAGCGGGGCTGGTCGTGCGGTTCCCCGGGGTGACGGCTGAAAAAGCAGAGAAGCTGCAAAATAGTTCGCAGTTCAGTAAGACCGCCGCCTTCGAGGAGGTCGGCGAAAGTCAATTGACCGGGATGACCGACCAGCAAGATAGCGGGGTGCAAGTCTATCGGCTGACCGCCAAAGATCTCAAATTGATGGCGACGCCGATCTTAGCGGCTGGCCGCTTGCCGCAAACCAGTGATGAGATCCTCGTGCCGAGTTATGCGATCGGCGACGGCTCGGCCATTGGTCAACGTGAAACGGTTCACATCAACGGGCAAAAGCGCCGGCTCCTTGTGGTCGGGACGATCGATATGTATGCGATGTCGCCGATCGCGGGGAATTCGCTTGTGATGCTGACGAAAACACTGACCGGAAAGCGCACGGTGATGGTTGCGCCGGCAAGTTTTGGCGGGTTGCATGCCCGCATGTCGGCCCTAGCGAAAACGGCTGGTATTCATCCCAAAACTGTGACCTATGACGAAAGTGCCTTAATGATCATGGGCGCAAGCGGGAATGCAAAATCGCAAGCAATTCTCGTCAGCGTGGTGTTGGCCGCATTGCTCGTTATCGGCGGGGTCGCGTTGATCATGATCTATATGAGCATCAATCTGACGGTCAAAGCGCATCGCGAACGATATGGCCTACTGCGGTCTTTGGGGACGACGCCAAAACAGTTGCGCCGATTAGTCTATGAACAGAGCCTGACGTTGGCATTGCCTGCACTGCTGTTTGGTTACCTGTTTGGTATTTTTGGAATCAAATTGACGATGACAGGCATTAATCAGATGATGCGCCGGACACAAATGGGGTTCACGTTTGTTTTCCGAGCGGATTGGCTACCGCTTGTGATCGCAGGTCTCTTTATGGCGGGCGTCACTTTGTTGGCGGCGGCGCGCCCGGCTTTCCGTGCGAGTCGAATCAGCCCGATCGCCGCGATCAGGACCGCAGAAACATCACCGATGCTGAGCCGGTGGCGGTTGCACGAAACGTGGCTGATGCGGCATCTGCATACCTTGGCGCTCAAACGTGACCGCCGCAATACCGCACGCGGGACGATGCTGGTCCTGCTCACGCTGACGGTCGCGCTGTTTATCGGGATGACGGGCTTCATGCACAATCTTTTGGCCAATACCGAGCAATCGCGGGACACTGACTTGATGGTGGCCATCACCGGTAGCGACCAGCGCACCGCAGTCCGCAAGCTGATCACCCAGCAGGCGAAGACAAAGCAACTGGCGGTGGTGCTGGAAAGTAGCGCGATGGTGCTCAAGGAACCATACGCCCTGACGGACAGTTCGATGACGGTGGTCGCGGTGCCGGACGCGCAGTTCAAGAAGAATTTCAACAGCACGCCGACCTATCTCAACACGCGGGTGCAGGGCACAGATGCAAACGGCAAAAATCACAAGGAGTGGTTGGTGCCACCGACTTATGATGGCACCTACGCGCTGGGCAATGCCGATCACATGACGAAAAAGGCCGGCGTAACGACTCAGGCGACACTGGTGCCGGCGACCGAAGAGCCGGGCTTGGCCCAGCTCATCTATCACGATGGTTTTGGTGCGATGATCGTTTCGGAGACCTTATTTGCCCAGTGGCAGGCCAAGCTTGGCAACAAGGCGAGTGATATGCAGACGGTGGCCGCGGTCAAGTTGTCGGACCCGCAAGACCATAAGGCGCTGGTCAAGGCCTTATCCACCCAGTTCAAAGGGAGTCGGGTGACTGATTATATTGCCTACGATGAACAGAATATCGCGATCATGACGGCATTTCGGGTGATCTCGTATGGTTTTATCACGCTGCTTGCGCTGGTCAGCCTGGCGACGATCATTAACCACGTTTTCGCCGCGCTGCTCGAGCAAAAACGAAGCCTGGCGATGCTTCAGTCGATCGGCACGACATCCGGTCAGCTGACGGGGATGCTGAATCTGCAAAATGCATTGCTGCTGGTCAAAGGCGGGGTGCTCGGGACGCTCTTGGGCAATTTGCTCAGTTATTGGCTTTACAGACTGATGACGCACGAGTTCCTGAAAAGTTTTCTCTGGCCCTGGCAAGAAACGCTGGCCGCTTTGCTCGGCCTGGCTGTGATCTGGCTCGCCTTTGCGATCACGACGCGGCGGATGCTGCGGCATCAGGATATCGATCAACTGATTCGAGCGGTGTAACGGTGGTGCCGCGCAATTAGTAAAAAAGAAGGCCATCGTAAAAAATTCGGCTCGTCCAACCAGGGCGGGCCGAATTTTTGATGGATGCGAGGCGCGCCAGCGTGGGCCTCAGGCTGCGCCCTATTTTCAGCGCAGCTGGAGATCTTCGTTGTAGTAGCGCGGATACGCGAGGTAACAGGCGATCACACTGCCGAGGCTGGTGGCCGCCAGCAGCATGAAGGTCACCATGATCTGATACATGATTGCCTTGGTCGGGTCGACGCCGGCGAAGATCAGACCGGACATCATTCCAGGTAGGGAGACCAGGCCAACTGTTTTCGCCGAATCGATGGTCGGCGACATGCCGGTCCGAATCGCTTCGCGGACGATGCCGATTGAGGCCTGCTTGAGGGTTGCGCCGAGTGCGAGCCGCTCGAGCACGGCCTGCCGTTGATCATGGAAGCTGGTGTTCATATTGCGGTAACACAGCCCGATCGCGACCATGGCGTTGGAGGCGATCATGCCCGAGATCGGCACGATCTGCGACGGCGTGAATTTCACCGCATGCGCCAGGACCAGCAGCACGATCGTCACGCCGGTCGCCACGGTGATCGCCAGCAGACTGATCGCAAACGCGTGCGGAATCCCGTTGGCGCGTTTGCGAGCGTTGAGTGCAGCGTTGAAGATGATGATCGCCATCATTAAAAAGGTGAGTGGCGCGCGGTCGACTTTGATAATGTAGGTCAGCACGTACCCGACGACGGTGAGCTGAATCACCGCGCGCACGACGCCGACCAGCATCTCTTTTTCCAGGCCGATCTTTTCGTGAAAATTGATGATGAGCGCGATGGCGACCAGCGCGACCGCAAATAGCAAAGCGGTGGGGGAAACGATCAGATCATTTGTCACGGCGAATGGCCTCCTTGTCCAGTGTGCCGTCGCGCAGCGCAAGTAGGTCATGCGCCACTGCGATCTCGCCTTCGTCATGGGTGACGGCGATCACGGTCATGCCGTTGCGGTTGCCGGCTTCGATCAGCTGATGGACGATGGCCTTGGTGTCGTGATCCAGGCCGGTCGTGACCTCGTCGAGCAGCAGCACTTTTGGCGGAAAAAGCAGATTACGGATCAAGGCGACCCGCTGTTTTTCCCCGCCGGACAGCTCGGTGATCGGCTTGTCCAGCATCTCGGCAGGCAGATCGACATCGCTCAGTGCCGCAAGCGCCTTGGCCGCATCGAAGGGCCGGCTGCGGAGCTCGAACGGAAACGCGAGGTTGTCGCGGACTGTTTCGCCAAAGAGACTGGGCTGCTGAAAACAGTAGGAGACTTCGCGGCGATAGGCGATCTTGTCAAAACTGCTTTGCGGTCGATCTAAGTAGGTGATGGTGCCAGCGGTGGGCGTCAGAAGAGTCGCCAAAAGCCGCAAGACGGTGCTTTTGCCCGCCCCGGATGGCCCGACGATCGTTAAATACGCCCCAGGTTCCACGGTGAAGGAAATATCATGTAAAATTGGGCGGTCGCCGACGGTCAAGCCGACATCCCGCAGATCAAAGACTGCCATGTGCGCACCTCGTATTCATTACTTTATAATCATTCTAAACAATGTGCGATGAGAACGCTAGCATTCTTCTTATTTCCTTAATTTATGCGAGGGAAACGAACAATCAAAACAGATGTGAGAAAATATCTAGGAATTTGCAAACAAATCCCGTATAATTGGGAAGATTAAATCACCTTGTGTTGTGATAATCCAAATATTCGGAGTTAAGGAGACTTCATTATGAAAGTTCGTCGCAGCGATCGGCTGATCGACATGACCCGTTACTTACTCGAGCGCCCCCATACCCTGGTGCCGCTGACCTATTTTTCCCGGCGTTATGACAGCGCCAAGTCCTCGATCTCAGAGGACCTTGCAATCGTCCGCCGTGTGTTTGCCCAGCGCCAGACCGGCCTGCTTGAAACGGTGCCCGGTGCCGCTGGTGGGGTGCGCTACATCCCAATGGCCGGCAAGGAAGAAGCCGAAGCATTCGTGACTGGCATGGCCAAGCGCCTGTCCGAAACGGATCGTCTTTTGCCAGGCGGTTACGTGTACCTGTCTGATCTGCTCGGCACGCCAGAAGTCTTGCGCGAGATCGGCCGGCTGATCGCCACGCAATACGTGGACCAGCATGTTGACGCCGTGATGACCGTCGCCACCAAGGGTATTCCGATCGCGCAAAGCGTCAGTCAGTACCTCAACGTGCCGTTTGTGATCGTGCGGCGCGATAGCAAGATCACCGAGGGCTCGACCGTTTCCGTCAATTACGTGTCCGCCAGCAGTGCCCGCATCGAGAAAATGGAGCTGTCTAAGCGCAGTTTGCCGGCGAACTCCGGGGTCTTGATCGTCGACGATTTCATGAAGGGCGGCGGCACCGTTAACGGGATGCGCAGCTTGATCGAGGAATTTGATGCGAAGCTCGTCGGCATTTCCGTCTTCGCCGAGGGCAACTTCTCGGGCGACCGGATGGTATCCGATTACACCAGCATCATTCGCGTCGATGAAGTGGACACTAAGGCCAACACGTTGCATGCCATTCCGGGCAATTATCTGGCGAAAAATGCGGCGCACTTCGACCATTTTAAAGCGTAATGAGTACCTATCTGTTTCCGGTGAAAATGGCGCTGATGCTCTTTCCGTTTTTGGCGCTGGTCCTCGCCTTGCCAGTTTTTGTCGGCCAATATCGCCGCTACGGCAGTTTCGTGTTTTGGCGGGCAGTCGTGATCTACACTTTCATCTTCTATTTGCTGACGGCGTATTTCATGGTGATCTTGCCGCTGCCGACCGTGGCCAGTGTGGCAAAAATGACCGGACCGACCTATAACCTGGTGCCATTCAAGGTGGTCAGTGACTTTTTCAAGCAGACCGTGTTCGTCTTGAGCGATCCGGCCACGTGGCTTGCAGCCTTGAAGCAAAACGTGGTAATTCAGCCGCTGTTTAATCTGCTATTGACCTTGCCGTTTGGCGTCTACCTGCGCTATTACTTCAAGCGGTCCTTGAAGCAGGTGCTCCTGTTGTCGTTCGGGCTCAGTCTGTTTTTCGAATTGACCCAATTGACCGGGCTGTACGGCATCTACCCACGGCCGTATCGGTTGTTTGACGTGGATGACCTGATGCTGAATTCACTGGGCGGGCTGCTGGGCGGCTTGCTGGCGCCGGCGTTGATGCGGCTTTTTCCCACCCGTGAGCAAATGGACGCGAAAGCCTATGAACGCGGGCAGCGCGTCACCTTCACCCGGCGCCTCGTCGCGTTTTTGATCGACAACGTCATCGCGGTCGGCCTTTTCACGATGGTGGTGGGGCTGGTCGCGCAACTGCTGCATGTAACGGCTTTCGTCGACGCCTCGGGGCTGGGCAATACCATTCCCCAGCTGATGGTTTTCCTGTTCTGGCCGGCAGTGGCAGGCGGGCAGACCTTGGGTAAAAAATTGGTCCGCATCCGCATCGTTAAACGCGATGGCGCTGCGTGCGGCTTTTGGCGGCTGGCGTGGCGCGAATTTTTGCTCTACGGCGTCGCGTATTGGGCGCTGCGCGGGCTGATCTGGAGCACCACCGAACTATTTTCCAAAATGCATCAGACGCCGGTCGATTGGCTGTTGTTTGGCCTGACGCTGGGCGCGACGCTGTTTTTCCTGGTAGATATTCTGGTGGTCGGGCTGCGGCGCACGCGGGCCTTTCACGATGTGTGGGCCGGCACGACGCAGATCAGCACGGTCGAGCGGCCGGTTGAAACTGAGTCGGGGTCTTCCGCCAAATAAATGTCTCGCACAAGTAGCTCGGCCAGACGCCGGGCTATTTTGTATTGGTCTACACCGGAAAACGCCGTGTGTTGCGATTTTCGGCCAGCTGGGCTATGATGAAAACGAGTTTTCAGATGGGAGCGTTTTGGAATGGCAGGGAAATACACGATCATCCTCGCAGCCGGCAAAGGCACGCGGATGAAGAGCAAATTATACAAAGTGCTGCATCCCGTATGCGGCAAGCCGATGGTGGATCACGTCTTGACGGCAATCGAAAAGACGCAGCCGGACAAGGTCGTGACGATCGTTGGCCACGGCGCCGAGGCAGTCGAGGAAACGCTGGGCGACCGCTCGGAATATGTCGTTCAGGAATCACAGTTGGGCACCGGCCACGCTGTTTTGCAGGCGGAACCGCTGCTCGGCGACAAAACGGGGATGACGCTGATCGCAAGTGGCGACACGCCGCTTTTGACCGCCACCACTTTTGAAAAATTATTCGCCTACCATAAAGATAAGGGCGCCAAGGCCACTATTTTGACCGCGACCGCCCCGGATCCGACCGGTTATGGCCGCATCGTGCGCAACGACCTCGGCATTGTCGAGAAGATCGTTGAGCAAAAAGATGCGAGCTTGGAAGAGGCGCGGATCACCGAGATCAATACCGGCGTCTATTGTTTTGACAATCAGGCGCTGTTCGAGGCGCTGCACAAGGTCACGAACCATAACGCGCAAGGCGAATATTACCTGACCGACGTGATCGAGATCTTGAAAAAAGAAGGCGCGATCGTGGCCGCTTACAAGATGGCCAACTTCGAGGAGTCGATGGGCGTCAATGACCGCATCGCCTTGGCCGCCGCGACGAAGGTGATGCAGCAGCGCATCAACACGCGTCACATGCAAGACGGTGTCACGTTGATCGACCCGGCCACCACATACATCGACACGGATGTCCAGATCGGCAGCGACACCGTGATCGAGCCGAGCGTCAGCCTCAAAGGGCACACGGTGATCGGGGAGGATTGCGTGATCGGCACACATTCCGAGCTGATCGACGCCACTCTAGAAGACAATGTCCACGTGGTTTCCTCAACGATCGAGCACGCGGTGATGCATAGCGGCTCCGACATCGGTCCGAATTCCCATCTGCGGCCGAAAGCGGAGATTGGCGAAAATGCGCATCTGGGCAATTTTGTTGAGATCAAAAACGCGACGATCGGCGCCCGCACCAAGGTTGGTCATCTGACTTATGTCGGCGATGCGACCCTGGGCACGGATATCAACGTGGGCTGCGGCGTGGTCTTCGTCAACTATGACGGCGTGCAAAAGTTCCACACCACGATCGGCGACAAGAGTTTCATCGGCTCAAACTCTAACATCATCGCCCCGGTCAACATGGCGGATCACAGCTTCATCGCCGCCGGGTCCACGATCACCGACGACATTCCCAAGCACGCGATGGCGATCGCCCGCGCGCGGCAAACCAACAAACCCGACTTTTGGCAGCGCCTGCCGCTGGCCAACTCGAAGGATTGGGATTAACTGAATTGAAATGGAAGAGGCTGGCGCTGCAAGGTGCTGGCCTTTTTGTTTTGGGGTTTGGGGCGCGGGGAAAGCGTGGAAAAGTAATGTGATGGCGTCACACCAGTTTCTGGGGGTGGAGGTCGGAAGCCGTCAAACTTGCGTACCCCCGGCATGTGGATGTCGCGATATCGCCTCACAAGATGTCGATCAGCGGACTCCGGGTATGCGCTTTTCAGATTCTCGGGGCGTGCCAGGACAAACTCGTGTGACAGCATCACACCAATGTTGAAGCCGGCCTCTGGGCGTGCGAATTCAGCAGGACTCTCGGTCCGCGAATATCGAGATTTTTGCAAAAAGCGGAACAATTCGCGGACCAGGAGTCCACCGCGCGACCCCGGTATGCAGCTAGTCAGTTATGTGACGGCATCACACAAATATCGACGCCGACTCGGGGGGGTGCGGAATTCAGATGGACTCCCGGTCCGCAAATGTCGAGATTTTTGACAAAAGCGGAACAATTCGCGGACCGGGAGTCCAAGGGCACCACCACGCCCACAGTATGCATTTATCAAGTTGTGTGATGGCGTCACAAAAGGTCAAACGATTCTTCCGAGGGCGTGCTCATACATCCGCGTACTCCCGGTATGCGACTTTCAGATTCTTGGGGTGCCAGGACAAACTTGTGTGATGGCGTCACAAAAGTTCAAAAAGATTTTTCCGGGCACCCCCACATTCGCGTACCCCGGGTATGCGTATTTGGCGATATCGCTTTAAAAGATGTCGATCGACATACTCCCGGTATGCGACTTTCAGATTCTCGATGTCCCAGCACGAACTCGTGTGACGGCATCACACCAATATCGAGGCCCTTTTGTGGGGCGTGCGCGGGAACGCGTTCAAACTAATGTGATGCCATCACATTAGTTGTCGGCGAAAGTTCTTGGGCGTCCAAATCCGTGAACCCCCGGTATGCCTATAAACATCTTTTGCCAACAAATCACGACATTCGCATCCCCTGAGTCCGCGAGTTTATGTTTTTTTGACATTGCTATAGTCGCGGACTAAGCGCCAGACGAGCTCTCCCTGACCCAGACACGAGGCTTTGTGTTGGTGTGATGCGGTCACATTACTTTCTCCATTTCCTGGGAGGGCGCAGCATACCGTGAGTACGCTGATTTGCCGATTTCAAAGGATGCCAACAACATCCGCATACCGGAAGTGGCGAGTCAGATGCCCACCCAGTAGACCGCTTTTAACTAGTGGGATGCCATCACATTAGTTGTTAGCACGACCGCCCAATTCTCCAATCGTGGGCCCTGAGTCCGCAAATTCCGGGTCTTCGGTTCAATATTTTCATATTCGCAGACCCTGAACCCATGAAAGATCCGCCAACCCAGGGGCGTGCGCTTTGAGGTTGGTGGGATGTCATCACATTAGTTGTCACACCCATCCCCGAGCCAAGGAATTTGTGGGATGCCATCACATTGACCGTCACGCAAAAAAGAGACAAAACGGCTGTCTTGTCCCAGAATAATTTGTCTTAACTGATATTACTTCTGATCCGCAAACATATCAGGATCGATCCGCCGGTCTTTAAAATAAAATTCCCGGTCGTGGTCATTGATTGGGCGGACGACTTGGCACGGATCGCCGAATGCGACGACATTACTTGGCAGATCTTTGGTCACGATGCTGCCTGCGCCGACGACGACATTATCGCCGATCGTGACGCCAGGCAAAATGATGACGCCGGCGCCGAACCAGCAATTTTCGCCGATCACCACTGGCGCATTGTATTGGTAACCTTGGGCGCGGAGCTCTGGCAGAAGTGGGTGGCCGGCCGTGGCAATTGTCACATTCGGCCCAAACATTGTGTGACTGCCGACGGTGATGTAGGTGTCATCCACCATCGTCAAGTTGAAATTGGCGTAGACCGCATCGCCAAACCGCACATGGTAGCCACCAAAGTTTGCGTGCAGCGGCGGTTCGATGTAGCAATTCTCCCCCATCTTGGCGAACATGTCATGAAGCATGGCGTCGCGTTTTGCCGATTCGCTGGGCCGTGTCTGATTAAAATCGTAAAGTTTTTCGAGACACTGTTGTTGCACCGCACTGATCTCGGGATCGCCCGGGTTATACAGATCTCCGGAGTGCATTTTCTCTTTGTCGTTCATCTGGCGTTCTCCCTTCGCACTATCTCGCTCCAGTATATCGAGGTATTCGCGTGACTTCTATTTTCAAAAGGCGCGCGATATAGGCTTTTTGTTTCCTGACGCATGCTAGATCGACTCAAGCGACTGACGATTTCGGGCGCGTCATCGCATAGGGATACCGTCTTTTTCTGTCAAAAAAGGGTTGTCTGAAACGTTGATGGACCGGCTTTCTTGTTCTGGTGGATGGCCGTCATTGGGACGAAAAGGCGTTGTGACAGCTTTTGTACTAGTTAGATCATCCCGCGAGATTTGCGCTGTGTTGTGATTTCGTGGGTAGTTGCCCATGTTTTCGACGAACGCGACGTCCTATTGCGTGATAGCCGCTTGCGCACGAATCATATCCTACCGTCATACGTGAGAAGTTGTGTGATAGCGTCACACCAGTTTCGCACTTTCATGCGAGGGCGTGCGGCCGCATACTCTGAGTACGCGGAGTTGCATTTCGATGGCTTCAATCGCGATATTTGCATACTCGGGGTACGCAGAGCGGAAACTGGTATGGCGGCCAACGTCCTGTCGTGCAATCTCTGAGATTGCGAATGCGGAAATTTGTTGCGAAAAAGGGCAAATTGACAATCTCAGAGATCGCGGCTCTCGCGCGGCCACGGAGAGCGACTAGCGGATAGGTGTGATGGGGTCACATTATTTTCAACAACGCCTAGCGGGGCAACAAAAATGGCTTGGCCCCTGTGAAATGCAGGCATCAAGCCATGACGGCTGAATTCAAAATAAAAATTGTCACGCTTTCCTGGCACACGCACTCGTGAGCGTTTAATCTGCGGTCTTTCCTAAAAAGGTAACGACTCTTGCGGCGAGATAGACCACTATGGCAATGATGAGAGCTTGCCAAACAACATTTATTTGTAGATGCCCAACGATGAGTACTGTATTAGCAGCGGCAAGCCCGACAAAAACCCCTTGGATATTTCTACTTCTAAACGTTTTCTTCATCCCTTGGATAGCAATCACGACTTGCTATTCTCAGCAGGATCTTCAAAGTCCAGCTCGATCTCTCGAGAGCCTTTGCGGTGTTCTAGCACTTTTTCGATAATATGCTCCGCGGTAATGTTGCCGCCTTCCGTCATAGTTTGGATGGTCCGCATCCGAACCCTAAGACTATCTGTGGAGCCAAATTGCACTTCATTTTTTCTAACATTGGTCAGAAAATCGGTATCTGCGATCTTTGCAAAGAACTGACTACTGCCATCAGAAAATTTCCATTTTCCATGCTCAAACGCGACACTCACCAACTGTAAATAGACTTCAGAAGTCGAGGATTGTAATTCTTCACTCTTGGCAACCGGGCTATCAAAATCATCAGCTTCTGAGGACGCAATCGACACCGCGATGTTCTTTGTTGATGAAAACTCGATTAAATCCACCCCGGATCGTTTTAGAGGGCGCACTGTTTGTTCGATCGACTTTCGGACTTCGAGATCTTGAAAGGCTCTAAGATGTGAGGCAGGCACAGTCAGCGATGTGTCATCGTCAAGGTGCAACGTCACTTGACCATCTTGGTTTTTGATAACACTTCTTATCTTGTGGCCGAACATTTTCTTGATCAGCTGAACCACACCGGAAAAAATACTAATATAGCCAGTCAGGTTGATAAAGGCCGTTGAATTTTCACCGTTTAATAAATCAGCGGCGTATCGAATGAAATCTGACCCATTTGCAATCAGAAAGTCAACGACGAACGAGCCGCGCGACGTTGCCTGAATGTCGATGGATATCGGGTCGCCTGAAGGGTCTTCAATTTCTCGGATAGCCTGTATTGCATTCGACAGGCCAAGCAGCGCGGGGGCTAAATCAGTGATCGGCATGCGCCCATCATTTAGGGCGGGGCCTGAATAGTGGACCGTCAAATCGACTTTTGCCATGGCTTCCTCCTCCTGTGCTATAAATTTTGAACGCTATCCCAATTTTCGTCAAGCGTGAGCGCATAAAAAGGAAGTGGGACAAATGTCGGTCTTGGGTCCGACAGGTAAGTGTTCCAAGCGCCGGGTCCGAACTTTGGACCAGGTGATTGGGACCTTAGCTGCTCGGACTCGGACATTTGTCCCACGACACTGCTGTAACATTAGTGCACTATACAGGAACTGGGACAAAACAAAAGTTTTGTCCCAGTTCCGCCACGCCTCTTATCGCTTTGCCAGCCCGGCCCACAACTTTGTGAGCTCATCGTTGATCGCTGCTTTGGGGGCGAGGCGGCGGCTGGCTGCCAGCAATGCGTTGAACTGACCTTGCGCCTGCGCCGGGTCGCGGAAGTAGACCGGGATGAAAGTTGTGAAGCGTTTTGCTAGCACGAAGAAAATGTTGGTACCCATCACCATCCGGCGCGTGATGAGCGGCGGCAGAGCCTTGATCTCCTTGACCGATCCGGTGGCCAGGATGTGCTGCATGAATTGGAGGTAGAGTCGGTTGAGGATTCGCTCGCGTAATTGCGTTTCTGCGTTGAGGGCGGCGCTTTGACTTTTTTCCAGAATTGCCTTGCCGTCTCCAAATGGTAAAAAGGCGATCAGTTCGGATAACAGGCGCAGGTCAAAGGTCGAAAAACGCGGGACCTGGTCGAGGTCATGAAAAAGCAACACGGCTTGTTCGGTGCTGGCAGCCGTGGCTCCGGCGAGTGCGGTGGCCTCCACGCGCACCAGCGAAGCGAGTTGGGTATACCCGGCGTTGCCCGTTTGCTGCGCCTTTTTTCGCAGGGCGGTCTCGGCGGTCTTCAAGTCGGAGAGAGATGGCGCGCCGATCAACAATTCCAGCACCTCGTCGGCCTCGACTTCGATCGGCAGGGGCATGCCCGGAATCGCCAGGGTGATGTCGCTCGGCGCGAGACGCAGGTGGTCCAGCAAGGCGAAAAATTGGCTGAGCTTCATCGGGGTCTGGCCGTTGACCAGCCGTGCATACGTCGCCGGCGAAATGTCGAGGGCCTGGCATAAGGGGGCGGTCTTGATCTGTTTGTCTTTGCGAATCTGGTTGAGCGTTTCGCCGATCATCAGGCTTCCTCCTTTGGGTCAAACGTGACGAGGTCCAGCCACACCATCGCGATTCCTTGATTGAGTGCGTGGTTGGGATTGCCGGTGATGGTCAGGCAATCGCGCTGAAGTTCGCGAAACAAACGCGTGGCCAGCTCCCGCCGATCATTTAAATACAAGCGAATTGGTCGACACAACAATTTTAATGAGGAAAAAGCATAATCTGCATGCCCGGCTTCCCGCGATTCGATCTGATTGCAGGCTTCCAACACCGCGGCGCGCCGGCGTGTGTGAATCGCGCTTTGCAAAAACTGGCGATACAACGTCGCGACCTGGCCGCGTCCGGTGTCGGTTGGCTCGCCCGGTGCATTGAGCATGTGGCTGAAGATCGCCTGCACGCGCTCAAACGGCAGGTAGACTGCGCTGGCCAGCAGAAGCTGCTGCTCAAAGGATGTGAGGAGATCCTGCTGGGAGATCTTTTGGTAAAGATGCTCCGCCGCATTTTCCGTCGCGGTCAGATCTTGGGCGAGCTCGCTTTGAAATAGCGTCAAGAAGTCGGCCAGTAGGGTAAAGCCACTATTGCCAGAAGCCGCGCCTTGTTCCTGAAGGGCGCTGATCTGTTTTTGCAGGCGCCGGAGCTGTTTTTTCTGCGTGCGGTAATAGACCTGCATCACATCCACGACCAGGTGCTCGGTGTCGCTGAGCGCGGCCTGCAGTGGCAACGTTTCGGGCGGCAGAGTCTCCTGCAGGTCGGAAAAACTATAGCGCAAGGCGTTCAGCGCGTTCACCGCGTCATCAAGGCGGACGCTACTACTGTCGTGAACGCTGCGATGATAAGTTGCGGTGGAGATGCCGATCTGGCGCGCGAGGTCTTTTGCGGGGATGCCACGTGCCTGCCGCCAATTTTCAAGGGTCGAACCGAACGTGTTCATAGCTGCCTCCTGATAACGCTTTCTTATCCTGAATTGTAGGCTGAAAAGGATACCGATTCAACTATTTTGCGCGGCGCTGACGCAAATGTGAGAGATTCTCGTTGCGCGCGCGCCAGGCGGGTACATTATAAGTTGTGTTAGAGATGAGGGGGAACGGACGATGAAACGAATCGATCTGACGGGCAAACGGTTTGGCCGGCTAGTCGTCGTGGGCTTTTCGGGCCAAGCAAGCAATGGCAACGCGCTGTGGCAATGCCAGTGCGACTGCGGAAAAACGATGGTGACAGAAGGCTACCGCCTGCGCCACGGCCTGACCAGTAGCTGCGGCTGTTATCGCGCGGAGCGGATGCGCCATGTGTTCGCCCAGCAGCAAAAATCAGTGAGCGCCGGCGCCCATCAACCAGGCGCGAAAAATCACTCCGGTGTGGTCGGCGTCAGCTTCGACCGCCAAACAGGCAAGTGGAACGCCCGACTGTTTTACCGGGGCAAGTTGATCTTGAACAAGCGCTTCGAAGATTTCGAGGCGGCAGTCGCAGCCCGCAAACGCGCAGAAAAAAAGTGCGACGCAAGCTGACACTGACTGGAAAATGCTTTGGGGGACAGCCGCCCGCAATTTGGGGCCAGCTGATCGAGTGTAATAGCGCAAGTAAACGGAACCGCAGCGTCGCAATGCAGGGAAAAGACTGCAAAGGAGAGGTTGCGGTTTTTGATTCGGAGCATTGTGGCGTCATAATTTTCAAAAAAGGCGTCAGCTGGCGACTAGTCAAATAATTGGTCAGGTAAAATGCCTCTGGCCAAAAGCTAACTGACTTCCGCCCTGATAACGGTAAACTCAAAACGTCTCTACAGAAAATTAAGTGCTGGATGTAGGGTGGGCTCCGGCCGAAAACGGCTCGCTTCGCATGTCTTGGCGTAAGGCATAAATGCCTAACGCCAAGAGCAGGCCCCCTCGTCGGTGTAAGCGGCTGTGCCGCTTACACCGAAAGTGAGCTTTGAGACCGCGACCTTTGCGGGCTCAAAGTTGCCTGTCCGCTCTACTGCGATCGCCAGCCAGTTTCTGGCCGGAGCCCACCCGGGGGATAACACATATCACCACCCCGAATCGGTTCGCAAGACAAGTTTTGATTTTTCCGTTATAATGGCCTAGAGGAAGTTATCATTTTTGCACGGATTGGCCTTGCAATTTGACGAGATTCCGCTAGACTTTTTTTGACAGAAAAATTCACTTTACTTGGAGGAAACCATGCCTGAGCACTATGCTGATCCAAAGTTAAAGATCTTTGCGTTGAATTCGAACAAACCCTTGGCGGAAAAAATCGCCCAAGAGGTTGGCGTCGAATTAGGTAAGTCGTCGGTCAAGCGGTTTAGCGATGGTGAGATTCAGATCAACATCGAAGAAAGTATCCGTGGCGACGACGTGTACCTGATCCAGTCGACTTCAGCGCCGGTCAATGACAATTTGATGGAGCTGCTCATTATGACGGATGCGCTCCGCCGGGCATCCGCGCACACGATCAACGCGGTCATTCCTTACTATGGTTACGCGCGGCAGGATCGCAAGGCCCGCTCTCGCGAACCGATCACGGCAAAATTGGTCGCCAACATGCTCGAGCGCGCCGGCGTTGACCGTGTGCTGGCATTGGACCTGCATGCCGCTCAGATTCAGGGCTTTTTCGACATTCCCGTCGATCACCTGATGGGCGCGCCGCTGCTGGCCGATTACTTCTTGCGTAATCATTATGATGGGGCAGACACGGTCGTTGTTTCTCCTGATCATGGTGGTGTGACGCGGGCCCGCAAGCTCGCCGAGTTCCTCAAGGCACCGATCGCGATCATCGACAAGCGTCGGCCGCGGCCAAATGTCGCTGAGGTGATGAACATTGTCGGTCAGGTCGAAGGCAAGCGTTGCATCATCATCGATGATATGATCGATACGGCAGGCACGTTGACGCTGGCTGGCCAGGCACTGAAGGACGCAGGCGCCACTGAAGTTTTGGCAGCCGCCACGCACGCTGTTTTCTCGGGCCCAGCGATCGAACGCCTTGCCGCTGCCCCAATCGAGCAGGTCGTGGTCACTGATTCCATCCAGCACCCAGAAGGCACCCAGCTCGACAAGTTGGTCACTGTTTCCGTTGGGCCACTGATCGGCCGCGCGATCAAGCGCATCCAGGAAAACAAGCCGGTATCGCCATTGTTCGAAAATCGCTTCACCAAGTAAAAACAATCTGACTCTAAAATCAGCTCACGGACGTCCCCGAATACGGAGACGTCTTTTTTGTGCTGAAACAGGATCGCTTGTGAACAAATTCGAAGTAAACTGGCGGCGGCCGTGCAGAAAATATTTTTCAGCACGCCGTTTTTTGTTGCCAAAAATGGGCTCGCTTTCATCCGCAACAGGTTGCGGGTCAACGGCAATAAGCGGTTCAGCCAATGAGTCACAAATTCGACTTAATCTACAAATTGTAGGTTGCAATCTTCAAAATGTCGTTGTATATTCTCTTACGGTAATATTCTCACTAAAGAAGGAGGGACTCGCATGATCCATCATCGTGTGCTTGATCAAGACAAGGTGCTTGCGGCAGCCTGCGACGTTGTGAAGGCGGAAGGCATTCAGGCGCTGACATACCGACGACTTGCCCATGATCTGAATATTCGGTCGCAGTCGCTGTACAATTATTTTCCTAATCTTGAGGGGCTCATCGAAACGATGGGGACCCATTTCATGCAGGCCCTCTATCAACAGCTGACCGAGGCGCTGACCGGGGTGGCCGGCATCGAGGCACTGCGGGTGTACGCACAGACGGCGCATGATTATTTTGATGGCCAAGGCAATTTGTTCGAGGTCCTCTATTATGTGCATCGTTACGACGCGGACAGCCCGTTCGTGCAGGCGACGGCCCAGGTGCTCGGGATGCTGAAGAAGTTGATCAACGGGGTGCGGTTGAAGACCATGCATCACGAGGCGTTCACGCAAGGGCTGATCTCCAGTGTGCTGGGGTTCACGGTCATTGAGATCATGGGGTTGATCCCATCGCCTGCGCCTGCGCGCCGGAAGAATTTTCATCAGATGCTGGGGCTTTACCTCGGCGATGTCATCACAGATTAAAGGGGCTTTTATATGATCAAAGACGAATTCAAGTTTATCCGCCACAATAAGTTGATCATGATCTCGGTCATGGTCATCATGTTCATTCCATTCCTCTACTCGATCTTTTTCCTGAAGTCGGTGTGGGATCCTTATGGCGATACCAAGGATCTGCCGGTCGCCGTGGTCAATCGCGATGTCCCGGCGGAGCTGCAAGGGAACACGATCAACGTCGGGGCCGACACGGTCAAGGAGCTGAAGAAAAATCATCAGCTGGGCTGGCATTTTGTCAGTGCGAAGACCGCGGCGAAGGGACTCAAGGACAACAAGTATTACACGGTCGTCACGATTCCGGCCAATGCCTCGGCGAATGTGGCCACGGCAATGGATGCGAATCCGAAAAAGATGCAGCTGAAATATGAGACCAACGACTCGCTGAACTATTTGAGCCAGGTGATCTCGGGCATCGGGGTCACGGCGCTGGATAAGCAGATCCGGACGCAGATCACGGATGCATTTTCTACCCAAGTCTTCAAGTCGATCGAGACCGCGGGTAAGGGAATGATCACCGCGGCCAAGGGTGCCAGCAAGCTCAATGATGGCACCACCACGCTGAGCGATGGCGTCAAGCAGTACACGCTGGGCGTCACCAAGGTCAAGGATGGCATCGAGGAGCTGCAAGTTTCCACCAGTCCCCTGCAAAGCGGGGTGAAAAAATTGGCGGATGGCAGTCAGACGCTGACGAATGGCATCAATTCCGCGAACGCCCAGATCACGCCGATGTTGCCGGATATCACGAAGCTGGTCAATGGCGGCCAGACGTTGGCGAGCGGCGTGACCGAATACACGGCCGGCACCAACAAGGTCGTCAATGGTCTGACCACCGTCAACAAGGCAGTTGGTCCACTGTCCAGCGGCGTCAAGCAACTGGTCGCAGGGGCCACGACCCTGAACAACGGTGTGACCAAGTACACCAAGGGCACCGACAGCCTGACCGATAACGTGGCGACGTACACCGCCGGCACGGATCAGGTGGCCGCCGGGGTCAGCAAGCTGGCGAAAAACAACACGACCATCGCTTCAGGCATCAAGAGCGCGGCGGCCGGGGCGAAAACCTTGGATAGCGGGTTGACGGCCTACACTGGTGGCGTGGCGTCCTTGAACAAGGGGCTCACCCAGATGAAAGAACAAGCCGCTGCGTTGCCGGCCGGCGTTTCGAAGCTCCAAAGTGGGGCGCAGACGCTGGGCAAGGTCGCGGGCAGTCTGAAAGAGGCCAACGCCAACGCGAAAACAGGCGCCGCCTCTTTGACCAGCGACTATCAGGCAACGGCGGATGCGCTGACGGCTTTGAAGGAAAGTAACCCGTCGATCGGTGATGACGTTGACGCAATTTTGGCGCAGCTCGCCTCGGTCAAAAAAGATTACAGCGCGCTTTCCACGTACCAGATGACCTCTGGCTTGATGATCGCCGGGCTGACCAGCGGGAGCAGTCAGCTGAGTGCTGGCCTTGATACTTTGGCCGACCAGGCGCCGACGTTGATCGCCGGCATCGATGACGCGCAAGCCGGGGCCGCCGAATTAGACGGCAATAGCAAGCAACTGACCACCGGCGCCTCGTCCCTTGATACCGGACTGGCGACGTTGGCCACCGGCTACACCGCGTTCGGCGCCGGCATCAGCCAGGCCAACGCCGGCTTGCAGCAGCTCGCCGCCAACAGCAGCGCGCTGCGGGCAGGCGGCTCACAGCTTGCCGCCTCCTCTGCGTCCCTGCGCAGCGGGAGCCAGCAACTGGCCAGTGGCGTTAATGCCATGGGCAGCAAGGTGCCAGCGTTGGTCAATGGCTTAGGTCAACTCGCGGCAGGGGGCCAAGTGCTGACCGCCAAGTCCGCCGAATTGACCAGTGGCGCCAACCAGATCGGGGATGGTCTCGGTCAGGTCGGTGCCAAGATGCCGACCCTGACAGCAGGCCTGACCAAGTTGGCCGATGGGTCTCAGCAGCTCACAACAGGTCTGACCACGTTGAACGGCAAGATTCCGGCGCTTTTGTCCGGGGTCGGCCAGCTTGATAGCGGCGCCAAGCAGTTGACGGCGAAAAACAAGCAGTTGAACGCCGGCACCAGCCAGCTGGCTTCTGGATCGAAGGAATTGGCGACCAAGCTTGGCGATGGCGCGAAAACCATCAACGGCGTCAAGTTGACCAGCAAAACGGCGAACATGTTTGCCGATCCGACGGTGACGAAGCAAAAGCATTACAGCTATGTGGCCAACTATGGCCATGCGCTGGCGCCTTATGTTTTGTCCCTGGCGCTGTATGTGGGCGCACTGGTCTTCAATTTTGCCTATCCGATTCGCAAAGTGTCGCGTAAAGACGGCAAGGCGACTGGCTGGTTCTTCTCGAAGATCGCTGTTGGCGGCATCGTGGCCGTGGGGATGGCAGTCGTTGAAGCCACGCTGATCATGGTCGGCGGCCTCAATGTGGATCATGTCGGGCTGTTCTATCTGTTCGCGATTCTGTTCAGCCTCGCGTCGATGTATCTGGTCATGTTCTTATCGATGCTCTTGGACAATCCGGGCCGCTTCATTGCGATGGTCCTGTTGATGCTGCAGCTCGGCGGTGCCGGTGGGACGTTCCCACTTGAGATCACGAACCACTTCTACAACGTGATCCATCCGTTCCTGCCGATGAGCTATTCGATCCTCGGCTTCCGCCAGGCGATCACCGGCGGCATCGCAAGCGGGACAGTCACCGGCGCGGTCGGCTTCCTGATCATGGTTGCGGTTGTCTCCCTCGTGTTGCTGTGGCTGAGCATGCAGCTGCTTCAGCGTCTCCACAAGATGGGTGTTTCACAGCTCGATGACAACCAGAAGCTCCAGGCGGTTGAAAAATAGTTTTTCTTTGGCCGGCCAATAACAATTGTTTTCCCGGTCTAAAAAAAAGACGGTGTCTCCTGATCAGGGGGCACCGTCTTTTTTATGCAGTTGGGAATATTTGGTCAGTTATTTGGTCGCGTCTTGTTTTGCCAACAGGTCGCGAATCTCTGCGAGCAATTCTTCCTGGGTCGGGCCAGCCGGTGCAGCCTCTTTTTTCGGCATGACGCGGTTGGCAGCTTTCACGATCAGGAACACGATGAAGGCGATGATCAGGAAATTGATAATATCGTTGATGAAGGCCCCGTATGTAAATTTCGCGCCGAGCACGGTGAAGCTCAAGTTCGCCAGATTCGAGGCGCTGGTGAACATGGAGAGAATCGGGTTGATCAGGTTCTTGGTCAGCGAGCCGACCAGCGCGGTGAAGGCACCGCCAATGATGACGCCGACTGCCATGTCGAGGACGTTGCCGCGGGTGATGAAGGCTTTGAATTCGTTAAGCAAAATGGTTTCCCCCTTTTTCTTCCATTATACTAAACCGCCACAGCGCTGGGCATGGAAAACATGTTCGAGGGCTGGATAGGTTTAAGCGCCCGGGTGGGTTCTGGCCGGAGCCCACCCTCTGTTTGAGGTTCTATTGTTCATCTGATGGTATGTTTTCCGTGCAAAACGCTTTTCATGCCAGGGTTATCGCCGTGAAAAAGTGTCCACTATTTTGCGTTGTCGCAGACACCCGATAAACAATAGCCTAACTGTTAAGTCTTCTTACATTACTTTGATGGGATACGCCTTCTTCCGATCCGCCTCTCAGCGTTCCTGTCCGCCCCAATCTCCTCAATGGCGCCCCGGTGTTTCAGCGTGATACGATTGACTGGAAAAGTTTGGCGAGTCAAAACGGCTCAGCGGCGGGCTTTTTTGCGGGCCGTTTGTTGACTCGATAGTTATTGACCCGGCAGTCAAACGGTTGCACACTATTGTCATCAATTGAAGTTGGAGGCGAGGATGATGGCTGACGTATTGACCATTGATCATCTGCAGAAGAAGTTTGGGAAGTTTGAGGCGCTGAAGAATATTTCCTTTAGCATTCATCAAGGCGAGGTGTTTGGGTTCATTGGCCCGAACGGTGCTGGGAAGTCGACGACGATTCGCACGCTGTTGGGCATTTTGAAGCCGACTGCCGGTACGGCGACGATTTTTGGCGAGGACGCCTGGGCGGAGGCGGTCGGCATTCACAAGCGCATCGCTTATGTGCCGGGGGATGTTTATCTGTGGCCGAATCTGACCGGCGGCGAGGTGATCGATTTTCTCTTGCGGCTCAATGGCGAGGCGCATTCTGAAAAAACGGATGCGCTGATCAAGAAATTCGACCTCGATCCGACGAAGAAGGCCCGCACGTATTCCAAGGGGAACCGGCAAAAGGTGGCGTTGATCGCTGCTTTTTCCAGTGATGCTGAGCTTTACATCTTCGATGAGCCGACCAGTGGGCTGGATCCATTGATGGAGGAAGTTTTCCAGGAAGAAGTGCTGGCGCTGAAGGCTGCGGGGAAAAGTGTGCTGTTGTCGTCGCACATTCTCAGCGAAGTCGAGCGGATGTGTGACCGCATCGCCATCATTCGCCAAGGGGAGATCATCGAGATCGGCAGCCTCCAGGCGATGCAGCAGTTGAGCCGCAGCACGGTTCATGTCGCGACCACCCAGGATCTGTCTGCGATCAAGCAGTTGCCGGCCGTCCATCAGTTCACGGCCAAATCCGCCACGCAGGCCACATTCTCGGTCGATGCTGATCAGCTCGGGGCGGTGATGACCGCGCTGACGCCACTTGGTATCACCCAGCTGCAGAGCACCCCGCCGACGCTGGAGGACCTGTTCCTGCGGTATTACAATCAGGAGGGCGATGGCCATGAACAGCAGTAAGGCGCAAAACACATTGGCGCTGACGAAGCTGAACCTGCGCCACGACTGGTTAAAAATTGTGCTGTGGATTCTTGGCCTCGCTGGCTTGATGGCGGTGGCCGCCGCGAAATTTGGCGGGATCTATGGGACACAAAAGGCGATGAACACGATCGCCGAGACCCTTCGCACGCCGGCGATGGTGTCTCTGCTGGGGCCGTTTACCGCGACCAAGCCATACACCACCGCCATGATCTATGGCAGTGAGATGATGGTCTTCATGGGCCTGTTTGCCGCGATGATGAATCTTTATTTTGCGGTGCATGCGACGCGGGCGCAAGAAGATACGGGCACGAGTGAGCTGCTGCTCGCGCATGCGGTCGGGCGGCAGAGTCCGCTTTTGGCCGCGATCGCGGAGCTGGCGATCATCAATGTTGCGGCTGGGGTGATCGAGGCGCTGGGGCTTCAGGCGGCGAATATGCCCGGAGCCGATGCGGCTGGCAACTGGTTGTTTGGCCTTGGCCTTGCCGCATTTGGCTTCATGTTCGGGACCTTCGCCTTGCTATTTTCGCAGGTTGTCAGCAATGCCCGCAGTGCCACCATTCTCAGCTACAGCTGGCTGGGGATTCTGTTTGTGGCGCGGATGGGCGCTGATATTCAAGATCCTGATCTGACTTGGTGGACGATCTTCGGTTGGATCGAGAAGATGGAACTCTACACGAATAATGTATGGACTCCGCTGGCGCTGATGCTGGGGATGAGTGTGATCGTGCTGGCTGTCACCATTGCGCTGGCTGCCTCGCGCGATATCGGCGCCGGGCTGATCACGCCGCGGGCTGGCCGGGCGCGCGCAAGCCGCTTTTTGCAGGGGCCGCTGAGTTTGCTGGCCCGGCTTGAGCGCACCAGCACCTGGATCTGGCTGATCGGGATGTTTCTCTTGGGCGTCTCGTATGGCTCGATCTTCGGCACGGTCGGCGATCTGGCGAAGGCCAATCCGACCTTGTCGAAGTTGCTGGGCGGTGCAGGCACGGATGCGGCGAACAAGGCGATCATTCTCGCGATGGCGAACAAGCTGGCGATCATTTTTGTAGTGGTCGCCACGATTCCGGCGCTTCTGACCATTTTGCGTCTGAACAATGATGAGAAAAAAGGGTACCTGGAATTGCAACATGCCGCCCCAATCTCCCGGCTGCGCCTGTTTGCCAGTTTTGCTGGCCACGGCTTGGTCGTCGGCTCGCTCAGCTTCTTGCTCGCGCTGGTGGGCATGGTTGTTGCCGGCGCCAGTTCCGCAACGGTGACCATTTCGGCGGCCCGCTATCTGCGCGGCTTTGTCGGCTTTTGGCCGGCCTTGCTGGTGGTCTGCGGCATTGGGGCGCTTTTGGTTGGCCTTTTGCCCCGGCTTCAGTCACTGGTGTGGATCCTGCCAATTTACGGTGTGATCTCCTTGTATCTTGGCCCACTGCTCGATTTTCCAACCTGGGCGACCCGCCTGACCCCGTATGGCTGGGTCAATGAGGTGCCGGTCAAGGCGATTCAGTGGGCGCCAGTCGGCTGGATGACGGCGCTGGCCTGCGTGCTGTTCGTGCTGGGGTATCTCGCATACCGGCGGCGCGACCTGACGATGAACTAGGAGCGACCGATGACAGAAACGACTGAGACCCCGCGCGACCCGGAAAAAGTGGTGCGCATTGAGGCGGCGGCCCTGCACGAGTTTGCGACGCAGGGCTTTCACCAGGCAAAAACGGATGTGATCGCGCGCGAGGCGCAGGTCTCCAAGGGCCTGATCTTCCATTATTTCGGCAGCAAGGCTAATCTCTACGTGCATGTGGCGGAATTGGTCTTCACCCGACTCAACGCGGCGGCAGACTTCAGTGTTTGGCGCGACGCCCCAGATCTGAAGGCGATGATTCGGCGGGCGCTGGAGTACAAGATCAAGATGCAGGTCGATTTTAAGGATGAGTTCGCGCTTGGGATGAATTTGTGGGGCGGCGAACGCATGCCCGCAGACCTGGCCGCACGGGTGCACAAGTTATTTGAATCGGAGATGACATTTGCCCAGACGGATCTGATGACCCCTGTCTTGGCGCGAATGAGAATGCGGCCGGATGTTTCCGAGCAGACGGTGCGCGAACTCTTTTCCATGATCACCAATCTGATCGAGGTCAAGGCGCGGCCGTTTCTGGACGCGCATCCCAATGCCAAAGTGGGAGAGCTTGAATGGCTGGTGGACGATGTTCTGAAGTATCTTGATGTGCTGGAGCATGGGTTTTTGGCTGAAGAGTGAAGCGAGGCACACTTTATAAAAAACTGGCTCTTGATTGATGAGATGGCCGACCGGGAAGAAATTTCTGGCCGGCCTTTTTTGTCTTGCCGCGATTTCCCACCATCCCGCGGGCCTGCGCACCCTTTTTTCAGTTGGGCTCCGCGCGGCAGGTCTGAGGCATCTAACTGGGTCCGGCACTCGGGGCTAAAAGCGGCCCCAAGCACCAGACCCTGTTAGCTGCTCAGACCTGAACGCCGCGCTCCGCACCCTAGTCAGGCTTCGCCGAGCAGGGGTGGGACATCTAACTGTCTCGGGTGCTCGATGGCCAAATGCGCCATCAAGCACCCGAGCCAAGTTAGCTGCCCACCCCTAAGCGCTCTGCTCCGCACCCTCAGTTGGGCTCCGGCCCGCATGGTCGAGGTATCTAGTTGTCTCGTGCACTCGGTGGCGAAGTGCGCCGCCAAGCACCCGAGCCAAACTAGCTACTCGACCATCCCGCGGGCCTCCGCACCCTTTTTTCAGTTGGGCTCCGGCCCGCATGGTGGGGTCATCTAGTCGTCCCGGTCGCCTGATGGCCAAGTGCGCCATCAACCGCCCAGGCCGAACTAGCTGCCCCACCATCCCGCGGGCCTCCGCACCCTATATAAAAATTGCAATCGCTTGCATTCTTGTGTTGCTTCTATGAAAATAAAGGCAGAGACACTTGGAGGTGCGCTTATGGACAGTGTGGCAGCTAAGCGGCAGATCGATGCCGTTTTGGATCAGATCGAGACCGTGATCGTGGGCAAGCGTGAGGTGATTCAGCTGACTTTGGCGGGAATGCTCGCTGGTGGGCATATTTTGTTTGAGGACATGCCAGGCGTTGGTAAGACGACGTTGGCGCGGGCCTTGGCGAAAACGCTGGCCAGTCCTTTTCAGCGGATCCAGTTCACGCCGGACCTTTTGCCGAGTGACATTGTGGGCGTCTCCATTTTCAATCGGGGCACGGAAAAATTCGAGTTTCAGCCCGGGCCGGTGTTCACCACCTTTTTGCTGGCGGATGAGATCAATCGCGCCACGCCGCGGACGCAAGCGGCGCTGCTTGAGGCGATGGGCGAGCGGCGGGTGACGCTGGATGGGCGCACGCATGAGTTATCCGCCGACTTTTTTGTCATGGCGACGCAAAATCCCAACGACTTTGAAGGCACCTATCCACTTCCAGAGGCCCAGCTGGATCGCTTTTTAATGCGGCTGATGATCGGGTATCCGACCTTCGATGCGGAGCTGTCACTGCTGAATCGGCCTGATACGCAGGCGCGAGTCAACGCGCTGGAGCCGCTTTTGTCGATCGCGGATGTGGCCGCGCTCAAGGAGGCGGTGAAGCAGGTGACGATCAGTGAGAGCCTACTTCGGTACATGCTTCAGATCGCCACGGCCACGCGCACGGATGAGCGGATGCGGCTGGGCGTTTCGCCGCGTGGGGTGCTCGCGCTTGAAAGTGCCAGCCGCGCGTTGGCTTTGACGGAAGGACGCGATTATGTGACGGTCGACGATATCCAGCGTCTGGTGCCGCTGGTCTATTGCCATCGCGTCCTGCTGCATCCCGGCGTGCGGAGCCGGGCGGAAGTAGTGCTCGGCGATCTGATGCGCCAGATTCCCGCACCGACCAGGGGGTGACGCCATGCATCTGCGCAGCTGGCTGAAAAATGGCGCCGCGCTGATCATTTTGGCGCTGATCGCAAGTTTTGGCATTATTTTCAATTCCGCGACCAGTTGGCTGGTCACAGATGCCGCGTTGGTGGTCGCGTTGATCCTGGCGCTGAGTTTGGTGTGGCCGCTGGGCACGCTGCGCGCAAATGGCGATGAAACGACTGCCGCCGATGACGCGACGGGACCGCAATTGACCCTCTCCGGCCCCGGCTTTTTCCCATTGCTGGCGCTGCGGCAGGGAAAACAGACTTTGGCGCGCCAAGCATATGTCGGCCGGCCGATTCAGGCGACCTTGCCAAAACCACTCGCGCGCGGCCGCTATGAAACGTTGCCGCTTCGCGTGGTGTGCGGCGATCCATTTGGCTGGACAGAAAAACAGCGCGGGCTGAAATTGCGTGAGCCGCTGGTGGTCGGGCCGCGGCGGGAGCTGGCCCTGAGTAGCGCCGTGCATGGGGTGTTGACGCGCCTGCTCAATCAGAATGCGCCGAGCGGGGATGCGCCGAGTTTTGACCTGCGCGCGTTTCGCGAATATGTGCCAGGGGATCCGGTCAATGCGATCGACTGGAAGGCGACGGCCAAGCGCGACGAAATGATCGTGCGCCTGGATGAGCCGGAAGAGCGGCCGCATTGGCAAGGCGTGCTTTTAGCCGAGGACGCGCCACTGTTTGAAAATCTGTTGGGGGTCTTTGTGACGTTGTCGACCCGAGGCGACCTTTGGCAAAATGCGGCCGTGGTGGATGAGACGATTCATCCTGTGCCAACCGGAGCGGCTTTGGCGACGCTGACCCCTGTGGCCCGCGCCGATGTCGGGCAGTTGGCCACCTTGCCGCAACAAGGCCTCATCATTTTTGCCAGTCCGGAGATGACCGTTGCAAGCCTCGGGGCGATCGCCGAAAAACGGCCGGTGATTCTGGTTCAGCTTTCGCGCGGGGAAAACCGGCGCGTGCAGGCCACCATTTCCGCTGGAAGTTGGGCGACGATCGTGGAAGGAGGTGGCGGCGATGCGGCATGAAAAGGCGCTGACGAAATGGCTGGCGGCCGTCTTTACCGGCTGGCTCCTCCTGATCTTCCTGGGTCCGTATCTGGAGATCAACGCGGTCACCCAGCCGCGTGTGCTTTACGTGGTGGGCGCGATCGATTTGGCGATGATCGTGTGGGCGAGTTTGCGCCCGAAACGATGGCCAGTGCCTGTGCTGATCGGCGCGGCCAGCACGATCATTGGGCTGTGGCGCCTGGTGCCGCTGGATCGCGGATTGACGCTGGGCTGGGCGCAGCGGTATGCCTCGGTCCTGTGGTCCACCGGGTATTCGTTTTTCACCACGGGCGGTATCGACATGCCCACGGTCCTCAGTGTGTCGTGGGTCTTACTGCTGACGATCGCGCTGGGCCTGCTCACGATCGTTTGGCGCCAATATCTGATCGCGGCGCTGGCCGTTTTTGCCTATCTCACCGCAGTCACCATCTTCGGCGGGACGGATCAGCGCGCGGCCTATGTGCAGCTGCTGGTGGCGGTGCTCTTGATGACGCTTTGGCAGCACGGCACCCTGGCCAGCCGCAACGGACGCATCGTGGCCTTGGTGCTCGCCGCAGTCGTGGCGGGCGGCCTCCCACTTTTGGCCGGGACGCTCAATGACCGCCTCACCAACGCGACGGTCGAAGTCCGCAATCGCCTCAACGACGCCGGCTTTTTTGAAAAATTGAATGCGTATGCCCAACGCGGGGCGCGCACCGGTTTCACCGAAAACGATGAGACGCTGGGCGGGCCGGTATACGACGACACGACCAAGGTGCTGGAGGTCCAGGAAGACGACGCCAATTACATGCGCGTCGAGGTCAAGACCGATTACACAGGCCGCGGCTGGAACAATCGGCGACTGCGCTGGAATCGCGGGGCTTACGGCCGGACGCTTGGGCGCAACGCCACGGGGCTGGTGGTGGAAGATGAGGCGGCCGAATTGACGTATCCAACGCACGGGACCAGCGTGATCATCACAGCCGAGACCGGGCATGAGTACACGCCGCTTCCTTATGGCCAGCTGACCATCACGGATTCGGAGCCGGGGTCCTGGCGTGATCTGTATTTTGATAATGACAGCGAGCGCTTGCTCAACAGTGGGGTGTCCCGGATGGAAATGACCCAACGCGCCAAACCGGTGACGGTCGCGGGACTCGAGGCGGTCGGCGATGTGGAAACGATCGGCTTCAGCGATGAGCTGGCTGTGCCAAGCACCGTTCCCAAGCGGGTGCGGACGCTGGCGAAAAAGGTGACCAAAAGCGCGACCACGCAGTACGCCAAGGTGAAGGCCGTCGAAGATTTTCTCTCGATGGACCCGCAGTTCGTCTATTCCAAAGTGGATACCCCAAATACGCCAAAGGGCCGCGATTATGTGGATTATTTTCTGTTCACCTCGCGAATCGGCTACTGCGATAATTTTTCCACGGCGATGGTGATCATGCTGCGGACGCTAGGCATTCCGGCGCGCTGGGCGAAGGGCTTCAATGCCGGCAGTGTGACCGGCACGGCAGACAATGGCCAAAGCATCTACACGGTCACCAACGCCAACGCGCATTCCTGGCCGGAGGTGTATTTCGGCGATTACGGCTGGTTGCCATTTGAGCCGACGCCGGGCTTTTACAACGCCGCTGAACCGCAAGCCACCGCGGATGACGCCGCTAGCTCATCCAGCAGCGCGGCGGCGAGCACCTCCAGCAGTAGCAGTACCAGCACCTCGTCCAGCAGTTCTGCTTCGTCTTCGGCGACTAGTAGCTCGACGGCCACGGCGCGCACCCAATCGACCCGTCGGCTGAATGGCGGCTGGCTGATCGCGCTGGCCATCGTGCTTGTGCTCGGGTTGTTGCTGGGACTGCCGAAATTACCGGCACTGCTGCTATTGGTTTTGGGCCGCGGGCTGACCACGCGCAATTTTGCCGGGCGGTATCGCTGGCTGCTCGGCACCATGCGGCAAGTGATGCGGCGGTCGATCGACCAGAGTTTGCAGGCCTATGCCGCGCGGGTGGACGCCCGCCTGGAAAGCGGCTCGGCGCTGGCCCGGTTGACGACGGTGTATGAGGCCCAGGAATTCGGCGGGCGGCCGCCGAAAAATGTGCCGCGCCAGGAGTATCGGGCGGTGGCCAAGGCGCTTTTGCACAGCAAGTATTCGTTCTGGCATCAACGAGGCAAGAATAAGTGAATCAAATAGAGCCGCCATTTCGCGTGATCGCAATGCGAAATGGCGGCTCTATTGTCGTTAGGTTACAGTGCGCCGCCGATGAAGGTGAGGATGGCGCCCAAGGTGATCAAGCCTAAGATCACAAGGTGGCTGCGCTTGTGCATCATCACAAGCGCCAGGTATTCGCGGATCACGGCATTGGGCAGGAAATAAAAGGATGTTTCGGCGCCGACGCCGTTTGCCCTCAATCCGGCTTCCTTGGCGTAGAGGCCGGCGCGAAACAGGTGGTAATTATTTGTGAAAAACGCGGCCTTGTACGGGGCGCCGTCGTTCTCCTGCGCGATCACTGCCGCGGAGTCGCGCATGTTTTCAAGGGTCGTCGTCGAGCGGTCCTCGACCAGCGTGTCCTCAGGGGCAACGCCTTGCTTTATCGCATAGCGCTGCATGGCCAGTCCCTCAGGCAATTTTTCATCGGCGCCTTGACCGCCGGAAAATAGCAACTTGGGCCGTTTTTTTCCACGCTTGACCTGCTTGTTGAAAAAGCGGATGCCAACGTTGATGCGGGCCGCCAGCAGGGGGGAGACCTGGTCGCCGTTGAGCAAGCCGGCGCCCAGCACGATCAGGTAATCCTTGTTATGGCGCGGGCGCACGAGGTTGTAAAGGACCAGCACCGTCAAAAAATTGTACAGCGACAGGAGCTCATACGCGATCGTGAACACGAAGAAAAAGCCAAGCGCGTTGTACAGCGGATCGGGCAAATACTGGCGGCCAATCGTCGCGCCAAGTTCCAGGAGCAACAGTCCCGCGGCCAGCAGGAGCGTCAACATGTTGCCCAGGCTGTGCCCCTCGCGCCGCCACACGACAAACGCGTTCCACAGCAGCCACACCAAGTGAAGTGCGAAGATGACGCTGATCACGAGGACGAAAATGACGAACAGCGTGCCGGTGACGGCGATGAGAAGCATGTTGCCGGATTCAAGAATCACATCGGCGGCCAGCGCCAGAAGCGCCAATAGCCAGCCGGTAAATAGCCAGCCATTGAGCAAACGGCGGGGCTCGAGGCCAAAACTGAACCCGAACAGTAAACTGAAAACGCTAAACAGGGCAAGCAGGCCCCAGGTGATCGGAGACACTTTCTCACTTCCTTCTGGTAAAACAAATCGGTATACTGACAGTAAATAGTGGCTGCGGCCGCGACAGGAGGGACAATATGACCGATCCAGTCTTTGGCAAACACGACCCCCAACTCGATTATAAATTGCGAGTCGGGGTGTATGGGGTGATTCCGGATCAAAGTGGTAAGCGGCTGTTGGTGCTCGGCGCGCCGAACCATGCCCTGTTTTTGCCGGGCGGCGAGGTCGAAGCCGGCGAGTCGGATGAGGAGACCTTGGCCCGTGAGCTGATGGAAGAATTCGGCATTAAAGTCGATATCGGACAGCGGCTGGGCCGTGCCACGGAATATTTTTATTCCCATCATCGCGAAACGGCGTATTATCATCCAGCGACTTTTTATGCCTGTTCCAATATTCAGATCGTCCAGTCGCCGCTGGAGGACTTCAACACCTTGATGTTGATGCCGCTGACCAGCGCGGCCGCCGAACTTAAGCGCCCAACCCACCGCTACGGCGTCGCCCAGTGGCTGGCAGGAAAGAACGCACAGTGAGGTAAGGGTGTGGAGGTGCGCGTTTATGGCCGAGCAGCTAGGCTAGTCCAGCGCTTGATGGCGCTTTTAGCCATCGAGTGATGGGCGTACCTAGATGTCTCGACCATGCGCACCGGAACCCAACTGGAAAAGGATGCGTAGGCCCGCGGGATGGTGAGGCAGCTAGTTCGGCTTGGGCGCTTGGGGACGTTCCTTGTCCCCGAGTGCACGAGTCGACTAGATGACCTCACCATGCGGGCCGAAGCTCAACTGGAAAAGGATGCGTAGGCCCGCGGGATGGTGAGGCAGCGCGGCGTTCAGGGCTGAGGTGATTCCTCAGCTCTATTTTTGTGGTCAGCGGCATAGGACAGGGCCCACGCCCCCTCAGTCACTTTCCGCCGGTCCCGGATCGATCAGGCTGTCGTTGAGGACGTAGCGTTGAAATGCCCGGTACGTGCCGGCGAACAAGTCAAACTCATGCGTCGACAACATCACCTTTGGAAAATAGAGTCGCTTGTCGCCGGTCTGCTTGCCGCTGATGGCCGCGACCAGTGGCGATAATGTGGAGAGTTCTTCCAGCGTGCCATCATCTTGCATGATCTCGATCTGTGTCTTGGGATTGGCGCTGGATGGATCATATTGATCATAGGGCAGATCAAAACTGTCATTTTCCGCCGTGTAATAATCCGGGTCAAAGCCGGCTTGATCGACCAGCTCCCGCAAAATTGGCACGAGCTTGGCCGTGTCATCGGTGAAACTGACGGATTTAAGTGGCCGGCGGTTCAAAAAACGGCCGGCGAAATCGGCGAGGATCCCATCGGGATAATCCAGCCAGTACGTGAAGTAGGTGTTGAGCACGCCATCGTCCAACTTGAGGTAATCCGCCAGATCGAATTCATGCTCGAAAAACGGAATCAACAGCCGCGGATTGTACGCGCTGTCGAAGCGGCCAGCCTCATACAATTTTTTCGCCCGCTCAAGTAGACGCATCAGGACGACTTCCATCCCGCGGTTGACCGGATGAAAATAGATCTGTTGATACATCTGGAATCGCGACACGATATAATCTTCCACCGCGTGCATGCCATTGGCGTCAAACGCGATGCCATCTTTGTAAGGCCGCATCACGCGCAGAATCCGGGTCAGGTCGAACAGGCCATAATTGGTCCCGGTGTGATAGGCGTCGCGCAACAGGTAATCCATCCGGTCCGCATCGATCTGACTGGAAATCATTTGCACGACCTGGGGATTGGGGTAGGTATGGTCGATCACGCTGGCCACTTTTTCCGGCAGGGTCTCGTCGACGTTCCGCAAAATGCGGTTGATGTTGGTCGACGGATCCGTGATGATGCGGCGGGTGATCGCCTCGTGGTCCGTGTCAAAAATGTGCTCGAACGTATGGGAATACGGGCCGTGCCCGATGTCGTGGAGCAGGGCCGCACATTCCGCGACGAGCCGCTCACTGTCATCCCACAAGCCATCGCCCGGCGTTTGGCTCGGGTAATTGATGGCGAAATTGTCACAGATCTCCCGGGTGATCTCATAGACCCCCAGACTGTGCGTGAAGCGGGTGTGCTCGGCGCCTTGGAAAACAAAACTTGCCACGCCCAACTGCTTGATGCGCCGCAGCCGCTGAAATTCCGGCGTGTCGATCAGATCGAGAATCACGCGATAACGCACGTGGATATAATTATGAACCGGGTCGCGAAACACCTTTTCGCGCGGTAATAATTCAAGTGCCATGAGTTCTCTCCTTTATTCATTGAGCGCGGCGAGTTGTGTCGCCGCTTTGGCTAGTGCTTCTTGGTAGGCCGGGTCGTGCAATCGATTCGGCAAACTGGCGTCGATGCGGGCGCCATCCTTTTTCAACACCGCCACCAGCCGGGCAATCAGTTCGGTCGTCGTTAGCGGCACCGTCAGTTCATCGGCCAATGTCGTCATGGTGGCGGGCTGCACCTCCGGATAAGTCGGCGGCGTCCCACTTCCGTTTAGGTAAAAATCGTGCATCACCTGGCCGCGGTGCAGTTGGTCGCCGACGACGCTGAGATACGCCATCACGGCCACCCCGCGGCTATTGCGGCGCTGGGCCAGCCCGGCGAATTTGCGGCCGGCGATGCTGAGGTCAAAACTCCCGGGGCAATAGGAATGCGGCACCTCCCCGATTTCAACGGCGCATTCGGGCAGCGCTTCTTGAATCCAGTCGGCCATCAGCTGATAGCCGGCCGTGATCGTTGGCGCTTGGGCAGGAGGCACGAACAGCGACACATTCAGCACGCCGGCATCTGCGACGACGCCAAGCCCACCTGAGTTGCGGAAAAACGAGTCATAACCCTGCGTCGCCAGCGCCTGGCGCGCCTGTGCGATGCCCGGCAACCTTTGATCCAGTAGACCCAGAATCACGGTATCAGTCGCGGTCCAAAAATGCGCGATCACATCGGGCAACGCCAGCGGCCGCATCAGCAATGCATTCGTATGGGCAAAACTCAGCTGAGCCTGCCCGGGCGCAAAGTCCTGCCGCAGCACCCCAACTGTTTGGCCAGCGATCTCCACAGTCGCCCCACCTTTCCGTTACGCTTCCTATTATAGAGGAAGCAGCCCACGCTGCCACCACCTTTTGCCTGATAAACCGGGTTCAATAGGGGAAAACTCTGGATAATCGGGAGTGCGATCGTGTAAACGCCCCGGGTGAGCTCCGGTCAGAAATTGGCTGGCGACCGTAGTAGAGCGGACAAGTGACTTTATGCCCGCAAAGTGCGCGGTCATAAAGCTCACTTTCGGCGTAAGCGGCAGAGCCGCTAACGCCGACGAGGGGGCTTGCTCTTGGCGTTAGGCATTTATGCCTTACGCCAAGACATGCGAAGCGAGCCATTTCTGGCCGGAGCCCACCCTGAATCCAGTACTGAATTGACCGTCTTGCGCATGTTTTCCACTATTGAGTAGTTGATGCGTCCATAAAGTTTGTGGGCAAAGGTTTGCCCCAGCTGGGTGTTGTGTCTAGTCATTGTGGCGCCGTGATTTGAGAAAAGCGGAAATGCCAGTCTCAGATAGGCCGAGGCGTCGCCTACAGTGTGCTGGAAACGGGGTGCAGTGGGTTGGAGCACCAGCAGTTTGTGGCGTGTACTGCTTGCTCAATCATATAGACACGCAATTGCGACCACGTTTCGACATTTGGGGCGAGTGGTTGTCAGACATTTTGTGGTTCATCGTGAATCACGATTGCATATCCGAAATGCATTTTTCATTGGTCCAAGATACGCCGAAGTTGCGGCGCAGCAAGTTTCCTGACAAACATTTGAATGCTGGATGTGAGGGTGTGCGGAGGGGAGAAATGGCTCAGCCCCCTCGTCGTTGTCAGCGGCTGTGCCGCTTACAACGAAAGTGAACTTTAAGACCGCGATCTATGCGGGCTTAAAGTCACTTGGGAGCGTTCCAGCCATTTCTCCCCGGAGCACACCCGTGTGCCTCCATTTGAATTTTTCAACTAGAAACAGGCGCGTCGCAATTTCTGCCATCTTGACCGAATAAGGTATAATAAGGAAGAGAAAGGGTGAGCGATTTGGACATGACGCATGGGGTGCCGATCAGCATCCATCTAGAAACATTTGTGACACAAGACGGGGACACCGAACACCACGTTTTCGACGAACCGGGCACACTCGTCCAGCTCAATGATACCCTCTACATCCGCTACCGCGAAGAAGACAAAGAGGCCGGCACCAATTATCCGGTGACCCTCAAGTTGCGCGGCAACGGGGAGGTCCAATTGTCCCGCGGCAGTGCGAACGATGACATCGAGCTCAAGTTGCATTTTGCCAATGAGCGCCGCGTGCTCACGCAATACCGCACGCCATTTGGGGTGATTCCAGTGGAGACGGTGACGCCGCGCCTGGATGTGCGAATGACCACGGCGCCTTTGGCCGGTGAGATCTATATCGAGTACCAACTATTTGCCCAGAACCAGCACGTCGGCGACTACCGCATGCGGTTGCTTTTTAATGCTTGAGCGCGTATTATTTGGAATAGACTGTTGAAAGGGCGTGTACCGGTTGAAACTTGACGTATTTGCCGATGCGAACAAATCAGAACTGTCCATGATCGAGGTGGCACACGCCATTCTCGAGGAGAAAGGTGACACCATGCCTTTCGTCGATATCGTGAACGAGATCCAGAGTTTTCTGGGAAAAAGCGATGAAGAAGTTCGCGGCCGTTTGCCACAATTTTATACCGACCTGAACGATGATGGCGGCTTCATCTCACTTGGCGATAATGTCTGGGGGCTGCGTTCGTGGTACCCATACGAATCCGTTGATGAAGAGGTCAACCATCCAGAAGACGAAGAAGACGCACCGCGTCACAAGAAGCGCAAGAAGGTCAATGCCTTCTTGGCCGACGTTGCAGATGACGACGATGTGATCGACTACAACGACGATGATCCGGAAGACGAAGATCTCGACGACGACTTCGATGATGACGATGATTCTGACGACGACAGCGACGATTACAATGACGCCGCGGCCAACGACGATGACAGCGACGACACGGATGATACAAATGACGCGTTGCCAGATGGAATCGAAGGACAGTTGGCCGAATTCGCCGATACAGATGTCGATGACGATGAGGAAGACGACGACACCACAGACGCAGATTTCAGCGCCGATGATGACGACGATGATGACTCGGATGATGACGACGATGATGACGAGTCAAACGAGCCAATCGATAAAGACGAAGACGATAACTAACAATGCAATTGGTTGCCGCGAGTGATCGCGGTCTTTTTTTGAATTAGGGCAAGGAAACACGTTCTTTCAAGGACGTGATGAATTGCCCTTCTTCTGTGTCCCAAGCATGCTTCACATGGTGCAAGATAAC